>CAVRYP010000007.1:0-75811 GCA_963725525.1 uncultured Solirubrobacterales bacterium
TGGGAGCGGCGGTCTGAACTGGCTCCACTGCGGCGGCTTGAAGTGGCCCCACCTCCGTCCGACTGGCTGCTGACTGTTTGAGGCTCATGGAGCTTGAGCGGGAGGCGGCAGTGAGGAATGGGATCACGAGTGGAGACGTTCGAGCAGATCAGGAGAGATCGGGATCGGGAAGGCATCTCGACGAGGGCGTTGGCGGCGAGGTATGGGGTTCATCGGCGGGCGGTGCGTCAGGCGCTAGCGGCGCCGTTGCCGCCCGTCAAGCGCAAGCCTGTGGGTCGGCCTGCGCCGAAGTTGGGTCCATATCGGGGGCTCATCGACTCGTGGCTTGACGGGGACCGGGATGCGCCGCGCAAGCAGCGTCATACCGCCAAGCGGATCTGGGAGCGCCTGCGTGATGAGCACGCGGCTGACGTCGCTGAGCGCACGGTCCGGGAATATGTTCACGGTCGCCGACGTGATCGCGGCGAAGGGGTCCAGGCGTTTGTGCCGCAGGTGCATGCGGCGGGCGTGGAGGCTGAGGTTGACTGGGGCGAGGCGCACGTCGCGATGGCCGGCGCTCAGCGCAGGGTCTACTTGTTTCATATGCGTGCGTGTCATTCCGGTGCGGCGTTCGCGATGGCGTTCCCGCACTGCTCCCAGCAGGCGTTTCTGGAGGCGCATGTCGAGGCGTTCGACTGGTTCGGCGGGGTGTTCGGCCTGCTTCGCTACGACAATCTGACGAGCGCGGTGAAGCAGGTTTTGCGTGGCCGGCGGCGGGTCGAGACGGATCGCTTCATCGCGTTGCGCTCGCACTATCTCTATGAGTCGCAGTTCACGACTCCGGGGATCGAGGGCGCTCATGAAAAGGGCGGCGTCGAGGGAGAGGTCGGGCGTTTCCGCCGTCGTCACCTGGTTCCCGTCCCAGACGTTGCGTCGCTCGGGGAGCTGAACACGCGGATGCTCGCTGGCTGCGAGAGCGATCTCTCACGCCGGATCGCGGGGCGCCAAGAGAGCGTCGGCGTGTCTTTCGCTAGAGAGCGTCCTTTGCTGCGCGGCCTGCCCGTTGAGCGGGCGTCCATGGCTGAACGGGCCACACCCCGCGTGGACTCCAAGGCACTGGTCACGATCAAGCAGAACCGGTATTCGGTGCCTGTTCGGCTGGCGGGGCTGCGCGTGCATTCGCGTGTTGGTGCCCGCGAGATCGAGATCCATCACGGCGGGGCGCTGGTCGCCCGCCACGAGCGCCAGCACGGCCGCTTCGGTGTCGCAGCCAGCCTCGATCACTATCTCGAGCTGCTCGCACGCAAGCCGGGCGCGCTGTCCGGGTCGCTCGCTCTCTCCCAGGAACGTGAGCGCGGCTCCTGGCCCTCGGTGTTCGACGAGCTGTGGGAGAAGATCGGCGAGCGCTATGGCACCTCAGAGGCCGCACGACAGATGGTCGACGTGCTCATCCTCGCCCGCGAGCACACCCCCGGCGAGGTCGAGCAAGCGGTCCGTGGAGCGCTCACTGCGGGCGCCCACGACGGGCGCGCGGTCGCGGTCCTGGTGAGCCGCAGAGCCCGCCAGTCCTCACCGGCGCTCGATGATCTCCCGCGGCGCCTGCAGGGCCTCGGGGCGCCCGTCCCGACACTCAACCAATACGACGAGCTGCTCGTGGCCGGGCCGGCACGGTGAGCGCCCCGGCGAAGGTCCAAGCACTGGAGACGCTGATCGAGGCGCACTCCGTAGAGCTGAAGCTCCCGACCGTCCGCGCCCGCTTCCGGGCGCTGGCCGAGGAGGCAACCCGCGACCAGCAAACCCCGACCGCATATCTCGCCGCGCTCCTTGAAGCAGAGGTCACAGAGCGAGCCGAACGACGCGAACACCGACGGCTCATCGACGCACGCTTCCCGCTCACCAAGCGCCTTGAGGACTTCCGTTTCGAGGAGAACCCGAAGATCCCGCAGGCCACGATCGCCGCCTTGGCGCAGGGCACCTGGATCGATGACCGCGAGTCAGTGATCCTCCTCGGCGACTCAGGGACCGGCAAGACGCATTTAGCGATCAGCCTCGCGGTGCTCGCCTGCCAACAAGGACGACGTGTCCGCTTCACCACCCTCGCCGCCTTAGCGAACGAGCTGCAGGCAGCCGAGTCAAAACGCGAGCTCGGCCGGGTCATCGCGCGCTACGCACGCACGGAGCTTGTTGTCCTTGACGAGCTGGGATATCTCGCGCTACCCGAGGGCGCCGCCGAGCTCGTCTTCCAGGTCATCTCCGAGCGCAACGAGCGCGCCAGCCTGATCGTCACGACCAACCTCCCGTTCGGGGAATGGACGAAGGTGTTCCCCGACGCGCGCCTCGCGAAGGCCGTCGTTGACCGCATCACCCACCGCGCGCACATCATCGACACCGGCACCGAGTCCTGGCGCTTCCGCCACGGCCTCGCCCGCGGCCCAAAAAAAGGAGCGAACTAACCCCCCATCGGGAGCCGCGCCGGCGGCATCTCGCTCCGCTACGCGCTACGCGCTCCGCTCCACGAGACGCCGCCACACCCACTAATCAGAGAAGATCAACAACACACACCAACCGACGCGAAGTGGAGCCACTTCAAGCCGCCGCGCCGGGGCCACCGCAAGCCGCCGCTCCCACGCACTGCTGGTTGCTGGGCTGACGGTGCTCTGGATTCGGGCTCCGTGCGCCTGCCCCCGGCGCTCCTGCCAAGGATCTCTGGATGTGCGGCCCTTTGGCCGGGTCGCGGGCCTCGACGCTCGCTCCAATCAGTTAGGTCGTGTCGGTAGAAGTGGTGTAGCGAGCGTCGCGTAGGGCCGGGATTGTTCCGGCCACCGTGGCGTCCAGACTCGTCGGTTCCACCAAGAATCGATGAGAAGGAGAGCACCACGATGGCCGGAGTGCAGAGGATGACTACTGCTGATGTCGTTGCCAAGGTGATGGCGGGCGAGCACGGTGATTTCGTGCGGGACGCCGTTGCGTTGATCGCTCGCGAGCTGATGGAGGCTGAGGTTTCCGCGGAGGTAGGCGCCGAGCTGGGAGAAGTCAGTGCTGGGCGTGTGACGCACCGCAACGGTTACCGGCCGAGGGGGTGGGAGACCAGGGTCGGGGAGATCGAGCTGCTGATCCCGAAGAAGCGCCAGGGCTCAGCATACTTCCCGAGTTTCCTGGAGCCCCGCCGACGCAGCGAGCAGGCGATCGTCGCGGTCGTCCTGGAGGCGTACGTCAATGGCGTCTCGACCCGGAAGGTCGACCGGCTGGTGGAGCAGCTCGGGATCACAGGGATGACCAAGGATCGCGTCTCGGCGCTGTGCCGGGCACTCGATGAGCAGGTGAGGGTATTCCGGGAGCGCCCTCTGGAAGGCGCCTACCCGTATTTGTGGCTGGACGCCAAGCACGTGAAGGTCCGCTGCGGTGGGCACGTGCGCTCCAAGGCGCTCGTGATCGCCTACGCCGTCCACGAGACTGGTGTCCGGGAGGTGATCGGCCTGGACCTCGGCGAGATCGAGTCCGAGGCGTTCTGGGTTGAGTTCCTGCGCTCCCTTCGCTCCCGGGGCCTGCAGGGCGTGCGCCTGGCCGTCTCAGACCACCACGAAGGGCTCAAGCACGCGATCGAGCGGGTCCTGGCGTGCCCGTGGCAGCGCTGCACCGTGCACTATGCCGAGGTCGGGATTATGCCGAGGTGGGTGGTGGAAGTGGGTGGTGGTGGGCGGATTGGGCTGGTCGGGGTCGGCATAATCAGAGCGTCTCGAGGAAGGCGAGGAGCTTGTCGGGTGGCTGGAAGCGGCCGGGTGGCGTGTCGGGCGGGGTGGTCCTCGCGAGCGCGGCTTCCTTGAGCGCCATGTCGGCATGGAGGTAGATCTGGGTCGTCTCGATGTGCTCGTGGCCGAGCCAGAGTGCGATCACAGAGGTGTCGATCCCGGCGTGCAGTAGCCGCATCGCGGCTGTGTGCCTGAGGACGTGTGGGCTGATCGTCTTGGTCGCCATCGACGGGCGCGAGAGCGCGGCGGTGGTTGTGTGTTCGGCGATCCGTCGTTGGAGCGCGTCGCGGCTGAGCATCCGGCCGGTGCGGGTCGGGAACGCGGGGTCGTCCGGGTTCCCGGCTCGCTCTGAGAGCCAGGCGTGCAGGGCCGCGACGGTTTGCTTGGTCAGCGGGGTGATCCGGTGCTTGCGGCCCTTTCCCAGGCAGCTGACGTGCGGGCCGGCGCCGAGGTGGATGTCGCTGCGCTTCAGCGCGGTCAGCTCGGATGCCCTGAGCCCGGTCTGGACTGCGAGCAGCAGCATCGCGTGATCGCGGCGGCCGGTCCAGGTGTCGCGGTCGGGCGCGGCGAACAGCGCGTCGATCTCTGGCTCGGTCAGGAACGTGATCAGCGCCCGCTCGAAGCGCTTGGGTGGGATCGCCAGCACGCGGCTGATCGTCTCGGCGTGCTCGGGGTGCTTGAGCGCGGCGTAGTGAAACAGCGAGCGGATCGCGGCGAGGCGCGCGTTGCGGGTGCGGATGCTGTTGTGGCGCTCGTGCTCGAGGTGGTCCAGGAACGCGCCGATCAGCGGCGCGTCGAGATCGTCGAGGTCGAGTTGGCAGGGCTGCTTGCCGGTTCGCTGCTGGGCGAAAGCGAGAAGCAAACGCAGCGTGTCGCGGTAGGCCGCGATCGTGTGTGGGCTGGCGTTGCGTTGCCGTGTCAGCCGGTCGGTGAAGAACGCTTGCAGTGTCGGCGCGAGGATGCTCATCGGGCGGCTCCTTTGAGATGACGCTCGAGCCGGTCGCTTGCGAGCGCGAGCAGCTCCGGCGCGGCCTGCAGATACCAGTAGGTCGATCCGGGGTGAACGTGCCCGAGATAGGTCGAGAGCAGCGGCAGTCTCACCGCCGGGTTCTCGCTGGTGCGGTAGGCATCGAGCAGGGTGTTGACGGCGAAGGTGTGACGCAGGTCATGCGGCCGTGGCCGGCAGTTGACAGACCGTGGGCGTAGTCCGGCGTGCGCGACGATCCGCTTGAACGCGAGGTGGACGTTGCAGTAGCTCAACCTGGTGCCGGCGGCCGAGGTGAACACTGCGGTGCTCAGCTCGGGCGGGACGGGCCGGTCGCGGCGAGCGAGGTAGGTCTGCAGAGCCACGATCGTGCTGGGGTGAAGCGCGACCTCGCGTGACTTGCCGAACTTGCTGTCGCGCACGACCAGCAGCCTGTTGGCGAGGTCGATGTCGCTGCGGTCCAGACGGATCGCCTCGCCGACTCGCATTCCGGTGACGGCGAGCAGCCCGAAGAGCGTGCGCATCGTCGCCGCGCGATGCGGCGTCGGGATCACCGTCGCGCTGTCCATCAGCGTCAGGATCTCCGCGTCGGTATAGAGGTATGGGACCGTGCGCCGTGGCCGCCACGGCAGCAGATCGGACGGTGGCACCTCGTGTGCCGGGTCGATCGCGTGCAGGTGCATAGCGAAGCCGCGGACGACCGTCAGTCGATGGCGGTGCCAGTTCGAGCCGGTCGCCAGCGGGCAGGTCGCCCACTGGAGCGCCGACTCGGTGGTGAGTACTCGCTGATCGCGCTCAGCCATCCATGCGGTGAACTGGGGCAGCAGCTTCCCCGCGCGCGCGAGCTTGTATCCCATCGCGCGCCGTACCGCCAGATACTCCATCAGGTGCTGCTCGAGCGAACTCACGAGCCCGCCCCCGGCCACGGCCGCGCGAGTGAACTCAACCCGCCCCGGTCGACCTTGGCGTAGATCGCGGTCGAGAGCTGCTCACGGTGACGAAGAACCTGCCCGATCTCCCGCAGCGGCGCTCCGGCCCTGAGCATCGACGTCGCGGCGGTATGCCGCAGGCGATGCGCATGGATCTGGCCGAGCCCAGCACGCCGTCCGGCAGCAACTACCACTTGGGTGATCCCGCCCGTGGTCAACCGCTGGCGAGGAGCCTTCACGCGAATGAAAACCGTCCGGTCCAAAGCGCTGTCTGGCCGGCCGTCACGCAGATAGCCAGTGATCGCCTCGCCGACATCGACGGGCAACGGGAGCCGCTCGGAACGGCGGCCCTTGCCGACCACAACCAGCTCTCCCGCACGCCAGTCGAGGTCCTCAAGGCGCAAGCCGGCGACCTCGCCGGCCCGCAGCCCGAGCCGCAGCAACAACGTCAGGATCGCCAGATCGCGCCTCCCGGTCGCGGTCTGTGGATCGCAAGAGTCCAGCAGCGCCCGGGCCTGCTCAGGCTCAAGGAAGCGCGGCAACCCCGACAGTCGCCACGACGCCGCGGACGGAACAGCGCCGATCAGCGACTCGGCGATCAACCCCTCGACGTGCAAGAACCCCAGCAGCGACCGAAGCGCGGTGACGGTCATCTTCGCCGCCCCGCGCGACTGGCCCGGACAGCGAGCCACGACGAACGCCGTCACCCGACCAGCGGTCAACTCCCCGAGATCAAGCCCGTCCTCGTCGAGGCCGGCCAGGAACGGTTTGACGGCATCAACGTACCCAGTGACAGTCCCTCTGGCGAGGCCGCGCTCGACGGTCAGATAACCACGGAAGCGCTCACCCAGCACCTCCGCTCTCGTCGACGGCTGCGCCGGCGAGGCCGACGGCACCACCCCGAGCTCGCGCAGGTAGGCAAGCAGCGGCGCCATCGCACGCGCGCTCACGTAGTCCCGGTGACCAGCCGCGCGGCGCTCCGCCAAGAACCGTTCGACGACCTCGTCGCTCAACCCCCCAAGCACCAGGCTCTCGGCTTGCATCCAACTGCTAACGCGAGCCATCAGCCGCACCTGCAGCGTCGCGCCTATCGGCGAGTACCCCAGACGCTCAAGCTCGCCCACGAACCCCGGCCCGAACTCCTTCAGCGGCCCAGACAGCCGCACCCTTGACGGATTCTTCATCAGTGCTCTCCCTTTCGAGAATGGAGAGCACAGCCTCCCCCGCCAGCCCGGATTATGCCGACATCAACACCCCCAAACCAACGTTATTGCAGGCCCTTCGCGGCCACCTCGGCATAATCCCGACCTCGGCATAGTGGCGGTTATGCGGATGTCGGCATAACCGCCACTTCGTTCGCAACATGCACCAGCACTGTCGCCCATCACAGCGCGGCCTGGTCTCCGCGGCCCTGCGGGAGCTATTCACGGCCGAGAACGGCGCTCAGGCGCGTGAACGCATGGGCCAGGTGATCGAGCGCTTGGAGCCCGCCGTCCCGAAGGTCTGCCGGCTACTCGAGGACGCCGAGGAAGACCTCCTCGCGTTCTACGCCTTCCCCGACGCGCACTGGTCCAAGCTCAGGAGCACCAACCCACTGGAGCGCGTCAACCGCGAGATCGGCAGACGCTCAGACGTCGTCGGGATCTTCCCCAACGACACCTCCGTGATCCGCCTCGCCGGCGCCCTCCTGATCGAGCAAAACGACGAGTGGCTCATCAGCCGCCGCTACCTCTCCCAGGAGAGCATGACCCCCCTCAACGCCACGCAGAACAAGGACGACCACACCCACACAGAAAGACAGGAGGTAACCAAGCTCAACGCCGCGTGAGCCACACGCCTCACCGACGAGCTGGCGTTACACCACTACATCCGACTTGACTATCAGTTACCGACTGTTCTCGCGCTCTCACTCCAACAGCGTCGCCTGCCAGTTAACTCAAAGAGTCCAGGGCAGCGAAGGCCCAGCCCGGCACCCGGACCGCACCTACCGGCTCTCTCCCGGCGTGTAGTTCCGAGCCGAGCCTGGAACTTCCAAGCCAGGTTGGAAGTTCCAAGCTGACTTCCAACCCAAGGAGCACCAGTATTCCGAGCTGGTTTCGCGCCGGGGTATACGCCGTGACCGGCCTAACCCCCATTTTGTGGGGGCACACTGCTCCTTCACCCAAGGGCAGGAGTGAGGCGATGGTCGTGGCGGGCTGCTGATGCTCGTCCGTTGCGGTCGCCGGTGGCCGCGCCCTGTGGACTGTCACTCGCCTCGACAAGGGGCAGTCCGAGTCCATGGTGCTCGTACACTTGCCTCTCCGGGCGTTTCGTGAACGGTCCTCGGCTCAATTCTGCCACCCGAGTTCTCGCCATACGGCGGTGCTCCCCGTCGGGTGGGGTTTTGGACGCCACCCTTGCCCATTGTCCAAAGCCCAAAGGAATCCGCAGGAAACCAACGGCATCTGCTGCCAAACTGCCGACAGCGAAACCGCCGCAAATTGGCAAATTGGCCGGTTTCCGTAGCCGTTCAGGGCTGTGGTTGAAGCGCGTCGGCGAGCCGCTCCGCCTTCTCTGCATCGAAGCGGCCGAGCTCGGTCGCAAGGATGCGTCCTGAGCGCTCGACGAGCAGCACGGCGATCGTTTCGGTGCCGGGAAGCCCCAACGCTGAGACGACCTTGCCGACATCCGTGTAGACGGTGATCGTGCGGGCACGTGCGGAGTCGCTGCCAACGCCGCGGGCCATGCCGCCGTCGATGAACCAGCGTACGGGACCATAGGCAACGGAGAGCACGGGCAACTCGTAGACGGCTACCTCGGGGCTGCGCTGCTCGCGCGCGAGAAGCCACGGCAGCCATTGATCGACGAGCGCCTGCTGCTCGCGGCGGAAGGCTACGATCAGGAAGCTGTGGTGCTTGCGCAGATCGTCGGGCAACTCGTAGGGCTCGCCGTCGAGGGCGCGTCCGGAGAGTGTGGGTAGACGCTCGGGGCGCCGGGTCCCCAGCGCCTTTCGCATGCCCGCCAGAGCGCTATCGCCGATGCGGTTGAAAGCAAGGCCGAGCAGCGGGTCGGCGAGCTTCAAGAGTCCCTTCAGCTTGAGGTCCGCGTCGTAGAGGACGCGTGTCCCTCCGTCGGAGGGCTCGAAGGTGATGCGGTCGAGCGATACGACGGTCGAGTTCTCGCCGCGAAAGGTGACGGCGTTCGGGGGATCGAACTCGACGATGCGATAAGTGAGCGTCGTGTTACGGCCGAGGAAGGCGGCCACGAGACGGAACTCCGTCCCCTCGCCGAGTTGCCCGTCGCCGAGGCGTTCGGCTTGCACGGTGCCTGGATCCCACTCCTCGGCGTTCGAGAAATCGCTCAGGTATGCGAACGCCTCAGCGGGAGAGAGTGGCGTGTCTACCGTAGCTCTGTAGCTGGCCATCTGGTTCTCCTTATCTGGTTGAGTGGGTTGTGGGCGGAATGTTCCGCCAGCCGCTGAGACGCTCGCACTCGGCCCAAAGTTGCTCGCGGTCCTCGGGTGCCTCCCTGGTCCACGGCAAGAGGTGGGTCGGGCGCCGCCGGCGATCGTGCCAGAAGCCACCGCTGCCGCTCGCGCCCTCGGGAGCGCCACCGAGCCAGACGATCGTGTCCGCGCCTTCGCGCGGCGTACGCAGCAGCACCTTGGTGAGCGTGTAGAAGCGCGGCAGCGAGGCCTCGACTCCCGGAGTATCGACCCAGCCCGGGTGCATCGCGTGCACGACAACGCCACTGCCCCGCAGCCGCTGCGCCCACATCTCGGTCAGGATCACCTCGGCACGCTTGGTGCGCGCGTAGACAGTCGGACCGTCGAACTCCTCGCGGGCGCTCTGCAGGTCCTCGACATGGATCCGCTGCGTGTACATCCCACCCGAAGACACGTTGATGATGCGCGCCGGAGCGCTTTTCTCCAGTAGCGGGATCAGCAGATTCGTCAGCAGAAACGGCCCGAGGACGTTGGTGGCGAAGGTCAACTCGATCCCGTCGACCGACAGCGTTCGCTTCCGCGTCATCACACCCGCGTTGTTGACGAGCACATCGAGCCTGCCAGCCCCGAAGCTAAAACGTTCGGCAAATTGCCGCACGGCCTGAAGCTCGCTGAGATCACAGCGCTCGACCTGCACATCGCTGTTGCCCGATCGTTGCACCACGATCTTGCTCGCGCGCTCGCCGCGCTCCTCGCTACGGGCAAGCATCCGCACGGAGGCGCCCAGGCGCGCGAAGCCCTCGGCAGCGGCCAACCCGAGCCCCGACGTTGCGCCAGTCACCAAGACGACCTGGCCATCCATTGGCTTCAGGTCCGCCGTATCCCACGCGCCCCTGCGGACGCGATAACCCACGCTCGTGTAGCCACCGACCACAGTGCGATCGAGAATGGTGTCCAGCAGCGAACGGATCATGGGGCCCGTCTTGGAACACTCGCAGGCAACACGCTCATGAACCCAGCATGCCGCATTAGCCTGCCTTCCCCGGAGTCCGGCTCGACACGTTCATAGGTACACGCACGCCCTTGTAACCAGCGCAAGCGGCTTCGTCGGCGGCGGCGGCCTCGCTCACCGCCTGCCAACAGGGCAGGAAGGTGCGCTGCCTGATCTACAACCCCCAAGGCCCGACCGCCCGCCCAGGAATGCCTCAAAATCCCATTTTGCCGATATATCCTACATCCTGACACGCTCGCGGGCGCCGGCTCCGGAATCGATGTCGGCCACCATCTGGTGCACTCGAAGGGGCGCGGCCATAACTCGGCGTCGGTAAAAATGCTGCCCCCGCGAAAGGGAGTGTCAGATTAACGGTGGATGAGCGGGGTCAGGAGTGTCCGAACCGTACGTCGGGTAGGACGCGCCGTGCCCAGCGGGGCAGATACCACGCGCGGGCACCCATCAGACGCAGCAGGACGGGCAGCAACAGCAGCCGTACGAGCGCCGCGTCCAGGAGCACGGCAACGCCGAGGATGATCCCCATCTCCTTCGGCGGCAGCGGCCCGGAGAGAGCGAACGTGAAGAACACGGCGACCATCACCGCAGCCGCGGCGAAGATCACCCTGCCCGAGTGCGCCATCCCGTTGACCATCGCGTCCTTGGCGTTGTGGGAGTGGTCCCAGTGCTCCTTGGCCGAGGACAGCAAGAACATCGTGTAGTCCATCGAGATCGCGAAGATCATCGCGAAAAAGAACACGGGGCCCCAGGCGTCCAGGAATCCCTGCGGCTGGAAGCCCAGCAGCGAGTGCAGGTCGCCGTCCTGGAAGATCCACTTGGCCACCCCGAACGCGGCACCCGTGGCCAGCAGGTTGGTGAGCACGCCCGCAGCCGCGAGCAGCGGCGCCTGCAGCGCGAACAGCAGCAGCAGGAACCCGAGCACCAGCACCACGCCGATCACCAGCGCGGCCTTGGCGGCGAGCAGGCTCTGCAGGTCATGGTTTTCGGCAACCGCGCCACCAAGCACGGCACCCGCTGGCAGGCGCGAGCGCAACCGTTCGATCGTCGCGCCGACCGCGGGGTTGGACGGGTCCTGGCGGGGGACAGCAGTGACCAGGGAAAGCCCGTGAGCGCCGGGCTGGGCCGGCATGAGCTGCGCGATCCCCGGATCGCCCTGGGCGAGCCTCGCTATCCCAGCCGCCTCGCTTGTGGGCGCGACGATCTGCAGCGGGCCGGTGGCTCCCGGTCCTAGCGCAGCCTGGATCTGGTCATAGCCGACCCGTGAGGAGTCGCTGGACGGCACGACCTTGATTGAGGGCATCGAGGTCTTCAACTGCGTGACGGGGTACGCTAGGGCCAGCAGTACGGCCAGGGCTGGGATCCCGTAACGCCAGGGGTGGCGCCACAGGCGCTCACCCCACGCCGCGAACCGCGTGGAGCGATGCTCGCCGGAATGCGCCCACGGCAGCGATAGGTTGTCGACCTTGGGGCCAAGCTTGGCCAGCACCGCGGGAAGCAGAGTGAGCGTCGCGGCGAGTACGAAGATGACGGCGAGCATGATGCCGAGGCTCATGCTGCGAAACGCAGGGCTGGGGACGAGCATCACCGCGGTGAGAGAGATCAGCACGGTCGCGCCGCTGAACAGCACAGCCTTGCCCGCGGTGTCCATCGTCACGGCAGCCGCTTCCTGCGCGCTGAGCTTCGAGCCGAAGAAGGCGCCGCGGAAACGCATCACGATGAACAGCGCGTAGTCGATCCCAAGCGCGAGCGCGAACATCAGCGCGAAGTTCATCGCCCAGATCGAGATCGGCATCCCCCGTGTGCCGAGATAGAGCATGCCGGCGGCCGAAAGCAGCCCGACCATCGTCAGCATCAGCGGCAGCCCCGCGGCGACGAGCGAGCCGAACGCGAGCAGCATGATCCCGAGCGTCACCGGCCAGGAGATGACCTCCGACTTGAGCATCGCCGAGCGGTTCGCGGCGTTGAAGTCTGACCACATGCCGGCCGCGCCAGTGAGGCTGACCACGACCGTGCCAGTCGAGAGCCCGTGCAGCGTCCCCTTGAGCTTGTCGGCGGCGGCGACCATTTCGTTCGGGTCGCGCGCGGCTCCGGCCTGCACGATCGCGGTGTGGCCGTCGGCTGAGATCGAAAGCCCCGAGGCGGGAGCAACGACGGTCCGCACCGCGCCGTTCGCCCGAAGCGTTTGCTCGACGCGTGTGATCGCCGAGCGGAACGCCGGCGAGTTGACCGTCTGCGTCGGGGAGTAGACGACCGTCTCGAGTCCGTAGCTGCCCAGGCCGGCGAAGTCGTTTTCGACGAGCTTGCGCGCCTGCACCGACTGTGACCCGCTCGCTTCCCAGCCCGCCCCAGAGAGAGCCGTCTCGACACGCGGCGCGAAGAAGCCGAGCACCAGTGCAACCATCAGCCATCCGATCAGCACGAGGCGGAAGTGCATAGCGGTATAACGGCCAAGGCGGCCGATCGGGCCCACGCCTACCGTGTGCTCGCTCGGCGGTATGAGCCGAACTGCGGGGCGAGGCAGAGTCGTCGTGCTCATCGCAGCAGCGTCTCGAGCTCGTCGAGCTGGCGCCGCAAGCCGCCGCAGACCTGCTCGCAGAGCTCGAACACGCCCTCGTCGGCGATCGCATAAAGCGAGAAGTTGCCTTCCTTGCGCCGCCTCACCAACCCGCCGCGCAGCAACACGCCGAGATGCTTGGACACGCTCTGCTGAGACGCGCCCGTCGCGCGCTGGAGCTCCTGCACGCTCGCCGGGCCCTCGCGCAGCGCATCCAGCAGGCGGATGCGCATCGGCTCGGCGAGGACCCGAAAGCGCTCAGCGATCGCTTCGGCGAGCACCTCCGGCAGCGGGTGGGGCACATCCGTGGTTGTGCTCATGCTCCCACCATAACACAACTACATCGTTGTTTACTACTGTGATTGTATGGGCATTTCTTGCGGATAGGATCGAGTAGTCACGCCGGATGGGAGCGCAGGCGGCGCAAGGCATGGTGGTCGGTGATGGGGATGACCGCCACAGCCCGCCGCATCGGCAATGGCCTCAGACAGGAGGTGGACGTCAACGGCCGCCACACGATCGTCACCGACGAGCCCGAGCACATCGGCGGCACCGACCTGGGCCCCGCGCCACACGAGCTGCTCGCCGCGACACTCGCCTCGTGCATCGCGACGATGATCGCTATGTACGCACAGAACCGCGGCTGGGGCCTCGGCGAGACATCCGTCGAGGTGGACTATGACCCCGACAGCGTCCCGCGGCGTTTCACCATCGACATACACCTTCCCGACGACATCACACCCGATCAGCGGCGCAGGCTTCAGCGCGTCGCCGAGACCTGTCCCGTGCGCCGCGCCCTCGAAGCCGGCTTCGTCTTCGAGGAGCGAATGGTCACAAGGTATGCAACACAAGCCGCTGCGCCGTAATGCATGGCCTGCAGGACTCGTCACGCAGACGAGTCAGCTGGCGCTTCTGGGTTCCCGCAGACACATCTAGCCCGAGGCACCGCGCGCGGCACGGTGTGTCAGGGGTGGGGGGTGATGGCGATAATGGTCATCTCACCCTTTTCGGGTCCGTAGCACCAGAAGATTCGGTACGCGCCTGGAGTCTTGTTTTGAGCGTAGGCCTCGAAGACCTTCCCCTGCGGGTCGAAGGGATGCGCGAGCGAGTCGTACTCGTGGGTGTGCAGGCTGCTGTGGCGAGGGTTGGCGGCGCCCACAGCCACGCCTCGCGTTCGGGCACCACGCGGCAGAACCTGACGACGAGCCCATCCTCACCCTTCTCGACTTGCACAGTCCGCCCGGCGAACTCCCGCCCGAGCGTCAAGCGACCCTTCTCATCGATCGTCTTGAGCGCAGGCATACCGACTCCTCTTTGTGGGCCAGTAGGCCGGTGGGTAAGTGGGACAGACCCGCGATAGCGCGCGCCGATGATTTCGGCGCGGTCTATCGCCCGAAACCGCACAAACAAGCCGCTTCCAGTCTGATCGAGACACCCACAACGCCCCTACTGCCTGTGTTTGGGCAGTAACTGCCCAAACACGCGAGGCCACCGCGTAACGTACGCCAACAAAAAACCCTGCATTTGCAGGGCTTTTGTAATCGGGGCGCCCGGATTCGAACCGGGGACCTCGCCGACCCGAATCGGGAGCGATATCCCGTGCCATTCCCGCAAAATGCCTGGAAATAAGCGGTTTTGAAGATGTTGGCCAGACTGATGGAACCTCGGAGTTTGAGGGCGATTTAGGGGGATTCGGGGGGATTTAGGCACTGGAGCCGGCTTACTGCCTAAACCCCGGTGGCCATGAGCGCAGCCGCCCGGATGCCTTCCGACGGCGCCAGAAAGCCGACGCGATAGGGCTTTATAAGCCGTATGACACGGCGTATAACGTCCAAACGACCCCTCCTCTCTCGAGCTCGAAGCCGTCCGAACGGTCGATCGGCGAGACAGGACTGGAGCCTGACACCCCGGGGCCCCGGAGTTCCCGCCGGTGTCTGAGCATTCACGCTTGCGGCGCCGGAGTACCAATCGGCTGGGGGTGCGTCGAGTTCGGCGCGTCGAGCAGGCCGCCGAATGCCGCACGTGATCGACGAGCGGTGTACGCCCACCTATCGCCGTCGCCGCGACCCCTCAGGTGTCGCCCTCTGGGTTGCCCTTCGTGAGGCCGGAATCAACTTGTGTCGCTGCTCCACGTCAGGGGCTCGACGCCATGCGGCCCTTGTGCCTTGGCGGCGGAGATCGCTGGCTGACGGCCTACACTTTGCGCTATGTCCACGAGAGAGCGAACCGTCCGGTTGCCGCAGGCGTCCTACGATCTTCTGCTGCAGGAGGCCAGCCGACGCGGTGTTGAGCCCGACGCCCTCGCCGATGAGCTCGTGCGGGCAGATCTCGGCGCAGGTGCCGGTGACCTGGAGAGCGCGCTCGCTGGGCTCGTGGAGCTGCGCGCGAGGCTGCCGGACATCGACGGTGTGATGCTGGCGCGCGAGGCACGCACCGAGCTTGAGCGCCGCGGCACTTGAGCGTCGTCATCGATGCCAACGCGCTGGTCGTGCTCGCGCTCGACCGGCACCGCGCCGTCGCCGTCGAACGCCTGCTACGCGAGTGGCGAGCGCAGGACGAAGACCTACACGCGCCCGGGCTCATGCCGTATGAGATGGCCAGCGCACTCGCGCGAGCCGTAGCCGCCGGACAGCTTCCCGAGGCCGACATGCCTGAAGCGTGGCAGCGTATATCCGCGATCCCCGTCGCTTTGCATCAGCTCCAGGACGCACCGGCCGTGGTGGCGATGACCCAGCGGCTTGAGCGCAAGAGTGCCTACGACGCCGCGTACGTCGCTCTTGCAGAACAGCTCGAGACGGTGCTGTGGACCCTTGACGGACGGCTCGCGCGCAACGCCGGCTCCCGCGGTCTTCCCGTCAAGCTCATCGAAACGACCTGAACACCCTCGCGGCTTAAGCTCTGGGCTCGCGAACGTCCATCGCCGACATCGAGTCCAGCGCGACGGATACCTTGCGTTCGTGCTCGGTGCGATCAGCGAGGTGGACGGAGTCATGGCCACATGGTCCGCGTCTACCATGAGGATCCGCAACCGGCACACTGCAATGGGCGCCGAGCCCCGCCAACGCACCCAGCGGTGGGGATTTGTTCTAATGGTGTGAATGTCTGCGCACCGTGCGCCAGCTCTCGCGGGTGATGCACAGGATCACGACGGTCATTCCCAAGCCGATGACGGGATCGAGGATCGGGGCGCCGGCGACGATGGCGACCGCACTGGCGATCACGGCGAGTGAGACGTACGCGTCGGCGCGGGCGTGATCTCCGTCCGCGATCAGCGCGGCGCTGTTCAGTCGCCGCCCGGCGCGAGTGCGTACCTGGGCGGCAAGCGAGTTGCCCGCGAAGCCAGCCATGCCGGCGAGTGCGAGGACGAGCAGATGGCCAGGCGTGGATGGGTGCAGCAGGCGCATGGTCGACTCGTAGGCGGCAACACACGCGGATATGAAGATTGCGGCCACGACCGCCAAGCCGGCTAGGCGCTCGGCGCGAGGGGAGCGCAGCGCGAACGCGACGCCGAGCGGGATCGCGGTTAGCGCGTCCCCGCCGTTGTGGACTAGGTCGGCCAGCAGCGCCAGGCTGCCGCTGAGCGCGAACACAAGCGCCTGCACCGCGGCCGTGACGGTGAAGATGGCAAGCGCGAGCGCGACGGCGCGGACTCCCTCGCGGGAGCGCTTGATGCTCTCGTCCACGAGACCGTGAGAGTGACCGTGCTCGTGCTCGTGGCGATGGTCGCGGGGGTCCTCATGGCGGTGGTGGTGCTCGTGCGGCCCGGTGTGCGGGTGGGCGTGACGCAGGGTGCCGTGACGGTGCAGATCGCCCTTGACGAACTCATAGGCGGCGGAGGGCACAGTCAGGTCTCCGTCGGGTGCGCGTGTAACGGCGGCTTCGATCGGTAGCGCTTGAACGCGATCGCGGCCCAGGTCGCCTCGACTACTCCGAATGGCCAGGTGCTAGCGAGGAAGCCGTAGGCGCTCGACAAGGCACAACCGCAAGCGAAAGCGAAGATGAAGCCTCGGCCGCGTCGTTCCAGCGCGTATATCAGGACCATGAACGTGACGGCGCAGGCGCCAAAGAGAGTGAGCACACCCAGGAGTGTGCCAGCGCGATCGTCCTGCTCTGGCCTCGAGCTTTTAGGCGAACACTCCGATCGCGGCGGCCCACCGAGCGAGACTGCGACAGCGCGCAGAAAGCCGGTGTCGAGAATGTCGAGATCTACGCCCCATACATCTCGACAGACGTTAGGATGAGATGGTGTCGGATGATCGTTGCGACCTTCTCTGTCTTGACCTGCCCCGAGCGGAGAGGCTGCGCAAGGCCCGCCTCGACCGGAAAGTCGCGGAAGACCTGGCCGATGACGCCAAGGCACTCAGCGATCCCACGCGCCTGACGCTGGCCGTCGCTTTGCGCGACGGAGGTGAGCTGTGCGTTTGTGATCTGGGCTGGGTAGTCGAGCGCGCCGAGAACCTTGTCTCACATCATGTTCGAGCGCTGCGGACGGCCGGGCTCGTGCGCTCACGCCGCGACGGCAAGATGGTGATGTACGTACTCACCGACCGTGGCCGCGCCCTGGTCGATGTAGTCCTCGCGGATCGGGTGATGGCGTGAGCGCAACGCCCAGCGAGCTGCCAATCCTGTCAGGCGATCCATTGACCGGCGGCACGTCGCGCTCACGAGCGCAGCTTGTTCGCCGCGCAAGACTCCTTGCTTGGACCGGCCTTGGCTGGCACGGCATAGAGGCGACCGTCGCGATTGCAGCGGGCGTCGCGGCCGACTCCATGGCGCTGGTCGGGTTCGGCGCCGATTCGCTGATCGAGTTGACGGCGGGACTGGTCGTGCTCTGGCGCTTGGCGAGCCCTCTCGCGATAGCCGAGCGCAGGGCGCAGCAGATGATCTCGGTGTCCTTCTACGTGCTCAGCACCTATGTCGCCGTCGAGGCGATCCGCTCGCTCGCTGCCGGCGATCACCCGGCCGTGAGCTGGGTAGGGATCGGCCTCTCGGTCCTCACGCTTATAACAATGCCGCCGCTTGCCTCGGCGAAGGCACGGGTCGCTGACGCGCTCGGGTCGTCGGCGACAAAGAGCGAGAGCCGTCAGACAATGCTCTGCGCGTACCTGTCAGCAGGGTTGCTCCTCGGCCTCGGCTTGAACGCGCTGCTTGGCTGGTGGTGGGCAGACCCCGTGACCGCGCTCGGGATCGCAGCGGTCGCGCTGAGAGAGGGGCGAGACGCCTGGCGCGGCGAGTCCTGCTGCACCGCCCCGACCGCTGTCCCCGGCAGTGACGGGTGCGCGGATGACTGTTGCGGTTCGCCAGTATCCGTCCACTGAGCCCGCGATCGGCCTACGCCTTAGCTACGGGCGTCGGGCTGTTCCGAGGATGTGCGGGTCGGCCATCCCCTACGGGCACAGCAACATCAGAAGCGACATCAGGGTTCCCGCTTTGTGCTCAGCGGCCGGCTGGCACGTCTGGCTATCAGCCAGTACGCCACGAGCCCTGCGCCTGCAAATGGAGCGGCACAGACAAGGCCGCTCAGCAAATCGACGGTGCTCAGGCCGGTGCCGGTTGCCCGGTCAACCGCCGCGGGGCCGCCGAAGCTGAACACCGAGGTCAGGAACACGGCAGCGAACGACGCCGCGCCGACGAGCGATACCGTGGCACGGGTGATGCTTAGCGCGGCGAGCTTTGGCTGGATGCCTGTCTCCAGTTGCGCGACACGCACATCCAGCAGTTCGGGGCCTCCGATCGCCGCGACCCCCTCCAGCTCGCTCCAGTCGGGGCCACGGACGACCTTCAGTAGCGCCCCGGCGAGGGGCCGGCGCCCACACGCTGTTACTGCCCGACGGTCGGCGGCCAGCTCTCGTCCCGCGAGATAGCGGGCGCGTAAAGAATCCAGTGCGGGCAAGAAGAAGAACGCGGCCGAGAGCGCCTGCACCAATATGGCCTTCAATGGGTCGAGGTTGCATACGTGGTAGCGCTCGTGCTCGAGTACCGCCCGCAGCTCATCATCGGAGACGCCCTCAAGGAGTCCGCGGCTGAGCGCAACGCGGGGAGTCAGGACGCCGTAGGCAAAGGAGAACCGCTCGGGTGCATCAAGGAGAACCACGCGCCCACCCAACCCAACCGCTGATGCCGTCAGTGCCAGCTCGTCGGGCAGCTCAAGCGCCAGCCCACGCACACGGCGGCCGAGCCGCCGGGAGGCAGCGATCTGACGGGCCATCGACCGGGCTCCGAATGCAAGGCCAGCCGCCACCAGAGCAACGAAAAGGAGAACCGGCAGCAACGAGCCGCCGCCGCCCAAGAGCCCAGCGACCCCCTCGTGAGAAATCCGCGCCAGGAGGAGCGGCGCGAGCACGCTCCCCACGGCACCACAGAGCACATACATGCCCAGCAGCAGCGCGAGGGACATCAGGGCAAGGAAACTGCGGTTGGCGCTGTCGAGCCTCATACGTCCTCCGCGAGTAGTCCACGCAGGCGACGCAAGACGCCGGGATCGGCGCGCGCCTCATCCACGAAATGAGCGACCGCCACGTCGCCATAGGTACGGATCACGTCGCGTACCGCGATCCCGGCGGCGTCCGGGGCCGTCGCCTCATACACGTAGCTGCGTCGTTCACCCTGGCGTGCCAGGACGTTCTTCGCGGCGAGACGGTTCATCACCGTCATTACGGTCGTGTATGCCAACGGCTCGGGCCGCCGCTCGTTGAGCGTGTCCACTATCTCCCGAACCGACACGGGCCGACTCGCGTCCCAGATCGCGTCCATTACCTCGGACTCAAGGGGAGCAAACCCCCGGCTTGCGCCTCTCGGCCTTCCCGCCACGAGCGGGACTCTACTACATTCTTGTCGTGTATGCTCGGGTCATGAGCCGTCATGCCTACGGGCCGCTGCCGCCAGGTCCTCGCGCCCCAGCAGCGGTCAACACCGCTCGCCTTGTCCAACGACCGTTGCAGTCGCTGCTCGGTTGGCGTGAGCGCTACGGCGACGTTTTCACCGTGCCGCTCCTCGTCTTTGGCGTGGGCGTCTACGTCTGCGATCCGAGCGCGATCCGCGAGATGCTGACCGGTGAGCAATCCGATCTTCACGCCGGCGAGGCGAACGCGCCCCTTTCGGCGGTACTCGGCGAACGCTCGGTCCTGACCCTCGACGGACGCGAGCACCTGCGCCAGCGAAAGCTATTGCTACCGTCGTTTCAAGGATCGGCCGTCCAGAACTTCCGCACTGTCATCCGCGATGCTGCCGCAGCAGAGATCGGCAGATGGAAGGAGGGCGAGCGTTTCCCCATGCGCGAGCGGATGCGGGCGCTCACCTTCGAGGTGATCGTCCGCGCCGTCTTCGGAGTTACCGACACAGACCGCATCAAGCGGCTGCGTAGCACGCTCGTCTCCGTGCTCGATTTGCAGGCTGTGCTCTTTCTGCCGGACGTGCTGCGCCGCGATCTCGGTCGCTTTAGCCCATGGGGCCAGTTTCAACGTCGCTTACAGGCGGCGGACGCGCTGATCTACGAGGAAATCGCCCTACGCCGTTCCGCGCCGGATCTCGATGCCCGCACCGATGTTCTCTCGTTGCTGCTGCGCGCCCGCGACGAGGAGGACCAGCCGATGACCGATGTCGAGCTTCGTGACGAGCTGATGACGATGCTGCTCGCCGGTCACGAGACGACCGCCACCGGCCTCGCTTTCGCGTTCGACCTGTTGCTGCGCAATCCCCGCGTGCTTGCACGCTTGCGAGAAGAACTGCTCGCCGGGGACGACACCTACCTCGATGCCGTCGTGACAGAGACGCTGCGGCTGCGGCCAGTGATCGACGCCAACGCTCGCACACTTACCGAGCCCCGCACGATCGGCGGCTGGGACCTCCCAGCCGGTATCCGTGTCTACCCGGCGATCGCTGTCGTTCATCTGCGCGATGACCTTTACCCGCAGCCTCACGAGTTCCGTCCAGAGCGGTTCATCGACGGCGAGGCAGAGTCCTACGCCTGGCTTCCCTTTGGCGGCGGCATCCGTCGCTGCATCGGTGCATCGCTCGCCCAGGCCGAGATGGCCGAGGTAATCCGCGCCATCGTCTCAAGCGTCGAGCTCCAACCGGCACGGCCCGATCCCGAACCCGTGGTCGTGCGCGGCATCACGCTGGTTCCACGGCACGGTACGCCGGTCGTCGTGGGGCGCATCGACGGGAAGCGGCCACAGGCTGCTACCGGGGAGTACCCCAACCGCAGTCCTCTGGGAGAGATCGTCAAGGGCTACGACCGAGTTGCCCGGCTCTACAGCACCCTGGAGCCGCTATACCTGATCTTCCCTCCTGCCCGACGCAAGGCGGTCGCAGCACTCAACCTGAAAGCCGGCGACGTTGTTCTTGAGATCGGGGCGGGCACCGGGCGCAACCTGCCCTACTTGGTCGACGCGGTTGGCCCAAATGGCACCGTCATCGCTGTCGATGCCTCCGAGGGGATGCTGGCGCAGGCGCGCAAGCTCACCGACCGCCACGGCTGGTCAAACGTTCAACTGCTCCACCAAGACGCCGCCCGTCTGCAACTCGATAACGACGTTGATGCTGTGCTCTTCAGCCTCAGCTACTCGGTCATACCCGAACCCGGACCCGCTCTGGCACGGGCGTGGAAGCTGCTGCGTCCCTCCTCTCGGCTCGTCGTCATGGACATGGGACTAACCAACCCCATGCACCGCCGCACGCTCGGTCTGATCGCCCGCCTTCTGGAAAAGCTCGCGCCAGGCGACCCCTACTCGCGCCCGTGGGACGATCTCGCCAACTACGGGCCCGTAGCAACCGAGCGCTTCCTGCTGGGGCTCTACTATGTTTGCACCGTCTTGAAAACGACAGAAGAATCAGAACGCTAGCCGGCGCGGTGGCGTTGTTGGTCGTATCGGGGATACTTCGCGCGTGGAGCAACATCGCGGTTTCTCATCCGGCGAGGCGCGCGAGATCGGTGAGCGGATCGGCATCGACTGGAAGAGTTCGCGCTTCGACATCGAGCAGTTCCGCATGGGCCTGGGAGTGGAGCTCGAGCACGGGCGCCGAGATCCCGCGACCAACGTGAGCGACGACGACCGGCTGACCACTGGCAAGATCGCGTGGGCACACCTCAACGAGTTTCCGGACTACTACACGCGGCTGGCGAAGATGGAGGCCGAGGCCGAGCAGTATTGGGCCGAGCGGGAATCCTCGTGATCGCGAAGCCCGCCCGCGCGGTGCTGGCCGTGGCTGGCGCGGCTCGGCCTACAGAGCGTTCCTGCGTCGACCGATCCTCACGTGGGGAACCACCCCGCGGGAGGCGAGTTCGCGGTTGCCCGGAGACGAGCTGCTCGAGGACGCAGGCGGCGTGGCGACCCGTGCGGTCGAGATTCGCGCACCTGCCTCGACGGTCTGGCCCTGGCTGGCCCAGATGGGGACCCAAGCCGCGCGGTGGCGCCTACACCTATGACTGGATCGAGAACCTGCTCGGCCTGGATTTCCACAGCGTCGACCGCGTCCTGCCCGACTTCCAGCACCCCGAGGCCGGGGAGACGATCGGCTTCGGCGCGAATCGGATGCGCATGAAGCGCGTCGAGCCCGAGCGCGTGCTTGCCCTGCGCTCGGAGGACGGGAACTGGGTCTGGACGTTCGTGCTCGACGAGAAGAACGGCAGCACCCGCCTCATCAGCCGCAACCGCCTCCGGCTCCACACGCTCCGGGCGCGGCTCGGCATGCTTGCGATGGAGCCGGGCTCTCTCGTGATGGAGCGCAAGATGCTGCTCGGCATCAAGGACCGAGCCGAACGACTCGACGCGACACGAAAAACCGAAGCAGCCCTGTGACCAACTACGCGAACCGTTCGGCTCGTGACGCGACGACGATCCCCGCTCGCCATCCAGGCGCACGTCCCCGCGCAGGCAGCCGCGCCTGCGCTCCGTCGAGACCTGCCGACGCGATCAACCACGCGACGATCGAGTTGGAGTTCCACATTTCGCCCGCGTGCACTTCGTCTCGCCCCCACACGAGCGCCGGAACCGACGGAACGAGATCAAGCAGCCGCTGCGCGACGACGGAATCGTCGGTTAGACGGAGTGGACCTTCGACGGCTTCGCTGATATCCGCGACCAGGACCGTCGCGCCACCGCCGGACCTCGTAGCGGAAAATGCGCAGGCGCGCCGCCCAGCGGCTGCCTACGGCGCCCTCAGCGACCACACCTCGGCGATCGCCGCGCCGGTTTGGGACTGGGGTCTGCTCGACCACAAACCGGCCGCTCGGTACGCGCACCTCAACGGCGGAGTGGTAGAGGTCATACCGGCTTCGATGGTGGATAGCCGCGTGACCGGCCTCGTAGACGCGACCATTCAGCCTCACGAAATGGCCGCCTGCGCCAAGCGGCAGCCAGTACAGGTCGACGCCGTAGCTCGTCCCCTGAGTCATATCGGGTTTCGGCAGCCGCCCAGTCGCATCGCCGTTGATTGTGCCAAGCGAACCACCGGGCTGACGCCGGCCCAACTGCGGCCAACCACGTGCGGGCCGAACCGAGGTTCGGCCCGCAGGCTGGCGGGATTCAGGTGCCGCGTATCGCGCGGCCGGTTGGACTCGCTCTCAAGAGCTACCGTCCGGAGCGAGCTTGCCGCTCGCGAGCATCCCGACCCAGAGCCCGAAGCCGTCTTTGAGGTGATTGCCGGTGGCCTGCCCCGCCTTCGTGTCGGCCACGTAGTAATAGAGCGGGAGCCCATCGTAGGTGACCTGTTTGGTGCCGTCCCGGCGCGTCGTAAGACCGAGCAACGAAACGTTGGCTTTGCCGGCGGCCGCCGGAGTACCGGAGGCGAGTACCGGGGGCCAGACTGCCGCGCAGCCTCCGTAGCAGGTGCTGAGCTTCTCGTGCGCGGACGTAGACTTTTCGTCCGCCGTCAGCACGTAGAGCGTCCTATTGTTGGCGCCGCTGATGAGCGTCCCGTCTTCGGGGGTCTTGTACGTCGCTATGGTCAGCGACGGCGCCGACTGGGTAGTGCTCTGCTCAGCGGTGGCCACGCTCGATGGCCTAGTGGCACCCGTCGCAGAGCCACCACCACAACCCGCAAGCGCTCCAGCGGCAATGGCGAGCGCGCCTATCGCGCAAAACGTCAGTATTCGATTCACGTTGCGTTCCCTTGGTCGGGGTTCGTCAGAGCGCACGATGCTGCTCAAACCCCCTTACGCAGGCTTAACGTTGTGGTGAGGAATGTCTCACGGACGAGTTCCCACAGAAGCACCGCCGACGACGTTGATCGGCACCCCGCTTGTCACCAATTGCCGGCATTTCACCGAGGTAGATTCCAGCGGGTCGCTTGCTTTCGGGCGTGTCAAGCCCGGTGCTCGAGGTGGGCGACCGCCGCCCCGATGCCGTCCTCGTCCGCCATGCGCCAGGCGATCCCGTTTGCGCGAGAGGCGGCACGGCTGTCAAGCACCCACACACCGCCCGTTCAGGGTTTCGTGATCGCTCGCGACGGCTGCTCACCATTGACGAGGATGGCAACCGGCGAGCATCGATCCAACCGTCACCGACACCGGGAGCGTTCTCCCGGATCACGGCAACCGTGAACTCGTCGCTCAGCAGCGAATCGATGAACGTGACGATCAGCGCCCGCTTTGAGCCGCGGCCGCCGAGCGTCCCCGCACGGCCCTCGAAGTCCTGAGATTCGCTCAGATTGGAACCTCGAACGGAACCTTTGACGCCCAGTCGCGCGGCCTTCGATGCCAACCGCCAGCAGAGCGACGCCGTACTGAACGGGTCAGCCGAGCGCGGCGGATAGTTCCTCCGCCTCGACCCTCACGGCGTGGGGCAGCGTGATCGTCAGATGCCCGTCACGCTCGATGATACGCCGCGCGTTGATGAAGGTGACCCCGATCACCTCACCCTGGTCGTCGTAGCGGACGCCATGCCCCTCAGGCGTGAGCGCCGCATCCGACGCCCAGCAGGTCTTTCCGCGGCCGAGGTAGAGCACATCGCCGTCGGCATCGTAGTTGCCGCGGTCGAATACGAGGTCATCGATCTTGACGTTCATGGTGTCCATCCATCCGGCGAACGGCCGTGTCCGTAGCCCAGCGCGGTCACGATCCGTGCTGGCTCCTTCTCGTAGTCTACGACCACCATCAACCACCGACTCGGCCCAGCGTCAAGCTTGAAGAACCGCTCACGATCAGGCCAACCGTCCGGTTCCCGGTGATCTGGCGCGCTGACGGCGCCGAGGACGACGATTAGATGAGGCTCAAGCTCTGCGTGACCGTCTCCGGGGTCCAGGATGTGCCGGAGCCAGGTGTCCTCGAAGAGGACAATGCGCCTGCCCTCCGGCGTCTCCGTCTCGGCCAGAATCGGGCGCCCGGTCATCCCCGACACGCGGCACGCTGCGCCGAGGCATCTGCCGACTCCAGCCCATTGCGCTCCTGAGGAAGTTGCATGACGGCCGAGGCTACTTCGACGCTCGGATAGGCTGGCATGGATGGTTTCACGCCCAGCCCCTGGCTTGAGTGGCCTGGACGCCGTAGACAGGACAGCAGGCCACCTGACCGCCAATATGCACGACTCTTGAAACTTCGTAGGCCAGCACGACATCGCTGAGAACTCTTGTCGAGCCGTGGGAGGTGGTCCTCCTCAGGTAACCGCGAGACCATCGTGGCGCGAGTTCTTGCGTGTCGGCAAGAGCCTGTACGCACGAGCAACCAGCCGACGTGACCTCTCGACGAGCGATCCCCAGTTCTGAGCAGGCGGCTGACCATAAACAAGTCGGCCCGAAGGAGAGTCTTGCGGCGGCACGCGCGCGTAGGCTCTCACGACGAGCCTCACGACGCCAGCCAAGCCAACGAATCGATGCAAACCATCCACGACACCCAGCCGAGCTGGCGACGGCTGCCCCCGCCAACCCCCTGCAAACGTTCTGCAAACGTTTTGGGCCATCGCTGCAAACGTTCTGCATACGTGCGACCACCGAACCTCCGCGAACACCCACGAACGGCATCCCGCTAGAGCCAGTGTTTCCGGGAGTTTTCGCCCGGATTCGCTGACCTTCGCAGAACAAGAACCAATCGGGGCGCCCGGATTCGAACCGGGGACCTCGCCGACCCGAACGGCGCGCGCTACCAGGCTGCGCCACGCCCCGACGCTCATTGAGTATCCCACACAGCTATCGTGCTCGCCCTATGCCCGCCCCGCTGGCCGAGATCGTGCTCGAGCTCGATGGCCTGCTCCAGCCCGAGCGCTTCCAGGACTACTGCCCCAACGGCCTTCAGGTTCCCGGCGCCGAGCTCGTGGGCACCATCGCCACCGGCGTGAGCGCGAACCTCGAGCTCTTCGAGCTTGCCCGCGCCGAGGGCGCCGAGCTGATCCTCGCCCACCACGGTCTCTTCTGGGGCTCCTCTGCGCCGGGCCCCATCGACGTGGCGCTCAAGCGGCGCCTCGAGGTCCTCTTCGACGCCAACATGAGCCTCCTCGCCTACCACCTCCCCCTCGATGCCCATCTCGAGGTCGGCAACAACGCGCTGCTCGCGCGCGCACTCGGCGCCGAGAAGCTCGAGCCCTTCGCGCTGCACGCCGGCCAGCCCATCGGCGTGCTCGCGCATTTCGATGCCGCCGAGGGTCTCCCCGCCGCCGAGCTCTTCGCGCGCATCCAAAGAATCACCGTCCGCGAGCCGCTCATCTTCGACGCCGGTCCCGCGCGCGTGCGCCGCCTCGCGATCGTCACCGGCGCCGGCGCCGGCTACCTCGCCGAGGCGATCGCCGCGGGCGCCGACGCGTTCCTCACGGGCGAGCCCGCCGAGCGGGTTATGTCTCACGCGCGCGAGGCCCACGTGCACTTCATCGCCGCCGGGCACTACGCCACAGAGACATTCGGCGTCAAGTGCCTGGGGGGGCGCCTCAGCGAGCGCTTCGGTTTGCGCCACGTCTTCATCGACGTGCCCAATCCCATTTGAGCAGCGGCCCCTCCCGCGTGTCTCCCTCTAGCCGCCCTCGCACCGCCGAGGGCATATCCTTAGCTGCGCATCACTTCAAGCTTCAGCAGGCCGATCGAGGAGGAGACATGGAGGCATCAACAGCGGCGTCCACCGCCACCGCTTCGCGAACGATCGCGGATGTCGTCCCGCGCTCGGCCGCAGACTTTCCCAACCACTGCGCCGTGCGCTTCAAGCGCGATGGCGAGTGGCACGATGTCACCTACGCCGAGCTTGGCGAGATCGTGCAGGAGGTCGCGCTCGGCCTCATCGATCTCGGCGTCCAACCAGGGGAGCGCGTGTCGATCCTCGCGAACACGCGCCCCGAGTGGTCCTACGCCGACATGGCCGCCACCGAGGCCGGTGCGGTGGTCGTCCCCATCTACCAGACCAACTCCCCCGAGGAGTGCCTCTGGGTGCTCTCGGACTCCGGCGCCGTCGCCGTCGTGTGCGAGAACGAGCTTCAGCTCGCGAAGATCGCCGCGATCCGCGAGCAGCTCCCACTGCTGCGCACCGTGATCGTGATCGATCCTCCCACCGGCACAAGCGCGCACGGAGCAAGCGAGGCGAACGGCAGCGCCTCGACGGCCGGGGCCGCCGACTCCCTGTCTGCCATCACCCTCGCCGAGGTGCGCGAACGCGGACGCACACGCTCCCCCGAGGAACTCCACGCGCGCCGCGACGCGATCTCCCCCGAGGACCCCTACACCTTCATCTACACCTCCGGCACCACCGGTCCACCCAAGGGCTGCGTGCTCAGCCACGGCAACTACCGCGCGATCCTCGACATGCTCCACGAAACGCGCACCATCAAGCAGGACGAGGTCACCTACCTCTACCTCCCCCTCGCCCACTCCTACGCGCTGCTCATCCAGCTGGCCTCCTTCGACATGGGCACCACGATCGCCTATTTCGGCGGCGACACCAAGCAGATCGTGGGGGAGCTGATGGAGGTCCACCCCACCTACCTCCCCTCGGTGCCGCGCGTCTTCGAGAAGGTCTACACGCTCGCCCACGGCGCCATCGACGCGCAGCCGCCCGAGGAACGCGCGCAAACGGAGGCCGCGATCGCACTCGGCATCAAGGTGCGCGAGCTGATGGCGCGCGGCGAGCCCATCCCCGAGGAGCTGCGCGTCCCCTTCGAGGAGGCCGACGAGAAGCTCTTCAAGAACGTCCGCGCGATCTTCGGCGGCGAGGTGCGCAACGCCACGTCCGGCGCCGCGCCCATCGCGCGCGAGATCCTCAAGTTCTTCTGGGCCTGCGGCGTGCCCGTCTTGGAGGGCTACGGCATGACCGAGACCGCCACCGCCGCCACCATCTCCACGGTGGAGAACCATAGGTTCGGCACCGTGGGGCGCGCGCTCCCCGGCGTGGAGCTGAGGATCGCCGAGGACGGTGAGATCCTCATCAAGGGACCCAACATCTTCCAGGGCTACCACAGCGCCGAGCAGGCCGAGACATCCTTCGGCGCCGTCACCGACGGCTGGCTGCACACCGGCGACCTCGGCTCGCTCGACGAGGACGGCTACCTCTCGATCACCGGGCGCAAGAAGGACATCATCATCACCGCCGGCGGCAAGAACCTCACGCCCGCCAACCTCGAGAACGACCTCAAGCAGTGCCGCTGGATCTCCCAGGCGGTGATGCACGGCGACCAGCGCCCCTACCCCGTGGTGCTCATCACCCTCGACGAGGAGGAGATCGCGGGCTACGCGCGCGAGCACAACCTCCCCGAGGACATCGCCACGCTCTGCCGCGAGCCCTCCATCCAGGAGCTCATCGGCAGGGAAGTCGAGCGCGTCAACTCCCACTACGCCCAGGTGGAGCAGGTCAAGAAGTACGCCATCCTCGACCACGACCTCTCCCAGGAGACGGGCGAGCTCACGCCCACGCTCAAGGTCAAGCGCGCCGTCGTGGCCGAGAAGTACGCCGATCTGCTCGACTCGCTCTATACCCGCTAGCGTGTGTAGCACGAACTGAGCAGCGCAAGACCAAAAAGGAGAGGCATGCGCAGCGACCCAAGCGACACCGGAGGTCTATTTGTCGGGCGGCGCCCCGGCACCGCCCCCGTTCGCTTTCGCAAACTGCCCCAGCGCGGCGATGCTGCCCGGCAGCGGATCGACGGCCTGCTCGCCGCCACGGTGCTTGCCGCGATGACCTTCATCTGCCTGCTCTGCTGGGGACCGATCCCGGTCGCCTGCCTATGGATCGCCTCGCGCATCAACTACTTCTCAGGCAGCATCAGCCTCGGCATCGTCGGCGCCGTCGCCGGCCTTTTCGTGCTGCTCTTCGGCTCGCTCAGCGTGCTTCGCCGCCTCGACGCCGTCTGGATCCTCGTGCGCCGCGCCGCCGGCCACGACCAGCGCACGGGCGTACTCAGCCGTGTGTTCGCGATCACCGCCGTCATCTGCGGCGGCGCCTTCATGATCTGGTTCGGGCTGATCCACGGGGCCGTCAGCCAGAACATGTTCCGCGTGGGCTGAGCCCCGCGATAGGAGTCCCGAGTCAATGGGCCTGACCGACTACTACCGCCAGTTCGAAGGCCTCTCCGAGGAGGAGGTCAACCAGGGACTGCGCGAAGAAGCCGCCGAGCGCCGCCGCAAGGCGCTCACCCGCGTGCTCACGCTCGACCTCTCGCAGACGACCTGGCCGGAGCTGCCCCACCCCGATGTGGTCAACGCGATCACCTTCACCGCGCGCGCCGGCCTGCACCGCTATCCCCACTTGCGCGGCTCCAAGCTGCGCCTCGAGCTGGCCCGCCGCCACGGCGTGGAGCCCGGACGCCTGATCGTCGGCAACGGCGCCGCGCAGCTGCTCAGCGCCGCCACGCGCGCGCTCATCGAGCCCGGCCAGGAGCTCGTCACGCGCTGGCCCGCCTACCCGCTCTATCCGATCATGGCGCGCCGCGCGCACGGCCAGACCGTGCGCGTGAGCGGCGGGGTCGACGAGCTGCTCGGCGCCGTCGCCTCTCACCACGCGCGCGCCGTCGTGCTCGCCTCGCCCAACGACCCCACCGGCGAGCTTCTGGAGACAGCCGAGCTCGAGCGCCTGCTCGCGGGGCTCCCTGAGGGCGTCGCGGTGCTGCTCGACGAGTCGCTCGTAGAGTTCGCCGACGCGCAGCCCACCAACGCCTCGCTGGAGCTGCTCGAGCGCTTCCCGCACCTGCTCGTCTTCCGCAGCTTCTCCAAGGCCCACGGCCTCGCCGGGCTGCGCCTCGGCTACGCGATCGGCGGCCCCGGCTCCGAGGAGCTGCTCACCGAGCTGGAGCCCGATCTCGGCGTCAGCGAGGTCTCCCAGGCCGGCGCGCTGGAGGCGCTCCACAGCGGCGGCCCGCTGCTTGCCCGTCGTGTCCGCGCCATCTGCGAGGAGCGCACCTTCCTCACCGAGGAGCTGCGCAAGCGCCACTTCGAGGTATCCCCCAGCCAGGCCAACTTCCTCTGGGTCGCCCACCCGCAGATCGACGGCGGCGAGCTCTCCGCCCGCCTTGCCCGCACCGGCGTCCTCGTCGCCGCCGGCACCGCCCTCGGCGAGCCGCGTCACGTCCGCATCAGCCTGCTCAACCGAGCCGCCTCCACACGCCTTCTGGGCGCGCTGGACAACATCGGCCTCTAGCCGGCCGCGCCCGTCTGGCGCAGGAGGGCTCCCGTGGTGCTCTCGAGGATCCTCCGCCAGGCGGAGACGTCCTCCTGCTGAGCCTCGAAATGCTCGACGACATTGCGCACCCGCGTGGCTGAGATCTCGATGCCGTGGCGGGCGCAGGTTTCCTTGTAGCGCTCGTACTCGCCATGCAGGTGGTAGGTCACCGACTGAAAGCCGTGGCGAGCGATCTCGATGCGCGAGGTGAAGTTCATCATCGACGTCTGGAACATCAGCTCGTCGGAGGCCTCGGGCTCGATCAAAAGGATGTCCACGCCGGGATAGCGCTCCTCCCAGCGCGAGGCCATCTCGTGCAGGCGCTGGTAGGCGAGCATCTTGAACGTCTGATAGCCGATCTGCGGGAAGCCCATATCCGAGACCCTCCGCGGACGCGCGCCGCGGAGGGTGCGCACCTCCTGCGCGAAGTCGTTCACGTAGGGCACCAGCGGGTTCACCACCACCACGAGCTTTGCGCCCGCCTCCACCGCGATATCGAGGTTGGTCGTCGAAACGAGCCCCCCATCCACGAGCTCGCGCCCATCGACCATCACGGGCGCATACACCATCGGCAGCGCCCCCGAGGCGCGCACCGCGGTTGAGATCGGCACCTCGCGGTTGCCCTCCTCGCCGAACACCACCCGCTCGCATGTATCGAGGTCGGTGGCCGTGAGATACAGCTCGCACTCCAGTTCGTGGAAGTCGTTCGTGCGATCGGGGTCGTTGAGCACGCGCCGCAGATAGCTCTCGATGCCGCCGCCCGTGTAGACGCCCGAGGGCAGCCCCTCCGCCAATCCCGCAACGACATCCATCATCGACACCTGCCCGCGCTGGGCAAGCAGCTGGCGCGCCAGTTTCGCCGCACGCCACGGCATCAGGGCCCCCTTGCGCACCATCTCGCCGAGGTTGGGGCGCAGCAGATCCCCGAGGTTCACATCCCTGAAGGGCAGCGGACCCTGGTGGCTCACCACGCGCATCATCTCCTCCGGCGTCACCCCGTTGGAGCACAGCGCCGCGATGAAGGCCCCCGCGGAGGTCCCCACGTAGACGTCGAACTGGTTCACCGTGCGGTTCACCCACAGCAGATCGAGCGCGCGCAGCGCTCCGATCTCATACACCCCGCCCGTGAAGCCCCCGCCCCCCAGCACCAGCGCCGTCTTCTCGCGTTTGGGCCTTCCGCGCCGCTTCATGCCCACCGAGCCGGGCACGCGCGCCGCAGCCGACGCACCCCGCCTCCGCGGCGCCGTCCTCTCCCTGGACGTCGGTTCAAGCTTGACAACCTTGCCCATCCCAGCTTCATTGTATGTCCCCGTGCGCCGACACCCGTTGCCCATCCTCCTGCTCGCGCTCGGACTGCTCTTCCTCGCCGCATCCGCCCCCGCGAGCGCGAGCGCCGGCTCCGCCGTCCTCCAGGCCCAGCTGGGCCATCAGATGCGCATCGCCGGGCACGCCTCGGGGGCCTACGTGTACGACGTGAGCGCCCACACCCCCCTCTTCGCGCAGAACGCCACCCACGCCTCGCCGCCGGCCTCGGTGGAGAAGCTCTACACCTCCACCACCGCGCTGCTCCTCCTCGGCCCCGGCGCACGCCTCGCCACGGCAGTGGAGGGCGTCGGCTCGCTGGACCCCGAAGGGGTGTGGCACGGCAACCTCTACCTCCACGGTGGCGGCGACCCCACCTTCGGCTCCTCCGCCTTCATCCGCGCGTACTACAGCGGGCAGGGGGCCTCGGTGAGCGCGCTCGCGCAGCAGCTCGCCGCGCGCGGCATCGTGCGCGTGGAAGGCGCCATCGTGGGCGACGAGTCCTTCCTCGACTCCCTCCGCGGGGGGCCCACCACCGGCTACGCGCGGGATTCCGAAGTCGAGGGCACCCTCAGCGGCCTGGCCTTCAACCGCGGCGCCGTGGGCACCCAGCGCGGCGCCCACGCGCCCGCCGCCTACGCGGCGCTGCAACTGCTGCACGCGCTGCGCACGCTGCACATCGCTGTCAGCGGCGGCATCTCCACCGGCCCAACCCCCGCCGGCGCGAAGGCGCTCGCGCAAGCGGACTCCCCACCGCTCGCAACGCTGCTCGGGCTGATGGACCGCTCCTCGGATAACTTCTTCGCCGAGACCCTCCTCAAGGATCTCGGCGCGCTTGCGGGCGGCGCCGGCACCACGCCCGCGGGGGCCGGCGTTGTGCGCGCCACGATGACCAAGCGCCTGGGCATCCACCCCACCGTGGTGGACGGCTCGGGGCTCTCCCACTCAGATCGCACCTCGCCGCTTGAAATCGTCTCGCTGCTGGAGGCCGTAGCGGGCACGCAGATCGGCGCCGTGCTGCAGGCCGACCTCGCGATCCCCGGCCGCAGCGGCACGCTCATCCGCCGGATGCGCGGGAGCAGCGCCGAAGGCCGCTGCCAAGCCAAGACCGGCACGCTCAACGGGGTCTCCAACCTCGCCGGCTGGTGCGAGTCGCTCAGCGGGCACCTGCTCGCGTTCTGTTATCTCATCGACGGGCGCGCCGAATCCACCGCGCACGGGATCCAGGACGCGATGACGATCGATCTCACGCGCTACGCGGGGTAGGCCCCGCGCGGCGTGTAGCCCACAGCGCAACCCTCGCAGGGCCGCTTCAGCGGCCCTCTCCCAACATCACAAGCAGCTTCTCCTCATCGAGCACGGGCACCATCAAACGCCGTGCCTTCTCCAGCTTCGAGCCCGCGCTCTCGCCCGCCACGAGGTAGTGGGTCTTCTTGGAGACGGCGCTCGTAACGCGCCCCCCCGCGGCCTGGATGCGTTCGGTGGCCTCCTCGCGCGAGAGCGTTGGGAGGGTGCCCGTGAGCACCACCGCCTTGCCCGCGAGGGGGCCATCGGTGGGCGCGGGGCCGGCCTCGGCAAAGCGCAGCCCCACCGCGCGCAGGTCGGCGATCAGCGCGCGCATGCGCTCGTCGTCGAGCTGTGTTCTTATCGAGCGCGCCATCTTCTCGCCCACGCCCGGCGTCTCAGCGATCTGCTCGGGCGTGGCGGCGAGCAGCGCGTCGATGTCGCGGAAGCGCTGCGCGAGGTTTCGCCCCGTCACCTCCCCCACCTCCTCGATGCCGAGCGCGAAGAGCACCCTCGCGAAGGGGCGCTGCTTGGAGGCCTCGATCGCGGCGAGCACATTGCGCGCCGAGACCTCCGCGTAGCCCTCCAGCTCGATCAGCTGCTCCTCGCCGAGGCGGTAGAGGTCCGCCGCGGTGCGCACCAGCTCGTGGCGCTGCAGCGAGGCCACCTGCTTCTCGCCGAGGCCATCGATATCCATCGCGCCGCGCGAAACGAAGTGCTTCAGCAGCTGCCACGCGCGCTCGGGGCAATCGCGGTTGGGGCACATCGTGAAGACGCCCTCGCGCGGCTTGATTGTCTTCGTGTTGCAGAAGGGGCACCGCGCCGGGGGGCGCGTGGGGGGCGGGCGCTTTTTGTGCTCCACCACGTGCGGCGCCGGTGAGATCACCTGCGGGATCACATCGCCCGCGCGCAACACGATCACATCCTCGCCCGCGCGGATGTCCTTGCGGCGGATGTCCTCCTCGTTGTGCAGCGTCGCGAGCTTGATCGTCACGCCCCCCACCGCCACCGGCTCGAGCATCGCGTAGGGGCGCAGATCGCCGAACTTCCCCACATTCCACATCACCTTCTGCAGGTGCGTAATAGCGGTGGTGGGCGCGAACTTCCACGCCACCGCCCAGCGCGGATCGCGCCCCACCGAACCCAGGCGCCGCTGCAGGGCGAGGTCGTTCACCTTGATCACCACCCCATCGATCTCGAAGTCGAGCTCGCCGCGGCGGCGCTCCCACTCGAGGCACTGCGCGATCACCTCATCCTCGCTCTCGAGGATCCTTATGTCGCGGTTCACGCGAAAGCCGTGCTCGCGCAGCCACTGAAGCCCTTGCGCGTGCGCGGTGAAGGAGAGCCCCTCCGCCACGCCCACCTGATAAGCCCACATCGACAGCGGGCGCGCTGCCGCAAGCGCGGGATCGAGCTGGCGCACGGTGCCGGCGGCGCTGTTGCGGGGGTTCATGAACGTCGACTCCCCCGCCGCCGCCCTGCGCTCGTTGAGCGAGGTGAAGTCTTTGAGCGACATATACAGCTCGCCGCGCACCTCCAACAGCGGAGGCGCGTCCTCGATGTGCAGGGGCACCGCGCCGATCGTGCGCACGTTGTGGGTGATGTCCTCGCCGATCTCCCCATCCCCCCGCGTGGCGCCGCGCTCGAGCACCCCATCGCGGTAGATGAGGCTGATCGCGAGTCCATCGATCTTCGGCTCCACCACATACTCAAAGCGCGGCGTGGCGATGCCCTCGCGCGCGAGGTGGTTGCGCATGCGCTCCACCCACGCGCGCATCTCCTCCTCGCTGCGCACATTGTCGAGCGAGAGCATCGGCTCCAGGTGCGCCACCTTCTCCAAGCGCCCCACCGGCTGGGGCGCCACGCGCTGGGTGGGCGACTCGGGGATCACCAGCTCGGGGTGCTCATCCTCCAGCCTCCGCAGCTCCGCATAGAGCCTGTCGTAGCGGTCGTCCCCGATCTCGGGGTCATCGAGCACGTAGTAGCGGTAGGCGTGGTGCTCCACTTCGCCGCGCAGCTCCACGATGCGCTCGGACGCGGGGGCCTCTACCTGCGCCTTGGCCATCAGAGCTCTCGCTCCACCACCGCCGCTGCCGCCTCCTCGCCCGCGGTTGCCCCATCGAGCAGCCCCTCCAGATCGAAGCCCTCCAACGCATCCAGCCCAGGATGGTCGGTGAGGTCGAAGTGGATCGGCGTCACCGCCACCCTCCCCGCCGCCACCGCCGCGAGGTCGGTGCCGGGAAGGTCGTGAAAGCCGGGGTCCGCGCCATACACCCAGTAGCGCCTGCGCGAGGGCGGGCCGGCCTCCTCGGTGTGGAGCTTCAGCTCATCGCGGTAGATGCGCTTGCCGAGCTTGCACACCTCCACCCCATTGAGCTCGCCCGCGGGCACGTTCACGTTGAGCAGCGTCCCCTCGCGCAACGGGATCTCGTGCAGCCCCCCCACCAGCCGCGCCACGAAATCGGCGGCAACCTCGAACTTGAAGCCGCCATCGAAGCGGAAGTCCATCGCCTTGGCGCCCGACTGCTGGGAGACGGCGATCGAGGGCAGCCCCAGCACGAGGCCCTCGAGCGCCGCCGCGACGGTGCCCGAGTAGGTGATGTCATCGCCGAGGTTCGAGCCATGGTTGATGCCCGCGACCACCACATCGGCCTTGAAGCCGTCGATCGCGCCGAGGCTCGCAAGGCGCACGCAGTCCACGGGCGTGCCATCGGTGGCATACCCCACCGTTCCATCGGGGAAGGGCACCTCGGCCACCCACAGCGGCCGTCGCGTGGTGATCGAGCGCGCCATCGCCGAGCGGTTGCCATCGGGCGCGATCGTCTCAAGGCGGATGTTGGGCAGCTCCAAGAGCGCGCGGCGCAGCGCCTGCAGGCCCTCGGCCTCGATCCCATCGTCGTTGGTGAGCAGCACATTGAGCATCCCCTCCAGCATAGGGTGCCTATCGGTAGGCAACTGTTGCCAGCGCGAGGCCATGCGCGGGTGCTGTCCGTCCGGCCTCGCTGCGAGGGCGCCCCGAGAGAAGACGCGTGAACTCCTCCACAGTGCCCCGCCCCGATGCGACCTCGAGCATCGTGCCCACAAGCACCCTGTTCATGTGGCGCAGGAAGGTATCTGCCTCGATCCAGAACTCCAGCAGCTCGCCATCTGCACGCCACTCCGCCTTGAGCACGTTGCGCCGGAAGTGCGTGTGCTCGGTCTCGGTGGGCGTGAACGCCGTGAAGTCGTGAAGACCTACGAGCGCCGCAGCACACTGCGAAAGCACACCCTGGTCAAGCGGTCGGGGCCACCAGAAGGCGGTGCCACGCGTGAACACGCTGCGCGTACGTCGCTGAAGGACTCGGTAGCAATAGGTGCGACTGAGAGCGTCGCGCCGGGCATCGAAGCCCTCGGGTGCCGGAACGCTTGAGAGCACCGCCAAGTCGGGCCCCAGCAGCCCATTGAGCCGCCCCGGATCGATGGCCTCGTGCGGATATGAGGCAACCTGCCCCCAGGCATGAACCCCACGGTCGGTGCGTCCCGCGACCGACAAGCTCAGCGGCTCCCCGAGCACAGTCTGCAAAGCCCCCTCCAACTCCTCCTGCACGCTGCGCAATCCAGGCTGGCGCGCCCAACCGGCAAAGCCAGCGCCGTCGTACTCGAGCGTGAGCTTGGTGACCATCGCCTGCAACCGCTCCCGCATCCCCGCGGGAGGAACTCAGACCAGCTCGAGGAAGACCATCTCGGTGGCGTCGGAGCGACGCGGACCGAGCTTGAGGATGCGCGTGTACCCGCCGGGACGCTCGGCATACCGCGGGGCGACCTCCTCAAACAGGCGATACACCGCAAACTTGTCCTGCCCAAGCGCGGAGAGCGCCTGGCGGCGGGCGTGCAGATCGCCGCGCCGCGCGAGCGTGATGAGCTTCTCGAGCTCGGGCTTGACCGCCTTGGCCTTGGCCTCGGAGGTCTTGATGCGCTCGTGCTCCAAGACCTCCTTGACGAGGTTCATGAGGAGCGCCTTGCGGTGCGCGGAGGAGCGGCTGAGCTTGTTACGGGTCTTCTGGTGTCTCATCGCGAGGGGAGTCTAGCTTGCCTTGTGAAGAGCGCCCTAGTCCTGGCGCAAATTCAGGCCGCGCGTCTCCAAGGTCTCGATGACCTCGTCGATCGACTTTTTGCCGAAGTTGGGGATCGCGTTGAGCTCGGCCTCGGACTTGGAGATGAGGTCTCCGACGGTCTGGATGCCGGCGCGCTTGAGGCAGTTGTAGGAGCGCACGCCGAGCTCGAGCTCCTCGATGAGGATGCCGTACTCCTCACCCTGGAGCACCGCGGCGCCGCCGACGCCGACGCCGCCCACGGCGAGGCCGTGGCCGTCGAGCTGGCCGCCGGGCGAGGCGCGAAGCTCTTGGATGCGATCGGCGTCGGTGAAGATCGCCAGCTGCGAGATGAGCAGCTCGGCGGCCTCGCGGAGCGCCGCTTGGGGCTCGATCGAGCCGTCGGTCTCGATGTCGAGGGTGAGCTTGTCGAAGTCGGTCTTCTGGCCCACGCGGGCCTGCTCGACGGCGTAGGCGACGCGCCGCACGGGCGAGAAGATCGAGTCGATGGGAATCACGCCGATGGGCTGATCTGCCGACTTGTTCTCCTCCGCGGGGCGGTAGCCGCGGCCGCGGCCGATCGTCATGTAGAGCTCGAGCTTGGTCTTCTTCTTCGAGCGTGGCGATGTGCACGTCGGGGTTGAGGATCTCCACGCCCGCGGGCAGATCGATGTCCTTGGCGGTGATTTCGCCGGGGCCGGTGACCACCAGCGGCGCCTCGACCTCGGTGGCGTCGGAGTGCATGCGGCAGACGACACCCTTGAGGTTGAGGACGATGTCGGTGACATCCTCCTTGACGCCCTGGATGGTGGAGAACTCGTGCGCGACGCCCTCGATGCGCACGCTCGTTACGGCGGCGCCCGCGAGGGAGGAGAGCAACACGCGACGCAGCGAGTTGCCGAAGGTGTAGCCGAAGCCGCGATCGAGCGGCTCGATGATGAAGGTGCCGCGGTTCTGCTCCACGGACTCGCTGGTGATCCGGGGGATTTGGAAGTCGAGCATCAGGGTCCTAACGTCGTGGGGATGTCTGGCTGGCGCCCCGCGGGGGCCGGCTCTGGGGCGCCGCCATGCAGGCCGGCGCGCGCGAAATGCGGATGTTGCAATTACCTGCTGAAAAGACCTACTTCGAGTACAGCTCGACGATGAGCTGCTCCTGCACCGGCGCCGCCACCTCGCGGCGCTCCGGCTTGCGAAGCACCTTGGCCGTGAGCGACTCGTGGTCGGCCTGGAGCCACGCGGGAATCTGTCCTGTGAGCTCGGTGGCGTCCCGCACCACCTGCGTTGCGGGGGTGTCGGCCTTGATGGCGATCACCTCGCCGGGACGCACCTGGTAGGAGGGGATGTCCACGCGCCGGCCATTGACGGTCCAGTGGCCGTGGCGGATGAGCTGGCGCGCCTGGCGGCGCGAGGCGGCAAAACCGAGGCGCACGAGCACGTTGTCGAGGCGGCACTCGAGCAGCGCGAGGAGGTTCTCGCCGGTGATGCCGGGCTGGCGGGAGGCCTTCTCGTAGTAGCCGTGGAACTGCTTCTCGAGCACGCCGTAGTAGCGGCGGGCCTTCTGCTTCTCGCGCAGCTGCAGGCGGTACTCGCTCTGTTTCTGACGGCCCCTTCCGTGCTCGCCGGGCGGGTAGGAGCGCCGCTCGACGCCGCACTTGTCGGTGAGGCAGCGCTCACCCTTGAGGAACAGCTTCTGTCCCTCGCGACGGCACTGCTTGCACTGGGGGCTTGTGTCTCTGGCCATTTGTGGGTGTTCTCGTTCTCTTCTTTTTCTTTTTAAGAGGACCGGCAGAGCCGGCCCTGCGATGGGTCGCGCTGTCTATACCCTTCGGCGCTTGCGAGGGCGACAGCCGTTGTGCGCCTGCGGCGTTACGTCCTTGACGCCGGTGACCTCGAGGCCCGCGGCCTGCAGCGAGCGGATCGCGGTCTCGCGCCCGGAGCCGGGACCCTTCACATAGACCTCGACCTTCTGGAGGCCCTGCTCGATGCCCTTGCGCGCGGCGGCATCGGCGGTGACCTGCGCGGCGAAGGGGGTCGACTTGCGCGAACCCTTGAAGCCGGCGCCACCCGCGGACTCCCAGGCGATGACGTTGCCGGTGGTGTCGGTGAGCGAGACGATGGTGTTGTTGAACGACGTCTTGATGTGCGCCTGCCCAATCGGGATGTTCTTCTTGGGCTTGCGACGCCCCCTGGCACGCTTAGGAGCAGGACTCACTTCTTGCCGACCTTCTTCTTACCGGCCACCTGCATGCGCTTGGGGCCCTTGCGGGTGCGCGCGTTGGTCTTGGTCTTCTGTCCGCGCACGGGCAGGCCGCGGCGGTGGCGCATGCCGCGGTAGCAGGCGATCTCCTGCAGGCGCTTGATGTCCTGAGAGCGTTCGCGGCGCAGGTCCCCCTCGACGGTGAGGGTGCGATCGATGACATCGCGCAGCTTTGAGACCTCGTCCTCGGTGAGGTCGCGCACGTAGGTGTCGGGGCTGACCTCGACCTCGCTCAGAATCTTGTTGGCCGTTGAGCGGCCGATGCCGAAGATGTAGGTGAGCCCGATCTCCGAGCGCTTGTTGAGGGGCAGATTGACCCCGGCGATACGAGCCACTCAGTTACCCCTGACGCTGCTTGTGGCGCTTGTTCTGGCAGATGACGAGAACCGCTCCGTGGCGGCGGATGATCTTGCACTTCTCGCACATCGGCTTGACCGACGGTCGTACCTTCATGATCCCTTTCGAATGGCCCGGCGACCTGGCTCTGGAGGCCGGGACGGCCGCCGCTACCGGGTCGTGGATGTGCTCTCAGGCGCAGAGGACTGCGCTTTCGAGCAGGGCACCAGATAGTAGCAACAACCGTCAGCCTTCGCTGGCGGCGCCCTGCGCCACAGGCTCCTTCGCCTTCTGGCGCTCGGCGAGGTGCCAGGGCGTGAGGATACGGGGACCGTCGGCGGTGACGGCCACGGTGAACTCGAAGTGCGCCGCGGGGGAGTCGTCCTGGGAGAAGATCGCCCAGCCGTCGCCCGCCATGCGCACCGCGGCGCGCCCGGCGGTGGTCATTGGCTCGATCGCGAGGACCATGCCCTCCTCCAGCTTGGGCCCCTTGCCGGCGCGCCCGTAGTTGGGCACCTGCGGGTCCTCGTGCATGCTGCGTCCCACGCCGTGGCCCACGAGCGAGCGCACCACCGAGAGCCCCGCGCCCTCGGCGACCTTCTGGATGGCGTGCGAGACGTCGCCCACGCGGTTGCCCAGCTTGCACTGCGCCGCGCCGGCGAAGAGCGACTCGCGGGTGGCGCGCAGCAGGTTTTCGGTGACCGGATCCACCTCGCCAACGGGGAAGGTGCGCGCGGCGTCGGCGATCCAGCCGTCGAGCGTGACGCCCACGTCGATCGAGATGATGTCTCCGCGTTGCAGGCTGTAGCGGCCGGGGATGCCGTGCACGACCATCGCGTTGGGCGAGGCGCAGATCGAGCCGGGGAAGCCGCGGTAGCCCTTGAAGGTGGGCGTGGCGCCGCGCGCGCGGATGAAGCGCTCGGCGGCGAGGTCGAGCTCCTGCGTGCGCACGCCGGCGCGGATCTTGCCCTCGAGCATCTGCAGCGTCGCCACGAGGATGTCCCCCGCGGCCGCCATCTTCTCGATCTCCTCGGGAGACTTCTTTACGATCATAATTCTGAGCTTAGCTGCGGCTCGGCTACAGCTTGTCCTCTAACCGCAGGGTGGCAAGGGTGGCGCGGATGTGGTCGTTGACCTCGTTCGCGGGGCGCCTTCCGTCGAAGCGCCGCAGGAGGCCGCCCTGCTCGTAGTAGTCGATCAGGGGCGCCGTCTGCTCGTGGTAGACCTCGAGGCGCTTGCGGATCGTCTCCTCGCGATCGTCATCGCGCTGGATCAGACGCGAGCCGTCCTGGTCGCAGATGCCCTCGTGCTTGGGGGGGTCGAACTCGAGGTGGTAGACGTGGCCGCTCTTCGAGCACACGCGCCGACCCGCGAGGCGGCGCACCACCTCGTCGTCGGAGACCTCGATCAACAGCACCGCCAAAAGGCGCCGCTCCAGCGTGCCGAGCGCCTCGCCCAGCGCATCGGCCTGCTGCTCGTTGCGGGGGAAGCCGTCGAGCAGGAAGCCATCGCGGGCATCGGGCTCGCCGATGCGGGCGACGATCATGCCGATGATGACCTCGTCGGGGACGAGTTCGCCGGCGTTCATGTAGCGCTGCGCCTGCTCTCCGAGCTCGGTCCCCGCGGCGACCTGGGCGCGGAGCATGTCCCCCGTGGAGATGTGCGCGAGGCCGAAGTCGGCCCGCAGACGCTCAGCCTGGGTGCCCTTACCGGCCCCGGGTGGGCCGAGCAGGATGAGGTTCAGCTCGGACAAGAGCCCGAGACTACTTCAAAAAGCCCTCATAACTTCGCATCATCAGCTGCGCCTCGAGCTGCTTCATGGTTTCCAGCGCCACCCCGATGACGATCAGGATGGAGGTTCCGCCGAAGAAGAAGTTGGCGTGCGTGCGGGCGATGAGGATCGTCGGCAGCGCCGCCACCGCCGCGAGGAACAGCGCGCCGGGGAAGGTGAGGCGCGCGAGGATGCGATCGAGGAATTCGGCCGTGGGGCGGCCGGGGCGCACGCCGGGGATGAAGCCGCCGTACTTCTTGAGGTTGTCGGCCTGATCGACGGGGTTGAAGGTGACGGCGGTGTAGAAGTAGGCGAAGATCATGATGAAGATCGACTCGCCCAGCACGTAGTGCCAGCCGTTGGGGGTGAAGAAGTCGGAGATCTTCTGCGCCCAGGGGGTGTGGATCAGCTGGCCCACGGTGGGCGGGAAGGCCATGATCGAGGCGGCGAAGATCACGGGGATCACGCCGGCCATGTTGACGCGCAGCGGCAGGTAGGTCTGCCCGCCCTCGGTCATGCGCCGCCCGATCACGCGCTTGGCGTACTGCACGGGGATGCGCCGCTGGCCCTCCTGCACGAACACGATGCCGGCGACGACGGCGAGCACGATGAAGGGCATCATCACCTTGAACACCTGATCCTGGCTGGTCCACCACGTCTGGATCCCCGAGGGCAGGCGCGAGACGATCGAGGCGAAGATCAGCAGCGAGATGCCGTTGCCGATGCCACGCTGGGTGATGAGCTCGCCGAGCCACATCAGCAGCACGCAGCCCGCGGTGAGGCAGATCACGATCAGGAAGATGTGGGGGGCGTCGAACTTCGTAACCACCGATTCGCCGGCCTGCGCCTGCAGGGAGTGGAACAGGAAGACGTAGCCGATCGACTGGGCGAAGGCGAGGCCCACGGTCAAATAGCGCGTGTACTGGGTGATGCGCGCCTGCCCCACCTCGCCTTCCTTGGAGAGCTTCTCCAGGGAGGGCACCACGACCTGCATCAGCTGCAGGATGATCGAGGCGGTGATGTAGGGCATGATGCCGAGCGCGAACAGCGCGATCCGCGAGAGGCCCCCGCCGGAGAAGAGGTTGAGGAAGCCAAGGATGTTGGAGCCCCCGAACTGCTTCTGGATGTTGTTCACCGCGGAGAGGTTGACCCCCGGCACGGGGATGTGCGCGCCGAAACGGTAGAACAGCAGCATCAGCGCGGTGAAGCCGAGCTTCTTGCGGATGTCCGCGACCTGGAAGGCGCTGAGGATCGTGGAGAGCATCAGCGACGGAGTCTAGCCCGCGTTGATGTCCACCACCACACATGCCCCGCCCGCCGCCTCGATCTTCTCTCGCGCGGAGGCGCTGAAGGCGTGGGCGTGCACGGTGTACTTCTTGCTCAACTCGCCCTTGGCGAGCACCTTCACGGGGATCCCCTTGCGCGTGCCGAGACCCTTGGCGACCATCGCCTCGAGCGTCACCTCGGCGCCTTCCTCGAAGCGATCCTCGAGCGCGCCGATGTTGACGGCCTGTGTGTGCGTGCGGAAGCGCTCGAAGGGCATCGACTTCTTCATGTGCGGGCCGCGCAGCTTGCGCATGCGCATGTGGATCGGCATCTGGCCGCCCTCGAAGCGCGCGCGGCTCTTGGAGCCCGAGCGGGCGCCATAGCCCTTCTGGCCTCGTCCCGCGGTCTTGCCGGTGCCCGAGCCTTCGCCGCGGCCGATGCGCTTGCGCGGGCGCCGTGAGCCGGGGGCTGGCGCCAGCGAGTGCAGGCCGATCGGCTGCTCGCGCTCGGACTCCTCAGCCTGCTTCTTGGGCGCGGGGGCGGCGGGGCTCACTTGGACTCCTCGCGTACTTCCACGAGGTGGCGCACCGCGTGCACCATGCCGCGCGCCTGGGGGCAATCCTGCACCTGCACCTCGTGCCCGATGCGGCGCAGGCCGAGCGAGCGCAGCGTGTCGAGCTGGCGCTTGTTGGAGCCGTTGGAGGAGCGGCGCTGGATGACAGTGAGGGAGGGCATCAGGCTGAGGGCTCCTCAGCGGGGACCGTGTCTGTTGCGGGCGCCTCAGCAGCGGGCGCCTCGGCGGCGGCGGGTGCCTCCTCAGCGGCAGGCGCTGTCTCCGACTCGGCCGGCACAACGGCCTCGGGCGCCTCGACGGCCGCATCCGCGGAGAGCGTGGCCGCGCCGTTGGCGGTCTCCTCGGTGAGGCCGAGGACCTTGTTGATCGAGAGTCCGCGCAGCTCGGCGACCTCCTTGGGGGTGCGCAGCCCGCGCAGCCCCTCGACGGTGGCCTTGACGAGGTTGATGGGGTTCTGGGTGCCGAGGCTCTTGGAGAGGATGTCGTGGATTCCCGCGAGCTCGAGCACCGCGCGCACGCCCCCGCCGGCGATCACCCCGGTACCGGGGGCGGCGGGCTTGAGGAACACGCGTCCCGCACCGAACACGCCGGTGGTCTGGTGGGTGATGGTGCTGCCGTGCTTGGGCACGCGGAAGAGGTCTTTCTTGGCGCGCTCCACGCCCTTCTGGATCGCGAGGGGAACCTCGTTGGCCTTGCCGTAGCCCACGCCCACGACTTCGCGCTCGTCGCCAACCACCACGAGGGCGGTGAACGAGAAGCGCCGGCCGCCCTTGACGACCTTGGCGACGCGGTTGATCTCCACGACGCGCTCCTGGAGGTCCAGGCCGGCGGAGCTGACTGAGCGATCTGAGTTCATAGCGAGAGGGAGGGTAGCGGTCTTAGAAGGCCAGGCCGGACTCGCGCAGAGTCTCGGCAAAAGTGCGAACGTGGCCGTGGTAGCGGTAACCGCCGCGATCGAACACGACGGTGGAGACACCGGCGGCCTTCGCGCGCTCGGCCAGGAGCGCCCCGGCGCGCTGCGTGCGCTCAACCCTGCCAAGGGTACGCAGCTCGGGCTCGTACCAGTTCACAGCGGCGAGCGTGTGTCCGCCGGCGTCGTCGATCAGCTGCGCGGAGAGCCCTTTGTTGGAACGAAACACCGAGACGCGTGGACGCTCGGCCGTGCCCGAGACCTTCGCGCGCACGCGGCGCCGACGCTTGAGCCGGCGATCGCCCTTGGTGAGAACGGTCATGCTCGCTTTCCAACCTTACGCGCGACGTACTCGCCCTCGTAGCGGATGCCCTTGCCCTTGTAGGGCTCGGGCGGGCGCTGCTTGCGGATGATCGCGGCGGTCTCGCCCACGAGCTGCTTGGAGATGCCCTTCACGACAATGCGCGTGGGCTGAGGGACCTCGAATTCGATGCCCTCGGGGGCGGGGATCGGCACGGGGTGGGAGTAGCCCACGGCCAGCTCGAGGTTCTTGCCCTTCAGCTGCGCGCGGTAGCCCACTCCCTGGATCTCCAGGCGCTTCTCATAGCCCGCGGTGACACCCTGCACCATATTGGCCACGAGCGAGCGCGTGAGCCCGTGCAGCGCGCGGTGCTCGCCGCGGTCGGTGGGGCGCGAGACGAGCAGCTGCTCGCCCTCCTGCACCACCGCGATGTCGCGGGGGATGCGCTCGGAGAGCTCTCCCTTGGGGCCCTTCACGCGCACCGACTCGGGCTCGATCGCGACGTTCACGCCGGCGGGGACTGGGATTGGCTGTCTACCGATTCGGGACATCAGTCGATCTCGCTCGCCGTCCGCTACCAGACCTGCGCCAGGACCTCGCCGCCGACGCCCGCGATGCGAGCGTCGTGGCCGGTCATCACGCCTCGGGAGGTGGAGACGATCGCGGTGCCCATCCCACCCTGCACCTTGGGAATCGTGCGCGCGTCGACGTACGTGCGCCGCCCCGGCCGCGAGACGCGGCGCAGCCCGGTGATCGCCGAGCGGCGGTCGTCGGTGTACTTCAGGCGGATCTGGATCACCTCGCCGGCTCCCCCTTCGGGCGCCGGGGCGACCGACCAGGAGTCGATATAGCCCTGCTCGACGAGGATCCGTGCGATCTCGCCCTTGAGCTTGGACGCAGGCATCTCCGCCGTCTCGTGAGCGGCGTGGATCGCGTTGCGAATCCGCGTGAGGAAGTCGGCTATGGGGTCGGTCATGGACATGGTTGGATGTTCCGTTCTGCTCTCTATCGACCTACCAGGAGGACTTCGTCATCCCGGGGATCTGGCCGTTGTGGGCTAGTTCGCGCAAACAGATGCGGCACAGCCCGAACTTGCGGTACACCGCGCGCGGACGCCCGCAGCGGTTGCAGCGAGTATATGCACGCGTCTTGAACTTGGGGGTCCGCGCCTGCTTGACGCGCATCGATGTCTTGGCCATCAGGCCTCCTCTTCCTGCGTCTCGGTGGTGGTGTCGGCGGCCTGCTCGGCGGTGTCGGAGTCGGAAGCCTCAGCGGCAGGCTGCTCCTCATCCTCGGCGGTAACCTCCGCGTCGTCCTCGGCGGCCGGCTCGGGATCGGGCGCCGAGGCGGGCGCGGGGGCGGCCTTGGCGGCCTCCTGCTCCTCGGGCACGTAGCCGATCGCCTCGTTGAAGCCCTTGGGGCGGCCGTAGGTGGAGAAGGGCATTCCCATCGCCATCAGCAATGCGAACGCCTCGGGGTCGGTGGCGGCGGTGGTGGTGATCGTGATGTCCAGGCCCCGCACCTGATCGATCGCGTCGTAGTCGATCTCGGGGAAGATGATCTGCTCGCGCACCCCCATCGAGAAGTTGCCGCGCCCGTCGAAGGACTTGGGGCTGAGGCCGCGGAAGTCGCGGATGCGGGGAATCGCGATCGAGGTGAGACGGTCGAGGAACTCGTAGGAGCGCTCGGCGCGGAGCGTCACCGATACGCCCACCGGCATCCCCTCGCGCAGCTTGAAGGCCGCGATCGACTTGCGCGCGCGGCGGATGTTGGGGCGCTGCCCGGCGATCGTCGCGAGCTGGTCCTGGGCGGCGCCGAGCGCCTTGGAGTCCTGCTTGGCGTCGCCCACGCCCATGTTGAGGACGATCTTCTGCGACCCTCGGCGCCTGCATCGGCGAGGAGTAGCCGAAGCGCTCGATCAGCGCGGGGCGGATCTCCTCGAGGTAGCGGGTCTTCAGGCGGGGTGTGGGGGTGGATGTGCTCATTGGTTCGGTTTCGTTGAAGGGGTTCTGGTTCGCGGTTCGCTGTTGTTCGTTCGGTGGGTCAATCAGTCGATTCGTGTGCCCGAGCCCTTGGCGACACGGTAGGCACGGCCGTTCTCGCGCTCGAAGCCCACGCGCGTGGGCTTGCCGCCCTTGGGATCCAGCAGCATCACGTTGGAGACGTGGATGGGGCCCTCGCTCTCGATCACCCCGCCCACCGTCTGGCCGCGCTGGGTGTCGGCGACCTGCTGGGGCTTGATGTGACGCTTGACCATGTTGAGGCCCTCCACGAAGACGCGCTCGTGCTTGCGATCGACGCGCAGCACGCGGCCGCGCTTGCCGCGGTCCTTGCCGGCCATCACCTGCACTTCATCGCCCGAGCGCACCTTCAGGAAGGGTCGGGCGCCGCTGGCGGCGTGAGAGCGAGTGCGCCCGGCCATGGCTAGATGACCTCCGGCGCGAGCGAGACGATCTTCATGAAGTTGCGATCGCGCAGTTCGCGCGCGACGGGCCCGAACACGCGCGTGCCGCGCGGGTTGTTCTGGTCGTCGATGATCACCGCGGCGTTGTCGTCGAAGGCGATGTAGGTGCCATCGTCGCGCCCGAGCGCCTTCTTGGTGCGCACGACCACGGCCGTCACCACCTCGCCCTTCTTGACCGTCCCCTGGGGGTTGGCCTGCTTGACGGTCGCCGTGATGATGTCGCCCACGAACGCGTAGCGGCGCTGGGAGCCGCCCTTGACGCGGATGCAGAGGATTTCGCGCGCGCCGCTGTTGTCGGCCACACGCAGCCTCGTCTCGTTCTGGATCATCGCGCGCGCTCCAACACATCCACGAGCCGCCAGCGCTTGGAGCGCGAGAGCGGACGGCTCTCCACCACGCGCACGACATCGCCGGCGTGCGCCTCGTTGTTCTCATCGTGCGCGTGCAACGTGCTCGAGGAGCGCACGATCTTCTCGTAGCGACGGTGCCGCCGCGCGGTGTCGATGCGCACGGTGATCGTCTTGTCGGCCTTGTCGGAGACGACGATCCCCTGGCGCACCTTGCGAGCGCCCTCCACGGGCGCGTGCACGGGGGGCAGCGGCTCGGGGGCGGGAGCGCTCTTGCGCCGCTCGGCCGCCTTCGCGCGTTCCTGCAGGCGGCGCGCGCGGCGGCGCACGGCCTTCTTGCGCCGCTCATCCACGCGTTCGGCGTGGCGCTCCTCGGGGGTGCGCGGCTTGCCGGGCTGACCGGAGTGCGTGGAGCGCGCGCGGCGACGGCGCTCTTTGGAGGAGATCTGCTCCACGGGCTCGGCGGGAACGCTCGCCTTCACCTCCGGCGGCGCCTCCTCGACCTCAGGCTCGGCGGGCACCTCAGCAGCGGGCGCCTCCTCGGCCGCGGCGGCGGGCTCGGGGCTCTGCGCCTCGGCAAGGGCCTCCGGCGCCTCAGGGGCCTCGGGCTCCGGTGTCTCGCTCTCGTTGTTCTCTGGTTCGTCAGCCATGTGAAAAATGCTTTCTGGTCAGGAGCCGTGCTTGGCGCCGGTCTTGGGGTCGATGTTGCGCTCACGCGCGACGGTGAGCGCGCGTGCCACGTCGCGGCGGGTGCGCGCGAGGCTCGCGGTGTCCTCGAGCTCGCCGGTGGCGTTGGCGAAGCGCAGCCCGAAGAGCTCCTTGCGGAAGGTCCCCAGCTGCTCGGCGAGTTCGTCGTGCGCCATGTCGCGCATCTCCTTGGCCTGCATCTCGATCGGCTCCTCAATCCTCGCGCATGACGAACTTGGACTTCACCGGCAGCTTGTGCGCCGCCAGTCTGATCGCATCGCGGGCGAGGGGCTCGGGGACGCCCGCCAGCTCGAACATCACGCGCCCGGGCTTCACCACGGCGACCCACCCCTCGGGGGAGCCCTTGCCGGAGCCCATGCGGGTCTCGGCGGGCTTCTTGGTGACGGGCTTGTCGGGGAAGACGTTGATCCACACCTTCCCGCCACGCTTGATCTTGCGCGTCATCGCCACACGGGCGGCCTCGATCTGGCGGTTGGTGAGCCAACCCTCCTCGAGCGACTTCAGGCCGAACTCGCCGAACTGCACCTTCACCTGGCCGCGCGAGACGCCGCCGCGCCGGCCGCGATGCTGCTTGCGGTGCTTCACACGCTTGGGGGAAAGCATCAGCGCGTCACCTCGGGACTGCGGCTGCCGCCACGTCCTCCGCCGCCGCCCGGACCACCCGGCCCACGACCGCCGCCAGGACCGCCAGGCCCACGACCGCCGCCCGGACCGCCGGGTCCACGACCGCCACCGCCGCCACCGGGTCCACGACCGCCGCCACCGCCGCCGGGACCGCCGAAGCCACGACCGCCACCGGGACCGCCCGGTCCGCGTCCACCGCCGGGGCCCCCGCCGCGTCCACGTCCGCCACCACCGCCGCCGCCCGGACCGCCACCGCCCGGTCCGCCACGTCCGCGCCCGCGTCCGTCGCGCCCGCCGCCACCGCCGCGGCCGTCGCGCTCGGAGCTGGGGGGCGCGGGGGCGCTCATGTCGGTGAGGTCGGCGCCGGTGTAGCCCTCGGGCATGATCTCGCCCTTGTTCACCCAGCACTTCACGCCGATACGCCCGAAGGTGGTGCGCGCCTCGTAGAAGCCGTAGTCGATGTCGGCGCGCATCGTGTGCAGCGGAACGCGCCCATCGGAGTAGCTCTCGGTGCGCGCCATCTCGGCGCCGCCGAGGCGGCCGGCGACCTGCACCTTCACGCCCTTGGCGCCCGAGCGCATCGCGCTCGTGAGCGCGCGCTTCATCGCGCGGCGGAAGGCCACGCGGTTCTGGAGCTGCTCGGCGATCGACTGCGCAACGAGCTTCGCGTCGAGCTCGGGGCGCTTGATCTCGAGGATGTTCACCTTGATCTGCTTGTGCGTCATGCGGTGCAGTTCGCGGCGCAGCGCATCGACCTCGCTGCCGGACTTGCCGATCACGATCCCCGGACGGGCCGTGTGGATGTTGACCTCGAGCTCCTGCGCGTCCTTGCGGATCGTGATGTCCGAGAGGCCGGCGTGCGCGAGGCGCTCCACGATGTACTCACGGATCTTGATGTCCTCGTGGAGGTACTCCGCGAAGTTGCGCTCGTTGAACCAGTTCGACTTCCAGTCGTGGATGTAACCCACGCGCATAGCCTCTGGATGAACCTTCTGACCCATGTGTTCTCTCTAAATCCTTGTCTTTGTCCCTGGCCCGCGCCTACCGCTGCTGCTCGGGCGTGAGCGTGATCGTCAGGTGGCTTGTGCGCTTGCGGATCGGCGTCGCTCTACCCATCGCGCGCGGCCGAAAGCGCTTGATCGTCGGCCCCTCGTCGGCGTAGGCCTCTCCGACGATCAGATCGTCTTCGAGCAGTTCGTGGTTGTTCTCTGCGTTGGCCACCGCGCTCTCGAGCAGCTTGCTCCAGTCGCGCGCCACCTCGCGAGGGGTGAAGGCGAGGATAGCGCGTGCCTCCTGCACGCTCTTCCCGCGCAGGTGCCCGCACACCATCCTTGCCTTGCGCGCGGAGGTGCGCACGTAGCGGGCATGGGCCCGCACCACCGGGCGCCGGCCCACCGGGGCACGGGAGCGGCGGGGCGCGGGGGCCGCCTCTTCGGCGGGCTCCTCCTCGGCTGGCTTGGCCTTGGCGCGGGTGCGCTTGGGCTTGTCCTGCCCCTCGGCCTTCTCGCCCGTCTCAGCACTCTTGGCCTTTGCCGCCGGCTTGGACTTGGGGGTCTCCTCGGCGGCGACCTCCTTGGACGCAGGCTTCTCGGCCTCGGCCTCGGCCTTCGCCGCGGGAGCCTTCTCAGTCTTCTCAGCGGCGGGTTTCTTGGAGGCCGGCTTCTTTGCGGCAGCAGGCTTCTTCGCCTTCGCGGCGGGCTTCTCCTCAGCCGCGGGCTCCTCCTGCGGTGTCTTCTCCTCGGCCATCGCTAGCGGACCTTCCCCGAACCGGCGTGGCCCCGGAAATGCCGTGTGGGCGCGAACTCGCCGAGCTTGTGCCCCACCATCGACTCGCTCACGAACACCGGCACGTGTTTCTTGCCGTCGTGCACCGCGATCGTGTGACCCACCATCTCGGGGAAGATGGTGGAGGCGCGCGACCACGTCTTGACCATCTGGCGGCGGTTCTCTGTGTTCATCGCCTCGATGCGCGCCATCAGGCGGTCTTCCACCCAGGGGCCCTTTTTGCTTGAGCGGCTCATTTAGCGCTGTTTGCCCTTCCCGCGGCGCCTGCCGCGCACGATGTACTTGTCGGAGGCCTTGTTCTTCTTGCGCGTGCGGTACCCGAGCGTGGGCACTCCCCACGGGGTTACGGGGTGACGGCCAGGGGTGGTGGAGCCCTCGCCGCCTCCGTGCGGGTGGTCTACGGGGTTCATCGCGGTGCCGCGGGTCTGCGGGCGCACGCCCATGTGGCGTTTGCGTCCCGCCTTGCCGATTTTGACGTTCTGGTGCTCGGCGTTGCCGATCGTGCCCACGGTGGCGCGACACTCGGCGCGCACGATGCGCATCTCTCCAGAGGGCAGCCGCAGCGTGGCCATCTCGCCGTCCTTTGCCATCAGCTGCACCGAAGCGCCCGCGGAGCGCGCCATCTGGCCACCGCGGCCGGGCTGCAGCTCGACGTTGTGCACGACGGTGCCCACCGGCATCTTCGCCATCGGCAGGCAGTTGCCCACGGCGATGTCGGCCTCGTCGCCGGAGCTGACGATCATCCCCACCGTGAGGCGCTGGGGGGCGAGGATGTAGCGCTTCTCGCCATCCACGTAGTGCAGGAGTGCGATGTAGGAGGAGCGGTTGGGGTCGTACTCGATCGCCGCCACCTTCGCGGGCACGCCGTCCTTGCGGCGCTTGAAGTCGATCTTGCGATACAGCCGCTTGGCGCCGCCGCCGCGGTGGCGCGCGGTCTTGCGCCCGCGCGCGTTGCGCCCGCCGCTCTTCTTGAGCCCCTCCACGAGGGTCTTCTCGGGCTCGGACCTCGTGACCTCGGCGAAGTCGGGGTAGGAGACGAAGCGCCGGCCGGGGCTCGTGGGTTTGGGCTTGCGAATGGGCATCGTTTAGCTCTGCAGTCCCTCGAGGCCGCGGAAGATCTGGATGCTCTCGCCCTCACGCACCTGCACGATCGCCTTCTTCCACTGGCGCGTGCGCCCGCTGGTGACGCCGCGACGCTTGGGCTTGGACTTGACGCTCACGGTGTGCACGCTCACCACGTGCACGTCGAACAGCGACTGCACCGCCTGGCGGATCTGCGTCTTGTGCGCATCGGGGTGCACGCGGAAGGTGTACTTGCCCGCGTCGGAGAGCACATAGCTCTTCTCCGAGACGACCGGGCGAATTATCACCTGAGAATGATCCATCAGGAAGCGCCTCCCGCACGCGCGGTCAGCGCATCGAGCGCGGGCTGCGAGAAGACCACCGCGGCGGCCCCCAGCAGATCGGTGACGCCGACGTTCTCGTGCACGAGCACCGCGACGCGGTCGATGTTGCGGAAGGAGAGCGCGGCGTTGGACTCCTCCGCGGCGAGCACCACCAGCGTCGCCTGCGGGCGGCGCGTCTCGGGGAGCCAGCCCGCCAGCAGCTCGGCGGCCTGGCTGGTTTTGGGCGCGGTGAAGGCGTCGGTGTCGAGCACCGCCAAAGACCCCCGCTCCGCGTGCAGGGAGAGCGCGCTGCGCAAGGCCGCGCGCTGCTCCTTGCGGTTGACCTTGAAGGTGTAGGAGCGCGGGTGGGGGCCGAAGGTGATACCACCGCCGGTCCAGATCGGCGAGCGGCTGGAGCCCGCGCGCGCGCGCCCGGTGCCCTTCTGGCGCCACGGCTTGGCGCTGCCGCCGCGAACCAGCCCGCGCGTCTTGGTGGATGCGGTGCCGCGCCGGCGCGCGGCCTGCTCGGCGCGCACGCTCTGGTGCACGAGCGGTCCATTGAAGCGTGCGGCGAAGGCGCTCTCGTCGAGCGTGACCTTCTTCGCGGCGCCGGAGCTGAGCAGCGGTGCGTCAGGCATCTGCACGCACCTCCACCACGCCGTTGCGCGGTCCGGGCACCGAGCCGCGCACCAAAAGGAGGTTCTCCTTGGCGTCCACCGCCACGACCTCGAGGCCCTTCTGCGTGACGCGCTTGTTGCCCATCTGCCCGGGGCCGCGGATGCCCTTGAACACGCGCGCGGGGCTCGCGGAGGCGCCGATCGATCCGGGCGCGCGCACGTTGTGCGAGCCGTGGGACTTGGGACCGCTCGCGAACTTGTGGCGCTTGATGGTGCCCTGAAAGCCCTTGCCCTTGGAGGTGCCGGAGATCTTCACGCGCGCGCCGACCTCGAAGGCATCCACGGTGACGCTCGCGCCGATCTTCAGCTCCTCGCCACCGGGGGCGCTCGGCTGGGCGTCGCGGAACTCGACGACGTGGCGCATCGGCGGCGCGTCGGCCTTCTTCAGATGGCCCAGCTCGGCGCGCGTGAGGTGCTTCTCCTTGGTGGCGCCAAAGGCGAGCTGCACGGCGTCGTAGCCGTCGCGCTCCTGCGTGCGGATCGCCGTCACCGGACACGGCCCGGCCTCGAGCACGGTCACGCGCGCGACGCTGCCGTCCTCCTGGAAGACCTGAGTCATGCCTAGCTTCTTGGCGAGGATCGCGGACATCTCAGACTCAGGTGGCGAGACGGATCTCGATGTCGACGCCGGCGGGCAGGTGATCCAGGCGCTGCAGCGAGTCCACCGTCTTGGGGGTGGGCTGGTGGATGTCGATGAGGCGCTTGTGCGTGCGAATCTCGAAGTGCTCGCGCGAGTCCTTGTCCTTGAAGGGCGAGCGGATCACGCAGTAGACGTTCTTCTCGGTGGGCAGCGGCACGGGTCCGGAGACCGTGGCGCCCGTCCGCGCGGCGGTCTCCACGATCTCCTTCGCAGCCGACTCGATGGCTGACGTGTCGTACGCCTTGAGTCGGATGCGGATCTTGTTCTGGGTGGCTGCGGCCATGTTTTATCTATCTCTTTGTCTTTTGCGTGCTGAAGTTGAAAATCGAGGGGCCCGGCTCGCCGGCCTTCGGCCGCCTGCGCCACCCTCTAAGCGCACCGAACCGCACCTTGCGGCGGAGCCCTCGTCGTATCGGATCGAAAATTGAGGGGCCCGGCTCGCCGGCCTTCGGCCGCCTGCGCCACCCTCTATGTCAAATAAAAAGCGCCCCCCGAAAGGGGCGCCCCTGCTACTGAACGATCTCCGTGACTACGCCCGAGCCGACCGTGCGACCGCCCTCTCGAATCGCGAATCGCAGCCCCTGGTCCATGGCGATGGGCTGAATCAGCTCGATCTCCATCTGGACGTTGTCGCCGGGCATCACCATCTCAACACCGTCGGGCAGCTTCGCCACGCCGGTGACATCGGTGGTACGGAAGTAGAACTGCGGCCTGTAGCCGGTGAAGAAGGGGGTGTGGCGTCCACCCTCCTCCTTCTTGAGCACGTAGACCTCGGACTTGAACTTCGTGTGCGGCGTGATCGAGCCGGGCTTGCAGAGCACCTGGCCGCGCTCGATCTCCTCGCGCTTGGTACCGCGAAGGAGGCAGCCGACGTTGTCGCCCGCCTGCCCCTGATCGAGGATCTTGCGGAACATCTCCACGCCGGTGACCACCGTTGTGGTGGTGTCGTGCACGCCGACGATCTCCACGGTGTCGCCGGTGTTGACGATCCCCTGCTCCACGCGCCCTGTCGCGACGGTGCCGCGACCGGTGATCGAGAACACGTCCTCGACGGGCATGAGGAACGGCTTGTCGAGCTCGCGTACGGGCTCGGGGATGTAGCTGTCGAGCGCTTCGGAGAGCTCCACGATCTTGGCCTTGTAGGCCTCGTCGCCTTCGAGCGCCTTCAGCGCGGAGCCGGTGATGAAGGGGATGTCATCGCCGGGGAAGTCGTATTCGGAGAGCAGCTCGCGCACCTCCACCTCGACCAGTTCCATGAGCTCCTCGTCGTCGACCATGTCGGCCTTGTTGAGGAACACCACGATGTAGGGGACGCCCACCTGGCGGGCGAGCAGGATGTGCTCGCGCGTCTGGGGCATCGGGCCGTCGGCTGCGCTGACAACCAGGATCGCCCCATCCATCTGGGCGGCGCCGGTGATCATGTTCTTCACGTAGTCGGCGTGACCGGGACAGTCGACGTGCGCGTAGTGGCGCTTGTCGGTCTGGTACTCGACGTGCGATGTGGCGATGGTGATCCCGCGCTCCTTCTCCTCGGGAGCGTTGTCGATCTCCTCGAAGCTGCGGGCTTCGCCGCCCATCTTCTCTGCCAAAACGGTCGTGATGGCAGCGGTCAGCGTCGTCTTGCCGTGGTCGATGTGACCGATGGTGCCGACGTTGACGTGCGGCTTGTCGCGCTCGAACTTCTCCTTCGCCACTTTACTTTCGCTCCTAGTATCGACTTGTAAGCTCGCCATCTGAGGGCGAACCGGGGCAATCTACCTGATTGGGCTACGCCGCGACGGGTTCCCCCGTGCGTGCTTCTACGATCTTCTCCGCGATGTTCGGCGGAACCTCCTCGTAGCACTCGAACTGCATCGTGTACGTGGCGCGCCCCTGCGTGTTGGAGCGCAGGTCGGTGGCGTAGCCGAACATCTCACTCAACGGCACCCTGCCGCTGACGGCCAGCGCGTTGCCGCGCCGCTCCTGACCCTCGATCCGCCCGCGGCGGCGGCTGAGGTCGCCGATCACGTCGCCCAGGAAATCCTCCGGCACGACGACCTCGACGGCGAAGATCGGCTCCAGCAGCACCGGCTTGGCGCGCTTGGCGGCCTCCTTGAAGGCGATCGAGCCGGCGACCTTGAAGGCGATCTCCGAGGAGTCCACGTCGTGGTACTTGCCGTCGGTGAGCGTCACCTTCATATCCACCATCGGGTAGCCCGCCTTGACGCCGTTCTCGAGCGCCTCTTCGACGCCCTTCTGCACCGCGGGGATGTATTCGGAGGGGATCGCGCCGCCCTTGATCTTGCTCACGAACTCGAAGCCATCGCCGGGGGCGGGCTCGAGGTCGATGTAGACGACGCCGTACTGGCCCGAGCCGCCGGTCTGGCGCACGAACTTGCCCTCGATCTTGTGCACCGTCTCGCGCACGGTCTCGCGGTAGGAGACCTGCGGGCGCCCCACATTGGCTTCAACGCCGAACTCGCGCTTCATGCGGTCGACGAGCACCTCCAGGTGCAGCTCGCCCATGCCCGAGATCTCGGTCTGACCGGTCTCTTCGTTGGTGCGCACCTGGAAGGTCGGGATCCTCCTCGGCGAGGCGCCCGAGCGCGACGGACATCTTCTCCTGGTCGACCTTCGTCTTGGGCTCCACCGCGACCTTGATGACGGGCTCGGGGAAGACGATGTTCTCGAGGTGGATCGGCGCGTCGGGGGCGGCGAGGGTGTCGCCGGTGACGACCTGCTTGATGCCCACCGCGGCGGCGATGTCGCCGGCGTAGACCTCGGTGACCTCCTCGCGCTCGTTGGCGTGCATCATCAGGATGCGCCCGATGCGCTCGGTGCGCCCGCTGCCCACGTTGAGGATGCGCGCGCCGGCCTCGAGGTGCCCGGAGTAGACGCGGAAGAAGGTCAGCTTGCCCACGTAGGGGTCGGCCATGATCTTGAAGGCCAGCGCCGCGAAGGGCTCGGAGTCATCGGCGTGACGCTCGACCACACGCTCCTCCTCGGAGCCCTTGACCAATTCGGTGCCCTCTACGGGGGGGACGTCCAGGGGCGAGGGCAGGTAGTCGATCACCGCGTCGAGCAGCGGCTGCACGCCCTTGTTCTTGAACGAGGAGCCGCATAGCACCGGCGTCATCTTGCTCTCCAGGGAGGCCTTGCGGATCGCCTGCTTGAGGCGCTCCTCGGGAATCTCGGCTTCCTCCAGCAGCAGCTCCAGGAGGCCGTCGTCGTAGTGGGAGACCTCCTCCAGCAGGTGCTCGCGCGCGGCCGTGGCGGCTTCGAGGAGATCGGCGGGGATATCCACCTCTTCCTGTTCTTTGCCGAGGTCGTCCTTGTAGACGATCGCCTTCATCGCCACGAGGTCGACGATGCCGAGGAAGTCGCTCTCCGCGCCGATGGGCAGCTGGATCGGCACGGGGTGCGCGCCGAGGCGGTCGATCATCGTCTGCACGCCGCGCTCGAAGTCGGCGCCGATGCGGTCCATCTTGTTGATGTAGGCGATGCGCGGCACGCGGTACTTGTCGGCCTGGCGCCACACGGTCTCGGACTGGGGCTCAACCCCGGCGACGGAGTCGAACAGCGCGATGGCGCCGTCGAGCACGCGCAGCGAGCGCTCCACCTCGACGGTGAAGTCGACGTGGCCGGGCGTGTCGATGATGTTGATGCGGTGGTCCTTCCACTCAGCGGTGGTGGCGGCGGAGGTGATCGTGATGCCGCGCTCCTGCTCCTGTTCCATCCAGTCCATCGTGGCGGCGCCGTCGTGCACCTCACCGATCTTGTAGGTGCGCCCGGTGTAGTAGAGGATGCGCTCGGTCGTCGTCGTCTTACCGGCGTCGATGTGCGCCATGATCCCGATGTTGCGGGTGTTCTGGAGGCTGAATTTACGTGGCATGGCTGTGGCGTCTCTCTACTGTCGCTGAGGCTGGTGAGGGCAAAAAAAGGGGCCCCTCGGGCCCACGCGCGCAACCGGTGATGAGCCGAATCGCGTGCTATGTGCTCAGGTTCTCCATCTTTGCGTGAAACTCCGCGGAGGGCAATGCTCGCACGACGGCGCCCACCGCGGGGCGAGGAGCGACTATATCAGGCTCTCAGCGCCTCGACACGCGTCTGCGCAGCGATTGCAACCGGCCCGTTCGATGGCCCATCCGGCCCACTCGCTTCGGCACTTGCCTCGGCGGCGGGCGCGGCCAAGCCCACTCGGGAGGCCATCGGGCCCGAGCGCCTCGACACCCGCCTCGACAAGGCTTCAGGCCGCGCCTCGACGCTTCCGTCAACGCTCGTCCGTAACGTAATCGAGTCACGCGATGGATACCCAGCCAGCAGACCCAAACCTCATCGCCCAGTATGCCCATCCCAGCACGGGCAAGCCAATCGACATCAAGACGACGCTGATGTACGCCGACTATGCACCGAGCGCGCACGAGGCGGAGTGGATCGAGGCCGCGTTCCGCTCGCCGGCAAGCGAGCTGACGGCTGAGCTGCCCGAGCCCGACCAGATGGGCAGCGGGCGGTGACAGAGCAGGACCCGCCGCAGGGCTATGAGATCGAGTTCTTCCGCCGCGCCGACGGCGGCGAGCCTGTGAAGCGCTTCCTGGATGCCCTGAGCGAAGACAAGCGCAATGCGCTGGTGGCAGCGCTGACGTTCGTGCTGGCCCGCCAGGGCCTCGACGTTTGCCGCTCGGAGTGGGGCAAGCAGCTGGGCGGCGGCCTGGCGGAGTTCCGTCTGCGACACGACGAGCGCGAGGTCTCAGCGGGCCACGGCCCGCCGGATACCACCCTGCCCGAGTCCTCGGCGGAGAAGATCCTGCTGCGGGTCTTCTTCCACGCGCACGGCAACCGCCTGATCCTGCTGTTGAGCGGCTACGACAAGGGTGCACGCTCAAGCGCCCGCCTTCAGCAGAAGGAGATCGAGCGGGCGCGCGGCTACCTGAAGGAGTGGCAGACCGAGCAGATCCGCCGTCGGCGCGCCAACGCACGCCCCTCCCCACGCCGACGTGGGCGCGGTTGACAGCCTATATGATATACGCCATACTGCTCGTATGGGTACCCGTCTGAACGACTACACCGAGGAACTGCGCTCACACTACGACGAGGAGCAGCGCGCACGCCTGGACGCCGAGATGCGCCGCTTCGACCTCGCCGGCCAGCTCCTGTCCCTGCGCCAGGAGGCGGACATGACCCAGCAGCAGCTAGCCGAGCGCTCGGGCATCTCGCAGGCCGACATCAGCCACTACGAGCGCGGCCTTGGCAACCCCACCCAGAAGACCCTCGCAGCCATCGCCACCGTCTTCGGCGCCCACTTGGCACTGGTGCGCGACGGCGAGCCGGTCGGCAGCACGCACTGACCGACGGCCTCGCCTCCCTGGGTGTCATACTTGGACGATGCCCAAGCTGGCCACTGCACAAGCGTCGAGCGCCTATGAGATCCGCGTCGCCAGGGACCCCCATCCGGCCTCCAGGAGAGTTCAGGATGCCGCGGCGCGGGCCGCCACGAAGGCAGATCGCGAAACCGAGGCCATCAAGGCCAAACGGCCGTCCAGTCGCTGAGTGGCTGATCAGGGGACTGTGTCAGGCTGGAGCTCAGCCCCCATCACCTCGACACCCGCCTGCGCATCGATCGCGGCGAGCCCGCTCGGAGACCCTCAGGCCCCCATCGCCTCAACGCTCGCCGGCGCGCCCGCGGGGGCGCGCTCGCCCGCGCTGGGGCGCTCGGCGCGGAGCAGCATCAGACAGGGGATCAGCGAGAGCAGCGAGATCCCCAGCGCGGCCAGATAGGCGGCGCGGAAGGCGCCCGCGAGCGAGGCGGGCGTGGCGCTGTGGCTGCCGGCGCCGGCGCGCTGCAGCACGACGGCGAGGATCGCGGTGCCGATCGCGCCGCCGATGCGCATCAGCACGTTGAGCTGGGGGGTGGCGTCGGAGAGCTGATCGGGGCGCATCGCGGTGAAGGCGGCGGTCATCGCGGGCATGAAGGAGAGGCCGATCGACACCCCGCGCACGATCAGCACGAGCGAGATGAGCGCGATCGAGGTGTTCGGCGCCGATGAACACGAAGGGGATCGTGCTGAGCGCCAGCAGCGAGACCCCCACGAGCGCGACGGGACCGCCGCCGAAGCGCTCGGTGAGGCGCCCGGCGATCGGCATCGCCACGAGCGCGCCGATGCCCTGCGGGCCGCACAAAAGGCCGGTGGCGATGACGCTCTGCCCCCGCACCTGCTGGTAGTAGAGCGGCACGAGGATCATCGCGCCGAAGAGCGCCGCGCCCACGCCGAAGGTGGTGAAGGAGGCGCCGGCGAACACGCGGTTGGCATACAGGCGCACATCGAGCAGAGGGCGCTCCACGCGCAGCGCGTGCCAGCAGAAGACCACCGCCCAGCGCGAGGCCGGCGAGCGTGGGCACGAGCACCTTGGCCGAGCCCACGCTGCTGCCGAGCCCCAGCTGGCTGAGCCCGTAGACGATGGCGGTGGAGGCGCCCGAGAGCAGCGCCAGCCCGAGCACATCCAGGCGCCCGGCCTCGCCGGAGTCGGTGTGCGGCACGAGGCGCCAGCCGAGCACGAAGGCGAGCACGCCGATGGGGACATTCACGAGGAAGATCCACGACCAGTGCAGGTGCGCGAGGATCAGCCCGCCCGCCACCGGCCCGAGGATCGGCGCGAGCATCGCGGGCATCGAGACGACGCCCATCACGCGGCCCATGCGCTTGGGCCCAGCGACCTGGGCCATGATGAGCTGCGCGACGGGCATGATCATGCCGCCGCCCGCGCCCTGCAGCACGCGGCAGAGCACGAGCGTTGTGGTGGTGTTCGCCACCGCGCACAGCGCCGAGCCCACGGTGAAGAGCACAAGCGAAGTGAGATAGACCTGCCGCGCCCCGAAGCGGCGTGCGGCCCAGCCGGTGATGGGGATCACCGCGGCGAGCGCGAGGAGGTAGCCGGTAATCACCCACTGGATCTGCGCGATCGGGCTGTGCAGGTCGCGCCCGAGGGTGTCGAGCGCGACGTTGACGATCGTCGTGTCGAGGATCGACATGATCATGCCGAGGATCACGACGCCCGCGACCACCCAAACGTGGCGCTCGATGCGGTCCTCCGCAGCGGGGGTGGCGGGGTACGAGGCCATCGCCCTCAACGTAGCGAAGGGTCCGCGCGCTTCCAGGCGGGAAGACATTTAGAGCCCCGAGGGGGCCTAACGGGGTTCGCGCCACCCGGGGGTCATCGCGATCTTCGCGTGAACTCACGCGGCGCGACCCATCGCAGGCCCCCCTCGTGGGGGCCTCTCCCCTCTTTCTACCAGCGGTAGTGCGCGAAGGCCTTATTGGCCTGCGCCATGCGGTAGATGTCGTCCTTGCGCTTGTAGGCGCCTCCCTGCTGGGAGAGGGCGTCGCTGAGTTCGTTGGCGAGGCGCTGCGCCATCGTCTTCTCGCGGCGCTGGCGCGCGAACTCCACGAGCCAGCGCACCGCGAGGGTGCGCGCGCGCGCCGCGCGGGACCTCCACGGGCACCTGATAGGTGGCGCCGCCCACGCGCCTGCTGCGCACCTCCAGGGCGGGGGTGAGCGTCCTGATCGAGGCCTCGAGCGTCTCCACGGGATCCTTCTCGCTGCGCTCGGCGAGCAACGCCAAGGCGTCGTAGACGATCCGCTCGGCGGTGGACTTCTTGCCGTCGAGCATCACCTTGTTGATCACCTGCGCCACCAGCTTCGAGCGGTGCACGGCATCCGGTTCCACCGGACGGATCTGGGCGGCTGCGCGGCGGGGCATCTATTTCTTTTTGACGCCGTACATCGAGCGGGACTTCTTGCGGTCGCTCACGCCGGCGGCGTCGAGGGTGCCGCGCACGACCTTGTAGCGCACACCGGGAAGATCCTTCACGCGACCACCCCTCACGAGCACCACCGAGTGCTCCTGCAGGTTGTGGCCCTCGCCGGGGATGTACGCCGTGACTTCCATCGAGCCGCTGATCCGCACGCGTGCGACCTTGCGCAGGGCGGAGTTGGGCTTCTTGGGGGTCGTTGTGTACACGCGCGTGCAAACGCCTCGCCGCTGCGGGGCCGCTGTCTTCTTCTTGCGCCCTTTGCCGGACTTCAGGCCGGGGGTGGCGAGCTTTTTCTTGGGGGCTGTGCGGCCCTTGCGCACGAGCTGGGAGGTCGTCGGCATACGGACGGGGATCCTAGCAGCGCTAGGCCGCGGCGCGCACGCCGGCCGCGCGCACCGGCGCGGGCATCAACGCCGCGGCTGCCACCACGAGCACGAAGGCGAGCGACTGGAAGACCACTCCGATGGCGCTGCCGGGCATGGGGTCTCCGAACACGAGAATGCCCCCGGCGATGCCCGCGATGTTCGCGGCCGCGCCGGTTACGGCGATCACGGGGACCGCCTCGGAGTCCTGCAGCGCGCGTGCGGAGGAGTAGAAGGCCACGATCGAGGCCGCGATCGCCACACCCAGCCAGGGGCTCAGCAGCAGCCCGAGCACGCCGTGCGCGCCGGTGATGCCCGTGAGCGCCTTGATCGCCGTATCGGAGACGCCGAAGAGGATGCCCGAGGCGGCGCCGAGCATCACGCCGTGGTGCTCCACGCGGCCGCCCATGCGCGGGCCCATGATGAGGAGGCCTCCCAGCGCGAAGAGGCCCGCCTCGAAGGAGACCATGCCGGCCTCCGAGAAGCGCGAGTGCGCGCCGTGCACCGCGGGAAGCGTGAGCGCGAGCATCACGAGGCCCGCCGCGGTGAGGCACAGCCCGAGCCACTGGCGCGGGCCCGACGTCGAAGCCAAAGAGGCGCTCGGCCATCACCGCGATGAACACCACGCCGCCGGCGAGCGCCACCTGCACCACCGACATGGGCGCGATCGCGAGCGCCGCCACGTGCAGCCCCCAGGAGGCCACCGCAACGAGCATCCCCAGTGCGAACCACTTCGAGGAGTACAGCGCGCGCGCGGAGCGCAGCGGGTGGCTCATCTCCACCTTCGCCACCGCGTTGGCGCCGCGGTGCTTGTAGAAGAAGCCGAGGTTCGCCACGAAGGCGCACGTCAGCGAGAGGAGGATTCCGAGCTCGAGGGTCATCGCCAGCGGGCGGGACGGGGGTGCGTTGACATCGACATTGAGGTTGAGTTCGAGGGGGCGTTCGTGGTCATGATCGTGGGCTCCATCGGCACGCCCCACGCGTTGCTTTACTGGCGAGGAGCCGAGACGGCAGATTAGCCCCCCTCACCTCTGTGCAAGCTAAAGAGCCCCTACGAAGCCTCTCATCCTCGGCGCCCGCACCGTCCAGGCCACTGCTGCTGGTGGACATCGACGGGGTCATCTCGCTGTTCGGCTTCCCCTCGCACGCACGGCCCGAGGGGGTGTTCCATTCGATCGACGGCATCCCCCACCTCCTTTCCACCGCCGCCGCGGCGCACCTGCTGGATCTTGTCTCTGTCTACGAGCTCGCATGGTGCTCGGGCTGGGAGGAGAAGGCCGACGAATACCTCCCCCACCTGCTCGGCCTCCCCCGCGGGCTGCCCTTCGTGAGCTTCGAGCGCGAGATGCACGCGATGCGCGGGATCGGCACAGCCCGCAGCGGGAACACAGCGGGCGAAAACGGCGCCGCCAACGGCGCGAGTGGCACGCGCGCGCACTGGAAGCTCGACGCGATCGACGCCTTCGCCGGGCCCATGCGTCCACTGGCGTGGATCGACGACGCCTTCAACGACGCCTGTCACGCGTGGGCCTCCGAGCGCGCGGGGCCCACGCTGCTCGTGCAGACCGACCCGCCCACGGGGCTCACGCAGCGGGAGGCTGTTCTGCTGCGGGAGTGGGCGGCGCGCCGGTCGACGCGGGCGTAACGCCGTGCGGCGGGGAACATCCTCTCACGATGGTATGATCTTCTCATGACAACGATCGCGTGGCGCGTGGCCGAGCTGGCGGAGCGGCGTGGCTGGGGTCCGCGGCAGTTGGCTCAGGCCGCGGGACTCGATGTGAAGACAGTGCGCAACATCATCGCCGGACGCGCCACGCGCGTGGACCTCAAGACGATCGCGCGGCTGTCCTCCTCACTCGGGGTCGCTCCCGGGGCGCTGTGGACGAGCAAGCCGGATCCTGCGGAGGCATGGGTGAGCACAGCCGGCTGCGCGGGTGAGGCCCAGGCCGGCGAGCTCGCGGCACTAATCGCCGACCACCGCTCCGAGCACGCCGATCCGGGGCTCGAGCGAGCGTTGCGGTCATCTTGAGCGCCGTCGTCTCCAGGCGCTGCTACCTGGACACCAACTTCCTCTACGTGCACCTGCGCTCGGGGCACGCGAAGACTCCGCCGGCACTGGAGGCGTGGCGCGAGGCGGTGCTCGCGCAGGTGGCTGTCGCGAGCGGGGTCATCAGCCCCCTGGTCCACGACGAGCTCGCCTATCGGCTGATCCTGGCGTGGTTGCGCGACGACGGTGTGAGCGATCCTCTGTCGCACTACCGCGCGAACGCGCAGGCGACAATGCGCTCGGTGCGGGAGCGCCTCGCGACGACATGGCGCGCGGTGGACTCGCTCTCGCTCGAACTGCAGCCAACCGACCGCAGCGTGGTCGAGCAGGCGAGATCGCTGATGGCGGTACCGGGCCTGACGCCACGCGACTCGTTCCACGCAGCCCATGCGCTGGTGGCGAAGTGTGAGGTGATCGTGAGCAGCGACAGCGCCTTCGACGACGTGCCACGACTGCGGCGCCTGGCCCCGTAGGTCAGGGGGCCTACGAACTTTCGACGACGCTTAGCGACGGTTTCGCGACCCTCAACGGCGCATGGCGCGCGATCTTAAGGCGGTGATCGACGGGGCTGCCAGTCTTGCGCAGCAGCTCGATCCATGCCGAGCTGTCGACGAGAATCACGAGGCAGACCGGGGAGCGCCCGCGCGCATCTCGTCCAGGTCGCCCTCCCAGCCGGTACCGCGCATAGCGAGCGCTTCCTCGCGGCTCATCGGCTCGACATCGAGGCGTTGCAGCGCGAGGTCTATCGCCGCGCGCTTGGTCGGCAGGCCGTAGCGATCCATCACGCGGCCTACCAGCTGCTCGTTTACATCGACATTGGTGCGAGTCACGTGTGGAGGATACACCTCAGTTGCATAGGCAAAACCGCCGGCACGCCAAGCAGAGCGCGGGGAGTCTCCCCGGCCGCTACGCAGCGGGAGGCTGTGCTGCTGCGGGAGTGGGCGGCGGTGCGCTCAGCGTGAGCGTCCCCGGCAGGCGCAGCGCTTCGGAGACCGCCGCGGGCACGCCCGCGGCGCCGGGGCACAGCGCGCGCAGCCACTCTCCCTTGCCGGCCGCGGGAGCGGGGAACAGCGGCAGCGACCACTCGCCGTTTGCGGCCGTTTGCGTCTGCGCGAGGGTCTGCTCTTTCACGAGCTCGCCACGACGCGCCACCGCACGCGCCTGAAGCTCGATCGGCGCGCCCGCGATCGGCGCGCCTGCGAGGGTCGCGAGGCTCCCCCGCAGTTCCGCGATTGCGCCGGGCGTGCCGGCGCCGGCTGGCCCGGTGCCAGCCGTGCCGGTGCCCGTGCCAGTCGTGCCGGCGCCCGTACCGGTCGTGCCGGTGCCCTGCGCGAGCAGGAGGGTCGCGAGCGCCGCGTGGCCCGCGAGCGCGGCGGTGCTCTGGCGCACGCCCGCAAGCTCCCCATAGAGCGCGTTGCCGGGGCAGTCGGTGGAGTCCGCATCGCGGTGCCCCGCGATCCGCGGCAGCGGCACGTGCGCGCCGGCCGGGAAGCGGCTGTACACCGCGCCGGCGGGGTTCACGCGCACGGTGACCCTCCCCTGCGCGGTGGTTCCGTGCAGCGAGAGCTTCCATGCCAGCAGGTGCGCGAGCGCCGTCTGCGCCGGGGGCGAGATGCGCACTGCACCGTATTCACCCAGTATCGCCACCCCCGTGGAGCAGTAGTTGTAGCCCCCCGCGTGCGCCCCCACCACCGCCTCGTCGATGCCCCCCGCGCGCGCCTCGAAGATGCGCCCGAAGCGGTCGATCGCGAAGTTGTAGCCAATGTCGTTCCAGCCCCTCCCGTAGCGGTGGAATTGGTAGATCGCGCGCAGCATCGCCACCACCGCGCCAGCCGGGTAGCCGTTGGGATTCTCGGTGTGGTGCACGAAGCCGAGCTTCACACTCCCGTATTCGGGCGCCACGCGCGGGGGGCAACCGCCCTGCGCCCACGCTTCGCGGCTCACGATGGCAGGCTGGCCGGGGCCCGCGGGGAGCGTGGGTGCGATCGTGGCGAGGGCGGTCTGCGCACGCAGCGATCCCGCCGGCGGGAGGCCGTGGGGTGCGAACTCGCCGTCCTTCGAGCCAGAGCGCGCGAGCGCCCCGGCGGGCAGTGCCAGAGCCCCCGCCGCCGCACCAGCCGCGGCCCCCAGCAGCGCGCGGCGCGTGAGCTCGTGCGGGTGCTCATGGGACTCGTGCTCCTCGTCGGGCTCGTGCGCCTCGTGTATGTGCTCGCAGGCGTGCGGGCGCTCACGCTCATGCGCGTCTCTCATCTCCCCCAGCACAGCACCTCGAGCGCATGGCCGCGCCGGTTTTCGATGAGAATCCTCTCAGCGAGGGGTCTTCGGAACCCTCAGAGCGCGAGGTGCAGCCGCAGGGCCTCGTCCAGGGCATCCATCGAGCGTGTGGGGACCGAGCCGATGCGCGCGCCGATGCGCTGGACATCGACGGAGCGGACCTGCTCGGCCTGGGCCTTGCAGTCGTGCTCGAGACCGGTGGCGTCCGCTTCGAGCAGGACCTGAAAGGGGTGCACGCGCTCGGTGTTGGAGGTGAGGGGCACGATCGTGAGCACTCCCCGCCCCAGGCGCGCGGCGGTGAGGTTCGCGCCATCGTTGCTGACGATCACCGCGGGCCGCTGCTTGTTGGCCTCCGTACCCACGACGGGATCGAGGTCGACGATGCGGATGTCTCCGCGACGCATCCTCAGGCGGGACCGTCGGCGACCGTGGGCTCCCACGCCTCGGCCTCGCCGCTCGCGGCCCAAGTCTCCCAGGCATCCTCGTAGGAGCCGCCCAGCTCCGTCGCCCGTAGGGCGCGCACGGCCTTGTGGAGCACCGCCGAGCGCGACTTTTGTCCCTGCTCGCGCGCGTAGGCATCGAGGTAGGCCACATCGCCCTCGGGCAGGCTCACACTCAGCTTCATACTTTTATGCTACCACCGGTACGCTGGCGGAGGTCGCCGAGATCGAGCACACTCCCTTGAAGCCGGCTGGCCAAGTTGGCCAAGCAGCGCTATCCTCGAGTGCATGTCGAGCTACAGCATCGGCGAAGCCAAGACACAGCTCTCCAAGCTCGTGCACCAGGCGGAGGCTGGCGAGGAGGTCGTGCTGCGCCGTGGGCAGAAGCCGGTGGCACGCGTGGTGGCGATCCTTGCCGATGAGGGCGGTAAAAGACGCACGCCGGGCCGGATGCGCGGACGGGTGAGGCTTCACGACGACTTCGACGAGTGGCCGCAGGATGTAGCCCGGGCGCTCGGCATCCTCGATTGATGCGCCTGCTGCTCGACGCGCACGCGCTGCTTTGGTGGCTGGATGCGGACGAGCAGCTCTCAGAAGCGGCCTACAGGGCAATCGAGACCGCGGAGGATCCGCTGGTGGGCGCCGGCACTCTGATGGAGATCGCGATCAAGCGCTCGATCGGCAAGCTCGACATCGACGATGACTGGCCCGAGCAGGCACGCGCCGACGGCTTCGGCGTACTCGGGATCGGCTGGAGTCATGTCGCACGCCTGCAAGATCTCCCGTATCCCACGGTCGCCGGTCGCCCCCACCGCGACCCCTTCGACCGCCTGCTGGCCGCACAGGCGCTCACCGAGCAGGTCCCGATCGTGACCCGCGACCCCGCGCTCGCCATCTACGGCGCAGCGACGATCTGGTGAATTTCGGGCAGGCCTCCGCTCCCAGAAATCTCGGTCCTGCGCAACGACCGCATCAACATGCATACACAGGCGCATCGTGATGCGCTAGACTCGGGTCGATGCGCACGACGATCACCCTCTCCGACGACGTGGCTGCGGCCGTGGAGCGGCTGCGGCGCGAGCGGTCGATCGGCCTGAGCGAGGCGGTCAACGACCTCGTGCGCGCCGGCCTGACGACACCCCGGGCCTCGACGCCCTTTCACCAGCAGGCGCACGACATGGGCCAGGGGATCGACTACTCCAACGTGGCGGATGCGCTGGAGACGCTTGAGGGGCCCGCCGCACGCTGATGCTGCTGGACGCGAACCTGCTGCTGTACGCGGTCCATGAAGGCGATTCCCGGCACGAGGCCGCGGCGCGGTGGCTGACAGAGCAGCTGAATGGCCCCCGCCGCGTGGGCCTGCCGTGGCAGAGCCTGGCGGCGTTCTTGCGCATATCCACGCACCCCCGCGCCTTCGAGCGGCCGCTCTCCCCGGCGACGGCGTGGGAGCGGATCGACGACTGGCTGGCGGCGCCGGTGGCATGGATCCCCGCACCGGGACCTGGATACCCCCAAACCCTGGGAGAGCTCGTGAGAACCTACGAGGTGCGCGGCAACCTCGTCACCGACGCGCAACTCGCAGCGCTGGCGATCGAACACGGAGTGACGCTCTACTCGACGGACACCGACTTCGCGCGCTTCTCAGAGGCACGCTGGGTCGACCCGCTCTCCTGAGCCAGGCCCCATCGGAAGCCCCCTTGCATAGTGTGTATACTATGCGCATCTTCGTAACTGCCGTCATCAATATATCGGCGGCGGGCGTGCCGCGCGACCAGATCGACTACTTGCAATTCAACAAGAACGGGCTTGCTCTCTACTCCTTGAGCCTGGTCTGCCGGCAGGATTACGCCGCCTCCAACCCCGAGGCGGTTGGCGGCTTTGTGCGGGGAACGGTCAAGGGCGTCAAAGCGATGCTGGCCAACAAGAGCGCCGCAATCGATTCGCTGCTCAAGCGTGACAACCTGCTCAAGCACGACATTGAATCCGAACGTAATGACTTGATTATTGAAGGATCCTTGCTCACCCCATGGGTTCGGGAGCATGGGTTGAGCACCGTGGACCCGAAACGCTTTGAAGATACTACGGGGCTGGTGGCCGAGGCATTCGGTGTGGCGAAGAAGCCGGCGATGGCGGACATCTACACTGATAAATTCCTGCCCCCACAGACAGACCGGATGCTGACCTGATAGGCATCGAGGGGCCGGTGCAGTGACAGGTGCACCCTGTTTTGACGGTTTGGACCTTTCCCGAATGGACCTCGCAGCTCGCTATCGGCTGTTGAGCTCATCCGTTATCCCGCGTCCAATCGCATTAGTGTCAACGTTGAACGGGGACGGTACTCGAACGCTGCTCCGTTCAGCAGCTTCATGATTGCTTCGGTCGAGGCCGCACTGCTCGCATTTTCAGTAGGTCCGAGCGAATTGCCGAAGGGTACGCTGCAAAACGTGATGCGCAACGAGGAGTACGTCATCAACACGGTTCCTGTCGAGCTGGCGCGCGAGGTGCAAATCTGCGGAGAAGATCATGCCCCGGGAATTTCGAAGCTGGCCCTCGCATCGTTGCACGGCATTGCATCGGAAAAGATCAAGACGCCTCGCATTGCGGAGACCAAAGTTCAGTTTGAGTGCACCCTGCATGCAATAATACCTTTTGCCGAAAGCCGCATGGTTGTGGGTGAAGTGCTGATCATGCATGCGCGCGAAGGGCTCGTCTGCGACGGTAAGATTGACGTGCGTGAGTACGCACCGCTCGGCCGTCTCGCCGGTCGCAACTATTGCGCCATCACCGACCTGATTTCGGTCTGATCCCCAGAGGTTCCGAGATGGAAGCGGCGCTTGATCTGGTACTTCAGGGCGATATAGTTCTGCCTGACCGCGTCCTTTCAGGCCACTTGGCGATCAAAGGAGAGAAGATCGTTTCGCTTGGCGAGGGCAGCGGACCTGCTGCGAAGCTCACCGAAACATTCAAGAATTGCCTCCTGTTCCCGGGCATTGTCGACGGGCAGGTTCATGCAGGGAGCTGCGAGGGATTTCCGGGCCTACAGGACGCAACGCGGGCGGCGGCCGCCGGCGGCGTCACCACGATAATCGATATGCCGTTCGATGATCCTATTCCGATCAATACGCTCGATCTGTTCAACCAGAAGGTCGAGGCTGTGCAGCGCTATGCCACAGTCGATGTCGGCCTTTATGTCACCGCACGTAAGGACGGCAACTACCGGATGCTGCGAGAGCTCGTCGAGGCGGGTGCGTTATCGATCAAGCTCTCCACGTATGAATATCACCCGGTCCGGTTTCCACGGTTTGACACCGGGGAGATGCTCGAAATCTTTCTGGAGGCATCTCAGCTCGGCGTGCCGGTCGCCTTTCACAATGAGGACCAGGATCTAGTCGGCCGCCTCATGGCCCGCGCGGCCGCGCAGGGTAAAAAGGGCATGGAGATCCATGGAGCGGGACGGGCGCCGATTGCCGAACTGGTGGCCGACGCGCAAGTTCTGGAATTGGCGGCAAATACCGGCGTCCGCTGCCACATCGTGCACAGCACGGTTGCGGCCGGAAACCGGATTGCCCGCTACTACCGCGAACAGGGCGCCAAAATTTCGGTCGAAACCTGCGTTCATTATTTTGTTTTCAACGACCACGACGCGTTGCGTCAGGGCGCTTTTCTCAAGCTGAACCCGCCGCTGCGTTCCGAAACCGAACGCCTTGCATTGTGGGACAGCCTCGCTGCCGGCGAGATCGACTTCGTATCGACCGATCACGTGGCTTGGCCGATCAGCCGAAAATCGGATCCCGACATGGCAAAGAATGGGTCGGGCATTCCAGGCCTCGAGACCCTATTGCCGGCTTTCTATACGGCTGCCGTGCGCGATCATGGGTTTGCACCCGAATTCCTCGCGCGCATGATCGCTGAGAATCCGGCGCGCCACTTCGGGCTCTATCCGAGGAAGGGCGTGCTTGCTCCCGGCGCCGATGCAGACATTGCGGTGCTCCGGCTCGGTGAATGCGAGTTCGCAGCCGGCCGAATGGCTTCAGCGATCAAATGGTCTCCATATGCAGGGATGAAAATGGCAGGCGAGGTTGCCGCAACCTATCTGCGAGGCCGCAAGGTCTACGAGAACGGCGAGCTGCTTGCACCTACGGGGACCGGACGCGTCCTCCGCCGCGGGTAATACCCCCTTTTCAGGGCCTTTCAGGGCAAGGCTATCGCATTCTCATCGGAACGCTCAGAAAGGATGGAGCTGGTGGCGTGGCAAGCTCTTTTGTCGACAAATTGATGCCGGAGCTTTCGGCTCTGTTCGACACTATCCGGGAGCAATCGCGGGACAGGGCCGGCGTGACCCGCGATGCCTTCGGTGCAAGGGAGACGCAGGCCGCCAACACGCTCTCTGTGTTTGCGCGCAGTAAGGGTTTGCAGGCAGGTGCGGACGCGGCCGGCAATCTTCACGTCACGCCAGCCGGCGCTTTCACCCATCCTCCTGAAATCATGCTGGCCTCTCATCTTGACTCGGTGCCGGTGGGCGGCAACTACGACGGTCTTGCAGGCGTGATAGCGGGTCTCGCCGTGCTCCTTGCCCTTGAGCAAGCCAACGCAGCCAAATCCGGCATTCGCGTTGTGGGCTTCAGGGGCGAAGAAAGCCCATGGTTCAGCCAGGCCTACCTGGGAAGCAGGTTGCTGCTGGGCGAGCTCACGCGCGCCGATCTCGAATCGCTACGCCGGTATGATACCGGCAAGACGCTTGCGGAGCACATTGTTGCGATCGGCGGGAATGTGGCCTCCGGAAACCTTCAGCCCACGATCGACCTGAGCAAGCTGAACGCATATTATGAGCTGCATATCGAGCAGGCGCCGCTGCTTGAAAGTCTTGGGTTGCCGGTCGCCATTGCGACCGCAATCCGGGGCAATATCCGCTACCCGTTCGCGGCCTGTCGTGGTCAGTACGCGCATTCAGCCGCCGTGCCGAGACACCTCCGGCGTGATGCCCTGATCGCCACCGCCAAGCTCATCGCCTTTGCCGATCAATGCTGGCAGGAGCTGATTGATCGCGGCAATGACGACCTCGTGTTCACCTGCGGGATTTTCCAGACGGACAGCGCAGAGCACGCGATGACCAAGGTGCCGGGAATTGTGAATTTTGCGTTGAACATCGGCGGCACGAAGGACAGCGTCATGGAGGAGCTGCACAGCCGAATTTCAACTTGCGCAACCGAGCTCGCGCGTGCGCACAATGTGGTCTTTGATTTCGGACGCCGCGCCGGCACACCGGCGGTCAACCTGGACAAGTCATTGATTGCCGGCCTGGAGCGCGCATGCGCCGAAATCGGCTTGAGGTCCCACACAATGCCAACCGTCGGCCACGATGCGGCAGGATTTCAACGTCGCGGAATTCCCGCTGCCGTTCTCCTCGTGCGCAATAGCAACGGAAGCCATAATCCAGCGGAGCACTTGGAGATGTCCGATTTTGCCGCCGCTGTGAAAGTGCTCGCCACGCACGTTCTGAAGCGCTGCCAGGAAAGCCGGTGAGCAGCGCAGTTGCAAATCTGTGTGTTGAGATCGCGCTGGCGGCCGCGCGAGAGCGTTACATCGCCCAAAATCACATGGAGATGCTCCTCCGCTCCGTCCTGGTTGCAGCCCGCGGCGACATGTTTATCAGCTTGCCGGTTACAAAGGAGCAAATGATGAAGTTGCGTCGAGCGATGCTCGAGTTCGCAGACGAGCACCGGCCGTTGATTGTGCGCGAGCTCTCAATCTGATCGTCTGAACAGATGCGGGACTCCACAGTAGACGTTCACCACCACATTCTTCCTCCCTCCTACACGAGGGCTCTGGGCGAACGTATTGGTCATCAAGGATTGTTCGGCTCACCGCCTGCCTGGACGCCGCAGACCTCGATCGAGGTCATGGACCGAAACGGCATCGGCTTTGCGATCGTATCAGTGTCGGCACCCGGCGTATGGTTCGGCGACCCGCAGGAGAGCGAGCGCTTGGCCCGGGAATGCAACGATTACAGCGCGCGGATGAAGGCGGATTTTCCGGACCGGTTCGGGTTTTTTGCGACGCTGCCGCTGCCCGACATCGATACAACTCTGCGCGAGATCGAGAGGGTTTTTGACACTTTGGACGCGAGCGGCGTGGTGTTGATGACCAACTACGGGGGCCTCTATCCGGGAGACGCCAGGTTCGGGCCTGTGTTGGAGGAGCTTGATCGCCGCCGCGGGATGCTGTTTTTTCATCCGGCCGGAGCAGCCTATCCCAACCCGCTGCCTCATATCCCCCCGCCCTCCCTCGAGTTTCCGTTCGAGACTACGAGAGCAGTCACAAGCCTGCTCTACAGCGGCATGCTCGCACGATACCGCAATGCGCGCTTCATCTTTGCGCATGCGGGCGGAGCTGTTCCGTTTCTCGCCATGCGCATCGCGCGGTTGACGGCGCGTCCCGAGCTCGCAACCACCGTTCCGGAGGGGGTATTGAGCGAGCTCAGGCGTCTGTATTTTGACACGGCTCTTTCGGCGAACAACTTTGCTTTTGACCCGCTGCTGCGACTCACGTCCGTGTCAAACGTCCTGTTTGGCTCTGACTTCCCGCATGCAGGTGAGCAAACCTTGGTATCCACGCTGCGCGGCTTGGAAACGATGGGGCTGGCTGAGATCGACGTGACCAGCATCAAAGGCGGCAATGCTCAGCGGCTTTTTCTGCGTCCCGCAAAGCGGTAGGTACACATAGGCAAAGTGCGACCGAGCTCGGATGACATCGGCGCGGTGGTGATATCGTGGAAGAGCTTCACCAAGTCGGGATCCTTCAGCGCAGCCTGCAGCGTGGCGGCAAGCTTCTGGGCGGGGGGCGTTCCCTTGGGTGCAACAGGCCGTGCCAGACCGAAAACGCAAAGCGCCGCAATGCGGCTTCATCGGCGGTGGGCTCCGCGGGTGCACATAATGTCCCCATTGCGTGTTGAAGAAGACAATGTGCGTGCGCCGCACGAAGCGTCGATATCGAGGTTTTCCTCCCTCGGCACCCCGATCGCGACGCTTTCAACAAGTCGCCCGCAGAAGTCAGATATCCAGGCGCGAGCGACGTCTCTCAGATGTGTCCGCGAGACGCCCAATGCCAGCCAAGCTCGTCTCAGCCTCCGAGATAGGCTTGTCGCACATTGGGGTTGCTGAGCAATTTCTTGCCAGTACCCTCGAGCACCACTTTGCCGCTTTCGAGCACATAGGCGTAGTCGCACATTTTGAGTGCAGCAAACGCATTTTGTTCGACCATCAGTACAGTGGTTCCCCGCGCGCGGATACTCTGAATGATCTCGAAGGTACGTTCCACGATGTTGGGAGCAAGACCCAGCGAGGGCTCGTCAAACAGAAGCAGCGTAGGCCGGGACATGAGCGCCCGCCCAATGGCAAGCATCTGTTGCTCACCGCCCGACAGCGTGCCTGCCGCCTGGCCTGCCCGCTCCGCAAGCACGGGAAAGTCGGAGAAAATCCGTTCCATATCACCAGCAATCCCCGCACGATCACTGCGCAGGTAGCAGCCCATCTCCAGATTCTCGCGCACCGTAAGATACGGAAACACGCGTCGTCCTTCCGGACAGCAAGCAATGCCGAGCGACAACACTTTGCGTGCGTGCGCATAAGTAATGTCGTTCCCGTTGAACAGAATGTAACCCGATGTAGGTTTGAGAAGCCCACATATCGCCCGCAGCGTCGTCGTTTTGCCCGCCCCATTAGCGCCGATCAGGCTAACCAGTTGCCCCGACTGCACGCTGAGCGACAGCCCCTTGAGGGCGACCACCTTACCGTAGCTGCAGACAAGCTCACGTATGTCCAGCACCCACCGACCCTCGTCCGAGATAAGCCCGCATGACCGCCGCATCTCGCTGGACGGAGGCGGGAGGACCTTCGGCGATAACCTGCCCATGGTTGAGGACGACTACACGGTCGGATATGCCCATCACCATGCGCATGTCGTGCTCCACCAGAAGGATGGTGACGCCCTGCGCGCGAATGTGTTCTATCAGCTGCATGAATTGCGCGGTTTCTGGCGAGTTCATTCCCGATACGGGCTCGTCCAGCAATAACATGCCTGGCCGCGCCGCCAGGGCGACTGCGACCCCGACGAGCCTTTGCTCTCCATAGGGAAGCGAGGCGGCGAGGTCCCCAGCACGCGCCTCGAGCCCGACGAGCTGCAGAATGCTCCATGCTTGCGCAGCCAAATCCCGTTGCGAGGTGTCGCCCGGCAGCGCGAAAAGCGTGTCCCATAGCCGTGCACGGCTTTGCCGGTGCAGCCCGATGAGCGCATTCTCCAAAACTGTGCTCTGCGGAAAAACGCTGGTCCGCTGAAAAGTGCGGACTACGCCGAGTGCAGCTATGGCATGCGGCGGGCGCCCATTCAGCTCGATCCCGCGGTACACAATCCGGCCGCTGGACGGCGGCAAAAAACCCGTGATCAGATTGAACGCGGTCGTCTTGCCGGCTCCATTCGGGCCGATGAGCCCAACAATTTCTCCTGCGTGAACGCAGAAGCTGACGTCGGCAAGGGCGCGCAAGCCGCCGAAGTCGACCAACACATGCTCGAGGGCGAGCAGCGGCTCGCTATGGTTTGCCGCTGTCGACATGGCGCTTTTGCTGAGGGGCGGAGTATCCGGCCAGTGCCTGGCCCGGGGGCAATCGGTGAACGGCATATCAGGCTCTCTGTCCATTCCGAGATGGCCGGAACAATCCCTTGCGGCAAAACGAAGATTATCGCGATCAATAACAATCCGTAGATGATCCACTGTGCCTCCGCGCCGGCAAACGATCGGACCACCACCGGCACGAAGCCGAAGATCAGTCCACCGACAATCGGCCCGCTCAGCGTTCCTTTCCCACCTGTGATAACCATGATGATCATGGTTACTGTGTACATGAACGCAAATATGTCGGGATCGATGACCTTGATATAATGCGCGTAAAGGCTCCCGGCGGCCCCAGCTAGACCTGCCGAGACGACAGTCCCGAGAACTAGGTAGCGCGTCACATCGATGCCGACCGACAGCGCCAAGGGCTCGTTTTGCTTGAACGCGATCATAGCGCGCCCAATGCTCGAGCCGACGATGTGGGCGATAAGCAAATATGCCACGACGGCAATGAACAGGACGAGATAGTAATAGTACGCTTTGCTCCAGAGCGCGACATAACCTAATCCCGGCAACCCCACGGAAAATGGCGGAATGTTGTTGATGGCCATAGGTCCCTGGGGTGAGCTCGACCCAATTCAAGGCAACAAGCCTGGCGACCTCCGCAAAGCTGAGACTGACGAGAATGAAGTAGGCCCCGCGCACTTTGAACGACAGCTTGCTGATCAGATAACCGAACAGTCCGGCTATGGCTGTTGCTATGATCAGGCCCGCAATCGGCGGCCAAGGCCTGTGCACGAGGCGCATGAGCCCGAACAGCTCGACGTCGAAGCGTTCCGACAGCGACCAGGCTGCTCGCATAGGCACCGATGCCGAAAAACGCGACATGGCCCAGGCTCAGCTGGCCGGTGTATCCGAGCAACAGGTTCAGGCTCATCGCCGTTATAATGAAAATGCCGGTGACGATCAGCACGTGGAGAAAATAGGGGTCGTGCAGCCACAACGGAACCGACAGGAACACGATAAGCCAGAAGAACGGGACGATGCGTCTCATCCCACACGTTCCGCCCGCGCAAAGAGGCCGGTCGGCCTCATCAGAAGCACGGCGATGATGAGCAGGAACCCCATTGCATCGCGGTAGCCCGACGATACGTAGCCGCCGAGCTCCTCGATGAACGCAAGCAGGAATCCCCCAATGGTCGCGCCGGTGATATTTCCAAGCCCACCGAAGATGACCACAGCGAATGCCTTGAGCGATGCCATGTCCCCCATGGTTGGCGCCACAAGGAAGACCGGCCCGAGCAGCGCACCGGCCGCGGCAGCAAGCCCCGAGCCGATCGCGAACGTCGCCGTATGGATGCTCCTGATGTCGAGCCCCATGAGCTCCGCCGTCTCGCCGT
>CAVRYP010000008.1:0-432490 GCA_963725525.1 uncultured Solirubrobacterales bacterium
GACGGCGGCGGATGCCTTCCATCTCGTCATTCCGTCGCTGCCGGGCTACGGCTTCTCGGGCAAGCCGACGAAGCCGGGATGGAATCCCGTCAGCATCGCCAAGGCGTGGGCGACGCTCATGCAACGCCTCGGCTACACGAAATACGTGGCGCAGGGCGGCGACTGGGGCAATGCCATTTCGGAGGTGATGGCGCTGCAGCAGCCGCCGGGATTGCTCGGCATTCACACCAACATGGCGGCGACGGTTCCGCCCGATGTTTCGAAGGCGCTGTCCGCGGGCGGGCCGCCGCCCGCCGGCCTTTCGCCGGAGGAAAAGCACGCGTGGGATCAGCTCGACGACTTCTACAAGAACGGGCTGGGCTACGCCAACGAGATGACGACTCGTCCGCAGACGCTCTACGGCATCGCCGATTCGCCGGTCGGTCTCGCGGCGCTGGATCCTCGATCACGACATTCGCAGCTACCAGATGATCGCCCGCGTTTTCGACGGCAAGCCGGAAGGGCTGACGCGCGACGACGTGCTCGACAACATCACGCTCTATTGGCTGACGAACACCGCGATCTCTTCGGCGCGTCTCTACTGGGACACGGCGCATAATCTGCCGCCCGGCGGCTTCTTCGACGTGCGAGGCGTCAAGCTTCCGGTCGGCGTGAGCGCGTTTGCGGAGGAAATCTACCAGGCGCCGAAGAGCTGGGCGGAGAAGGCGTACGTGAAGCTCGTCTACTACGGCAACCATCCCAAAGGCACGCACTTCGCGGCCTGGGAACAGCCCGCGCTCTTCGTGTCCGATGTGCGCGCAACCTTCAAATCGCTGCGCTCGAGTCTGAGACCGAGAGCGGCGCGCTGATCGCGCCGCGCGTCGCACGCCACACGAGCCAACTTCGGCGAAGACCGATGAATCAGGAATGCGGAAGATATCGACCATCATCGCCGCCGCTTCTTCGGCACCGCGGCCATGACGGTTGCCGCCGCCCAGCTTCGGCATGATCGGCTCCGCGGAGGCACAATCCGGAGGCAAACAACTGCCGGCGATCAAGCCGGGGACGAACACGTCCTTCGCCCCGCTCAAGCAGATCGATGCCGGCGTCCTCAATGTCGGCTACGCCGAAGCCGGCCGGCCGACGGCCCGCCGGTCATTCTGCTGCACGGCTGGCCCTACGACATTCACAGCTTTGTCGATGTCGCGCCGCTGCTGGCGTCGGCGGGCTACCGGGTGATCGTCCCGTATCTGCGCGGCTACGGCACGACGCGGTTTCTGTCGCCGACACGGTCCGCAACGGCCAGCAGTCGGCGGTCGCTGTCGACATCATCGCGCTTGATGGATGCGCTCAAGATCGAGAAGGCGATCATCGCCGGTTTCGACTGGGGCGCGCGGACGGCCAACATCATCGCGGCGCTCTGGCCGGAGCGCTGCAAGGCCATGGTCTCGGTGAGCGGCTATCTGATCGGCAGCCAGGAAGCCGGCAAGATGCCGCTGCCGCCGAAGGCCGAGCTGCAGTGGTGGTACCAGTTCTATTTCGCCACCGAGCGCGGCCGCGCCGGCTACGAGAAATACCGGCGCGACTTCGCCAAGCTCATCTGGCAGATCGCGTCGCCGAAGTGGAACTTCGACGACGCCACGTTCGATCGCAGCGCGGCGGCCTTCGACAATCCGGATCACGTCGCCATCGTGATCCACAACTACCGCTGGCGGCTCGGCCTGGCCGAAGGCGAGCCGAAGTACGACGATCTGGAAAAGCGGCTTGCCGCAGGCTCCGGTCATCACCGTGCCGACGATCACCCTCGAAGGCGACGCCAACGGCGCGCCGCACCCGGAGCCAGCGTCCTACGCCAAGAAATTCTCCGGCAAATATGCGCACCGGACTCATCACGGGCGGCATCGGCCACAATCTGCCGCAGGAGGCGCCGCAGGCCTTCGCCGAAGCGGTTATCGAGGTCGACGGTTTTTGAGCTAGCGGTGGCGTCGTGAGGGTAGCCCGCCGGCACCTGCTACCATCTCCTCAAATTCATGAATTGAACTTTCAAAGGGAAACCATGTCGCTCAAAGTCATCGGAGCAGGGGTTGGCCGGACCGGGACCTATTCGCTCAAGCTCGCGATCAATCGCTTGGGCTTCGGTCCTTGCCACCACATGGAGGAGGTGATCACCGATATGCCGGTGCAGGTGCCGCTTTGGGCGGCGGCCGCGAAAGGGCGCCCCGACTGGGCGGCGATCTTTGAGGGTTACGAAAGCGCAGTCGACTGGCCGACCGCCGGGTTCTTTCGCGAATTGCTCGCGGCCTATCCGTCCGCCAAGTTCGTGTTGACGCAGCGAACGCCGGAAAGCTGGACAGAGAGTTTTTCGCAGACGATCTACAAACTGATTTCGGCAAAGGATCAGGCCCCGCCGGAGATGCAGGACTGGCTTGAAATGGGGATCGCCGTCATCAGCCGAACCGGCTTTCCGCCCGGTCTCGACCTGCCGGGCTTGATGCGGGCCTACGCGGCGCACAATGACGCCGTGAAGGCGGCGATCCCCGCGCGTCAATTGCTGGTCTATCAGGTGAAGGACGGCTGGGAGCCGCTTTGCGACTTCCTTGGAGTCCCCTGTGCCGGCCGAGCCGTTTCCGCGCACCAACGACCGCGGCGAATTCTGGGATCGCGTCTCGGGCAAGAAATAGCCGCCGCAGTCCGGAACTTCGGTCTATTGCGGCTTCAACGGACCTGCGCCGTCCAGTCACCTCTTGCAACGTCACAATTCAATGCTAGTTGGCATCGCGCTCGGCGGGAGCCGGCGAGCAAAAAGGGAGGCATGAATGATCAGATTGATCACGCGAGGGCGGTTCACCCAGGACTACGCCAAGGGGCTGATCGCGGCGCCGGAGGACCGTGAACCCGCGGTCAGGAAGCTGGTCGAGGCCGGCGGAGGCAAGCTGCTCAGCTTCTACTTCACGACCGGCGGTTCCCACTTCGTTCTCATCGCTGAGGCCAACGATGCCGAATCCATCATCGCCGGAACGATGGCGGCAGCGGCGGCGGGCACCATTTCCGACGTGATCACGGTGCGGGCCTGGACCGGCGCGGAGTTCAAGACCGTCGCTCAGAAGGCTTCCAAGGCGGCGGCGGTGGTCCCGGCCCCGGCAAGAGCTGATTGCGCGAGGCGAGTGCGGAGGGGCCACCCCGTCACCTAAGCGGCGACCGAAGTCAGCGGTTCTTGCCCGGCACCCAGAGCACGTCGCCTTCGCCCTTGGCGTTGACGAAGCGGCTGGCGACGAAGAGGAAGTCGGAGAGGCGGTTCATGTAGAGGAGCGCCGGGCGGCCGACGCGATCCGGCTCGGCGCGGGCGAGCTTCACCATCAGCCGCTCGGCGCGGCGGGAGATGGTGCGGGCGAGGTGCAGCGCCGCCGCGGCGCGGCTGCCGCCCGGAAGCACGAAGGAGCGGAGCGGCGCGAGGTCGGCGTTCAAGCGTGTCGATGTCGCGCTCGATCCGCTCGACCTGCGCGGTCACGATGCGGAGCGGCTCGTAAGTCTTCGGCTTGCCGTCGTCCGGCGTCGCGAGCTCGGCGCCGAGGTCGAAGAGGTCGTTCTGGATCGCGGCGAGCATCCGGTCGACGGCGGCAAGCTCCGGCGAAAGCTCCGCCGCGCGCACGCCGACCGCGGCATTCGTCTCGTCGACCGTGCCGTAGGCCTCGATCCGAAGATCGTCCTTCGGCCGCCGCTCGCCGGTGCCGAGCGCGGTCGTGCCGTCGTCGCCGGTCTTGGTGTAGATCTTGTTCAGGATCACCATGCGGCCAGTCTATCGGGCCGGCCCCACGGCGTCACGCGAGCCGGAGGCTCTCAGAAGCGATAGCCGACATAGACGCCGGCGTGGGTGATGCCGCTGTTGCCGGCGTTGCCGTCGTCGCAGAGGTCGGCGTGCGAGGAATGATCGGCCGAGGCGAGGAGCCGCCAGTGCTGGGTGAGGTCGACGCCGACGCGCGATGCTTTCGCGGAAGAGCCAGTGGCAGCCGAGGTCGAGACCGTCGCCCGGGCTTTCCAGCGGGCCGTCGTGGATGGTGCCGCCGAAGCTCGCTTCGACGAAGATAGCGGTCGTAGACCGGAAAATGCCAGGTGAGCCCGGCATAGACCTGGTTGATCGGGTCGCTCGCCGGTCGCGAGGTTGCCGCCGACATGGATGCGCGGGCGCAGCAGGGTGTTGGCCAAGTAGTTCTGGTGCGGCGGCCCGAAATGCCTTGAAATAGAGCTGGCCGCTCAGGATGACGCCGGAATCGTCGCTCGGCTGGACGGGAAAGACCGTGCCGAAGCGCACCTCGTCGAAAATCCCGAAAAGGCCTCCGCTCGAGGACTCGATCCGAATTGCTGCGCCGACGCCTGGCGAGACCGAGATCCGCCCCGGCGAACGCAATTCCCAACGCGACCTGACGGATACGCATACCGCCCCCCGGCGGACTGCCGCCGCCTCCCGTCGATGCTAGCCAATCGGGGCGGCGGGACGGGGCCACGGGCGATCTTCCGCCGGCTGTGCAAGGCGATCTGGGCGTATCCGTGAGACATCGCGTCCGCCTAGCGCGTCTTCAGCCAGAGCGCGCGCCATGGCGACGATGATCGCGACGAACTGCGCGATGACGCGGGCGCGCATCAGGTTCTGCGACCGGCTGGGCGAGCCGCCCCGCATCATGTTCCACAGTCCGAACAAGCAGGATGACGAGAACGACGCCGACGCGCGATCGGGACGAGGAAGTTGGTGAAGCTATGCATCGCTGGCGTAGTCCGTGTTGCGATCAAGCCTATGTGGGACGCGTCCGCTCGTCGGCGCGAGGCGGCTTCCGCCTCAGCTATCCCTTGTTCGTCGCCCAGACGAGGAAGGCGTGCAGCTGGCGCTTCGGCGCGATGCGCTTCAGCAGGCTCATGCCGTAGGTTGGGTGTCGTCACGAAATATTGCGGACGCGGGTTCGCCGCTCTCGCAGGCCTTGACGAGCGCCTTCAGCACCGCCTCCGGCCCAAGCTCGCCGAACGTGTTGCCGCCCTTCTCCATCGAGCGGATGCGGCGGCGATAGGCGGTGGCGTGAACGGAGTGCTCGATGTCGATGTTCTTCCGCGCGTAGGCGAGCGCGGTCTGCGGTGAAGCTCGTGCGGATCGGCCCGGGCTCGATCACCGAGACATGGATGCCGGAGCCATCGAGCTCGATCCGGAGCGTGTCGGAATAGGCTTCGAGCGCGAACTTCGAGGCGGCGTAGGGCCCGCGAAAGCCCATCGTGATGATGCCGAGCACCGAGGAGCACATGACGATCCGCCCGTGCCCCTGCCGCGCGCATCGCCGGGATGACGCGGCGCGTCAGATCGTGCCAGCCGAAGAAATTCGCCTCGAACTGCGCGCGGAGCACATCGGTCGAGACATCCTCCAGCGCGCCCGGCTGGCCGTAGGCGCCGTTGTTGAAGAGCGCGTCGAGCGTTCCGCCGGTCGCTTCGAACACCGCCGCGACCGCCGCCTCGATCGAATCCGTCTCCGTGTAGTCGAGGTAGAGCGCCGTCACGCCCGAGCTGCCGCGAGCGCCTCGATGTCCTCGGGCTTGCGCGCCGTCGCAAAGACCTGCCAGCCACGCGCCCGCATGCCGCGGCGGCGCAGCGGCCGATGCCGCTCGAGCAGCCGGTGATGAGGATCGAGCGCGCCATGCTTCCCCGCGTGCGGAGCCGTGGCGGTCCGCGCTTTCGCCGTGGCGGACCTCTATGGCAGGAACGGCCGTCGGCCGTAAAGCCCTCGTCTCGGCAGATCGAGGCTCGGCAGAGGCCGCCTCAGGAAGAGAGCGCGGAGCCGAAAGAATTGTCCGAGACGCTCATCATCGTCGTGTCGATCTTCGGGCTGATCGGCCTCGGCTACTTCACGGCGCGGATCGGGCTGCTCTCGACCGCCGTCGGCGAGCGGCTCACCGAGTTCGTGTTCACGCTGGCGATCCCGCTTCTCCTCTTCGACACGCTGGCGACGGCCGATTTCCACGGCGTGTCGCCGTGGCGGATCTGGGCGGCCTATTTCGTTCCCTTCGCGATCGTCTGGGTCGCGTCGCATGTGATGATCATGCGCGTCTTCGGGCGCGACGCGCGGGCCGGGATCGTCGCCGGCGGCTCGGCGGCCTATTCGAACGGCGTCCTGATCGGCATTCCGCTGATGCAGGCAGCGCTCGGCGACGCAGGGCACCGTCTTCCTGATCGTCATCGTCGCGGTGCATCTGCCGATCATGATGCTGGTCAGCGTCTTCCTGAACGAATGGATGATCGCCGCCGGGAGCGAAGACGGACGGCGCGCCGACGTCGCGCCGCGAGACTATCGCGGCGGCTCGCGATCTCGCTTGCGACGCCATCCGATCCTGATCGGCATCGTTCCTCGGCCTCCTGTGGCGGGCGACGGGTCTCGCCCTCGCCGCGCGTCATCGCCGCGATCGTGGAGCCGCTGGCGCGGTTCGGCCGGACCGCTCGCGCTCTTCGCCTCCGGCATGGCGCTGGTGAATTACGGCATCGCGCGCCAGGTCCGCCCGGCGGTCGCCATCTCGGCGTTGAAGCTCGTGCTGCTGCCGGTGCTGGTCTTCGCCGCAGCGCGTGCGGTCGGACTGCCGCCGATCGGCGTCGCGGCGCTGACGCTGACGGCCTCCTGCCCGACCGGGGTCAACGCATACCTGATCGCGACCCGCCTCGGCACCGGCGAGGCGCTCGCCTCCAACACGGTGCTGATCTCGACCGCCGCCGGCGTCGCGACGGTTTCGCTGTGGCTCGGCGTCGCGCAGTCGATGCTGCAGTAGCAACCGGCCGGCCCGCCTTCGCGGCTTCTTTCGCAAGCCTTGCGTCGAACGTCGTTCGCGCCTTCGCAACAGCCGGGCGGTTCGATTTCGCCCACTCCGCCAGAGAGCCGAGCGGCCCCTTCAATGTGCGGCCGAGCTCGGTCAGCTCGTATTCGACGCGCGGCGGGATCGTCGGAAAGACGGTCCGCGTCACCAGGCCGTCGCGCTCAAGTCCGCGGAGCGTCAGCGTCAGCATGCGCTGCGAAATACCGTCGGTGGCGCGGCGGAGCGCGCTGAAGCGCATCGACCCGCCGCAGAGAAGGCCGACCACAAGCACCGTCCACTTGTCGCCGACCCGCGCCAGAAGGTCGTTCAGCGCGCAGCAGGCCTCAGGATCATGCGGGTGACCAGGGCTCAAGAAAGTGCCTCCTTGCGGGCTCTCTCTGCGGTAATCAAATTAGCGTCGGTTACAAAATGTAACTGTCTGCCGATGATCAGGAAGATGGGTCAAGCGGCCGGCCGATGCAACGGGAACTTCGTTTCCTCCCAAGATTCCAGGATCTTAGCCATGAGCAACATTCTCCTCGTGACCTCCAGCCCGCGCGGCGATGCCTCCTATTCGACCAAGGTCGCCAAGGCCTTGGTGGAGAAGCTGAAGGGCGAACACCCGGACGCTTCCGTCACCCACCGCGATCTCGGCGCGGAGCCGCTTCCCCATATCGGCGAACACTTCGTCGCCGGGATGTTCACGCCCGAGGCGGATCGCAACACATCGCAGCGCGCCGAAATCGAGCGCTCCGACCGGCTGGTCGACGAGCTTCTTGCCGCCGACATCGTCGTCATCGCCTCTGCGATGATCAACTTCGCGCCGACCTCCACGCTGAAGAGCTGGATCGATCACGTCGCGCGGTCGGGCCGCACGTTCCGCTACAGCGCCGCCGGCGTGCCGGAGGGTCTCGTCACGGCCAAGAAGGTCTATCTGGTCGAATTGCGCGGCGGCATCTATTCCGACGAGCCGATGCGCACGATCGACTTCCAGGAGCCCTATCTCCGGCACATGCTCGGCTTCCTCGGCATGCGGGACGTCGAAGTGATCGCGGTCGAAGGCACGATCTTCGGTGCCGAGGCGGCGCAGAAGGCGGTCGACGCGGCGCTCGGCAAGGCCGGCATCATGCTGGCCGAAGCGGCCTGACGACATCCGGCAGCGCCAGACCCTCGACGGAAAGCCCGGCGATCAGAGTCCCCGGGCTTTCGCCTGCCTCGCGACGGGCGCGGATTGTCTCCGACCCGCGCGACTTCGAGAGCTTCTCGCCGTTCTCGTCGAGGAGCAGGCGGTGATGGAAGTAGCGCGGCTCGGGAAGGCCGAGGAGCGTCTGCAGCACGCGGTGGACCGAGGTCGAGGGCTCGAGGTCGCTGCCGCGCACGACGTCGGTCACACCCTGGAACGCATCGTCGACGACGACGGCGAGATGGTAGCTCGCCCGCACTTCCTTCCGCGCAAGGAGCACGTCGCCCCAGAGTGCGAGGTCGACACGCTCTGAGCAGCGGAGCGCTTTCTTCGAAGGGATCGATTTCGCTCCACGATGAGCGGCGGGAGGTCACGAAGCAGCCGCCGCGTGTCGAGACGGAGCGCGTAGGGCGCGCCGCTCTCGATCGCCGCCTTCCGCTTCGCGACGCTCCAGTCTCGCTCGGCGCCCGGATAGAGCGGCGCGCCGTCAGGATCGCGGGCCACGGGCGTGAGACGTCGCGGCGATCTCGGCGCGCGTCATGAAGGCCGGATAGAGAAGCCCGAGCCGGTCGAGTTCGTCGAGGGCCGCCGCGTAGGCGTCGAGGCGCTCGCTCTGCCTGAAGACCGGCTCCTCCCAGATGAGACCGAGCCAGGCGAGGTCTTCGAAGATCGCCGCCTCGAATTCGGGGCGCGAGCGGGTGTGGTCGATAGTCTTCGATGCGGAGCAGAAAGCGCCCGCCGGTCGCTTCCGCCGCGCGCTGTCGTTGAGGAGCGCCGAATAGCGCATGCCCGCGATGCAGATAGCCGTTCGGGCTCGGTGCGAAGCGGAAGACGCGTCGGCGTTCCGTCCGATCCCGACATGTTGCGCTTCGCCTCCGCCGATGTCCCAATGGGCCAGGGAGGATCGAATGATCATTCGCGAAGCGACCCGGTCAACGCGTTCCTCGACTACGGTGAGGTCGAGGTGCCTTCGGCGGCGGACGGGCCGCTCAAGGGTCTGACCTTCGCGGTCAAGGACATCTTCGACGTCGCCGGCTACCCGACCGGCGGCGGCAGCCCGATCAAGGCGCGCGGAGAGCCCGATCCACACGACGAGCGCGCCGATCGTGCAAAGGATGCTCAATGCCGGCGCGCGTTTCGTCGGCAAGACGCAGACCGACGAGCTGACCTTCTCGATGAACGGGCAGAACAAGCATTTCCCCGAGCCGATCAACGTGCGCGCGGAAGGGCGGATCACCGGCGGCTCGTCGTCGGGCTCGGCGGCCGCGGTCGCGGCCGGGCTCTGCGACTTCGCCATCGGCTCCGACACCGGCGGGTCGGTCCGCGCGCCGGCGAGCTATTGCGGGCTCTGGGGCATCCGCCCGACGCACGGGCGCGTCGACAATTCGCGCGGGCATGCCGCTCGCGCCGTCCTTCGATACGGCGGCTATTTCGCCGACGAGCGCGGAGCTCTTCGCGCGCGTGGCGCCGATCTTCCTCGGCGAGGACGCGCAGGCCGTTCTGCGCTGATGCGGCTGCGTCCGCGCCGACGACGCCTTCGCGCAGCTTCTCTCCGAGCGCGAGGCCGATGCGCTCGAAGCCAGTGGAGGGGAAGACGTCGAGCGCGCTTGGCGATCCGGCGAAGCGCGTCACCGTCGCGCCCGAAGGGACTCGAGCGCTGGTACTGGACATTCCGGCGTCTGCAGGCGGTCGAGGCGTGGGCGGTGCACGGCGCGTGGATCGAATCGCGCGATCCCGTCGATGACGCCGGGCGTGCGCGAGCGCTTCGAATTCGGCAAGACGGTCAGCGCCGACGAGCGCCGGAAGCGGAGGAGAACCGCAAGGCGCAGCGCAGACGCGGTCGAGGCGCTGCGTCGGCGACGACGCCGTACTGATGCTGCCGACGGTGCCGGCGATCGCGCCGAAGCGCGATCTCTCTGGCGAAGCGCTGCAGACCTATCGCGAGCGCGCGCTTTCCATCCTCTGCATCGCCGGGCTCTCCGGCCTGCCGCAGGTCACGATGCCGCTCGCGACCGCTCGACGGCTCGCCGCTCGGGCTGTCGCTGATCGGCCCGCGCGGCTCCGACCGCGCGCTGGTCGATCTCGCCGTGTCCATCGCCAGGACCTGATCTTCACCCACGGCGGCGATGAATCTACGGAAGATTTCATTTGGTCCGGCGCGGCAACAGGCAAAGAATGCCGCGATTCCTGACCGGGGCACCCGATGATCGACAAATTTCTCCTGAGGATGGCGGCCGCGCGCGGCTTTCTCGCCAAGCTCTGGGCGCTATCGAAACCCTACTGGTTCTCCAGACGACCCGCCGAAGTTCCGCTTCCTCGGCCTCGCCTTCACCATGCGCGAGGGTCTGCTCGGCCGGCTGATGCTGGCGCTGATCTTCGGCTGAACATTTTCTACGTCTACATTCTGAAGCTCGTCAACGACTGGAACGGGCGCTTCTTCAACGCCCTGCAGGCAAAGAACGTCGACGCGTTCTGGGGCGAGCTGGGATACTTCGTCGTCCTCGTCGCGATCGTCATCCTCGTCGCCGTCTACCGCCTGTGGTTCCAGCAGCTGCTGACGATCCGCTGGCGGCGCTGGCTGACCGACATCTACTTCCGCGACTGGCTGGGCGATCGCACCTACTACCGCATGGAGCTCGTCGGCCACGGCACCGACAATCCGGAGCAGCGCATCGAGCAGGACTGCGACAGCCTTCACCGCGCAGACGCTCGACATCGTGCTCGACCTGCTCTCCGAGGTGCTGACGCTCATCACCTTCACCGCCATGCTGTGGGAGCTTTCCGGCAGCATCATCCTGCCGATCTTCGGCGGGATCACGATCCCCGGCTACATGATGTGGGTCGCGCTGCTCTATTCGGCCGTCGGCTCGTGGCTGACCTACAAGATCGGCCGGCCGCTGGTGCGCGTGAACTTCGAGCTGCAGCGCTACAACGCCGACTTCCGCTACCGGATGATGCGGGTGCGCGAGAACGCCGAAGCGATCGCGCTCTATCAGCGGCGAGCCGGACGAGGCAAGCCGGCTCGGCGGGCCTTCGGCCGCATCTACGCGGAATTGGTGGGAATACATGCGCTACAACAAGCGGCTGACCTGGTTCACCGCGTTCTACGGCCAGGCGGCGAGCGTCTTCCCGATCGTCGTCGCCGCGCCGCGCTACTTTCGCCGGCGTCATTCCCTTGGGGTCCTGACGCAGACGGCAACGCCTTCGGCCGGGTGCAGGGGGCGCTGTCGTGGTTCGTCGACACCTACTCCAGAGATCCTCGCCGACTGGAAGGCGGTCGTCGACCGGCTGACCACCTTCGGCGAAGCGATGGAGCGGCGAAGGAGCGGCAGCCAGGCCGACGGATCAGGATCGCTCCAGCCGTCGGCCGAGCGCGCTAAGCGTCAAGGGCGTCGAGGTGCGGTTGCCCGAATGGCGCGCTCGCTCCTCGACAACGCGAGGCTCAATGTCGTCGCCGGGCGAGACGGTCTCGGTCGGCGGGCCGTCCGGCAGCGGCAAGACGACGCTGTTCCGCGTCCTCGCCGGCCTCTGGCCCTTGGGCGAGGGCGAAGTCGGCACGCCGGAAGGACGGCGTGTCCTGTTCCTGCCGCAGCGCCCCTATCTGCCGATCGGCACGCTCAGGGAGGTGCTCAGCTATCCGGAGCGCGCGCGCGGCTCGACGATGGCACCTGCCGCGAAGGCGCTGAAGCGTGCCTGCTCGGCCACTTGTCCGGCGGCTCGACGAGAACGCCAACTGGTCGCTGGCGCTGTCGGTCGGCGAGCAGCAGCGGCTCGCCTTCGCGCGCGCGCTGCTTCTCCGGCCGAACTGGCTCTTCATCGACGAAGGCACGTCGGCGCTCGACACGAAGATGGAGGCGCAGCTCTACGCGCTGCTGAAGGAGCGCTTGCCCGGCGCCGCGATCGTCAGCATCGCGCATCGGCCGGAGGTGGTCGGCTTTCCACGACCGGCACCTCAACATCGACCCGGAGCGTCACGTCGCTGATCGAAGGAACCGCCGGAGACAAACGCTCGCACCCGCCTGAGCCGGGTCACCATGAAATCGCCCGGAATGGCGTGGATGGCGGATCTCGTGCTCGGGGGAATGGGCCGTAGCCGACCGGGGGGCTCCTTGCGCTTTCGCGCTCTCCTGATCGCGCTTCTTCTCATTCGCGCCGTCGCGGCGCTCGCGCATCCGCATGTCTGGGTCGATGTCGGCGGCCGAGATTGTCTTCGACGACAAGGGACGGATCGCGGCGATCCGGCATCACTGGCGTCTTCGACGAGGAGTTTTCCGCTTACGCGCTGCAGGGGCTCGACGCCGACCGCGACGGAAAATACTCGCCGAGGAGCTCGAGCCGCTCGCCAAGGAGAATGTCGACGCGTTGCCGCCGTAACCCGAGCCGTAGCTCCAGATCTCACGGGTCTCCGGGAAGTGGGTGATGTACTTCGTGTCGTTGCACGGCCACGGCACGTCTTTCTGGCCGGGCTCCATCGGCGCGCCGATCGAGTGCAGGGCCTTCACGAAGAAGCCGTCGTCGCCGATCTTGTCCAGCGCGGCCTGGCCCATCCGGGTCATGGTGCGCATCGAGACGACGACGTACTCGGAGTCGGTGAGCTCGACGCCCGAGCTTGGGATCCTCGGCGCCCAGCGGACCCATGCAGAACGGCACCACGTACATGGTGCGGCCGCGCATCGAACCGCGGTACAGGTCCGTCATGAGCGGCCGCATGTCGGCCGGGTCCATCCAGTTGTTGGTGGGGCCGGCGTCGATCTCACGCTCGGAACAGATGTAGGTGCGGGACTCGACGCGGGCCACGTCGGAGGGATCGGAGAGCGCCAGATACGAATTCGGCTGCTTCTCCTCGTTGAGCTTCTGGAAGGTGCCCGCCTCGACCAGGTGCGCACAGAGCCGCTCGAACTCCTCATCGGAGCCGTCAGCAAACACCACCCGGTCAGGCTGCGTCAGCTCGGCGACCTCCTGAACCCAGGCCAGAAGGCCCTGGTGCGTGGTCGGTGCGTTGTCGAGACCCGGAATGGTCGCTGCCGTCATGAAAATTCTCCTGCCCAAGTTATTTGGGATGATCCCACCGGGGACGAAGCCCACGCCCCGGTCGTGCCTGGTAAGAGGTTAACGTGGGTGACATAGCCGCGGTAAATCAAGAGTATGTCCGTTAACTCACAGGAACGATTCAGATGACGTCAAGTGCGGCGGTTCATCGATTCAGATAGTGGATTCGTCGCCGGGATGCGGCCCGGATGACGCCTCCGGGCAGCGGTCGGCGGACCATCGCGGCCGGCGTCAGCTGCCGGTCGGCGGAGTCCGCATCGACCTCGACGGCATCCCACGCGGCCACCCGTACGACGGGCAGGTCGACATCGAGAAGGGCGACGTCCGGCTCCGCCACCAGAACGGTCGGCAGGTCGGCGTCGAGCCAGTCCTCGGGATCGATTCGGAGCCGTAGCGAACTCTTCTCGGCCATTCAGGATCCTCCCCCACGCAGTTCGTCGCGCAACGCCGCGAGTGCGCGCTGGAGATCGGGGACCTCGCGGTCCCGGGTGGCGACCGCGCGCGCCCCGGCCATCGCGTGCTCACGCAGTTCGGCGTCGACGGCCCGGACCTCATCGGCGATCCGGGCGTCGCGGGCCTCGCCCTGTTCGATCAGCACGGTGGTCCAGTCCCGCTCGGCGTCCACCACCCGCGTCGCCACCGACTGATCGACGGTCGCGCGTAACTGCCCCCACCACGTCACCCACCCAGCGGTCGAGCGCCGCGCGTTCGTTGAGCAGCTTGCGGGTGGCGACCACCCACAGCGTCAACGCGACGCCGACGGCGACGCACACCACCGTTGCGGCCACCGTGAAACCCGGCGCCAGTCCGGCGAACAGCCGACTCAGGGTCAGCGCCACGCCGAGTCCGAAGCCGGCACCGAGCAGCAGCATCAGCCGCGTCTCGAGCGACCGCGACGCAGCGGACGGCGCAGCGATCTCCGGCAGTGCGGTCGCGGCGGGTGGCTTCTCGGCGGGCAGGTCCAGCGTGGCGGCGATGTCCGCGAGATGCTCCGTCACTCCGTCGTCGACCTCGGCCACCACCTCACCGATCCGTTCCCGCACGTACGACGGGAAGCCCGGCGCGGTGCGGCGGGTGAGTTCGGCTGCGTCGTCGGACAGTTCGGTACGCAGCGACGCGCACCGGTTCCGGGCGAAGTGGGACAACTGGAGGCGAGCCTGCTGAGTTCGGCCGCGCAATGCGACCGCCCGCTCCGATCTGGTCATCCTGCCCTGACGGAGAAGGTCGGCCCGGCGCTCGCGCAGTGCCGCCGCGCGGGCCTGCCTGCCGATGCCCGCCGCGCCGTTCTCGTAGTCCTGCATCGTCGAATCGATGCGAAACTCCCATGCCCGCAATCTGTTTCGCTTCTCCAACGAATCGTCGGCGAGCCCGGCCTCGAGCACATCGACCAGTTCGTCGAGCACCGGCTCACCCAGATCGGGCGCCGCGGCCACTCCCACCCATGGCACGTCGGCGTAGCGCTGCCGGTGCGCCGCCAATTCCACGCGATCGGCATCGAGCGTGTCGCGCCATGTGCGGTGCACGTCGATCTTGGACACCACGCCGATCACCAGATCGGTGTGCGCCGCCGCGGCGTCGAGCAGGGCGCAGTCGGATTCCGTCAACCGCCCCGCCGCCGAGACCACGAACACCACCGCCGACCGGGGCATCGCCGGGTCGCAGGTCGTCGGCCTCGACGAACTCGGTGTCGGGCAGCCGGTCACGCAGCGCCGCGGCAATGCTGGTGGACCCTGCCAGCCAGGGCCCGGTGACCAGTACCGCGTTGCGGCGCCGGACGGCCGGTGGGCGCACCGGCACACCGAGTCGCGGCGACGAACTCGTCGGCGGCTTCAACCCCGCCCGTCATCGCCCACCCCCGGCAAGCAACCGCAACGAACCCCGCGCGATGTCGGCGCCGCAGGCGCGGTGCAGCGCGGTGACGGGGCCGGCGCTGTAGCGCTGCCAGCGCACGGCCCGACGCAGATGTGCCTCCGCTCCCGCACCGGTATCGACCGCGATTCCCGCGCCACTCATCACCTCGGCGGCGGCTGCATTCGGGCTCCGACGGTCCGATCGGAGTTCAGGAACGCGTCGACCCCGGCGTCGCGGCTTGCCATCGCCTCCAGTGTCGGTGATCGCGGCCAGCATCCGCCGGTAGCGCACCTCGGCGGCCAGGCCGTCGATCCGCGCGCACACCTCGTCGGCGCAGCTGACCCGCCGCAACAGCCGACGCAATTCGTCGGCGTCGGTGTCCGGTGCGGCGCGCAGTGCGAGCACGGCGTGTGCGATCCCGAACAGGTCCAGGCGCTCGGCGAGGCGTTGCCGGGCAGCGCGGGGCAGCCGGTGCGGGCCGCCGACGAATGCGTCGGGGGAACTCAGGTCGGCGGGCTCGGCGACCAGGACCCGCAGCGACATCGAGTACGGCGTCGTCGAGCACGCCCGGGTCCAGGCCCGCCATCGCCAGCAGCGCGACCAGCGGCGATACGGGTGTCCCGGTACGCCGCCGCGAGGTCCGCACAGCGGCGCCGGGCCGCCTCGATCGGACCCCCGGCCCGAATCCGGTCAGGTCCGCCTTGTTGAGCACCACCAGCGTCGGGCGCTCCGTTGCCAGCGCCGCAGTGTCCTCCGGCTTGACCACCTCGGCGATCACCCGCACGTCGACGTCGGCGCGGTCGGCGTCGGCGTCGCGCACCCGGATCCCGGCGGCGGTCAGCACCGCCGTGACCGTGCTGACCCCGACGCCGTGGCGGCCGTGGACGGCGACGGTCACCGGAGCGCCGACCCGTCGGGCCAGTGCCGCCAACCGGGGTGCGGCGGTGTGGGTGGCCAACCGTACCAGGCCGTCGGTGAAGATCTGGTGCCCGTGTCCGCTCATGTCGTCGTCATCGTGACACCTGCCCGGCGCGGCCCGCGACCCGGATCCCGCCGCCTGTGGAAAGGCCGGTAGGCAACTGTTGGGTATCAATCTGCACCACGATGCGGGAGTAGGCACGCTCATGCGGGACGATGGGGGGATGCGTGCGCAGTGCGGAGCCGAGTCGGCGGATCTCGCCCTCGGCAGGGCGCCGGCCCCCGCGGACACCGCAGACGATTCCGACTCGCACCTGTATCCCCGCGTCACCAGCTTCCGGTCCCGCCGGTCGACCATCAGCGAGGGTCAGCAGCAGACCTGGGACCGGCTCTGGCCGCAGCTCGGCGCGCAGGCCGGACGCCCGACCAACCCCGTCACGCCACTGGACACCACCGAGTGGTTCGGTCGCAGCGCGCCCGTCGTGCTGGAGATCGGCTCCGGCACCGGAACGTCGACGCTGGCGATGGCCAAGGCCGAACCGGACGTCGACGTGGTTGCCGTGGAGGTTTACCGGCGCGGGCTCGCACAGCTGCTTGCGGCGATCGACCGCGAACACGTCACCAACATCCGGCTGGTCCGCGGTGACGGGGTCGACGTGCTCGAGCACATGTTCGGTTCGGAGTCGCTGACCGGGGTCCGGGTGTTCTTCCCCGACCCGTGGCCCAAAGTCGCGGCACCACAAGCGCCGGCTCCTTCAGCCGTCCACCGTTGCCCTGATCGCCGACCGGTTGCGCCCGGGCGGGATCCTGCACGCCGCGACCGATCATGCGGGCTACGCCGAGCAGATCGCCGAGGTCGGCGACGCCGAGCCCCGACTGCGGCGCGTCGCCGCAGGTGCCGCGCATGCCCATCTCGGTGGAGCGGCCCGATCACCAAATACGAGACCAAGGCCCAGCACGCCGGCAGCGCCGTCACGGAACTGGTGTGGGAGCGCGCATGAGTGTGACCGAAGTCGCACCCGGCGACGCCGCGACGACCGCGCCACCGTCACCGTCCCGGACGCGGTCGACGTCCGCCGGGTGCTTCTGGTGTGGGACGCCCCCAACCTGGACATGGGCCTGGGGTCGATCCTGGGCGGACGTCCGACCGCTGCGCACCGGCCGCGTTTCGACGCGCTGGGTCGATGGCTGCTGGGCCGCACCGCCGAGATCTCGCAGACGCTGGGCGCAGTCCCGCGACCGGGCAGATCGATCTCGGTGGAACCCGAGGCCACGGTGTTCACCAACATCGCACCCGGGAGCGCGGACGTGGTGCGGCCGTGGGTCGAGGCACTGCGCAACGTCGGGTTTGCCGTCTTCGCCAAACCCAAGGTGGACGAGGACAGCGATGTCGACAGCGACATGCTCGACCACATCGCGCTGCGGCGCTCCGAAGGGCTCGCGGCACTGCTGGTGGCGTCGGCGGACGGCCAGGCCTTCCGGCAGCCGCTGGAGGAGATCGCCCGCGACGACGACATCGATGTCCAGGTACTCGGATTTCGTGAACATGCCAGCTGGGCGCTAGCGTCGGATAGCTTGGAGTTTGTCGACCTGGAGGACATTCCGGGCGTTTTCCGGGAGCCGCTACCGCGAATCGGCCTAGATTCGCTACCAGAGCAGGGAGCTTGGCTGCAGCCGTTCCGGCCGCTGTCCTCGCTACTTGACATCTCGGACTTGACGTGGACGACACCGAATTGAACGGCCGACACCCGTGGGCGGTTGGCCACGAATAGAACTTGAAGAGCGTTAGGAGCCTACGTGTTCGCCTGGTGGGGTCGAACGGTATATCGCTACCGATACATCGTGATCGGGGTGATGGTCGCACTGTGCCTGGGGGCGGCGTCTACGGCATCAGCCTCGGTCAGCACGTCACCCAGAGCGGGTTCTACGACGAAGGCAGCGAGTCGGTGCACGCGTCGCTGGTGGCCGACAAGGCCTACGGCCGTGACCGCACCAGCCACGTCGTCGCGATCTGACCGCCGCCCGACGGCAAGACCGTCGACGATCCCGCGATGGTCCAGAAGAAGATCGTCGGACGAGCTGGACGCAGGTCGTCAAGGACCACCCCGACCAGATGGTGCGGCTCGGTCGGCTGCTTCAAGCGCCCCGGACAGCACCGACGAGACCGTCCAGCAGATGAAGACGCAGGACATGAAGCAGACGTTCGTCAGCATCCCGCTCAAGGGCGACAACGACGACACGATCCTGAAGAACTACCAGGCCGTCGAGACCGGATCTTCAACAGATCGACGACGGCAACATCAAGTTCGCCGGCCTGAACCCACTGGCCAGCGAGCTGACCGGAACGATCGGCGATCGACCAGCAACGCGCCGAGGTCGCGGCCATCCCGCTGGTCGCGGTCGTGCTGTTCTTCGTCTTCGGCGGCGTGGTCGCCGCCAGCCCTGCCCGCCATCATCGGCGGCCTGACCATCGCGGGCGCGCTCGGCATCATGCGCCTGGTCGCCGAGGTCGCGCCGGTGCACTTCTTCGCCCAGCCGGTGGTGACGCTGATGGGCCTCGGCATCGCGGTCGACTACGGGCTGTTCATCGTCAGCCGGTTCCGTGAGGAGATCGCCGAGGGCTACGACACCGAAGCCGCGGTCCGCCGGACGGTGATGACCTCGGGCCGCACGGTCATGTTCTCCGCGGTCATCCTCGTCGCGTCCTCGGTGCCGCTGCTGCTGTTCCCGCAGGGCTTCCTGAAGTCGATCACCTACGCGATCATCGCCTCGGTCATGCTGGCGGCGATCCTGTCGATCACCGTGCTGGCCGCGGCGCTGGCCATTCTCGGGCCCAACGTCGACGCGCTCGGCGTGCGCACGCTGCTGCGGGTGCCGTTCTTCCGCAACTGGAAGCCGACGAACTGGTGGCTGAACTGGCTGGCCGAGAAGACCCAGAAGACCAAGACCCGACAAGAGGTCGAGAACGGCTTCTGGGGCAAGTTGGTCAACCGGGTGATGAAGCGGCCTGCGGCGTTCGCCGTACCGATCATCATCGGCATGATCGTGCTGATCATCCCGCTGGGACAGCTGGCGCTCGGCGGCATCAGCGAGAAGTACCTCCCGCCGGACAACTCGGTGCGACCGGCCCAGGAAGAGTTCGACAGCATCTTCCCCGGCTTCCGCACCGAGCCGCTGACGCTGGTGATCGAGAGCGACAACGGCGCAACCGGTCACCGACCAGCAGATCGCCGAGGTCCGCAACCGGGCGCTGCAGATCTCCGGGTTCACCGACCCGGACAACGACCCGGAGAAGATGTGGCAAGAACGCTCCGGTCCGACGGCGCCGGACCAAGGATCCGCCGAGGTCACGGGTCATCCAGAACGGTCTGTAGAACCGCAACGACGCCGCCAAGAAGATCGAGGAGCTGCGGGCGATGCCGGCGCCGCACGGGGTCACGGTGTCCGTCGGCGGCACGCCGGCGCTGGAACAGGACAGCATCCACAGCCTGTTCGCCAAGCTGCCGCTGATGGTGCTGCTGCTGATCACCACGACGACCATCCTGATGTTCCTGGCGTTCGGATCGTTGGTGCTGCCGATCAAGGCCGCGTTGATGAGCGCACTCACGCTCGGGTCCACGATGGGCGTACTGACGTGGATGTTCGTGGACGGCCACGGCTCCGGCCTGATGAACTACACGCCGCAGCCGCTGATGGCGCCGATGATCGGCCTGATCATCGCGGTGATCTGGGGTCTGTCGACCGACTACGAGGTGTTCCTGGTCTCCCGCATGGTGGAGGCCCGCGAGCGCGGCATGTCCACCACTGAGGCCATCCGGATCGGCACCGCCACCACCGGCCGGCTCATCACCGGCGCCGCGCTGGTGTTGGCCGTGGTCGCGGGCGCGTTCGTGTTCTCCGACCTGGTGATGATGAAGTACCTGGCGTTCGGCCTGCTGATCGCGCTGTTGCTGGACGCGACGATCGTCCGGATGTTCCTGGTGCCGGCGATCATGAAGATGCTCGGCGACGACTGCTGGTGGGCGCCGCGCTGGATGAAGCGGCTGCAGAACAAGATCGGCCTGGGCGAGACGCACCTGCCCGACGAACGCAAACTCCCGACCGCCCGGGCGGCGCGAACCCGCGCTGGTCGGCGCCGGTGCACCGGCGACCGAGCGGGCGCTGCCGCCACACGATCCGACCCATCCCGGCCCGGAGGGCGCGTCCCGCTCCCGGTTGGCCGCCCGCCTGCGCCCGCCCCAGGACGAGAGCACCGCCCGGTTCGCACCGTCCCAGGATCCGTCCGAAAGTGACGTGCCCACAACGCGTTTCGCGTCGGCGCGTAACGCGGTGCGAGCCGCGGTGACCAACGCGACGGACGCCGTCACGCAGCGGCAGGCTGCGGCGCCGCACCAGCACGCCGACCCAGCCGACCCAGCCGACCGCCGAGCGGGAAATCGAGTCGTGGCTCGGCGATCTGCGAGATACATCGGGATCTGCTGCGCCGCAACAGTATTCGACACCGTCGTCGGAGCCCACCCGGTCGATGCATCCCGCAGGCACCGGACTGCGGAGGCGACGACCGCCATCCCGGTGCAGCGCGCCAACGGCACCGACCGGGCCGGGTCGGACGAGCCGGCCACCCGCGCGATTCCCGTCGCTCAGCAGTCCCGTACCGGCGACACCGGAGGCCGCCACCAAGCGGGTCAACGCGCGCGGCGAAAGTACGCGCGGCGAGGGCTCCGACGACAATCCGCACCGCCGCGGCGACAGTGTGAGCGCGCAGGATCTGCTGCGCCGCGAGGGCCGGCTCTAGCGGTGAAAGCCGCGTTTGAGGATCGCCTACTCCGGGACCGTCGTCGGCCGTCGGCGGTGATGACGGGACTCGCGTCGTCCTCCGAGCAGTGCCTCCTGACGCGCTTCCTCGGCGGCCGGGTCGTCGGCCACCAGCACGCGTACCGCGCTGTTGAGGAACGCGATCGTCGGCACCGCGAGCAGCGCACCCACGATCCCGGCGAGCACGCCGCCGCCCGCGATGCCGAGCACCACCGCCAGCGGATGGATGGACACCGCGCGGCCCATCACCAGCGGCTGCAGCACGTGCGCCTCGACCTGCTGCACCGCGATGATCAGGCCGAGGGTGATCAGCGCGTAGATGAAGCCCTTGGTCAGCAGGGCCACCACGACGGCCAGGAACCCGGTGAGGACGGCACCGACCAGGGGAATGAACGCGCCCAGAGAAGACCAGTGAGGCCAGCGGCAGGGCCAGCGGAACGCCCATGATGGCCAAACCGGCGCCGATGCCGACGGCGTCGACGAGGGCGACGAGGAAGGTCGCGCGAACGTAGCCGATCAGCGAGTGGAAGCCCGCGACGCCCGCGTCGGCGACCCGGTTGCGCACCGTCGCCGGGAAGATCCGGGTGACGAACGCCCAGATGTTGCGGCCGCCGTGCAGGAAGAAGATCAGGGTGAACAGCACCAGCAGCGCGCCGGTGACGATCTCGGTGACGGTGGCCGCGGTGGAGAGCGCTCCGCTGGTGAGCTTCGCCTGGTTGTCGCGCATCGCGTCGATGACCGAGTCACCGGCGTGGTCGATCTGTTCCTTGCTCAGGTGCGCCGGGCCGTTGATGAGCCAGTTGCGCAAGGAGTCGACGCTCTGGGTGACCTGATCGGTCAGGCCGGGAAGACCGGTGATGAACTGGCTGACGACGAAGGTCATGATGCCGCCGAGAACGGCGATACTGCTCAACAACGTCAACGCGACGGCGCCGCCGCGGGGCGCGCCACGCCGGTCCAGCCAGTCCACGGCCGGCAGCAGCAGCGCCGCCAGCATGAGGGCCAGCGCCACCGGCACGACGATCAGTTCGATCTTCGCGATCACCCACAGCACCGCGACGACCGCGACCAGCAGGATCAGCAATCGCCAGGCCCATGCCGCCATCTTGCGCACCAACGGGCTGACCGCCTCATCCGCGATGTCCTGGCGCGTAGGGGCATGTCGCCAGCGTAACGGTCCGGTCGCATCACGTGGCACGCCGCGCCTAGCACTGAACAGCGGCGCCAACCGGCCGTTACCCTGAACGGCGTGTCCCACGAAGCGCAGGCCAGGGATGCCGCCATGCCGCGGGTAGCGCCGGCCCGCGGCAAGTACTGGTGGCTGCGCTGGGCGGTTCTCGTCGTCGCCTGCGTCGTGCTGGCGGTCGAGGCCAGCCCTGGTGTGGGACCAGCTCGCCAAGGCGTGGCGCAGCCTGCTCACCGCCAACTGGTGGTGGGTGGTCGCCGCCGTCGCGGCCGCGATGCTGTCGATGCACAGCTTCGCCCAGATTCAGCGCACCCTGCTGAAGTCCGCGGGTGTGGTGATCAACCAGTGGCGCTCGGAAGCGGCCTTCTACGCCGGCAACTCGTTGAGCACGACGCTGCCCGGCGGCCCCGTCCTCTCGGCCACCTTCATCTACCGCCAGCAGCGGATGTGGGGTGCCTCCCCACTGGTGGCGTCCTGGCAGCTGGTGATGTCAGGGGCGCTGCAGGTGGTGGGCCTCGCGCTGCTGGGCCTGGGCGGCGCCTTCCTGCTGGGCGCCAAGAACAACCCCTTCTCGCTGTTGTTCACCGTCGGCGGCTTCATCGTGCTGCTGCTGCTCGCCCAGGCGGTGGCGTCGCGGCCCGACCTGATCGACGGCATCGGTGTGCGGGTGCTGGCCTGGGTCAACCAGGTGCGCGGTAAACCCGCCGACACCTGGCTGCACAAGTGGCGGGAGATCCTGCAACAGCTGGAGTCGGTCAGCCTGACCCGGCGCCAGCTCGGTTCGGCGTTCGGCTGGTCACTGTTCAACTGGGTGGCCGACGTGGCCTGCCTGGCGTTTGCGGCCTACGCCGCCGGCGGCCACCCGTCGCTGGCCGGGCTGACCGTTGCCTACGCGGCCGCGCGGGCGGTGGGGTCGATCCCGTTGATGCCGGGCGGTCTGCTGGTGGTCGAGGCCGTCCTCGTTCCCGGCCTGGTGTCCAGCGGGATGACGCTGCCCGCCGCGATCTCGGCGATGCTGATCTACCGCCTTGTCAGCTGGATCTTCATCGCCGCGATCGGCTGGGTGATCTTCTTCTTCATGTTCCGCACCGAGAGCGAGGTAGACCCGGATCTGATCGAGTCCGCCGACGCCGGCGTCCCGGACGGCGCCCTCGACGACCCTGAAGCCGCGCCCGATCCTGCCGACACCGCGTTGCAGGGCCCGCTTCCCCCGCCCGAACCCGGTCCCCCGCGCGACGGGTAGCCGAGCCGACCGGGCGATCACCGGACACCCGAGACTCGCGTGATTGGATCGGCGCATGCCGCCACCCGCGCTCGTCCGACGATCGTTCCGACCGTCCGTCGCCGTCCTGACCGCGACCGTGATGCTGGCGGCGTGCTCGTCGGAGTCGAACCCGGAACCCACCGCGAAACCCGGCGCCGCCGCCGATGGCGACGCCGCTGATCGGCTCGGCGATCGCCGAGCCGGTCCCCGTCCCGGCCACCGACGGCCGCACCCACCTGGCCTACGAGTTGCAGTTGACCAACGCGCTGGGCGGCAACGCCACGATGGACTCTCTGACCGTGTCCGCCGGCGACCGCAAGTTGCTCACCCTGTCCGGTGACAACCTCACGTACTGGACCCGGGCCCTGGGCAATCCGAAGGCCACCAACGTGCTCGGGCCGGGCCAGACCGCGATCGTGTGGCTCGACGTCGCGATCGACGGCGGCGCCCAGGTGCCCACCGACCTCACCCACTCGGTTCACCTGAAGGTCGCCAAACCAGCTGCCCGGACTCGTCGGTGCCGACGTCACCCAGGATGTCGCACCTGTGACGGTGTCGACGCGCAAGCCGGTGTCGATCTCGCCTCCGCTGGACGGCCCGAACTGGTTGGACGCCAACGGCTGCTGCGATATGTCTGCGCACCGGATGGCGGCCAACCCGATCAACGGAAAGATCTTCGTCTCGGAGCGATTCGCCATCGACTACGTCCAACTGACCGACGACTTCCGGGTGTTCACCGGCGACCCGACGAAGCCGGCAAGCCTGGAGAGCTACGCCTACTTCGGCGCGCCCATCCACGCCGTCGGCGACGGCAAGGTGGTTTCCGTCGTCGACAACCTGCCCGAACAGACGCCGGGCAAGACGCCCAGCGGACTGCCCCTGGACCAGTACGCCGGCAATCACATCGTGCAGGATCTCGGCGACGGCAACTTCGCGCTCTACGCACACCTGAAGCCGGGCAGCATCACGGTCAAGGCGGGCGACGAGCTGAAGTCGGGCCAATCCATTGCCGCACTGGGAAATTCGGGTAACTCCGATGCCCCGCACCTGCACTTCCACGTGATCGACGGACCGGATCCATTGGCGGCCAACGGTTTGCCGTTCGTCATCAAGTCGTTCCGGCTCGATCAGCGTGTCGCTTCACCGCAGGGCATCGACCGGCTCTTCACCGGCCAGCCCGCCCCGATGCAGCCGGGATTCGCCGCACGCGACGTCACCGAGGTCAGCCCCCTCGATCTCGACTTGATGAATTACTCTGTCGGGCAATGAGTTCCGATACGACAGTCAAACCCCGGACCGCTGCCGCCGTGGCGGCCGACGTGGTCTGCGTGCTGGTGTTCTGCGCGATCGGCAGGCGCAGCCATGCCGAGGGCCTGACACTCACCGGTGTCGCCGAGACCGCGTGGCCGTTCCTCACCGGCACGGCCGCGGGCTGGCTGGTGTCGCGTGGCTGGCGACGCCCGACGGCCCTGACCCCCACCGGCGTCGTCGTCTGGATCGCCACCGTCGCCGTCGGCATGCTGCTGCGCAGAGTGAGCGGTCAGGGCGTCGCCGTCAGCTTCGTCGTGGTGGCGTCGACGGTGACGGCGGTGCTGCTGTTGGGGTGGCGCGCGGTCACGCGGCTGAAACGGGCACGGTAGAAATCGTCACGGTCACGCGCAAGCCGCCCAGCGGACCGTCGGACAGCTCGATGCGGCCGCCGTGCAGCGCGGCCTGCTGAGCCACCAGCGCCAGGCCCAGACCCGAGCCGCCCGCCGCCGCCGTGCTGCCGCGCGAGAAGCGGCCGAGCACCGTGTCGTACTCCTCGGCGGGTAGTCCGCGCCCGTTGTCGTCGACGACGATCTCCAACCGTGGGCCGCGGCGGTGCGCGGCCAGCACGATGCGCGTCGCACGGCCGTGCATGACAGCGTTGCGCACCAGGTTGTCCACCGCCAGCCGCAGTCCGCCGGGCCACCCCAGGACCACGCCGGCATCCTCGGCCCGCACCTCGACCTCGACGGCCTCGACCCGCATGTTCTCGCGGGCCACCCGGTCCAGCAGCTCCTCGACGTCGATGAGCTCGCGGTCCTCGTCCTGAGCCAGCTGACCCGACGCCAGCTGACCCAGCGCCGTGATCGTGGCCTCGATGCGGCGTTGGGCCCGGGCCAGGTCCGCCACCACTTCGTCGCGCTCCTCCGGCGGCAGCGCGTGGATGCGCAACGTGTCCAGGTCGGCCCGCATCGCGGTCAGCGGCGTGCGCAACTCGTGCGCGGCGTTCGCGGCGAAGTCCTGAGCCGCTTGCAACGACTTCGTGGTGGCCGCCTGCGCCGCCGCCAACCGGGTGAGCATCCCGACCATCGCCTCGGACAGGTCCTCGGCTTCCTTCGCGCCGTGCACCGGCACGATCTGGTCACCGCCTGCCTTGCCCAGCCGCCGGGTCTGTTCGGTCAGCCGGCGCAGCGGTCGGGTGGCCACACCGCCCAGAAGCCAGCCGAGTCCCGCCGCGATCAGCAACGCCACCACACCGATCGCCACATACAACGGGATCCGCGCCGGATTCAGCAGGATGCTGTCTGCCCGGATGCCGATCGACACCAGCAGCCCGCCCTGCCGGTCGACCGTCACCGTGCGCACCCGGTAGTCGACGCCGTTGACGGTGACCGTCTCGGTGCCCGGCGGCAGGCTCGGCAGCTGGAAGCCGCGCTGGAACATGACCTGTCCGGTGCTGGCGGAGCGGCCCGTGGACAGCACCCCGTGGGTGGGATCCCAGGGGTCGCCGGTGCTGACACTCGCGTTGACGATCGCGTCGAGCCGCCGATCCAGTTGTGCCACATCGTTGCTGGCGAGCACGATCGAGGTCAGCACCACCAGCGCCCCGACCACGACCGCCGCCGCGAGCGCCGCGGCGATGGCGACTCTGGTGCGCAGCGACGCGCGAAAACCGGGCCGCTGGGCCGCCGTCACGGATCGGCCCGCAGCACGTATCCGATCCCGCGAACGGTGTGGATGACCCGCGGGACGCCGTCGCGCTCCAGCTTGCGCCGCAGGTAACTGATGAAGACGTCGGCGACGTTGGTGTCGACGTCGAAGTCGTAACCCCAGACCAACTCCAGCAGCCGCTGCCTGCTCAACACCACACCGGCGTTCTCGGCGAGCGCGGCCAGCAGATCGAACTCCCGCTTGGTCAGGTCGACCCGCTCCCCGTCGACGAACACCAGTCGACGGGCCGTGTCGATGGTCAGCGGTCCGACCGTCATCGCGTCGGAATGCTCATCGGAAAGCGCGGCGCGCCGCAGCAGCGCGTGCAACCGCGCCACCAGCTCGCCGAGGTCGAACGGTTTGGTGAGGTAGTCGTCGGCGCCGGCCTCCAGGCCGGCGATCCGGTCGTTGACGGTGTCCCGGGCCGAGAGCACGCAGATCGGGATGTCGTTGCCGAGCGCGCGCAGTGCGGTCACCACCGCCACCCCGTCGAGTTCGGGCATCTGGACATCCAGCACGAGCGCGTCGTGGGTCTCGTTGGACAGCAGCCGCAGCGCTTCCTTGCCGTTCGCCGCCACCCGGACGTCGAACCCCGAATGGCGCAGGCCGCGCGCCACCGAGGTGCGTACATCCGGGTCGTCGTCGACCATCAGCACCATGTGCCCCGCGCCTTCATGCGCGGGAGTGTCGTGCCCGGTGGGCACTAGCTGCCGGGCGCCGCCGGTGCGGGCGCCGGCGGTGCAGCGGGTGCGGGCAGTTCGGGCGGCCACCGGACCCGCCGGCGCAGCCACGCCACAGCGGTTCTTGATGTCGACCAACGGCTGGCGAATGCCGGTCAGCTCCGCCTTCTCCTGCGGGTGGGCGTCCATGTACGTCTTCACCTCGGCCCGCACGGTGTCACGCGGGGCACCCTCGAGGCCGGTGAAGAACGCGTTCACATCCGGGTGGGTGAACAGGTAGGCGGACGTCGCCGCTGAGACCCCGGACGCAACGCCGGCGAGATCGGCGGCGGTGCAGTTCGGCGGGGGATCAGCCAGGGCCGACGGCGCTGCAGCGAGCACCATCGCGCCGGCGACAGCGCCGGTTCCGATCGCACCGATGACCGCGCGACGGGCAGTGAGCAACATGGTCGGGCTCCTTCAGATGGGCCAGGTGGGCCAGGTGGGCCAGCTCAGCGGTTCACAATTGTGGAATCTGACAACCGAAAGCTAATCAGATTCGTCGACAACATTCTTACCTTGCGCCAAATGCATTCACCAGAGCCGACGAATCCGCAGTTCAGCCGGTATGTGCTGGACGAAGTGTCAGCGGCTCGGCGTGGCGGCCGGGACCGGGAGTGGGCCTGCCGCGGTACCGGCGGCCGGCGTCACGGCGGAGGCGGCGCCCGAGCCGGGGCCGGTGGTGCCCGACAGCGCCTGTGCAGGTGAGACCGCGGCGGGCAAACCCGCCGGCAGCCCACCCTGCTGCACCGACTGCATCAGACCGAGCACCTGCGGGAGACTGATCGGGAGGTTGCACTTCGTCGTCAGGGCGGTCAGCGGCCGCTGAATGACCTGCAGATCCGTCGCGGCCTGCGGGTTGGCGTCGAAGTAGGTCTTCAGCGACGCCAGCGACTGCGGGCCGGCGGGCTGCCCGGCGGCCGTCGTCAGCACCTGATTGGTCTGCGGGTGCGAATCCAGATACATGCCGATGTTGATGGCCACGTTGCCGACCGTCTTGGCGATCTCGCTCGCCGCGCACGGGTCCGCCGCGGCGTCCGCAGACGGGACTCCGGGGGCGACCAGCAGCACGGTGGCGACGCCGCCGACGGCGGTGGCGGTGAAGACGGCACCCAGGCCGCGACGGCTCTTCTGGTGAGCTCCGGACATTGCCATGGGGAAGGACTCCTAACGGTCACGGGCATCCGCCGGTCCGCAGGCTCGTGCGATTTTCCGGCTCACGGAGGTCCCCGACCTGGTGACGGCCGAGGCCCATCCTGCCATCCGGGCGGCCGGGCCCGCCAATCCCGCACACCGTGCCAGCGGTCCTGGTGCGTCGTCGTCGCAGCTCAGCGGTTACTACGGCGACGTCGATCACAGCGTGCTGCGGTAGGCTCTCGGGCACGCTCTCGGGAGAGAATGACGGGGAGACCACCATCCAGCAGTTCATGATGCGACTGAGCAGCAACCTGCGCAGATTCCGCTGGCTGGTCTTCGCTGCGTGGTTGCTGACACTCGTGCCCGCCGTCTGGCTGGCGCTGACCCAGTCCGGCCATCTCACCGGTGGCGGTTTCGAGGTGGCCGGTTCACAGTCGCTGCACGTGCAGCACCAGATCGAGGACCACTTCCCCGCGGAAGGCGCCTCCCCACTCGCGCTGGTGGCCGCGCCCCGGCCTGACGCCACCTACGCCGACATCAACTCGGCGGTCGAGAAGTTGCAGCGCATCGCCGCCGAGGTGCCCAGCATCAAGGATGGTGCCGGATCGCCTGCAGCCGTCACCGCAACCCGACCGACCCTACGTGGTGGCGCTACAGCTGGACTTCAACAACACCGGCGCCGTCGACGTCGCCAGACAGCTGCGGGAGAAGGTCGGCGTCGACGGCGATCAAGCCCGGCGAGACGTCGAACGGCAAGGTGCGGCTGTACGTCATCGGTCAGGGCGCGTTGGGTGCCGCCGCGTCGGAGGCCACCAAGCACGACATCGCCGAGGCCGAGCGGTGGAACCTGCCGATCGTGCTGATCGTGCTGCTGGCGGTGTTCGGCTCGCTGGCGGCCGCGGCGATCCCGCTGGCGTTGGGCGTCTGCACGGTCGTGGTGACGATGGGCATCGTCTATCTGTTGTCGACGTTCACCACCATGTCGGTGTTCGCCACCACGACGGTGTCGATGTTCGGCATCGCACTGGCCATCGACTATTCGCTGTTCATCCTGATGCGGTTCCGCGAGGAACTGCGCGCCGGCCGCGACCCGGCGCAGGCGACGGACGCCGCGATGGCCACCTCCGGTCTGGCGGTGGTGCTGTCCGGTCTCACCGTCATCGCGTCCGTCACGGCGATCTACATCATCGACACCCCGGTGCTCTCGTCGATGGCGACCGGCGCGATCCTGGCGGTCGCCGTCGCGGTGCTGACGTCGACCACCATGACTCCGGCGGTGCTCGCGACGTTCGGACGCTCGGCCGCCAAACGGTCGTCGCTGCTGCGCTGGTCGCGGCGCGGCGAAACGACGGAGTCGCGGTTCTGGACCCGCTGGGTGCGGTCGGTGATGAAGCGGCCGTGGCTGTCGGCGCTGGCCGCCACCGCGTTCCTGCTGGCACTGGCCGCTCCGGCGTTCTCGATGGTGCTGGGAAACAGCATGCTGCGGCAGTTCCCGGCGTCGCACGAGATTCGCGGCGGTGTCGGGGCGGCGGCCGAGGCGCTCGGCCCCGGTGCGCTGGGCCCGGTCCGCGTCCTGGTCACGTTCCCCGACGGGGACGCCACCACCCCGGCCCACACCGCCGTCGTCGACGCCGTCGCGCACCAGATGGGCAGCGCGGTCAACGTCGTGTCGGTCGCACCGCCCGTGTTCTCCGACGACAACCGCACCGTTCTGCTCAGCGGGGTGCTCGCCGTCGATCCCGAGGACCTGGCGGCGCGCAACACCGTCGACTGGATGCGACAACAACTGCCGAAGGTGCCCGGCGCCGACGCGGCGACCATCTCCGTGGGTGGGCCGACGGCGCTGATCAAGGACTTCGACGACCGCGTCGCCGCGACACAGCCGCTGGTGTTCGCGGCCGTCGCGCTGATCGCGTTCGTGATGCTGCTGATCGCGATCCGGTCGGTGTTCCTGGCGCTCAAGGGCGTGCTGATGACCGTGCTGTCGGTCGCCGCCGCCTACGGCAGCCTGGTGATGATCTTCCAGTGGGGCTGGGGCGAGCGCCTGGGCTTCGCAGCCCATCTCCTCGATCGACAGCACCATCCCGCCGCTGGTGCTGGCCCTGACGTTCGGGCTGTCGATGGATTACGAGATCTTCCTGCTGACCCGGATCCGGGAACGGTTCCTGCAGTCCGGCGACACCCGTGACGCCGTGGCGTACGGGGTGTCCACCAGTGCCCGCACCATCACCAGCGCGGCGCTGATCATGATCGCGGTGTTCATCGGATTCGCCTTCGCGGGCATGCCCCTGGTCGCCGAGTTGGGCGTGGCGTGCGCGGTGGCGATCGCGGTCGACGCCACCGTGGTGCGACTGGTGCTGGTGCCGGCGCTGATGGCGATGTTCGACCAGTGGAACTGGTGGCTGCCGCGCTGGCTGGACAGGCTGCTGCCGTCGGTGGACTTCGAGAAGCCACTGCCCGAGGTCGATCTCGGCGACCTGGTGATCATCCCCGACGACATCTCCGCGCTGGTGGCGCCCGGACCGGACCTGCGCATGGTGGTCAAATCGGCGGCCCGGCTGAAGAACATGGCTCCCGACGCCATCACCGTGGCCGATCCGCTGGCCTTGCGCGGGTGCGCGGGCCTGGGTGATCTGGCCGGCCGGGTGAAGGGCGGCGACGGTGGTCATCGCCGACGCGCGTGCCAACGCGACCGCTGACACCGTCCGGATCCGGACGCTCACCGCGCCGGGGCAGTCCAGGCCGGCCGGACGCGCCGCGGATCAGAACGGCCACAGCCACCACCGCGGGTCCCGGCCGCTGCATCCGGTGACGGTGTGGCGCGGCCGGCTGTCGGTGGCGCTGGACGCGCTGGACACCGAATCGTCGCTCAACGCCGGCGATCCCTCCCCGGTGATGCAGCGCCTCGCCCCGGTGGAGACCACGAACGTCCAGCTACCCACCGGCGACCGGCTGCAGATCCCCACGGGTGCCGAGACACTGCGGCTGGCGGGCTACCTGATCATGTGCCGCAACAGCAGCCGTGACTTCGAGGAGTTCGCCGATCTGGTCGACGCGATGAACACCCACACCGCAGCGGTGGTGCTGGCCGACATGGACAGGTATTACTGTGGTCAACCGTCTGAGCAACAATGGGTGGCCACCGAGTTGGTCCGGCGGCTCGCCGACCCGCGGCCCAGTGACGAAGACGCCGAAGCGTCCGGCACCGACGCCGGATCGGATCGGGATTCGGATTGGGACCGGGTCAGGCGGCGCTGCCTGTCCGTAGCCGTGGCCATGCTGGAGGAATCGAGGTGACGTTGACCGCCGACACCGGTAACGCGCACCACCCCGAGAACGGCACCGGCGCCCGCCCGGTGGAGTACTGGCCCACCACCGCCATCCGGTCGGCACTGGAGACCGGCGACATCTCGGTGTGGCAGCGGATCGTCGTCGCGATCAAGCGTGACCCCTACGGCCGCACGGCCCGACAGGTCGAGGAGGTTCTCGAGACCGCCCCGCCCCAGGGGATCACCCGGGCCCTGTCCGAGGTGTTGATCCGCAGTCGGCAGCACCTCGAAGCCACCGAACGCGCGGAGGCGGCGCGCCACATCCGGTCACTGGTGGCCCGATCGGGCCTGTCCCAGCAGGAGTTCGCGTCGCGGATCGGCGTGCCGACCGAGGATCTGGTGCATCTACCTCGATGGCCGGGTCAGCCCGCCGGCCTCGTTGGTGATCCGGATACGGCGGCTGTCCGACCGATTCGCCCGGATCCGTGCGCAGCGCCCCGAGGGCTGATCGAGACGTGACGGATCTGCAGCGGATTCTGCGGGAGACGAAGACCATCGCGGTCGTCGGTGCGTCGGCGAACCCGAACCGGGCCAGCCACGAGGTCTACACCTATCTGAGGAACACCGGCGACTACACGGTGTACCCGGTCAATCCGACGATCTCCGAGATCGACGGTGTGCCGACGTATCCGAGCCTGGCCGACCTGCCGGTGGTGCCCGATCTGGTCGACGTCTTCCGGCGCCGGAGCGAACTGGCCGGCGGTGCTCGCCGATGTACTCGCGCTGCCGCAGCGGCCGAAGACACTGTGGCTCCAGCTGGGTCTGTTCGACGAACAGGTGGCGCGTGACGCCGAGTCCGCCGGCATCACCGTGGTGATGGACCGCTGCCTCAAGGTGGACCACGCCCGGCTGCGCTGACGCGGGAGTCTGATCAGCCGTTGATCGGCGCGACGTCGTAGACGAGCCACCGCCCGTCCTGCTTGGCCAGTGTCACGCGAAGCGCCATCACGGCGCGGCTGGGCTGCTGCCCCGGCGCGCTCTGGACGCCCCGCATCACTACTGCCACGCTGGCCGCGGCCGGGCCCAGCGCCTCCAGCCCGGCCGAGATCGTCTGCGCGTGCGCGGAGATGTTCTTGCGGGCCAGGTCCAGCGTCGACTTCCCGAAGTTCTCCCGGAACGCGGCGGCCTGCTCGGGCCCCATCATCGACGCCGCGCGGTCGATCGAGGACCCCGGATCCTGCGGCGAGAAGGTGGCCGTCGCCTCCGACACCGCCGTCGCGAGCCGCACCACCTCGTCGGTGTCGTTGCGCAGCTGGCGGTCCGGGACGGTCCAGCGCGTGTAGCCGACGATCACCGCCGCGGCCAGGATCGCCGTCACCAACCCCACCAATGCCAGCCGCAGCACGGGACCGTCGTCGTCGGTGCCGACGGTGACCCGGTCACGGCGCATCAGATAGAAGTTGATCAGCACGGCCTGCGACGACCAGCAGGCACAGCATCGACGCGACGGCCACCCACCACAGCGGCCAGCCCAGGAACACACCGATCATCAGCAGCGCGGCAATCGCCGCCAGCGGGCCGACGATGTCAAAAGCCAGTACGCGCAACACATTTCTCATGGCACGACCACCGAGGTCACCGCATGGACTCCAGCCGCGAGACGAGCAGCCGGCCGTCCACGTCGGAGACGTCGAGGCGCAGATTCCAGCGCACGGTCTGCGGCCGGCCGCCGACGTTCTGACTCACCGACGTCGCGACCACCATGACCGTGTCGGTGCGCGCGGCCATTCCGGGCGGCAGCTCCGGTGTGAGGCTGCGCGGCAGGCGCACCGGGCGCCGTGTCGAGGTCGCGGTGGATCTTCTCGATGGCCACCGCCTCGATGCGGCCCGTCGTCTGCGACTGCAACGTCTGCACGACATCGCGGTACGGCTCGATCGATGCCTCGAAGTCCGCGTTGAGCTGACCGACGGTGCCGTCGTGCAGCTTCTGCAGGCTGTCGTCGACGTTGTCCTTGTTCATGTTGATCAGGACCCCGGTCCAATCGGCGGCGGCCTGCATCGCATTGGTCTGGTAGGTGCGCTCGGCGGCCGCGGCGTGATGCGTCGTCCAGATCACCGCGAGCACCGCGACGGCCGCCACGCACAGCAGCGCGAGCAGTGCCGAGGCGATGCCGTACCGGGAGAAGACGCCGCCGGTGGGGGTCTGCGTCTGACGGCGCCCCGACGTCGAGTGCGTCCTGGGAGGTCTGCTCGCCGTCGGGCATGGCCGTGAGGGTACCCGGCGGCGTCTGGAAGAGTGGGTGGGGTGACGGCTAAAACAACTGGGGCAGCAATCCACTCGGGCCTGGACCTGAGCCACGTCGACGCCCAGGCGCGGCCGCAGGACGATCTGTTCGGTCATGTCAACGGCCGCTGGCTGACCGACTACGTGATACCCGCCGACCGGGCCACCGACGGTGCGTTCCGGTCGCTGTTCGACCGCGCCGAGGAACAGGTGCGCGATCTGATCGCCGAGGCCGCCGTCCGCAGCGCGCCGCCGACGGCACCGATCCGCAGCGCATCGGCGATCTGTACGCCAGCTTCATGGACGAGGCGACGGTGCAGCGGCGCGGTGTGCAACCACTGCTCGACGAGCTCGCGCTGATCGACGGCGCCGCCGATGCCGACGCGCTGGCCGCGGTGCTCGGCGCCCTGCAGCGCACCGGGGTCGGCGGCGGCGCGGGGCTCTACGTCGACACCGATTCGAAGGACTCGTCGCGCTACCTGGTGCACGTCAACCAGTCCGGTATCGGGTTGCCCGACGAGTCGTACTACCGGGACCCGCAGCACGCCGAGATCCTGGCGGCCTACCCCGGTCACATCGCGCGGATGTTCGCGCTCGTCGACGGCGGCACGCCCGAGGAGCACGCACCGACCGCGGCCCGCATCGTCGCGCTGGAAACCGAACTGGCCGCGGCACATTGGGATGTGGTCAAGCGCCGCGACGCCGACCTGACCTACAACCTGCGCGCATTCACCGACCTGGCCACCGAGGCGCCGGGGTTCGACTGGACCGGATGGATCACCGCGCTCGGCAGTTCGCCGGCGAAGGCCGACGAACTCGTGGTGCGCCAGCCCGACTACCTGACCGCGTTCGCGGCGCTGTGGTCGTCCGCCGATCTCGACGACTGGAAGAGCTGGGCCCGCTGGCGCCTGATTCACGCCCGCGCTGCGATGCTCACCGATGAGCTTGTCGCCGAGGACTTCTCGTTCTACGGCAAGACGCTGTCGGGCACCGAGGAGATCCGGGAACGCTGGAAGCGCGGCGTCGCACTGGTCGAGAACCTGATGGGCGACGCGCTCGGCAAGCTCTACGTCGAGCGGTACTTCCCGCCCGAGCACAAGGCCCGGATGGACGAGCTGGTGGCCAACCTGCGCGAGGCCTACCGGGTCAGCATCACCAGCCTGGAGTGGATGACTCCGGAGACCCGCGAGCGGGCACTGGTCAAACTCGACAAGTTCACCGCCAAGATCGGCTACCCGAAGACGTGGCGGGACTATTCGAATCTCGTTGTCCGCCGCGATGATCTGTACGGCAACTACCGCCGCGGACACGAGGTCGGCTACGACCGCGAACTGGCCAAGCTGGGCGGCCCGGTGGATCGCGACGAGTGGTTCATGACGCCACAGACCGTCAACGCCTACTACAACCCGGGCATGAACGAGATCGTGTTCCCGGCCGCGATCCTGCAACCGCCGTTCTTCGACGCACAGGCCGACGACGCGGCCAACTACGGCGGCATCGGCGCCGTGATCGGGCACGAGATCGGGCACGGCTTCGACGATCAGGGCGCCAAGTACGACGGCGACGGCAACCTCGTCGACTGGTGGACCGATGCCGACCGCAGCGAGTTCGGTCTCCGCACAAAGGCTCTCATCGAGCAGTACGACGACTTCGTGCCCACGTTGCCTGGCGGGGCGACGCCCCAGCCACCACGTGAACGGCGCGTTCACCGTCGGCGAGAACATCGGCGACCTGGGCGGTCTGTCGATCGCGCTGCTGGCCTATCAACTCTCGCTGGGCGGCGAGGAGGCGCCGGTGATCGACGGACTGACCGGCGTGCAGCGGGTGTTCTTCGGCTGGGCACAGGTGTGGCGTACGAAATCCCGTGACGCCGAGGCGATCCGACGGCTCGCGATCGACCCGCACTCGCCGCCGGAGTTCCGGTGCAACGGTGTGCATCCGCAACATCGACGCCTTCTACGACGCGTTCGAGGTCGACCCGGCCGACGACTCTTCCTGCCGCCCGAGCAGCGGGTGCGGATCTGGAGCTAGCAGGCCCGAAATCGAAAACCCCCGCAACGCCGTTGGCGTGCGGGGGTTTTCGGTGGCTGGACTTCTAGAACATCTGCCAGTCGGAAGCACCGTCGGGCGTGTTGTACCAGCCGCCACCGGTGTTCTTGATCACGACCGGGTCGCCACTGCCGAAGTTGTCGTAGAACCACTGCGCGTTGGCCGGGCTGAGGTTGATGCAGCCGTGGCTGACGTTGCGCTTGCCCTGATCGGCCACCGACCACGGCGCGCTGTGCACGAAGGTGCCGCTGTTGTCGATGCGAACGGCGTCCTGCACCTTCAGCTTGTAGCCCTCCTTGGAGTCGACCGGCACACCGTAGGTCGAGGAATCCATCACGATGTCCGGGAACTTCTCCAGCACGTAGTAGGTGCCGTTCTTGGTCTCGTGCTTGCCGTCGGGCCTGCCCATCGACACCGGGAAGGTCTTCTCCAGCTTCCCGTTGCGCATGATGTCCATCTGGTGGGCCTTGTCGTCGACCGTGGCCACCAGGTAGTCACCGGTGCGGAAGGTCGACTTGGTGCCCGCGGCGTCGATGTTGACGACGGTGTTGGCCGGCCAGAAGTCCTGCGGGCGCCAACGCACCTGCGTGTCGCTGACCCAGTAGAACCGGCCCGGCACCGGCGGCACCGACGAGATGTGGATCGCCTGCTCGGCCAGCTGGCGGTCCGCGATCGGCACCGCGAAGTTGATGTAGATCGGCTTGGCGACACCGACCATCGAACCGTTCACCGGGTTGAACGACGGCGGGCGGAACGGCGGCGTGCCGGTGAACGGTGTCGGGTTCTGACCGGCGGGCGTGCCCGCCGGGATCGCCGCAGGCGCCCCGTAGTTGTTGGGCGCAGGCACGGGCGCGGGCGTGGCCGCCGCCGGGTCCACGGGGGCCGGCGGGGCGAACGGATCACCGGCGCGGGCGGCGGTGGCGGCGGAACTGCCACGGGTCGCGGAGGCGGCGGAACTGCCAGCGGGTCGGCCGGAGGCGGCGGTGCATCCGCGGGCGGAGCGACGGGCGCCGGAGCGTCAGGTGGCGGCGGCGCGTCGACGACGACCGGGTCGCCGGGGTTCAGGTTCGGGTCCGGATCGGCAGATGCCGGCGTGGCGCCGAGCACCAGTCCCGCAACCAGGCCGGCGGCCCCCAGCGTCGCTGCCAGCGTGCTTCTCGCTCGCCGTCGCATACCAAACCTCCAGTGTTGATCTTCGTCCAGTGTCGCACAGTCAGCAGCCCAGCTATCGGTCGTGCCGAACGCCCGAACCGGGGCAGCAGCTCACCAACGCCCCGCCGATGTGACCTGCCTGTCGGACCGACCTTGGCTTTTGTTACGCACGAGACGCACTGTGGGTTCACTGTGAGGATGCCCGGGTTGTGACGATCACCGCTCGCGCGGACGTGCCACCAGACGCACCCAGCAAACGCCTTGGTGGGCACTGGACCCGGCGAAATCGCCCTACGAACGCACCAGCCGCGCGATGGCCGCCGACGCCTCGGCGAGCTTTCGGTCCGCTTCGTCGCCACCCTCGGCGACCGCGTGGCTGACGCAGTGGCCGAGGTGCTCGTCGAGCAGGCCCAGCGCCACCGACTGCAGCGCGCTGTTGACCGCGCTGATCTGGGTGAGGACGTCGATGCAGTACTTGTCCTCGTCGATCATCTTCGCGATGCCGCGGACCTGCCCCTCGATGCGGCGCAGCCGCTTGGCGTAGTTGTCCTTGTTCGGCGCGTAGCCGTAGGGCTCGTGCGCCTCGGATTCGGTGGTCATGGCTTGCTCCCCAGCATCTTCTTCATCTGGTCGATCTCGGCCTGCTGCGCGGTGATGATGTTCTGCGCGAGTTGCTTGGCGTCGACGTTCTGCCCGTCGGCGAGTTCGGCCTTGGCCATCTCGATGGCCCCCTGGTGGTGGCCGATCATCGACTGCAGCCACAACGTGTCGAACTCGGTGCCCTTCAGCGTCTCCAGCTTCGCCATGGTGGCCTCGTCGACCATGCCGGCCATCGCCATGTCCGCCGTGCGCCGCCGTGCCCGCGTGCTCGTCGCCCGGGTTCTCCTTCCACTGCACCAGGAAGGCCTTCATGGTGTCGATCTCGGGCTGCTGGGCCGCGGCGATCTGCTGGGCCAGCTGTGATCACCTCGGGGTTGGTCGACCGGTCGGGCACCAGCGCGGCGAGGTCGACGGCCTGCTGGTGGTGCGGAATCATGTTGGTGGCGAAGGCGACATCGTCGGCGTCGAAGCCCGCGGGCTGCGCCGGCGACCACCGGCGACTCGGAGGTGCCGTGGTCGTGATCGGTGTGTCCGTCAGCGGCCGGGCTGCTGCTACACGCGGACAGGAAGACGGCGGTCACCAGGGCAGCCAGGACCGCGAGAATCCGGGTGGAAGTCATGCCATCCACCGTACCGGATACCCCAGAGGGGTATCAAAAATGGATTTGGGCGCGAAATAGCCCGAAGGCATACTTGCTGCATGCCCTCAGCGTCGATCCTCGCGCAGCGGCTCACCCGACATGAAGCCCCGCAGCCGCGACGTCACCGACGGCCTGGAGAAGGCCGCCGCCCGCGGCATGCTGCGGGCGGTAGGCATGGGCGACGACGACTTCGCCAAGTCGCAGATCGGCGTCGCGTCGTCGTGGAACGAGATCACGCCGTGCAACCTGTCGCTGCGACCGGCTGGCCAAGGCCGTCAAGGAAGGCGTGTTCGAGGCCGGCGGCTTCCCGATGGAGTTCGGCACCATCTCGGTGTCCGACGGCATCTCGATGGGCCACGAGGGCATGCACTTCTCCCTGGTGTCGCGCGAGATCATCGCCGACAGCGTCGAGACCGTCATGCAGGCCGAGCGCCTCGACGGCTCGGTGCTGCTCGCCGGCTGCGACAAGTCGCTGCCCGGCATGCTGATGGCCGCCGCCCGGCTCGACCTGGCCAGCGTGTTCCTCTACGCCGGGTCGATCCTGCCGGGCCGGGCCAAGCTGTCCGACGGCACCGAGATGGACGTCACGATCATCGACGCGTTCGAGGCCGTCGGTGCGTGCGCGCGCGGCCTGATGTCGCGCGAGGACGTCGACGCCATCGAGCGCGCCATCTGCCCCGGCGAGGGCGCCTGCGGCGGCATGTACACCGCCAACACGATGGCCAGCGCCGCCGAGGCGATGGGCATGTCGCTGCCCGGCAGTGCCGCTCCGCCGGCCACCGACCGTCGCCGCGACGGGTTCGCCCGCAGGAGCGGGATGGCCGTCGTCGAGCTGCTGCGCCGCGGCATCACCGCCCGCGACATCCTGACCAAGGAGGCGTTCGAGAACGCGATCGCGGTGGTGATGGCCTTCGGCGGGTCCACCAACGCGGTGCTGCACCTGCTGGCCATCGCCCACGAGGCCGACGTGAAGCTGACGCTCGACGACTTCACCCGGATCGGCGCCAAGGTGCCGCACCTGGCCGACGTCAAGCCGTTCGGCAAGCACGTGATGTTCGACGTCGACCACATCGGCGGCGTGCCCGTGGTGATGAAGGCCCTGCTGGACGCCGGCCTGATGCACGGCGACTGCCTGACCGTCACCGGCCAGACCGATGGCCGAGAACCTCGCCGCACATCGCACCGCCGGACCCCGACGGCAAGGTGCTGCGGGCGCTGAGCAACCCGATCCACCCGACCGGCGGCATCACGATCCTGCACGGCTCGCTGGCGCCCGAGGGCGCGGTGGTGAAGTCGGCGGGCTTCGACTCCGACGTGTTCGAGGGCACCGCAAGGGTTTTCGACGCGAACGCGCCGCGCTGGACGCACTCGAGGACGGCACCATCACCGCGGGCGACGTCGTCGTCATCCGCTACGAGGGCCCCAAGGGCGGGCCGGGCATGCGCGAGATGCTCGCCATCACCGGCGCCATCAAGGGCGCCGGCCTCGGCAAGGACGTGCTGCTGATGACCGACGGCCGGTTCTCCGGCGGCACCACCGGTCTGTGCGTCGGGCACGTCGCGCCCGAGGCCGTCGACGGCGGACCGATCGCGTTCCTGCGCGACGGCGACCCGATCCGGCTCGACGTCGGCAAGGGCACGCTGGACCTGCTCGTCGACGCCGACGAATTCGAGTCGCGCAAGGCCGGTTTCGAGCCGCTGCCGCCGAAGTACACCACCGGCGTGCTGGCCAAGTACACCAAGCTGGTGGGCTCGGCGGCGACCGGCGCGGTCTGCAGCTAGCCGCTCTAGGACACCGTCAGCACGTCGCCCGTCACGGTCACGGTCTTGGCCGGGAGTGGCTGCGTCGCAGGCCCTTTGACGACGGCGCCGTCGGTGACGTTGAACCGGCTGCCGTGGCACGGGCAGTCGATCTCCCCGTCGGCGACGGTGGCGACGGTGCACCGCTTTGTGTGTGCAGACCGCGCTGAAGGCATGGAACTGCCCGGCCTGCGGCTGGGTGACGACGACCTTCGCGTCCTTGAGGATGAGTCCGCCGCCGACGGGCACATCCGCGACCTTGACCTCCTGGCTGGCGGAGGCGCCCGCGGACGGGGCGGCGGACTCCGCCTGACTCGTCGGGGCCGCCGGTGATTCGGATTTCCCACCGCCGCACGCGGTGAGGGCGACGCCCGCACCCAGCGCGCCGGCTCCGAGGAGGACCCCTCGCCGGCTGGCTGTCATGGTCGCGTTCGTGACGCTCGGTCATGATTCCCATCCTTCCGCCCACTGTCCACATCGTGACAGAACCAACGGTGGCCGGGTGCATAAAGTTCAACTACGGATCGCCGAGCGTGGCGTAGGCTCCGCAAGGAATCCCGCCAGGTGGCTCATCTCCTGCGCGCAGTGCACCATCAGGTCGCGCGGATCGGGCAGCTGCCGGGCCGCGATCGGTCGAACGGCTCTGTCGGCCAACCGATTACCTCGGCGCACCGCGACATGCCGGCCGCCCATCCAGAAGCGCGAGCGCATCTCCGATCCGTCCGGCGTCGGGCGGACGTGATGGATCAGCCAACCGACGTCGACGGGCAGATCCGCCGAACCCAGGCGGGCGCAGATCGCCACCTCACCGGCCGCCGGGTCCAGGCCAAGGACGGACGGTTCGACGAACTGGATGGCGGCCTTGGTGTAGGCCGAGCCGAGGTACTCGTGCACCACCGATGTGCGGCCGACATAGCGGCCGTCGCCGCCGCCGTCGGACCACTGCGCCGACACGTGCGCCCGGGGGTGCCACAGCTTGTAGCGCCGCGCGTCACTGCCGTGCCAGCCGAACCACCAGGCCCACATCCCCGGCGTGACACCGGGCATGTCCGTGCGCACCGACACCTGGATGCCGCCGTCGCGCAGTCGTCCCGTAGCCGTTCTCCGTCTGCTGCGGCCCCGCTTCGAGAAGCGTTGCGGCGGAATCGAAGTCGAGCAGGGTCGGGGCGGCCTGCGGACCGTGTTCGAGTGCGGTGACGACGTGTCGCGGCAGCGGGGCCATCTTCGGGTCGAAGAACCGCCCGAACGCGGTGTCGGCGTCGCCGACGCGGTACCCGAGGTAGTTCATCATGGCCGTCCCATCCAGCTGTGGAACCGGCCGTCGGGATCGTAGCCGGCGCGGACGCGGTCGAGCCTGCTCAACGCGTCGTCGCTGACGAACCGGGCGGGCCGCACGCCGAGGTTCTCGTCGGCCAGTTGCACGCCGGTCTGCAGGGGTGCCATCGCGGCCATGTTGGACCGCGCCCAGTCGGCGTAGCGTGTCGTCGTCCGCGGCGTCCTTCCACACGGCGTACAGCGCGATGTAGATCTCGTCCTCGAGGCTGTAGGCCATGTCCTGCCGCGGCGGCGACGGACCCCAGTTCAGCCAGAGCATGTGCGCCGGGTGAGGCGGCATCGTCTCGAGAATGCGCCGTATCCCGGGCAGCAAGTCGTCGGCAGACGCCGAGGTCCACATGTTGTCGGTGGCGTAGCGGTAGCCGGCCGGATAGTTGCTCATCACGGCGTCGTACCAGGCGTCGCAGTTCGGCCGGCGCGTACGGGACGGCCACGGTGGCGCGTTCGCGCACCGGGCAGGTCTGCAGGATCGACAGCGCCTCGATCGGCCTCCTCCTCGGAGTCGGCGAACACCGGCGACGCCATCACGATGCCGGGGCCGTCGAGGCCGGCGGCGGGCACCGCCCGGGAGGTGACCATCTGGAACTCGACCCGCGGTCGACCTCGGCGCTGATGCCGCGTGCCCACGTGAAGATCTCGTCGGCGTACTCGACCGGGTAGACGTAGAGGCTGCTGCCGCAGACCGCGGGCCGCGGGTACACCCGGAGGTGGAACGCGGTGACGACGGCGAAGAACCCGGGGCCGGAACCCCGTGCCGCCCAATACAGGTCGGGATGATTCTCGGCGTCGCAGTAGAGCCGTTCGCCGTCCGCGGTGACCACGTCGAGGCCGATCACGCTCTCGCAGGCCGGACCGAACACCCGGCTGTTCCAGCCGTAGCCGCCCTGCAGCAGGTAGCCGCCGAGGCACACGCCCTTGCAGTGTCCGGCCGGGAAGAACAGCCCCTGCGCGGCGAGTTCGGCCGCCAGCTCGCTGCCGCCCTTGCCCGGGCCGACCACCGCGGTCATCGCCGCCGGGTCGACGGTGCAGTGGTCGAGGCGGCGCACGTCGAGCAGCAGACCGCCGTCGCGCACGTGGTTGCCCGCCCAGCTGTGCCCGCCCGAGCGGACCCCGACCCGGTACCCGTGCGCCCCGGCGTAGCGGATCGCGGCGACCACGTCCGCCGGGGTCGACGGCCTGCACGACGACGTCGGGGAACCGTTGCGGAGTCGGGCGTTCCAGACCGTCGCGCGGCGCGCCGACTTCGTAGCCGTCGTCGCCGCGGAAGAAGTGCCGCCCCTCCGGAAGACCCACCGGTGACCTCCAAGTGCCGGATAGTGAATCTTGTCGATTCGGAATGCGGACCAATATAGTGACGGCGATGGCCGATGCGGAAGGGTTTCGCGACAGCGGTCGTGATGACGGCCTGCAGGTGCTGCGCCGCGCCGCGGCCGCCCTCGACGAGATCGCCACGGCACCGGGCCGGCTGCGGCTGGTCGACCTCGGCGCCAACCTGGGGCTGGCGAAGTCGACCGCCCGGCGGCTCCTGGTGGCACTCGTCGACGTGGGCTTCGCCGGCGTCGACGAACACGGCCGCTACCGGCTGGGCGACCGCCTTGCTCGGACCTCACGAGCGCCGACAGCGCGCAGCTGGTCGCCGCGTTCCGCCCGGTCATCGAGGAGGTGGCGGCGGCGACCGGGGAGACCGTCGACCTGTCGGTGCTGCGCGGTCAGCAGATGTGGTTCATCGACCAGGTGGAGTCCACGCACCGGCTGCGTGCGGTGTCGGCGGTCGGCGGCCGGTTCCCGCTGGCCGGCACCGCCAACGGCAAGGCGGCGCTGGCGGCGCTGACGACGCCGAACCCGCGCTGGCCGCACTCGACGCGACGACCGCCGCGGGCCTGCGCGCCGAAATCGAGCAGATCCGTACCGGCGGTGTGGCGTTCGACCGCGACGAGCACACCGTAGGCATCTCGGCCGCGGGCATCGCCGGACGCGTCGCCGGTGGGCACGTCGTCGCGATCTCGGTTCCGGCACCCACCGAGCGATTCAGAGCCGACGGAGCAGTCGATCGTCGGCGCGCTGCGCGCCGCGGCGACGGCCCCCGTGTGGCGGCGTTGAGGCCGAGCAGGGCGGCGAGAGTGTCGTTGTTGCACGGAAATCGCGAAAAAGCGTGCAACAAGTACACTCTCGGCGGTCAACTGACCAAAGCCAACGCGAAGCCGTCCCAGCCCTTGACGCCCACCGTCTGGATCGCGGCGGTGTCCAACTTCGGGTGGCGCCCCATCATCTCGAGCATCTCCCGCACCGCCTGCGCCTGGTGGTCGTCGGCGGCCGGGTCGAGGATGCGGCCGTCGCGCACGATGTTGTCGACGACGATCACCGTGCCGGGCCTGCCGAGTTCGATCGCCCACTGCACGTAGGCCGAGTTGTTCTCCTTGTCGGCGTCGATGAACACGAAGTCGAACCGCCCGGTCAGCGTCGGCAGCGTGTCCAGCGCCGCCCCGACGATGATCTCGACCCGGTCGGCCACCCCGGCGCGGCGCAGGTTGGCGGCGGCCACTTCGGCGTGCCGGGGCTCGTATTCCAGTGTGACGACGCTGCTTTCGGGTCCGGCGGCCCGCGCCAGGCAGATCGTGCTGTAGCCGCCGAGCGTGCCGATCTCGAGGATGCGGCGCGCGTCGGCCATCCGCACCAGCAGCGAGAGCAGTTGCGCCGCCTGCGGCGAGACCTCGATGGCCGGCAGTCCCGCGGCCGCGCTGTCGGCCAGCGCATCCTCCAGCGCCGTCGTCGTGCTCGAGGACCAGCCTGTTGAGCATCTCGTCGACGGCCGTGGCGTTCGGTTCGGTCACCGGCCTACCGTAGCCGCACGCCCTCCTTGGCGTACACGACCCGCAGCACGTGCCCGACCTCGGGACCCATCACCGTCTCGGCGAGCTCGCAGAACGCCGAGACGAACTCCGCCTCCGTGCGCCGGTTCGACCGGACACAGATGATGGGCGATCTCGTGCAGCACCACCAGTTCCCGAAGCGCCCACCGTGGACGTGCGCTCCGGGACCGCGATCACCGCTGTGCCGTCACGGTTTTCGTAGTGCGCGGCCGTGGCACCGCGCCGCGCCGCGCACCGTCACCGCCGACACCGGCCAGCGGTCACCGACCGCGGGCAGCGACAGCACCTGGTCCACGTAGTCACCGACGGCCTGCACGGAACCGAACCGGGCCTCCGGCGGCAGGGTGAGCTGGGTACCGAAGAAGTCGATGGCGCCGGGAACTGTGCTCGGCCGCGCGGTCGAACAGCGTCCGCACGAACTCCTCGGCGGCGTAGACCTCGGCGCGCTGGGCGTCCCGCTCGGTCACCGCTGCAGAGGCGTGCGCGCGCACCGGGCAATTCCGGGGAGCCGCCGAGCCGGGCCCGCTTGCCCGCGCGGTCACCGGCGCGCCGGGCCGCCGACGAGTACCCCGCCGATCGCCGTGTCGCCCGCCAGGTGCCGCGCGCCTTCGACGCGTCGCGGTAGTGGTCGCGTAGCTCGATCTCCTTGTTCCGCAGGGCGATCGCGGTGCCCGGCGCGCGTGCCTTGTCCCGGGCGACTTCTCGGCGGGCTTCCTCGCGCGCTTCGGCGAGCCGTTGCCCGACCCGGGCGCCGAAGGCCAGCTGGAAGTTCAGCCGGGCGGTGATGGTCGGGGTCGGGCGGTGCTCGCCGGTGGACAGGTACGCGTCGCACGCCTTCACCATCTGCACCACCAGGCTGGCGTACAGCGCGTGCGTGGCGTCGATGTCCTCGGCGAACCCGTAGGCGTAGACGAAGGTCGAGTTGGACGCCACGTCGCAGCGCACGTCGTTGGCGTGTGCGATCACCGCGAACAGCTGCACGTACGTGCGCAGCCCGCGGGTGCCCGCCTCGCCGATGGTGATGGTGCGTTGCGTCGGCGTCTGCGCCGCTTCACGTTTCGCCGAATGCGACCGCGCCACCGCGAGGTCGATCGACGTGGCGGTGGCCAGCCGCTGCGCCGCGGCCATGAACGCCTCGGCTTCGTGGGCGTTGTCGGTGCCTTCGGCCTGGCGCAGCAGTGCGGCGATGCGCGCCAGCATCTTGTCGTCGGTCATGGGCGCCAGGTTAGGGAACCAGTACGACTTTTCCGTGCGCGTGCCCGGTCTGCAGATAGCGGTGCGCGTCGGCCGCGTCGGCGAGCGGGAACACCTTGTCGACGGTCACCTTCAGCTGCCCGGCCGCGGCCAGCTTGATCAGGTCCGGCCGGGCCGCGTCGCGGATGGCCTGCCCGCCGTCGGCTCCGGTGAGCGCCGCGATACCCAGCTCGCCGGCCCGCGCGAAACCGGCGATGGTCGCGATCCGGGTCCGGTCCGCCACCAGTTCGACCGAGGTGTCCAGGGCTTCGTCGGTTCCGACGAGGTCGAGCGCGGCGTCCACGGAACCCGATGGCGCGAACCCGGTCGGCCAGTCCGGGACCGTACGTCGACGGGCTCGGCGCCTAGCCGGCGCAGCTGTTCGTGCCGCGCCGGGCTGGCGGTGGCGATCACCCGGGCGCCGCGCGCGACGGCCAATTGGACGGCCATCTGCCCGACGCCACCGGCGCGCGCCGTGGATCAGGACGGTGTCGCCTGTCCCCACATTCGTGTTCGTCAACAGGTGCCAGGCGGTCTCACCGACCAGCAGCAGACCGGCGGCCTCCTCGAAGGTCAGGTTCGCCGGCTTGTGGCCGACCTCGGCGGCCGTCGGCGATCACGCTGGTCGGAGTAGCCGTTGCTGATGTTGGTGACGATCACCTCGTCGCCGGCCTGCAGCGGACCGGTGTAGCCGTCGCGCCCGGGCCGGCGCCTCGATCACCACACCCGACGCCTCCATCCCCACCGGCATCGGCAGGGCGGCCGGGTCGTCACCCATCTGTGCCGCTGTAGAGCTTGTAGTCGATCGGATTGGCGCCCGCGGCGCGCACCGTCGATGAGCACCTGCCCGTCGCCCGGCGGTGGCAGCTCGACGTCGTGTACCGCGAGCACTTCCGGGCCGCCGTAGCCGTTCGGCGACAACGGTTTTCGTCATGCCGTCAATCCTAGGGTTACTTCGTCGACGAACTGGTCGAGCGCCGTCGTCAGCTGCGGCGACAGCGGGGCCTTCTTGGCGTAGTTGGCGACGTTGTCGGTCGGGTCGTCGCGCAGCACGTGGTTGACGCCCTTGAGTTCGACCAGGGTCAGCGCGGTGTGCGCCAGCGCCGTCGGCCAGCGGCTTGACGGCGTCGCAGCCGGCCTGGACGTCGGAATCCGAACAGGTGAGCAGCACCGGGGTGCCTGCCGGGATCTTGGCCGCTTCGGCCAGTGGGTCGACGGCGTCGGCCTCGACGACCGCCTTGACGTTGCCGGGATTGAGGATGGCGCTCATGCCGTCGGGCAGTTGTCCCGGCGGCACCGTGCCGTTGGCCCGCGCCTGGGCGACCGCGGCGGTCCACGCCGCCAGCACGCCGTCGGCCTGCTGCGGCGTCTTGCCGCCGGCCTTGACCGCGGCTTCGGTCTGGCTGCGCAGCCGTGACGGTCATCAGGTCCAGGTAGCGGCCGGGCAGTGGCTGCAGCAGGCCCAGCGAGTGGATCTTCGGGGCGTCGGCGGCCGGGTCGGTGGCCAGTGCCATCGCGTGGGTGGTGCCCTCGCCGAGGCCGTAGACCGAGAGCCGGTTCTTGTCGACGCCGGCCTGATCGGCGAGGAACCGGATCGCGGCCTGGGCGCCGGCGGTGAAGACGGCCGTACCGACGTCGGCCGGGCTGCTTGGCGTACGGGCCCAGGCCGGTCCGGCCGGTGCCGACCTTGTCGTAGCGCAGGCTGGCCACCCCGTGGTCGGACAGGTACTCCGCGAGCTGGCGCATGTTGCCCACCGGGCCCGCCACCGCGTTGTCGCCGTTGCGGTCGGTGTTGCCGCTCTCGGAGATCAGCAGGGCGGCGGGCGCCGCCGGGGCGCCCGGCTGATGCCGGTAGGTGCCGTGGATGGTCAGTCCGTCGGCGACGAACGTGACCTCGTCCTCGACCCACGGCTTCTGGTGCGAACATCCGGCCCCGAGCAACGCCAGCAGCAGAACGGCAACGCAGGCAAGGGCTTTCCCACCCGCCTTCAAGTCCGGGCACCGATCCACGAGACGACGTCGTCGAGCACCCGGTCACGCTCGGGCTCGTTGAAGACCTCGTGGTAGAGGCCGGGGTAGATCTTGAGATGCACATCGTCGGACGCCAGGCAGTCCACCATGCGCTCGCTGCCCGCGACCGGGATCAGGCTGTCCTCCGAGCCGTGCACCACCAGCACGCGGCTTGGTGATGGCATGGGCCCGTTGCGGCATCGACTCGCCGACCTTGAGCAGCGCGCGGGCCACGCCCGCGGGCACCTTGCCGTGCCAGACCAGCGGGTCGTCGTTGTAGGCGTTGACCACCGTCGGGGTCGCGCGACACCGCGTTGGCGTCGAGCTGCTGGACCGGGACGCCCGGCAGCAGCGCACCCAGACCCTTGCCGACGATCGCCAGCATCGGTTTGACGTCGTCCTGGGCGGCCACCGCGGGGCCCGAGAGCACCATCAGGTCGTAGTCGGCGGGCCGGTCCGAACCGTAGGCGAACACGATGCCGCCGCCCATGCTGTGCCCGAGCACGATCTTCGGCACACCCGGGTGCTCCCGGTCGGCGATCCCGACGAGGGTGGCGAAGTCGCCGGTGTACTCGGAGATGTCCTTGACGTAGACCCGCTTACCGCCGGAGCGGCCGTGTCCGCGGTGGTCGAGGGCGTAGGTCACCAGGCCGGCGGCGCCGAACCGCTGCGCGACGTGGTCGTAGCGGCGGGCGTGTTCGCCGAACCCGTGGGACAGGATCACCACACCTTTGGGGGCACGCCCGTCGAGTTCGGGGTCCACGTGTCGTAGACGATGCGGACGCCGCCGACACCGTCGAAGGTCCGCTCCGCGCGAGTGGTCTGGGATCTCGGGCATCTGAGCAGCGTAGCGACCCGTTGTCGGTGCCCCTGCGTAAGCTCGGTGCCGTGAGCGTGCTCGCACGGGGTCTCGACGAAGATCCGGACGCCTTTCTCGCCGACGCACAGCGGTACCGGCGCGAACTGCTGGCGCACTGCTACCGCATGACCGGCTCCCTGCACGACGCCGAGGACCTGGTGCAGGAGACCTACCTGCGCGCCTGGAAGGCCTACGACCGGTTCGAGGGCAAGTCGTCGGTGCGCACCTGGCTGCACCGCATCGCCACCAACACCTGCCTGACCGCGATCGAGGGTCGTCAGCGCCGGCCGCTGCCGACGGGGCTGGGCGCGCCCAGTTCGGATCCGCACGGCGAACTCGAAGTGCGCGCCGAGGTGCCGTGGCTGGAGCCGCTGCCGGACGGGACGGACGATCCGGCGGATCCGTCTGTGATCGTCGGCTCCCGCGAATCGGTGCGGCTGGCGTTCATCGCGGCGCTGCAGCATCTGTCACCGCGGCAGCGGGCCGTGCTGGTGCTGCGCGACGTCCTGCAGTGGAAGGCCGCCGAGGTGGCCGACGCCATCGGCACCACGACGGCGGCCGTCAACAGCCTGCTCCAGCGGGCCCGCGCACAGCTCGACGCCGTCGGTCCCAGCCAGGACGACACCATCGCCGCGCCGGAATCGCCGGAGGCGCGGGACCTGCTGGCCCGCTACATCGCCGCGTTCGAGGACTACGACATCGACACCCTGGTGACGATGTTCACCGAGGAGGCCGTCTGGGAGATGCCGCCGTTCACCGGCTGGTACCAGGGCGGGCCTGCCATCGGCGCGCTCATCCACCGCAACTGCCCGGCGGAGAAGGCCGGCGATATGCGTCTGCTGCCGCTGACCGCCAACGGGCAACCCGCCGCGGCCATGTACATGCTCAACCCGGAGAGCGGCGTGCACGAGCCGTTTCAGCTGCATGTCCTGGACGTGAAGCCGGACGGCGTCTCACACGTCGTCGCGTTCCTGGATACGTCCGTCTTCCCGAAATTCGGCCTGCCCGAACGGCTTTAGACGTTACGGTGCACCGATTCCCAGGCGTCGTGCAGCGTCGCCGCCGAGGCCTGCAGCCCCGCCAGTTCCTGTTCCGACAGCGGGATTTCGAGCACCTGGCCCGCACCCTCGGCCGACACCACCGTGGGCAGTGACAGGCAGACGTCGTTGATCCCGTACGCACCGGTCTGCAGTGTCGACACCGGCAGCACCCGGTGCTGGTGGCCACGGATGGCCTCGATGATGCGCGCGGTGGACAGCCCGATCGCCAGGTTGGTCGCACCCTTGCCTTCGATGATCTCGTAGGCGGCGTTGACCACGTCGGAGGAGATCTGGGTCTGGGTGGCCTCGTCGAACAACAACTCGCCGTTCATCCGGAAGTGGTCGGCAGGCACCCCACCGATCGACACGCTGGACCACAGCGAGATCTCCGAGTCACCGTGTTCACCCACGATGAATCCGTGCACATTGGCGACGGCCAGATCGGCCCGCTCGGCGATCAGATACCGGAATCGGCTGGAGTCCAACACCGTTCCCGAGCCGAAGATGCGCCCGGGCGGCACGTCGACGGAAGCCGCGGCAGCGTAGGTGATGACGTCGACGGGGTTGGTGACGAACACGATCACCGCGTCCGGGGACAGTTCGAGGAGTTTCGGCGTGAGGTCCTGCGCCATCGACGACGTTCGTGGCCGCCAATTCGAGCCGGGTCTGGCCGGGCTTCTGTTTGGCGCCCGCGGTGACGACGACGATCTGCGATCCGGCGGTGACGGCGAGGTCATCGCCGCCGTCCACCCGGCAGTGCGGCACGAACTGCGCTGCCGTGGTTGAGGTCGAGCACCTCGGCACGCACCTTCTTGGCGAAGATGTCGTAGAGCCCCAGCGACGCGGCCGATCCGCGGATCAGGCACGCGTACGCGATGGCGGTGCCGACACTTCCCATCCCGACGATGGAGACCTTGCCGTTGCGATGTGCAGTCACCGCCCATCATCGCCGTATTCGGCCTTCCGCGTGGGAGACATCGACGAGATGGGCATCCAACGGGATGACTGCGGCCCAAATTCCGCAGCGCTACAGTCGCGTTCGCGGCAGCGCCCGGCAGGGCTTACTTGGGGGGCATCCTGATGCCGCCGTCCACGCGGACGACCTCGGCGTTCATGTAGGAGTTGGTGATCAGTTCGACCACCATGGACGCGAGTTCGTCCGGCTTGCCGAGCCGGTGCGGGAACAGCACCGATTCGCCCAGCTTCGCCTTGAACGCCTCCGACGCCTCGCCCTCGCCGTAGATGGGCGTGTCGATCAGACCGGGAGCCACGGTGTTCACCCGGATTCCGACGGCCGACAGGTCACGCGCCACCGGCAGCGTCATGCCGACCACGCCGCCCTTGGACGACGAGTAGGCGGCCTGACCGATCTGGCCGTCGAAGGCCGCGACGCTGGTCATGTTGACGATCGCGCCACGCTCGCCGCTCTCGGTGGGCTCGAGGCGGCTCATCGCGGTCGCGGCCAGCCGAATGCAGTCGAACGTGCCGACCAGGTTGATGGCGAGCACCTTCTTGTAGGCGTCGAGGCTGTGCGCCGACGCGAACTCGCCGTCCTTGCCGATGGTGCGCTGCGCCCAGCCGATGCCGGCCGAGTTCACCAGGGCACGCAGCGGGCCGAGGTCCACCGCCGTGTTGACCGCATCCTCGATCTGGCCGGTGTCGGTGACGTCGACGCTGACGAACGCCCCGCCGATCTCATGCGCGAGTTCCTGCCCGCGATCTGCCTGCAGGTCGGCGATGACGACCCTGGCGCCCTTGGCGGCCAGCTGGCGGGCCGTGGCCGCGCCGATACCGGACGCGCCGCCCGTGACGATTGCACTAGCTCCGTTGATATCCACGACGGACAGACTAGGCCGGGCGAGCTCGGGGGCGTCAGCCCAGTCGGCCCAGCACTGTCGCTGTCCACTCCCGCAACGTGCGCGCCTCGGCCGGCGTCATCCCGTCGAACACCACCGCGCGGATCAGTTCGGCATGGCCGGGCGCCGCCCTGCGCAGCTGCGCCCGGCCGTCGACGGTCAATTCGACGAAGCCACCCCGGCCGTCATCGGGACTGCCCGAACGCAGCACCAGTCCCCGCTCGCGCATCCGCCGCAGTTGGTGGGACAGCCGACTCTGCTCCCAGCCGAGCGCCTCCCCCAGCTCGCCGATGCGCAGCCGGCCGCGTTCGGACAGCGTCGACCAGCACGTCGTAGTCGGCCAGGGTCATACCGCAGGCCTGCTGCAACTGCCGGTGCATGGCCATCTGCAACCGGCCGGTCATGGCCAGATAGTCGCGCCAGAGCCGCTGTTGCGCTTCAGTCAGCCACATGGAATACATGATACGTCATCTATGTTGACCCGGGCACAGGCCAGTACGCTGGTTAACCAAGCCCCAGGAGAGACTCCGCGTGAATTCCAACACCGCACCCGCACCCGTGATCGATATCCGGCGTGCCGATGACCGCCCGGCGACCGAAGATCTCATGGCTGGACTCCAAGCACTCGTTCTCGTTCGGACGGCCACTACGACCCGGCCAACACCCATCACGGACTGCTGCTGGTCAACAACGACGACACCGTCACGCCCGGCATGGGTTTCGACACGCATCCGCACCGCGACATGGAGATCGTGACGTGGGTGCTGCGCGGCTCGCTGGTGCACCAGGACTCGACCGGCCACTCCGGTGTCATCTATCCGGGCCTGGCACAGCGCATGTCGGCCGGCCGCGGCATCATGCACTCGGAGAAGAACGACTCCTGGACCCTGACCGGCAATGAAACACACAGCGAGCCTGTGCATTTCGTCCAGATGTGGGTGGTCCCCGACGAGGCCGGCATCACGCCCGGGTATCAGCAGATGGAGATCGACGACGAACTCCTGCGCGGCGGCCTGGTGACCATCGCGTCCGGCATGCCCGAACACCGGGACCAGCACGGCGATCAGCATCAGCAACCGCTACGCGGCACTGCACGGTGCACGACTGCAGCCCGGCCAGTCCGTCGAATTGCCCGAAGCGCCCTACCTGCACCTGTTCGTGCCACGCGGCGAGGTCACCCTCGAGGGCGCGGGCACCCTGCATGAGGGCGACGCGGTGCGGTTCACCGCCTCCGGCGGCCAGCAGGTCACCGCGCTGCAACCTACCGAGATCCTGATCTGGGAGATGCATGCGGGGCTTGCCGCCTAGCCGGGCAATCAGATCCAGCCCGAAGAAGAGCGTCGCGGCCCTGACGGCCGCGGCGCTCCTCGCGGCGTGTTCACCCGCGCCGCCCCCGGCGCAGCAGACGGCTCCCCCGTCGACGGAGCTCACGACGAGGGCGCCGACTGCGGGGGCGCCCATCTCGCCCGGGCCGGCCGCCGTGACCGTGGCGGTTCCGGCCGACCTGGCCCAGGCGCCCTTCGACACGCCACGGCAGGCCCGGGTGCCGGCAGGCTGGTCGATGTCGGTGTGGGCCAGGTTGCCGCGAGCCCGGCTCGCGGCCTGGGCACCCGACGGGACACTCCTGGTGTCGGTGCCGTCCGCCGGTGAGATCGTCGCGTTCACACCGAAGCCCGGCGGCGCGCCCGAGTCCCGGGTCCTGCTCGAGGGGCTCACCCAGCCGCACGGGATGGCGTTCTCGGCTGACACCCTCTACGTCGCCGAGAGCGACCGGGTGGATGCCTACACGTACGCCCGCGGCGCGGCCACCGACCGCCGGACCGTCGCCCCGGATCTGCCCGACGCGCAAGAGCCCCGACCTGGGCGGCGCCTATGCGCACGCGCTCAAGAGCGTTGCAGTGGGATCCGATGGGGCCGTGTACTTCTCGATCGGGTCCACCGGCAACATCTCCGCCAAGGATCGCACCGCGACACCCCCGCGGGCGACGGTCATGCGGGTTCCGCCGGGCGGCGGGCCGGCCGAGCCGTTCGCGACCGGCGTACGTAACGGCACCGGGCTGGCCATCGCCCCGGACGGCTCGGTGTGGACCGCGGTCAACAACCGCGACAACGTGCCGCGGCCCTCGGACGGCAGAATCGACACCGCCTACGTCAACGAGCATCCGCCCGAATCCGTGGCCCGGCTCACCCCGGGGCGCGAATTGGGTTGGCCCTACTGCAATCCCGACGGGCCGCCGCCCAACCTCGCGTTGATCCGCGATGTGCAGACCAACGCCGACGGGGCCGAACTCGACTGTGCGGCGCTGCCGCCCATCGAACAGAGCCTGGGCGCACATTCGGCCCCGCTGGGTATGAGCCTTCGCCGAAGCTGCCCGAGCCGTACGGCACCGGCGCGCTGATCGGCGTACACGGTTCGTGGAACCGGACGCCGCCGCGTGCGCCCGAGGTCGCGTTCTTCGGCTGGCGCAACGGCACCTTGGCCGATCAGCAGACCCTGGTGGACGGTTTCCAGGCGGACGACGGCTCCCGCTGGGGTCGGCCGGTGGCCGCGGTGGCCGGACCGGACGGTGCCGTCTACATCACCGACGACGCCGCAGGCGCGATATACCGGTTGGCCCCGCCCGGCCGCTGAGGCACACTAGCAAAGCCCAACGGGCAGAACGTGATTCGCCCGGACTCAAAACGATGCACATTTGTGACCAAAGTTGACTGTGTGGCGGATGTGACTAACCATGGGAATTGCTGTACTCCCGTTCCCACGCCGAAAGGGTGATCGTGAGGGCCCCAGCCGCCACCTCTCCGGCGCATCGCCGCCGTCTGCGCCACGGCACTGCTGTGCGTGTCGCCGGCCATCGCGCAGCGCCGCAGGCCCGCGGCCGACGGCCGCGAACAACTGGCCAGTGCGATCGCGACCACCCGCGGCTCGTATCTGGTCTACAACTTCGGCGGCGGCTACCCGGCGCCGATGCTCAACGCCGGCGGCAACTGGTACGAGATGTCCAACGGCGGCCACCTGATGATCATCAAGGCGGCGTCGCAGCGACTCGCGCCCCGGCTGCTGGCCGACTCGCACAACGGCTACCAGGCGCGCTGTGAGCGAACCCCGGGCGCCCGCACCGGCGAAGGGCTGCCGCAGGCCTCCGAGATCTACACCCCGCTGGCGGCCTGGCAGGCGCTGGGCCAGCCGACGATCGCGATCAACGCCAACTTCTTCGACGTCCGCGGGCAGGCCGGTGGCTCGTGGAAGACGACCGGATGCAGTTCGCCGCTGGGCGCCTACGTCGACAACACCCGCGGCCAGGGCACGCACCAACACCGCGGTCACCGGCACCATCGCCTACGCGGGCAAGCAGGCCCTGTCCGGCGGTGACGAGACCTGGACGGCTCTGACGACGATGATCCTGCCGGTCGCCGGGCGACCATTCGTGGTGTCCCCCAGGTCGCCCGACGACTACGACGCCGCCACCCCGGTCATCCAGGGTCTGCTCGACAAGGGCACCCGGTTCGTCGCGGTCAGCGGGCTCGGACTGCTGGCCCCCGGCGACACCGGCCAGATGAACGACCCCGGTCCGTCGGCGGCCAGGACCGCGCTCGCCTACTCCCGGGACAAGGACGAGATGTACGTCTTCCAGGGCGGCAGCTACACGCCCGACCAGATCCAGGACCTGTTCCGCGCGTTGGGAAGTGACACCGCGATCCTGCTCGACGGCGGCGGCTCGTCGGCGATCGTGCTGCGCCGCGACACCGGCGGCATGTGGGCGGGGGCGGGTGTCCCGAGGGGTTCCTGCGACACCCGGCAGGTGTTGTGCGACGCCCGGGAACGCGCACTACCGAGTTGGTTGGCGTTCAACTGATTTCGAGAGTCCGGCGCGCCGCCGCGTGCGTCTGGTCCGGGTAGCTTCCGCCGAACAGCACGACGTGCGCCAACAACGGGTAGAGCTGGTGCAGCGCAACGCGATCCCGTCGGCCCGGCCCGAGTGGGTGGACGCTCTGGTAGCCCTCGACAATCACGTCCAGGTACGGGCAGCCGAACAGCGCCAGCATCGCCAGATCGGTTTCCCGGTGCCCGCCGTGTGCGGCGGGGTCGATCAGGACCACCCCGTCGTCCGTCCACAGTCAGATTGCCGCTCCACAGGTCGCCGTGCAGCCGGGCCGGGACGTCGTCGTCGTCGAAATCGCCTGCCAGCACAACGATCCATGACGATCTTCAGGTCGGTTACGGTGTCGGGGTCCAAGCCAGGCCGGGCAAGTTCCAACATGGGCGACAGTCGCTCCGCGGCGTAGAACTCACCCCAATGCCGATGTGCGGCATAGCTCATCGGCAACGGCCGGTGCAACGGGCCGAAGAATCCCGGACCACGCCAGCGGCCCGGCGGAGCCCCGAACGCCGCCGCGCCGGCATCGTGGGTGTGCGCCAACCGGGCGCCGAAGGCGCGCGCCGCCGCCGGTCCCGGGCGGCCGGATTCGACGCGCTCCAATGTCAGGCTGACATCGTCGTAGGCGATGACACCTGCACACGGACACCGTCGGCGATCCCTGAAAGCCATTGCAGGCCAGCCGCTTCACAGCCGAAGAACCCCGGAGGTGCGGCGGCGTCGCGTTTGACGAAGACCCGCGCCGTCATTGCCCGACCGGGCCGGCGGACGGCCCATACCGGAAGATCAGCAACGCGGCGAACACCACCGCGGCCGTCAACGCCAGGACGGGCGCCACCGTGAACCGCGTCATCGTCGCACCGACGACCGCACCCGCACACATCGTGGCCACCACGCCGTAGCGCAACTTCTCGCGGGCGCCGGTACCGCCGGCCAGCCGCGAGTCCACCCCGATGCCGACGATCGTCGACGTCAGCACGGTCGTGCTGAGCTCGGCGATGCCGAACTGGCGCGCCGCGGCATTCTGGCTGCCGAACACCACGGCAAGCGCGGCGATCAGGATCAGCTTGGTGTTGTCGTGGTAGTCGAGCACCCCGGTACCGGCCAACACGGCCAGCACCAGCAGCACCACCACGTTGGTGCCCAGCGCCGCGGTGAGCCACAGCCTGGTCTCGTGGTCGAGGTGGCGGGCGAACCGACCGCCGAGCACCGCGCCCACGAGGAAGCCGACGAACGCGACGACGGCGGCGGTGAGGTCGACGCCGGAGTGCGGCACGAACCAGAAGCCCAGGAAGATCACGTTGCCGGTCATGTTCGCGACGAACACGTGCCCGAGGACCAGGACGCTCACCGCATCGATCAGTCCGGTGGCGAAAGTGAGCAGCAGCAGCGCCGCGACGGTGGCCCTGTCAGACACCGGGGAGGCGACGGCCATCCGCCAAGTATCGCCCGCCCGGTGTCCGCCCCCGACCATGCGGGGCCCATCGGGCCCCGCGAGTCGATGTCTTGAGCGACGGGAAGGTCGGTGACGCCCCCGCCGCGTCGCCGACCTACCCGTCGACAGCCATGTTCGCCGATGACTTCGCAATGGAATGTACACGACCGTACCCAGAATTATTGACGCTTCGGCAGGTCGGCCGAGCCGTCGCTCAGAGTTGCGGCGTGAGATCCAGCGAGGTGACCGTCGACATCTTGGTGACCAGCCATGTCGCGTCCTCACGCCGCAGCGTGAGGCGGTAGGACAGATACCGCATCGCCGGGATGTTCTTGGACAGCGGACTCGTCGATGTCGTGTTGGTGTACACCAGCGCGGTGGCGTCCGGCCCGTCCAGCGACTCCACCGCGGCACCGACCACCTGCGGTGTTGTTGGTGACCTGCGCCTGCTTGTTGGTCGGCGCGATCGCGTCGACGTACCGGCGGTACTGGTCGGCGAAATCGCCCCCGAGGTAGCGGGACGCCCGGTCCCCGAGGGACTCCATGTTCTCCGGCGTATAGGTCCACAACGTGGTGATCGCCTCGGCCGCGGTGCGCGCGATGTCGAGCTTGGTGTCCGACCTGGGCCCGCTCGGCGAGGTACGGCTGCAGGGTCGCGCCCGGCGAATGCGCCCGCCCCGACGAACATCGCCGCCGCGACGCCGATCACGATGGGCGCCCGTCGACCGGCGGGCGTGCGCTCCACGAAAACGACGGTTGCGCGTGGGTTCGTCGGCGTCGCTCGGCGACTTCCGTCACTTCGGCGGCTTCGGTCGGCTTCGGCGGCTTCGGTGGCTTCGAGCGGTTGGCGTCACCGGCACGCGCTTGGCCTTACCGACCGGCATCCGATGACGCCGCCGGAATCGCGCGAGCCGGGTCCGTCGGTCAGATCACCTGCAGCAGATTGCTGATCTTCCACTGGTCCCCTTCCTGTGCTGCCGTGGCCACCCAACGGTTTCCGTTCTCGATCTTCTTGCCGTCCGGCAGCGTCGTCGTCGTCTGGGTCGCCACCACGACATCGGCGCTGCCGTCGTCGTTCCAGCGTTCGATGCCGGCATCGAGCACGGCGCCCTTAGTCGGTTCGGCCCGGGCGACCTGAACGACGATCTCGTTCATCCGTTCTCTTGTACATCTCGGCCAGTTGCCCGGTCGACTGGGCCAGCACGGCATCGGCATAGTCGTTGGCGTGGAACGGATCCGGCGACGTGTAGTGCGTCATGAAGGTGCGCACGAATCCGATCACCGCGACGTCGCGGACGGCGCGCGTCGTAGTGGCGCTGATGGGTGACCAGTACCGCGGCGCTGACCGCGATCGCCGCGATCACCAGCGTTGCGGCGGCGGCGACCAGCACCGCCAGTCCCGGCCGGCGGCGCGGCCGGGGCGCCACGTCGCCGAACGCGGCCTGCGCTCCCGGCTCGATCCGCTTGCGGGGACTCATTTCCCGTCTCCGTTCGGCTTCGGCTTCGCCAACACGGTCAGGTTGCCCACCCGCCAGTCGGCGCCGACCCTGTGCGAAGTCGACTTTCACGGTCGCGGTGATGCCCCGCTGATTGGGCGGCGCGCCGCGCTGGCCCTGCATCAGCAACAGCATCGTCGCGGTGTTCTCGGTCGAGGTCAGCACCGCACTGTTGGTCACCCAGTACGCGTTGACCACCGGACCGGCCTTCTGGACGGCCTGCTGCTGCGCCACCAACTGCGGGCGGTAGCCGTCCGTGACGAGCGCCTGCGCGCGCGCGAAGTCCGCGGGCAGCGTCGCGGGGTCGTAGCTGAGCATCTGTTCGACGATCTTGGGACCCGCGACGGCGATCTGCTCACGGGCCTGCGCCACCCGAAGGTCGTGGCGGTACACCCCGATGTAACCGAGCGTGGCCGCCGCCACGGCGATCAGTGCCGCCGCCCCGGCCACCACGGCCACCCGGCGGCGCGCCCCGGCCGGGCCCGGCTCGCGGCGGTGCACCTCGGTACGGGTGAGCAGATCGGCGAAGGTCCGGCCCCGGCTATCCCACAGCGGCCAGAGCCAGCCGACGAACAGCGCCGCGGTGTCGAGCAGATGGGCGCCATCGCGTGCCAGCAACCGCCACGGGCCCACCGGCGCGCCGTCGCGGTCCACGACGGCGATACCGAACAATGCCCGGCCCGGCGCTCCAGCCGGTCAGCGCCGGCAGCAGCAACCGGTTGACGGCGACGGCCAGCAGCACGACCGCGGCCGCCGACACGCACGACCCACCACAGCCAGTCGCCGCGGGCGGTCGACCACGCAACGAGCAACACCGATGCCAGCGCGCCCGATCCGAGCAGCACGTCGATGCCGAACGCGCCCGCCCGGGCCGACCAGCGACGCGATCGGCGGACCGGCGGCGGCTGCGTCGTCCGGTGTCGTCGGCACGTGGGCTTCGTCGACCACCGCCGTCACTTCGTCACCTGGTCGAGCCGGGCGATCTTGTAGGTCCCGTTGTCCGGCGCCATCTGAACCCGCAGGCGGTAGCCCGACGTCCTGGTCCTGCGCCGCCGTGTTGGAGAGCTTGATCCGAAGGGCGACAAGGATATCCATCGAACCGTCCGGGTTGTGCCGCTCCACCGCCGCGCGCAGATCCGAGAGCTGCACCTGGGCCTTGGACGCCTGGTACGCGTCGACCAGCACGCCGCTGTACAGTGCGGCCTGCGCACCGAAATCGCCTGTCGCGCAGTCGATGATCTTCCGCTGGCTGGCCAGCATCGAGTCGGCGTCCGGCGCCTGGGTGGCCGACACGCAGTCCTTGGCGGCCGGCATCGCGGCCGTCTCGGCCCGCGCGACGCGCGGCGCTCTCCTGGTGCGACCGCAACGCGAAGTAGCCGCCGGTGGCCAGCGCGGCGCTGAGCACCACGCAGCGCCGCGCACACACCGACGACCCAGGCCGCTGGCCGTGTCGAGGCGCGCGACGGCCGGCGCTCACCGGCTCCTCGTCATCGCCGGCGCCGTCGTGCTTCTGTCGATTCAGCGTCGCCGGTTGTGGGGATCAGCCGGCCGGAGCCAGCATCTCCTTCCATCCGTCGTCTCCTGTGTTGCTCGAGTTGCTGACGGTGTACTTCACTCCGTCAGGGCCGACCACCTCACCGCTCGCCGGGCTGTAGACGGCCGTGGTGCCGATGCCGGAGTGTAGATGCACGGATTGGGTTGCTGGCCGCTGCACTGCACCGTGCCACTCCCGGGCGGGCTCAGCGGTCACTGATCGGCGGCGGTGGCGGCGGCAGCTGATCGGCGGGCAGTGGGTTCTGACCGTTGTTGATCGACGGCGCCGGGATCACGATGCCCGGCTGCACCGGCTGATCGCAACGCGCGCCCGGCGCCGGGCAGTTGCGCATCTGGTTCGGATCGCCGTACCACGGGTTGGTGCCCAGCGGCACGTACGGCTCGTTGCTGCGGCACTCCCGCGGTGTCGCCGCGCGCTTGCCCGGCACATCGGCGCACGGATAGTTACGCGCACCGCGCACCACGTTGCCGGGGCGTCCTTGGGGATCTTGCAGTAGGTCCCGCTGGGCAGCGGCGCGGTGGTGGTGTCGGCCGGCGACCGCCACTCGGTCGCGGGCAGGAACCCGGTCAGACACGGCGGCGGCTGGTTGATGCCCAGGCTGAAGTCCAGCGTCGCAGCGTTCGGGAACGGCGTGGCCACCGTCTGCGCCGACCGCCGCACCCTGCGGCAGGAGCACCAGCGTCTGCTCGACGCCCTTGTGGTAGCGCTTGAGCATGTCGATCACGATCTCGAGGTTCGCCAGCGTCTGCGGCAACGATTCGCGGACGTCGCTGAACACCGCGTTGACCGCGTCGGCGGTCGGCGCGGCTTGGCGCAGCGTGTCGCGCAGCGCCTGGTCCTGCGCCGCGGTCTGCGACGCGATGCCGTTCAGGTTCGCCGCCCAGCGCTGGATCGCGTCGCCGGAGTTGACCTGGCTGTCGATGATCGGGCCGGAGTTGCCGATGATGTCGTTGATGTCGTTGATGTTGGTCTTGAAGTCGCCGACGATCGCCTGCGTGCCGTCGACCAGCCGCTGCAGCGACGGGCCCAGACCGCCGACCGCCTGCGACGTTTCGTCGAGCAGCACCGGCGATCTTCTCCTCCGGCAGCACCGCCAGCCCGTTGTTGGCCGCGTCCAGCGCCGGCCCGATCTCCCGTGGCACGGTGCCCTTGGTGATGGTCTGCCCGGCGCGAAGTACTGACCCGGATTGCCGTCGGACACCAGGTCGAGGTACTGCTCGCCGACCGCCGACACCGAGTGCACGTTGGCCGACGCGTCGACCGGGATCTTGAAGTCGTCGCAGATGCTCATCGTCGCGCTCGCACCCGCGCTCGGTCGGCTCGACGTCGGTGACCTTGCCGATCGTGATGCCGCGGTAGGTGACGTTGGCGGTCGCGGTACAGCCCGCCCGAGGCCGGCAGGTCGGCCTTCAGCTCGTACTGCCCGATGCCGACCACGCTGGGCAGCCGCAGGTAGTACCAGCCCAGCACGATCAGCGCGACCACGGTCAGCACGGTGAACACGATCAGCTGGGTCCGGATGAGGCGGGTCAGCACGCGTCACTCACCCCTCTCGACCAACGGTCCGCCCGGCGCCGAGTTCGGGTTCGGGGTGAACCGCACGTCGGGAATCATCGTGTGCGGATCCCGGCCCCAGGCCTGCTCGAGCGCGCGCAAGCATCCCGAGAACGCCGGTACCGGTCAGGAACGCGTTGTCGATGCGAACTCAGCGTCAGGTCGATCGTCGCCGAGGTGTTGATGTAGTCGCCGCGGACCACCTTCGGGACGTTGTCGATCGGGTACGGGGCGCGTCAGGATCAGCTTCAGCGCCTCGACCAGATACGGCGACGCCCGCCCCAGCTGCTTGAGCGGCCGCTGCAGCAGCTGCAGGTTCTGCTCGAGGTCGCCGCGCGCTTGCGTCAGCGTGTCGTCGGTGACCTCGCTGAACCGGCCGAGCGCCTCGACGGCGTCGGCGAACAGGTCCCGCTGCTCGGCGAAATGCTTGATCAGCGGCGGGAATTCGGTGAGCACTCGGTCCAGCGTGTCGTTGCGCTCGGCCACGATCGATCAGCAGTTCGTTGGTCGAGTCGATGGCGCGGGTCATGTCGTCGCGCTGCTCGTTGAGCTGGTCGGTGAAGGTGTCCAGCTTGCCGAGGAAGTCGCGGATCTGCTCGGCGTGGCCGTCCAGGATGTTGTTGACCTCGGTCTGGATCACCTCCAGGTTCGGGATGCCGCCGCCGCGCAGCACGGTGGAGATGCTGGCCAGTGTGCGCTCGGTGGTCGGGTACGACGTGCGAGTTCTTCAGCGGGATGAGTGTCGCCGTTGCGCAACGGCTGCGGCGACGGGTTCGGCGGCGGCGCCAGCTCGACGTGCTGGGTGCCCAGCAGGCTCGTCTGACCGATTCGCGCGGTCGCGTTCTCGGGCAGCTTGACGCCGGCGTCCAGGTCGAGCGTCAGCGTGGCGACCCAGTTCTTCAGCTCGATCGCGCGCACCGACCCGACGAAGACGTCGGCCACCCGGACCCGGCTGTTGACGTTGAGCGCCAACGTATCCGGCATCTGGACGTAGATCGTCATCTTGTTCGCGCCGGTGCCGGGGCCGCCGGGCAACGGCACATTGGCGATGCCGCGCCAGCCGCACGACGCCAGCGTCATCGCGGTGATCAGCAGCACCAGACCGCGCCAGGCGATCACCGACGGGTCGGCGCGTTGATCGCGCTCACGCGACCAGCGCGCCGATCTCAGCCCGCCAACCTCAGCCGGCAGCGGCGGTCCCGCCGGAGCGGGCCGGCGGAGCCCGGCACCTGATCTGCTGCGACACCGGAAGCGGCCCGGGGATCACGTCGGCGCCGGCGCGGGCGGCGGAGCCGGCTGCGGGTACCACGGCGGCGGCAGCGGGTTGTTCTCGTCGTAGGCGTTCGGCGCCGCGCCGCCGGGCGGCCCGCGCCGGCGGAATCGACGCCGGGTCCGGGCCGCCCATCAGTTCGGCCAGCGAATCGGGCGTCAGCATGTTCTCGGTGAACGCCTGCACCTGCGACACCCTGCATGCCGGGCGCGACGATCCAGCCCGGCTCGTGGTTGCCGTGCGAGAACAGCGTGTCGCGCGACCAGATGCCGGGCACGGTCGTGTCCTTGTACCCCGGCGGCGGCTGCAGCCGTGGCTCGGAGTAGGCGACGTACTTCGGCAGCGTGTCGGCGGTGGCGATCATGTTGACGCCGAACGGCGGGAAGTTGAACTTGATCGCGTCCAGGATCGGTGCCAGGTACTGCGCGCACAATTCGGCCGACTCCTGGTAGCCCAGCCGGCTGCCGGCCTGAATCGAGCTGCAGATGAACTGCATCGGGTTGGCGAAGCTGGCGACCACGGGAAGCGCCGTCAGCGCACCGTGGGCCGGCTCGTAGATGTTCCGCAGGTTGGCGCCCAGGTTCGGGAAGACGTGCAGCGCGGTCTCCAGTCCGTCCCGCGGCTCGGGCTGCAGCAGCGCGTTGGTGACGTCGGCCAGGTTGTTGACGTCATGCGCCAGCACCGAGCCGTTGTCGCCGACGAATTTCCTTGCGGTGGAGAGCAGTCCGTCGACCTGCTTGAGCGTGGTCGCGAGCTGCTGGTCGGACTGGTTGAACTTGTCGGTGAACTCGGCCAGGTTGCTGTTGAGCTCGACGAACTGCTGATCGCTCTTGTGCAGCGCGTTGACGAACAACGCCAGGCTCTTGGCGACGGCGAAGAAGTCACCGCGGCCCTCGTTGAGCGCGGTGATCGCCTCCGACAGCGCGTTCAAGCGTCGTGTTGATCTGCTTGCCCTTGCCCGCGAGCCCGTCGGCGAAGGACTCGATGACGTCGCCGAACGGCCCCTTGGGCTGCTCCGGCGTGGGCCCGAGCTGGCTGACGATGTCGGTGATCTGGTTGCGCAGATCGTCCCATTCCACCGGCACCTGGGTGCGCTCGATCGGGATCACCGCGTTGTTCTCCATCACCGGGCCGCCGGTGTACGGCGGCGACAGCTGAATTGTCCGCGACGCCACCAGACTCGGGTTGAGGATCGACGCGGTGGCGTTCGCCGGCACCTTGTAGTTGTTCTTGTAGTGGAACGTCACCCTCATCTTGTCGCCGGCGGGCTCGATCTTGTCGATCGCGCCGACCCGCACACCCATGATCTGCACCTTGTCGCCGGGGTACAGGGCGAGCGCCTGGGGGAAGTACGCCACGACGGTGGTGTTGGTCAGCCGGTTGTACAGCTGCCAGCCGACGATCCCGCCGAGCAGTCGCCAGCACCAGACAGCGAGGCCGATGATCAGCGGACCGTCGGGAAACGTTCGGCAGCTTGAGGTTTCGGATGTTGAAGATCGTCGACATCGGTCAGGAACCTCCCGTGTCTGCGGCGCGATGACGGCACGACGAACGGCGGGTTGCCCGGCAGCGGATCGGTGGTCACCGGCGACAGTTGCGGACCCGGTCCCGGGGGCGGCGGCCCCTGCTGCGGCACCGGAGGCACCGGCACCGGAGCGGGCGCGGGCCCGGGCAGCGGCCCGAGCGGCACCGTGCGCGCACCCGGCGGCCCGGGCGCCAGCGGCACCGGGGTGCCCGGCACGGCGGGCGCGGTCTGGCCGGGTCGGCGGCGGCGGGTAGGCCGGGCGCCGGCGGCCCGGCGTTCGGGTTGGGCGCCGAGGTCAGCACATCCGGCGGCCACCGTAGTTCGGTCCGTACGGGTTGTCGCCGTACGGCCCGACGGTCAGGTCCGCGCACGGCAGCGGGTTGCCGGGCGATGGGAGGCCGTCGGCCGGCGGGGTGTACGAGCACGGCGAACCCGGCGGCACCGCGGGCCCGGGATGATCCGGCGTGCCCTCCAGCACCGGTCGGCGCCGGCGGCGGTGCACCGTTGGGCTGGCGCTGCCGTTGGGGTCGGGGAACTGGAAGGCAGGCAGGCCGGCGTTGCGCCAGAACTGCTCGGGGTCGATACCGCGCTTCTTGAACGCCGCGTCGACGAACGGCTGCAGCATCTGGTCCGGGCAGCAGGTTGACGATCATCACCTTGAAGTACGGCCCCGAGCCGACGGCCTCGGCCAGCGAGGCGGTGAACTTGCTCAGCGTCATCAGTACGTCGGCCAGGTCGTACTTGTGCTTGACCAGCAGGTCGGTGACGGTACGCAACTGCTCGAGCACGTGGTTGAGGTTCGGGTTGTCATTGACGAGGCCCTGGAACTGCGTCGACACCTGTCGACACGTTGGCCAGCAGGTAGTCGATGGCCTGCCCGCGCGCGTTGACCGCGGCCAGCAGCGTCCGGGCGTTCACCAGCAGCGGGTTGATCTGACCGCTGCGGTCGCCGAGCACGCGTGGCGATCTTGTTGGCGTTGGCCAGCAGTTGCTTGAGCTGCTCGTCGCGCTTGCCGATGGTGTCGGAGAACCGGGCGACCCCGTCGAGCGCGGCACTGAGGTGCGGATAGGTCTGATCGATGGTCTCCGACAAGACGTTCAGCGACTGCTTGACGGTGTTGATGTCCCAGCCCGCCGCCGCCTTGGTGACGTCGAAGAACGCGTCGTAGATCTGATACGGCGTGGTGGTCTGCCCCACCGGCAGCACCCCGTTGACCCGCAGGACGGTGCTGCCCTGCGGCTCGATCTCCAGGACCTTCTTGCCCAGGATCGTGTCGGTGCGGATCGCCAGCCGGCTGTCGGTGCCGATCTGGTTGCCGCCCAACGAGAATCCCATCACGACGTGGTCGCCGTCGATGGCCAGCGACTTGACGCTGCCGACGTCCGTGCCCGCGATCCGTACCTTGTCTCCGACGAGCAGACCCCCGGAGTCGGTGAACTGTCCGTAGTAGGTCGGCTGCGCGAACAGCATCGGCACGCTGGCGAAGCTCTGCCCGACACCGATGACCAGGATCAGGATCGACGATGCCGACGACGCCGTTGCGGATCCGGTTCGACCCTTCCAGGGTTCTCATTGCGGCGTGCACCTACCCGTCGGCTGGGTGAAGACCTTCACGGTGCGGACCGGCCCGCCCGGCTGCAGGCCGTTGAGCTGGAGCGACAGGTCGCACAGATAGAAGTTGAAGAAGTCGCCGTAGATACCACCGGCGCGGCCGATGATCTTGAACGCCTCCGGCAGCTTGGTCAGCAGGTCGTCGACCTCGGCCTGCTGGTCGACCAGCGGCTGCCGGATGGTTTCGAGGTGCCCGATGGTGTCCTTGAGGACCGGCCGGTTGTCGGCCAGCAGGTCACCCAGGGTGCCCGCGGCGTCGCTGATGTGGGCGGTGGCGTCGGCGAGCGGGTCCGCCCGGTTCTTCAGCCCGGTGATCAGCACCTCGAAGTTGTCGACGGTCTCGTCGAATTCCTTCTGGTGCTTGACCGTGGTGGCGAGCACGGTGTTCAGGTTGGTGATCACCTCGCCGATCGCCTGATCTCGATCGGCCAGCGCCGACGTCAGCTGCGCGGTCTGGTCCAGGATGTCGCTGATGGTGCCGCCCTGGCCCTGGAACACCGTGATGATCGACTGCGCGATGTTGTTGACCTTGTCCGGATCCAGCGCCCGGAACAACGGCCTGAACCCGCCGATCAGCGCGTCGAGGTCGAGCGCGGGCTGCGTGCGCGCCAGCGGGATGAAGCCGCCGGGCGGCAGCACGCGGTCGGATCCCTCACCGTCGCCGCGCTCCAGCTCCAGGTAGCGGTTGCCGATCAGGTCCTGGTAGCGGATCTGCGCGGTGGTCGACTGGTAGAGCGGCAGGGACCGGTCGACGTTGAAGTCGATCTGCACTCGCTGGCCGCCGTCGACCAGTCGCACCTTGGACACCTTGCCGACCTCGACGCCGGAAGCCCGGACGAACTGTCCGGCCCGCAGGCCGCTCGCGCTGCTGAACTCGGCGGAGTACCCGTTGGTGCGGTCGAACCGAATCTGGCCGAACACCACGATGATGATGCCCGTGAAGAGCAGCAGCACCAGCGAGAAGACGCCGAGTTTGAGTGCGGTACCGGTGATTTTCATGGGTTGATCGTGTTCTCCCCGACTTGCCGGCCCCAGACGTACTCGGTGAGGATCGGCTGACCGAGTTCGAGGTGGTTGTACGGCGCAATCGACGCACCGGTGTCCATCACCAGGTACGGCGCCGGCCACAGGTCGCGGTTGATGGACTGCCAGCACCCGGGTGCGCCGCCCGGGCCGCCGCGGGCGTTCACGCGCGGCAGGTTGTCGGGATAGACGTACGGATTCTCGGCACCCAGCAGGGTCGTCGTGGTGTGCAGCGAATACCCGTTGTCGCCAAGGGATTCGCCCCCGAGCGCGGTGGCCTGGGCGTAGTTGCGCACGGTGCAGAACAGCTCCGGGCTGTAGGTGTCGAGCAGTTGGGCGGTGGGCAGCAGGTCGGCGGCACCGCGCACCAGGTAGGGCCCGCCGCGCTCGAACACGTCGGCCGCGGTGTTGCCGAAGCCGGCCGCCGCCAGCAGCGCCGAATCCACTTCGTGCCGTTGCTGATTGAAGGTGCGCGCGGTGGTCACCGCGTTGTCCAGTGCGTTCCACAGATCCGGGGAGGCGTTGGCGTACACGTCGGACAGGTTGGCCAGCCCCTGGATGTCGTGCCGGAGCTGCGGCATCTGCGGATTGATCTCGTCGAGGATCGCGTTGCCGTTCACCAGCGACTTGCCGAACTTGTCGCCCAGTCCCGTGAGCGCCTCCGCCGTCGCCGACAGCGTCATGTTCAGCTTGACCGGGTCCACCTTCTCCGAGATCGAGGTGATGGTCTCGAAGAGGGTGTTGAATTCCGTTGTCACACCGGACACCTGGATCTCATCGGCGGGCGAGATACGCGCCTTGTCCGGCTCGGCCGGCGAGGTGAACGATACGTACTTGTTGCCGAACACCGTGGTGGCCTGGATGTTGGCGACGACGTTGGCCGGGATCAGGTCGATGTACCGCGGGTTGACGTCCAGGCGTCAGCTTGCGCCTTCGTGGTGCCGTCGCGTTCAACGGGTTTCACGGTGGCCACCCGCCCGATCTGGACGCCGTTGAAGGTGACCTTCGAACCGGGGTCCATCACCAGGCCGGCCCGCTCGCTGATCAAGGTGAGCTGCTGTCGTCTTGGTGAACCCGCCGCGGAACTGGGTGTAGACCACGGCCGTGACCGCGAGGCAGATCAGCAGCAGGATCAGCCCCACCAGTTTGTAGGGCGGGGTGCGCTGCGTGTTCGGTGGCGACTGCACCTGATCGGGTCGGGTCATCGGCGCTACACCGTCAGGTTGAAGTTGGGGTCGACGCCGTAAAGCGCCAACGCGGCGAACAGGACCACGATGACGATCGCCACCAACGAGGTCCGCATCGACTTGCCGACGGCCTCGCCGACGCCGACGGCCCGCCGCTGGCGTAGAAGCCGAAGTAGCAGTGGTTGAGCATGACCACCACCGACATGATGATCACTTCCAGGAAGGACCACATCACGTCGTCGACCCGCAGGAACGTGTGGAAGTAGTGCGAGTAGGTCCCCACGGACTGCCCGTAGAACACCGTCGTCACCAATTGCGCCGACACGAACGACAGCAGGATCGCCATCGCGTACAGCGGGATGATGACCACGGACGCGGCCATGATCCGGGTGGACACCAGATACGAGATCGACTTGATGCCCATCACTTCCAGCGCGTCGATCTCCTCGCTGATCCGCATGGCGCCCAACTCGGCGGTGGCACCGGCGCCGACCGTCGCCGCGAGTGCCTGTCCGGTCACGATCGGGGCGACGACGCGCACGTTGGCCAGGGCGGCGAAGAAGCCGGTGAACGCCTCGACACCGATGTTGCCCAGCGAGGCGAAACCCTGAATGGCGATCAGTGAACCGGCCGACAGGGTGACGAAGCCGATGATCGCGACGGTGCCGCCGATCACCGCCATCGCCCCGGTGCCCATGCCGATCTCGGCGATCAGGCGCAGCACTTCCCTGCGGTAGTGACGCAGCGCGTGCCCGATGGATCCGATGGCGGTCAGCGCGAACCAGCCGACGCGGCCCATGGCGTCGAGGAACCGGCCGGGCCCGCCAAGCGACGCGGTTGGCGCCGCGGTAGGCCCGGGGGAAGGCGCTGCGCACCACCTGTGTCGTCGACATGTCAGTGCCCGGTTCCGAACCGCACGCCGATGGTCGTGAGCACCACGTTCACCGCGAACAGCGCCACCACGCACAGCACCAGGGTCTCGTTGACCGCGGTGCCGACGCCCTTGGCGCCGCCGGACACCGTCAGCCCGCGGTAGCAGCCGACCAGGCCGGCGATCAGGCCGAACGTGAGCGCCTTGACGATGGAGATCAGCACCTCGGGCAGGCCGGTGATCAGCGTCAGCGTCGAGACGTAGGCACCGGCGGAGACGTTCTGGATGTAGACGCCGAAGATGTAGCCGCCGACCAGGCCGATGGTGATCACCGCGCCGTTGAGCAGAAAGGCGACGAACGTCGAGGCCACCACGCGGGGCAACACCAGCCGGTGGATGGGGTCGATACCCAGCACCTCCAGCGCGTCGATCTCCTCGCGGATGGTCCGCGCACCGAGGTCGGCGCAGATGGCCGTCGACCCGGCGCCGGCGACCACGAGCACGGTCACCAGCGGGCCCAACTGGGTGACCGCGCCGAGCGCCGCGCCGGCGCCGGAGACGTCGGCGGCGCCGAACTCGGCCAGCAGGATGTTGAGCGTGAAGATGATCAGAACGGTCAGCGGGATCGAGACCGCGACGGTGGGCAGGAACGCCACCCGCATGAGAAACCAGCTCTGGATGATGAACTCGCGCCATTCGAACGGTCGGAACACGGCCTTCGCCGGTGAGCACGCACATCCGGAAGAAGCCACCGACGAGTTCGAGCGGAGTGCGCAATTGGTCGCGCACGTAACCGGTGAGGCCGCCCGTCGACGCCGTCACACGCGCACCCCGAGGCGCTGAGCCGGCGTGGCGTCCCCGCGTTCGCCGTCCTGCACTCCCCCTCCTTGCCCCGACCCGAGGTGTGTGACGTCCCGCTCCCTGCTACCGCGTTCCCTACTGCGGAGTAGTAACCGGGACCACAGGAATGTACCCGATGGCGGTGTGGGTACGCGGTGCATCGGCACGATTAACCCGACACCGGCGGTACCGCATATTTTGCGCACTCGTCAATCCCTGCTGTCTGGTGCGGAATCCGTTGCCTGCTAGGTCGTTTCCGGACTGAGAACGTGGCTTCACAGGTGCTGCGTACCGTGTTCGCAGTTCCGTCTTGAGCACCTTGCCGGCGGGGTTTCGCGGCAGCGCGTCGACGATCTCGAGTCCCTTCGGGTGCTTGTAGCGGGCCAGCCGTTCGGTGAGGAATTCGTCGAGATCCGCCAGTCGCAGATCCTCCCGGGAAACCGCGGCGACTGCGATCGGCACCTCACCCCACTTGTCGTCGGTCCGGCCGATCACCGCCACCTCGACGATGGCCGGGTGAGCGGCCAGTGCGTTCTCGACCTCGGCGCAGTAGATGTTCTCGCCGCCGGAGATGATCATGTCCTTCTTGCGGTCGACCACCCAGATGTAGCCCTCGTCGTCCATCCGGACCAGATCACCGGAATGGAACCAGCCGCCCGCGAACGCCTCTGCCGTCGCCTGCGGGTTGTTCCAGTAGCCGGCCATCAGCGTCGGCGCCCGGTACACGATCTCGCCGACCTCACCGACCGCGACGTCGTTCATGTCCTCGTCGACCACCCGGGCGGCGACCGTCGGGATCACCTTGCCCACCGAACCGAGTTTGCGCAGCGCGTCGTCCCCGAGCAGCATGCACGTCACCGGCGACATCTCGGTCTGGCCGAAGGCCGCCAGGATCTTGGTGTCCGGGAACGTCTCGGCCATCTGGCGCAGCAGCGTGTCCGACGCCGGGGCGGCGCCCCACGACATGACCCGCATTCGCAGGTCGCGCGGTCGCTCCTGCTGGGCCGCGCACACCGCCTGCCATTGCGCCGGCACCAGGAAGATCCCCGTCACCTTCTCGGCCTCGAGGACGTCGAGCAGTTGACCCGGGTCGAACGCGCCGAGCGGGTGGATCACCGTCGGGATGCCCAGCGTCAGCCCGGTGAGCATGTTGCCGATCCCGGCGATGTGAAACAGCGGGACGCCGATGAAGCCGACGTCGGTGTTGATGTCGGCGCCGTTGGTGTAGAGCCCGGTCATGGTCTGGCCGGTGAGGTTGGTGTGCGTCAGGACGGCGCCCTTGGGGCGGCCGGTGGTGCCCGAGGTGTACATGATCAGCGCCGGGCTGTCGTTGGGGACGTCGACCAGCGGTGTGCCGGTTCACCGCTCGCTCGGCGAGGATGTCCTCGTACCCGATCAGGCCGTTGCTCCGACGGCGCGCCGGCGACGATCACCGTCTCCAGGATCGGCGTGATGTCACGGACCGCGGTGGCCACGGCCGCCAGCACCGGTTCGGTGACCACGACGCGGGCCTCGCAGTCCTCCACCAGGAACGCGATCTCCGGCGGGGTGAGCCGGAAGTTCACCGGAACGGCGATGGCGCCCAACAGGTTGGCGGCCAGGAAGGTCTCGACGAATTCGGTGCGGTTGAGCATCAGGATCATCACGCGGTCCCCGAACCGCACGCCGCGCCGGCTCAGCGCGTCGGCCAGTGCGGTCACCCGCCGGTCGAGTTCGCCCCACGTCGTGGTGTGCCCGAGGAACCGCAGCGCCGTCCGGTCGGGCTGCATCAGCGCGTGCCGCGCCAGCTGGTTCGTCCAGTTCTGCCGACGCGCCAGATAGGGCTGTTCGGCGGGCGTCTGGTCAGTTGGGTGTCCGGCGAGCTGTGCGGTCAACGATCGCGTCTCCTGATTCGCAGTGCGTCCGACTTGCGCAGATCTTACATTTGATCAAACATGATGTTGCTCAGGTCACATTAAGTGGTGGGCAGGGTTCAGACAAGTCCACCGCACGGCCCCGAAGGACCACGTGAACGCACCGGTCGAGGCACAGCCCCGGCGTCGGCAACTGCGCCGGGCGCAACTGTCCGACGAGGTCGCCGGGCACCTGCGCGCGGCCATCATGTCCGGCACGCTGCGCCCCGGCATGTTCGTCCGACTCGACGAGACCGCGGCACAACTCGGTGTCAGCATCACGCCGGTGCGCGAGGCGCTGCTCAAGCTCAGCGGCGAGGGCATGGTGCAGCTCGAGCCGCATCGCGGTCACGTCGTTGTCCCGTTGAGCCGCAAGGATATCGAAGACATCTTCTGGCTGCAGGCCACCATCGCCAGGGAGCTGGTGCGGACGACGGCGGCCAACATCACCGACGCCGAGATCGACGAACTCACCGACCTGAACGACGCACTGGCCAGGCGCCGTGGCCGAGCGGGACGCGGATGCCGTCGTCAGCGCCGAGTTCGCGTTCCACCGCGCACTCAACCGGCCCGCGGACCGCGTCAAGCTGGCCTGGTTCCTGTTGCACGCCGCGCGCTACATGCCACCGCTGGTGTACGCCACCGATCCGGGCTGGGGGACCGACGCCGTCGAGAACCACCGCAAGCTGATCGCCGCGTTGCGCGCCCACGACGCCGACGCGGTGGCGGCGCTGACCGAGTGGCAGTTCACCGACGGTGCCCGGCGGCTCACCGAGAAGCTCGAGAAGTCCGGGATGTGGGACTGACTGTCAGCCGGCCAGGCTCTCGGCGCGCGTCTTGAGGTTGCCGGCCAGATGATCGAGGGCGTCGTTGACGACCTTCTTCACCATGGCGGCCGGGACCGGCAGCGTGGTCTCGACGTCCATGTCCACCGTCAGCAGTGAACTGCGCGGGCCCATGCCGACGACCGAGAACAGTTGGTGCTGCCGGGAGAAGTGCTCGCCCTGCTGCATCACCGTCTGGATCTGGTTGGGTCCCGGGTAGTAGACCGCCTGGATGTAGGTGCCCTTGTTGCCCTGGATCGCGGTGTCCAGCCGCAACTGGCTGGGCCGCCCGTCGTCGTAACGGGCCAGGATCCAGCACCCTTCGACTTCTTCGTTCCACAGTGGGTACGCCTCGAAGTCGGCCACGATCGCCAGGATCGCGGACTCATCGGCGTCCACCTCGACGGTCTTGCTCACGATCGGCATTCGTCGAGCCTAACGGCGCGCAGCGGACCTGGTGGCCGGCGGCCACTCGGCCCGGACCGACTCGTCCCGGATCAGCCCTCGCAGCAGCGCGGTGCTGAACTCCGCGGCGATCTCCTCGGCCGAGCGCCTGCCGTGTGGACGCAACCAGCGGTAGGCACCCAGCGTCATGCCGATGTAGCCGAGGGCGAGCACGTGCGAGTCGCACTGGTAGAACTCGCCACTGGCGATCCCCCGGTCGATCAGCCCGTGCACGTGCTCGTAGACCTGGGTCTCCTTCTCGCGCACCTCGGCGACCTGCTCGTCGGTGAACCACTCGGTGATGTAGGGCTGCTCCTGGAAGTACACCGCCGCACCCTCGGGGTTCTCCGCGATCTGCTTGAGCAGGCGCACGGTGTACTGGTACAGCGCCTCACGCGCCGTCCAGGTCGGGTCGTCGTGCACCGCGGCCAGCGTTCGTTCGGCCGCCCGCTGGTAGATGTCGAACAGGATCAGCGACTTGCTGGCGTAGTAGTGGTACACCGTGGCCTTGTTCAGTCCGACGACGTCGGCGACGTCATCCATCCGCGTGCCGTGGTACCCGCGCGCAGCGAACAACTTGGTGGCCACGACCAGCAGCTCCTCGCGGCGGGTCAACCCGTTCTCAGGCGCCATGCTTCACTCTCTGTATGCAGGGCCGGCGGTGCCGACCAATCAACTAGTTGGACAGTTTAGGCATGGCCGGTGGATCATCCGCCTTCGGTGTTGCCGACGCGCCGCCGGGGATAGACTTTCGACACCGGTGTCAGTGGGAGGTGTGCTGCATGGATCCGAATCCGGATTACGACGCGAGCGACGAGATCGAGTACTTCTTCTCCTGGTTCCCCTGGGCGCTGCGCGGGGTCTACCCACCGCCCGCGTACCCGCCGGTCTAGGCCCTGGTGCCTTCTACCACCGCCTGCTGGCTCACCGATATGGACGGTGTGCTGGTCCGAGAAGAACAGGCATTGCCCGGTGCCGCGGAGTTCATCGCCCGGCTCATCGACAAAGACCGTCCGTTTCTGGTCCTGACCAACAACTCCATCTTCACCCCACGTGACCTGGCTGCCCGGCTCGTCCGCGCCGGCCTGACCGTGCCCGAGGAGTCCATCTGGACCTCGGCCCTGGCCACGGCCACCTTCCTGCACGACCAGCTGCCCGGCGGCGCCGCCTACGTCATCGGCGAGGCCGGCCTGACCACCGCGCTGCACGAGATCGGCTACACGCTCACCGACACCGACCCGGACTTCGTCGTCCTCGGCGAGACGCGCACCTACTCGTTCGAGTCGATCACCAAGGCGATCCGGCTGATCGGTGACGGCGCCCGGTTCATCGCCACCAACCCCGACGTCACCGGGCCGTCCGCCGAGGGGCCGCTGCCCGCCACCGGATCGGTGGCGGCGATGATCACCAAGGCCACCGGCCGCGAACCCTATTTCGTCGGCAAGCCCAATCCGATGATGTTCCGCAGCGCGCTCAACCGGATCCAGGCGCACTCGGAGGGCTCGACGATGATCGGCGACCGGATGGACACCGACGTCGTCGCCGGAATCGAGGCCGGCCTGGACACCATCCTGGTGCTCACCGGGTCGACCACCGAGGCCGACATCGAGAAGTACCCGTTCCGGCCGGGCCGGGTACTGCCGTCCATCGCCGACGTCATCGAGCTGATCTAGCCCGCCCGCCCGCCGAAACGTACGTATGGGCGCGAAATGCGAGTGGATCAAGCCATTTCGTCGATCTCGACGCCGCGTTACGCCGCAGCGGCCTTGACCGCGCGACCGACCTCGACGCGCAACTCGGTGTACTCCGGGGAGCGGCGCAGCTCGTCGGGATCGACGCCGGTGCGCGGCAGGTCGACCGGGAGATCCAGCGCCACCTGACCGGGACGGCGGGTCAGCACCACGATGCGTGAACCGAGGAACGCCGCCTCGTCGGCGCTGTGCGTGACGAACACCGTCGTGCGTCCGGACTCGGCGCTGACCTGCCGGACGTCCTCCTGCAGACGTTCCCGGGTCAGCGCGTCGAGGGCCGCGAACGGTTCGTCGAGCAGGAACAGTCGGCGTCTCGGCGGCCAGGGCCCGGGCGATGGCCACCCGCTGCTGCTGGCCGCCGCTGATCTCCCAGATCTTGCGGTCGGCGGTGCCCTCCAGGCCGACGCGCTCCAGCAGTTGGTCGCGGCGCTCGGCCCGACGCTCCCGGGGCACCTTGGCGTACTTCAGCGCCAGGTCGACGTTGCCGCCGACCGTGCGCCACGGGAACAGCCGCGGCTGCTGAAACACCACGCCCGCGCTGATACCCGGCGTCGGCGCCGACGCCGGAGACCTGCACCTGGCCCTCGCTGGGCGACTCGAAGCCGGCGATCAGGCGCAGCAGCGTGCTCTTGCCGCAACCGGATGCGCCGACGAGCACCAGGAACGCGCCCGGATCGACGTCGAGGTCCACCGGCCCCAGCGCGGTGACCTCGCTGCCGCCGCGGCCGTACCGGTGCGAGACGTTCCGGATGTGAATGCCGCCATCGCCCACGCGCACCGGTCGTCGCGGCCGGCGTCTCGGTGACGTCACTGGGTGATGACATCGGGCAGTCCCTTGACGTAGATGGCGTCCTGGAAGGTCTGCAGCGGCGCCGCAGCCGGGATCTGCTTCTGCTCGGCGAGGAACTGCGACGCGCTCTGCAGATTGACCGCGATGTTGCCCGGCTGCGCCTTCGGTGCCGAGCCACTCCGGCGAGGCGACCTCCGCGGGAGTCAGGTAGACGCCCTGCTTCAGCTGGCCTGCGACATCGTCGGGGCTCAGCCCGATCTCGGCCGCGATGGCCTTGGCTGCCGCGGCGGGATCGTCGTGGATGGTGTTCAGCGCCCGGGCCTGCTGCTGACGCCAGGTGTCGACGACGTCGGGGTGCGCGGCGGCGAACGTAGTTCGGCCACCGCGGCCGAGGTCCAGCGTCGGCTTGCCGTCCTTGGCCAGCTGGCGGCTGGTGATCAGGTCCTTGCCGGTCTTGCGCAGCTGGTCCAGCGTCGGCAGCCAGGTGTAGGCAGCGTCGATGTCGCCGCGCTCCCACGCCGCCAGGATGGCCTGCGGTTGCAGATCGATCAGCTGAACATCCTTGGGCGACAAGCCATTCTGGGCCAGCGCGGCAAGGAGGCTGTAGTGGGCGGTCGACGCGAACGGGGTGCCGACTCGCTTGCCCTTCAGGTCGGCGATCGAGTTGATCCCGGTGTCGTTGCGCGCCACCAGCGCCTCGTTGTCGCCGGCGACGTCGAGCACGAACGCGACGCTGTACGGGATGTTCAGCGGTGCCGACAAGCCGCGGGCGACCGGGCTGGAGCCCAGCGAGCCGAAGTCCAGTTCCTTGGCGATGAACGCGGTGTTGACGTCGGCGCCCGAGTCGAACTTGACCCACTTGATGTTGTAGTCGGGCAGCGCCTCTTCCAGCCACTTGTTGTTCTTGACGATCAGGTCGCCGCTCGGGAAGGTCTGGTAGCCGATGCGAATGGTCGGCTTGCCGGCGTCCTTGCCGGAGTGGTCGACCGAGCAGCCGGCCAACCCCAGCACCGTCAGTGCGAGCGCCAGCAGCGCGACCAGCAGTGTCTTCAGCTTCATATTTTTCCTCTCCAAGGGACAGCGCGCCGTTCCGCGGCGCGAAGTACACCGTCGATGACCAGGCCCGAGAATCCGATCGCGAAGATGCCGACCAGCACGACGGGGGTGTTGTTGTAGTTGCTGGCGTCCTTGACCAGGCCGCCGATACCGGGCATCCCGTTGAACAGTTCGGCGGCGACCACCGATGAGTACGCCATGCCGACGGCCAGCCGGATGCCGGTGAACGTCTCCGGCAGCGCGGACGGGACGACGACGTCGCGGATGACCTGCGCCGCGGGAGGCGCCGAGCGCGCGCGCCGCCTCGGTCAGCCCGACCGGCGCGGCCAGCACGGCGGCCGTCGTCGCCACCGCCGCGGGCGGCAGGGCCGCCAACGCGAGCAGGGTGATCTTGGGGGCCTCGTCGATGCCCAGCCAGATGACGAGCAGGAAGAAGTAGGCCAGCGGCGGCAGCGCCCGCAGGAACGTCAGCCACGGCTCCAACACGCTGCGCACCCAGCTGATCGAGCCCATCACCAGGCCGAGCAGGACGCCGAGTACCACACCGATGATGACGCCGGCGAACACCCGGCGCAGCGTCATGTAGAGGTGCTCCCACAGCAGATAGCCCGCGTAGCCGCGAACGCCGTCGTGGGTGGTCGAGGTGTCGATGAAGGCCTGCCACACCGTGCTCGGGTACGGCACGAAGGTCTGGTTCCAGATGCCGGATGCCGCGGCCAGTTGCCAGACCCCGAGGAAGACGACGACGGACAGCAGCGGTAGCGCGGCCCGCGTCAGCCGGCCGCGCCAGGGGTTCTGACCCGTCCGGACCGGCCGCCGCCGAGGCGGTCTCCTCGGGAGTGATGTCAACGAAAACGGACACTGACCGACCTTCTCCTGGACTGCGGACATGACGAAGCGCCGGCCATCCGACCGGCGCCAGAGTGCTTCAGCGACAACAGGAGTCGGCGGGCAGCGTTGTACTCATCGCACTAGTGATATCCCGCCGCCGCCGGCGGCGACAATATTCAGCCTCACCGAGAGTTTTAGTCGTGCGTCAGACGGCGACACGTCACCGCCTCATCGATCATCGTGGTAACCAGCTTGGTCGCGCCGTTGATCAGCGGCTCATCCCGGAATCGCCGTCGGACTCGTCGGCGCCGAGCCTGCTGCCTCAACGGGTTCGGGCCACCGGGTGCGCCACGGCCCACTGAGCCAGCGCTGCGACGGAGAATCTCCGCGCAGCCAATCCGCAAATCCGAAACCGCAGCTGCGTCCGACACCGCGCCAACCGAATCCGGAGTTGACGCGCCGTGCGCACAAGAAATGCCGATGGCGTGACGCTACCCACCGACCGTTCGGCTCAAAGCCGTCATCACACGTTGACGACTTCCAGTCGCGGACGACTGAGGTCGGCGAGCACCGGGGCCCTCGAGGTAGCGCCCGATGACGGCGGCGGTACGTCACGGCCACGCCGATACCACACAGTGGAACCGGACAGCAGAGCGCGCAGGTTACGCGGGCCAACTCTTACACTTGCATCTCCACACCCGTCCGCCGTCAGGCAACTCCGTACGGGTGGGCATGACCTGGACCAAAGACCTGAACCAACCAGATCGGAACGAAATCGATGATCATCGGGATACCGCGAGAGTCTCTTCACGGTGAGACACGGGTTGCCGCCACCCCGAAAACCGTCGGGCAGCTGATCAAGCTCGGCTACTCGGTGCTGGTCGAGTCCGGTGCGGGCGTCGCGTCGAGTTTCTCCGACGCTGCGTTCGCCGAAGCCGGCGCCGACATCGGATCGTCGGATCAGGTCTTGAAAGCCGACGTGGTGCTCAAGGTGAACGCACCGAACCGCGAAGAGATCGCCGCACTTCGTGACGGCGCGACACTGGTCAGCCTCATGTCGCCGGCTCTGAACCCGGACCTCGTCGAGCAGTTGGCCTCCCGCCCGATCACGGCGCTGGCCATGGATGCGGTGCCGCGCATCTCCCGGGCGCAGTCGCTGGACGTGTTGTCGTCGATGGCGAACATCGCGGGTTATCGCGCCGTGATCGAGGCGGCGCACACCTTCGGCCGGTTCTTCACCGGGCAGGTGACCGCCGCCGGCAAGGTGCCACCGGCCAAGGTGCTCGTCGTCGGCGCGGGTGTGGCCGGACTGTCCGCGATCGGCGCGGCCGGCAGCCTCGGCGCCATCGTGCGGGCCACCGACCCCCGGCCCGAGGTCGCCGATCAGGTCAGATCCCTGGGCGGGGAGTACGTGTCGATCGAGTCGCCAGAGGCCGAGGTGTCGGCCACCGGCTACGCCAAGGAGATGGGCGACGACTACAAGGCCCGCGAGGCGCAGTTGTATGCCGAGCAGGCCAAGGACGTCGACATCATCATCACGACCGCGCTGATCCCCGGCAGGCCGGCGCCGCGCATCATCACCGCCGACATGGTGGCCTCGATGAAGTCCGGCAGCGTGATCGTCGACATGGCCGCGGCCAACGGCGGCAACGTCGAGGGCACCGTGAAGGACCAGGCGGTCGTCACCGACAACGGCGTGACGATCATCGGCTACACCGATCTGGCCGGCCGACTGCCCGCCACAGGCGTCTCAGCTCTACGGCACCAACCTCGTCAACCTGCTCAAGCTGCTGACCCCCGAGAAGGACGGGCAGCTCACGCTCGACTTCGACGACGTGGTGCAGCGCTCGATGACGGTGGTCCGCGACGGCGAGATCACCTGGCCGCCGCCACCGGTGCAGGTTTCCGCTGCGCCGGTAGCCACGCGGCTGCGGCCCCCGTCGAGATGAAGCCTGCCAAGCAACCGATGTCGACCGGCCGCCGGCTGGGCATGACGTTCGCCGCCGCGGCGGTGCTGTTCGCCCTGATCGCGCTCTCACCGGCCGCGCTGCAGGTACACCTGACGGTCTTCGCGCTGGCCATCGTGATCGGCTACTACGTGATCGGCCACGTGCACCACGCGCTGCACACCCCGCTGATGTCGGTGACCAACGCGATCTCGGGGATCATCGTGGTCGGTGCCCTGCTGCAGATCGGCCACGGCGACGTCGCCGTCACCGCGCTGGCGTGCGTGGCCATCCTGCTTGCCAGCATCAACGTCTTCGGCGGCTTCGCGGTGACTCGCCGCATGCTCGGCATGTTCTCCCGGAGCTAGGAACGGATTCCATGTTCACCGTAGAAACCGCCGCCACCGCGGCGTACGTCGTCGCAGCCCTGCTGTTCATCCTGGCACTGGCCGGGCTGTCCAAGCACGAAACCTCAAGGGCCGGAAACACTTTCGGTATCGCCGGGATGGCCATCGCCCTGGTCGCGACCATCGCCCTTGCGCTGGCCCGACACATCGCGCCCCTCGGCCTCGGGCTGCTGGTCGGCGCCATGGCCATCGGCGCCGCGATCGGACTGTGGCGCGCCCGGGTGGTCGAGATGACCGGCATGCCCGAGCTGATCGCGCTGCTGCACTCCTTCGTCGGCCTGGCCGCCGTGCTCGTCGGCTGGAACGGCTACCTGCATGTCGAGGGCGACGCCGCCGGGGCCGAGGCCGCGACGCTGGCCCGCGAGGGCATGCTCGGCATCCACTCGGCCGAGGTCTTCATCGGCGTGTTCATCGGCGCCGTGACGTTCACCGGATCGATCGTCGCCAACCTGAAGCTCTCGGCCCGGATCAAGTCCACGCCGCTGATGCTGCCCGGCAAGAACATCCTCAACGTCGGTGCGCTTGTGGTGTTCTTCGCGCTGACGGTGTGGTTCGTGATCGACCCGCAACTGTGGCTGCTTGCGGTCGTCACCGCGCTGGCACTGCTGCTCGGCTGGCATCTGGTCGCCTCCATCGGCGGCGGCGACATGCCCGTCGTCGTGTCGATGCTCAACAGCTACTCCGGCTGGGCCGCGGCGGCGTCGGGCTTCCTGCTCGGCAACGACCTGCTCATCGTCACCGGCGCGCTGGTCGGCTCCTCCGGTGCCTACCTGTCCTACATCATGTGCAAGGCGATGAACCGGTCGTTCATCTCCGTCATCGCCGGCGGCTTCGGCATCGAGGCGGGCCCTGCCGAAGACAAGGACTACGGCGACCACCGCGAGATCACCGCCGAGGGCGCGGCCGAACTGCTCGAGTCGGCCAGCTCGGTGATCATCACTCCCGGCTACGGGATGGCCGTCGCCCAGGCGCAGTACGGTGTCGCCGACCTCACCCGCAAGCTGCGCGAGCGCGGCGTCAACGTCCGGTTCGGCATCCACCCCGTCGCGGGCCGGCTGCCCGGCCACATGAACGTGCTGCTGGCCGAGGCCAAGGTGCCCTACGACATCGTCCTGGAGATGGACGAGATCAACGACGACTTCGACGACACCGACGTCGTCCTCGTCATCGGCGCCAACGACACCGTCAACCCGGCGGCAGCCGAGGACCCGAGCAGCCCCATCGCCGGCATGCCGGTGCTCACGGTGTGGAACGCCGACAACGTCATCGTCTTCAAGCGGTCGATGGCCTCCGGCTACGCCGGCGTGCAGAACCCGCTGTTCTTCCGGGAGAACACCCAGATGCTCTTCGGTGACGCCAAGGACCGGGTGGACGCGATCAACGCGGATCTGTCGCACGCGCACGCCGGCGCGCACTAGGCGACGCACCCATGCCGGTAGACCGTCTCCTGCCCTCCGAAGAAGCCACCGAACTGATCGCGCTCACCCGCGACATCGCCGACAAGGTGCTCGACCCGATCGTCGACGAGCACGAGAAGTCCGAGACCTACCCCGACGGGGTCTTCGCCCAACTGGGTGCGGCGGGCCTGCTGAGCCTGCCGCAGCCCGAGGAGTGGGGCGGCGGCGGCCAGCCCTACGAGGTGTACCTGCAGGTGCTGGAGGAGATCGCCGCGCGCTGGGCCGCGGTGGCGGTGGCGGTCAGCGTGCACAGCCTGTCGTCGCACCCGCTGCTGACGTTCGGCTCCGACGGAGCAGAAGCAGCGCTGGCTGCCCGGGATGCTGTCCGGCGAGCAGATCGGCGCCTACAGCCTGTCCGAGCCGCAGGCCGGTTCGGACGCCGCGGCGCTGCGCTGCGCGGCCACGCCCAGTCGACGGCGGCTACATCGCTCAACGGCTCGAAGGCATGGATCACCCACGGCGGCAGGGCGGACTTCTACACGCTGTTCGCCCGCACCGGCGAGGGCTCGCGCGGGATCTCGTGCTTCCTGGTGCCCGGCGACCTGCCCGGGCTGTCCTTCGGCAAGCCCGAGGAGAAGATGGGCCTGCACGCCGTACCGACCACGTCGGCGTTCTACGACCAGGCCCACATCGATGCCGACCGGCTGCATCGGAGCCGAGGGCCAGGGTCTGCCGATCGCGTTCTCGGCGCTGGATTCCGGCCGGCTCGGCATCGCCGCGGTGGCGGTCGGTATCGCGCAGGCCGCTCTCGACGAGGCCATCCGGTACGCCAACGAGCGAACGACGTTCGGCCGCAAGATCATCGACCATCAGGGGCTGGGATTCCTGCTGGCCGACATGGCCGCCGCGACGGTCAGCGCCCGGGCCACCTATCTGGACGCCGCCCGTCGCAAGGACGCCGGCCTGCCGTACTCGCAGCAGGCCAGCGTCGCCAAGCTGGTCGCCACCGACGCGGCGATGAAGGTGACCACCGATGCGGTGCAGGTGTTCGGCGGCGCCGGCTACACCCGCGACTACCGCGTCGAGCGGTTCATGCGCGAGGCCAAGATCACCCAGATCTTCGAGGGCACCAATCAGATTCAGCGGCTGGTCATCGCGCGGAGCCTGACCAGTCACTGACCGGTTCAACACGTGTCATATCGTGGCGATCATGGATTTCGCGATGTCGGCAACGGCGCAGGACTACCACAAGAGGCTCACCGAGTTCATGGTCGAGCACGTCTTCCCCGCCGAGGAGTCCTACGACGAGTACCGGGCGCAGGCCGGACCCGGTGATTTCACCGTCCCGCCGGTGGTGGAGGAACTGAAGGGCCTGGCGAAGAAGCAAGGGCTGTGGAACCTGTTCCTGCCGTCGGAGTCGGGTCTGACGAACCTCGAGTACGCGCCGCTGGCCGAGCTCACCGGGTGGAGCACCGAGATCGCGCCCGAGGCGATCAACTGTGCGGCGCCCGACACCGGCAACATGGAGACGCTGCATCTGTTCGCCACCGACGAGCAGCGCGAGCAGTGGCTCGAACCGCTACTGGCCGGGGAGATCCGCAGCGCGTTCTCGATGACCGAGCCGGCGGTGGCTTCCAGCGACGCCCGCAACATCCAGACGCGAGATCGTGCGCGACGGTGACGACTACATCATCAACGGCCACAAGTGGTGGACGTCGGGCGCCAACGACCCGCGCTGCAAGGTCCTGATCGTGATGGGCCGGACCAACCCGGACGCCGCCAGCCATCAGCAGCAGTCGATGATCCTGGTGCCGATCGACACACCCGGCGTGCAGGTCAAGCGATCGACGTCGGTGTTCGGCTGGCAGGACCAGCACGGCCACGCCGAGATCGTCTACGACAACGTGCGGGTGCCGGCGTCAAACCTGTTGGGCGAGGAGGGTTCCGGTTTCGCCATCGCCCAGGCGCGGCTGGGTCCGGGCCGTATCCACCACTGCATGCGGGCGATCGGCGTGGCCGAGCGGGCGCTGGCCCTGATGGTCGACCGGGTGAACAGCCGCATCGCGTTCGGCAAGCCGCTGGCCGAGCAGGGCATGGTGCAGAACGCCATCGCGTTGTCCCGCAACGAGATCGACCAAGCCAGGCTGCTGTGCCAGAAGGCCGCGTGGACCATCGATCAGCAAGGCAACCGGGCGGCGCACGGGCTGGTGTCGCAGATCAAGGCGGTGGCGCCCCTGATGTCGTGCACGGTGATCGACCGGGCCATCCAGGTGCACGGCGCCGCCGGCGTCAGTGACGACACGGTGCTGGCCCGGATGTACGGCTGGCAGCGCGCCATGCGGATCTTCGACGGTCCCGACGAGGTGCATCTGCGCACCATCGCGCGCGCCGAAATCGGCAGGGAGAAAAGTGCTTTCGCGGCGGCGGTGACGCCGAAGTGACGGACCTGTCCGGCGGCTGGAACTTTCGCGACGTCAGCCACTCGACCGGCGGCGCCATTCGGCCCGGGCGGCTGTACCGCGCCGGCGAGCTGACCAAGATCGACGACACCGGGCTGCAGCAACTGCGGGCGTTGCGCGTCACCGACGTCGCGGATCTGCGTTCGCCGCGTGAGGTCGAACGGCACGGCTCGTGATCTGGTGCCCGATGGCGTCGACGTCCATCTGCTGCCGTTCCTCGACATCGTCGCGACGGTTGACGGCGAGGCGCCGCACGAGCACGCATTCCAGCGCCTGCTGACCGAGAAGCCCGACGACGAGTCCGTGCTCGAGGCGGGCCGGCGCTACATGGCCGACGAGTACCGGCGATTCGCCAAAGCCCCGGGCGCACGGCGGGCGGTGCAGCGGATGGTGACACTGCTCGGTGACGGCGGTGCGGTCCTGACGCACTGCTTCGCCGGCAAGGACCGGACGGGATTCGGCGTGGCCGTACTGCTCGAGGCCGCGGGCGTCGACCGGGACACCGTGATGGCGGACTACCTGCAGAGCAACGCCGCCGTCCCGCAGTTGCGCGCGCAGATCATGGAGATGATTCGCAGCCGCTTCGACGACGGGATCCCGGCTGAGGCAGAGGAATTCACCGAGGCCCGGCTGTCCGAGGACGTGCTCGGTGTCCGTACCGAGTATCTGGATGCTGCGCTGGACACGGTTGCCGAGGACTACGGTTCCGTCGCGGGCTACCTGCGGGCCGCCGAGGTCACCGACGAGGACATCGACAAGCTGCGGACCGCCCTGCGCGGGTGATTTCGGCGTGAATAGGCGCGGTGACCGCGTCTGAGCGCACCGAAATCGCTAGAAGGCGAGGACGGCGACGGCCCAGGTGATGGTGGCCAGCAGCGCACCGGTGAGTTCGACGCCGACCGACAGCGCCACGCCCTTGAGCGCATGGACGGTTGACGCCCAGGCCCGCCGTCCGTCATGCCGGTGCAGCAGTTCGACCAGGAACACCCCCAGCACAAACCCGATGACCAGGCCCAGCACCGGGACCACGAAGAACCCGATGATCCCCAGCACCGCGCCGGCGATCAGGCTCCGCGTGCCGACTTCGGCGGCGCGCATCCGTTTCACCGGCCAGGTGTACTTGATCACCTCGGTCGCGACGAACAGGGCCGCCGCGATACCGAGAGTCACCCAACCCACGGTGGTGTGTTCGATGATCGCCCACACGACGATCGCGCCGAACACCAGCAGTCCGCCGGGCAGGATCGGCACGATGATTCCGGCCAGCCCGATGGCGATTGCGAGTGCGACCAGAACGGTCCCGGGCTGTACTCACGGCTCCAGCACGAGTTTCCCGTAGACGCCGCCGTCATCGAGCGCCTGCAGGGCCTTTCCTCCGTCCGAGAGCGGAAACCGCACCGGCGGTGGCGGTTTCAGTCCCGGCGCTGACCAGTTCCGCCAGTCCAGCCGCGAACACCGCGGCCGACGCGGGGTCCCGGTTGATGTACTCGCCGTAGGCGACGCCGAGTACGCCGACATTGCGCAGCAGCAACCGGTTGACCTTGATCGTCGGGATGCCGCCGGCGGCGAATCCGATGACCAGTAGCCGTCCGTCGGTGGCCAGCGTGCGGATCGCATCATCGAATGCCGCACCGCCCACCGGGTCCACCACCACGTCGACGCCGCGGCCGCCGGTGGCATCGCGCACCGCCTGGGCCCAGCCGTCGGTCAGCGGGATGACGGCGTCAGGTCCGAGTGCGGTCACGAAATCTGTTGCGGCCTCGCGATGTACGACGGCGATGACGTGGGCGCCCATCGCCTTGGCGAGCTGGATCGCCGCGGTGCCGACGCCGCCGGCCGATCCCAGCACCAGCACCGTCTCCCCCGACCGCAGTGCGGCGCGGCGCTCGTAAGCGAAGTACATGGTGTTGTAGTTGACCAGCAGCGAAACCGCTTCTGCGTCATCGAGTTCGGCCGGGCTGCGGCGGACACCGGCGGCGGGCACGGCGACCTGCTGGGCGTAGCCGCCGAGCAACGCCGAAGACGAAACCCGTTCGCCCACCGTCAATCCCGAACCGTCAGGCGCGGCCGCCACGACTCCGGCGACCTCCATGCCGGGGATGAACGGCGGCGGCACCTTCAGCTGATATTCGCCCTTACTCAGCAGCAGGTCCGGAAAGCACACCCCGGCGGCGCGCACGTCGATGACGACGTCCTCCGGCCCAGGGGTGACGTCGGGCACGTCCGTGTAGGACATGCCCGACGGCCCCGAAAGCTCCTGGACAACACAGGCTTTCATGCTCGGCCCCGATCGGAGTCAGCGGAGATTGAACGTGGCCTGCTTGGCACCGGCCAGGTCGTCGATCTCCGACCAGCGGCCCGCGATGTCATCGACCGACGGCGGCGCCGCAAACGTGACACCCTCGTTCTGGAACAGCGCGGTGCGCTGCACCTTGCCACCGCCGACGACGAAGATCGAGCCGGTATCGGCCACCTCCTCGGTGCACAGGTAGGCCACCACCGGCGCGACGTACTCCGGCGTCAGGTTCTTGAGCACCTCCGGCGGCAGGATGTCCTCGGTCATCCGGGTGGCGGCGATCGGCGCCAGCGCGTTGGCCTTGATGTTGTACTTCGCGCCCTCGATGGGAGCGTCCGATCAAGCCGACAGGCCGAGTTTGGCCGCGCCGTAGTTGGCCTGACCGAAGTTGCCGAACAGGCCGCTGGTGGAGGTGATGACGATCACCCGCCGCCGTAGCTCTTCAGGAAGTGCGGTCCACACGGCCGGGTGACGTAGTAGCCGCCGTTAGGTGCACCTTGAGGACCGCGTCCCAGTGGCTCTCGGAGGTCATCTTGTGGAAGGTGCCGTCGCGCAGGATGCCGGCGTTGTTGACCACGCCGTCGACCTTGCCGAACTCGTCGATCGCGGTCTTGACGATGTTCTCGGCGCCCTCGTGGTCGAGACGCTGTCGTAGTTGGCGACCGCCTTGCCGCCGGCCGCCTTGATCTCGCTCGACCACAGTCGGCCATCGCCGACCCGCCGCCGGTCCCGTCGCGGGCGCCGCCGAGGTCGTTGACCACGACGCAGGCGCCCTCTTTGGCCAGCGTCAGGGCGTATTCACGACCGAGACCGCCGCCGGCACCGGTGACGATGACGACACGATCCTGCACTCCGGGCATCTAGCTTCCTTCCTCGATCCTCGATTGATGGAGCCTCGGCGAGGCTCAGAACAGCCGGCGCGCCAACTTCCACGCCTTCTCTGTATACGGGGGATAGATGACGCGCCGATAAGTCGGGTCGGGTCGGTTTGGTCAACACCGACTTACGGTGGCTGAACTCCTCGAACCCGAACCTGCCGTGGTAGGCGCCCATGCCCGAGGGCCCGACACCGCCGAAAGGTAGCTTGGCCGTGGCGAACTGGAAGATCAGGTGGTTGACCAGCATGCCGCCCGCCGGCACCTCCTTGATCACGCGTTCGCGGACGGACTTGGCCTTCGTGAACAGGTAGGCCGCCAGCGGTTTGGGCCGCGAGTTGACGAACGTGATCGCTTCATCGAGGTTCCGGACGGTCAGCACCGGCAGGATCGGTCCGAAGATCTCGTCGGTCATCAGGGGCTCAGCGGGATCCGGGTCGACGACCACGGTCGGCTCGATCTGCAGGCTCGCGACATCCGATCCACCGCCGATGGCGACCGTCCTTTGGTGGCGGCAAGGGCAGCTGTCAGTCGACCGAAATGCCGCTCGTTGACGATCCGCATCCCACCGGTGTCCTCGGCCCGGAACGCCCTGATCGCGTCGCTGAGCTTGGTCACCAACTCGTCGCGGACGGACGCATCGGCCAGCACGTAGTCGGGCGCGATGCAGACCTGCCCGGAGTTCATCAGTTTGGTCCAGGCGATGCGCTTGGCCGCGGTGGCGACGTCAGCGTCGGCTGCCACGATCACGGGGCTCTTGCCGCCCAACTCGAGGGTGACCGGCGTCAGGTGCGTCGCGGCGCTCTCGTATACCTTGCGGCCGATCTCGGTCCCGCCGGTGAAGCACAGCTTGTCGAAGCCCTGCGCAATGAGTTCCTGGCTCACCGCGCCATCGCCCTCGATCACCGCGATCGCATCCGAATCGAGGTAACGCGCCACCAGCTCGGCCATCAGCCGCGACGATGCCGGCGCGAGCTCAGATGGCTTGAGCAACACGGTGTTTCCAGCCGCGATTGCACCGACGAGTGGGCCCAGCGTCAGCGCGAACGGGAAGTTCCAGGCGCCGATGACCAGCACGGTGCCGTACGGCTCGTACTCGATCCAGGCCCGACCGGGCAGCTGTGACTTCTCGAGCAGGCGGTGCCGCCGTTTGGTCCACTTACCGACGTTCTTGGCGGCGTCGCGGGCCTCGGCGATGGTGCTGGCGATATCGGCCAGCCAGGCCTCGAACGGCTTCCGCCCCAGGTCGGTGGCCAGCGCTTCGGCGATCAGGGCCTCGTTGTCGGCGACCATCCGCTCCAGCGCCCGCAGCTGCGTGCGACGCCATTCCACCGGCCGGGTCCGGCCGGTGGCGAAGGTCTTGCGGAGTCCGGCGACGACGGCGGGGATGTCCACCGGTTGCGCGGGTGCCACCGATGAGATCACTTCGGTCGATTCTGCGGTCATGACGTGTCCTTACCTGGGCGCGGTGTGAGACTTCAGCCTTGAGCGCATAGTAACCAACCGTCCGGTTGGCCGATAGGTCACCGTCGCCCGAAACGAACGCGCCGGGACCCAGGTGGGCGCGCGGTCGGTTACAACCGTTCCGCTACAACGAAACTCGAGAGTGCGTCGTCATCGTCGGACATCGGGACGTCGACCCAGCGACCGAGCCGCCGCATCTCCTCCCGTGCGGGCAGCCCGCTGGCGCGCCAGCCGGCGCGGTCCAGCCAGCCGGTCAGTTCGGTACGGTCCGGGTCGTTGTACACCAGATCGCCGATATCGAGGCTCTGGGTCAGGCCCAGCTGATCGGCCACCCGTTCGAATCGCCGGCGCATGTCTTCGCGGCGGTCCTCGGCGTGGGTGGCCGCGGTCTCGGCGGCGATCCGGCTGCCCGGCGCGCTCAGCGCGGTGACCTGCTCGAACAGCCGGTCCTGGGCGTCCGACGGCAGGTACATCAACAGGCCCTCGGCCAGCCATGCGGTGGGCTTGGCCGGATCGAACCCCGCGGCCTTCAGCGCCGCCGGCCAGTCGAAGCGCAGGTCGATCGCCACTTCGTGCCGGGTCGCAGACGGTTGCGCCCCGTGCGCCGCCAGCGTGGCGGCCTTGTATTCCAGCACCTTCGGTTGGTCGATCTCGAAAACCACTGTGCCCGAAGGCCATTCGAGACGGTACGCGCGGGAGTCCAGGCCGGATGCCAGGATCACCATCTGCCGGATCCCGGCCTCGGCGGCAGCGGCGAAGTAGGCGTCGAAGAAATGCGTGCGCACGGCCTGGTAGTTGCGCATGTGCGTGAAGATGAGCGCCATCTCGGCGTCGATGTCCTTCAGCCGGTCGACCATGGACTCGTCGAGCATGTGCTCCCAGATACCGGTGCCCACTCCCTCGACGAGCATTTTGGCGTACCGGTCGCGGATCAGCGGGTCGGGCTGGTCGGTCTCGGCGGCACGGGCGGCGGCGACCAGCACCGCGGTGCTGCCCACGCTGGTGGCGATGTCCCAGGTGTCGTCGTGCGTGCGTGAACTGCTCATCGGTGTTCCTCTGGTAGGTGGGCGCTGATCAGGTCGCTGGCGACGGCCTCGGCGGTCAGATCGGCCGGCACCGGGCGGCCGAGTCGCGCCATCTCGTCACGGCTCTTGACGGTGTCCACCTGCCAGCCGTGTCCCGCCAGCAGTCCGTCGGCCTCGGCACGGTCGGCTTCGTTGTACAGCAGCGCCTCGACGTCGGTGCTGCCGGTGCCCATTCGGTCCCGAACCCGGGCCTGCCGCTCGCGGCGGGCGGAGCGGCGCTCCTCGGTGAGACTGCCGTCGTCGAGCGCGAAGGCCTCGACGGCGATCCGGCTGCCCGGCGCGCTCAGGTCGGTGACGATGTCGAACAAGCGGTCCTGCGCGTCAGACGGCAGGTACGGCAGCAGCCCCTCGGCCAGCCAGGCGGTGGGGCGGTGCGGATCGAAGCCCGCGGCGATGAGCGCGGCGGCCCAGTCGTCGCGCAGGTCGACGGCGACCGGACGGTAGGCGGCCCGTGGCGCGACAGCGTGACCCTGCAGGGTCAGCGCCTTGTAGCTGAGCACCTTGGGCTGGTCGATCTCGAAGATCACGGTGTCTGCCGGCCAGTACAGCCGGAACGCGCGGGAGTCCAGACCCGCCGCCAGGATGACCACCTGCGCGATGCCCGCCTGCGCCGACGCCGCGAAGTGCTGGTCGAAGAAGTGGGTCCGCACCGCCTGGTAGTCGACGGCGGACTCGAATTCCCGTCGGCTGACATCGTCGTCGTGCTGCCAGTCCAGGTGCCCGTCCGCCATCCGCGCCCACTCCGGGCCGGCCGCCGAGACCAGCAGATGCGCGAACTCGTCGCGGATCAAGGGATCGGCGCGGCCTGTCTCGATCGCGCGGCAGGCCGCGACGCCCAGCGCCGTGCTCCCGACGCTTTCGGTGATGTCCCAGCTGTCTCCGTCGGTCCGCACGGACCGCATCTCATTCACATCAGTCATTTGTAAGACATGCTACCTAACAAGTTAGACAGACTATATGCCACTGTGGCCTACATCACGGTGCAAGACCGTAGTCAGCTCCGGAGCTCCCACAACCGCTGTTCGAGGAGGAGCTTGAGCTGCTCGGTGATGCGCTCGAGTTGGTCGTGGCCGCCGACGAAGCCGGCGTAGAAGCCCATCCCCCACAACACGGCGACGAGCATCTCGACCACCGACGGGACATCGGTGGCGTTCGACAGCTCGCCCGAGTTGATCGCCTCGGTGACCGCCCATGCCACGAACAGCCGCGAGCTCTCCAGGGAGTCGTTCTTGCTCGCCCTCAGTTCGGGGTGCCGCTGGGCCTCCAACACCGAGGTCACCAGGAATGCGGCCGCCGCGCGGTCCTTCGAGTCCGCGTGTACGGCGGCGCTGATGAACGCCTCGAGTCGGCCGACCAGCGTGGTCGCCGCACGCGCCCGCTCGGCGCCGGCAGCCACCACCAGCGCGTTGGTCTGCTCGACGACTTCGCGGTAGAGGATGTTCTTGCTGGCGAAGTAGTGGTTGATCGCGGGGCGGGTCAGATCGGATCGGACAGCGATGGCCTGGAAGGTCGCAGCGTCGTACCCCAGTTCGCTGAAAACCTCACGGGCGGCTCGCATAATGCGCTCGCGTGTATCAGCCGCCTTAGCTGCTGGGGGGCGACCCGGCCCCCGTTTGGCGGTATGCGGCACCCCTAAAGTGTGCCACAGCTCGCGGTACAACCCGGGTGACGTGGATGGCGGTTGGCCACCCCCGCGGGTGCAGCCGGATGTGACACCGAATTAGTGTTCCCAGACATGGCGACCGTCGCGACCCGGGAGGCGTACTTCGATACGGGTCTGCAGGTACTGTCCGATCTCGGTTACGGCGGGTTGAAGCTGGCCGAGGTCTGCCGCCGGCTGGGAGTTACGACCGGCTCGTTCTACCACTACTTCGAGAACTGGTCGGCCTACACCCACGCGCTGATCGAGCACTGGGTGGCGGAGTCCACCCAGGAACGGGTGAACCAGCTGCGGGCCGACCCCGATCCGCGCCGGCGCATCGACGCGATCATCGACGTCGGGCTGAATCTGCCGCACGGCGCCGAGGCCGCAATCCGGGTGTGGAGTGCCATCGACCCGCAAGTGCGCACCGTCCAGGAGGACGTCGACCGCGAACGCTTCGAGGTCCTCTGGGATTCCGCCATGGAATTGCTGCACGACGAGCGGCAGGCGCAGTTGTTCGCAAACTGGGCGATCTATCTACTGGTCGGCTTCGAACAGTCCACACTTCCGCGCGATACCGTCGGCGTGGCCTGGATAGTCGACCAACTGCTGGCTGCGATGGACTCGGGCGGATTCTCGTCCGTCCCACCCGAATGATGCGATGACGTCCCTGGCGCGACGAGCACTCAACGGGATCGAAACTCGCGACCCGGAACTCGACGCGCTGCGCCGCGCGGCCCGCGCCGGGTTGGTGATCCCGATCGCCGGGGGCATCGGATTCGCGGTGGGTTCCGGTCAGACGCCGCTCTTCGCCATCTTCGGCTCGATCGCCCTGCTGATCGTCGTGGACTTCCCCGGTAATCGGGCCGGCCGCGCCGTCTCGTACGCCGGCCTGGGCGTCCTCGGCGCGGCCCTCATCACGTTGGGCACCCTGGTGGCGCCCATCCCGTGGCTCGCGGTCACGACCATGTTCGTGCTGGGCGTCGCAATCACGTTCGCCGGGGTGCTGAGCTCGGCGATCGCGGCGGCACAACGCGCCACCCTGCTGCCGTTCGTGCTGCCCGCATGCACGCCGCCAGGACCGATTCCCGAGCGACTACTGGGCTGGTGCATCGCGCTTGCCGTATGCGTGCCCGCCGCCCTGTTCGTACTTCCGCCCCGTCATCACGACGACCTGCGTCGGCACGCCGCGCGGGTGTGCGCCGTCCTGGCGCACCGACTGGAGGGCCACGCGGGCGCCAAAGACGTCAACACCGCCATGAACGCGCTCTTCGCCAACTATGTGAACAGCGACTACCGCCCCGTCGGCCTGACGGCGGGCAGCCGCGCGCTGGTCCGCGTGGTCGACGACCTGGGCTGGCTGTGCGACCGGGTGCGCGACGACACCGCCGCCACCCTGGGCGTGATGACCGACCCCGCGGTCCGGGTGTTGCGGGCTTCGGCGCGACTGCTGCGTGTGGCCCGCATCTCCGATCGCGCCCCCGACCGCGCAGAACTCGATGACGCGCTGGCCGAGCTACGTTCGGTGGCGCAGGGCCGCTACCGCGAGGACATCGCCGAGTTGCTGCGCGAGGCCGACGACACGGCCGCGATCGCGGTGGGCCGACGACTGTTGAACCGCCGCACGTTCGGTGCCACGGTGGCCGTGACCGGTCGGGTGATCGCCGGGGCCGCCGCCGCCGATGCCCGGCCGGTGTTGATGCGGGTGCTGGGTCGCCAACTCCCTGACGCCGGTGCCGCCGCCCGCGTGCTCTCGGAGGCTCAGGCGGTGGCGTACATCCCGTCGGGGTATCTGGCGACGCGCGCGGTGGTGGTGCGCAACAGCGTGCGCACCGGTCTCGGTCTGGCACTGGCCGTGGCGATCACCCATCTGTTCCCCGTGCAACACGGCTTCTGGGTGGTGCTGGCCGCGATGTCCGTACTGCGCAGCAGCGCGCTGACCACCGGCACCAACGTGGTGCGCGCGGTGGTGGGGACGGCCCTCGGGTTCGTCATCGGCGCGGTGCTCATCGAGTTCATCGGTGTCGAACCGGCGGTGCTGTGGGCGGTGCTGCCGATCGTCGCCTTCCTGGCGGCATTCGTCCCCGACATCTGGTCGTTCGCCGCCGGGCAGGCGGCGTTCACGATGCTGGTGCTGATCGTCTTCAACCTGATCCACCCGACGGGGTGGCAGGTCGGGCTGACCCGCATCGAGGACATCGCGGTCGGTGGTGCGGTCGGGGTGCTGGTGTCACTGCTGCTGTGGCCGCGCGGGTCGAGCAACGCGGTTTCGGCGGCCGTCAGCGCCGCCTTCGGTGTGGGGACGCAATACCTGCGCACGGCCGTTTCCCGGATTACCCACGGTACGTCCGCCGTCGAAGTCGAGGAACTCAGCCACCGGGCGCTGACCGCGTCCCGGACGGTGGATGACGCTGTCCGCCAATATCTTTCAGAGAACGGCGGGAAGGCCGATCACCGCGCCCCGGTGGTGCGAAGGGCCAACCGGGCGGCCAAGCTCCGGGCCGCCGCCGACCTCATCGCCGACATCCCCGCGCCGCCCAGTGCGGGTTCCTACCCGAACACCCGCACCGTTCTCGACGCGCATGCGGCGATCGTGTGCGACCGGATGTCCGGGCGTACCGACAAACCGATCGGCGACGCACTCATCACGGAGCACTTCGTGATCGCCCTGCGCGCCGAAGCACCTCAGACCGAGCGGCCGGTGGCCGACGCGCTGCCGTTGGTGACGGTGGCGGCCAACCTCGGCGAACTCGAGCTGCTCTATCCGGTGCCGGTCGCCTGACTCATCGGACGGTGCCGGTTGCCCGGTGCGGCATCAGTGCGTTCGGCGGGATCACTCCGAACCGGCCCGCGTTGTAGTCCTCCAGCGCCTCGATCAACTCCGCCTTGGAGTTCATCACGAACGGGCCGTAGTGGAATACGGGCTCACGAATAGGCTTGCCGCCCAACAGGAGTACCTCCATCGCGGGCCGGTTCGAGTCCTGCGACTCCGCTGCCGCGACGGTGATGCGATCGCCGGGGCCGAGCACGGCGAGCTGTCCCTGTTGGATCGGGTGCCTGACGGGTCCGACCGCGCCGCGGCCCGACAGCACGTAGACCAACGCGTTGAAGTCCCGGTTCCACGGCAGATTCAACTGCGCCCCGGGCTCAATTGTCGCGTGTGCCAACGTGATCGGGGTGTACGTGGCACCCGGTCCGCCGTGGCCGTCGATGTCGCCGGCGATGACGCGCACCAGCGCGCCACCGTCCGGAGACGACACCAGCTGCACTGCGTCACCTTCGATGGACTGATACTTCGGCGCCGCGAACTTGTCCTTTTTCGGCAGGTTGACCCACAGCTGAACGCCGTGGAACACGCCGCCACTCTCGACGAGTTCGGCGGGTGGAGTCTCGATGTGCAGGATGCCGGAGCCGGCCGTCATCCACTGGGTTGCGCCGTCGGTGATCAGACCGCCGCCGCCGTGCGAATCCTGGTGTGCGAAACGGCCGTCGAGCATGTAGGTGACCGTCTCGAATCCGCGGTGCGGGTGCCAGTCGGTGCCGCGCGGCTCGCCGGGCTGGTACTCCACCTCGCCCATCTGGTCCATGTGGACGAACGGATCCAGGTCAGCGGCGCCGACACCGGCGAAGGCCCGGACGACCGGGAAGCCCTCGCCCTCGTACCCGCGCGGACCGGTGGTCACCGACCGCACGGGACGTTCGGTGTCGGACGGGCCCGGCGCGGTCACGCGCGGCAGGGTCAGGGTGTCTGCAGTGACGGCAGGCATCGGATACCTCCTATGAGTGAGAGTCACCCGATATAACCGGACCGCGGTCCGATTATTCCCCGTCGATGTTCAGCCCAGCACCTTCATCGCCGCCGCCCGCGCGTCGGCGGCGCTGGACGTGGCCAGCACGGCCTCAGCGGCGTCCCGGCACTGCTGACTGGTCACCGACGCCAGCTTCGCGCCCACCGCGGTCACCGCGGCCGCGGCCGCGGACAGCGATGTCACGCCGAGCCCGACGAGCACACACGCCAGTATCGGGTCGGCGGCGGCCTCACCGCAGACACCGACCGGCTTGCCCGCCGCCGCGCCCGCACGCCCGGTGATCCCGATCAACGCCAGCACGCCCGGCTGCCACGGATCGGTCAGGAGGGCCAGATCCGCCGACATCCGGTCGGCCGCCATCGTGTACTGCGCGAGATCGTTGGTGCCGATCGACAAGAATTCGACGTGCTCGAGGATGCGGTCGGCAAGCAGCGCGGCGGCCGGCACCTCGATCATGACGCCGGGCGTGAGGCCGTGCGCGCGGACCTTGTCGGCGAAGTCTTTCGCCTCGCCGGGGGTCGCGATCATCGGAGCCATCACCCACGGCGCGCTGCCGGTCCGTTCGGCCGCGGCCGCGATCGCGGCCAGCTGGTGCTCCAGCAGAGCCGGATTGCCCGTGGCGATGCGGATGCCGCGGACGCCGAGCGCCGGGTTGGCCTCCTCGGCATGTCCGGCGAATTTCAGCGGCTTGTCCGACCCGGCATCCAACGTCCGGATCACCACCTTGCGGCCCGGGAACGCCTCGAGCACCTCGCTGTAGATCTGGGCCTGCTCGATCGACGGTCGGTTCGGTCTCGCTGTTGAGGAAGCACAGCTCGGTGCGGAACAGGCCGATGCCCTCGGCGGCTGTCTGCGCGGCCGACCGGGCAGCGGCGCCGTCCTGCACGTTCGCCAGGATCCGACACCTGCTGACCGTCCGACGTGGCGCCGGGTCCCGTCCAGCTTGCCGCAGCGGCCGCGGCCGCCTTTCCGCCCTCCACCGCCGCCGCGGCCTCGGCGGCGTCCGGGGACACGACAACCGTCCCGCGTTCGCCGTCGATGAGCACCAACGTGCCGGCCGCGACGTTGTCGAGCCCGGCGGTCGCCACCACGCACGGAATCGCCAACTGCCGCGCGATGATCGCGGTGTGGCTGGTCGGGCCCACCGAGGGACGTCGCCAGGCCGACGATCAGGGCGGGGTCCAGGCCCGCGGTGTCGGCCGGTGCCAGATCCTCGGCGAGCAGGATCGACGGCACGTCGGGGACCGGCACGCCGGGCTCGGGCAGACCGCTCAACTGCGCGATGACACGGTCGCGGATGTCCCGCAGATCCGTCACGCGTTCGGCCATCAGTCCACCCATCTTGGTGAACATGTCCGCGAACTTCTCGACGGCCTCGGCGGTGGCCCGCACCGCGGGCGTTCCCATCTTGATCCACTTCTCGGACTCGCCCAGCCACGCGCGATCCTGGGCCAGCTGCGCCGTGGCGGCGAGCACCTCGGAGGCCGACCCCGTCGCGTGGGCGGCGCGTTCACGCAACCGGTCGGCGACAGCGGCCGCAGCCGCGGAAAACCGCGCCAGCTCGGCGTCGCGGTCGGCCTCGGCGACCTCGATGGCCTTGGCCACGAACTCGAGTACCGGATGCCGGCCCGGGCGTATGACCGGCGCATATGCGATCCCTGGGACAACCGGAACGCCGGTGAGAACCGTGCCGGCCGCAGGAGTTGCTTCGTTGGGCGGTGACAAAGGTGATTTAGACGCCGAAGAGATAGCCATGTGAAGCAGGTTACAAGAAAAACTTGACAAGACAACATGAATAAGCGTAAAACAACACATATCAACACAACAGGGCACGAAATCCCACACAACTGGAGCGTCTTGTACCCGGAGGAACGTCAGCAGGCGATCGCATCGCTGGTGATGTCACGGGGGCGGGCTTCGGTCGCCGAACTCGCCGAGGCCTATGCGGTCACCACCGAGACGGTCCGCCGCGATCTCGCCGTCCTGGATCGCGCCGGCGTCGTGCACCGGGTCCACGGCGGCGCTGTTCCCGCCCGCGTTCTGCACGTCGTCGAGTCCGGTGTCAACGAACGCGAGTCCACCCGGACCAATTACAAGGACGCCATCGCCCGCGCCGCCGCCGACTTCTTCCCGCGCGCCGGTGCCAGCGTGCTGTTCGACGCGGGCACCACCACGGCACGGGTCGCCGCCCTGCTGCCGGCGGATCGGGAACTGATGGTCGTGACGAACTCCATTCCCATCGCCGCGCGGGTGTCGACCATGCCGACAGTCACCGTGCAACTACTCGGCGGCCGGGTACGTGGGCTGACCCAGGCCGCCGTCGGCGAGCAGGCACTGCGGGTGCTCGACACGCTTCGCGTCGACATCGCGTTCATCGGCACCAACGGCATCAGCGTCGCCCACGGTCTGTCCACCCCGGACGGCGAGGAGGCGGCGGTCAAGCGCGCAATGGTAAGGAGCGCCAATTATGTTGTCGCCGTGGCTGACTCGTCAAAAGTGGGACAGGAGGAGTTCGTGAGTTTCGCACCGATAAGCAGTGTCGACGTGTTCGTCACCGACACCGAGATCAGTGAGGCCGACCGCGGTGATCTCGCCGCACACGGCGTCGACGTCGTGCTGGCCTCCCGGGTTCAGTCATGATCGTCACCGTCACCCCGAACCCGAGCATCGACCGGACCGTCACGCTCAACTCCGCGCTGACCCGCGGCGCCGTGCACCGCCTGCAGTCGGTGTCCAGCGAGCCGGGCGGCAAGGGTGTCAACGTCGCCCGTGCCCTCGCGCTGGCCGGCGTCGACACGGTGGCCGTACTGCCGGCCTCCCCCGGCGACCCGTTCCTCACCCTGCTCGACGCCGCCGGTGTCCCCGCGGCCCCCGTCCCGGTCGGCGGCGCCGTGCGGACCAACCTGACGATCACCGAACCCGACGGCACCACGACCAAACTCAACGAAGCCGGCGCGCTGCTCGACGGACCGGCCCTGACCGCGCTGACCGACGCGGTGGTCGCGCGCGCCGCGACCGCGAACTGGGTGGTGCTGTCCGGATCGCTGCCGCCCGGCGTGCCGGACTCCTGGTACGCCGACGTGGTGTCCCGGCTGCAGCGACTTCGACTGCCGGGTCGCCGTCGACACCTCGGAGGGCCCGCTGTCGGCGCTGGCCGCCGCGTTCGACCGGGCGGCGCCCGACCTCATCAAACCGAACTCCGAGGAACTCGCCGGGCTGACCGGCCGCTCGGCCGAGGAGCTGGAGTCGGCTGCGCACCACGGCGATCCGGAGCCGGTGGTCGTCCGCCGCACTCGCTCTGGTGCGCCGGGGCGTCGGCGGGGTGCTGGCCACCCTCGGCGCCGCCGGCGCCGTGCTGGTCGACGGCAACGGTGCGTGGATGGCCACACCCCCACCGATCACGCCGCGCAGCACGGTCGGCGCAGGCGATTCGTCGCTGGCCGGGTACCTGCGCGCAGACGTCGGCGGCGCCGACGCGCCGGGCCGACTGCGGATGGCGGTCGCCTACGGCAGCGCCGCCGCGTCCCTGCCCGGTTCCGCGCTCCCGGCGCCCGCGCAGATCGACCTCGACGCGGTGCGCGTCAGCCCGATTTCCCCGAATCTCCGCTAAACCACCACTCCCAACCGATTCCGGACGAAAGTGTCTCCCATGACAGACCCAACTCCATCCGTCACGACCTCGGATTTGGTCCTGCTCGACGTCGACGCCGGCTCCGACAAGGAGGCGGTGATCGGGCGGCTGGCCAGCCAGCTCGCCGACGCCGGCAGGTCCACCGATCGAGCCGGCCTGACGGCCGCGGCCATGGCCCGCGAGGCCCAGTCGGCCACCGGCCTGCCCGGCGGTATCGCGATCCCGCACTGTCGGTCGCCGTACGTCGACTCCGCCCAGCATCGGCTTCGCACGGCTGAATCCTGCGGTCGACTTCGGTGCGCCCGACGGTCCGGCGGATCTCGTGTTCCTGATCGCCGCACCGGATTCCGGCGGGGCCGAGCACATGAAGCTGCTGTCCAGCCTGGCCCGGGCGCTGGTGCGGCCGGACTTCGTCCAGTCGCTGCGCGACGCATCCTCGGCCGACGAGGTGGTCGCCCTGGTCGACGGGGTGGTCAACCCCGCGCCGGCAGCGCCCGCCGCCGCGGCAGCCGTGCCCGTGGCAGGCGCCGCTGCGCTGGCCGAGCCGAAAACCGCGGTAGCCGCGACGAAGACGATCGTCGCGATCACCGCCTGCCCCACCGGCATCGCCCACACCTACATGGCCGCCGACGCGCTGAAAGTCGCCGCCGAGGGCGCCGGCGTCAACTTCTGGTCGAGACGCAGGGCTCCTCGGGCAGCACCCCGCTGGCCGCCTCCGACGATCGCCGCCGCCGACGCCGTCATCTTCGCCACCGACGTCGGCGTCAAGGACCGGGGCCGCTTCGCCGGCAAGCCGGTCATCGCCTCCGGCGTCAAGCGCGCGATCAACGAACCCGACAAGATGATCGCCGAGGCCGTCGCCGCCGCCGACAACCCGAGCGCCGCGACGGGTCGGAAGGCTGCGGCCGCCGCTGCCGCCGAATCCGTCAGGCGGCGGCGACGTCGGCTGGGGCACCCGCATCCGGCAGATCCTGCTCACCGGCGTCAGCTACATGATCCCGTTCGTCGCCGCCGGCGGTCTGCTGATCGCGCTCGGCTTCCTGTTCGGCGGCTACGACATCGCCAACACGCCCGACGGGCGCGACCCAGTCGCTCGGCAACATCATCGCCACCACCAACTCACTGACCAACCTGCCCAGCGGCGGCTTCACGCCAGTACCTGGGCGCGGTGTTGTTCACCATCGGCGGGCTGGCGTTCAGCTTCCTGGTGCCGGCACTGGCCGGCTACATCGCCTTCGCGATCGCCGACCGGCCCGGCATCGCCCCGGGCTTCACCGCGGGTGCGGTCGCCGTCTTCGTCGGCGGCGGCTTCATCGGCGGCATCGTCGGCGGCCTGATCGCCGGCTTCACGGCGCTGTGGATCAGCCAGCTTCAACGTGCCGCGGTGGCTCCGCGGCCTGATGCCGGTGGTGATCATCCCGCTGGTCGCGTCGCTGGTCGTCGGCCTGCTGATGTTCCTGCTGCTCGGCCGGCCGCTCGCCGCGATCACCACCGGCCTGACCAACTGGCTCAGCGGCCTGACCGGCAGCTCGGTGATCCTGCTCGGCGTCATCCTCGGCCTGATGATGTGCTTCGACCTCGGCGGCCCGGTCAACAAGGCGGCCTACGCCTTCGCCGTCGCCGGGCTCAACGTCGCCGACCCGTCGTCGCTGCGCATCATGGCGGCCGTGATGGCCGCCGGCATGGTGCCGCCGCTGGCGATGGCGCTGGCCTCCACCGTCCGGCCCGGCCTGTTCACCGAGCCGGAGCGGGAGAACGGCAGGGCCGCATGGCTTCTCGGCGCCTCGTTCATCTCCGAGGGCGCCATCCCGTTCGCCGCGGCCGACCCGCTGCGCGTGATCCCGTCGATGATGGCCGGCGGCGCCGTCACCGGTGCGCTGATCATGGCGTTCGACGTGACGCTCGAAGGCCCCGCACGGCGGCATCTTCGTGTTCTTCGCGATCGGCAACCTGCTGTGGTTCGTGGTCGCGCTCGCCGCCGGCACCGTCGTCGGCGCGGTCGCGGTCGTCGCCGCCAAGCAGTTCACCGGCAAGTCCGACGCCGAGCTGGAGTCGGCCACCCTGGCCGCCGCGTGACTTCCCCATCAAGTTCGCCGAAACGTACGTTTGACCGAGAAGTTCGAGAAAGCTAGCGCCAAACGTCGATCTCGACGCGAACAAAGAAGGAGTACCAGTCATGCACACCAAGACCGTCATCGTCGGATCGGCGATCGGCCTGCACGCCCGCCCCGCCGCGATCATCTCCGAAGCCGTCGTCAACGCCGGCGTGCCGGTGACGTTGTCGGTCGACGGCGGTGAGCCGGTGGACGCCGGGTCGGCGCTGATGATCATGACGCTCGGCGCCGGCAATGGCGCGCAGGTCACGGTCGCCTCCGAGGACGAGGCCGCGTGCACCAGATCGCCGAGCTGGTGCAGCAGGATCTCGACGCCTGAAGCTTCGCAGGTAGCGTACCGCACATGGCCCGCACCAGCATCCGCATGTCGGGCGGATGGCTCGGCGCATTCGTGCGCGGTTCCGGCTATCTGCGCAAGTGGCTGATTCTCGGCGTCGCGATCGGCGTCATCGCCGGCCTCGGCGCCGTGGTGTTCTACCTCGCGCTGGACTACACCGGCCAGTTCCTGCTCGGATATCTCGGCGGCTATCACGCCCCCACTGCCCACGCTGACGGCGGCGACACCGGATCGCCCGGATTCTCGCGGCCATGGGCGATTCCGTTGGTGACGACGCTCGGCGCGCTGGTGTCGGCGGCGATCGTCGCCCGGTTCGCCCCCGAAGCCGAGGGACACGGCACCGACAACGCAATCGAAGCCGTGCACACCGACCCGCGCTCCATCCGGGGCCGCGCGGTGCTGGTGAAGCTGGTCGCCAGCGCGCTGACGATCGGCTCGGGCGGTTCGGCCGGCCGCGAGGGCCCGACGGCCCAGATCTCGGCGGGATTCGGGTCGCTGCTGACCCGGATGTTCGACCTGTCCGACGCCGACGGCCGAGTCGCGGTCTCGCTGGGTATCGGGTCGGGTATCGGCGCGATCTTCGGTGCACCGCTGGGCGGTGCGGTGCTGGCCGCGTCGATCGTCTACCGCGAGGACTTCGACTACAAGGCGCTGATCCCCGGTTTCGTCACCTCGGGGACGGCGTACGCCGTCTACGGATCGATCCTCGGCTTCGAGCCGATGTTCGGCCGGATCGCGCCCGACTACGTCTTCGAACCCGCGCAGCTGGGCTGGTTCCTGTGATCGGAATCGTCTCGGCGGCAATCGGTTACCTGTACGCCCGAGTGTTCTACGGCACCGTCGCACTGCGCACCGGATCGGCTGCCCGGCAACAAGATCCTCAAGCCCGCGATCGGCGGGCTGCTGGTCGGCTTGCTGGCCCTGGCCATCCCGCAGATCCTGTCCAGCGGCTACGGCTGGGTGCAGATCGCCACGACAAGGAAGGGCTGCTGTCGATCCCGCTGTGGATCGTGCTGCGTGCTGCCCATCGCCAAGATCGTGGCCACCTCGCTGTCCATCGGAAGCGGCGGTTCCGGCGGCATTTTCGGCCCCGGCATCGTGATCGGCGCTTCGTCGGCGCGGCGGTGTGGCGGCTGGCCGATCTCGGCGGTGTGCCGGCGGTGCCCGACGGGGCCAGGCGTTTTCGTCATGGTCGGCGATGATGGCCTGCTTCGGCAGCGTCGCGCACGCGCCAGCTGGCCGTGATGCTCATGGTCGCCGAGATGACCGGCTCGTTCTCGGTGATCCCCGGCGCGATCATAGAACTCAGCCGTACTTGCGGAGCATGTCCTCGTGGGAGATGGTGCGCCCTGCGGCGATATCGGCGCGACCCTCGGCTGCCGCCGCTTCCTCCTCGGCGGTGATCTCCTCATCCTCATCGGGTGCGTTGTCAAGCAGCCGCAGGAGGGGGTCCTGGTAGCGGGACGCGATGAAGTCCAGCGTGGGATCGATTCCCTCGTTGCGCAGTCTCAACCGGTCTCACGACGAAAGCCATGGTTCCGCAAAAAGCGTTAGGACCTGTGCTCTTGTCGGAGCGCATCGTTGGCGGACCTCAACCCCACGGGCTGGGGTATCGGATATCGGCCATACCAGCTTGACGGATCGGCCATACAAGGATAAGATATCGGCCATACGATGGACTCGTTGCGCAAGCTTGCCGAGGAGCTGTCGGTACCCGAGCGGACGCTGCGCCGCGCGGCCGCGGAGGGGCTCATACGCGGCCGGCGTTTGAGCCCGCGCCGTTTCCGCACGCCGCTGCGCGAGGAGATGTACCTGCGTAGCCACTGGGAGCTGCTTCATAGCCTTCGCGGAGCGCTCCGGACCGAGCCCAATGTGAGGCTGGCGGTGCTGTTCGGATCCACCGCGACTGGTGTCGATCGCGCAGATTCAGACTTGGATGTACTCGTTGGCCTCGAGGATCCTGTGGTGGGACGACTTGCCGATCTCGCCGCGCGCCTGGGGACCCGACTCGACCGTGAAGTTCAGCTCGTGCGCCTGCAGGATGCTGAAGGCTCACCCGTTCTGATGAGGGCCATCCTGGAAGAGGGGAGAGTCCTCGTTGACCGCGAGGCACGCTGGAGCGCTTTGCGCGCTGAAACAACAAAGTGGCAGCGCGGGGCCCGTCGGGCCGAGCGCCCTCTGGCGGAGGCGATGAAGGGCCTCGAGTTGGAGGAGGGGGCAGCCCAGTGACAACGCCACGGCCCTCTCCGCCACTGGCGCCGCTGGAGGCCGAGGATCCCGATCGCGCACGTACGCTGAAGGCCAAGATCCGCGATCGGATCGGCGATGTGCGTCGCCACCTTCTCGCCCTACGTACCGCGATGGCCGCGTTCGGGGAGGACTTCGATCTGGAGCCCTTCCGCGCGGCCTACGCCTCCGAGGACCCGCACGAACTCAACCGTGTCAAGGCAGTCGAGCGGGGGGTCGATCAGCTCTACAACTATTAGGCGATCTTACAAAAATCTGTGAGGTTCGATAACTTTCTGTGATGGTGAAGAACCCCTATCGCCCGGGTGTCGGTACACGGCCGCCGTATCGGCGCGCCGCGAGCAGCAGATAGGCAGGTTTCAACGGATGCTCGAGGATTACCCGGAGAAGCGGCGCAACCTACGTGTCACTGGTCTGCGCGGTCTTGGTTCACACTGCACCTCCGTAGTTAGTCGTTGATCATTCGGTCCAATTGGGTGCCGGGAACCTCGATTCTTAGGCCCTCTTCGAGCGAGTATCCCCTCGGAGCGCTCCTCTCGGCGCTTACGGCTATCCAGGATGACGACGAGGAGCCTTCGCCGGTGATGTTGGTCCTCTGCGGACTGCCGCCGCTGACAGGCAACATTCACGCCGCTCGAAGCAACGCCGAGCGCTTGTTTCGGGGCGAGGAGATCGGCAATCTTTCGCTCACTCCGAAGCCGTCCGAGGAGCTCAGCGCCGCTGCGCAGGCGCTGGTGCGACCTGCCGGCGAGATTGCCTACGCGCCATCGCGAGGACCACGGCGTTTACGCATACAGCGCGCCTATGTTCGGCGACTTCATGCGCCGCCGAGACGAACGCCTTCGGGACCAGTAACCGCTGCTCCCTCGCGAGGGGCGACGTTCGAGCGCGAGGGAATCGAGAGGAAACGATCTTTGAAGGGATGGCTCCGCCGCCCCAGGGTGGCCGCGGGCGGCGAGGACAGCGCAGGCGAAGACGGCGGAGGTGAACGTCGAGATAGAGCGAGAGCACGCCAAGTTCGAGTGCGAAACCGGCCTCTCCCCGCGCGAGTGGGAACGCCGCTGGAAGACCGAAGAGATCGAGGACAGCGCCGAGAACATGCGCCTGGCCATCCGCGCGCTGACGCTGCAACTCGCCGAACTCATGGCTCGGCACTCCCGGCCGGATGACCCGGTGCGTCCGCCGCGGGTGAGGAGCTGGAAGCCAACCTGTGCGCCGGCCTCGGCGGGGGTGACGGTGCCGTGGAGGCGCAGGCGTCCGCGGTGGTGGGTGCGGCGTGCGTGGAAGGTGAGTTGGATGGCGACGTTCTCGAGGAGCACAGGGCTTGTGACAAAGCGCGGCGCTCCGGGAGACCGGCCTCAGTCGCCGAGCGGAGAATCGGGCTGCGTACCTATACGAACGTGGGGCGAGATTTCCGACCGCGGCCGGCCAAATTCTCAGACCTGTTCCACGGCGGATGACCCATCCCCGATGGCGGTGGGACCGGCATCCGCGGGAGGGGTCGCGGGGAAGTCGGGCGCGGCGAGCGCGCGGGCGCGCCCCTTGGGGCGGAGGTAGACGAGCCAGATGGCGCCCGCGGCGAAGAGGGCGCCGCAGAGGACCCAGCCCAGCGCGGTGGCGCCGAGGCCAACGTACTTCAGGCCGGAGGCGGCGATCACGAAGGTGATGACGGGGCGGATGTAGCGGTCGGGTGCGCTGGAGGAGACGAGCGAGCCGATGAGGACCGCGGGCACCGAGCCGATGATCAGCGAGGCGGTGACGCCGAAGGAGACGTGGCCGAAGGCGAGCGCGCCGAGGGCGGCGGCGACGGTGAGGGGGACGGCCTGCGTGAGGTCGGTGCCCACGAGCTGCTTGGCGCCGATGAGGGGGTAGAGGAAGAGGAGCATCACGATCATCAGCGAGCCCGAGCCCACGGAGGTCATGCCGACGACGAGCCCGCCGATCATGCCGATCAGGACGGTGGGGACGGGCCGCGGGACGACGTCGCTGATGTGGCCGGTGCGCCGCTGCCCCGTGCGGGCGTCGAGGACGTAGCGCAGCACGAGCGCGCCGGCGCCGACGAGCAGGGCGATGCCGAGCGCGAGCTGCACGTGCTGCTGGGCGGATTTGGAGTTGCCGAGGAGGTGCAGGACGTAGGCGCCCGCGAAGGCCATCGGCACCGAGCCGAGCACCATCCAGCGCACGAGGCGGAGGTTTACGGTGGCGCGGCGGAGGTGCACCGCGGCGCCGATCGGGCGCATCACCACGGCGGCCACGAGATCGGAGGAGATCGCGGCGGAGGGCTGCACCCCGAAGAGGAGGATCAGCATCGGCGTCATCAGCGCCCCCCCGCCCGCGCCCGTCATACCCACGAGGAAACCCACCACGGCCGAGCCGAGCACGATGTAGGGGTCGATGTGCATGGTCGTGCACAGTAGGCGAAATGGGGCCGATTGTCAGGGGGGTCGCGCGGAGCGCGCAGCCTCGGGTGCGTCGTTGAGGGATTCTGTCGGTGGCCTATTGCGTCTTGAGCATGTGCTCCACGGCAGCGATGAAGTCCGCGCTGCCGGCGACGATCGCCTCGGCCTCGCCGGGATCGGGCTTGATCGCCTCGTAGTCGCCCTTCTCGCGTGCGTCTTGGGCGCGCTGAGCCAGCGCGTGGAGGTGCTGGTCGAAGGCGTCTGTGGCAACGTAGCGTTCGTGGAAGAGGTGCCAGGCGCCACGGTGGGTGCGCGCGTAGGCGTCGTCCTCGGAGAGCGCGGCGCGGGCTGCGTAGAGCATCGCGTAGTAGGCCGCGCTGACGGCGCCCTCGAGGTGTCCGGAGGCGAGGATCTCGCGGGCAATCGTGGCGCGGTCGCGCGCTTGGTCCATGAACTCCTCCGAGCGCGGGCTCACTCCAGGGCGCTTCCGTGGAGAACGAGCTTGTCGCGGTCGACCTCGGCGATGAAGAAGGAGCGGATCTCGCGGCGACGGCGGAGCCACTGGAGGTCGGTGACGAACAGCGAGTACCAGGCCGGGCTGACGCCCTCAGCGCGGGCGAGATCGTTGAGCAGCTCGATCGAGCGCATCCCATAGCGCCGGTCGCCGCCCTCGGCGATCACCATCAGGTCGATGTCGGACTCCGCGTGGGGGGTCTCCCCGCGGGCGCGCGAGCCGTAGAGCCAGATCGCATGCAGATCGGAGCCGAGCTCGTCGCGCAGGGCATCCACGAGGCGCTCGATGAAGTGTTGCTCGGCGTGCGTGAGCGAGGCGGGCGCGAGGACATCGGAGCGCTGGGTGAGCATCGCCTCGGAGGATAGGCCGCTCGCCGGGCGCTGGCGTCAAATGGGCCGGGGTTCACCGGATGGGCTTGGTATGGCCTAGTGTCCTTGGTTAGGCAATGGCGGTATCCAAGGTCGAAGCGGCGCTCGACGGTAGGGCGGTCGCGAGCAGGGTCGCACGAGACCTGCGTGACATGTATGGGGCGCGGCTGAGAGGCGTTTGTGCTCTTTGGCTCCTGGGCTCGGGGAGAGAGCGCGAGGACGATGCTCCCCGCTCGGGTGGGCGCCCGAGGAGCAACTGACATCCAAGGATCTCGACATCGTTCCCGATCCGGATCCGGAGAATCTGGCCAGGCTCGCTCGCATGCTCGGAGAGATCGAGGCGAGGCAGGTGGGCGCAGGGGAGTTCTCGCCCGAGGAGTTTCGTTGAGCAGCCGGTGAGGGTGCCCTCGACGAGGAAGGGTTCGCCGAAGGGCACGGGGTTGGGGACGCCGGCGAGCTGCAGCGACAGCGGGATCCTGGGCGTCGTGAACGGGCGGTCGTTGCCGGGAGTCGTGCCCGGGCAAAGCGCGGGGCTGCCGGGAGACCATATTTTGAGAGAGACGGCTTCGCCGTCCAGCGGGGGCCGCGCACGGCGAGCCGGAGGCAGCGTGACAATGCCAGCAATGCCAGCGCCCGCGCTCGCGGTATCCTAGGTCAGGCAATGGCGGTGTCCAAGGTCGAAGCGACGCTCGACGGGAAGGCGGTCGCTGGCAGGGTCGCGCGAGACCTGCGTGAGATGTATGGAGGTCGGCTCATGGATGTCCTGCTGTTCGGCTCGTGGGCTCGCGGGGATGCGCACTCCGAATCGGATATCGACCTGCTGGTGATACTCGACGAGGTGCCCTCACGCCAGCGCGAGCTGGCGCGCATGAACGACATCCTCTGGCGGCACTCGCTCGAGAACGACACGGTGGTGACCGAGATTCCCGTCTCCGCGGCCGAGTGGCGAGAGCCCGGCGAGCCATTTCTCATGCGCGCGCGCGCTGAGGGCGTGCCGGTCACTTGAACGACCATCGCGGTCAGCTGCTCGCTCGAGCACGAACCGAGGTCCGGGCTGCGCGCGCGTTGGCGGCGGCGGAATTCCCCGAGCAGGCCATCTCCCGCGCCTACTACGGAGCGTTCTATGCAGCGGAGGCCGCCCTGCTCACGCTTGGCGAGACTCGCTCCAAGCACACAGGCGTCCTGTCAGCATTCGGCCTCATGGTCATCAAGGAAGGCGGCTTCGACGCAACGCTTGGTGGCGAGCTGCGTCGCCTCTTCGAGTTGCGCAACACGGCCGACTACTCATGGCTCGGCACTCCTCAGCCGGATGACCACAACTCGATCGCTGCGGCAGAGCAGTTCATAGATGGTGTTGAGCAGTGGATGGAGGCTGACGACGGATAGGCCCTCGCAAGCGCGTGAGTCCTGTACTCACGCGAACCGGTATACCCGTGCTTTCCGTGTAAGCGGTTGCTTCGATGGAGCTTCAGTGGATGAGGATCGGCGCGGAGTAGGCGGAGACGTGTGCGCTGTCTGTGATCATGATGAGGGCGCGGTAGACGCCGTGATGGCGCAGACGTACGGTGCGGGAGAAGCTGATGGACGGTGCGCCCCGGAGGATCGATCACATTCTCCATGGCGCCGATTCTTCTTGAGTGCTCGGCGGCGGCACCGCCAACCACGCGCCGAAGGACCCTAAACGGCGATGCGCTCGATGAGGCGCTGAATGAGGCTGTTGGCTGGCGGCCGCTCTTCGCGCTCGAGGAAAGGGGGCGGCTTTGGACGCTCAGGAGGGGAGCTTGGCTGAACTCCCTGGGGCGACTTGGTATCGGGGTGGTTGGGCATAGTCACTTTGGGGCGCTCACAGCGAGATGCTCAACGGCCAGGATAGCGCCCTCGCCCGCGAGGGCGACGACGCCGATCAGCAAGAGCAGGCCGGCACGACTGACGACGTTGAGCTTGCGATTGTTGCGACCCTCCTCGGACACGAGCTCGCGACCGTATGTTCGGATCAACGTGCACTTGATCTCGACGGACTCCGCGAGCGCCAGATCGCCGTCCGCAAGCCCCTGAACGTGCTCGCGGCGGAAGATGCCCTTATCTCGATCTGGCAAACCTCTCCGCTGGGCGTCCGCTTCACGAACACGATCGAGAGCGGCAATCAGGACCATCGCGTTCAGCCATCGGCGGACACGGTACGCCCCTGGGCGTAGCGCAGATAGTTCCGCAAAAAGCGTTACAATCTGCATCTATGCCGGGGCGCGTCTACAGCTCCCTGTTCGATCTGGCGACCGAACAGTACGGGTACGTCACCGCCGAGGATGCGGTGGAGATGGGGGTTGGCAAGAGCAGGCTTCCCGAGATGGCCACGCGTGGTGTGGTGGAGCGCGTCGATCACGGGCTCTACCGCTTCCCGGCGATACCCCGCACACGGCTCGACCAGTATATGGAGGCCGTCCTGTGGCCCCACCGCGTTCGTGGTGTGATCTCTCACGCCAGTGCGCTCGACCTGCAGAAACTGAAGCCGCAGTAGGGCTCGGCAAATGCCGTGTCGAGCGTATCGAGGAGCTGCGCATGGGTCTGGCCGCGGAAGATCATGTCCAGATCCTTCGTTGCTCGCGCGCCGCCGCGCAGTCGCAACTCCATCGCGACACCTCCCTTGAGGAGGAAACGGGGCTCGGCGTTCGCTTCACGAACACGATCGAGGGTGGCAATCAGGACCATCGCGTTCAGCCATCGGCGGACACGGTCGGGGGTGAGCCCTTCAGCGCTGGCGTAGGATGAGAGGAGCCTCTCCAGATGACCGCGCTGCACCGGCATGCGCCGCGGCCGCCGATAGGAACTCATCGGTGCGCCCCGACCCCGAGCAGTTCTTCGCGTAGAAGCCCGATCTTGACGCGAGAGAGTAGGCCGGTACGCTCCGCGTCGTCGATTGCCTGGCGGATCAGTGCGGGGCCGAGGTGAGCGGCGTGGCACTCGCGAATCGCGCGCTCCGGAGTTACGATGGGAAGTCCCTCGTGCAGCGTCAGCTCGTCCTCGCGCAGGTCCGCGTGGTGAATGGCATAGACGCGGGGAACGGTTCGCCTGGGCCGGTGATGCGTGGGGACCGTGAGGTGGATCTGTGCTGGATTGACATCACTCAAGGCGTGCAGGTCGAGAGCAGTCTCGTGGCTGAGGATGCCCCTTGGACCGACAGGCCAGAGCGTGGCCTGCATGTAGGGGTCGAGCGGCGTGGGTGGGATCAGCGCCATCCGGTAGACGCCGGTACTGACACGCTCCAGCTGTTCACGACGCGCCATCTTCACGAGGGTGTCGGAAGGGATGCCTAGGCTGCGGGCGTCCGCCTGCGTGATGTACCCATACTGCTCGCCGGCAAGCTCGGCAAGCTCTGTATAGCGTCCACCTGGCACACGGACAGTATAGGACATTATGTCCGATTTCATCCCCCGCTGGGGGGCATCCTTTCGACGCGGGACGCAAGGAGTGGGGGCCCCAGGTGGCCATCGCTCTGCATCTGCACCACCTGCCTTGGTCGGTTGGGCCTCCCTGTCTCCTCAACCGACGGCGCAGGGGAGGCTGGGACACCGGCCGGAACGCTGGTCGCTCCATGACCCAAACAGCAGTGCCCACGCCGAGTGCGGCCCCCGCTCAGCGAATGAGGATCGGCCCGTGGTGGTGGGTGCGGCGCGCGTGGAAGGAGACGCGCACGGCGACGCTCTCGACGATCACGGGGCTCGTGATGGTGGGGCTGCCGAGGGTCTGTACCCGCAGCTGTGCGTTTCCAGGAGGCCGAGCACGGGGAAGGAGAAGCCGCCGGTGGCGTTGGTGAGCTCGGGGTTGCCGAGGGTTTTGAAGCCGGCGGTGTAGGGGAAGGGGTTGGCCTGGAGCACGATGGGATGGTTCGCGGAGCCGGTGCCCGTGAGGGTGCCCTCGATGGTGAAGGGGTTGCCGAAGGGGACTGTCTTTGAGGGGACGGCTGCGCCGTCCTGCGTGGGCAGCGGGCGGCGAGTTGGGGGAGGGTGGCGGACGCGGCCCTCGTGGCCGCGTCGGGCAAAGCGACCGGCACACCTACCTGTCGTAGGCGCCTCCGCGCGGCAGGACTCTCGTTATGTGAATGACACGCGTGATGTGGTCCCGGACGAAGCGCACCCGCCAGTCGCCTATGCGTAGACGCCATTCGGAGCGGCCGGTGAGCTTTCGCACGCCGACGGCGTTGTCGGGGTCTGCGACTAGGCGCCCGATCCCCACGAGTATCCGTTGCCGCAACTTTGCGTCGAGTCGTGCGATGTCCTTCTCGGCTCGCTTGGCGTAGCTGAGGGTCCAGCTGCCCGGCGGTTCGTCGCTCATCCGTACTTGCGGAGCATGTCCTCGTGGGAGATGGTGCGCCCTGCGGCGATATCGGCGCGACCCTCGGCTACCGCCGCTTCCTCCTCGGCGGTGATCTCCTCATCCTCATCGGGTGCGTTGTCAAGCAGTCGCAGGAGGGGGTCCTGGTAGCGGGACGCGATGAAGTCCAGTGTGGGATCGATTCCCTCCTCGGGCAGGTCAAGCACGGCGCGCATCAGATTCTCGCGAGTAGCCACAGAGCCGATGGTAGCGCTGGGGATTCGCTCACGCAACAACTATCCGCTCGCACGGGCGAGGGGCCTTACAGGCGGATGAGTCTCCGCCGCGGCGTCTCCCCTCCACACGCACAGGCTCTCAGCCAAGGAGGATCGGAGCGGCCCTCGGGGCCGCTCCGGGTTAGATCCGTTCGGCAGTCGATGAACTGTGCCATCTCAAGCGGAGGGTAGGTTTCCGCGGAGGTACATATCGGCTGTCTCGAAGCTGGGATCTCTAACAAAACACCGTCCAGTGGGATGGTGCCGGGAGTCGCGGTGACTGTCCACAGCCTGCTCACCAATCGCATTGTCCGCTGGAGCAGGGTCGTCGACCTGCATGGCTATCTCGTGGAGCCACCCGGTCGTGCCATGGGGCAGTTCGGCGAGTTCGCCCTACGGGCTCGCCGGCCCGCCCTCTACGGCGACCCGAATGTTTTGCTTGACATCCGCGAGCTGTGGCTGCCCGGATCAGACCCAGACGGCCTGCGACTGGAAGCCGGGGGCTGTTACATGCAGGGAGGCTCGTGGAATGCTCAAATCGATGGCGAGCGGCCCGAGGATGCCGAGCGCCTTGACGTGGACCGCTCCAAGCCGGGCGGCCTGACGATCCACCGCCATCCATACGGACAGCGCAACGGAGTACGAGAGCCGGCCCAGCGCATGGCTGCGCCCGAGCGCTGGCTCCAGGAGGTCGAGGAGATCGTCTTCCAGCACTACGCCAGGAAGCACGACGAAGAAGACTAAAACGACTAAGCAGACATGAATGCTACGATTGAGACCGTGAGGACTGCCTACCTATCCATTCCCGAGGTCGCCGCGGAGCTCGAAGATCAGCACAGACGGCGTGTACAAGCTCATCAAGCGAGGCAAGCTGCCCGCCATCCGCCGCAGCGAGCGCGGCATGCGCGTCTCCCGCGCAGCCTTCGATGCCTACCAGCGCCGACTGCGCCACGGCGAACCATCACTTGCATCGACAGCGCAGGCGAGGACAGCGGAGGCGAACGTCGAGATAGAGCTAGGGCGTGTGGAGTTCGAGCGCGAAACCGGCTGCTCCCCGCGCGAGTGGGAACGCCGCTGGAGGACCGAAGAGATCGAGGACAGCGCCGAGAACATGCGCCTGGCCATCCGCGCGCTGACGCTGCAACTCGCCGAACAGCAGGCGCCCGCCCGCCAGAGCACCCCGGGCAAGCCTCAGCGGACGAGGATCGGCGCGCTGTAGGCAGAGACGTGCGCGCCGTCTGACCTTGACGTGGCGATGCCGCTGCGGCCGGCCCAAGCGGCGCCCTCAGTCGCCGAGCGGAGAATCGGGCTGCGGGGGATGCAGCAGCCGCGCGCCAAGCGTGCGCATGACCCGCTCCACGGCCACCTCGACGCTCTCCCGGCCCGAGCGCAGCACGAGGTCGGGCTGCGAGGGCGCCTCGTAGGGCGCGTCGACGCCGGTGAGCCCGCAGAGATCGCCGGAGCGTGCGCGGGCGTAGAGGCCCTTGGGGTCGCGCGCCTCGCAGAGCTCCAAGGGCGCGTCGACGAAGACCTCGATGAAGGGGAGGTCGATGGAGGTGTGCAGCGCGGCGGCTTCTTCGCGGTCCTTGGCGTAGGGCGAGACGAGGCTGACGAGCGCGACGGCGCCGGACTCGGCGAGCAGGCGCGCGACGTGGGCGGTGCGGCGCACGTTCTCGCAGCGCGCGGCCTCGTCGAAGCCGAGGTCGCCGTTGAGGCCGTGGCGGAGGTTGTCGCCGTCGAGCAGGAAGGCGGGGCGCCCGGCGCTGACGAGGTGGTGCTCGACGGCGGAGGCGATCGTGGACTTGCCGGCGGCGGGGAGGCCGGTGAACCAGATGGTGGCGCCGGGGTGCCCGAGCGAGTCCCAGCGCTCGCGGCGGGTGAGCGAGGAGCGTTGCCATTTGACGTTGGGCGATTGCGCGGCCTTGGTGTGGGCGCCGGCGTCGGGGGCCACCTCGGTCTCGGTGTCGAGCACGACGCCCGCGGCGACGGTTTCGTGGGTGGCCTCGTCGATGACGATGAGTGAGCCGGTGATGCGGTTGCGCCGGTAGGAGTCGAAGACGAGCGGTGAGGCGAGCTCCATGCGCACGCGGCCGAGGTCGTTGAGGGCGAGCGTGGCGGCGCCCTCGTCGCGGTGCAGCGTGCTGACGTCGATCGCGTAGCGCACCTCGATGGAGCCGACGGCGGCGGTGCGGGTGGTGTGCTTGACGGCGTAGCGCCGAAGGGGGTCGAGGGGCGTCTCGGACATCCAGCAGAGGAGGCACTCAAAGGAGGAGGAGACGCTGGGAAGGTTGTGGGGGCGCACGATCGTGGAGCCGCGGCCGGCGTCGATGTCATCGGCGAGGCGCAGCGCGACGGACATCGGCGGGAAGGCCTCCTGGAGGGGGCCGTCGTAGGTGTCGATGGCGGCGATGGTGGTGCGCTGGCCGCCGGGGAGCACCACGACGTCGTCGCCGGGGCGAAGGATGCCGCCCGCTACCTGGCCGGCGTAGGCACGCCCGCCGCCGCCGGAGCCCGCGGAGCGCGGGCGGATGACCCACTGCACGGGGAAGCGCGCGTCGATGAGGTTGCGGTCGGAGGCGATGTGGACGTGCTCGAGGTGGTAGAGCAGCGGGGGCCCCTGGTACCAGGGCATCGACTCAGAGCGCTCCACCACATTGTCGCCGAGGAGGGCGGAGACGGGGATGAAGGTCACGTCGGGGACCTCGAGGCGCGCGGCGAAGGCGCCGAAGTCCTCGACGATCGCATCGAAGACGCCCTCATCGAAGTCGACGAGGTCCATCTTGTTCACACACACCACGAGATGGGGGATGTGCAGGAGCGAGGAGATGAAGGCGTGGCGGCGCGACTGGGCCAAAACACCCTTGCGGGCGTCGACGAGGACGACGGCGAGGTCGGCGGTGGAGGCGCCGGTGACCATGTTGCGCGTGTACTGCTCGTGGCCGGGGGTGTCGGCGATGATGAAGCGCCGGTGGGGGGTGGCGAAGTAGCGGTAGGCGACGTCGATGGTGATGCCCTGCTCGCGCTCGGCGCGCAGGCCGTCGGTCAAAAGCGAGAGGTCGAGGAAGTCGTGGCCCATGCGCTCTGATGTCTGCTCGAGGTGGGCGAGCTGGTCGGAGAAGATCTGCTTGGAGTCGTAGAGCAGGCGCCCGATGAGGGTGGACTTGCCGTCGTCCACAGAGCCGGCGGTGGCGAAGCGGAGCAGCTCGACGGGGCGCTCGGAGAGCTCCTTGAAGACCTCCTGGGAGGAGGTGCCGGCCCCTGCGACGCCGGGGGCGGTTGACGTGGCAACGGCACCGTTGGAGGAGGCGAGGGCGCCGTTGGGTGAGGAGGGAGGAGAGCTCATGCGATCAGAAGTACCCGCGGCGCTTGCGGTCCTCCATGGCGGCCTCGGAGGCGCGGTCGTCGGCACGCGTTTGCCCGCGCTCGGTGACGAGGGTGGCGGCGATCTCCAGGACGACCTCCTCGAGCGTGGAGGCCATCGATTCGACCGCGCCGGTACAGGTCATGTCGCCGACGGTGCGGTAGCGGACGGAGGCGGAGAAGGGCAGCTCGCCGTCCTCCAGGGCGATGAAGGGGGAGACGGCGTAGAGGAGCCCGTCGCGAGCGAAGACCTCGCGCTGGTGGGCGAAGTAGATCGAGGGGACATCGAGGGCCTCCTCGGCAATGTACTGCCATACGTCGAGCTCTGTCCAGTTGGAGATGGGAAACACGCGCGCGTGCTCGCCGCGGTGGAGGGTTGCGTTGTAGAGCGACCACAGCTCGGGGCGCTGGTTGGAGGGCTCCCACTGGCCGAAGGGGTTGCGGAAGGAGAGGATGCGCTCCTTGGCGCGGGCGCGCTCCTCGTCGCGGCGGGCGCCCCCGAAGGCGGCGTCGAAGCGGTGCTCGGCGATGGCGTCGAGCAGGGTGACGGTTTGCAGGGCGTTGCGCGAGGCGCGCGGCCCGGTCTCATCGACGACGCGGCCCTGGGCGATGGAGTCCTCGACGGAGGCGACGATGAGGCGCTCGCCGAGCTCGGCGACGCGGGCGTCGCGGAAGGCGAGGGCCTCGGGGAAGTTGTGGCCGGTGTCGACGTGGAGGACGGGGAAGGGGAAGGGCCCGGGCGAAAGGCCTTCTCGGCGAGGCGAAGGAGCACGATCGAGTCCTTGCCCCCGGAGAAGAGCAGCACGGGACGCTCGAACTCGGCGGCGACCTCGCGCATCACGTGGATGGCCTCGGCCTCGAGGGTGCGAAGGTGGGATAGGTGGTAGGTGGTGGGCATCCTTGCGGGGGGGAACGCCAAGCCTAAAAAAACCCCTCATCCCCGGGTGGCACAGCTTATCCCCCACTACCTATACGAACGGGAGGAGAGGTTTCCGACGCGGAGGGGGAGGATCGAGAAAAGAATAAGGAGAGGGACGGCTCCGCCGTCCCGCGCGGGTCGCGTGGTGGGTGTGAGGGGAGGGCGCCGGAGCGGCCCTCGGGCCGCTCCGTACAGACGCCAACGGCCGAGTCGACTCAGACCAGATGCAACTCGCCGACGAGCGTGTCGGCGGGGGGGTGGCCTTCGAGGATCATGTAGCCGCCGCCCGGGAAGGCGACGACAACTGGACGCCGCTCATCGACTGCTTCGCCTACGAGCGTAGAGAAGTGCGGCGAGTCGCTCGATACGAAGGCAGCGCGGTCCGGGAAGCGAGCCTCCAGCTCTGGGTCGTGGATCAGAGCCATGATGAGGTCAAGAGAGGAGTCCTGACCCGGCGTGTGGGTATCTAACGTTCCCATGATCGAAGGATAGCTTCCCAGCCTCGGGCAGCGTCGGCAATTGCATGTGCCATCGCAACCTGGATGGACGGATGGGCGAGGAGCTCTGGATCCTCGCGGCCACCTGCCTGGGTGTACCGGTGGAGGTGGTGCTCGTGGCGGGCATGGGAGTTGTCCCACGAGCGAACCGTGCTCCACTCCTCACCTCGGCGAATTTCCAAGGTCACCGAATAGTACGGTTCGAATCCACGCTCGTAGCGAAAACGCAGCCGCACTCCCTCAGCCAGGGGCTTGACGATCTCCCGTTCGTACTTCATGTCCGCGGTGGGGCCTCGCTGACAAAGCGGTACGCACGACTGTGGCTCATCCGAACGACAATAGACCCGCCCTCCGGTTGGGAGGATCGCGAGCGCCGAGATCCCCGAGCGCGTTCTCAGAAGGACGTAAGCCCCTCAGCGAACGAGGATCGGCGCGCTGTAGGCGGAGACGTGCGCGCCGTCTGAGATCTTCACGAGTGCGCGGTAGACGCCGCGGTGGCGCAGATGCACGGTGCGGGAGAAGCTGGAGACGGTGGGGGTGGCGGCCTTGACGATGGTGCCGCCCTCGTTGACGGTGCGACCGCCCGCGATTAGCAGCTGGAAGCCGACCTGGGCGCCGACCTCGGCGGGGGTGACGGTGCCATACAGACGCCAACGACCGCGACGGTGGGTGCGACGCGCGTGGAAAGACACGCGGACCGCCACCGACTCGAGCACCACAGGGCTCGTGATCGTCGGTGACCCAAGGGTCTGGACACGGACCTGCGCGTTTTCCAGAAGGCCCAGAACCGGGAAGGAGAAGCCCCCGGTGGCGGACGTCAGCTCGGGGTTGCCGAGGGTCTTGAAGCCGGCCGTGTAGGGGAAGGGGTTGGCTTGGAGCACGATGGGGTAGTTGGCGGAGCCGGTGCCGGTGAGGGTGCCCTCGACGGTGAAGGGGTTGCCGAAGGGGACTGTTTTTGAGGGGGACGGCTGCGCCGTCCCGCGTGGGCCGCGGGCGGCGAGTCGGGGGAGGGGTGGCGGACGCGGCCCTCGTGGCCGCGCCGAACCGGCTGAGGGAGAACCCGCCGTTTGTGGTTCGTATCGCCACCCGTGCGGCCTGAAGGCCCATGGAGGAGGCTATCTCAGGCGCTGTGGAGTGTGCCGAAACGCTCGTCGAAGGCGGAGTGCTCCTCGATCGCGACAGCCTGGGCGAAACGGCTGGCGGTAACGGTCCATCGGTCGAGGAACCCCGTACTTCCGAGCAGCACAAGGCCATAGCTGTGCCAGTTCGCTATGAAGCCAACCTGGGCTTGCCACTCACGGTACCCGTGAGCGTCCTCGCCGCTCGGATATAGACGCAGGGTGATCGTCTTGTAGCGCACGGGAGCAACGCGGCCACCGACCGCATGGTTCGTCTCACCCTCGTGGTCATCAAGGTCGACGCCCAGCTGCTCAGCAAGAAGATCGCTTACGAGGACAGCATCGGCGCCGGTATCGATCAGGCCGACCAGCTGTGGTGTGTCCCGCGAGCCGTTGGCCAGCGAAATCGGCACAAACGGCCGATAGACAGGCTGTCCGAGCCGAAGTGACTGCGGATCCTCCCGGTAGGGGTACAGCCACGGCAGCGGCGCGAGGTCAGCCAAGACCAACGTAGACCGGCTCGTCCGGCAAGGGCACGCGGCCACCGACCACAACGTGATCGCGCTTTCTGGCCTCGCGCAATACAACCTTGGGATTCTCGTCGGCTAGCACGATCTCACCAGTGCGCGTGTCGGTCGCCACGTACTGACCCTCGTAGCCGGTGAAATCGGTGTGAATCGGCTCCATTAGCGATTCAACATAGCAGCCGCCCCAGGCGTAATGCCCCCGGAGGGGCGCTTGAACGGAGCGCCCAACCCTGCAACACCGGGCTCAGCCGAGGAGACGTTGCTAGGCTACCCACGAGGGGGGAGACGATTCGGGACTCGAGCCCGGATGGGTCCAGCGACTCTCGGATGGCTGTCTCGTCCACCGATACTGCCAGCGATAGGGCTGGCCCTCAATGGATGAGGATGGGTGCGCTGTAGGCGGAGACGTGTGCGCCGTCTGAGATCTTCACGAGTGCGCGGTAGACGCCGTGGTGGCGCAGGTGGATGGTGCGCGAGAAGCTCGAGACGGTGGGGGTGCCGGTCTTGACGATGGTGCCGCCCTCATTCACGGTGCGTCCGCCGGCGACGAGGAGCTGGAAGCCGACCTGTGCGCCGGTCTCGGCGGGGGCGACGGTGCCGTAGAGGCGCCAGCGTCCGTGGTGGTGGGTGCGGCGTGCGTGGAAGGAGACGCGCACGGCGACGTTCTCGGTGACGATGGGGCTTGTGATGGTGGGGGAGCCGAGGGTCTGGACGCGCAGCTGGGCGTTTTCGAGGAGGCCGAGGACGGGGAAGGAGAACCCGCCGGTGGTGTTGGTGAGCTCGGGGTTGCCGAGTGTCTTGAAGCCGGCGGTGTAGGGGAAGGGGTTGGCCTGCAGCACGATGGGGTGGTTGGCGGAGCCGGTGCCGGTGAGGGTGCCCTCGATGGTGAAGGGGTTGCCGAAGGGGACTGTTTTTGAGGGGGACGGCTGCGCCGTCCCGCGTGGGCCGCGGGCGGCGAGTCGGGGGAGGGGTGGCGGACGCGGCCCTCGTGGCCGCGCCGCACCGGCGGCGCGGTTCAGCAGATCTCACGACGACTGTCTTGACCGGCACAGATGGTTCCGCAAAGTACGTCAAATGAGGCTAATTTGCGGCGTCGATGGCAGCGAATCGACGCGGGGTTCTATCGCAGTGGCGCGATCTCGTCGGTGGGTGGAGCGTTGCGTAGGCGGCTGCCGAGTTCTCGCATGAGAAGATCGGCAGCGGTGCCGGGGTCATAACCGGTGGGTGTGCTGGTCACGAGGGCGTCGAGATCGTGGCGGAATCGTGTGCTGTCGAGCTTGGCGGCGAGATTGTCGCGCAGTTGAGGGAAGCTGAAGGTGGCGTCGTGCATGTAGTGGTTGAAGCCGGCGACGATCTGATCGGGATCGATCTTCAGGATGGTCAGGCCGAGCCAGATATCAAAGAGGTCGCGGCCCTTACTGCGCTGGTAGAGCGCGCGCAGCTTGGTGGCGAGCAGCTCACTGGTCTCGTAGGTCGGGATGTCGGCTTCGCCGCTCCACCAGGAGGTCTTGACCGTGTGGCTCAGGGTCTTCCGTGGACGGTGGGGCTCGGTCTCGGCGATGTTCATCTCGATCTTGATACGGATGTGGCCGATGCCTTCGGTTGGCTGCGCGTCGAGGTGTACGTGGACCATCTGCCCCGAGCGCTGACGACTTGAGACGGTGAGGCCGAGGCGCGTGGCAATCTCCCCGAGCGCCTGCGTGTAGGGCTTGATGCCGGTGCGGGTAGTGCGGACGTAGTCGAGATCCTCGGAGTAGCGCAAAGGGGCGGGGAGGTGGAGCTTGTGCAGGCAGGTGCCGCCGCGCATCGTGAGCTCGGGGCCGAGCACGTCGTCGCGGGCGATCTCGATCATGAGACGGGAGAGCAGGAGGTCCTGCTCGATCTGGATCGGGCTCGGCCAGGGCGCCTGCGAGCGCCACGTGATCAGAGCGGGGCGGTCGATCACAGGTCTGCGTCCACGTCGCTGTTGACCTGGAGGTTCCAGCATGGGTCGATCGGGCCGCGCGCGGGGAGTGCGCGGACGAGGCGCGTTGGGTAGCCGCTGCCGGCGCGTGCGACCTCGCGCAGTGGCTCCAGATCGAGGTCGTCGCGGTGTCGTTGGAGCAGCCATCCCAGGCGGCGGGCAGCCGAGCGCGAGCGAATCGTCGCGAGCTGGGCGAGCCGTGGCACATCGATCTCGCCTATCTCGAGGGCGACGGTGGCGATGTTGCTCAGCCCTCCCGCGTCGTCGGGGTGGACGATGAGGTCCAGGAGGGTGGTCTCGCGGGTGGCGAGCTGGATGCGGCCGGTGTCGACGTGGCGCTCTTCGACCGCCATCTCGTGGAGGTGCTCGTTGGTGTAGAAGCGCAGACGGACTCGCTTGATGTCGCGGTTGGCGAGGTGGCGGTCGACCATCACCTGGAAGACCTGCGGCGCCTGATGTGCAGCCCCGTGCATCGCCGCCGCGGTGAGGAGGCTGATGTAGTACTCGCGGCCAAGCGCACGCATCATCCCGTCGATGAACAGCTCGCCCGGCAGTACGCCCCACGCGCGGTACTCGGCTGGGATCACGACATGGAGGCCGCGCGCAGGCGAGAACATCGCGCCTCGGCGGCGCAGCCGCTGCAGGCCGGGATGGACGTGGGCGGTCGGGATACCCGCAAGCTGGGCTGCCTCTGCAGAGGTCACCCAATAGCGACCCTGGGCGATGAGTGCATCGGGAAGGTCAGCGATAGACGGCATATTGGCCAGTCTAACGCCTATCGTTAGCTAGCTCAAAATGCCGACAGCTCTCTCAGCGGACGAGGATCGGCGCGCTGTAGGCGGAGACGTGCGCGCCGTCTGAGATCTTGATGAGCGCGCGGTAGACGCCGCGGTGGCGCAGGCGCACGGTGCGCGAGAAGCTGGAGACGGTGGGGGTGCCGGCTTTGAGGATGGTGCCGCCCTCGTTGACGGTGCGTCCGCCGGCTACGAGCAGCTGGAAGCCGACCTGTGCGCCGGTCTCGGCGGGGGTGACGGTGCCGTAGAGGCGCAGGCGTCCGTGGTGGTGGGTGCGGTGGGCGTGGAAGGAGACGCGGATGGCGACGTTCTCGATGATGGTGGGGCTTGTGATGGTGGGCTTGCCGAGGGTTTGGACGCGCAGCTGGGCGTTTTCGAGGAGGCCGAGGACGGGGAAGGAGAACCCGCCGGTGGTGTTGGTGAGCTCGGGGTTGCCGAGGGTTTTGAAGCCGGCGGTGTAGGGGAAGGGGTTGGCCTGGAGCACGATGGGGTGGTTGGCGGAGCCGGTGCCGGTGAGGGTGCCCTCGATGGTGAAGGGGTTGCCGAAGGGGACTGTTTTTGAGGGGGACGGCTGCGCCGTCCCGCGTGGGCCGCGGGCGGCGAGTTGGGGGAGGGTGGCAGGCGTGGCCCTCGGGCCGCGCCTGAACGGACGCTGCTAGGCGAGAGCGAGTTCGAGGTCCGCAGGGCTGGCCTTCGCGGGCAGCTCCAGGAGGAGCCCCTCGCTGCCCTGCGTGTCGTCGAGGAGCCTGCGGATACCGATGAGCGTCAGGCCGATGAGGCCTCCGTTCTGGTCGAAGCTGACGGCGTGCCCATCCGGCGTCTCGTCCCAATCGACCGCTCGTGCGGGGTCCCCCTGGGAGAGGTAGAGCACATCCGCGTCGCGGTCGTAGCGGACGCGGTCGAAGGTGTATGGGCCGATGTGGACGCTCATGGCTTGCTTCTCCTGGGGAACGCTGTAAGCACCCTCCCGGTGGACTCCTCGTCAAAGGCTACCTACGACCTTGAGCCATCGACTCGGACCCGCGCCTCTCAGGTAGAACCAGTCCTGGCCAGGACGAGCCTGCTCGATCCGCTCGGTGGGCGTGTGGACCGCTCGGAGTACATCGGCCCTGCAGGGCGTCATGTAGGGGTGGCCGTCGATGATGTGCTCCCAGCGATCGGCCGTCAGATGGACGGTGCGCCCCAAAGGATCGATCACATTCTCCACGGCGCTCATTCTCCTTGAGTGCCCGGCGGCGACCATGGCTGCCTGCGGCGCCCCACGCAGCGCAACCTCTCTCAGCGGACGAGGATCGGCGCGCTGTAGGCGGAGATGTGGGCGCCGTCTGAGACCTTCACAAGCGCGCGGTATACACCCCGGTGGCGCAGGCGGATGGTGCGCGAGAAGCTGGAGAGGGTGGAGGTGCCGGCCTTGACGGTGGTGCCGCCCTCGTTGACGGTGTGTCCGCCGGCGATGAGCAGCTGAAAGCCGAAGGGGACGGCTGCGCCGTCCAGTGGGGGCCGCGCACGGCGAGTCGGGGGAAGACGCCGTTGGACCGAGAGGATCGAGAGGACACACCGAGAAGGCACAAGTACGCATCTCAGGGTTTACGTGCGCGAACTCTCACCCGCCTTCCGGCCGCCGTGCAGATAGTTCCGCAAAAAGCGTTACAGTCTGCATGCATCCCCGTCGTTACGCCACGGCGCGCGATAGTGGACGCAATCGAGGTCCACCTCGGAGGGGGTCTGATCCGCCAGGCGATCGAGACGGCCCGTGGGCGGGATCGATCACACGCAAAGAAGTGCTCGAGTTCGAACACGTGATGGCCGGATGAGCTTCCCCAAGGACAGGCCGCCCCACAGCGTGAAGGTGCTCCACAGCTGGATCGCCACGTACGCGAAGGAGACGGAGCAGGTGCCCGAGCGGATCATGCACTCTGTCTCATACATGATCGCCTCACTGGCGCTGCGTCCGCCGAGGATGAGGAGCTGGAAGCCGACCTGTGCGCCGGTCTCGGCGGGGGTGAGGGTGCCGTAGAGGCGCAGGCGTTCGTGGTGGTGGGTGCGGCGTGCGTGGAAGGTGACTTGGATGGCGACGTTCTCGAGCAGGACGGGGCTCGTGACGGTGGGCGGCCCGAGCGTCTGCACTCGCAGCTGGGCGTTTTCCAGGAGGCCGAGCACGGGGAAGGAGAAGCCGCCGGTGGGGGTGGTGAGCTCGGGGTTGCCGAGGGTCTTGAAGCTGGCGGTGTAGGGGAAGGGGTTGGCCTGGAGCACGATCGCGTGGTTCTCGGTGCCGGTGCCCGAGAGGGTGCTCTCGACGAGGAAAGATTCGCCGAAGGACGCTAAACGGCGATGCGCTCGATGAGCCGCTGAATGAGGCTGTTGGCTGGCGGGCGCTCTTCGCGCTCGAGGAAAGGGGGCGGCTTTGGGCGCTCAGGAGGAGAGCTTGGCTGAACTCCCTGGGGCGACTTGGTATCGGGATCGTTGGGCATAGTCACTTTGGGGCGCTCGCAGCGAGATGCTCAACAGCCAGGATAGCGCCCTCGCCCGCGAGGGCGACGACGCCGATCAGCAAGAGCAGGCCGGCACGACTGACGACGTTGAGCTTGCGATTGTTGCAACCCTCCTCGGACACGAGCTCGCGACCGTATGTTCGGATCAACATGCACTTGATCTCGACGGACTCCGCGAGCGCCAGATCGCCGTCCGCAAGCCCCTGAACGTGCTCGCGGCGGAAAGCGAGCGTCTCCCGAGGGCTCAGCAGCCCGCGGATAGCGATACAGGCCGCCGCCGCCAAAGCGAGCAGCGACAACACGAATAGCGCAACGAACGCATAGCTGTAGCCGCCCGAGATGCCGCGATCGAAGACGTCGCTGCCCAGCGAGGCCTCAACCGCGAGAATCACACCAGTGAACCCGACGAGCTGGCCAGCCTTCGTGTCAGCCGTATCGCCCCGCGCCCGCTCATCTTCGATGACACGCACCGTGGTGGACAGCAATGCGTCAACCGTCTCCGGCTGCGGCTCGAGCGCACAGCCGCGCCGGTGCTGGCCCCGCCCGCGGTCACCCGGCGCGCGGGGGTCTCATCGAATTGCATTTGGCACCCTCCTCGGTCGAAAGAGTCGGTCTCTTACTCCTCTCCGGCCGTCCCCGGATACCGGGACACCCGACCATCCACGCTCTCACGCCACAACTCGCCGATCTCCAGCCCGGCCTTGGGGATCGTTGAGCCGTGAGACACTTCAAGACCGTCTCACGCCCCGGCCCCCACAGGGCGGCTGCAACCACAGCCCCAACCGCGGCCCCGCCGCCGCACAGGCCCTCAGCGGATGAGGATGGGTGCGCTGTAGGCGGAGACGTGCGCGCCGTCTGAGATCTTCACGAGCGCGCGGTAGACGCCCCGGTTGCGCAGATGCACGGTGCGCGAGAAGCTGGAGACGGTGGAGGAGCCGGTTTTGACGATCGTGCCGCCCTCGTTGACGGTGCGTCCGCCGAGGACGAGGAGCTGGAAGCCGACCTGTGCGCCGGCCTCGGCGGGGGTGACGGTGCCGTAGAGGCGCCAGCGTCCGTGGTGGTGGGTGCGGCGTGCGTGGAAGGTGACTTGGATGGCGACGTTCTCGATGGCTTCCGAGAACCTTTCCAGGCTCGCTGCGTAGGCTGACTCCACAAGCGGAAGGGACGTCTATCTGCAAGCAATCATAGATTTTGTCAGCGGCCCAAAGCGCTCTCGTAACACTTCGGCACTGGGGAAATAAAACTGCATCTGAGCCATTCCGATTAGCTCGATTTCCTGAATGTCGCGCTCGGCTGCGTTTCGTGACGTAATCTTGCCTGCAAAATGTCCCACCGGCCATCGGCTAGCCACTCGTGCGGCGAGAGGTAACGGCAAAAACTGGAGCATAGGACACAGGAAATGGGGCTCGATCGGAAAAAGGCGGTTGGGGGTTTGGATCCAGTAGTGATCCCCAAGAGCATGGACTACCTCCGCAAAGCGCTCTCGTCGGAAGTGACCACCGACGTGCTCAATTACCGAATTCGAATAAATCAAGTCGAAGTGCTGGCTATGTAGGGATGCTGGTGGATTACATGCGTCCCCCACAACTACGTTGGGTCCATCCGCGCCTTGATCGAACGTGTTGAGTAGTGTGAGGTGCGCTGGCTGAACCGGACAAAGGCGCCACGACTCTGCGGTTCCCCCCAGGTCGAGGACACGCATTGCGTTCAGATCAGGGAAACGCTCGGCCAGCCTTAGCCATCGACGCTGACGTAATCGGGTGCTTACGGAGTCTGCCGATTCGGTATCCACAAACCGACGGGTCACTGCCGCCATTCTCGCCATTCGGCCACAATACCTCAGCACGTATGCGGCGTATCAGAATTGTTTCCTTCTAGGGACGAATGAGTGTAGGTCTGCGGGCCTACCCGACGCTCTCAGTCCGGTCGCGAAGAACCGCTCTCAGTGGATGAGGATGGGTGCGCTGTAGGCGGAGACGTGTGCGCCGTCTGTGATCTTGATGAGTGCGCGGTAGACGCCGTGGTGGCGTAGGTGGATGGTGCGCGAGAAGCTGGAGATGGTGGGGGTGGCGGGTTTGAGGATGGTGCCGCCCTCGTTGATGGTGCGTCCGCCGGCGACGAGGAGCTGGAAGCCGACCTGTGCGCCGGTCTCGGCGGGGGTGACGGTGCCGTAGAGGCGCCAGCGTCCGTGGTGGTGGGTGCGGCGTGCGTGGAAGGAGACGCGCACGGCGACGTTCTCGATGATGGTGGGGCTTGTGATTGTGGGCTTGCCGAGGGTTTGGACGCGGAGCTGTGCGTTTTCGAGGAGGCCGAGTACGGGGAAGGAGAATCCGCCGGTGGTGTTGGTGAGCTCGGGGTTGCCGAGTGTTTTGAAGCCCCCCACGTAGGGGTAGGGGTTGGCCTGCAGCACGATGGGGTGGTTGGCGGAGCCGGTGCCGGTGAGGGTGCCCTCGACGAGGAATGAGTTGCCGAAGGGCACGGGGTTGGGGACGCCGACGAGCTGCAGGGAGAAGGGGATCTTGGGCGTCGTGAAGGTGTGGTCGTTGCTCGTGCTCGTGCCCGCAGGACTCGTCGCCACAAGGCGGTAGTGGTAGGTCGTCACGGGCTGCAAGCCAGTGATCTGCTGGGCCAACCTCAGGGGGATCGTCCCATTGCCCGCTGGCGCAAGCGGCGTCTGGGCGCCATACCCGCTCGTCTTGCCGTACTGGACGTAGTAGTTCGTCGGCTGGCCGTGGGGGTTCACGTCACCGCTCAACGTCGCCGAGGAGAAGGTCACGTTTGAGGAGGACACCGCACTGATCGTCGGCGGCGAAATCAGTGCAGAGACCGCTCCTGCCGGCGCGGCCCACAGAATGGCGTTCATCAACATCCCCAACGTGACGAACAGCCGCAGCCCCCACTGCCCCCGTTTTCTCGCCTCAAGCTTGTCTTGTGTCCTCATGACTCCAACAACCCGCACATCGATCGAAAGTCGCGGTGCCCTGCACATACGGACTCGTACTCCATCTCGCGCGATCCGCTCACGTCTTCCCTGCTGGCACCTCGGACGACGGGCCACCATTGGTCGATGGCAGAGGGAGAGGGGGGTCGCGTTGTTGAGCCGGCCTGCGCGTAATCGTAGGCATACGCGTATGAGCCCGGGCCGCTTGCCTTGACACCATTGGCCACCACCCCCAGCAGCGGCGCGCCAGCACCTGTCAGGGTCTCGTGCAGACGCTCGGCGATGTCGCGGCGGTTGCGACCCACGCGGCCCACGATGATCACGCCGTCGACCTTGCGCAAGCAGCGGGAACGCGTCCGAGACCGCGGTCAGCGGAGGGGTATCGATTACGACCAGGTCATAGGTGGACTTGGCCTGCTCGAGCACGGCCTCCATCGCGTGGCTCTCGATCAGCTCAGCCGGGTTGGGCGGAAGGGTGGCACCGGCTACCAGCACGTCGAGCATCCGTCGCTTGGACGTACCCTCCGATGAGACGTCGAGGTCGATCGACTGGGTGGCCTCGCTCATCGCGATCGCGCCGATCAGCACGTCGGATAACCCTGGCCCAGATGGAATGTCGAGCTGCTGGGCGAGCGTGGGGCGGCGCAGGTCGCACTCCACGAGCAGCACGCGCGAGCCCATCGCCGCCGCCGCTGCGGCCAGATGACGCGCCACGGTCGTCTTCCCGTCCCCAGGCGCGGCCGATGCGACCAGCAGCGTGCGCAGATCGCGATCGACGTTGAAGTAGCGCAGATGCGCGCGGATCAGATGGAAGGCCTCGGCCTCGCCTGGCGGCAGGATGCTCTGCGGATCGCTGCCGCGGCGTGTCGTGCGCGAGAGGGCCGCGCTCTCGGGAACGACGCCGAGGAGAGGAAGGCCATAGATCGACTCCAGATCCTTCGGCTCCCTGATCCGGCGATCGAAGCGCTCCAACAGGAAAGGCGATGCCCAGGCCAAGCAGGAGTCCCAGCACAGCGCCGAGGACCGTGTTCCTTGCGACCTTCGGTGAGGAGGGTGAGGTGGGGACCGTCGCGGCCTGCGCGACCTGGACGGTGCCCTGGCGCAGTTCGGCTAGCACGCCGAGAGACTGAGCACGGCCTGCCAGGGCAATACCGGTGGGGCTGACGCGCTCCTTGGCCGTCAGCGTCGCAAGCTGCTCTGTTGACCAGCTTGAGCGCGGAGGCGTAGTAGGCGTGGTTGGCGTTCTGCTGCTCGTCGACGAACATCTTGGTGTAGGTGTTGGCGATTTCGGCCGCCAGGCGGGGGATGTCGCTGTCGCTGCAACGTCGACGATGTTCGATTCCCCCTGCGCGCTCACGCTCAGGTCTGTCGCCGACAGCTTGCCTTCGGTCAGCCCCGGCCAAGCGTCCCGGCGGTCCTGGCCGGCCATGTCGCCGAGCTGGACGAGCTTGAGGTTCGTGTTCTGCTGGGCCTGCTGGTTGTTGACGCTCACCGCCTGCAGACCGGCGACCTGCTGGTTGGTCTGATTGTTGTTGAAGACGAGCGACGCGGTCGCGGTGTACTTCTTGGTCTGATGCTTCGAGAGGCCATAGGCCGCCCCCGCTGCGAGTGCCACGAGCAGCAGGATCAAAGGCGCGCGACGACGAAGGACGCTCAGCGCCCGCTCAAGGTTCGGTCCCTGGGAATCTTGCTGCACGTCAGTCGTATCCTTTCAGGCGCCTGCGCTTCCTTGCATCCTGCAAGCTTACGAGTCGTTCGGCGCGCCATTGTAGACCATCCGAACTTGCACGTACTACAGGCACCTTTCGAACTTTCCGGCCGACAGGTAGGCCGGGCGTCCTATCCTTCTCGACGCATACGCGAGGCAGGGCATCTTCGAGCCGAAGCTTGGGCCCGCATGACCCACTTTGGACAAGTTGAAGGCTAGATGAGTCCGATCCTCGGCTGCCTTCCTCAGGTCACGACCGACTGCTCGCTTGGCCAAACGTCCAGCCTACGTTTCGAACGAACGGCCGCCTGCCTGACCCCAGCCGGCTCATGGCTCGCGACAAGTGCTGGGCCAAGGACGATGACCACGGTTGTAACTGCCAGCCAGTCGAAAAGGACTCCCTGGGCGGCGGACGTAACGAGGAGAACGGCCATCATGCAGAGCGCCGCTAGCGACATCCATCTCAAGTCATCAGGAGCAGTGCGAAGGCGCTGGACTATAGCAAGGAGCACAAGTATGACCCCCACCATGTAAACAATCAGACCGGCATACCCGGCCTCGCCCATCACGCTCGGCCAACTCGTATCATCGATAAAATCGGGGTAGGCTCGCGACAGGCCATAGACGCCGCTCAGTTCATATTGATCGTACACCGGACTGTAATATATACGCGATGGGTAGCTGCCGAATCTGCCAAATCCTACGCCGAGAGGAAAATTATTGTTGGCAATCTTGACACCTGTCTTGTAAAGCCTCGACCGAGGGGAGGCCTTTGACGACGTATAGGTAGTTACCTGTTGGGAGATTACGTTTCCCTCGACGCTGTAAGCGCCAATGAACAGCAGTCCGCTAACGAGCAATATCGTGACTGAGCCACGATTATTCGCCAAAGCCTGGATGAGCGCGACAATGATGACTACCGTAGCGAGGGAGAGAAAACCCTTGAGTCTTAAAGACAGAACAACTGAACCAGCGAACAACAATACCAGTGCCAAGTCTCGTCGGCTGCGCTTGGTCGAGAATCGAGTAAATGCAAGCGCAAAGAGCAGGCTCATAAACATGCTGTACTCGCCAGGATGAGGAAATATCGAGTGAGCTGCTTCACCACGGAAGGCTTCCGCTTCAAAGCGATATATTGAGGTATGAAGGGCGCGGGATATGGCAGCGTGCGTGAAATAGTCTATGACTCCTATCACAGCTACGAACATCCCCACTTTGGTGAGCACTGAATATACCCGGTCAAGGTCGCGTGGTTTCCACGGGAGCAGCAGAGTCACGCCGAGCATAATCCAAAGCTTGAGCCCAAGCCACGCCCCGATGGCCGTTACGGTGAGAGGCACATGGTGCAAGGTCGCCCCCATCACTCCAAATATGGCCACACCAACCCCGGGAAGAATGAACCGTAGTGGCGGTATTTGAGTATCGTTCCGTATTGCCCGCCAAACGGTCAAGCATGCGAAGAGCACAACGAGAAGCTCGTCGGCCTGTCTGATAGTTTCGCCTGCTGGCGAAAAGTACCCAAATATGGCCGATATCGAGGGATTAAAGACCTCGAAAAGCCAAAGCCCGAGAAACGCGAGTATGGGATCGCGCACGTAGAGGATAACCGCGAGTCCGAAGAAGGTAACAGCGACTATCGCGGCCGCGACGAAGACGCCGTACCCAGTCGTCGCTGCTGCCCCAAGAGCTACAGCAAGGAGGCATCCGAGAACCCCGATCGCGACGCGCACCTCGCCTAAGCGGTCGGAAGTCTTTAGGGTGCCTATGGCCGTTTGCATTGTCGGGTAGCCTGTAGCCTAGCTCTGCGCAATTCGTCGCGAAGAAGCCCCGGAGTGTAGCGTCATTTGGGCTCACCTCGCGATCTTCGGCGATTGTCGGTCTTGGGGTGGCAGGCTCGTGGGTGGCAGGCCGGTAGGGAGGCGGGTGGCCAGCGCGATCTGCTCTCTGGTTCCAGCGCGACGACGACCCACATAGGACCCTCGATAATTTGAATAATTAGATTCTAAGTCCCTCTAGGCATTGGGATGGCCTCCGCTCGGCCAACGGGAGCTGGGCCATATTTCCAGGGCGCATCGGATGGGCGCGCGACGAAGAAGAGCGATGAGCCGGGATTCCCAGATGTTCCGTCGTTGCGGAACCGAGAAAGACCTAGACCCTTGCTCGCGGGACGTGTATCCTGCCGATCAATAGGCCCACACGCCACCAGCCACCAGCCACCGCAATCTAGGCTATGTGTGTACGGCCAACCCGAGCTAAGGAAAGCATCTAAGGGAACATGCGATCATCGTCTTCAAGTGCTGGGAGCACTATGCCGCAGGCCGTTATCGTCAGCCCGAGCACCGCCCTCCCCACCTTTCTGATAATTGGAGCTTTCAAGTGCGCTACCACCAGCCTTCATCACTATCTGGTGCAGCATCCGCAGATCCAGATGCCCGCCATGAAGGAGACCGACTTCTTCTCGGGCCCCCCGAACGGCTTCCCCTACGCGAAGGGAGCCAAGCGGATCAAGAGCCTCAGCGAATACGAAAAGCTGTTCGACTCAGCCATCGAGGCACGGGGAGAGGCATCGCCGAATTACACCGCCTATCCCCGTCGTCCGGGGACCGCAGAGCGGATAAGAGAGATTGTGCCCGACGCCAAGCTGATCTATCTCGTACGCGATCCCATTGCGCGTACGGTGTCTCATTATCATCACCGGGTTTCTACTGAAGGCGAGGATCGCTCGCTGCGCGAGGCGCTCCGCGACCTTTCGGATCCGTTCTCGCCCTACACGAGTTCAAGCTTCTACGCATTGCAGCTCGAACAGTACTTAGAGCATTTTCCTCAGGAGCAGATCATGGTGATCGATCAGGCTGATCTGCTTGCCGCTCGCCAGGCCACACTGCGGGAGATCTTTGCGTTTCTGTCTGTCGATGACTCATTCATTTCTCCCAAGTTTGACGAGGAAGTGAATACAGGACGCGAACGACGCACTTACTCGAATTTTATTGTCTTGGTCAGGCTCGCGCAGGCCTCACCTCTCCAGCGCCTGCCACGCCGTTTTCGACTTGCAATGCGCCACGCCGTAGAAGGAGTTGTCTCGCGACCGCTAGAGCCGCCGGCTCTGGATGAAGATCTTCGACTCAAGCTGCAGGAGCTTTATGCAGATGATGTTGCGCGCCTCCGTCACCTCACTGGCAAGACATTTACAACATGGAGTGTCTAGATTCGACGTCAGTTGGTGCGCGGTCGCTCGCTCGCGATTGTACAACAGGCTGATATGCATTGTCTGGCTTATCTTTAAAGAACGCCGACGGCTTAACGGATCCCTCGCATGAGGCATCGCCGATCGGCTGCGAGGATCTTGATGCCCGTAGTATCGATTCGCCGTCGATCTGGCGGCGTGTGCGAAGGGATGCGCTGCTGCTGGGTGCCGGGAACATTGGCATTGTCATTGCCCAGCTCGGCTTCCGGGCGATTCTCATCACTGCGCTCATGCCTGCTGCCTACGGACGGCTGTCACTCGTCCTCAGCATCTACAACACCGTCTGGATTATCGGTGCCAGTGGCTTGCCAAACAGCGTGGCACGATATCTCGCGCTCGCGACTCCGGCAGAGGATCCGGCGATCATACGCTCAGCGATTCGAGCCGGCGCTTGGCCGACAGCTGTTGCAACCGTGCTGGTCTCCATCGCGTCCGGCGTTCTCCTCGACTCGCCCGCGGCGTGTCTTCTTGCGGTTGTCGGCCTTCCCTGCCTTATCTACTCGCTGCTCGCCATGGGAATCTTGCGGGGACGCGGCCGGATGGGCCCCGCGGCCTCCATCATGCCAATAGCGGCAGTTGGTGAAGTGGGTCCTCTGGCTGTGCTGTGGCTTTCGGGGTTGGGAGTGACGCCGCTATCCGCGTTTGCCGTCTTTTGCATGGGCAATGTGGTTGGTCTCGTAGCCGGGATCTTCTTCACGGTGCGCACTGCACCTCGAAATGACCTTGCGGCAAGGGCAGCGCCTGCACTTATTCCCAGCTCGGGTCAGCTATTGAGCTTCTCGATGTGGCTAGCCGCCGCGACCGTCGGGGTGGCTGCCCTGCCACTTGTCATACGTCTGGCCGCAGCGCTGGACTCGTACACCCTCGTAGCAATCATCGATGTAGCCCTTGTTCTTCTGGCCGTGCCACAGCGCGTGGGTACAGTCCTGGTGCATGCCGTGGTCCCTCACGCGACACGTGCTCTGGGCAAAGGCGATGCCAACCTCACAGTCTCATTGCGGGAGCACGTCTGGATGATCGCTCCGTTTGTGCTCGCGGCAGGCATCGTAGCTTTCACGCCAATAGTGGGGTGGTTCTTTGATCTGCTGGGGCGCCCGGAGTACGCGCAAAGCGCGGAGTACCTAGCGATGGCTCTCTTGGCCAGCCCGGCCCGTGTCCTATACGGGGTTGTGGAGGGCGTGCTCATTGCTCACAGCGAAGGGCGGTTCTTGGCACTCACGGCGTTGGGGATAGCGGCAGTAGCGTCGGGAATCATCTTTGCGATCGCGGCGCTCGGCGGCATTCCAGCGGCGTTTGCGGTGTTCGTGGCTGCATTTTGGATGATATATCTCGTGGGGCTCGCTCGCACTAGAGCCCTGATGCCTTCCATGGTCCCGGTGCATTAGCAATGCTTATTCGCGGAATGACTCGTGATTTAGGCTTCGTCGCCTTATGTACAAGCCACTGGTAGGCTTCAATCGTGCGTCAGCTCAAACAGCCTCGATCATGACCCGCCTGCTTGTAGCTTCCACGGGAGGTCATCTCACAGAGCTTGTGCTGCTGGCGCCCCGACTCTCCCCACCCGTAGAGGACGAGCTCTGGGTGACCTTTGATTCCAAGCAGAGCCGGACGCTCCTGGCGGATCGGAACGTACGGTTCATCCGCGATACCCCTCCTCGCGATTGGCGGGGCGTCGTGAGCAACGCAACGGTGGCGCGGCGACTGTACCGGGAGCTTGACGTCGAAACGGTCGTAAGCAACGGAGCTGGCGTCGCGTTGTCGTTCCTGCCGCTGGCGCAAGCCAAGGGTATCCCAACCCACTACATCGAGTGCTCGGCGCGAACCGAAGGCTCGTCAGTCACCGGACGCATCCTGCAGCCGCTTCGACGGGTGAATCTCTACACACAGCACGAGGAGCTCGCGAATGCGAGATGGCGCTATGCGGGCTCGGTGTTCGACAGCTATGAGCCCGTCGATATACCGGAGCCGCCGTCCCTGCGAAAGGTGGTGATAACAATCGGCACGCTCGACTTCTCCTTCCGGCGACTGCTCGACCGTCTCAAGGCAATCTTGCCCGAGCAAGTCGAGGTCGTGGTTCAGGCCGGACCAGAGAGCTCACACATCGACTGGCCCGGCGCGATCGTCGAGGCGATGATGACACCCGACAGGCTCAGCGCGCTGATGGAGGAGGCAGATGTCGTTGTGGCACATGCCGGGATCGGGTCTGCACTGATGGCCTTTGAGGCTGGCAAGAGCCCAATTCTGGTTCCTCGCTTAAAGGCTTACGGCGAGCACGTGGATGACCATCAGGAGCAGATTGCCCAGAAGTTCTCTAACCGGGGCCTAGCCGTCATGGCCGATGCTTCGAAGATCGGCCTCGAGCACTTCGCCCAGGCAATGGGACGGCGCGTAGAGCACGCGCCTCAGCGACAGGACTTCAAGCTGCTATGAGCAGGCGAACCTCAGCCAAACGGGTGTACCACTTCGGGCCCAGCACCGACTATGTAGGAGGAATGGCGTCTGTCATTGCGATGCTTGCCGGACACAGTATCGGCGCCGAAAGCGCGGTGGCCGTTCCCACCTGGGTACCCGGTTCTCATGCCAAATCAGGATTGCTGGCGGTGCGCGCCGCAGCCATGGTGCTTGGCCTACCATGCTCAGCTGCGGTCCATGTGCATATGTCGGAGGGGGGATCCTTCCTACGCGAGACGGCGATCGTGGCGACCGCCGAGCTTCGTCGCCTGCCTCGCGTTATCACCATCCACGGCCCAGGCTTTGCCGATTTCGGTGCTCGCCGGCCACGCTTGGTGGGAGCCGTGTTGCGGATGGCCACTGCGGTGACAGTTCTCAGCGACGTGGATCTAGCTGTCGTCCGGCGCTTGGCCCCGAACGTTCACGCCGAGATCCTTCCCAATCCCACGCCGCTCGACTCCTGCGCCGGCCCAGCCGCTCAGACGGCGGAGATCGTGCTCTTCGCGGGGGAGGTTGGGCTGCGCAAGGGCGCTGATGTGCTCCACGGCGCCTGGGAGGCGGTTGCTTTGGCCCGCCCGCTTGCCAAGTGCATAGTCGTCGGACCACCCACCGAGCTTCGCCTTCCAGGCGCCGAGCGGTTCGAGCTTCGTGGGCCCGTGGACGCGGAGGAGGTCAAACGACTCATTCGCGAGGCGCGAGTGATCGCTCTTCCCTCGCGAGGCGAGGCGCTGCCCATGATCCTGGCGGAGGCGATGGCGGCAGGACGACCGTTTGTGAGCACACCAACGGGAGGCATTGCCTCCCTGGGCGAAGGTGGCCTGATCGTTCCTGTTGAGGATCGCCAAGCGCTCGCTGAGGCTCTGATCGAACTTCTAACCAATCAGGAACTCGCTCAGTCGCTGGGAGACGCCGGGCAAGAGCTCTGCCGAAAGAGGATGAGCCCGGAGGCCATCGGCGTTCGTCTCAAGCGCATATACGATATCCCGGGCGGAGCGGCCGTCCATCCCCATCCAGATGCCGGCTTTGCCGGCGGCAACGAGTAAGGTAAGGAGTCGACAATGGCTGTATGTTTGGTTACCGGCGGAGCGGGGTTCCTAGGTTCGCACCTGTGTGACGAGCTGCTCGCACGCGGGCATCGCGTGATCTGCGTGGACAATCTTGAGACTGGCTCGCTCGCGAATATCGAGCACATTCGCCGTCCCGAGTTCACGCATCTGAATATCGACATCATCGAGCCCTACACCGTCGAGGAGTCGCTCGACTTCGTCTATCATCTGGCCTCCCCTGCATCGCCCATAGATTATCTGCGCCTGCCATTGCACACATTGAAGGTAGGCTCATATGGCACTCACCACACCCTTGGCCTCGCCAAGCATCACCGTGCTCGCTTCTTGATCTCCTCCACGAGCGAGGTTTACGGTGATCCGCAAGAGCATCCCCAGCGCGAGACGTATTGGGGTCACGTTAATCCGATTGGGCCGCGAGGGGTGTACGACGAGGCAAAGCGTTATGCCGAGGCGCTCACCATGGCATACCACCGTCAGCAGGGAGTCGACACGGCGATCATGCGGATCTTCAACACCTACGGACCGCGGATGCGTCCGAATGACGGTCGAGCCATACCGACCTTTTTACGCCAGGCGCTTCAGAGCAGGCCTCTCACGGTGTTTGGCGACGGATCCCAGACGCGATCGTTCTGTTACGTCGAAGACCTCATCCGCGGGATGATCGCTCTGGCGGAGTCTGGGCATCACGAGCCCGTCAACATTGGCAACCCAAATGAGTTCACGCTGCTTGAGCTCGCACAGGCTGTGATCGAGCTGACCGGCTCTAGGTCTGAGATCGTGCATGAGGCGCTACCGACCGACGACCCCAAGGTCCGGCGTCCCGACATCTCGCTTGCCCAGGAACTGCTGGAATGGGAGCCGCGGGTCGAGTTGCGCGAGGGGTTGCAGCGCACGATCGAGGAGTCGGGCGCCCACGCCCTGGTCGGCATTGGCGGCCAGTAGTCGGGGCAAACGCACGGACGTGCGACCGCGATGTCTTGGTCGCATGGTGATGACGAGCGCGCTCGCTGGTCTCATTAGGATCTGAAACGAATTGCCTCTGCGCCGAGCCAGTCTCAGCAGCCTAGGTCGCCACTGCCCGCTGCTGCTCACAGGAACGGCGCCGAGGACGACGCCGCTCCGGGCTTCAGCGGATGGGCCGATCAGCGTCTCAATGCCGCCCGAGGTGTAGCCTGGGATGGAGATCCGCACATACTCACTTGGGCCCCCTACAGCGAGATCGTCGATTGCGAGTCTAAGCACTCCGCTCGAGCTGACGGTGGCCCAAGCTGTGAGGCTCGACGGTTGGCCGGGCACGACGAACCTCGTGGGCACAAAGCGTCCACCCTCAAGTTGGCGCGCGGCGAGTAGCCCATAGTACTCGGGCTGCGCCTGGATGTCTCCAGTTCTGCCTCCGCCAGCCGTCGGAGCACATAACGGGCTGTCGGTATCCGAGCCGCAAGATCCCAGCTGGCCGTGGAAATCTACACCGACTACGCCACTGCTGGCAGCTCGCAGAGACCAGTCCATCGCCCATAGCGCGCTGGCGAATAGGGGGCCGACAGTGGAGCCTCCGCCGCACGCCACATCGTTGGTCTCCCCAATCATGGTTGGACGATTTGCGGCCGCTCCGAGCCTCTGGAGTGCGGTGAGGGTTTCCTGCTCGCTCTGGCGGGCGGTGAAAGAGAGCAATCCGTCCGTGGTGAGCGTCCCGGACGGAGACGGCGGCGAGTTGGGGCAGGTTGTATTGGGATAATAGTGCTGCGTGATCACTGAATATGCGCTCGCAGCGGCTCCCAATTGGGTCAGCCAGCTGATTCCGCTGAAGGCTGGCCCATATATGGGCACCTCAGGCGCCGCCACGCTGAGTACCTGCCGGTAGGCTTCCGCCTCGCGCAGATAGTCGTTGATGTTATAGCTCGGGGCACGCAGTCGGTGCATTGGGCCGCTGTAGAAGTTGGGCTCGTTGCCGATCTCCAGCCCCACGAGAGTCGGGCCGAGTATTTCGTGAGCATAGCGCGCCTCATCTGCCGCTCGAACAGGGTCGAAGTGGCCAAGATCGACACCAAGCAGCACGCGCCATCCGGTGGCGCGCACGAGCCCTGCGAGGGCATAAAGATCGGCCGGCGTAATGGTGTTGGTGGCCCATGGGGGCGCCGGTTCGTCCTTGCTGGTCCACCACGAGAGATCAACGCTATTACCACCGATGCGCAGCACCGCGGGTCCCAGCAGACGCATAAGCCGGACCAGGCGATAGTGGCTGGAGTCAAAGTGGGGGGTACGTAGTTCCCCGGCCTCCAGCGACAAGCCCACAGTACCTAGTGCAAATTCGTTCGTAGGCCGACTCGTGTCCACCTTGAGAATCGCCACAGGCGCCGCTGCAATTGCGAGAGTTTGCTGAATCCAGGCCCATCCGCAGATCGCGGTGCACATGATGATAAGCATGGTTGGCACACGGGAGTCAAGCCGAAACCCTGCTGGGTGCGCCGTGGCTGAAAGTCTTCTCACTGGTTCGATGCCTCGACTGTAGCTCAGTACTTCAACTCACATCTTCGCGAGAGCTGAATCTTGTGGATGCCTTCGGGTCCCGAAGCTCCCCGCCGCGCTCGAGACTCCCACGAGCCCCAATCCCAGCATCGCCAGTGCCGCCATCGCCGTAGCCCTGCCCATTCGCACCTCTCCGATGGTCGCTTGCACCGCCCGTTGTCCCGTTCGCCCTCCCCAACACACGCTCTCCGCTCAGGTTGCGGTGGCCCGGCGGTCCGCCACATGCAACCCTATCTGACCCCCCTTGTGGGGGTCTCCTTCTCTCCACCCAGGCGCCACTTGCGCGCGGTGTCGGTACCTATCGGTGGGTTCTCCACGAGCAGCAGGCGGGGCTGAACCCCGACGCGGCTGGCGTAACCAGCCTGTTTGGCTGGTGCGGCAATACCATTTGGTATTGCGGGGCCCATCTCACGGGTGGGCAACCCATTCCAGTTCTCGGGCCCTTTGCGTAGCGCCTCTCCGTCACTCCTCATTCGAGCGCCATCGACCACTCTCGATCTCGCTCAGAGCCGGGGAATCCGGAAGCCTGCTGCCAAGGCGCTCCATTACGAGATCCGCGGCGGCCGGAATGCTGTACTGGCGCAGTGAGTTAGCCACCAGCTGGTCCAGGTCGGCGGCGAAGTCGCGGTTCTCGAGCTTGGCGAGGAGGTTGGCCGAGAGCTCGCTGTAGGTGAAGATGTCCTTCCCCATGTAGTGCACGAGACCGTCGATCACAAGCTGCTCATCGGGGTGCAGGCCATTGAGCACATGCCATAGATCGAACAGATCGCGGCCCTTGCGTCGCTGGTAGAGGGCGCGGAGCTTGGTGGCCATCATCTCCTCGATCTGGAAGGTGCTCACATCGGCGCGCCCAGACCACCAGCGGGAATCCACCGCGTAGGGAAGAGTGATGCGTGGCATGAACGATTGGGTCTCGGCGATATTGGTCTCGATCTTGATCCGGATTCGCCCAGCCGCACCGGTGGGCTGAGCGTCGAAGACGATATGGACCATCTTGCCGCTGCGGCTGGTGCCGTGCTCCGCCAACCCGATGCCCAGGGCCACCTCTCGCAGGGCCGTGAGGTAGGGCTTGATGCCGGAGTGCGTGCTGCGAACGTAGTCGAGGTCCTCGGAGTAGCGCTGCGGCCGGGAGAGATGGAGCTTATGAAGGCACGTTCCACCGCGGAAGGCAAACTCCGTGCCGAGCAGCTCGTGATTTGCGATCTCGACGATCAGCCGCGAGAGCAGCAGGTCCTGCTCTATCTGGAGCGGCGCGGGCCACGGTGCTCGCGAGATCCACTCGTTCAGATATGCCTGCGGGATCACAGGTCGGGCTCCACCGAGGTATTCACGCGGACCCGCCACGTCGGGTCGGTACGTCCTCGCCGCGGCCCGGAGGGCAACAGTAGGTCTGGCTCACCCAACTCCAGCCTCGCCGCCAGCCGCAGCGGGCCCAGGTCATCGCAGACGCCGTAGCGCTCCACCAGCCATCCCAGGCGGCGCGCGAGCGCGCGACCGTGGCGGGCGGAGAGCGTGGCAAGCGCCGAGCCATCGAGTTCTCCGATCTCCCTGAGGATGGTCGCGACGTTGCTGATGCCGCCGCTCGCACGGAACTCACGCACGAGATCGACCACCGTGGCATCGCGTGAGGACACGGGAATCGAGCCGGTGTGGACCACCACCATCTCGGTTGGCGTCTCCGCTGTATGCGCGCTCGCGTAGAAGCACATGTGGACCCGCCCGATCCTCCGGTCGAGCACGCGCCCATCGGCAATCGCCTGGAACACCTGCGCAGCCTGATGAGAGGCTCCGTGATACGCAGCTGCCGAGAGCAGCGCCACGTAGTAGCGGCGACCGAGATGACGCATCAGATCATCGACGAACCACTCCGCCGGCACGACACCCCACGAGCGGTACTCCGGCGGGACCACCACATACAAACCCCGCGTCGGCGAGAACACACGACCCTGCTTGCGCAGACGCTGCAGGCCGCTCGTGACCGCGGCGTAGCTCAGGCCCGTCAGCGCCCGAATCTCCTCAAGCGACGCGCTGTAGCGCCCGCTGGAGATCAAGAGATCCGGCAGACCACTAATCGGCACCACCTTTATGGGCTGCATTTGCATCAATATAGCCCTTTTTGACGATTACATGCAGATATATACCTTTTTCCTGGTAGCAAACAACATCATGACGTCGCTAAGCGCGATCATGAGGCACATCGAACTGCCGTCACTCGTTAGGCGCTCCAGTGTGCATAGGCGTCTCAGAGCCGTTGGGTGATCCGCCGCCAGAGCTCGTGGGCGGTGAGGCGCCCGCAGCAGCCGTCGCTGTCTTCTCGTCGCGGGCGTAGTTGTAGGCGTAGGAGTAGGCGTAGGAGCCCCGTCCGCTCGCCTTGAAGCCGTTGGCGATGACTCCCAGCAGGGGAGCGCCAGCGCCCGTGAGGGTCTCGCGGAGGCGTTCGGCGACGTCGCGGCGGTTGCGCCCCACGCGGCCCACCACGATCACGCCGTCGACCTTGCCCAGCAGCGGGAACGCGTCGGAGACCGCGGTGAGTGGGGGCGTGTCGATCACGACGAGGTCATACGCGGACCTGGCCTGCGCGAGCACGGCCTCCATCGCGTGGCTCTCGATCAGCTCCCCCGGGTTGGGCGGCAGCGCGGCGCCGGCCACGAGCACATCGAGGGTCCGCTCGCCGCGCGCCATCGCCATCGGGTCCGTCCAGCTCGATCGACTGGGTTGCCTCGCTCATCGACACCGCGCCGATCAGCACGTCCGCGAGACCGGGCCCGCACGGGACATCGAGCTGCTGGGCGAGCGTCGGGCGGCGCAGGTCGGCCTCCACGAGCAGCACCCGCGAGCCCATGCTGCGCCGCCGCGGCCGCCAGGTGCCGGGCGACCGTCGTTTTCCCGTCGCCCGGAGCCGCCGAGGCGACCAGCAGCGTGCGCAGCTCGCGATCGACGTTGAAGTAGCGCAGGTGCGCGCGGATCAGATGGAAGACCTCGGCCTCGTTGGGGGGCAGGCGCCTACCCCCTGCCCGCTCCGCCCGCCCGGAGCGCGCGAGCGCCGCGCTCTCGGGGACGACGCCCAGCAGCGGAAGGCCGTAGATGGCCTCCAGATCCTTCGGCTCCCTGATGCGGCGGTCGAGGCGCTCGAGCAGGAAGGCGACGCCGAGGCCGAGCAGCAGACCCAGGATCGCGCCGAGGACCGTGTTCCTCGAGACCTTCGGCGAGGACGGGGAGGTGGGGACCGTCGCGACCTGCGCGACCTGGACGCTGCCCGAGCGCAGTTCGGCGAGCACCCCCAGCGACTGCGCGCGGTTCTCCAGCGCCAGGCGCGGCGGTGCCGGCGCGCTGGCGCGGAGACAGCGCCGCCAGCTGCTTGTTCACGAGCGCCAGGGCGGAGCTGTAGTACTGGTGGTTGCTGTTCTGCTGCTCCTTGACGAACTGGGTGGTGTAGGTGTTCGCGATAGCGGCCGCCAGCGCTCGGGGAGGTGCTGGTGGCGGCGACTTCGACGATGTTCGATTCCCCCTGCGCGCTCACGCTCACGTTCGCGCTGACCGCTTCTTCGGTGAGCCCCTGGCCGAGCAGCGCCGCGGTCTTCGCTGCCATGTCGCCGATCTGCACGAGCTTGAGGTTGGTGTTCTGCTGGGCCTGCTGGTTGCTGCTGCTGGCCGCCGGAAGTCCCGCGAGCTGCTGGCCGAGCTGGTTGTTGTTGAAGACGAGCGAGGCCGTCGCGGTGTACTGCTTTGTCTGGTGCTTTGAGAACCCGTAGGCCGCACCGGCCGCGAGCACGACGCAGAGCACGATTAGGAGCGCTCGCCGGCGCAGCACTCGCCATCACCTGCTCAAGACTTAAGTTGACCTGCTCCCTATCCATCAAGTTGCCTTTCTTGGCTCGGTCCCCAGCCAGGAACAGCTCCGTCTACCGATGTGCTACGCACCCACCATTTGAGGGTCTTCTCGGTACGGAGTATTGCGCACCGCGCCTTCCCGCTGGCTCTCAACGACACGACTCACCTCTGCGGCGAGCTGGCGTTGAAAAGAGGCCACCGAGAAGCGCTCGGCGTTCTCGGTCGCACGGGTGGGGTCGAAATCGAGATCGTCGATACTTTCGATCGCCTGCGCGAAGGATTCAATATCATCCAACTTCGCAAGCAGTCCGGTCTGCTTATCGAGAACCGTCTCCAGGGCTCCGCCCGCCGCGGCGGCGATGACCGGGCGGCCAGCCGCCTGGGCCTCCACCGCGGTGATGCCGAACTCCTCCATACTCGGCATCACAACCGCGCGGGCGGTCGCATACAGCTCCACCACGTCCTCGTCGCTCGCTCGACCAAGAAACTCCGCCTCCGGGTAAGCCTCGCTGAGGGCCGCGTGGTCGGGCCCCGAGCCCACCACACGGATTGGCGCCTTCGCCCTGCGAGCCGCCTCCAGCGCAATGTGCAGGCGTTTGTGACGGACGATCTCCGAGACGACCAGCAGCGAGTCGCCCGGTTCGCCCGGGGCGAAGCGGTGCGTCTCCACTGGCGGGTGGATGACTGGGGCCTCGCGGCCGTAGTAACGCCTGATCCGTTCGCGGCTGAGCTCGGAGATGGCGATGTAGGCGTCGACCCCGCGGCTGGCCGAGAGGTCCCACCTGCGCAGGCGGCGCAGCTGCCTACGCAGCAGCGGACGCAGCAGGGTCGGTGCCTCATCTAGGGCGCGCCCCTGCTCATACCACGCGTAGCGCAAAGGCGTGTAGCAGTAGCAGATGTGCACAGCTCCCGCCGGACTGCGCACGCCGTGGGCAAAGGCGCTGCTGCTGCTCAGAACCACCTCCGACGCAGGCAGCTGCAGCCGCTCGATCGCCCACGGATAGAGCGGCAGCAGGCGTCTGAAGCTGGCCTGTCCCAACCCGAGGCGCTGAAGCGGCGAAGTGGTGATCGAGCGTCCAGCGAAGCGCCCGCTCGTGCCATGTTCGTCGTAGAGCAGGGTGAAGATCGGCGCCTCGCAGTAGAGGTCGGCGATAGCTGCGAACGTCCGCTCCGCTCCGCGCATAACCAGCATGTAGTCGTGCGCGAGCGACAGTCGTTGCGGGGCCCGTTGCACGGAGGGCGCGGAGGTCATCTTCGGCTCGCCGTCCAGCTCGCCGGTATGGCCGAGGCGAGGCAACGACCACGAGCCCGCGGCCGCCGAGGCCAGCCTCCAGGGCGCATCACGACACTAGATGGGCTGGCAGTCGGCAGTCGCAATATGGGGAGTGTCCTAATAGGAGCAAGCGTAGGAACGTGCTGAATTCGGAGCTATTGGCACGACGCCACCGGGACTGTACCAGAGCATTCGATACAACGGAAAGTTGGCGGACATTGGGACATGCGGGAGGCCGTCAAGGGGCCGTCTCTGCCGTCATATCCGCTGCTGGCGGAGCCCGCGCGAGGAGGTCGCAGGCGCCGACACTATTTTCATCGCATTCGGAATAACCGAGGCGATGATTCGCCCCACGCATAGATCGCTAAGGTTCTTCCTGAAGCGTTGGAGACGTCCAGGCTGGACGGATCCAAGGCCGTCCTACTCTTGCCGCCGTCGGAAGCGCACCCGCCGGATCGTGGAGTCAGCCGTTCGCTGGCGGATCAAGGGACTGGGAGTCCCGGGTATCCGTGGAGGGCTGTGACGATTCGGCATCAACCCAGCCGAGGAACAGCCAGGCCAGTGGGATGATCGCGTACTGCCCTCCAGTCAGCCACTGCAGAAACGTGACGACAACTATCCCGAGTGCGGCGAGCGCGGGGATCGTGCGCCGAGCCTGCGCGAGCCGGTAGGAGCCTCCGATCCCGTATACCACGATCAATATGTACAGGACGAGCCCGACGATGCCTGCGGCTATCGGCGCGTTGCCTGGATCGGCCTCTGCGCCGGCCGACTTGCCTTCGAACTTGCTGGCAGCGACAGTCGTCGCTCCCACGCCACGGCCAACGGGGTTTGTAAACGCCTGGGCGATGCCGTTGACGACCTCTTCAGAGTGGATGCCGAGGGTCGATTTATGGCCAAATGGTTCGCTGAGCCCTTCAACCTGATGTGTGACCAGCGAGGAGGTGGCGGTCTTTTCAGACTGGCTGGAGCTCAGGTGTCCCACGACAGTTGGGAGCGCCACGAGCAGCACCGCCCCAACGAGCAGCGCTCGGCCGATCGGCATGCGGCGACTTGCCGCGAACGTCAACCACAGCGCCGCCAGCGTGAGCACCACGATACTCCGCGCCGACTCAAACCACAGGGCAGTGGCGATTACCGCGATGGCCACAACGGCCACCGGTAGGCGTGACGGGCGTCTCGCGATGCAACACCACGAAAGGATGCCCACGCCGAGCAATGCCGCGTACTCGGCAGATGACGAGGACGTCCCAAACGCCCTGATCCTCCCGCCCACGTTCAACGCGATGTAGCCACTCTGAGCGATCCACCGCTGGTCCCAGCTCGGGAAACCGTAGAATGTCTGCATCAGGCCGTAGATCGCCGCCAGAAATGCGAGCGCACCAAGCAGGCGGACCACAACGCCGATTGCGTGTTCGTCGAGCAGCGAGCGTCCCACCCAGAAGGCCAGCATCGGCACGACCACGAGCAGCGCGCCACCAAGCCCGATGGTCAGGCCACCCTGCAATGGATTGAGCGCGCTGAGAGCGAGCACAACCGTAAGCCCGAGCACCGCCCTGGATAGCCGTGTCTGTTCGCGCAGAGCGCCACGCTCGACCGCGATCAGGAAGAGCACGAACAGCAACACGGGACCCACGAGCAGAAGCGGGTCGCCAAGCGGACCGCTGGAGCCGTAGGTCGTAAGCAGCCGGCGCAAGAGACCGAGAGCGGCCAGCCAGGCCACCAGTCCGTACAGTGCCAGCCGCGGCGAGGTCGCAGCAACGCTGACCAGCAGGCACACCACCGAAAGGGCGACGGCGACGCGCACCAGATCGGGGTTCGACGTCGAGGTTCCGACAAGCACGCTCACGACCATCGCGGCTAGAGCAGCGGTGAGCGCCGTTGTATCCCGTCTCGGGGCGCGGACTAGTGTGAGGACGGCCACGTGCGGCTGTGCCCGCCTTCCAGAGCGAGGGACAGGCATAGATATATCAGTGCCAGTGCAACTAGGCGGGGGAATACGTGAGTATCCCTGTGTCGCCGGAGAGACACCAGACCCAAGAAAGTCGATGTTGTGGATGCCATCACTTGCGCGCTATTCCCACGACATCGCCGTATGTCCATCGTGGCAATAGCCACGGTATGACCCCAACTTGCTCACAAAACTCGATAAATGCAAAATTATCAACATCATCAGAGATCAGGATGCCTCCTGGCCTAATGAACGGCCAAGCGGTCCTGTACTCCTCGAGCTGTGCGGTATATGCATGATCAGCATCATGCAGAAACACGTCGATCTGGCCAAGCCGTTGGAGCAGCGTGGGCAGTTCTTTCCTTGATGGGCCAAGCGTCAGGCTCCACCGTGCTCGCAACTCGTGTGGAACAAGTCGGCCCGTATATTCGCTCGGATCGTCAACGTCGGTACGTGGTAGATCGATGCTATGTAGCTGCCCAGCGCCGAATCGAGACATATTCACTAGCCAGGTAGCGCTGCTGTAACCGCGCTCAACCCCTGTCTCGACCACCGTTTCGGGGCGAGCCGCAGCCACAACGATACCGAGGGTCTTTAGTAGGACTTTGCGTGACTCCCACGCAGTGTCGTCTCCGACCTCTGGCTCGGGAAGCCATATTCTTTCCTCGAGTACCGCTAACTCGGTGACTGACAATCCGAACGCTTGGGCGGCAAAGTCCTCCCACCCGACCACCTTATTAACATGGTCCTCTAACCGAAACTCGCCGCGCTTGCGTCTGTTAAATTGACGACGCACTACATTGCGCGCCCGTTCGCCAAGCCACACGGGTTCAGCCAGAGAGCGTTGTACCTGCCGAAGGCGAGTGAGCGGCATTTTATCTGACATTGATCGTCATGGACGCGGCGCCCGGTGAGGGCCTCTTTCCCATTCCGCTTCGATCCGCATCGCTGACCAGCAGGTACGCCACCGAAAGGGGCGACGGCGATGCGCGCCAGATCGGAGTTCGACGCTGACGTCCCGAAAGCACGCTCACCACCATGGCGGCTAGAGCGGTGGTGAGCACCGCTGTATCCCGCCTCGGGTGCGGGCTAGTGAGGACGGTCATGTGCGGTTATCCACCATTGCTAGCGCTAGTTTCGAAGTAAGTTAGGAGTCATCTCATCAGTGATCGTGCGCTACCGCGTGGTGTGCCCGAAATGACGTCTGCCAGGCGTCGGCGCATGGTCTCGATATCGAACGCCTCGCCTGCTATACGGACGGCGGTGGCCCGCCTCTCGGCCGCTCCGTCAGGATCACGCCGCCACCTTTCTATGGCGTCTGCCAGACGCCGTGGATAGGTGCGGTCAACTACGCCCTCGTAAGGCAAGGTCCAGCCAAGCGGACCAAGGAGCCGAGCTGCTTCCCCAACGTGGGAGGCCAGTACCGGACAGCCATGCACGAGATAGAGCGGAACCTTCCCCGTGGTGCGGACGTGTCCAACCATGTCATTTGACTGAGTGGAGATAGCGACATCCATTGCACAGACGTACTCGCTGATGCGTTCAGTCGGTACACTTCCGACAAAGCGACACCGATCATACACTCCAAGCTCTCGCGCTCGGGTCTCCAGCGACTCAAGGCCGCTCCCGTCGCCCACGATCAGCGCTACGACCTCGGGAGCGGTGTATGGCAGAGCCTCAACCAAATCCCAACCGTATGAGATGCGATGGCGCCTCGATAGATGCAAGCTTCCGACGAGCCCGACGGTGAACGAGTGGGCAACGCCAAGGCTCGTTCGCAGGCTTGCGCCTGAGACTGGACCTACGCCCGTGGGTGGAATATCGGGGATGTGAGTGACACGGCCGGGAACGAAGGGCGCATGTCCTCGGCCGCGGATCACCACCTCCTGAGCGCTGCGCAGGGCAAGCTTCTCGCCTGCCCCTACGACCAACAGCCCCGCGAAGTTGCGATCACCCACCGAGCGGGCCAGGGCGAAGCAGGCATCGCCAGTGTCGACAATGACACGCTTGCCCGCTAGCCTGCCAAGTAGGGCCGCCAGCGTGGTAGTGTTACCGATGTCAACAAGATAAAGTACTTTTGCGTGAGACACCAAGGCCATCCAAGCCGAGGATGTCATTCCCTGGGCATTGTGCGTTGGCCTTACGACGCGCGAGCCGGGGATCCTCTCCAGCAGCTGTTCTGCCCGAGTACCCGCGCTTGGGGAATGGGCAATCGCCAGCACACCGAGCGCATCCTCTGATGTTCCTGGCGTCTGCGTACCGCTACCCTTTGGTATCTTCCTATCACCGGAGAAACCCAAATACCTCAACATCGCCAAGCTGCGGCCTGTGAGATTGCCGAAGAGCAGCTTTAGCTTAGGGTCGCCAGTGCTTAGAAGCACGCGTGCGGCCTGTGCCAGTCCGGGCGCACTACGAGCACCTATAGCCGTCGTCCAGAGAAGGTGCGCCGCCCCCTCTCCGGGCGAAAGATGATCAAGCAGTGCAAGGGTTTCATTGTGCGCAGCGTCTCGCACCTGACTCGGACCGAACTCGCGTGTTTCGGCAACCCGTGAATGGGACCGATGATCGACAGCGATGGCTGGGTCGTAGACGATCCGAAAGCCCATCCGCAGCAGGGCGAAACATAGGCCCAACTCTGAATGGTGCTCGGTCGTGCTCCCACGCAGACGTGTGTCGAAGCCGACCTGTCGAAGCAGATCACCCCGTACGCTGAGGTTGACACCCTTGAGTACTGCCACGTTTCGGGGAGGACCCACCCCCAGATGGTGTTTGCCGACGATCCTGCCCCACCGGCTTACGGTGCCGACGATGGACTCTGCTCCGTCCACCAGGCGGCCGTCGTGGTAGATCCAGTCGCGTCCGCCGACAGCGGCGATCGAGGAATCGTTGCCGAACGTGGCGAGAATGCGGGAGATCCAGTCCGGATGGGGTTCGGCATCGTCATCGGTCAGACACACGACCTCTCCCCACGAGGCGTCGGCGCCAGCATTCAGTGCCGCTACGAAACCTGGGCGTCCAGCGGGAACGTCAATCAGCACGATGCGGATCGACTCGTCGCTACGCTCGCATACGCATCTCCGACTGGCCTCGTCGTCGCGCCGCGCAACAACGAGGATCTCATCGGCTTGTCTGTCCTGGCGGGCGAGTGCATCCAAGCAACGGGAGAGGCTCTCTGGTCGCCTATAGGTGGGCACGACGATCGAGACGCGCATCCGCATATGGTTGCATCATCGTGCCCACAAAGGCATCCGGTACGCTACTGTCCGATGCGCTACCCTTTGGTGCGTCTGATCCGCAACTTTTGGTATTGCTGCGCTGGGCGGGATGCTGAGATGCGGCTCACCAACACGTCGAGACTGGTGCAAACCACGGATGGGGCCCTCATGTCCATGACCTCTCACGTCGAGTCAGCGGGGACGTGTAGGTGGGCTCTATGAGTCGTCCTTCGTCGCCCAAACATGGCGCTGCATCAAGGTCGCGGTCGATGTGGTCGCGGCTGCGTCCTCTGCTTGGGGATCGACGTCGGGCGGTCGTGGCGCTTGCGATCAGCTCTGTGCTCTCCGGGCTCACGGAAGCCGGGATCCTGGCAGTTGTCGCGCAGGTTGCGGCTACCCTCGTCAACGGGGCGACACGGGTTCGTATAGATGTCGGCCCGCTCCATATGGACGCAACGATCGGGGCTCTCCTTGCCGTCGCGTTTGTTCTCGCCATCATTCGCCTAGCTCTGCAGATGCCGATCTCCTATCTGCCGGCACGAATCTCCGCCGATGTGCAGGCTCGGCTACGCACTGGGCTGTTCGATGCCTTTACACGCGCGTCGTGGGGCATGCAGTCGCGCGACCGCGAGGGACATCTACAGGAGATCCTGACCAGCCAGGTTCTACAAGCGGCCCTGGGTGCGCTGCAGGCAACTGTCCTTATCTCGGCACTGTTCGCATTTCTTGTCCTAGTCATCTCCGCGCTCGCACTCAACACGGGGGCTGCCATTGTTCTCCTGGTTGCGGCCGCAGTTCTATTCGGACTTCTGCGGCCTCTCAATGCGCTTGGAGGTCGGCGCGCCCAAGCGCTCTCCCAGGCACAGATGGACTACGCCAACGGCGTTGGCGAGGCAACCAGGGTTGCCGAGGAGACCCAGGTGTTTGGCGTCGCCGTAGCTCAGCGCAACCGGATCGACCGTCTCACTTTCGCGGCTCGGGATCTCTTCTTTCAGACCCAGCTGATTGGGCGCCTCATCCCGAATATCTATCAGAGTCTTATTTTTCTTGTCCTCGTGGTAGGTCTTGCTGGGCTGTATGTAACAGGCAGCGGCAATATCGCCTCGCTCGGCGCGGTTGTTCTGCTGCTGGTACGAGCTGGGACATACGGTCAGCAGATACAAAGCTCATATCAGTTCGCCCTGCAGGCCCTGCCCTTCGTCGAGCGCCTGCAGGAGATGGAACGACTCTATGCGGCGAGCAGCCCGGTCACGGGTGAATGGCCGCTGCCGAGCGTCCAAACGCTGGCTTTCGAGGACGTCTCCTATGCGTACCGGCCTGGGCGACCAGTGCTGTCCGACATCAGTTTCGAGGTGGTCGGCGGCGAGACGATCGGCGTCGTCGGGCCGTCGGGTGCCGGCAAGTCGACGTTGGTCCAGATCCTGTTGCAGTTGAGGACGCCAGATCATGGTCGCTACCTTGTGAACGGTGTGCTCGCGGAGCAGTTTGCTTACGATGACTGGAAGAGGCGGGTCGCCTACGTGCCGCAGGAACCCCGCCTGATACACGCTTCTGTCGCAGATAACATACGCTACCTTCGGAGTCTCGACGACGACGCTGTCGAGCGAGCTGGGCGGCTTGCTCGCATCCATGACGACGTGATGGGGTGGTCGAATGGCTACGACACCGTCGTCGGCCCTCGCGCCGACGCGGTTTCGGGCGGGCAGCAGCAGCGGATCTGCCTCGCCCGCGCGCTTGCCGCTCAGCCCGAGGTTCTCGTGCTTGATGAGCCGACCAGCGCACTCGATCCGCGTTCGGAGGCCCTTATCCAAGACTCGTTGATCGCGCTCAAGGGCAAGATAACGCTTTTCATCATTGCACATCGCATGTCGACGCTAGACGTGTGTGATCGCGTGATGGTCATTGTTGACGGCCGGCTGGAGGCATTCGATACAATTGCACTCCTGCAAAGCAAGAACTCCTATTACCGCTCGGCTTTGGCGCTCGCCAGTGGGGCACCCGGGAGAGATGCGCTTTCACGCAAGGCAGCACCGCCTGTGCTTTGAGGTGAAGCTGGTGAATAAGGCAATCCCCATGGATAGATGAGAACGATATGCTCGCGAATTGGCTTGGGTCAAATCGGCTCCGGTGGGTCCTGACCAACAACAGTGAGTTGGGGGAGATCTCGTGACGGGCGAGCGAGCGGTCGTGCTTGGGGCGCCGCGGTCGGGAACTACCTTCGTGATGCACTGTCTCGATGCGCTCCCTGAGGCTGAGTGCGTGACGGGGAATCTGCTGCCGGTCGGCATCGCCCATCTCGCTGCCCAGGAGTTGCCGGATGATGTGCGTAACGTGCTGGAGCGCAGCTTCAGGGGCGGGCTCGCAGAGTACCTGACGACAGGCGTTTATCTCTCCCGTTCTGCCGCCATGCGCAAGTGGTGGTCGTCTAGGCGCACGCTTGGTGGCCTGCGCCTCGCAGCAAGAGGCGTGCGGACAGAGAGCATTGTTGTCTACAAGGAGCCCTTCTTGGCGTTCGCGCCTGAGTTCGTTTACGAGGCACTGCCCAAGGGTCGGCTCGTCTACATCTTCCGAGACGGTCGTGACGTCGCTGACTCGCTCGTGCGCACCTATGACATCTTGAGCGATCAGAAGCTGACCGATGTCGAGACGAACGAGGTGGTGATCGGCAGGAAGATCGGTGATCGCTATGTGCCGTGGTGGGTAGATGAAAGGGACGAGGGCGCGTTTCTGGCGTCGACACCCTACGTACGGGCGATCTGGATGTGGCGCGAAATGGTCAGGCGGTGTAATGAGTTTCTGGTTCGTCCCGATGTCGTTGCATCAGGGCGCGTCTTGCAGGTGCGCTATGAGGATCTGACCAAGGATCCGCTCCGCCAAGGGGAGGCGATCGTGGGGCATCTCGGTCGAGAGCTGACGCCGAGGATGCGCAAGCGCCTTCAGACGGCACACGCGCGATCTGTTGGGATTTACGCTCGGCGTGATCGGGACGAGATCCTCGCAGCGGAGCAACTCGCTGGCGCCGAGTTAGAGAGCCTGGGATATGACAGTATCGGCTGAGCCATGCGCGTCCTGGACAAGGGTTAATTCGCCGAAGAAATTCACCGATGCGAATCCTGCTATCCACACCTGACTACCCCCCGATGGCCGGCGGGATCCAGATTCTGCTCGAACGCCTGGTCCGCCACTCGCGCTTCTCGTATGAGGTCGTCACGCTGGGCGCGCCGGGCGGCTCCAGGCCAGCGTCTCCAGGTGTGATCAGAACGCCGCGACTTGTAGGCCACCGCTCCGAAGTCGGTGTCCTCAATGGGATGACAGTTGGCCGGGCGATCGTGCAGCGGCCCGATGCGGTGCTGTCTGGGCATGTTGTGACGGGTCCCGCCGCGCTCGCCATACAGACGCTGCTCGGCGCGCCGGTGGTCCAGTATCTGCATGGCGATGAGCTCCGCGACAGGTCTGGCTTGAGTCGGTTCATCACGCGTCATGCCAGGGCGTCGGTGGCGGTGAGCTCCTACACCCGTAAACTGGCGCTTGCGTTGGGTGCCTGCGCGGACCGTGTCCATGTGATCCCCCCCGGGGTGGACCCGCCCACGGCTTCCCACCCACGGACCGCGGCCAGAGAGGCGATGGCGCTGCCCACAATCGTCACGGTCGCGCGCCTGGAGGACCGCTACAAAGGATTCGATGTGACGGTCAGCGCGCTCCCCTTAGTCCGCGCGCGGGTGCCTGGAGCCCGCTGGGTTGTGGTGGGCGATGGCTCTCTGCGTGGCGAGCTCGAAGCGATGGTCGAGGCTCGAAGGTCTTGCCGACTGCGTGACGTTCGTTGGCGCCCTCGACGACGAGGGGCGGGATGGGTGGCTTGATCGGGCCGATGTCTTCGTAATGCCCAGCCGGCTTGTGCCGGGCGGCCTGGGCGGAGGAGAGGGCTTCGGCATCGTCTACCTGGAGGCCGGGGCGCACGGGCTGCCGTGCGTGGCCGGCAACGTCGGAGGAAGCGTGGATGCGGTCATCGACGGCGAGACAGGCCTGCTCGTCGACCCCACCGACCACGTGGCGGTCGCCGGTGCGATCACCGACCTGCTGCTCGACCCTGCCCTCCGGTTGCGGCTTGGCGAGGCGGGGCGCGCCCGCGCCGAACGCCTGAGCTGGGCGCACATGGCCGAGGAGGTCGACACGCTGATCGAGCGAGTGGTCGCCGCTGGGAAGCGATGAGGGTTCTCTTCGTCAACCACACCAGCATCGTCAGCGGCGCGGAGCACTCGCTGCTCACGCTGATCGACGGCCTGCCCCAGGAGGTCGTCGCCGGGTTGGCCTGTCCCGAGGGCCCGCTCGCGATGATGGCGCGCGAGCGGGGGGTCGAGGTCCACCCGGTTCGGGGCACAGCCGGGAGCCTGCGCCTGCACCCGTGGCACACCTCCGTGGCTGTTGCGGAGATCGCACTGAGCGGCATCCAGGTGGCGCAGGCCGCCCGACGCTCGGGCGCGTCGGTTGTTCACGCCAACAGCCTCCGCGCTGGGCTGGTCGCGGGCGTCGGCCATCGTCTTCACCGCCATGGCCTCGTGGTACACGTGCGCGACTGCCCGCCGGACTCGACCACGACCCGACTGATCCGCCGCCTGATCGCCGCTGAGGCCGACCAGGTGGTGGCAATCTCAGAGTACGTCGCGGCACATTTCCGCGGAGAGGTGCCCAGGCGGGACATACCCATGCAGGTGATCGACGACCCGATCGATTTCGCACACTTCCGCGCGGACCTCCGTGGGGCGGAGGCCTCCAGGTCACCCGCCGATGCGCCTCTGCTGGTGATCGTCGGCCAGATCTCCTCCTGGAAGGGACACGACACCGCGATCCGTGCCCTGCACGATCTTCGCAACCATCACCCAAACGCGAGGCTCACGATCGTGGGCGAGGTCAAGTTCGCCGGTGCCAACACCCGGTTCGACAACCGCGGCTACCTCGCTGAGCTGCACCGGCTCGTTGAGGATCTCGGGCTCGCAGGCGCGGTCGAGTTCGTGGGCGAGCGTGAGGATGTACCGGAGATCATGGCCCACGCCGACGTGGTCCTGGTGCCGTCGATCGAGGAGCCCTTCGGCCGCACAGTGGCCGAGGCGATGGCGGTTGGAACCCCGGTGGTGGCAACGACCGTGGGAGGCCCTGCGGAGGTGATCGAGGATGGCACGACCGGCCTGCTGGCCCCTCCCGGAGACCCCCTCGCCTGGAGCGAGGCGATCAGCCGCATCCTGGAGCACCCCGACTGGTCGCTTGAGATGGCCCGCCGTGGCGGCGAGGTCGCCAGGCGGCGCTTTACGACCCAGCGGCACGCGGCCGCGATGATGGAACTCTATAGATCGGTGAAGGCTCCTCGCGGATCGGCGTGATTACAGCGATCTCGAAGTGCAAGACGCAGGCAGCGCGGAGATGTGATGCCAAGGTCGCCCAAAAACCAGAACCAGACCAGACGGACCGAACTTACAGTCGGCCCAGGTTCGCCCCATGACCAAGGCCCCCGCCAGCAGCGCGGCCTAGCTGCTCATGGCGCCCCGTCTCGCGTATCGCGGCCCCTCCCGACCCCCCTTGTGGGGGTCCTCTTCTCACTCCCGCGCCCCGGCAATCGCGAGGATCCGGTGCTCGATATGTGGAGGCCGTTTTCCCGGCTGTCGACGTCTCGGTGCTTGAGTAGGCACCTGCCGTGGCCGGTGAGGGGACCGACGCTGCGCGCCTGAGCCACACGCTGGACGCACAGGGCCCCGTGCGTCATCCACCTCGCCCCGATCGCCTCATAGCGCGACGCGCGCCTAATTCACGCCGTCAACGTGTTGGCACCCCACGCGAAGGGGCGCTCTCCCGGCCAGGCTCGCAGGCGTGAGCCTTCGGTGGCCTGCGAGTGGACTCGATCGAGAGAACCATCCCAACCTGTGCATAGCCTGGGCGCAATGAACGAACAGCGCTCAGAATCCGAGGCGCAGCAGCCCATAAACACCGACGTGCTTGGTAGCGATGGGCCCACCGCCGGGCCAGCTGTCGCTGCGCCCTCTCCACCGCCGGGACTTCTCGACCCGAAGACGGAGGCGACGGTCGATGCGCTCCTGGAGACGGTACGACACCTCCTGGAGGAGGAGAACTCGCGCGATCAAAGCTTCAACACGCGCGGGGTTGGTCTCGCAGGGTTCGTGGGAATCGTCGTGTCGTTGAGCGCCACGCTCGGTCACGATGCTCTCGCCGCGGACTGGGCTGCTCCTTGGAAGGACATCGTGGTCGGGTTCTTCACCGGCGCGCTCGTGTCGCTCGCCGGCAGCGTGGTGGTCGTGGTCATCGGGGTGCTGCGTCCGCGTGAGACCGCGACTCTCGGGATGGCGGAGGTCGAAAAGTATCCGCTGCCGGAGTACATCTACGCGCCGAAGGTGATGAACCAGGGACGCATCATGCGCGGGCTGATCGACGCCCTCATCGTTGGGCGCTTGCGCGCGGGCTCGAAGGCCACCGGGCTGCACTGGGGCTACAGACTGCTCCTTGTGGGCCTGGTCTGCATCTCTATACTTGGGTTTCTACTCGGACTCCACGATGCCAAGCTGATCGGAGTGCAGCATGCCGTACGAACCATCCAACCAGCGTCAGCCGCGTGCACCAGAGTCGCCCACCTCAGATGCGTCGGCGGGCAGCGGATCGCGGCCACCGGCCGTCCAGTCCTCGCCGTTCGTCCAGCCGAGCATTGACATGGTGCAGAGCGACAAAAAAGACGGTGAGCAGCGATGAGCGAGGAGAGCCCCTTTGCACGGCCAGTCGTGATGCGGGGCTACCCGCTCGACCCGATCGAGAAGGCCGCGCTCAAGCACGCCCTGCACGAGGTCGAACATTCCCGGTCCAACGGATCCAGCCCAGGCGCACCCGAACGATCGGAGCCGGAGCATCACGCTCAACCAGAACGGGGCACGCCGTCGTGCTGAGCGGCCACCACGTGAGCGCGCACGTCAGTGCGCTGATGTAGGTGGCTCAGGTCCGACCGCCTCTCGATCTGTGGTCGGTTACGCTGCATTCAGCCGCGCCTCGCGCAGGTAGGGATCGTGCCGCTCCCACCCTCGTGGATCCTGCCACCACGGGTTGAATTCGAGCAGGTGCTGGCGGCGTTGTTGGGGGTATCCTCCTCTGGTCGCGGGTAGCGTCGCGACCCGATGCGCTGCTGGCCGAGGGGCGGAGTACATCTACGCGCCGAAGGTGATGAGCATCATCGCGATTCCCAGTCTTGATTCATTTAGCATCACGCGCGTAAACTGCTGCAGTGTCATCGTCTGGGCTGCTGTCGCTGAAAGCGGTGTCTTTGAGCTATCGGCGTGGACGGGATCGAGGGCGTCTGCGGGTATTGGTGGATGTATCGCTGGAGGTCCACCCCGGAGAGATCGTGGCGGTTGTGGGGTCGCGGGCGGAGGGCAAGACGACGCTGCTGGAAGTCGCCGCGGGAATACAGCCCCCCGACGACGGGCAGGTATGGCTTGGCGAGGTGGAGTTGACCTCGCTCTCCGAAGAGAGCCGGGCGGAGCTGTTGGGCCGGGACATCAGGTGGGTTCACCGCGAGGGCACCGGGGTTCGCTTCGATGTGCTCGACCACGTTGGACTGCCACTGGCGGTCGGACATGGAAGCAGCGAGGCCGAGACGCTGGCGCTCCACGCGCTGGAGCGAGTCGGCGCGACGGACTGTGCGGGTCTGCGCTGGGAGGATCTCTCCAACTGGGAGCGCCTCCTCGTCGCGTTTGCGCGTGGGATAGTCGGTGAGCCGAAGCTGCTCGTCATCGACGATGTGATGATTGGCCTGGGGATGCGCCGCACGCGCGAGGCCGGCGAGCTCCTGTGTTCGCTCGCCGCCGAGCTGGGTTGTGGGGTGTTGATGAGCGCCTCGGATCTGGAGGCTACGTTGTTCGCGGATCGTGTCCTGTATTTCGAGCGCGGTGGGCTCAAGGCGATGTCCGGCGAGGGGGGCGGCGACGCCGACGTCGTCCCGCTGCGTAGGACTGCTCGGACCGACGGATAGATTCCTCCTTGGATCTGGAGGGAAACGATTCCGCAAGGCGGGACGCTGCGTCCCGATCTTGGTTACGATTCCGGCGTGCCACCTTCTCGAACCGGTGATTTGACTGCCAGCATCGCGATTCTGGGGCTGGTGGTCCGCCGGGGCGACACCGTCGCGGGCATCAGGGAGCGGCTCACCGGGCATTTTCCTCACGCCGGGTGGTCTGAGTCGGTTGTCTACAGCGACCTTCCCAGTCTTGCCAAACAGGGGTTCGTCCGCCTGATCGAGCGGGGCGAGAAGCGTGGTCAGGACAGCTACGAGTCCACGCCCGCGGGTGTGGCCCACTTCGGTGAGTGGCTGCGCGAGTGCTCGGAGGGTGCCCCCGCGTTGCACGACGCGACACGGGCGAGGCTCGAGCTGTGCGAGGACGAGGATCTGCCCGTGATGCTTCCGCTGCTTCGAGAGGAGCAGCGCATCTGCGCAGACAGGTTCGATCGGCTTCGGTGGCGCCTGAACAGAGCGAGAAGGTTCGGGCACCTCGGCCCGCCGGACGGTTCTGAGGGACGGGGCAGGCTGCTCCATGCCCTCGCGGTGGACGACATGATGGTGTGGGGCGGCCGGGCCTTACGATTGAAGCGCCTGATCGAAGCTATCGAAGGCCACGACAACGACGTCGAGTACGACCCCGAGGAGCTGGAAGACGGAGAGGGCGATGGCTGAGTTGCTCTCGCTGCGCGGGGTGAGCCTCAGCTTTCGGCGGGGGCGAAGCCGGGGGCGCCTACGGGTATTGGTGGATGTTTCGCTGGAGGTCCACCCCGGAGAGATCGTGGCCGTCGTCGGCTCGCGCGCGGAGGGCAAGACGACGCTGCTCGAAGTCGCCGCCGGTATACAGCCTCCCGACAGTGGGCAGGTGTGGCTGGGCGAGGTGGAGTTGACGCCGCTCTCCGAAGAGGGTCGGGCGGAGTTGTTGGGCCGGGATATCCGCTGGGTTCGCCGCGAGGACACCGGCATACGCTTCGATGTCCTCGACTACGTCGGCCTGCCATTGGCCGTCGGCCGTGGCCATGGGACGGGGGAGGCCGAGAAGCTCGCGCTCGACGCGCTGGAGCGAGTCGGCGCGGCGGACTGTGCAGGTCTGCGCTGGGAGGATCTCTCCAACTGGGAGCGCCTCCTCGTCGCGTTCGCGCGCGGTGTCGTCGGTGAGCCGAAGCTGTTGGTCATCGACGATGTCATGGACGGGCTGGGAATGCGCCGCACCCGCCAGGCCGGTGAGCTTCTTTGCTCGCTCGCCGCCGAGCTGGGTTGTGGGGTGTTGATGAGCGCCTCGGACCTCGAGGCGACCTTGTTCGCCGATCGCGTGATGTATTTCGAACGCAGTGGGCTGAAGACGATGTCCGGCCAGGGTTCTCAGGATGCTGAGGTCATCGACTTTCCCGGTGGCCTTCGCCCGGCCGGGGTCTCGCGCGGCGCGAACTTCTAGTGCTGGAGCTACATGATCTGGTCAAGCACTACCGCGTCGGGGGCGGCGAGCCAATCCGTGCGGTGGACGGCGTCTCGATGGCGGTCGCTGCGGGTGAATTCGTCGCGATGTACGGCCCGAGCGGCTCGGGTAAGACGACGCTGCTCGAACTGGTCGCTGGGCTGCAGCGCCCCGACAGTGGGACGGTGATCTTTGGGGGTCGGGACGTCTTCGCGCTGTCAGTCAGGGAGAGTGACGAGTACCGTCTGCGGACGCTTGGCATCGTGGGGCAGCCGGACAGCTTGATCGCGGGCGCATGCGCTATCGAGAACGCTTCGTTGAAGCTCCTGCTCGCGAACGCCCGCACTGCGGGCCCCGCGATAGAACCGTTGCTCGAGCGGCTTGGCTTGGGGGAGCGGATGCGTCATCGCACGGAGCAGCTGTCGATGGGGGAGCGCCAGCGAGTGATGATCGCCCTTGCGCTCTCGCTCGATCCCAAGCTCGTGCTTGCAGACGAGCCGACGGGCACGCTGGACACCCACCGCACCCTTGAAGTGCTGCGCCTGTTACGCGAACTTTGCCGCGAGCGGAGGGCCGCGGTCCTGCTCGCAACCCACGATCCACAGGCCGCTCGATTCGCCGACCAGGTGCACGAACTATGCGACGGGCACCTGACGGCGTACAGGCCGGAGCGTATGCTGGCACCGGTGGAGTCCCCCAAGTGGGAGACCTGACATGCGCAAGCGGCGACTGAGCCTGGCGGATGTGCGCTACCTCTACCGCGCTCGGCTGCGCAGAAAGACTATGGTCGCGCAGGAGCTGTTCGCGATCCTTGGGATCGCGGTGGGGGTGGGGTTGCTGTTTGCCTCGCAGGTTGCGAGCACGAGCCTAACGCGCTCGGTCAAGGATCTGACGAGCCAGCTGGTTGGCGAAACGCGGGAGTTACAGCTCGGCGCGCGGGGTACAGACGGTTTCGACGAACGACTGCTGGGTGAGGTACGGGGCCTCCCGAGTGTGCAGGTAGCTCTGCCGGTGTTCGAGCAGCAGGCGAGCGTGATCGGGCCGGCAGGCCGAGAGCCGGTGGACCTGATCGGCGCCGACCCGCGCTTTGTACGTACGAGTGGCCCCTTGCTGCGACGCTTCTCCGCCAAGTTGCTTGCCGACCAGCGGGCGATGGCGCTTCCGGCGCCACTGGCCGGTGAGATCGGCGTTCGTTCGCTGCAGCCGCTCAAGTTGCAGATCGGCGCGAACGTGGTCGAAACTCTGCTCACCACGACCCTTGGGGAAGCCGACATTGGTGGGCTGGTCAATAGCCCAGTCGTGCTGGCGCCAGTCCGCTATGCCCAGAGTCTCGCCGGGATGCGAGGGCGTATCACCCGGATCTTCGTGCAGCCGCGTCCCGGACATGAACGCGAACTGAGCGCAGAACTCGCGCCGATTGCCTCAGCGGCTGGTCTCAACATCGAGCCAGCCGACTTCGATTCGACCCTGTTTGCTGTCGCTTCTAGTCCGCAGAGTCGGGGCGAGCGGACGTTCTCCGCCATCAGTGCGCTTGTCGGCTTCATATTCGCACTTAATGCGATGCTGCTCGCCGTGTCTTCGCGGCGCAAGCTGATCGAAGATATCCGTCCAATGGGCGCGACGCGGCGCATAAACGTCCAGATCATGCTGTTCGACGCGCTAATCATCGGCGTGCTGGCGTGTGTATTGGGGCTTGTGCTCGGCGAGCTGCTGTCAGTCGCAGTGTTTCACTCCACGCCCGGTTATCTGGCGTTCGCGTTCCCGGTGGGCAACGATCGGATCATCACGTGGCAAAGCGTCGTGATTGCTTTGGCCGCCGGAATGACAGCGGCGTGCGCGGGGGTGCTCTGGCCGCTGCGCCACATTCTCCTACGTCCCCTTTGGTCTCACCAGTGGCCAGAAACTCAAACATACAATTGGCGCTACGTCAGGCTGCTCACAGGGGCTAGCTGTCTTGTGTTCACAACGCTTATCCTGCTAGCCCGCCCTCAGTCCGCGATTGTCGGGAACTTCACGTTGATCGCGGCGCTGCTGCTGCTCATGCCCTCGCTCTTTGACTTGTTCGTGAACATTTCGGAGCGGCTGCAGCACCCCTTCAGCGGCGTCTCGCCACGTATCGCGATCATGAGCCTCCGTACAGAGCGCCCACGGGTGCGCTCGCTTACGATCACAGCGACGGCCGCGGTCGCTGTGTTCGGCATCGTCTCGATCCAGGGTGCACAGGTCAACCTCGAACGTGGCCTCGACGCCTCCGCGCGTGGGGTCGACTCGACCGCGGACGTGTGGGTGACAGCCGACGGGCACTCCAATCCCGATGCGACGGTTCCGTTCACAGACAAGGCCGGGGCGAGCGCCCTCATGGCTCTCCCAGGGGTGAACAGGGTCGGGGTGTATCGCGGCAGCTTCCTGAACTGGGGTGATCGCCGCATTTGGGTGCTCGCGCCACCGGCTGGCTTTCAAGCGCCAATCGGGCCCAGCCAGCTCGTTGCCGGGAACCTCGCGCTCGCCTCCGCGAGGCTTCAACAGGGCGGCTGGGCGGTGCTCGGCCAGGCACTCGCCTCCGAATACCACCTGCACATCGGGCAGAGCTTCACGCTTCCCTCACCGAGACCGATGCGCCTACGGGTCGCGGCGCTGACTACGAACCTGGGGTGGCCGCCGGGCGCAATGGTGATGAGCTCAACCGACTACGCGAGCGCGTGGGGTGACACGCACACGAGCGCCTACCTCATCCAGGCCAAGCCTGGCACGACACCCATCGCTCTGCGCAGAGTGGTGCAGCACGCGCTGGCATCCCGGGCGGGGCTCACCGTCGAAACATACGCCGAACGAGAGCATCTCCACGAAACGTTCATCCGCCAGGGCCTCTCGCGACTCACGCAGATCAGGCTACTCATTTTGATCGCGGCGATACTTGCGGTGACCGGCGTGCTCGCCGCGATGATATGGCAGCGCCGCGACCTGGTCGCGTTTCTCCGTTGCACGGGCTACCCCAAGGGGGTGCTATGGCGCTGGCTGTTGTGCGAGAGTGCGCTGCTGCTCGTCGCCGGCTGCACGATCGGCGCGGTCTTCGGGCTCTACGGGCAGCTGCTGCTCAGCCACGCTCTGGCGAGCGTCACGGGCTTCCCGATCGTCTTCCAGGTCGGTGTGCTGATCGCGCTATGGAGCTTCGCGCTCGTCAGCGCGCTGGCCATTGCCTTCGTTGGTCTCGTGGGCTATCTGGTAGTGCATGTAAGCCCCAGGTGGGCGCGGCCCTTGCGTCGCGGTTATTCCCGTCGCATCAATCCGCGTAGACGCCCCGGCATCGCTCGGGCATAAGACGGAGAACCTGCCCTCGACGCCCTCATCCCGGCGTGCCGGGAGAGCGAGCGACACACCCTGATCGCCTGTTGCATGGTCGCGATGTATCTCTCCAAGGACAGCGCCCGCACCCCACCGATGCGCATCGCCGCAAAGACCTTCACCGAAGCCGGCGGCTCACTTACCCACATCCTCGTCCCCATCCTGAGACTGTGGCGCATCGCCTACTCCCAGCGCTCAACATAACCACAAATTCTGTTCTTAACGTTTCTATTTCGATCAGAACCGATCTCTGGTAATTCGGGAGGCTGACTGGCAGGATCGCACCTGCGTGATGCCGGGTGCCCGCCACCAGCGCCGATCTCTGTCGGCACCAGACCGCCGGCTACCCCCATGGCGCAGGGACCCGCAGTGAGTACGGGGGGTCGTCCCGAGGGGGGTGGGCGCGAGGGAGCGCGCCTGCCCCTCTCGGCTCCCAAGCTGAGGGGCATAACGCTTGAGCTTTCCCCGCGCCAGGTGCGCAGTGTCTTACGTGAGGCGACCGGGGCGGATGGCCTGCGGGAGCTACTCACCGAACACATGGACGATCTGGGGACCGCGGTCGCCGACGCGCTCGCGAACCCCGCCGTTGATCCCCGCCGAATCTCCTATTCGGCGTTGAGGGCGCTCGGGGTGCTGTGTGCGTTCGCTCCGCGCGGCAGCCTGCGGGGGGTCAAGGAGGTCGGCGAAGAACTGGGGATGAGCCAGAGCACCGCCCACCGCTACGCCCGCACGTTCACCGCGATCGGGCTGCTGGAGCAGGGCGAGGGGCGTAAATACCGCCTCCCCCCGCCCGCAAAGGACACCGGTAGGGGGCGGGTGTGATGCCGCGCCTCGGTATGTCCACGATGAGCGCCGGTGGCCTGCGCGAGCACGCCCACCCCTACCTGCAAGAGCTACGCCGCGAAACCAACTACACCACCATCCTCGCAGTCCTCGATGGGGCCGAGGCCGTCTGCATCGAGCGGCTCCCCGCCCTGCACCGCGAACGCCCAGCCGAACCGGACCCCGGCCCGCGAGCTCCTCTCTACTGCACCGCGACCGGCAAAGTCCTCCTCGCCTCCCTACCCCCCGACGAGCAGAACGCGCTGATCGCCGAACTAGCACTCAAACGCCACACCCCCAACACCATCACCAGCAAAACCGAGCTACGCGCCGAGCTCAACGCCATGACAGAGCAGGGCATCGCCATCGAGGACCAAGAGCACACCCCCGGCCTCAACGCCATCGCCGCACCCATACGCGACGACTCGGGCATCGCCGCCGCCATCGGCCTCACCGCACCCACCTCGAGGATCGCGCTGGAGGCAATGGTCGACCACCTCACACCCCATCTCCTCGCAACAGCCGACCGCATCTCCGCCAGACTCGGACACCGCCGAGCCGATCGACCCGGCCGCGCTCGCTGACAACTGTTCAAGGGGCGGCGGGCACACCATCTTTGCGACGTAGCCTGCGGCTCACCGTGCCCCGTCTCACATAAAGCGGCACACCACCATCGGCCTGATCCTGTGCAAGCTTGAGCTCGATCGCCACGTAGCAGCGCAGCCCCCGCTCGAGTTGGGCCTCGGTGGCCTTCTCGCCGAGGCCGAGCCACTCCAAGAGATAGGGGCTCTTGGAGAGCTGCTGCGCCAGATCGGACTCCCCCGGGGGAGGGTGATCTTCGGCTTGGCTCATCTGCAAGGAATCTCCTGCATTCCTCTCCGACAAGCGGCCCACAACGGGACAACCGGAGGAAAGAGACTGTCCAAGGATCCCCGCTGGTAGCCGCCTTCAACCGTCGATGGTCCAGGCGAGCATCCCTGCGGGTACCGCCCAGATGTTCCCGCTGAGATCCAGGACGTCACGGGCCACTGGAACCCGGACCACAGACAGTGGAAGGCCAAGCGCTAACGCTGAGAACCGCCACGGCGGCGAGGTCCTCGCCGACGCCGACCTCACGATCATCCTCCCCGCGCACCCCGGCATCGACCACGACCACATCGCCAGCCACGCACGCCTGCTCCTCGACCTGCGTGGCGTCACCCGCGGCACACACGCCGAGAACCTGCGGCTGTAGGCACTCTGGATAACCCACCTGTGGCCCTGCACCGACCCCCAGCTCGCTCCACGCGGCCCCTCCCGACCCCCCTTGCGGGGGTCCCCTCCTCCTCATAAGAGCCAGGTCACGGGTACCGCCGACGCCCCCCACCGGCGGCCGAACTCCGACCGCACCAGCATCAGCACGCGGTCGGGCGAGTCCGCGTGCCTCCAGATCACGCTGGAAGGCGGTAGCGCCTGGGAGACGCCGTACCGGCTGCCAACATCCTCGCGCTATGGCCGACCGATACGTCTTCGCCGACGAGGCTGGCAACTTCGACTTCTCGGGAACTCGCGGCGCATCCCGCTATTTCATCCTCACAAGCATCACAGTCACCGACTGCTCGGTCGGCGACCAACTGCTTGCGTTGCGCCGGAATCTGGGATGGCGTGGACTGCTCCTCGATCGGCCGCCCCACGCCACCTATGACCCACCGCACGTTCGCAGCGAGATCCTGACCGTCATCGCCACCCAGCTGGCCAACCGGCTTCGCATCGACGCCACGATCCTCGACAAGACACACGCGCCGTCTCACCTGCGTTCGGACACCGCGCTCTACTCGGAGGCCTGGCGGTTGCACTTTCAATATCTCGCACGCAAGGTGCTGCACCACCGACATCGGCTGTTCGTGGCTGGCGCCTCCCTCGGCACCAAGAAGAAGCGCCGGATCTTCCATCAGAACTTGACGGAGGTCATCAAAAAGCACTCCCCGACAAGTACCCACGTCGTCGCCTTCTGGCCGGCCGACAGCGATCCCTGCATCCAGATCGCCGACTACGCCAACTGGGCCATTCAACGCCGATGGGAGCAGGGCGATCCAAGCGCCCACGAGCAGATCGCGCATCTCATCCGATCCGAGTACGACGCGTGGTCATAGCAATCAGGCCGAGCCCCACTCGCACCCGGCCGCCACAGGCATCCAGTCGACGCGACTACCTTGGAAACGGCGCGGCCGACACCCGAGGGCGCCGGCCGCGAAGAAAACCTTCGGCCCCCCGCACAGCTAGCTGACGAGCAGCAGAGCCACGAGGCTCTTTCACCGTACGGAGAACCTGCCACCAAGTGTAGGGCACCAGCCAACACTGGCGATGCTCACCGACCGCATGGGGATCGACATCTGGGAGGCGATCGACGCCGCCACCACCAAGCCGGACGGTTTCATGCGCTTTGAGCCCGGCCCCGGCATGGGCGGCCACTGCCTGCCCGTGGACCCCTTCTATCTGAGCTGGCGCGCTAGACGATCATCGTCACCGCGCACCCCGGCATCGACCACGACCACATCGCCCGCCACGCACGCCTGCTCCTCGATCTGCGTGGCGTCACCCGTGGCACACACGCCGAGAACCTCGTGCGGCTGTAAGCACTCTGGATAACCCGCCTGTGTCCCTGCACCGACCCCCATCCGCCAAGCGCGGCCCCTCTCAACCCCCTTTCTAGGGTCTTGGCGGGACAGACTAGTATTTTTTGTGCTACTTTGTCCGTGTGCCAGGAGCAGCCTTCAACCAGCTTGCCGACGTCGCGGTCGACCAGTACGGGTTCGTGAGCCAGCACGATGCCCGCGAGCTGGGCATCCAGCCAATGACGTTGGTACGGATGGCCGAGCATGGAACGCTCGAGCGCCGCGGACACGGGCTCTACCGCTTGCACTACTTCCCGGTATCACCGCTTGACTCCTACATGGAGGCGACATTGTGGCCCAGGGGCATGCGCGGCGTGCTCTCTCATGAGACCGCACTCGATCTGTATGAGCTGAGCGACGTCAACCCGAGCAAGATCCATATCACGGTCCCACGCGCCCATCGGATACGACGTGAAATCCCCGCCCTGTACCGGATTCACCACGAGAACCTCCCCGATGCGGACGTGACGTTCCACGAGGGGATCCCGATCGTTACACCAGCACACGCGATCCGCCAAGGTCACGTCGCCCATCTCGGCCCAGCGCTGATCGCCCAGGCCATCGACCACGGAGCCAGCAACGGCAGGCTCACCCGCAAGGAGGCTGCTCAACTGCGCCGGGAGATCGGCGTCAAGGCCGGCTCGGGGATGCGCCGGTGAGCGCGGATTTCAAACCGCCCAAGCGCACGCCCAGCAGGCACAGCCATCTCGAACGGCTCGTCGGCGACTACTCCAGAGCTCACGGTATTGCCCCCGATCGCGTGCGCCGGTGGATATCCACGATGACCCTGATCGGCGCGCTCGACAGGGTCCAAGCCGACGAGCAACCCCGCTTCCTGATCAAGGGTGGGGTTTCGATGGAGCTGCGCCTGGGACTTGGCGCACGCAGTACCCAGGACATCGACATCGTCTTCCGCGGCAGAACCACCGAGATGCTCAAAGTCCTCGAGGAAGCATTCGAGCAGTCATACGTTGGCTTCGAGTTCCGCCGCAAGGGCGAGCCGCAGGACATCCGCGATACCGGCTCTAAACGCCTCGCGCTTCAGGTGAGCTTTCAGCGACGAGCTTGGCAGACACTGACGGTCGAGATCGCCAGGCCGGAGACCGATGAGAGCGACCTCGTCCCCTCGGCGATCAGCCTCGCCGACTTCAAGCTGGACAGCCCCGAGCGCGTCACGTGCCTTTCGTTGCGCTACCAGATCGCACAGAAGATTCATGCGGTCACCGAGGAACCGGCCGACGGGCGCCCCAACCTGCGCCACTGGGATTTGATCGATCTCATCCTCCTACGAGCTCTTCCCGAAGAGGACCTCTGGCGCGTCCGGGAGGCCTGCGTCTGGACGTTTGAGAAGCGCGGCACCCACGAGTGGCCGCCAACACTCAAGGCGCCGGACGCATGGAACGAGCCCTACCGCTTCGACGCCAGCCAGATCGCAGCGGATCTGCCCGACGACATGCAGGCCGCCGCAGACGCGGTGGCCGAGTTCATCGTCGAGATAGACGCCGCTCGGCCCAGCGCTCACTGACAGCGCGCACGGTCCTCTGTAAAGGGCTCCCGTGTAACTGCGGATCGCGGCCCTGTCGACGACGCCCCATCACGATCCAGCGCTTCGCCGCTCGGGAGCTTGTCCAGCAGCGCTATGTGGTGATACCAGGAGATTTTGTCCAAGGACCCCTGGACGATTGGCGGGGGGCGATTCGTGCAAGCCCTCCCTGCACGAATGAGGGCCCCTCTCGAGAGGGCCCCCGAGGGTCCGCGAGGGGCCGCTATCGTGAGCTCGCGTGCAGGAGGTGCTTCCCGAAGTCTTCCATTGGAGTGCGGTTCATCCGCACATCCACACGAGGGTCTCGTCCTACTGGCTGGAGGATGGGGGTGTGGCGATCGACCCGCTCATCCCTTCGGAGGAGGGGTTGGAGTGGTTTGCCGCGCGCGCTCAGCCTCCGAGTGCGGTGGTCCTCTCCAACCGCCACCACTACCGTCACGCGGGGGAGTTCGCTGGGCGCTTTGGGTGTCCGGTGTGGTGTAGCCGCGTGGGGCTCTATGAGTTCACGCACGGCGAGCTCGTGGAGGGCTTCGAGTTCGGGGATGAGTTGCCGGGGCGTGTGAGGGCGCTCGAGATGGGGGCGATCTGCGCGGATGACACCGCGCTTCATCTCCCCAGCCACAGCGCGCTGGTGCTCGCCGATGGTGTTGTGCGCGGGGGCCCCTATGGTGGCGATGGGCCGCTGGGATTCGTACCTGACTCGCTGATGGACGACCCGCCCGAAACTAAGCGGGGGCTGCTGGCCTCGTGCGCGCGTCTTTTGGAGGAGCTCGAGTTCGAGCATCTCCTGCTCGCCCACGGGGGGCCCGTGATCGGCGATGGGCGAGCGCTGCTGGCGGAGCTCGTGGAGGCCGGCGGGCGCACAGCCTTTGAGATGTAGCCCTCGGCTCACCGCGCCACGTCTCCACACCACGCGGCCCGTTAGGACCCCCTTGTGGGGTCCTCTCCTACCCTCCCGCTGTGTATCCGCGCAGCAGATATGAACATAGCCGCTCAGCAGATATACCGCGCATGTGTCGTTGAACCCTTTTGTATGGTCCGATGTCATCGACCCTTCGGAGGCCGTTCCGCGGGGCGAGTTCACCGCCAATGCAGCAGCCACTTTGAAGGCTGGAACGCATCTCGCGCTGTTCGGGCCGCGCGGCACCGGGAAGACGACGTTCATCGGCCAGCTCAACGCCGAGCTCGCCCTCCACCACGATGCAGACCCCACCATGGGAGCTGATCCGGATCGACCTTCGCCGTGCGATCAGCCCCGCGGCGTTCATCGGGGCGGTGCTGGACGCCACCCGCGATCACCAATCGCTGGCTCGGCGCGCGCTCAGCGGATTCCGCCGCCTGGAGAAGGAGATCGGTGTGAATCTCGGGGTCGTCAGGGCAGGCGCCCGACAGCGGGGTGTGCAGATCAACGACACCGAGGTGCTCCACTCTCAGCTCGCTGCGCTGGCGGCGATCACGCCACGCCTGGTGATCGCGTTCGACGAGTTTCAGCGCCTCGCGCACTGCCCCGGAGAGCCGCTCAGCATCATCCGCTCAGCCCTCATGGGTCCGGGGCGTGCCGGCAACATCGCGCTTCTGCTGACGGGCAGCTTGCGCGACAAACTGCATCTCATGCTGCATACCAGCACCGAGCCGATCTGGGATCAAACGCACGACCTCGAGCTGCCCGACCTCGACCCCGCGGCGCTCGCCGACTATCTGGAACTGCGGTTCGCAGCGACTGGAAAGCCTGCATCCCGCAGCGCCATCGACCACCTCCTCGTCCTTACAGATTGCCATCCAAAGCGCACCCAGCACGTCGCGTTTCACGTTTGGGATGCCATCCCGGAGAACGCCACGGTCGACCCGCAGGCAGTGCAGACGGCGTTCGAAGCGCTGCTTGCCAGCGGCAGAGATAACACCGACTTCGCCCAGATCATCGACACGCTGCTATCCGGCAACGACACCGATGTCAACGACGCCAAGGCGCTGTTCCTGCTCGCCGGGGAGCTTCTCCCGGCAGCGAGAACGACGCTCGCCGCTATGGGCTGCCAGACAACAGATCCACGACACGAGCATTGCAGCGCCTCCGCGACCGCGGCTACGTCACCCGCAGCGACCACACATGGCGAATCGTCGACCCGCTGCTGGCCGCATGGCTCCAAACCCAGAATCCACTGGGCGAGGACTGACCTGGGGCGACCGCCTCCTCAGTAACGCCGCGCGGCACCCTCCAGGTTCCCCTCCTGGGCCTTGAGATTGTGGATCGCCTCCAGACGGAGTTCCGTGCCGGGGATGCGGAGCGCGCGACGACGCAGGCAACTGATCTCTCGTCGTAAGGTGGGGAAGACACCCAGCCAGTAGCGGCGTGCCGCCGAGGAGAAGGCCAGGGCGAGCGTGAGGCGACGCGCGCCTCGTCTCCACACCACGCGACCCGCTAGGACCCCCTTGTGGGGTCCTCTCCCAAATAGGTTGAAGGCTTCCAGGGCGTCAAGCGGCAACAGCACCACGCGATCGACGAGAATGGGCCACCCAAGGACTGCTAACGGTAGCGAGAACATCCTGCCATCAGTAGCGTAGATGGCCCCGCTGGCCAGGTGGTGGTCGCCAACCCGCGGGTCGTGCTCGTCGGCGAGCCGCCAATCCTCATCGACGAGTGGCAGCGCGTTCCGCCCACACGGGATGTCGTCCGCCGGGTGGTCGACGATGGAGTGCCACCAGATAGCTGGTTCAGAGCTCTATATTGCGTCCCTTCAGCCAGGCGACGTAGCTCTCGACGAACCGCGGCAGGGCAGCGCCCGACGTTGGGCAGATAGCCTCTCGAGCCTGGAGGCGATGCGGTCGAACTCCGCCGCGCGAGCCTCCTCGCTTTCGTCGCGGATGGGTGTTTGGGGCGCCCGCCCCCCGTATGACCGTTATCGACTTGCCGGATCCCACGCAGCTGGACAACTGGAGGGAAGAGATTGTCCAAGGATCCTTGGACGATTGGAGAGGACCCGGTCCTCCTCTCTGTTCGCGAGCAGGGCTTCCCACACCTCACCACCTCCACCTGCGCGAGGTACGTGGCTACAGCAAGCGGCCGCGGCCTGAACCCTGCTTCCTGTTCTCGAGCGACACGTTCGCGCGTGCCGACCCAGTGAAACCTCTCAACACGTACCTACTCTTCCCGAGGTCCCTCCCGCCCAGAGATGAGGGGATCCAAAGAGATGGCCCACAACACCACCCGCACCCACCCATTCGCGCCGGCTGCTCGCTCGGGGATGAGCCGATGAGCAAGGTCCCCACCCGCCGTACCTCCCAGCTGCCGGCCGATTACCCCGAGTTCCTCGCTGCGCTCAAGACCCGCATCTCCGCGGCGCGCACGCGCGCGGCGCTCGCGGTCAACAGTGAGCTGATTGGCCTCTACTGGGAGATCGGGCGCGAGATCCTTCGAGCGCGAGCGGCGCGAGGGCTGGGGCGCGAAGGTCATCGAGCGTCTCGCCGCGGACCTCCGGCGGGAGTTCCCCGACATGAGGGGGCTATCGCGCAGCAACCTGCACTACATGCGCAGCTTTGCCGCCGCGTGGCCTCAGTCGGGTGGCGCCGAGGGAATTGTCCAACAGCCCGTTGGACAACTCCCGTGGGGGCAGAACATCGCTCTCTTGACAAAGCTGGAGGATCCAAACGCCCGTAGTTGGTACGCGGCGAAGGCCGCCGAAAACGGCTGGTCGCGCAAGGTACTGGAAGCCCAGATCGCCACGGACCTTCGAGGGCGCCAGGGAGGGGCACTCACAACCTTCGAGCACTCCCTCCCCCAGCCCGACTCCGAGTTCGTGCGCGACGCCCTGAAGGACCCCTACAACTTCGAGTTCCTCAACCTCTCCGAGCAGGCCAGGGAGCGCGACCTTGAGCTCGCCCTCCTCAACGACATCCAGTCGTTCCTGATGGAGATGGGCCGCGGCTTCGCGCTCGTCGGACGGCAGTTCCCCCTAAGCGTACGCGACGAGGAGACAGGCGAGGACCAGGAGTTCTTCCTCGACCTGCTCTTCTACAACTACATCCTGCGGCGCTTCGTGGTGATCGACCTCAAGATCGAGGACTTCAAACCGGAGTTCGCGGGCAAGATGAGCTTCTACCTCACGGCGGTCGACGAGCTTGAGCGCCAACCGAGCGACGCACCCTCGATCGGCCTGGTGCTGTGCCCCGGCCGCAACAAGACGGTCACCGAGTGGGCTCTGCGGAGCATCGACACCCCCGTCGCGGTCGCCCGCTACAGCACGGGCGAGGTGAGGCTTACCGAGACACCACCCGCGGACCTAACGCCGGCGCTACCAGAGCTGCCCGCCCTCGCCAGCGAGCTGGCGAACATCATTGAGGCGGCCAACGCGATCTACGACAGCGGGCCGCCCAACGACCAATAGTCAGGCAGCGGGTTATTTGTGCAGCGCTCTGCTGCACAACAATTTGTCCCCACAGCCGTTGGACAAAGTTGGGGTCCGGAGACCCTCACGACGACCTCTCCCTACGCGCCTGAGCCAGCTGCGCGCCGAGCGCGTGGGTCCCCAAGAAGTCCGCCAGCCGCGGCAAGGCGCCCCATGTCGGTGGCGGTTCGCATCGCTCCGGGCGCTCGGGCCCCGCGGCCGCTCACAGAGGCTGAGCACGAGGCGGCTCGGCGCCGCGAGGAGTCACCCGGCGATGCCCGTGAGGTGATCCAGCTCGTGCGCGGCGCCCCCTTGACGCGGCAGTCAAATCCTGCGGCAGATCGTAGCCGCGCGTTGTATACTGAGCGCATGATATCCCCAGTCACTTCGCTGGCTGGGCGCGAGGCCCGGCCAAGTGTCGGGCCTCAGCTTTTGTCGGGTCGCCACTCACGTGGCCGGTGAATCTCCCCCTTGCGGTCTTGCAACGTCAGGGGCAATTGAGCGGCGCTGAGCGCTCCGTGCCGTATCGGCCGGACGCCGTCAACCGACGCGATCAGCCGTGCGGCTGGACGTGGGTTCGGCGCGAGCAGCATGATCTTGACGCCCAACTCGTTTCGTGCCATACGTATGGGCTCGATCAGGTCGGTGTCGTTGGTGACCACGGCGGCCACGTCATAGCGCTGCCGAAAAGCATCCATCAGCAAGTGTGCGCCGAGGTTCACGTCGGAGCCCTTCTCCTCGCGGTAGACCACGCGCTCCCGTGGGCCGGGAGTGGTGCAGCCCGGCGTGGCACACGGCGTCTCGCGGCGCATCCATCGCTCCTGCGTTTGAAAGTTGCCGTAGATCGGCTCGACGCCCGTGGCGGCCAGCGCACGAAGATAGCTCTGCTGCCGGCGGTGCTGGTTGGGATTGTCGGGTTCGCTGCTGACTCGGGCGGTGAAGTACTTCACCTCGGCAATGTCGTCGCTGGGCAGCAGCAGCTCCGCCAGCTTCCGGACATCCAGCCACTTGCAGCCAGGGAACCGCCAGCGCAGAGCGCTGTAGTAGAGATTGAAGCCGTCGACATAAACATTTGCTTTCATCCGCGCAACCTACCGCGCCGACCCCCGCCCCCCGGCGCGCGCGGCGGCGCCTCAGACCCGATGGGGGGCCACCGCGACGGGGGGTGTCCACGCCACGCGCTACGCCCGCCTGGCGGAGGCCGACGCCGTGCTCATATCTGGGAGGTCATCGACGCAGCCTCCACGGTCCGAAGACCGCGCATTATCGCCAGCCAGTTCCCGCCGGTTCTGAGAGATGCTCACGGTGAGATACGCAAGCCTTCATCGTGGTAGGCCGCTCCCTTAATCGCTGAGGCCCGCTGTCGCGGGCCTCGCACCAGTCACCGAGGCGACTGGGGGATGAAAGCGGTCTACCGGCCGTCTTCCGGAAAGGCGGCCTCGAGGTCCTTCGCGAGGCGATCGATCACCTTGGCGCCCTAGCCTTCCTCGCGCCGGTGGCGCAGGATCTCGTCGCCGATTTCCCAGTAGCCCCGCAGCAGCTCGTGGTTGGCGGTGCTCAGCGCAAGCAGTCCCTCCCCTCACGCCCGGGCGCTATCGTGAGATCGCGTGCAGGAGGTTCTCCACGATGTCTTTCACTGGAGCGCGATCCACCCGCACATCCACACGCAGGTGTCCTCCTACTGGCTCGATGACTCGGGCGTGGCGCTCGATCCGCTCACCCCGCCCGAGGAGGGCTTGGAGTGGTTCGCCTCGCGCCCTCACCCTCCGCGGGCGGTGGTGCTGTCAAACCGTCACCACTACCGCCACGCCGGCGAGTTCGCCGCGCGGTTTGGGTGCCCTGTGTATTGCAACCGCGCGGGACTGCGCGAGTTCACGCACGGGGAGCCCGTGCGGGGGTTCGATCTCGGAGATGATCTCCCCGGCCCCGCGCGTGCGCTCGAGATGGGCGCGATCTGCGCGGACGATACGGCGCTTCACCTCCCCATCCATAACGCGCTCGCGCTCGCCGATGGCGTCGTGCGCGGCGGTCCCTTCGGCGGCTTGGGCCCGTTGGGTGTTCGTTCCGGATTCGCTGATGGACGACCCTCCCGCGACCAAGCGGGGGCTGCTCGCCTCGTGCGTGCGCCTACTGGAGGAAATCGAGTTCGAGCATCTCCTGCTCGCTCACGGTGGCCCCGTGATCGGCGAGGGCCGCGCGCTCCTGCAGGATCTCGTGGACGTCGGCGGGCGCACCGCGTTTGAGATGTAGCCGCGAAATGGCCGCGCGGGCGAGGACGTCAGCGCGGCAGGACCTCTGCATATATCCGTATAAAAGGCGGCCTTTTGGAAAATATGCCTGCTATTGGTGTGATGATATGAGAGTAAGTCCGCTAATCTAGCGGTTTAGCGCTAAAATGAACCCATGCGACCTCGCGACCTGCCGGATCATCTCCTGTCGCTCGGCCGCTACGAGTTCACGTTGGATGACGCCGCAGCGATTCTCGGGTCTAACCGGGGGGCGGCTGCGGATGCGCTCGGCAGGTTGCAGCGGCGTCAACAGGTCTTCTCGCCGGCCAGGGGCCTCTATGTCGCCGTGCCGCCCGAGTACCGCAGCTGGGGGGTACTGCCGGGCGAATGGTTCGTCGATGCGATGATGGCCCATCTACAACGTGCCTACTATGTTGCGCTGCTGAGCGCAGCGCGTATCCACGGCGCATCCCATCAGGCGCCACAGGTCTTCCAGGTGATGAGCGCGGGCGCTGCACCGCGAGATCGCGACCTTGGGCGGGTACGCCTGCGCTTCTACACAAGCAAGCACATACACGACGACAAGGTGCAGCGGATCACCGTCCCGACGGGATACCTGACGGTCTCGGCCAGGGAGACCACGGTGGTCGACCTGATCGCCTACCACCGCGCCAGCGGTGGCTACAGCAACGTCGCGACCATCCTGAGTGAGATCGGCGAGCTCGGGGGATCGGAGCTGGCGCGCGTCGCCAGTCGCCGAGGGCGCGCGGTGGTGCGCCGCACGGGCTGGTTCGTCGAGCGCTACGGTCACTGCGACGATCTCGAAGCGCTGCGCCAGGCCGCGCGCCTCGATCTCGGCGAGCCCGCGCTGCTGGACCCGGCTGCGGGCAAACGCGGCAAGGCCGATCCCGACTGGCAGGTGCGCGTCAATGCGCAGGTGGAACCAGACCTGTGATCCCTGCTGCGTTCATCACCGAGTGGCGCACACGCGTCCCGTGGCCGGAGTCCTACCAGGTGGAGCAGGACCTCATCCTCTCGCGGTTGATGGTCGAGATCGCGGGCAACGAGCTCCTCGGCGGCGAGCTCGTGATGCGCGGCGGCACCTGCCTGCACAAGCTCCACTTGCCCAAGCCCTACCGCTACAGCGAAGATCTCGATTACGTCAGACGCACAGCCGGTCCGATCGGGCCGTATCTCGACCAACTGCGCGAGGTCGCCGACGACATGGGCCTGAGCGTCTCTGGAGTCGATCGCGCCAGGCAGATGGTGCACATGACCTTGGACGCCGAGGCAACCGATCCGCACGGGCAGATCCGCATCAAGATCGAGACCAACATCGCCGAGACCACGCCGTTCAAGACCCCCACCACGATTCACCACGCCGTCGCGTCGCGGTGGTGGAACGGTGACGCGCCGATCCCGACGTTCGTCCTTGAGGAGATGATGTCCACCAAGCTCCGCGCTCTCTACCAGCGTCGCAAAGGGCGTGACCTGTTCGATGTCTGGCTGGTGTTGACAGGCCGCGAAGCGATGCCGGTGGAGATCGTCGGCGGCCTCGAGCACTACATGCAGAAGGACGTCTTCACATACCCGCAGCTGAAGCTGAACCTACTTGGGAAGCTGGCCGACGCGAACTTCCGCGACGATCTCGCAAGCCTGGTCGTCGAGCATCCAGAGGGCTATGACATCGATGTCGCGGCCGACACGCTCATGGAGCGAATCGGCGTCCTGCTCCGCAACGCGCCACCACTCGAGCACATCGTTGACGGCGGGTGGCGGAAACGCCCTATATGACCACCCGAACTCGGCGACAACAGGACGGTGCCCGGACTCGTGGATCCGCTCAAGGATGCGCTCGCCTTCGCCGGCATCAAACCACCAGAGCTGCCAGTCGTCGCGCTTGAGCAGCACATCGCCGATACGACGTGAAATCCCCGCCCTGTACCGGATCCACCACGAGAACCTCTCCGATGCGAGGGCGCTCGAGATGGGGGCGATCTGCGCGGATGACACTGCGCTTCACCTCCCCATCCACAGCGCGCTCGCGCTCGCCGATGGCGTCGTGCGCGGCGGTCCCTACGGTGGCGGTGGGCCGCTTGGGTTCGTGCCGGACTCGCTGATGGACGACCCGCCCGAAACCAAGCGGGGGCTGCTGGCCTCGTGCGCGCGGCTATTGGAGGAGCTCGAGTTCGAGCATCTCCTGCTCGCCCACGGGGGGCCCGTGATCGGCGATGGGCGAGCGCTGCTGGCGGAGCTCGTGGAGGCCGGCGGGCGCACCGCCTTTGAGATGTAGCCCTCGGCTCGCCAGGTGGTGGCCGCCAACCCGCGGGTCGTGCTCATCGGCGAGCCGCCAATCCTCATCGACGAAGTGGCAGCGCGTTCCCGCCACACGGGATGTCGTTCGCGGGGTGGTCGACGATGGAGTGCCGCCAGGCAGCTGGTTCAGAGTTCTATGTCGCGTCCCCTCAGCCAGGCCACGTAGCTCTCGATGAACCGCGGCAGATGGCGCAGCAGCAGACGGACCTGCCGATGGGTGGGATCCCCACCTCCACCTGCGCGAGGTACGTGGCTACAGCAAGCGGCCGCGGCCTGAACCCTGCTTCCTGTTCTCGAGCGACACGTTCGCGCGTGCCGACCCAGTGAAACCTCTCAACACGTACCTACTCTTCCCGAGGTCCCTCCCGCCCAGAGATGAGGGGATCCAAAGAGATGGCCCACAACACCACCCGCACCCACCCATTCGCGCCGGCTGCTCGCTCGGGGATGAGCCGATGAGCAAGGTCCCCACCCGCCGTACCTCCCAGCTGCCGGCCGATTACCCCGAGTTCCTCGCTGCGCTCAAGACCCGCATCTCCGCGGCGCGCACGCGCGCGGCGCTCGCGGTCAACAGTGAGCTGATTGGCCTCTACTGGGAGATCGGGCGCGAGATCCTCGAGCGCGAGCGGCGCGAGGGCTGGGGCGCGAAGGTCATCGAGCGTCTCGCCGCGGACCTCCGGCGGGAGTTCCCCGACATGAGGGGGCTATCGCGCAGCAACCTGCACTACATGCGCAGCTTTGCCGCCGCGTGGCCTCAGTCGGGTGGCGCCGAGGGAATTGTCCAACAGCCCGTTGGACAACTCCCGTGGGGGCAGAACATCGCTCTCTTGACAAAGCTGGAGGATCCAAACGCCCGTAGTTGGTACGCGGCGAAGGCCGCCGAAAACGGCTGGTCGCGCAAGGTACTGGAAGCCCAGATCGCCACGGACCTTCGAGGGCGCCAGGGAGGGGCACTCACAACCTTCGAGCACTCCCTCCCCCAGCCCGACTCCGAGTTCGTGCGCGACGCCCTGAAGGACCCCTACAACTTCGAGTTCCTCAACCTCTCCGAGCAGGCCAGGGAGCGCGACCTCGAGCTCGCCCTCCTCAACGACATCCAGTCGTTCCTGATGGAGATGGGCCGCGGCTTCGCGCTCGTCGGACGGCAGTTCCCCCTAAGCGTACGCGACGAGGAGACAGGCGAGGACCAGGAGTTCTTCCTCGACCTGCTCTTCTACAACTACATCCTGCGGCGCTTCGTGGTGATCGACCTCAAGATCGAGGACTTCAAACCGGAGTTCGCGGGCAAGATGAGCTTCTACCTCACGGCGGTCGACGAGCTTGAGCGCCAACCGAGCGACGCACCCTCGATCGGCCTGGTGCTGTGCCCCGGCCGCAACAAGACGGTCACCGAGTGGGCTCTGCGGAGCATCGACACCCCCGTCGCGGTCGCCCGCTACAGCACGGGCGAGGTGAGGCTTACCGAGACACCACCCGCGGACCTCAAGCCGGCGCTGCCAGAGCTGCCGGCGCTGGCCAGCGAGCTATCGAACATCATTGAGGCGGCCAACGCGATCTACGACGGCGAGCCACCCGAGGGCTGATGGTCCGGCGGGCATCTAGGCAGCGCCCCTCCGAACGATATTTGTCCCACAGCCTGTTGGACAAATGCGGTCGTTCTCATCCTCCGGAGAAGGGCCCTCGATCTAGGCTCTTGGACTATGAGAACGCGAAGCACCATCCCGCACTACCCATTATAGGTCATCATCCGACCCATAGTGGGTCACATCTCGACCTATAGCTGGAGAGGGGATCTTCTTCTACTTCCTTCTCCGACCCGAAGCCCCCAAGGGGACAGCTGCCGAGGTCACCAAGCAGCTGGCCAGTGGGGTCCCGCCGTGCGCTCTGTACGGAAATCACGTACACTGCTGTACGGTGAACCCGTTCAGCTATCAGGGGCCGGTTGAGCCCAGCCGTCTGATCGACCGTCGTGCGGAGCTCGGCAGCCTGCAGAGCGCCGCGGGCGACCGGGTGGCGATCCGCCTCGCTGCCCCCAGACGCTTCGGCAAGACGAGTGTGCTGGATGCGCATGTAGCGGCGATGCGCGCGGTGGGTCATCGCGCTGTGCGCGTCGACCTCTCGAAGGTGGCGACGGTCGGGGACGTGGCGGCGCGGGTCGCGGAGACGTTCAGTGCGCTACCCGCGGACCCACGTCGCAGCGTGCGGCGCTGGATGACGCGGTTGAGCGTGAGCGCTGGTGTGCCCGGACTGCGGGTCCGGCTTGCTCCGTCCGCCGGGCGCCCTGCCTCCGACGAGGCGCGTGTGGCATTGCTGGAGTTGCTTGATGTCCCGCTGCGGCTGCATGAGGCCGGCGGTGGACTGACGGTTGTGTGCATGGACGAGTTTCAGGATCTGCTGGTTGCCGATGACGCCCTCGATGGGCTGGTGCGATCGGTGATCCAGCATCACGGAGCCGCCGCGGCTTATGTGTTCGCCGGCAGTCAGCCGTCGCTGATGCGTGCGTTGTTCTCAGATCACGAGCGACCGTTCTACGGTCAGGCGCGACCGTTGGAGTTGCCGCTGCTGCCGGTGCGGGAGGCGAGTCGTGACATCGAGGCATTGCTGAGCGCCGACGGATTGGACGCGCGCGGCAGCGTGGATGAAGTGCTCTCCTTCACGCAGGGGCATCCTCAGCGCACGGTCCTGCTGGCACACCACCTCTACAACCTGCTGGAAACCCCGGAGCCGCCCGATGACCTCGCGGGCGCGGCCATTGACCTTGCGCTGATCGAGACGCGTGACGCACAGCAGGCCTTGTGGGATGGTCTTGGGCGCATCGAACGCGTCGTCCTCATGGCGCTCGCCGACGGACAGCCGGTGAGCGGCAGCGCCCTCGCCCGCGAGCACCGGTTGGCACGCTCAACCCTGCGTGAGGCGCTCGAGCGACTGCTCGCAGATGAACGTCACGTTCAGCGTAATGACAAGGGCACACCCTTTCTGCTCGACCCCCTCCTCGCCGAGTGGCTCAGACGGAGATGATCCCCCGTCTCGGAGGAGGTGCCGCTGCAGGGGCGCTCACCGCGTGCCACCGCAATGCGATCTTGTAGGTGTGGGCGGTTGAGCGCGGGCGCTCGCCGAAGCTGGTTGGCTCGCGATATCCCGCACCGCGACCCTCCTTGGGTCGTGTCGCGACTTATCGGAGCCCATTCTCTGGCGATGGCGCGATCGTAAATCCGTTCAGGGGCCGATTGCCGCCTTCAACCGTCGATGGTCCAGGCGAGCATCCCTGCGGGTACCGCCCAGATGTTCCCGCTGAGATCCAGGATGTCACGGGTGGCGAGAATGCCGCGCCCGTAGTGCTCATCGAGCATCCTGCGCTCCCCTCGCCAATTGCGACTGACGTACTTGGACTCGATCGGTGTCTGTAGGAGTGCTCCGACGAAGTCAATCTCCGAGCCGGTGCGGGGGTTGCGCTGCACCAGTAGGGCGGCCTCGTCGAGAATCGCGAAATGCTCGGCGCGCGCGATGGCGCGCAGCAGGCAGACACCGAGCTGCTGCTCGGACATGTACGTGACATCGGGGGGAGCGAGTGAGCGGTCGCGTATGGAGGGCAGCCTGGAGATCAGCGAGTCGATGAAGTAGAGCTTGCTCTGCGCTCCCTGCACCGGCGTGGCGCCGTCATGGGTGCTCGCGGCGCGCCACGCAAAGAACGACGCGCACAGCCGGTCGATGCGGCCCTCGACGGTATTGCGTGTGCCGATGTTCAGCGCCTTGGCGATGGCGGCGACATTCAGCGGCGAGCCCAGTCCGAGGACCAGGCGTTGCAGGAGCGCCTTCACGTCGCGGTCGCTCATCGAGCCCACGTGCAGGACATCGCCGACGAGGAAGGACATCGCCGACGAGGATGTTCCACAGGCCGTTGGCGGTTGCCGCTCCCACGTCTACTCGCCCGAGGGCGTCCGCAACCGCGCGTGGGAAACCGCCGATGCTCAAATAGCGCTCCCACGCGAGTGCGATCTGGTCGAGGTGGACGGCGAGCGGCGCCAGGTAGCGCCGCGCGGCCTCGGATTGAAGGTCTCCGCAAGCCATGCTCTCAGCGGGCAGGTTCTCGGCCAGGGTGGGGTAGAGCTCGCGTGCGAACGCCCGGAACCCCATCGGCAGAAGCAGCCGCACGCCGCCGGCCTCGCCCTCGCGGCCCCCGAGCTCCCCCTGTGCTTCTCTGAGCTTCGAGCCAGAGGATCCCGTGGCGACCACGCACCCCTCGCGCAGCGAGGTCTGGTCGCGCAGCTGCTTGAGTGCGATCGCCCAACCCCCGACATAGGTGATCTCGTCGAAGAACCAATAGCGCCGCCCGGACTCGATCCCTGGCGTGAGGTCCTTCGCGAGCCTCACGATGCGCCGCAGATCCTGGCCGGTGAGGTTCTCGCATGGGCAGAAAACGACGTGCCGCGGATCGAGACCCTCTCCCAGAAGGCTGCCGATGGCGCGCTTCATCGCCACGCTCTTGCCGGCCCGCCTCGGGCCCATGAGCAGGTACAGCCCCCCGAGCTTCACGCGCTCCAGCGGCCGAGGATCGTAAGAGCCGAGCGCATTCAGCCGCGCCTCACGCAGGTCGGGATCGTGCGCCTCCCACCCTCGGGGATCCTGCCACCACGGGTTGAATTCGAGTAGGTGCTGGCGGCGCTCGAAGTCCCTCATCGCCCGCCAAAGGCTAGCGGCAAGCTCGGAGAGCTGATCAAAACTAACCCTTATGAGGGATAGTTGCTGAACAAAACCAAGGGTAAAAGGGGCGTGTTGCTGCGCAGAATCAGGGGTCCGGTACAAACCCTCACCACGACCCCCACGCGCCTACAGCCCCTCCAGCTCTGCGGCGATCGACTCCGTGGAGGACGCTCTTGGTCTGTGAGCGGCGCTGGACGGGCGCGTTCGAGCATGGCGAGCTTGCCGCGCTCGCACTCGGCGTCGGCGAGTGCTCTGCACCGACCACGCCGAGAACCTCGTGCGGCTGTAGGCGTGCTGGACAACCCACCCGTGGCCCCGCGCTAACCCCCAACTCGCTCAACGCGACCCCTCCCGACCCCCCTTGCTGGGTCCTCTCAAAGTTCGCGCGCCGCCCGAATCCGTCCCACAGCCCGCGCCCACCGCGCCGGGTCGCCGCCCTCGGCCGGCGCGCCAGCTCGACCCCACCTGAGACGGGCTCACTTCACCCGCGGGCGCCCATCCAGCTCCGCAGCGATCAGCTCCGTGGAGGGCAGCTGCCGGGGCAGACCCTCGGGCAGCGGGCGCGCGCGGTACTCGGAGATCTGGATCGGGGAGGTTGCGTCGCGCAGCGTGTATTCCACGATCGTCTCGTTCGCGTTCTTGCACAGGATCAGGCCGATCGTGGCGTTGTCGTGCTCCTCGCGCACGAGTTCGTCCACCGCGGCGAGGGTGCGCGCGAAGTTCGAGAGCGCGCGCCCCTGACGCTCGTGCAGGCGCCCCTCGATCTGGGCCACCATCGTGTCGCGCGACCAGCCGTGCTCGAGTGCCATTCCCGCGTACCAGCACCGCAGATCGCCGCTCGTAAGCTTGTCCAGCAGCGCTATGTGGTGGTACCAGGAGATTTTGTCCAAGGACCCTTGGACAATTGAGCCCTCGGGCCATTCGAGCGCGAACTGGCGCATGTAGTGGAGGCTCGTGCGCGAGAAGCCCCTCACGCCGGGAAAGGCGAGCTTGAGGTCCTTCGCGAGCCGGTCGATCACCTTCGTCCCCCAGCCTTCCTCGCGCTGGCGGCGCAAGATCTCATCGCCGATCTCCCAGTAGCCCAGCAGGAGCTCGCGGTTGGCGGCGCTCACCGCACGCTGCCGCGCGCTGCGCACACGCTCCTTGATCTCCGTCAGGAACGCCTCGTAATCCGCAGGGCGCTCGGGTAGGGGTGGGGGAGCTTTGGCTTGGCTCAAATGGGATCTCCTGCTCCCTTCTCCGACGTATGGCTTGCGACGGGACAGCTGGTCAGCCCAGGTTCTGGAAAAATGCAGTCCGAGGGCTTCGAGCTGACTGGGCATCCAGTGAATGACGCTGATATGGATGTCCGAGCACGAAACGCTCGAGCGCCGCACACACGGGCTCGGGTCGGTGGTGGCCTCCAACGCTGGATTGATCCTGTTCGGCAAGGACGCCTCGCGCGCCAGGCTCGTCCCCGACGCTCGCGTGCGCTGCGCCCGCTTCCGCGGAACCACGAAGGCCGAGATCCTCGACCAGCTCGAGCTTGGTGTTGTGGTGCGAGTCACGATCCCCAACGCACCCCTTCTTCGCGGAGGGCGATGGGAGTAGTCGTGAGGGTGATGAGGGTGATCGGCTCGTCGATGGCCCTTCGATGTCTGCAGAGCAACGTGCGACATGGGTGCTTGCAGAGATCGACGCCGGGCGGACGGTCACGAACAAGTACCCTATGAGTTCACGCACAGTGAGCTCGTGGAGGGGTTCGAGTTCGGGGATGAGTTGCCGGGGCGTGTGAGGGCGCTCAAGATGGGGGCGATCTGCGCGGATGACACTGCGCTTCATCTCCCCAGCCACAGCGCGCTGGTGCTCGCCGATGGTGTTGTGCGCGGGGGCCCCTATGGTGGCGATGGGCCGCTGGGATTCGTACCTGACTCGCTGATGGACGACCCACCCGCGACCAAGCGGGGGCTGCTGGCCTCGTGCGCGCGTCTATTGGAGGAGCTTGAGTTCGAGCATCTCCTGCTCGCCCACGGGGGGCCCGTGATCGGCGATGGGCGAGCGCTGCTGGCGGAGCTCGTGGAGGCCGGCGGGCGCACAGCCTTTGAGATGTAGCCCTCGGCTCACCGCGCTCCATCTCCACACCACGCGGCCCGTTAGGACCCCCTTGTGGGGTCCTCTCCTACCCTCCCGCTGTGTATCCGCGCAGCAGATATGAATATAGCCGCTCAGCAGATATACCGCGCATGTGTCGTTGAACCCTTTTGTATGGTCCGATGTCATCGACCCTGCGGAGGCCGTTCCGCGGGGCGAGTTCACCGCCAATGCAGCAGCCACTTTGAAGGCTGGAACGCATCTCGCGCTGTTCGGGCCGCGCGGCACCGGGAAGACGACGTTCATCGGCCAGCTTACGCCGAGCTCGCCCTCCACCACGATGCAGACGCCCCACCATGGGAGCTGATCCGGATCGACCTGCGGCGTGCGATCAGCTGACGCGGCCTCATCGAAGCTGTCGACGCGAAGCCTCTCAACATGGATCCACTCTTCGCGAAACCTCTCGCGCTCAGGGCGGAGGGGATCCAAGGAGATGGCAACAACGCCACGCGATCGAGGAGGACGGACTACCCAGGGACTGCTAACGGTAGCGAGAGCATCCTGCTATCAGTAGCGTAGATGGTCTGCGATCGGTAGCATAGATTCTGTGAGCACGAAGCGGACATTGCAGGCACGTGGGCGGTCGTACCTGCATCGTGTCCTCGACGATGAGCTCGACGAGAAGGCAGCCGAGTTCGCCGCCATCTCTATCGAGGGGCCCAAGGGGGTAGGCAAGACAGAGACGGCACAGCGCCGAGCGAGGACGGATTACCGTCTCGATGGCCCAGCCGGCCAGGTGGTGGCAGACAATCCGGGGGTCGTGCTCGTCGGCGAGCCGCCAATCCTCATCGACGAGTGGCAGCGCGTTCCCGCCACATGGGATGTGGTCCGCCGGGCGGTCGACGATGGAGCGCCACCGGGCAGCTACCTGCTCGCCGGCTCGGCGAGCGAGCACGGAGCCCATACCGGGGCGGGTCGCATCCTCACGTTGCGGATGCGACCTTTGACCCTTTCCGAGCGCGGCATCCAGGCGCCTGCGGTGAGCCTGAGTGAGATGCTCAGCGGCGAGCGACCGGCCATCGAGGGCCACACGGACGTTGGGCTCGAGGACTACGCGCATGAGATCGTCGGCTCGGGGTTTCCCGCCACACGCGGCCTCTCCGAAGCTGCGCGCGCGGACTTCCTCGAGAGCTACCTCCAGCGCATCGTGGAGCGTGACTTCGAGGAGATGGGTCGTCTCATCCGCCGTCCGGCGACCCTGCTGCGGTGGATGAACGCCTACGCTGCCGCCACGGCCTCGACGGCCTCGTTCGAGACGATCCGCGACGCCGCCACGGGCGGCGAAGGGCAGAAGCCCGCGAAGACCACCACCCAGCCCTACAGGGAGATCCTGCAGCGGCTGTTCATCGTCGACCCATTGCCCGCATGGGCGCCTACGCGCAACCGGATCTCGCGGCTTGCGATGCCCCCCAAGCACCATCTCGCGGACCCCGCCCTCGCCGCAGGCCTCCTCGGAGTGAGCGTCGGCGCCCTGCTCTCCGCCGAACCGGCGGGCCCGCCGTCGTTGCGCGACGGTCCACTGCTCGGCGCGCTGTTCGAGTCGCTCCTAACGCTCTCGCTGCGGGTCTACGCGCAGGCCGCGCGCGCACGGGTGAGCCACATGAGAACGCGAAACGGCGATCACGAGGTCGATCTGATCGTGGAGCGTCGCGACGGGCGCATCGTCGCGATCGAGACAAAGCTTGCGGCCGTGCCCACCGATCGCGATGTGCGCCACCTCCACTGGCTCGCCCAGCACATAGGAAGCGACTTGCTCGACGCCATCGTGATCACGACCGGCCCGTACGCCTACCGTCGGCCGGACGGGATCGCCGTCGTGCCGGCGGCGCTGCTCGGCCCCTGACGTACCCACGGTGGCCCCATCGTTGGTGAGGGCCGCGCGCTGCTGGCGGAGCTCGTTGGGGGCCGGCGGGCGCACCGCGTTTGAGATGTAGCCTCCGGCTCGCCGCGCCCGGCTCGCGCCACGCGGCCCGCTAAGGACCCCCTTGTGGGGTCCTCTCCCCGACCCAGCTCGGCGATGTTCAGAGCTCTATGTCGCGTCCCTTCAGCCAGGCGACGTAGCTCTCGACGAACCGCGGCAGATGGCGCAGCAGCAGGCGAACCTGCCGATGGACCTCGTCGGCGTCGACACCGGCAGAGGCGTGCTGGAGCCCGTTGCGGGTGCGGTACAGCTCGGTGAACGTCTGTGCCTGCTCCTCGCTGAACCCACCCTCGGTGTGGATTGCCTCAATGAGCCCCGAGACTCCCAGCATCCCCTCGGCCGGCGCCACTCGTGCCAGCTTGGCACCCACCCTGATCGCCTCGGAGGTGTTGTTTATGAGTGCCAGGTAGCCGCCGGTCACTGTGAACACACGGTTGATGTCATCGGGATCCGCGGACGCGAAGGCCTCCGCCCAGGCTCCAGCATCGAAGTTCTCGCCGAACTGGCCCATGGCCTTGCGCAGCGCCCGACGTTGGGCAGATAGCCTCTCGAGCCTGGAGGCGATGCGGTCGAGCTCGGCCGCGCGAGCCTCCTCGCTTTCGTCGCGGACGGGTGTTTGGGGCGCTCTGGACTTGGCCATCATCCTTCGTTGCACAGTTCACGCACAGAGGCTCGCGCTCGCGCGCGACGAGCGGCGTGCGCGCGGCGAGCTCGTTTTACGAGCTCCTCGCGGCGTTCGCGCAGCCGGTCCCACTCTCCATCTCGATCGAGCACCACCCGCCCCTCGTCTGCGGCTCGTACGAGCAACAGCGGCGCGGTGTCCCAGGCGCGCTCCAGGCGTGTCACGTCCACCCTGCGGCCCAGCGCCTTTTCGAGTCGCACGGCGAGTCTCACCGCCGCGTCGGGGCGATCCTCGGCGAGCGACACCAGCAGGTCCACATCGGAGTCCGGGGAGTCATCGCCTCGTGCCGTCGACCCATAAACCACGGCGAGGCGCACGTTGCGCTCGGTACGCAGAGCCCCACGCAGCCTCGCGAGCATCGGCCAATGGGCGATGGCGTACCGGCGCTCGTCCTCGCTGATCCGCCGTCGCCGAGGACTCAGACGCTCGCAGCGGATCGCTCCATCCACCACCGCTCGACGCAGCGTACGCTCGTCGGCGCCCAGTTCGTCAGCCAAATCAGCAAGCTCCATAGCAGGAAGTATAGCCCCCCGTATGACCGTTATCGACTTGCCGGGGATCCCACGCGCGTCTCCTCCTACTGGCTCGAGGAGGAGGGCGTGGCACCCGGCTTCATTAGCCGTCATTCGCCGCTGCGAGCCTGCGCCTGCTCGCAGAGCTCGGTCAGGCCAATCGCCTGCACCGACGGCGTCAGACGGTAGGCGTCGGCTCCGGGGTACACCACCAGCGCGCGCTGTGGCGCGAGGTCGGCGAGGGCGGAGTGGAAGCCGCGCTCGAGCCTCGGTGCGAGGCTGCGCTTGATCTCCACCGCCCACTCCTCGCCGCTGGGCCAGGTGAGGATGAGGTCGATCTCGGCGCCGTGGCTTGTGCGGTAGAAGCTCCCCTGTACCTGATGTCCGTCCGCTCCGGCTGCCGCGAGGAGGTTCTCGATCGCCATCCCCTCCCAGCTGGGTCCGGCGACGGGGTGTCCGAGCACCGCCTCTTTGTCGGCGAGTCCGAGCAGGGCGTGCAGGAGGCCGCTGTCGCGCACGTACACCTTCGGCGAGCGCACGAGCCGTTTGCCGAGGTTCGCCACGCGCGGAGCAAGTCGCCGCACGAGCAGCAGATCGACCATCAGGTCGAGGTAGTGTGCGATCGTCGTTGCGCTCACGCCGAGTCCGCGTGCGAGCTGTGCGGCGTTGAGCAGGCCGCCCTGGTGGTGCGCGAACATCGTCCACAGCCGCCGCAGCGTCTCGGCTGGGATGCGTGGCCCCAGCTGGGGGATGTCACGCTCCAGGTACGTGCGGATGAAGTCCTGGCGCCAGCGCAAGCTGATCGCATCGTCTGCTGCGAGGAAACTCTCGGGGAAGCCGCCGCGGACCCAGAGGCGGTCGAGCCGCTCCCCGCCCACCTCGGTTAGGTCCAGCGGCGCGAGCTCCACGAACGCGATCCTCCCCGCGAGGCTCTCTCCCGACTGGGCCAGCAGGTCGATCGCCGCGGAGCCGAGCAGAAGGAACCGGCCCGTGCCCCTCCCTTCACGTCTGGCCTCATCGATCACGCCGCGCAGCGCTTCGAAGAGGCCGGGCGCGCGGTGAATCTCATCGAGGATCACGAGCTCCTCGGCATGGTCGGCGAAGTAGAGCGCCGGCTCCGCTACGCGCGCGCGGTCCGCCGCGGACTCCAGGTCCAGATACACCGACGGCCGTCCCTCGGCGATCGCCAGAGCAAGCGTCGTCTTGCCCACCTGCCGCGGGCCGAGCAGAGCAACGGCGGGCGCCTGGTTGAGCAGCGCCGTGACTTCGGAGGCCACCCTTCTCTCGATCATCCGTGCAATTATAAACCTACGCTAGAGATTTGCACGAATATGGCTGATCGCTATGCCGTCCTGTGGCCTCGGGTGGGAGGATCGTACTCGCCGCTTGCGCGGCCGATCAAGAGATCGGCGCCGGATCACGGTCGACTCGCGAGGTATCTCCTGAGGAGTGGTTCTGGGATGAGCCAATCGCCGCGACCGTGGTGCTCGGCGATCCCCGCGCGCTCCATCGCGCGCAGCGCCCGCTTGGCGCCCTCGGAGGAGGTGCCGCTGTAGGGGCGCTCCCCGCGCGCCACGCGCAGCGCGATCTTGTAGGCGTGGGCGGTGCAGCGCAGACGCTCCACCACCTCCTCGTGGCGCAGGCGATCGGCCTGCATCGCGAGCTCGTGCCCGCCGCGCACGTCGCCGAGCTCGATCGTGCGGGGCCCGCCGCGGGCCAGCGCGATGGTGAGCGTCTCGCGGGCCAGCAGCATCGTGGTGCGGGGGTGCCCCTCGCCGAGCGCCACGAGCTCGCCGATGGCGCCATCCGCGGAGCGCACCTCGAGCTCCTCGTAGCGTGCGAGGACGCCGATCTCCCACTCGCGCGGGGATATCGGCGTGAGCTCGTGGAAGTTGCCGAACTGGCTCAGCGCTCTGCGCGTGGGGCCGAAGAGGTCGCGCATGAGGTGCTCCATGCTGCCCGTGAACAGCACGCTCACCAGTGGCGCGCGCTGCAGCTGGGCGCGCAGCTGCTTGGTGAGTACATCCGGATCGCCGAAGCGGTGCGAGGACGCCGCTATGTCCTGAAACTCGTCGAGGAACAGCACGATCCGCTGTGAGTCCTTCTCGGCGATCCGCTGCGCCAGGCGGATGGTTGCGCCGAGGTGCGCCGGCGGCGCTCCGCCCGCTCGTCCGGCCCAGGCCAGCTCGACATCCTCGCCCAGGTTGGTGCGCAGCTTCGCCGTTACGCCGGCGGGCAGCAGCTCGCGCAACTCGCGCCTCCCGACCCATTATAGGTCATCATTCGACCCATAATGGGTCACATCTCGACCTATAGCTTGGAAGGGATCTCCTACTCCCTTCTCCGACGCGCGGCTCGCTGGCGGGACAGCTGCAGGGAAGAGATTTGTCCAAGGACCCTCGACAATTGGGCTGCGCGGACGGTTTGTGCAAGCCTCCCTGCACAAACGGTGAGGCGTGGAGGCCGGCGGGCGTACCGCCTTTGAGATGTAGCCTCAGCCGTCTGGCTTCGGGTCTCGCGCCGGCTTCCGTTGGCCGCGAGCGAACCGGAGCAGGTCTTGGTAGCCGGCGGTGCTCGCCGCCTTCACGAGCGCGGCGATATAGGTGGCTCGGCCTGAGCCGTCGACATCGAGTGTGGCGCCGCCCCACGGGAAGGGGTCCGTTCCCGTGGAGATCAGGTAGAGGTCGGCCATGAGGCGGGTGCATCGACCGTTGCCGTTCGAGAACGGGTGAATGCTCACCAGGCGGCAGTGGATCCGCACGGCGAGCTCCTCGCGCGGGAAGGTGTCGTGCTCGTGCCAGTAGCGAGCGTCTCCGAGGAGCAGTTGCGTGTGCGTGCCGATGAGGCTCGGCTCGACGCCTATGTTGGTCACCCGCCTGCGCTGGGTTCCTGCCCACCTCCACACGTCGCCGAACATCCGGCGGTGCAGGCTCATCATGAATCCGTACTCGAGCACGCCATCGGGTCCGAGGGAGATGGCCTGCCTCCTGGCCCATGCGAGCGCCTTCGTGATGTTCTCGAACTCGACCTGATTCAGGTCAGCGCGCGTGGCCACGAAATCCGGGATCAGCCCATCGAGATCCTCCTGCTCGATCGGGGTGGCGCCCGAGGGCTCGGGGCCGATCGTGCAAACGTTGAACTCCGACGGGGCGCTGTGCTCGGGCGAGGCGCTCACTGGGAGCTGCCCGGAGGCGCCTGCTCTTCGCGCCAGAGCCGTCCGCTGCCAATCAGCTCGCGTGCGTAGCGGTCGAGGGCCTCCCGCTGGCGGTCTTCGGCGACATCCTGGGCCTCCAGAGCCATCGTTCGGCTGGCATATCCGAGCAGGCGCGCCGCGCGCTGGCGAGCCTGAGCGTCGACGGTGTCCTGCAGGCTGCTGCTCGGCACGAACGCGTATACGAGGGTGCAGTCAAGGGCCGCCGCGACCTGCGCCAGCTTGGCAACCGTGATGCCGCCCTCGAGCTCGGCGTGCTCGAGTTTGTTGACCGCGGCGCCTGAGACGCCGAGTCGCTTGGCGAGCACGGACTGACTCATCCCGAGCGCACCCCGGATCGCACGGATCCAGCCCGAACGCGGCCGTGCGCGGATCGATCGGAGGTCGGCCGATTGGAACTTTCGGTCGAGCTCTCGTCGGGCCTGGGCTGACCTCTCCGATCTTGTCATACCTATAGGTTAGCATAAGACGGTCTAATAACAACCTATTAGCTGTTATAGTGGCCATTACTATAAGCCAGTAGGTTGATTTCCGCGCCAACATAGGTAAGGGGTTCCCTGAGCGGGGGGATGCGCCGGCGCGTCGCAGGATGGCGATATCGGCTGCGGCGCGCGTGCGCTTCTCAAGCCCTGCGCGGGGGAGGACGAAGAGAGGGCATGGATCAATGGCTGTGCCCCACTGAGCTCGATCGCAGCCGCGTGGTGGATGCGAACGATCGCGTGCGCACGATTCGCAAGGTGGGCTCGGGGGCGATTGGCCTCGCGCTGATCCTCTCGGCGCCGTGGCTTGGCTGGTGGACGCTGATTTTGTTCGCGCTCTCGGCGCTGAACTTCCTCAATGTGGATCTGCGGATGCCGCGGAGCGCGCATCCGGAGAGGGTGAGCGTGTGCGCGATCCTCATCACCCTCGCCCTGCTTGCCACGGGGGTGGCGCTGAGCGGGGGGCCGCACTCGCCGGCGCTGCCCTGGCTGGTGCTCCCCGCGGGGATGGTGGCCGCGCGCTTTCGCCCCCGCGTGGTGGTTGCGGGGCTCGTGCTCACGGTGCTCGTGATCCTGCTCGTGACCCTTGGGCTCGATCCGCAATCCACGATCCACAATCCGGTGCCCGTGATCGCGACGCTCGCGCTGCTCGCGGCGGTGGTTTCGATCGTGTGGGCGCTCGAGACCGCGGAGCTGCACAACCGCGATGAGGCGATCCTCGATCCGCTCACGGGCCTCGCCAACCGCCGCCAGCTCTCCGAAGACCTTGCGGCGATCTGGAGGGCCGCAACGCACGAGCGCCCGGTGCGCCTGTTGATGTTCGATTTGGATGGCTTCAAGGCCTACAACGACACCTTTGGGCACCCCGGAGGGGACCTTCTTTTGAGCCGCCTCTCGCGCGCCTTCAAGGCGGCGGTGGGAAATCACGGGCGCGCGTATCGTCTCGGCGGGGATGAGTTCTGCGCGCTTTTGTGGAGTGGCGGCGAGGAGCTCGCGGAGGCCTGCTTGGAGGCGCTGAGCGAGGAGGGCGATGGCTTCTCGATCACCTCCTCCTTCGGCTCGGTGTCGCTCCCCGGCGAGACCGAAGATCCGGAGCTGGCGATGCAGATGGCGGATGCGCGGATGTACGCCTACAAGGACTCCTCGCGCGCCTCCGCGGGGCGCCAAACGCGCGACTTGGCGCTGCAGATCCTCGCGGTGCACGCGCCGGAGCTGCACGAGCACTCCTCCCACGTGGCCGAGCTCGTGGCAGGCGTGGCGCGAAGGCTGGGGCTGTGCGATGCGGAGTACGCCGATGCGGTGCACGCCGCGGAGCTGCACGACATCGGAAAGGTGGCGATCCCCTACGCGGTGCTGCAGAAGCCGGGGCCGCTGGATGAGGAGGAGTGGGAGCTGATGCGCCGCCACCCCTCGATCGGCGCCAATGTGCTCAGCGCGGCGCCGGCGCTCGCGAGGGTGGCGGAGATCGTGCGCGCAACGCACGAGCGCCACGATGGGGGCGGCTACCCGAGGGGCCTGCGCGGCGAGGAGATCCCGCTGGCCTCGCGGATCGTGTTTGTGTGCGACTCCTTCGACGCGATGATCTCCGCGCGCCCCTTCCAGGCGGCAAAGAGCGAGGCGCAGGCGCTCGCGGAGCTGCGAAGCTGCGCGGGCCTGCAGTTCGATCCGCACGTGGTGGACGCCTTCATCGCCGAGCACCTCGCGCGTCGCGAGGCGCAGCTGGAGGCCGAGGCGGCGGCGGGGGCTGCGGCGCCCTCTGCGGGCCCCGCCTCGGCGCCCGAGCTTGTATCGGCGCCGCTCTCGCCCGCGCCGAGCGCGGCCCCCAGGGGCACGGCGATCTCAGCCTGATCACACCCCAACCGGGCGTTCCTCTACGCTGGGCGCGATGACGGTTGGCGTGATCGGACTGGGCTACGTTGGTTTGCCGCTGGCGGTGGCCTTCGCGAGCGAGGGCATCGAGGTGGTGGCGGTGGATGTGGACGCGCGCAAGATCGCGGCGCTGGAGGCGGGGGAGTCATACATCGAGGACGTTCCCTCGGAGGTGCTGCGGGGTGTGAGGGAGCGCATTCACGCCTCCACGCGCTACGCGCGCCTAGCGAAGGCGGAGGCGGTGTTGATCTGCGTGCCCACCCCCCTCACGCGCAACCGCGAGCCCGAGCTGGGACCGTTGATCGACTCGACGCGCGCGCTCGCGGAGGTGCTGCAGGCGGGACAGTTGGTGGTGCTCGAGTCCACGACGTACCCCGGCACGACGCGCGAGCGCGTGGTGCCCCTTTTGGAGGAGTCGGGAATGGCGGCGGGGCGCGACTTTCACGTGGCCTTCTCCCCGGAGAGGGTGGATCCGGGGCGCACGGATTACACACTGCGAAATACGCCAAAGGTAATAGGCGGGCTGACGCCCGCCTGCGCGGCGCGCGCGAGTGAGCTCTACTCGAAGATCTGCGATGAGCTCGTACCCGTTACAACTCCCGAGGCGGCGGAGCTCACGAAGTTGCTGGAGAACATCTTCCGCTCGGTGAACATCGCGCTGGTGAACGAGCTCGCGATGCTCACCGATCGCATGGGCATCGACATCTGGGAGGTGGTGGAGGCGGCCGCCACGAAGCCCTACGGCTTCATGCGCTTTGAGCCGGGTCCGGGGATGGGCGGGCACTGCCTGCCGGTGGACCCCTTCTATCTGTCGTGGCGCGCGAGGGAGTTCGATATGAGCACGGAGTTCATAGAGCTCGCGGGGAAGGTGAACCAGCAGATGCCCTACCACTGCGCGGCAAAGGTGCAGAGGGCGCTCAACGAAGCGGGCCTCCCCGTGAAGGGCGCGAGGGTGGCGGTGCTGGGCGTGAGCTACAAGCCCGGAGTGGGCGACGTGCGCGAGTCCCCCGCCCTGAAGATCATCTCGCTGCTGAGGAAGGCAGGAGCGGAGTTGCGCTACCACGACCCCCACGTGCCGGTGCTGAGTGAGTTCGGCCTGGAGAGCACGCCGCTGGAGGAGGTGCTGGGGGATGCGGATGTGGCGCTCATCGTGACGGCGCATCCGGGCTTGGACTACGAGATGGTCTCCCGGCGGGCTCGGCTTGTCGTGGATCTGCGCGGGGTCACGCGGGGAGTTGGCGCGGCCGCGAACGTCGTGCGGTTGTAGCGGCCCGGTCCTCGGCACTGGCCCAACGCCGTTCCCATTTGGCGGCGAGCAACGCGATGAATTCCAGGCGACGAGCATCCCCCGTCAGCGTGTAGCGGACCTCTCCCTTGTTCTTGCTGCGGGTGAGGATGCCGTCGAGGAGGAGCGAATGGAGCCTACGGTGGATCATCGATTTGCTTGGCCTGAGCAGGCGGTTGAGATCGGTCGGGCGGAGTGGCCGGCCGGCGAGCGCGCGCAGGATCGTCCTGATGTGACCGTCGGCGAGCAGTCGCAAGGCCATGGCGTCGGGGTCGCATCGCCGCGCCTCCGTCGGCCCGCGTTGTCCCCAACGCGCGGACGCTTCCGCTATCTGCGGGAGGGCTTCACCCGCGCTGGTAAGTGAATAGTACGCGCGTGGCGGTGTGCCCACGATGCGCTCGTGTGTGACGGCTCCCGCCAGGGCGAGCTCGGCCAACCGGCGCATCAACGCCGAATGGGGAATGTCAGGCAGTCGCTGCTTCAGCTCGCTGGGACGGACTGGGCTGTCGCTCAGCTCGCGCAGCACCTCGACGGTCGATTTCTCGGCGAGCAGCTGGAGGATCGAGGCCCCCGGCTCCTCGCGATCTGTGGCCCTCGGCCGGTCGCTCCCGGTGGTCATCGGTTTGACGGGCTCCTCTCCGTTGGTCAACTGCGCGGGGCCCGGCGGGCACTGCGCGCGCGTAAGCCTTTGTTTGTCCTATCGGAATCACGATAGCGCCTTCTGGCTCGGGGCCCGAGTTTGGGCGCCGCACGCATGCGGCCGCCGCACCGTCCAGCGGCCGTGATTCGGTCCGCATTCGTTTCTGACTTCGGTCGGAACGGCCAAAAACAGGCCGTTACCTAAAGATTTCCTAAATCTTGCCATTTGACATTTGATTTGGTCTGGGATCTTTTGAAGTCGTCCCGCTGTTTGGATTTTTACTGGCCACGGGGCCGATATGGCCCTGGGCTCGGCAACAGCTCCGCAGGTCCCATGGGGATCCCCAATAGTGGGATTACTGAAGGCTTGCGGAGCGCCTTTGCGTCGTGCTATGACAGTGTCTCGTCCTGTTCGCGGGCCAATTTCAGCCCACGGCGGGAGGAGAGCAATACTGTTCAAGGGAGGAGCAAGACAGGAGATCCAACAGCACTTGGCCGGTCCGTCTGAGTCGTCTCACAGCGGGTCCCCCAAGTCTCCAAGAAGTTCGATGTGCGACCGAGTGCGGCCGGTCGACCGTGGCGTGACCTGATTTCGGGCGATGCCATGTGTCGGTGTGACTGCGCGATAACAATAATCATAAGAGCCATAAAACAAGGAGTAGCAATGTTGAAGATAAGGATAATGTGCGGACTCGCCGTCATCGTATGCGCGATGTCGGCCGTGGCGTCGCCTGCGTCTGCGGCGTTCAAAGAATTCACAGGCAAAGAAGGAAAAGTTGTAAAAAGCTCAGAACAGGTGTTTGCGGTGGGAACTGGAATCGAAGTTAAATGTGTCAGCGTGACAGGTACCGCTGGAAAACAGTCCAAAGACCAAGTGAAAACGAAAACCATCAACTATGAAAAATGTGTTCTCGCCGGTAGCGCAGCGACTGTCACCGGCTGTTCCTACAATTTCCATATCAACGAATCGTCTACCGTAGAAGGAAACAGCTGTACAGTGACAGCTGGGGTGTGCGTCCTCAAAATTGAAAATGCTGGGAATAAAGAACTCAAAGCAGTGAATTATACAAGCCTGGGCACGGAAAAAGGTGAAATAAAAGCCAACGTGGCCGGAATAACAGCTACAGGTTCGGGTGGCGTTTGTGGCATAAAAACCAAAGTAGCTACATATAAAGGCACTATTGGCGTAGAAGGTATCGGGGTCGCATAGCGCTTCGGATAAAGAAGCACCGAGCGATCTGTTCGATGTAGCACATGGGCGCCCTCGGAACCGGGGGCGCCCATCTCCTGGAACTTCGACGGGGAACCGGCAACCGAGTCGGCAGCCAGTGAGGAACAGCGGCGACGCGCCCAGTAAGAAACAGAGGCTAATAGTCGAAGCCAATTGGTTTATAAATATGCAGAAGGCTTTTAGAGGGGCGTTTTGCTTCATGCCGATGTAGCGAGGAGAGGGATCGATGGACGGGATCGCATGCCGTGGAGGGAGAGTCCGCGAAGGCTTGTCCATCCTTTGCTCTGCGCCACTGGCGCGAGCGCGACAGTGGCGATGGATCGTGGCATTTTTTGTTTCGCTGGTCGGAGTGGCTCTCGCCAGCGGTCCTGCGCTTGCCGCCACCGCACATGTCTTCCATTCTTCCTTTGGGTCAGTTAGGCCCAACGATGTCGCGGTCGACCAGTCTACGGGCGATGTATATGTCATCGACGTCGAAAATGAGGTGGTGGAACGATTTAATTCAAATGGGGAACCGGTAAGTTTCTCCGCGTTGGGGACAAATGTTCTGAATGGAGCTTCGGGACCCGATCTGACTCCCCAGGGCGCTTTCAGTTTCGATGTGTTCGGCGCCAATCAGGTCGCGGTCGACAGTTCTGGGGGTGCGACCAACGGCGATGTCTACGTGACCGACTCGCGGAACAGCGTCGTCGATGTGTTCAGCTCTGCGGGCGTCTATCTGGGTCAGCTGGATGGCTCGGGCGCGCCACAGCTCGGTGAGTTGTGCGGGGTCGCCGTGGGACCCTCGGGGAGCGTCTATGTCGGCAACTATGAAGGAAGCGCCGTCGAGGAGTACTTACCCTCGGCTAACCCCGTGAAGAACAGCGACTTCGTTTCCCAGATATCCGGGGTGCCGACCCCGTGCCAGGTGGCGGTGGACTCGGCGGGCAACGTGTATGCCGTGAGCTTTGAGGGAGCAGTCAGGAAGTACAGCTCTCAGGGCGCACCGCTGGGGATACTCGATCACAACAACACTTTCAGCATCGCCGTCGACCCCACCACACAGGACGTATACGCGGATGAGGGCACCAGGATCGCCCAGTACGATTCGTCGGGAACGCTGCTCGACACGTTCCCGACACTCGCCACCGGAGGCAACTCCTACGGGGTCGCGGAGGACGGAGCGAGCGGTTATGTCTACGTTTCCGATGAAGACAACCATCTAGTAGATATCTATGAAGTGCCGCCGCCGCTGCCGCCGGTCGTCGACGAAACCTTCGCCAAGGGCGTGTTGGCAAAATCGGCGGAAATAGGAGCGCGCATAAACCCGCGGTACTACGACACGCACTACTACTTCCAGTATGGTCTTGACACTTCCTATGGAGCCACCGCTCCGGCTGCTCCGGCGCAAGTTGATCTGGGGTCCGAGGGCGTCGATCAGAGTGCCTATGCGACGCTCGAGGCTCTGCTGCCGGGCACCCCCTATCACTACCGCGTTGTAGCTGACAATGCCGCAAGCACTGTTTACGGGCCGGATCGTACATTTACGACCTACCCCAGCTCCCCGTCGGCTCTCCCCGATGGCCGAGCTTGGGAGATGGTGTCGCCTCCTGACAAGGGAGGAGGCGAAATAGCGCCGATTGTCAATGCACGCGCCGGCGAAGGCGTGCTCTCCGGAGGAGGTGTGGCGCAGGCCGCCGAAGACGGCAACGCGGTCACCTATCTGTCAAGCACCGCCTTTGCGGAACCGGCGGCCGCGCCGCGTGGCAGCCAGTACCTGTCCTCGCGCACATCCACCGGCTGGACCATACAGGACATCACGACACCAGAGAACGCCAAGTCCTATGGTCCCGTCGGCGCTGGCCCTCCATACTACGCTTTTTCGACAGATCTCTCCAGCTGGCTGATGCGCAACGGAGACGCCGGTGCGCTGTCGGTCGCGAACCCGGTTCCCGGCCCGGAAGGGCCGCCGGGATATCAGAACCTCTACCTCGCTCAGGACGGCGTCTTTCAGCCGGTGATCCTTGCTACCCACGCGCCGTCCCATCGAGCCATTGGGCCACCTAATGAATTCATATTGGAATATGGAGCCGCCACGCCCGATCTGCGCCATGTCGTCTTTGCCGCCAATGATGCATTGACAGCGGGGAGTGTCGATCCAGGGCATGGCGGGAGAGATCTCTACGAGTGGAGCGAAGGTCGGCTCTGGCCAGTGAACATACTGCCGGGAGGTACTCCTGAGACATCGGCCGAATTGGGCAGCTCTCTCGGATACGGAGGTCCAGACGTGACTCACGCGATCTCTGACGACGGTTCGCGTGTCTTCTGGACCGACAACAGTTCCAACGAAAATCTCTACGTGCGCGAACATGCCGACCGGCCCGAAAGTCCGCTCAACGGCGCCGGCGAATGTATCGATCCCAGCGACGCATGCACGATTCAGGTCGACGCGCCCCAGGGCGGCGGCGGCTTTGGCAAGGGGATATTCTTGACAGCCAGCGCTGACGGTTCGAAGGTCTTCTTCATCGATCGCCAGCAGTTGACGGCAGACTCGACAGCGGGCATTGGCGGAAATTACGATCTCTATGAATTCGACGTCGAAGACCACTCCCTGGTCGATTTGACAGTTGACGGGGCCGACGCCGAAGGCGCCGCTGTGGAAGGGGTGCTCGGAGCAAGCGCCGACGGCTCCTACGTGTATTTCGTCGCCAAGGGCAACCTCGCCTCCGGCGCCGAATCTGGGCAGTACAATCTCTATTTCTTGCATGAAGGCAAGATCACGTTCATCGCTCGCCTGTCTCGAGACGATGAACCCGACTGGGTCAAGGGCGACGTGTATCGTACTGCTGCGGTGACCGCCAATGGACACCGCGTGACATTCATGTCGGACGCCAGGCTCACGGAATATGACAACACCGACGCCAACGTCGAACGTCCCGATATGGAGGTCTATATCTTCGACGCGACGAGAGCCATGGGGAAGGGCAACCCCCTATGCGTGTCTTGTAATCCCAGCGGTGCACGTCCGGTCGGCGGCCCAGATCCGCGCGGTGAATCGTTCGGCTTGGCGGCAAGCATACCGGCCGGAACTCCGTTCAGACTGAATTCCTCCACCTACCGCTCGCGTTATCTGACCGACGAAGGAAATCGGCTGTTCTTTGACGCCATCGACCCGCTTTTGCCACAGGCCACGAATGGCCAGCAGAATGTCTATGAGTGGGAGGAAGACGGAACCGGCAGCTGTAGGACAGCCGGCGGCTGCGTAGATTTGATTTCAGATGGCACGAGCGTCGATGGGTCGAGTTTCATCGACGCCAGCGCCAGCGGAAACGACGTGTTCTTCGTCACTCGCTCGCAGCTGGTGTCGCAGGACACCGATCAGCTCGTCGATCTCTACGACGCTCGCGTGGGGGGAGGCTACCCATCTGCTCCAGCCCCGCCGGCGCCGTGCAGTGGTGAAGGGTGCAGGCCGGCTGCCGCGAGCCCTCCCGCCCCGCTTTCGCTTGTCTCGTCTCTGAGCGGCCCTTCGGGAAACCTGCGTCCGGCGGCAAGCACCAAGCCAAAGCCAAAGGCCAAGGTGAAGAAGCACAAGGCCAGGAAGGGCAAGGGGCGAAAGACCAAGAAGCGTCGGACTCGGTCCAGGAGATCGACCGTAGGCGGGGCCCAGTCCCGTCTGCGGACGAGCCGCTAGGGAGGAGAGGATCATGCACGGGAAGATCACGGCGGGAATTTTGGGCATGATCGTGGCTGCGGCACTGGGTCTCGCCCCCTGTGCCTGGGCGGGATTCGGATTCGCCGGCGCAGACAACACCATCACCAAGCAGGATGGATCCCCGGCGACACAGGCAGGCTCCCACCCTTACCAGATGACGACCAGCTTTACCCTGAACATGACCAGCGACCCAGAACGCGGCCTGGTCTCCGAAGGCGGCGACTTGAAGGACGTCCGTGCCGAACTGCCCGCCGGTCTGGTCGGCAACCCGAACGCGGTGGCGGCCTGTCCCATGCAGAAGTTCGATGAGACGTTGAACGACCTCCTGGGAACGCCCATCGAAGCTTGCCCCAGTGCCAGCCAGATCGGAATCGTGACGGCCTACCTGGTCCCGCCCGAGGCGAAGGAAGGCTTCGTAACCTACACCGTGCCGCTCTACAACCTCGTGCCCAAACCAGGTGTTCCGGCGGAGTTAGGAGCCGCGGTCATCGGGATTCCCTTGATCCTCATCCCATCGGTTCGCACCGGCGGGGACTACGGGCTGACTCTGCAGATCAGTAACGTCTCCCAGCTGGAGATGGTTCGCGGAGGTTCGGTGACGGTGTGGGGCGTGCCCGCCGAAGCGGGGCACGACAGCCAGCGAGGCATCTGCGCCTATCTCGGAGGCGAATCGAAATGCCCCGCAAGCGAGCCGGAAACCCCGTTTCTCACGCTTCCCACCAACTGCTCTGAGGGGCCGTTTGCGATGACCTTGAGTATCGACTCCTGGCAGCACCCCGAGGAACCGCTTGTTTCGGACACGATCGTCAACCACGACAACGCCGGCGATCCGCTCGGCCTCACCGGCTGCGAACGGCTCGAATTCAACCCCTCGATCAGCGTCAACCCGAACACCGCCACCGCCAGCTCGCCCGCCGCTCCGACGGTCGAACTGCGCGTGCCGCAGAACGAAAACAGCAACGGACTGGCCGAGGCGGACCTGCGCACGGCGGTCGTGACGTTGCCGGCCGGCCTGGTGGTCAACCCCTCCTCGGCCAACGGGTTGGAGGCCTGCTCGGAAACGCAGATCGGCCTTGACAACGGAAGCTCGCCAGCGTGTCCGGACGCCTCGAAGATCGGCAACGTGGAGGTGAACACGCCGCTGCTGTCCACGCCTTTGAGGGGCTCTGTGTACGTCGCTCAGCCGAACGCCAACAAGTTCGGTTCGCTGCTGGCGATCTACATCACGGCCGAAGCCGACGGGGTGTGGGTTAAGCTCGCGGGGCGCGTGAAACCGGACCTCCTGACGGGACAGCTCACGACGACCTTCGAAGAAAACCCGCAGCTGCCGTTCAACGATCTGAAGCTCGAATTCTTCGGGGGCCAGCGGGCGGCGCTGTCCACTCCGCCGGGCTGCGGCACATATACGACGACCACGTCGCTGACGCCGTGGTCCGCGCCGGAATCCGGCCCGCCCGCGACGCCCTCCTCGAGCTTCGCCATCAGTTCCGGGTGCGCGGGAGGGTTCTCGCCCTCATTCGCGGCGGGGATGACCGGCAGTGCGCAGGGTGGCGGCTTCAGCCCGTTCGCGACGTCCTTCTCGCGCAGCGACCAGGACCAGGCCCTGGGCGCGGTCTCGGTGCACACACCTCCAGGGATGCTCGGGCTGCTCTCGCGCGTATCGCTCTGCCCCGAGCCGCAGGCGTCGCTGGGCGCCTGCGGGCCGCAGAGCCTGATCGGCCACACCACGGTGCAGGCGGGCGTTGGGAACGATCCGGTCTCTGTGGGGGGTCAGGTATTCCTGACCGGGCCCTACAACGGCGCGCCATTCGGCCTCTCAGTCGTGGTGCCCGCGATCGCCGGACCCTTCAACCTCGGGACGGTCGTCGTGCGAGCGACGATCGCCGTGGACCCGCGTACGGCGCAGCTGACGGTCACGAGCGGCCCACTGCCGCAGATCCTGCAGGGCATCCCGCTGCAGGTGAAGACGATCGAAGTCACGGTCGACCGGCCGGGGTTCACGTTCAACCCGACCGACTGCGATCCGCTCGGCGCCGGCAGCACGCTCACGAGCGCCCAGGGTGTCGCGGTGGCCCGCACAGCTCCCTTCCAGGCCGCCAACTGCGCGACACTGCCGTTCAAGCCCAGGTTCACCATGTCCACCGCGGGGAAGGCCAGCAAGAACGGCGGCACGAGTCTGGACGTGAAGGTCGCGGCGAAGGGCGGGCCGCAGCCGGGTGGCGGTGAAGCGAACATCCGCTCGGTCAAGGTCGACCTGCCCAAGCAGCTTCCCTCGCGCCTGACGACGCTGCAGAAGGCGTGTCTCGCGAAGGTGTTCGAAGCCAACCCGGCGAGTTGCCCCAAGGCCTCGGATGTGGGAACCGCGACAGCGTCCACGCCGGTCCTGACTCACCCGTTGACCGGCCCGGCCTATCTGGTCAGTCACGGTGGCGCGGCGTTCCCCGACCTCGAGATCGTCCTGCAGGGCGAAGGGGTGACGCTGGTGCTCGACGGGAACACCAGCATCAAGAAGGGCGTCACGTCCAGCACGTTCAGATCCGTTCCCGATGCGCCGATCAGCTCCTTCGAGCTGAAACTGCCCGCCGGGAAGTACTCGGTACTCGGAACCGACCTGCCGGCAAAGGCCAAGTTCAGGCTCTGCGGGCGGAGCCTCGTAGCGCCGACCGCAATTACCGGGCAGAACGGGGCTGTCATCCATCAGAACACCAAGCTGAGCGTCACCGGCTGTCCGAGGCCTCGCAAGTCCGCCCGACGGCATTCCTGAAGTGCACTGAGCGCCGCAGCTGAATCAAAACCCGCCCCCGCTGAGATAGCCTCCTCGCGATGCGCCCCGCCACGCGCCGGCTGCGAGCCGCAGCCTCGAGCCTGCGCGCCCTGGCCTCCCGCGCCTATGCCCTGACCCGACGCCTCCTGGCGGACCCCCTCGCCCCCACGGTCCTCCTCTGCGCGATCCTGATCCTCTCCCTCTACGCGCGCGTACTGCACCTCGGCCAGCCCTGCACGAGCCCGTGTAAGGCGGGCTCGAGCCACACGCTGATCTTCGACGAGAGCTACTACGTCAACGCGGCGCGGGTGATCGACCACATCGAACCGCCCGCGGGTGTGCCCTATCACGGGGCGCCCAAGGGCGAGGACCCCAACGCCGAGCACCCGCAGCTGGCGAAGCTCGCGATCGCCGGGGGCATCGAGCTGTTCGGCGACAACGCCCGCGGCTGGCGGATCGGGAGCGTCCTGTTCGGGCTGATCGCGATGGTCGCGCTGTACGTGCTCGTACAGGCCGCCGGGGGTGGACCGTGGCTGGCGTTGGGCTCGGTGGGGGTGATGGCGCTCGACAACCTCCTGCTCGTACACGGGCGGATCGCGACGCTCGACATCTACGCGGTCGCGATGATGCTCGTCGCGGCGGCCCTCTACATGCGCCGGCACCCGCTGCTCGCGGGCGTAGCCCTCGGCATCGGCGGGTGCATGAAGGAAGTGGCGCTGTATCTGGTGTTCGTCGTGGTGCTCCTGGAGGCGCTGCGCATCGTGCGCGGCCGGTGGGGTCCGCCCGCGGTGGAGGGCTCACAAGTCGGCGCAGGGTGGCGCGCGCTCCTGCTCTTCCTCGCGGCCTCGGCCCTGAGCTTCCTCGGCCTCCTGTGGCTGCTCGACGTGCTCGTCCCCGCTTATGACCCGGTGCGCCACGTGACCTACGCGGGGAGCCCCTTCACGCATCTTTTCCACATCTACCACTACGCGCAGCTCCTGAAGATGAAGCCCGGCGAAGTGGGCATCTCCTCCACCCCCTGGCAATGGCTGCTCGACCAGCGCGCGATCAGCTACGCGAAGGTGGCCGTCAACTCGCTCGTGGGCGGCCACATAGTGGCCAGCCGCGCGACCGTCTCCTTCCAGGGGGCGATCAACCCCTTCATCATCTTCATGGCGATCCCCGCGCTGTTCGCAGCCGTAGCCGCCGCCTGGCGCTCGGCCGACGGGCTGGCTGCGCTGGGAGCGTGCTGGTGCCTGGGCACCTTCCTGCCCTTCGCCCTCGGCAGCCTCGTGACCGGCCGCATCAGCTACATCTACTACATGGTGGTGGTGATGCCGGGGATCTACATAGTCACGGCTCGCCTCTTCAGCCCCAGCCGCATGCCCGCGGCGGCCACCGTGGGGTGGGCGCTCGCGCTGGTGTACGGGTTCCTGAACCTGTATCCGCTGCGCACCCTGCGCTGAGCCGGAGTACGCTCCCCAACTGTGTCCGCGCAAGCGCTCGGGATGAGCTCGGCGTCGCACCAGGCTCCGACGTCCACCGCCACCGCGGAGCGGCGCGAGCCGCTGGAGCAGGCGGGCATCGTCGCGGTGGTCCTCCTCGCTCCCGCGGCCGTCCTCTACCTGTCCTTCAACGCGGGCGGCTACTTCCCGAGCGCCCCGGGCCTGGTGGCGATCGTCTTCGCGCAAGCCCTCATCCTGCGCACGACCCTCGGCGAGCGCCCCTTCGAGGGCTTCAGCCGCGCGCTGGCGATTCCCCTCGCCGCCCTCACGCTCTACGCGGCGTGGATGCTGGCCTCCTCCCTCTGGTCGCACACAACGGCGCGCACTCTCGATGCCTATGACCGCACGCTCCTCTACATCCTCGCGCTGACCCTCTTCGGCTCGCTGCGCTGCACGCGCACGCGTATGAGCTGGCTGATCCGGGCGCTGCTCGTGGGTTTCGCGGCGGTGTGCATCGCGGGCCTCATCAGCCGCCTACTCCCGCACACGTGGCCCACTACGGGGGAGTTCTTCGCCGAACGCCTCAACTACCCCCTCACGTACTGGAACGCGGAGGGGATGATCGCGGCGATGGCGCTGATCCTGGGCTTCCACCTCAGCGCCGATCCGAGCGAGCACTGGGGGGTGCGGGTGGGCGCCGCGGCGCTGATGCCCGCGGTGGGCGCGACGCTGCTGCTCACGTTCTCGCGCGGCTCGGTGGGCGTGGCGGCGGTTGGTCTGATCGCGTACTGCCTGCTCACGCGCCTGCACACGCTCCCCACGGCGCTCATCGCCGTCGTGCCGGCCACCGCGGTGGCGATCCGCTCGGCGTGGGACGCCACGGCGCTGGCCTCGAAGAACGCCACGAGTCCGCTCGCGATCTCCCAGGGCCACCACGTGGCGGTTGTGGTGGGCGTATGCATGCTCGTGGCCGCCGCGCTGCGCCTTGTGCTCGTGCCGCTCGACCGCCGCATCGCCCGCGCGGGTCCCGTGCGCAATCCTCCGCCACGCAACGTGCGCGTGGGCATCGGTGCGGGCGTCGCGCTGCTCGTCCTAGTCGTCGCCCTCGCACTTGGCGCGGCGAGCGAAGCGCGGCGCGAGTACGACAAATTCGTGGGCGGCACGAAGGAGGCTCGCGTGACACAGACGCGCGAACGCCTCACCGACCCCGCGAACAACGGGCGCCTGCCGCTGTGGCAGGCGGCGCTCGACATCTACGACGCGCACACGCTGAAGGGCACCGGCGCGGGCACCTACCAGCAGTTCTACCCCCAGTACCGCGACGAACAGACCTACGTCACCGACACGCACTCGCTCTACCTGCAGAGCCTCGCCGAGCTGGGGTTCGTGGGGGGCGCGCTGATCGCGCTGGTCGTGGGGGGCATCCTGTTCGGATTCGCCGCGCGCATCCGCGGCCCCAGCAGGGGGATCTACGCGGCGCTGTTCGCGGTGGCGCTCGCGTGGGCGCTGCACGGGGCCTTCGACTGGGATTGGCAGATGCCGGCGGTGACGCTGCCCGTGTTCGTCCTCGCGGGGCTCGCGCTCGCACGCCCCCGCGGGGATGGCGATGGCCCGGGCATGCGCGGTTTGCCGGCGAACCGCACGCTCGTGGCGCTGGGCTGGCTGGTGCTCGCGGTGGCGCCGCTGCTCGTGAGCACCTCCTACGCGCGCCTCCAGCACAGCGGGCGCCAGCTGCGCGCGGGGGATTGCAGGGCCGCGAAGCACACCGCGCTCTCCTCCCTCTCGCTCTCCGCGAAGCGCCCGCAGGCGTATGCGATCGTGGGCGTGTGCGACCTGCAGCTCGGCTTCGCGCCCGCGGCGGTGGGGGCGATGGAAAAGGCCACCGAATACGAGCCCCAGAGCTGGGAAAACTGGTACTGGCTGGCGACCGCGCGCGCCGCCGCCGGGCGCGACCCGCTCCCCGCGGCGCGCAGAGCGCTCGCGCTGAACCCGCTCGAGCCGCTGCTCGCGCGCGCTCTGCGGCGCCTGAAGGCCACCGACGCCAGGGGCTGGGAAGCGCTCGCGCCGGCTCTGCGCCTCAGCGCGCTGCGCTCGGGGAAGTTCGCGATCACGAACCTCTGATCGCGAACCTCTAGAACATCCGTCGGGAAAATCTCTAGAACATCTGTCGGAAAAACCCCACTCCGTTCGTATGGGCTATCGACAGGCTTTATCTGCCCTCACCGATCAGGAGACTTCTATGCGGCGCAAGAACGACAAGCACGAGCAGGATCTGGAGGGCATCGCGCAGCGTCTGCGCGGCGAGCGCCCCGAGGCCAGCCCGCTCGAGCTGGACCAGATCAAGACGACTGCCATGTCGCGCGCCCAGGCCGCGACCGGCCGCGCCAACCCGCGCCGCCTCGTCGTCGCAGCTCTCACCGTCGGCCTGATGGCCGCGGGCACCGGCGGCGTTCTCGCCGCGGGCGGCACCGGCGGAGCCGCCGGCAACGCCGCGCAGGCCCAGTACAGCTCGACCGAAAACGTCTGCGGCAACGGCAATGGCAACGGCAACGGCAGCAAGAACGGCAACGGCAACGGCAAGGGCAACGGCGAAGGCAACGGCAACGAAAACGGGAACGGCAACGGGAACGAAAGCGGCAACCAGAACGGCAACTTCAACTGCAACACGAACAGCTTCAACAACAGCGGCAACACCACGAACAACGTCACCAACAACTACAACTCCTCGACGGTGACGGTCACCGGCTCGGCGACCAGCGCGGCCGTTGGCGGCGTCGCGGGCACGTCGGTCAAGAAGGCCAAGACGAGCAGCCGCAAGATCAAGATCCACGTGCGCGTGCCGCACAAGGGCCACCTGCGCAAGGTCTCGATCAGCGTCAATGGCAAGCACCTCAAGACGGTCACCGGCAAGGCGGCGACCTCGAACATCGTGCTCACCAACCTGCCCTGCAGCACGGGCGCAACCACCGTCAAGATCACGGTGACGCTCAGCAGCGGCAAGACGGTCACCGAGACGCACTCGTACAAGCTCTGCTCGTAGGCGACGAGCACAGCAGCAGTTAGCAGTAGGCAAGGGCTCCGGGGAAAGGCACAATCCCCGGAGCCTCAGCCGTTTCGCCAGAGAACACGTCAACCCGGCAGCATCGACTCGCACCGCAGATCGACTCGCAAGCTGTAAGCATTCCCTACGATCCTCGAGCAGACCCCCGGGAAGGAACCCGATGGCCCACGAACTGACAGGTCCCTCGGCGCGCCGCAGAGGCGAGCCAAGAACAGGCAGAATGTCCGGGCGTATGCGCTCCGATACCTTCGAGAGGCTCTTCGAGGAACACGGCGCTCGCCTGTTCTCCTTCCTCGCCTACCGCACCGGCAACAGGGCCCTCGCGGAGGATCTCACCTCCGAGACCTTCGAGCGCGTGCTGCGCTCACGTCAGCGCTTCGACCCCCGCAAGGGCAGCGAGCGGCGCTGGCTCTACACGATCGCGCTGAACCTCCTGCGCGACCACGCGCGCCGGCAGGCGCACGAGGAGCGGGTGCTCCAGCACGTGGGCGCGGGCGCCCCCGCGGAGAGCACCGACCCTGGGCTGGCGGCGATAGAGCACCGCGATGAGCTCCAGCGCGCGCTCGCGCAGCTCAGCGAAGACGAGCGCGAGGCGCTCGCACTGCGCTTCGGCGCCGATCTCAAGTTGCACGAAGTGGCACGCGTGCTCGGCGAGGGCGAGAGCGCCGTCGAGGGCCGCATCTACAGGGCGCTCAAGAAGCTCCGCGACGATCTACCTGATCACGGCGTCTGAGCTACACAGCAGCCCTTGACGATCAACGCCCCATGCACCGGCGCCCCCTCGGGCTGGCCGGAGCCCTGGATGGAGCGATCGGAGTGCACCACCACCGCGTAGCGCACGCGTGGGAGCACGGGGTAGCGCACCACGCAGCTCCACGGGTTCCCCAGCGCCGTGGCGGCCTTTGCGCTCGTGCAGCGAGCCCCCCGTGCGCGCCCGCTGAAGCCGGGCCGCGGGTCCGAGGTGGTGAGCAACAGGCGCTGCAGCTGCGAAGCCCCCACGGGCGTGAGGGACTGCTGCGCGGAGACGAACTGGGGGTTGCCTTCGCGCGCGCCCAGCGCCACCACCGAGCCGGCGGCGCCGACGGCGAGGATCAGCGCGACGAGCAGCCACGGACGCCTCATCGGTAGACACAGGAGCGGGTCGCTGGGTAGCTCTCCCCCACGGTCCACAGCATAAGGCCGCACGCTTGCGTGGTCGAGCACCCTTCCTGTCCAAATGGGGCTCTGGGATCTTGAGGGCTGCAATGAATCCCCCGATAGCGGAGGTATGGGCACCCACCTCCGCAGGCTCCTCACAGTCCTCATCGCCGGCGCACTGCTGGCACTGGGAGCCTCCGCGACGGCAGATGCCCACGCGGTTCGCCACCACCGCTGCCAGACCTCGAGCCAGGTTGCACGCCATCCTGCTCGCGGCGCCGGGCGCCACACCACACGAAGCGCAGCGCGAGGGCGCCACACCGCGCGAGGCGCGGCGCGGAAGTGCCGCCGCCCGGCGCATGGAACGCAGGCGTATCGGCACAAGAGCCACCATCCCCTCAAGCCCCAGCACCGCCACGCGGCCGCAAAGCAGGCGCCCGGGGGCGACACGGTGAACGCGGCGGCAGTGATCGCAAAGGTGCTCGCGACCCCCTGCCAGAACACCGAAGCGCGGCCCGAAGCGGGCAATGTGAAGGTGCTCGCGGCGGCGACGCTGTGCCTCGTGAACCAGGTGCGCGCTCGCAACGGCGAGCTGCCGCTGGCGCCCAATGCGCAGCTCGAAGAAGCCGCGCTGGAACACAGCGCGGAAATGGTGAGCGAGAACTACTTCGGCCACGTGTCCCCCAGCGGCGAGACGCCGCTGCAGCGCGTGAAGGGCACTGGTTATGTGCCCAGCGAACAGGCGGGCTACACCGTGGGCGAGAACATCGCCTGGGGCACCCTGCAGCTCTCCACGCCAAGCGCGATCGTCGCCGCGTGGGTGGCCTCGCCCGAGCACCTCGCGAACATCCTCGATCGCGACTACCGCGATACGGGGATGGGTGTGGCGCCGGCCGCCCCGCCCTCACTCGCGGGAGGCAGCCCCGGAGGGGTCTACACGCAGGAGTTCGGCGTCATCGTCGAATAGCGCCGGGTTTGCACCGCCTGTCTCGAGACAGGCTCTGCGCCGGGTTCGCGCCGCCTCACGGGCGGGCACTCAAGGGATGTGTCGATACATCCGATACAAGGAATAGACCTTGTACGTCGCGAATTACCGATGAACGCATGCTCCTGCTACTGATCCCCATCGCCTGGATATCGATCGCGGCCGCCGTGGTGGCGCTGTGCAGGATGGCCTCCCGCGCGGATGGGCAGGAGGGCGCGGCGGCTCAGAGCCCGCGGCGTCCCACGACGTGTGGAACGGTGCGCAGGAGAATCTTCACGTCGGTCCAGAGCGACCAGTTCGCCACGTACAGGTAGTCGATCGCAACCATCTCGCGCAGTGGTACCCGCGCGGGGCCGAGGATCTGCCAGTGGCCGGTCATGCCGGGCATCAGCTCGAGGCGCCGGCGGTGCCAACCCTCGATGCGCTGATCCTCCTCGACGACGAGCGGGCGGGGGCCAACGAGCGACATCTCGCCCTTGACGATGTTGATCAGCTGGGGGAGCTCATCGAGGGCGCTCTTGCGCAGGAAGCCACCCACGCGCGTCACGCGGGGGTCGTCGGCGATCTTGAAGAACCCATCCTGGGCCTCGTTGCGGTCGCGCAGCGAGTCCTTCATCGCCTCCGCCTGGGGGATCATGGTGCGGAACTTGAGCATGTAGAAGCGCTGCCCGTGCTGGCCCACGCGCAGCTGGCGGAAGAAGACGGGGCCGCGCGAGTCGAGCTTGATGGCGATCGCCGCGGCGAGCATCAGGGGGGCGACGGCGATCAGCCCGAGGGAGGCGCCGGCGAGGTCGAAGGCGCGCTTGACGGCCGCGGAGGAGCGGGTGAGGTCGAAGCGGCGCACGCCCATCACGGTGACGCCGTGGAGGTCGTCGAACTCCACCGAGGAGCCCACCACCTCGAGCAGGCGGGGGAGCACGCTCACGCGCACGCCCACGGCCTTCAGCGTGCGCACGAGGTCGAGCGTCTCGCCCGCGTCGGCGCTGCGGGGGGCGACGATCGCGCGGTGCACGTCGAGCGAGCGCGCGAGGTCGCGGATCTCGGTGAGGCGGGGGGCCGAGAAGGAGTCGGTGGACCAGGGAGCCGTCTTGTCGAGGTCGAGCTGCGCGACCATCACGGCCTTGATCCCGCAGCGGTGCGCGAGCTTCGCGCGGATCGCCTCCGCGGAGAGCGAGTCGCCGATGAACAGACATCGCTCGGTGGGCGCCGCGCGCAGCGCCAGCGAGCGGGCGATGGCGCGCGCGAGCACGAGCAGAATCACCAGCGCGAGCCACAAAAAGAGCGCCTCGTGGCGGTCGAGCGTGCCGTCCACGATGAGGCCGCCCGCGAGCCACGCCACGAGCGCGCAGAGGGTTGCGACCTGCAGCAGCTTGGGGGCCTCGTCGAGGGTGGTCTTGCGCAGAAGCGTCTCGTCGCGATCGTAGAGCCCGAAGAGCTTCGCGCAGACGAGCAGGATTGGCAGGCCCGCGGCGCTCGCCCAGGTGAGCTGCAGCGAGCGCGAGGAGAGCCCCACGGTGAGCGCGAAGGCGCCCACGATCGCCACCACATCGGCGAGCAAGAGAAAGCGCCTGAAGAGCGCGTCGCGGTGCATGCTCGCGGCGGGCCCCCGCGCCTCGGTGATCTGCGTTTGCGCGGCCATCCCCATGCCCCCGCGCCGCCTCGGGCCCAGTCCTCGCAGGCCCCTGGGGGGGGTCGTCGAGGTGTCGCTCCACGGAACCTGTTGCGTCTCGACCTCTCCGGTGGTCTCGCCGCTCACGCCCATACTGCCCGCCTCCTTGCTCTCCGCTTCCTTGCTCGTCGCTGCGAGCCGCGCCAGGGTGGGCGGCTCAGAACTGCTGGGGACACTCAGAAGGCCGTGGCACCCCTCGTGCGCTTGGCCTCAGGCATGGAAAGGTTGCAGGTTTGAGCGCAAAGTGCAAGCCAAATTTGCGAGTTGGCCACAGGTGTCCAGACGGCGGGCGTCTACATGGGGTCCCAATTCCCTGAGGGATCCCTGGATACGAGTATCCAGAGCCGCCTCCCGCTGTACGGGGGAGTTTCCATAGAGTTGAATACGTAAACTCAGCCGAAGGAATTTGCCAGTCCCCGCGGGCCTCGCGCTGCGCCGCCGCCGGTTCGCACCGGTGCGTGCCTTCGTGCCGCCAGACCCTACAGCGCGCCGCGGGCCCTGAAGGGCTCCTCGACAGATAACGTATCGGGGCCCGAGAGCTCGAAGGCGCTGTGCAGCGCCTGCACCGCCTGCGCCACCGCCGCGCGGGGGATCACGCAGGAGATCTTGATGGGGGAGGTGGAGATCATCTCGATGTTGATGTCCTCCTCGGCGAGCACCGCGAAGACGCGCGCGGCGACGCCGGGGTGCGAGCGCATGCCGGCGCCGACGATGGAGACCTTCCCCATCTCCTCGTGCGCGCTCATCTGCGCGAAGGCCTCGCCCGCGAGGGGCGCGAGGGCGGTGCGCGCCCCCTGGAGGTCTTCGCGGGGCACCGTGAAGGAGATCTCCGCGAGCCCCCCCGCGGAGGAGGGCTCGTTCTGGACGATCATGTCCACGTTCACGCCTGCGGCGGCGAGCGCCGTGAAGATGCGCGCGGCGGCGCCCGGTTCGTCGGGGACGCCCACGAGCGTGAGGCGCGCCTCGGAGGTGGAGTGGGTGACGGCTGTGATGAGTGGCTGCTCCAAGGTTTCGGCCTCGTCCACCACAACGGTACCGGGGGAGTCCTCGAAGGAGGAGCGACAGTGGATGCGAACGCCGTGGTTGCGCGCGTACTCCACCGAGCGCAGCTGCAGCACGCCGGCGCCGGAGGCGGCCATCTCGAGCATCTCCTCGAAGGAGACCTGGGGGAGCTTGCGCGCATTGGGAACGATGCGGGGGTCCGCGGAGAAGACACCGGGGACGTCGGTGTAGATCTCGCATTCGTGCGCGCCGAGCGCGGCGGCGACGGCGACGGCGGTTGTGTCCGAGCCGCCGCGGCCGAGCGTGGTGATGGAGCGCCCCGCGGCGGAGACGCCCTGAAAGCCCGCGACGAGCACGATGTGATCCTGCTCGAGCGCCTCCACCACGCGCTGGGCCTGCACGTCGATGATGCGCGCGCGCGTGTGCGAGTCGTCGGTGACGATCCCCGCCTGCGAGCCGGTGAGCGAGATCGCGCGGTGGCCGAGGTCGTGGATGGCCATCGCGCAGAGGGCACAGGAGATGCGCTCGCCGGTGGAGAGGAGCATGTCCATCTCGCGCGGATCGGGCGTTGAGGAGACCTCCTCGGCGGCGGCGATGAGCTCATCGGTGGTGGAGCCGCGCGCGGAGAGCACCGCCACGACGCGAAAGCCGGCGCGGCGCTTGGCGACGATGCGCGCCGCGGCACGCTTGATGCGGGCGGCGTCGGCGACGGAGGTGCCGCCGAACTTCATAACCACGAGCTCGGACACGCGTGGGAGGATTACAGACTTCTGCGCCCCGAAAGGGCCTTGCCGAGGGTGACCTCATCTGCATACTCGAGGTCGGCCCCGACGGGGAGGCCCGAGGCGAGGCGCGTGATGCGCAGCTCGGGGAGACGCTCGCGAAGGCCCGCCGCGATGTGCAGTGCGGTGGCCTCGCCGGTGGTGGTGGGGTTGGTGGCGAGCACCACCTCGCGCACCGGGGCGGACGCCGATGAAAAGGAAGGCTCCGCCCCTGAAGGGGCTCCGCTACGTGTCGCGTCGTGCGGAGCGACCTCCGCTGCCGCCCCAGGGGGAGGGGTTGGAGTGGAGGGCGAGTGGGGGGAGGCGGAGGAAAGGACGCGCGCATACAGCTCGGCAACCTTGAGGTCCTCGGGGTCGATGCCATCGATCGGCGAGAGCGCGCCGCCGAGCACGTGATACACGCCGTGGAACTCGTGCGTGCGCTCCATCGGGATCACATCGCCCGGTTCCTCCACCACGCAGATCACCGAGTGGTCGCGGCGGGGGTCCTCGCAGATGCGACAGCGGGGGCTATCCGCGAGGTTGAAGCAGATCTCGCAGAGGCCAATGCGCTCCTTCACCTCGCGGATCGCATCCGCGAGCTCGAGCGCCTCCTCGGTGGGGGTGCGCAGGATGTGGAAGGCCAGGCGCTGCGCCGTGCGCTGGCCGATGCCGGGGAGGCGCGAGAGCTCGGTGACGAGCTTCTGCACGGGTGGCGCAAAGGTGTTCAAGGGGTTCCTACAGCCCGGGGAGGCCCAGCCCGCCGAGGCCGCTGGGGTCGAGGCCGCCGGTGATGCCCCCCATCTTCTTCGCCGCCAGCTCCTGCGCCGCGCGCAGCCCCTCGTTGACGGCCGCGAGCACCATGTCGCCGAGCATCTCCGCATCCTCGGGGTCCACCGCGCTGGGGTCGATCTTGATGGCCTTCACCTCGAGATCGCCGCTCACGGTCACCGTCACCATGCCACCGCCCGCGGAGGCCTCCACCGTTTCGTCCTTGAGCTCCTCCTGCGCGAGCACCATGTCGTGCTGCATCTTCTGCACCTGCTGGAGCATCTGCTGCATGTTGGCCTTCTTCGGTGGTGGCATCAGGCGCCTTTCTCGTTGTTGGGGGAGGGCTCGCTCAGCTCTTCGGCGTCGAGCTCGTGGATGAAGCGTGCCACCCACTCCTCCTCGGTGAGGACCCCGCCCTGCGCACCGCCCTCGCCCGCGCTGTTGGCGAAGTCCTCGCGCAGCTCGTAGGAGGGGCGCAGGCGCCGCCCGGTGAGTTCGCGCAGCGCGGAGGCCACGAGAATGCGGTTGTCGGGGTGATCGGCTTTCTTCATCATGAAGGAGGCCTCCGCGTCGAAAGCCACGAGGAGCTCATCGCCGGAGAGATCCACGGGACGCGCGGCGGCGATCGCGGCGGCGAGCATCGCATTGGGCGCGCGCACGGCCTCCACCACGGAAGGCCACAGCTCGCAGAGGGACTCCAGCGAGGCTGGGGCTTGCGCGATGGGCTCGGACACAACGGGCGCTGCCGGCTCGGGTGCCGGCGGGGGCTCCTGTGCCGGTGGGTCCTCCACCACGCGACCCTCGCTGGCCGCCTCTGGCGGCCTCTTCCCTCCCTCACCGGGCGGGCGGCTCTCGAGGCGCTCGATCCGCGCCGAAAGCGCCTTCAGCGAGCCATCGAGCTCCGGCCGCGCGGCCTTTACGAGCGCGAGCTCCAGCTGCGTGCGCGGGTCCGCGCCGCCGCGCACCGCCTCCAGCGACGCGCCGAGCAGCTCCAGGAGGCGCACCACCGTGCCGTGCGATATGCGTTGGGACTGCTCCAGCAGGCGCGCATCGGCCTCGGGCGTGAGCGCGAGCTCGGTGGGGACGCCCTCCATGATCTGCGTCACGAGCAGCTCGCGCGCGCGCACCTCCAGATCGCTCGCCAGCGAGCCCGCGTCGCGGCCGCTCTGCGCGGTGTCGGCGATCGCGAGCAGCACCCCCCGCGCATCGCCCGCCTCGATCGCGTCGAGCAGCCCTTCGAGCACCGCCGCGTCGGTGACGCCCAGCACCGCGAGCACATCCTCGAGCGCGATCGTGGGGCCGCTGTAGGTGAGCAGCTGCTCGAGCGTCCCCAGCGCGTCGCGAAAGCTCCCCGTGGCCGCCCTCGCGATCGCCGCCACCGCCTCCGGGGGGATCTCGATCGACTCGGCGCCCGCCGCGCGGCGCACCACCAGCGCGAGCTGCTCGATCGTGGGGCGCTGGAAGTCGAAGCGGTGGCAGCGATCCACCACCGTCGCGGGCACCTTCGCCGCCTCGGTCGTCGCCAGCACGAACACCGTCCGCGGCGGGGGCTCCTCGAGCGTCTTCAGGAAGGCGTTCCACGCCGCCGTGGAGAGCATGTGGGCCTCATCGAGGATGTACACCTTCTGGCCTCCGCTCACCGGCGCATAGGCCACCGAGTCGCGCAGCTCGCGGATGTCATCCACCGAGTTGTTCGAGGCGGCGTCCATCTCGATCACATCGAGCGAGTTCGCGCGCGCGATCGCGATGCACGCGGTGCACTCCCCGCAGGGCTCCACCGTGGGGGCCCTCTCGCAGTTCAGGCACGCCGCGAGGATCTTCGCCATCGAGGTCTTTCCCGTTCCGCGCGAGCCCACGAAGAGGTACGCGTGGTGCACCTTCTCGCGCTCCACCGCATTGCGCAGCGTGCGCACCACCGCCTCCTGGCCCACCACCTCCGCAAAGGTGCGCGGGCGGTGGCGGCGATACAGCGACGGCCGCTCCGCCTGCTCTGAGGGTGTTTCTGAGCTCACCCGCTGAGTCTACCCCGGCCCCCCTGCGGTGCCCTGCGTTCCTCGCGCGCGCCTGTGCCGAGCGCCCGGCTGTGCCCAACTGGGTAGCGTGCGCCCTCGTGAAGGCCCAACTTGAGCGCTTTGGGGCGCTTCCCGCGGTGCTCCTCGGGGCGCTCATCTTGCGTTTGTTGGCGGGGGTGGGCTTTGCCAACTACGACACCCTCTACGCGCTCGTATGGGGCCAGCAGCTCTCGCGGGGGGAGACCCCTCAGTATGGGATCCCCGTGGCGCCCACGCCGCATCCGCTCGTGGAGGCGCTCGGGTTCGTTCTCTCGCCCTTCGGGCCTCGCGCCGCGCAGAGCGTCACGGTGGCACTCGGCTTCATCGCGCTTTCGGGGTGCGGCTGGGTTGTGTACCGGCTGGGCGCGCGCTGGTTCGGGCGCGCCGCGGGGGCGCTTGCGGCGGTGCTTCTGCTCACGCGCCTCCCCGTGATCTCCTATGGGGTGCGCGCGTATGTGGATATCCCCTATCTGCTCCTCGTGCTCGGTGCCCTACTCGTTGCCACGCGGGACTCCGCAGCACAGAAGCCAGCACTTGTGCTCCTGCTGCTCGCCTTTGCCGGTTTGCTGCGCCCGGAGGCGTGGGTGTTCTCGGGGCTCTACTGGCTCTACCTCGCCTTTGGAGCCCGCTGCAACCGCTCGCAGCTGGTGCGCCTCGCGCTGCTGGCGTGCGCCGCGCCGCTCATTTGGGTCCTCAGCGATTGGCTCGCCACGGGGGAGCCCTTTTGGTCGCTCACCAACACCCGCGCACACCGCCAGCGAGCTGGGACGGATCACGGGGGCTCGCCAACGTCCCCGAGTACATCCCCCGCCGCCTCGGGGAGATCCTGCGCCCGCCCGTCCTCCTCGGCGCGGCCCTCGGAGGGGTGCTCGCGCTGCTGTGGATCCCCCCCGCGCGCGCGTCGGCGCGGCGATGGGCGTCGTCGCGGTCGTCGTGTTCGCCGTCTTCGCCAGCGCCGGACTGCCGATCAACACGCGCTACGCGTTCCTCGGCGCGGCCGTTGCTTTGCGTCTTCTGCGGCGCCGGCGTCTTCGGCTGGACGCAGCTGCCCGCCCGGCGACCTCGCCGTGCGCCCTGGATGGCGGGCGGCGCGGTGGTGGCGCTGGCGCTCGTCGCCTACGCGCCCCGCCCAGTACCGCGCGCTGCACGGCGAACTCGATGCGCTCTCGCGCCAGCAGTCGATCCAGCGCGACCTCGTGGCACTCGTTCACTCGGGCGCCATCTCGCTGCGCTGCGGTCCGGTGGGCGTGCCCAACCACCGCCCCATCCCGCTGCTTGCGCTCGAACTTAAGAGCTCGCCCGCGAACGTCGTGAGTGCGCAGGCTCGGACGATCGCCCGCGGCACCTACGTGCAGCCGGCGAGCGGGGATGTCAGGAAGGAATACATCCTCGACAAGCACGACCCGGGCACGCTCACCGCGACGGTGCCGCCCGGGTTCGCGCTCGCCGCGACCAACCGCTCGTGGCTGGTCTACCGGCGCTGCGTGGGGCTTTGAGGTGATCTGCCGAATCGCCGCGCGGCGGGCCGGACGGCCGGCGCGCGGCGATTCCACGCGGACGGGCCGCGAAGTGGACCGTGCACCCCCCGTCGAAGCTCTCGCCTCCGGCGCCTACCGCCACCCGCGACTCCGGATCGGGAGCGCCCGCTGCGCCTGCCGGGGATCGCTTAAGGCTGCTTCCTTCCGGACCTGACCTGATTCACAAGCCGACACCGCGCGGGACCCGAGCCATCGACGCCCCAGACAGCGGAGCAACCGGGGGTGGAACCCCTCGGAGAGGAATTCAGCCCCGCTAGAGCGGATTGCGGGTGCAGGGCACCGCTACCTCCCCGCCTAGCACGGTCCGGCGTGGATGATAGGGCAATCGCCCACATGCGCCTCTCATTCCGCTAGGCTGCCCGCCGTGATGAACCATCTGAGCGTGAGCGACTCCCACCCGCACTTCCTGCGCCCGCTGCGCCCGGCGTGGCCCTCGCGACGCTCGCGCCACCGCGGTGCTCGTGGCCGGCTGCGGCTCCAGCGGCAGCAAGCAGCACGATCGGCGTCGGCCAGGAGAACCCCAACGCGGCCACCGAAGTCGCCAAGTCCTCCACGCACCTCCTCGACAGCCACCACCGGCACGACACCCACGAGCGGACCGCTCTCAACCGAGCCGAACGTCACGCCGCCCACGGGCGCCGCGCCCGACGAAGCTCGTCACGAAGGACCTGATCGTCGGCACCGGGCCGGAAGCCAAGGCAGGCGACTCGTGACCGTCAACTACGTCGGCGTGCTCTTCAAAAACGGCAAAATCTTCGACGCCTCGTGGAAGCGCCACGAACCGTTCAGCTTCACGCTCGGCGAAGGCAAGGTCATCCCCGGCTGGGACCAGGGCGTCGTCGGGCATGAAGGTGGGTGGTCGTCGCGAGCTCATCATCCCCGGCACCGCTCGCCTACGGCGCGCAGGGCTCGCCCCCGACGATCCCGCCCAACGCGACGTTGGTGTTCGTCGTCGATCTGCTCTCCACGTGACCGGAGCCCTGGTCACGTCCTCGCGGGCTCCCTCCAGACCACCGCGGTCCCTCCGGCGCCGGCGCGGCTCCTCGCGGTGATCTAAGGGCGGCCGCCTCGCGGGCCGATACTCGGGCTCGGCGCTGGCCTCACCGCGGCCTCGCCGGCTGCGGGGGGAGTTCGAGCAAGGCGCCGCAAGGCCCTCAAGCCGGGTCGAGCACCCGCGGCAAGCGCAAACTGGAGCGCACCGATCTCGTGATCGTGAGCCACGGCCTGCGGGCGCCGAGCGCACGATCGAACGCGAGGTGCAGGCCGCCAAGGTCGCCTGGCCGGCCGTCGCACACGGGCTCCCCGCGCAGCTCGCGCCCGCCGAGCAGCGGGCGATCGCGACGGCCGGCGTCCGCGCACAGCGGATCGCCACCCCCCGCTTCATCTCCTACGCGGGGGAACTCACCGGCGCGGCCGCCGCGATAGCGGGGCTGCTGCTCTCCTACGAAGGCCTCAGCCAGCGTGGCTGGAAGTTCACCCTCGCGGCGGCCGAACATTCGGGGGTGCGCTTTCTGCGCGTCAACGCGAACCTCTACATCGGCTGCGTATACGACGGCCACTACAACCTCTCCTCGATCGGCGAATACCTCCTCGGCGCCTATCGCAGCCTGGGTGGCGCGGCGGCCTTTGGCTCGACGCTCTCCCAGAGCGAGGTCGAAGGCCTCGCGCGCTTCTACTCCCCCGCGGCCGTGCGCCTGCAGCCGCGGCCGCGATGAGTTCTGCGAGCGCGCGGCGTCTTATGTGTGACAAGCAAACCAGTTCCCCTCCACAGCCGGTGGTGGGGGCAGCCAAAAGGGAGGACCGATGGGAAAGCTGATCGTCACCGAGTTCATCACGCTGGATGGCGTGATCGAGGAGCCCCGCTGGTCCTTTGACTTCAGCCGCGGCGAGGAGGGCGATGAGTTCAAGGCGCAGGAGCTCAAGGCCGCCGAAGTGCAGCTCCTCGGGCGCGTCACCTACGAGGGCTTCGCCGCCGCCTGGCCCTCGATGGGCCACGATTGGTTTGGCGAAAAGATGAACAACATGCCCAAGTACGTCGTCTCCAACAACCTCAGCGACGAGGACGCCAGCTGGACCAACTCCACCGTGATCCGCGGTGATGTGCCTTCGGAGATCGCCAAGCTCAAGGAGCAGGTGCCCGGCGAGATCCTTGTGGCGGGCAGCGCCCGGCTTGTGGGAACGCTTGCGGAGAATGACCTCGTGGATGAGTACCGTCTGATGCTCTACCCCCTTGTGCTCGGCGCCGGCAAGCGCCTGTTTGGTGAGGGGTTTGCGCGTACGCGGCTGCGGTTGGTGGATACGAAGCCCGTGGGGTCTGATGGGGTTCTTGTGCTCACCTACGCTCCTTCGCAGGGCTGATCGCCTGCGGAAGGGCTGGGCTTTGGGCATCGGAATGGGTTGCCGCCCGAGCGTCCTACGCGGCCACCGGTGGCTCGTAGAGCGCGCTCGTAGCCGCTACCGACATGCCATATGCCTGGAGATCCACCGGCATGCGAGGGGAAGTCAGAGGCCCCAGCTTGCGCAGGGCATCGAGCGTCATCGAGAGGTCGACATCGCCGGTGGCATGCGGTGTGGGAATGAACACGATCTCCTGGCCGTCGGGAAATACGAGTACGAACGGTGCTCTGCCCTGAACCGCGTCGGCCACCGCGACCCCGAACTCCGGCAGATCGCTCGGGATCACTACGGAGCCGTCGGGCCAACGGTGCGCCTGCGAGAGCATCTCGGTCTCCATCGCATCGAGCGCCTTCTCGGTGCCTGCTCCTAGAGTTCGTTCTGCCATGCCTTGAGGATATCGCGGGCGTGCTCGCGAAGAAAGGCGCGCGCTGCGGGAATGCCCTCGCGCGCGGAGCCCCGGTGGAAGGGACGTGCCGGCAGCTTGCGCAGTCCCTCGTAGCGGTGTATATGAGTGCCCTTGCCCTCGGCGTTATCGATCAAACAGGCAGTCCGCCAGCCATCGGAGGTATGCGCCTGGAGCATGACCGAGAACCGGAGGTCAGCCGGTCGTCCCCGATAGCGAACCAAGATCCTGCCCTCGGGTAGGCGGATCTCGAACGTACGCTCTTCGCTCATGCCGCGAGTTTGCCAGTGCGACCGCGCTCCAGTCTCCTCGCTTGCCGATGGGCTCGTCGCCGAAGGGCCAGGAGCCGCCCAAAGCCAATAGAATCAAGGCCTCAGGGCGCGTAGCTCAGCGGGAGAGCGCTCGCTTCACACTCCGCGCGCCAGATGCGCGCCACGGCCGGGATTCGCCGCGTTTATGCGGGTTTCGAGACTCAGGCTGGGTCGCGGATCGGGTGGGGTTGGGTCGATTTGGCCGGGTTTGGGCTACCGGCCGCTGGTGCCCAAACGGAATGGTGTGTTGCCTACAACCGCTGGGAGGGTGGCTGGCGAAAACGCGAGCCTCGGGGTGTGTCTACGAGGACGCGCGGCGGCCGTGCTCGGGCCAGTTAGAGAATGGCTCGTTTGGGGGCGTCTCCCACAGATCGTTGGCAGGCCGGAGACGCCCCCGGGTCGTCAGCGAACACCATGAAACTATCGAGCAATGCGGACGGGACAGTGGGGTCGATGGACGCGAGCACCGTTCCGTCCGATGACCTCGAAATCATGGTCTCGTACGGTGGTCTCAGCCTTGGCAGGCCCAGACCACGCAAGAAGCGAACAAAGGAAGAACTATGTCAAGCACCACCTACCGCCCAGGCGACACTGTGCCGGTGAGCGGCATCTACAAGGTCGTTGACCGATTCGGAGTCGGAGTTGGTCGGCAGATCACATGCGAGGAAGATGAGACCTTCCCGCCGACGGTGCACGCCAACGAGTACGGGTTCGTGCTGGTTCAGGAGACCGTACACCAGAGTTAGCGCCGTCCGCTGATGTGGTCGCCGGACGGATAGCCTCCGTTCGGCGATCCAGGCGGCCCGAAGTGCACCAGCAGCCATGTGTCGTCAAGCTCGTCCGCTCGAAGCGGACGGCCCGTCGCCTCGGCCATCCTGAGCAGCATCTCGCCGTTGGATGCGTGGACCTCCTGCGCGATCGGCTCATCCGATTTCAGTTGCTCCCAAAGCCGACCGACCTCGACCCCCCGGACAAAGTCCGATGTGCTGGTGTCGAAGGCGAGGGCAAGGGCGTGACCATTTTCCTGCATCGTGTTCCTCCAGTTCTACGTCCACTACAGCGAACCCTTCAATCTACGCCGGCGCTACCTCTGTTCTTACCCGTCCAGCGCTGAAGCCAACTGCGCCAGATTCGCGTCTCCAGAGTGCTGCCTTCTGGCGCCGCCTCGCGTCCCGGGATCATCCGGCCGATGCCCAAAGACCGCGCGCGAGAACTGTTCCTTGCTTCCGATGTGCTCGTCGTCATCCAGCGCTCAAGCATCCATCCGGTCGAGTACGCGATCATGCTGCTAGTCGAGCGTGACGGAGAGTGGCATACAGTGCGAACGTTCGACAATGCCCACGCGCCCGAGGAGCACCACGAGCACCGCTATGTCGGCGCCGAGAAGCAGGCCCCGGTAGTCACGCTCGGTCCCGTCAACGAGGCGATGCGCGCCGCCGAGGTCAAGCTGATCGGCGGCTGGGGCGATATCGTTCGTAGTTAGGAGAACACCCGATGAGCGACACCGTAGAGAAAACGCACGAGCTGTTCATGGCCGCATCGCTCAGCGACGACGACCTCGGGTACCCCGACAGGGTCGCCTTCGTTCCCGGCGACCAGGATTGGGCCGACGAGGCGCTCTGGCGCAATCTCACGGAGGGCCGCGCGACCGTCCTCGTCAGCGACGAGATCGAGCTGCTGTTGATCCCACTGCCCCGAAGCCTGATTGACAGGCTGCTTGGGCGTGTCGGCGTGAACGTCAGTCATCGCGCCCACGGGCACGCCGCGCCCTACGCAACCGCGAGCCGGCTGGGTCGCCATCCCGTGCGCCAGATGCGCGAGCTGGCGCACGCTTAGACGATCACGGTTGGGCGCCAATGGGCACAAGGCCCATCAAGAGCGTTCCCCGTCGCAGGGCCAGGAGTCACCCAAAGCCAATAGAATCAAGGGCTCAGGGCGCGTAGCTCAGCGGGAGAGCGCTCGCTTCACACGCGAGAGGTCGCTGGTTCGAAACCAGCCGTGCCCATTCTCCAGGGAGACGAGGGAGTCCTAATCAAACCTTTTGGCGCTTGCCGCCGCTCGACGCTTCGCCCGTCGGCCCCGTCCGCTAGCGTGATCCTCATGGATGCCGACATCGAGCGTGCCGCGCACACGCTGGCGGAGACCGCAGGATCGCCGGTGCGCGTGATCCTGTTCGGCTCACACGCCCGCGGAGAAGCGCGCACCGGGAGCGACCTCGACTTCCTCGTTATCGAGCCCGAGGTGCCCGATCGCCACGCCGAGATGGTGCGCCTGCGCAGCGCGCTGCACGGTATGCGCCGACCGATCGACGTGCTCGTCTACAGCGATGCGCAGGTCGAGGAGTGGGGCGAGGCGCGAGGCTCCGTACTTCACGCCGCGCTTTCCGAGGGCCGCGTGCTTGTCGAAACGTGATGAACAGGACGTAGCCGACGCGCTGATCGCCAAGGCAAGTGGCGATGAGGCTGGACTGCGCGCGCTCACCGATAAGTCTGACGTACCTGACCACGTCGCCGGCTTCCTTGCGCAGCAAGCGATCGAGAAGGCGCTCAAGGCGGTCCTCACAGCCCGCGACGTGCCGTTCGAGCGCAGCCACGACATCGACTATCTATGCGACCTGATCGAGGGTGCCGGATTGGCCCTCACGCCAGAGCTAAAAGCCGCCGTCGCACTGACACCGTGGGCAGTCGAGTTCCGCTACGCCGACCCTTACGATGTGGCCCCACTCGATCGGACCGAGGCACTGACGATCGTCATCGCCGTGCGAGAATGGGCTACCGGGGTAATCCGCGCAAAGGAGCCCAAAGGACCACAGATCACCTCCTCGTCTGAAGGCGAGACTCCGATTGCGGGCCAGTGACCACATAGGCTTGCAGCGCTGGACCGACAAGCAAGACCTCCGAGAGTTCGCACGTAATCTCTAGATGACCGCATCCACATGCGTCGCGATTACTGTCTGCCTCTTGGCGGCTGTCAAGCTCGCCGATGCCGGAGCCTTGATGTGGCGCATGGTTTTCTGCCCGCCTAATGCTGATGGCTCGACGATCGATGCGCCGATTTTTGACTGGGCGAAGCGCCACCACGTAGCTCTAAAACTTGCAATCAACACTCTGTTCCGCGCTCCGGTCCTTGTTAGCCTTTCGGTCCTCGCGATTTTCGCTAGCGAGAACGCTGACCATACGGCTCTCGTTCTTGCTGCGGCTCTTACAGTTCCTGTCGCGCTCAATATCGTATTGGTGTTGCTATTGGGCATGGTTCTTGAGCGTCGGAGAGGCACGCCAGTGTATACGGTCAGTGGGATGCACTTTAATCGCGTAGGACAAGATCCTCGGTCAGAACCGCAAGCGGTAACGCCCCTCGCACTACACGCGCGAACCGCGCCCGCTCGCCTTCGCAGTTGTTAGCCAAGCAGTTCTTGACCGTAGACCGCGGCACGCCCTGACCCAGAAGCGCCTCAGCCGCCGCATGAATCTCGCACATCCGCATGGCCTCCCGAGCATCCCCCAGGACCTCTCCGATGACGTCCGTCAGCACCCCAGCTCGGCGCTTTCGCTCAAACGACGACAGGCGACGCGGCCCTCCACCGGCTGCCACCTCGGCCAGCTTCTCCGACAACCGTCCCAGCTCCCCCTGGACCAAGGGGTTTGAAAGTGCCCCGACTAGCCCTACTCTCATGGATGCGGAGACCCGGGAAGTCCGCGAAAGTCAAGCTATACTTGTCCAATGCAGGACTTTATACAACCTGACGTGCGGGGTCTGGAGGCCGAGGCATACCAGCAGGGCGGCTACTTCAACGCCAGTCAGGCCCGAGAGCACGGGGTCAGTCGCCAGCTCCTTGACCACCACGTGCGCCGTGGGCGCTTCGAGCGCATCCGCCGCGGGCTGTACCGCGTCCAGGGTTTCCCAACCGCCGAGCACGACGACATGCGCGAGGCATGGATGGCGGTTGGCGGCGCTGAGGCATTGCTCTCCCACGAAAGTGCTCTCGCGCTGCTTGACCTCAGCGACAATATCTCCGAAGCCGTTCACCTGCTCGTTCCACGCTGTCACCGTGGGCTGCGCCGGCCACCTGGCGTCACCCTCCACACCCGCCCCGACAACGAAGACATCGCGACGGTGTGGCGCGACGGCCTGCCGCTGACCGCCCCCGCGCGTACGCTGCTCGATGTCACCGACTGCCTCCAGCCCGAGCAGCTCTCGATGGCCGATAAGACAGGGTCTTCGCCGCGGGTTGCTCACGGCCGACCAGCTACAGAAGGAAGCCGAGCGCCGCCACAAGCAGCCCGCGATCGAAGCCATCCTCTCCACCGAGATCCGCGCGTGAAATACACGAGCGCCGCAGCGTTCCGCCAAGCGCTTGAGCAGCGCCTCAAGAACGAAGCCGCCGCCACCGACCTGGGGCTGGCTCGCCTGCGCAAGCGCGTCGCGTTCGAGCTGTTCCTACGCCGGCTCCTCGTCGTGGCACCGGATCGCTGGGTGCTCAAGGGTGCGCTCGCGCTGGACCTCCGCCTGGCCATCACCACCCGCTCCACCAAAGACATCGACCTCGGACGCACCGACGACGAAGCAGCCGCAATCCGCGACATCACCGCTGCCCAGCAGATCGCGATGGACGACTTCTTCACCTTCGCCGCCGCCCGCACCGACGGGCTGGACGGCACCGACGAGTTCTCCGCAGTGCGCTTCCACGTCACAGCCCAGCTCGCCGGACGCACCTTCGAGCAGTTCCTCGTAGACATCGGGTTCAACGACACCATCTCCTGGACACCCGACACGATCCAAACCTCAGACCTGCTCTCCTTCGCTGACATCCAGCCCCTCGCGCTTCCGGCGATCCCCCTTCCGCAGCACCTCGCCGAGAAGGTCCACGCCTACACGCGCACTTACGGAGAGTCCAAGCAGCCCAGCACCCGGCCGAAGGATCTCATCGACATCCTGCTTATCGAGGGCGCGGCCACGATCCACGCCGACACGCTACATCACGCGCTGCAGAGCACCTTCGCCGAGCGCGCCCGCCAGCCTCTCCCCTCCAGCCTCCCACCGCCCCCGGCCATCTGGGCCGACCCATACAGACGTCTGGCCGACACCGTGAACGTCGAGAGAGACCTCACAGTTGCATTTGGCCGCGCCGCTGCCTTCCTCAATCCCATACTCGCCGGACACGCCCGCGGCCAATGGGACACCGGCCGCCGCGCGTGGCTCACGTCGACCCCGTGAGAGCTGCTCGGACCACCAGCACGCGCCCACGGGACCAATTGGCAGCCCTGCCAAAACCGGCCGGAATCGGCAGAAAACCGCGGCAATCCAGAGCGTGACCTGCGGCAGAAGAAAGGGCCGGAACCCCAGTATCCATGCGGTATTCGGTGCTCCAGCCGAGTCGGCCGAACGCGCTTCACACGCGAGAGGTCGCTGGTTCGAAACCAGCCGTGCCCATCGGATGGGCTTGCCAAGCAAGTAGCCCGCCACGCTTGCGTTTCACGGATATGCAGGCGTCTCGCACGCAGGCTGCGTGGGCGGTTCAGCGCTTGGTGGCTGCAAACAGGTAGCGGTTGAGGCTCAGGAAGTAGTCGCCGCTGCGGGAGAGTGCGCGCAGGTCCTCGCTCCATGCGATGGCGTCGGCCTCGGTGAGTCCCTGCCGGCCGGGGATGAAGTCGGCGATCAGCTCGGTCATCCCGGCGCTGTAGGTGTTGTGGTTGCTGCGCACGTTGATGATCGGCACGACCTTACATAGGTCCACGGTCAGGCCCGCCTCATCCAGCAGGCCGATCAGCCTGCGCGGCAGGTGGGGATCGACGAGGTGCTCCTCCCAGGCGTCCAGCACGCGCTGCATGCGCAGTGGGTCTCCGGAGTGCCACACGATCGAGTCCCAGTCGGTGTCCAGGACGAGCGCGCGGGCGCCGGGACGCAGCACGCGAGCGAGCTCTGACAGTGCCTTTGCGATGTCCTGGACGTACTCGTACACCTGGGTGCACACGACCGCGTCGAAGCTCTCATCTCCGAAGGGGAGCGCACACGCGTCGGCGTGCTCGAAGCGTGTCTCAGTTGCGCTGTCGGTCGAGGCGAGTCGAGCGGTGGCGATCGCAAGCATGCTCTCGCTGATGTCGGTGCCGATAACCGTGCCGTCCGGCGCGACGCCGGCGGCCAGCTCAGCCGCGAGGAAGCCCGGGCCCGCCCCGATGTCGAGCACCCGCTCACCAGGCTTCACCTCGAGCGCCACGAGCACCGCCTGGCGCTGGGCGACCACGTCAGGCGTGCTGTAGATCGCCTCGATGCGCCGCGATGCCTCATCGTCGAATTGCAGGGTCGCACTCATCGCATGCGCAACTATGTCAGAGCCGCGGAGCGGGCGTTGAGCGACCCGCAGATCCTCACGGCGCCCTTGGCCAGGTAGCTGTGTCTGGCCGTCACCGTCAGGTGGCGGTAGTGCCTTTGGCACTCTGCTGTTTCGTGAAGTACGTCACAGTCGTCGGCGGTCAGGGCTGCGCGGGCGAAGGCGGCCGGGCCTTGAATTCGGCAGTGGAATTCGTGTGCGGGAAGTCCTCGTCCGGCACTTCGAGCCCGAGTCGACCACCGATCCTCTGCTCGATGTTGCGATGGAAGGCTCCGCGCAATTATATGGGGCCTCACAAGCAGAGATCTAACATCTCGCTCATGCTCGTGATTGTCCCCCTCGCGGTCGCCATCCTCGAGATATTCGTCTTCATCGAGGTGGGCCACGCGATCGGCTGGCTGGCGGCGATCGTGTTGCTGCTCGCGACGTCGGTGTTCGGCGCCTCACTCTTGGTCGTGCAGGGGCGTGCGGCGATCGATCGAGTCTCGCTGGCCGTCTCGCGGCGCGAGGTGTCGGCCCGCGCGGTGACCGAGGGCGCGCTTGGCTTCCTTGGCTGTGTGCTGCTCGTGATCCCCGGATTCGTCACCGATGCTCTCGGCGCGCTGCTCATACTTCCCCCCACTCGCAGGGCGACGCGTCGCTGGCTTTCGCTGCACTACGCCGCCCGCGTTACGACCTTCGTGGCGACGGTGGGACGTTTTCGATCGGGCGCCGGCAATGTGCCGCCAGCCGATTTCGAGTCCACGGCGGACGAGGATGACATCGATCAAATCGGGCGCTGAGCGCAAGACGCCTCGGCCATCCGTCCGCTGCGCTTGCCTTCGCCGCGCGCCCGCTATATGACTCGCCGCCGTGCTACGCCCAGCCGTGTGGCCAGAGCGGGCGACCGTGGAGGACGCGAGCCCTCCCGCGCGCAGCCCGCCCGTCGTGGAGCGGGCTGCTGCTATGCGCCCCAGCCTGCAGCCAGATACTCCCTCCGGGCGCTCGGCGCTCACCGCGCTGATGCTCCTCCCCGGAGCGCTGATCGTCTTCTTGGGCTTCAACGCGGGGGGCTATTTCCCGGCGAGCAGCGCGCTCGCGGCAATCCTCTTGGCGCAACTCCTGCTGGTGCGGATCGTGCGCTCGCCGCGGCCCTTCGAGGGCCTCTCGCGGAGCGCGCTGATCGCGATTGGCGCGCTCGCGCTGTATGCGCTGCTGACGCTCCTCTCGGCGCAGTGGTCGCACGCGGGAGGCCGCGCGCTGATCGAGTTCGATCGCGCGCTGCTGTATCTGCTGACGCTCGTTCTGTTCGCCACCATCAGGCCGAGCGGGCGCGAGCTGCGGCTGTTCGTGCGGGGTCTGCTCGGGGGCGTCGCGATCGTGTGCCTCGCCGGCCTCATCAGCCGCGTGCTCCCCAACGTGTGGCACACGGCGCCCAATGTGGCCAATCAGCGGCTGAGTTACCCGGTGACCTACTGGAACACGCTGGGACTGCTCGCCGCGGTGGGGATCGTGCTCGCCTTCCACCTCACGTGCTCGCTGCACGAGCGGCGCGCGGTGCGGAGTCTCGCGGCGGCGCTTGTGCCGCTGCTCGCGGCGACGCTCTTCTTCACCTTCTCGCGCGGCGCGATGGCGGCGGGGGCGGTGGGCCTCGTCGTTTACGTTCTCGTGGGCCGTCCGAGGGCGCTCCTCAGCGGCGCGCTCGCGACGCTTCCCAGTACTGCGGCGCTGGTGCTGGTGGCCTACCACGCGAACCTCCTCGACACCGTCGATCCCACCACGCCCGCGGCGGTGGCGCAGGGTCAGCGCGTGGCGATCGCCGCGGCGATCTGCGCGGGGTTGAGCGGCGCCCTGCGCCTGCTCCTTGCCGCGACGCTCGATCCGCGCCTGGGGGGTCTTTTCGGTGCGCGCCGGATGCGCACCCGCACGAAGCGGCTCGCGGGCGGGGGCATCGCGCTCGGCCTGGTGCTCGGGGCCTTCGCGCTGGGGCTCCCCAGCACGATCTCCCACGACTGGAGCCGCTTCATCAGCGGCGCTGTCACCCATGGCTCGGGTGGCGATCTGCGCCAGCGCCTCAGCGATCCCTCCAACGATGGACGCACGGCGCTGTGGCAGGTCGCGTTGCACGGGTTTTCCGCCTCGCCCGTCCACGGTGAGGGGGCGGGGATGTATCAGACGGTGTGGGACCAGCGGCGCCCGCGCTTCGCCTTTGTGATCAACGCCCACAGCCTCTACCTGCAGGCGCTCGCTGAGCTGGGGATCCCCGGCCTGCTGCTGTTGCTCGTTCTGATTGGCACGGTTCTCGTCGCGCTGGTGGCACGCGCGCGGGGTTCGCGGCGCTCGCTCTACGGCGCGCTGTTCGCCATCGCGCTTGTGTGGGTTCTGCGCGCGGGCATCGATTGGGACTGGGAGATGCCTGTCGTCACGCTCCCGGTCTTCGCCGCGGCGGGCCTCGCGCTCAGCCCGCGGCGGGGACCGAGGCCGAGCTGGAGGCCTGGGCGCGGCGTGCGGGTGGGCCTTGCGGTGCTCTGTCTCGCCGCTGCTGTGCAACTGGTGCTGACGATCGGCTCGCAGGTTCGTCTCGAACACGCCGAGCGCGCGCTCTACGCCTCGAACTGTGCCACCGCGGACCCCGCGGCGAGGTCGTCGATCGGGTGGCTCGGGGTGCGCCCGCAGCCCTATGAGGTTCTTGGCCTGTGCGATATCCAGCGGGGCCTCTCCAGGCAGGCTCTCGCCGCGATGCGCGAAGCCGAGCGCCTGGATGGGGGGAGCTGGGAGACCCACTACGCACTCGCCCTCGCGCAGGCCGCGGCGCGCATCGACCCGCGGCCAAGCGCCGCGAGGGCTCTGCAGATGAACCCCTTCGAGCCGCTCACGCGTGAGGCCGCGAAGGAGTTCCGCGGGTCGAGTCCCGCCGGTTGGGCCAAGCAGGCGAGCGTGGTGCGCGCCGCCGCGCTGGCCAGCAACGATCTCTCGATCGTCCCCTCCTGAGTCGCCCCCATCGGCCTTCCGTCCAGTCCGGTAAGGCTCCTCCTGGACTGTTCGTATGAGGTTGCATGAACCACTCACACGACGAACACTTCTCGGATGACCTGCAGGGGGTCGCCGATGCACTGCGCGATGGACGTCCCACGCTGGATGCCTTCGCGCTCGATCGAGTCAAGCTGCGGGCGATGAGCGCGGCTCGGCCAACCCCACTACACAAGGGATCTTTTATGAGATCACGGATGACGGCAATGGTTACGGCTGGGTTTCTGATGCTCGGCACCGGCGGCGCGATGGCGATCGCGGGTGGCGATGGCGGGAGCTCTTCAAGCAGCGCGAGCTGGGCCCAGTACCGTCCGCCATGCGATCACGGCAAGGGTCGCGGCGAGGATCATGAGTGCCACGGCCACGAGGGCGAACACGGCCACGGCGGCGGTGGCGGCGATGGCGGTGGCGGCGGCGGTGACCACGGCCACGGCGGCGGTGGCGGCCAGGGCGGCGGCGGTGACCACGGCCACGGCGGTTCCGGTGGTGGTGGTGGCGATCACGGTCACGGTGGCCAGGGCGGCGGTGGCGATCACGGTCACGGCGGCAGCGGTGGCAAGGGCCACGACAGCGGCCACGGGCACCACTAGGTCAAGTTACTCGCCGTCGCCGACGAGGCTGGCGACGCCGGCGGCGAGAGGGGGAACACCCTCCTCTCGCCGGGCGGGGGCGGTGGCGACGCGGACGCAGTCGCGGCCGTCGCGCTTGGCCTGGTAGAGGGCGCGGTCGGCGCTGCGCAGGAGGGTGGGGCCGTCGGCGCCGTGGGTGGGGAACCCGGCGACGCCGAAGCTGGCGCTGACGCGCCGGTCGACGCCGTTGACCTTGGTGGCGGCGAGCGAGCGGGCGACCCCTTCGGCGACGGTGCCGGCGGTGGAGGGGTCGGTGTTGGGGAGCAGCACGAGGAACTCCTCGCCGCCCATGCGTGCGGCGAAGTCGCTGGTGCGCACGGACTCGGTGAGGGTGGTGGCGACGGCCGCGAGGACCTCATCGCCGCGGTCGTGGCCGAAGGTGTCGTTGACCTCCTTGAAGCGGTCGAGGTCGATGAGCATCACCGAGAGCGGCGTGAGCGCGCGGCTGGCCTGGGCGATCATCAGCTTGAAGGTGTCATCGAGCGCGCGGCGGTTGGGGAGCCCGGTGAGCGAGTCGGTGTGGGCGCGGCGCTCGGCGATGGCGAGGTTGCGAAGGTTGGCGAGCACGGGCGCGGTGTAGGTGACGGTCTCGCTGATGAGGCGCCTGCCCTGGTCGCCCAGCTCGTTGGGGTGGGCGATGAGCAGCGAGCCGATCACCTCGCCGCCGACGAGGAGGGGCTCGCAGAGGGAGCGTCCGGGAGTGCCGCCGCAGATCTCACAGGCGACTGAGCGCTCGGCGCCCTCGCCGCCTTCGTCGTGCACGCGCCCGAGGCGGATGGCGAGGCAGGAGCGGGGCTTGGCGCCCTCCAGCGAAAGCGCGAGCGGAGAGTCGGAGTCCACGGGCGTGGTCGCGAGGAGGCGGTCGGCGCTGTTGTTGCGGGTGAGGACGACGACCGAGGAGCCGGGGAGGCCGGTCTCGATGCGGCGCTTGATCAGCTCACGCGCCTCGGACTCGGTTTCGGAGACCTGGACGATCTCGGCGAAGTGCCGGCGCGCTTCGACGTAGGCGCGCTCGCGCGCGTCGCGCTGCAGCTCGGCCGCGCGGATGGCCTCGCGGCGGCGCCGTTCGCTGTGGACGTTGAGGCGCACGAGCGCGAGTCCGGTGAGCGCGAAGAGCAGCGAGAGGCCGCCGATGATCCAGGTGGAGAGCGTGGTGGCGTGGTCGAGGTCGGCGATGCGCTGGGCGTTCATCGCCTGCAGGTAGCGGGCGTTGGCGGCGCGGAAGGCGTCCATCACGCGCTTGCGCGCGCGCGCGTTGGCGAGCGAGGTGTGGTTGACGCCCTTGCGGCGCAGTTCGGCGATGGCGTTCTGCGCATCGATCTGCCACTGCTTGGCGAAGCGCACCTCGGCGGCGAGGTCGGCTTCGGCGCCGGGGGCCGAATGGGCGTAGCTCTGCGCGCCGCGCACGGCGGCCTGGAAGCCGCCGGCGCCGGTGGCCTCGCCGGTGAGGAAGGCCACGTCTCCGGTTTGCAGATAGCCGCGCAGCTGGGTGTCGCGGTTGAGCATCGTGTTGAGCAGCGTTTGCGCGGTTTGAGTGCCGTTGTAGCCGCGGTTGGCGGCGCTGCGCTCGATCGAGGAGGTCGCGATGAGCGTGGCGGCGAGCACGGCAACGCCGAGCAGCACTGCGCCGACGGCGCGGATCGAGGTGGGAACGGTGGGCAGCAAGCAGTTAAATCCTTCGAGGTTGTCGCTTGTATCGGTGGCGAGGAGGCGCGGCTTTAGAGCTGGCCGGCGAGCTCTGCGAGGAGCGCGGTGACGACGAGCTCGTCGAGCTGCGTGCCGGCGACGCGCCGAAGCTCGGCGGCGGCCTCGGCTGGAGCGGCCCCATCGGTCCGCGCGCGGCCTCGCTTGAGCGCAGGGAGCCGGCGCTCGGCGGCTTGTCAAGCCTGGTTGCAGCCCAGGGACCCTGTCAAGCCGGGTCGTCGTGAGGGGAGTCGTCGTAGAGCGACTCGCGCGCGAGCTCGTGCGCGCGGGCGTTCCAGAGCTTCACTGAGAGCAGCTCGTGGAGGTAGTCGTCGGGGGCGATGAGCGTGAAGCGCTCCTCGAGGAGCTCGCACTGGTCGACGGTGAGCTCGCCAAGCTCGGCGGTGGCGAGCACGGCGCCGGCAACGAGCGGGCGCCCCCAGACAAGCGTGATGGTTGCGGCGGCGCCAGAGGGCCCGCGCCAGCGCCCGAGGGGCTCGTCGCAGAGGTCGATCTTCCAGTGGGGGTTCTCGGCGGCGGTTTGATCGGTGAAGTCGACGTGGGCGGTGAAGTCGCTCGGCTCGCCGCCCTCCTCGGAGGCGATGAAGCGAACGTATCCGAACAGCTCGTAGCCGCCGCTGGAGAGCGAGGTGGCGGGAATGTAGGTGCGCCCGTGCCAGCTGCGGTCGGGAAACCAGACGATCTCGCGCACCTCGCCGAGGTCCTCGGGCGCGTCCTCGAGCGCGGCGATCGCGGCGAGGAAGACCTCCGCGAGCCGCTGCGCCCAGCGCCCATAGGGAAGCCCCTCCTGGGGGGGCTCGGCGATGAAACGGGGAACGAAGCGCGGCTCCGGCGGCACGAGCGGGAGCCTACCGTGCGGGGGTTGAAAAGCAGGGAGGGGCAGCCTTGCGGCAGCCCAGCGGGTCGCGAAGTGCGCGGTCGTTCGCGAGGGCGGCCCTGCTCATCGTGCCCCCCAGCACTCGCTGGACGCGCGGTGCTGACCTACGCCTCGCGAAGCAACGCCGCTGCGTGCTCGGGCGCAACGATGTTGAGGTTGAGTCCCGTCGATAGCTCCAACCCCGCGAGGTGGGTGAGGCGGGGGAGCACGTCGATGCGCCAGCAGAAGCGCTCGGCGCCAAGCGGCGCGGTGCGGACCCACAGGTTGAGGGGCGGGCTCGCGCCGAGCCGGCGCGCGAGGCGCTGGAGCCCGTTGTGAAGGAGGGCGGCGCCGAGCGGCCCGTCGTCCTCGAAGCGCGCGCGGGGGCGGCGGGGGGCGAGCATCAGCTGGAAGGGGACGCGCGAGGCGAAGGGCGCGAGCAGGACGGCCTCGTCGTCGATGGCGACGATGCGTTCGCGCAGGCGAACCTCCTCGGCGATGAGGTCGCCGAGCAGGTCCTGTCCCATCGTGCGCGTGGCGTAGGCGCCGGCGCGCTCGCGCTCGCGGGCGACCTCGGAGGGGACGAAGTCGAGCGCGTAGAGCTGCGCGTGGGTGTGGGGCAGCGAGGCGCCGCCCTCGCGGCGCTCGTTGACGATGAGCTGGAGGTAGGGGTTGTGGGCGTGCGCGCGCATACGCGCGCGCCAGGCTTCCATCGCGATGTGGACCTGCTCGGCGGCGAGCTCGGCGAGCGAGAGAACGGAGTTGGGGGCGTTGACGATCACCTCGTGCGCGCCGTGCGCGGGGAGCGCGGTGAAGAGCTCGGGGCGCGCGCGGTCGGTAGCGGCCCAGCCCGGCGTCTCGGGAGACACGCCGGCCGACCCGGGAGTGTGCGGCGCGTCCCCGTTGGGTGTGAGCGCGGGGTAGAGATTGGGCACCACACGAACGCGCCAGCCGGGGGAGTTGGGGGGGCCTCCTCCGGGGCGCACGGCGTAGAGCTCGGGTGGGGTGCGGTCCTCGTGGCCCTCGGCGAAGGGGTCGGTGGCGGGGTCGATCGGCGGGGGGGCCTCGCAGCGCGGCTCGCCGCCGGGGCGCTTGGAACGCTCGCCGGCGATGATCGAGCGGTGCCCGCTGAGGGGGTCGATGCGGATCTCGGGCATCTCAGGCCATTCCGTAGCGGTGGATGTCGCGTTGCAGTTCGGCGAGGCTGAGGTAGGGCCCCTGGTGGATGAACTGTTCGTGGCGGGCGTTGAGGATGACGGTGACGGGCATGAAGGAGGAGTCGGTGATGGCGGCGCCGAGCCGGCTGGAGGGGTCGTAATAGCTGGGATAGCTGGGGGGCGTGGCGCGCAGGAAGGCAAGCGCATCAGAGCGTGAGTGGTCGCCCGAGTCGATCCCCAGGAAGGCGACGCGGCGACCGAGGCTGGAGGCGGCGTGCTGGAAGGTGAGGCGCTCGGACTGGCAGGGTCCACACCAGGAGGCCCACTTGTTGATGACGACGGGCGTGCCGTGCAGGGCGGCGAGCTGGGTGCGCAGCGCGGCGGCGCCACCTTCGAGCAGCTGCCCGCCGCGCGCGTGGAGCGAAGCCAGCGCGGGGGGGCTCCCGCTCAGCGAGGCGCTCACCTGCGCGGCGGTGAGGGGACGGAGGTTCTGCTGCGCTGTGCCCCCTCTCCCCGGCAGCTCGGTGGCGCCGATCGCGAGCACGGCGGCAAGTGCGATCCCGCCGAGCGCCATCCATGTGAACTTGGGGCCCAGACCCTTTGTGCCCGTGGGCGTGGAGGCTTCAGGCTTTGGCCCCGTGAGGTTCAAGGCTCGAAGATGCTATATCCTGAGGCGTACATCAGAGCCGGGTCGCTCTGAGCGCCCGGTTGTTCGCCGGTGATAGGCCGGCATCTGGGTCGCGCGGAACCCGTCCGTTCCGCCGCCACCGTCTCGAAGTCCACAGCCTTCATGGCCGAGCCCACGCCAGTGGCCCTCGCGGCCGCGCCCATTCCCACAACCGCCGAAATCGAGCGAGCGGCGGCTTTCGTGCGCGAGGAGTTCGTGCACGATGGCGAGGATGCGGCCGCGGTGCTGGCGCCAGGCTCGGCGCGGCGGCGCGCGCTGGATGGAGCACTGGGGGAGTTGAAGGAGAAGGCGAAGCACCCCTCGACGGAGTGGCGGCGGAGCTTCTCGCTGCTGCTGGGCCTCGAACGGCTGCTGTCGGTGGAGGATCCGCGCTTGAAGGATGGGACGGTCCTCTCCGCGCACCAGGTGGATGCGCTGTCGGGGACGCTGACGGCGCTGCTGGCGGAGGCGCAGCGCTCGGCCGGCGCGGGCAACGGCCGGGGAGCGGCCGCGGCGGCCTCGCCGGAGCTGCTGGCCTCGGCGGCGATCCTCGGCTTGGAGAACGGCGATGGGGCCGCGAAGGGGGCGTCCGCGGATGGCGATGGCGATGGCGCAGCGTCGAAGTCCCCGCGCAAGGGAAAGGCGTTGGATGATGGGGAGGGGGACAGGGCTGAGGATGACGACGAGGACGAGAGCGAAGAGGATGAGGAGCTCGAGGACGAAGAGGATGAGGAGGACGACGACCTCGAACCGGTAGCGCGCGCGGCGCCCGATGAGGATGAGGACGAAGAGGACGAGGACGACGATGAGGAGCTGCAGGCGGCCGAGGAGGATCTGGAGGAGCCTGAGGAGGAGGCCGAGGAGGACGATGGGGAGGAGCCGCGCGATTGGGTGGATGAGGACGAGGAGGAGGTCCTCCCCGAGCAACCGGAGGATCCGAACGCGGCGAAGCGCTTCTGGTTCGAGCACGCGACGGGCGCGGGCAAGACGGTGGCGGCGCTGGGCTTCGTGGAGGCCTCGCAGACGGGGGGCATATTGATCTTGACGCATAGAAGGAACCTCGTGGAACAGTTCAACGGCGAGCTGCGCCAGCGCGGCTACGCGCGGAGGATCTCGCGGCCGTTGTATGTGGGCGAGGATCGGGCGAACGGGCCGGTGACGGTGGAGACCTACCAGTGGTTCGTGCGCAACGCGGGGCGCATCTCCTCGGCGTACACGATCGTGATCTGCGATGAGGCGCACACGGCGCTGGGCGAGAAGACGAGCGGGGCGATCCGCGAGTGGACGGGCCCGATCTTCATCGGCATGACGGCGACGGGGGCCTTGATCGCAAGGCATGTGACGGATCTGTTCCCGACGCAGACCTCGCGCTTCGACCTCGCGCAGGCGGCGCGAAGGGGGGTGATCTCGCCCCTGCGCTGCGTGCGGATCCCGCCGGGGGTGGGGGTGCGGACGATCGCGAAGGTGCCGCTGCGAAGGGGTGAGGTGGATACGGAGTTCGATCCGGAGGAGCTCGCGAAGGTGCTCGACCACCACCCGTTCAATCTGGCGGCGGCGAACCTCTACAAGACGCGCTTCAATGGGGTGCCGGGGGTTGTGTACGCGGCGGGGGTGCGCCACGCGTACAACCTGGCGGAGGCGTTTCGCGCGGAAGGAATAAAGGCGCAGGCGGTCTCGGGCGAGACACCCAAGCGCGAACTGGCGGACATCCTGGCGCGTTACGAGCGCGGGGATGTGGATGTGCTGATCAACGCGCAGCTGCTCGCCGAGGGCTGGAACTCGCCGCGGGCGACGGTGTGCCTGCACCTCGCGCCGACGGCCTCGCGGCGCATCTACCAGCAGAGGGTGGGGCGCGTGACGCGGAGGCACCCGGGCAAGGAGGCGGGCCTGGTGGTGGACTTCGTGCACCCGGCGACGAAGAACGACGATCCGGTGATCACACTGCACTCGCTGCTCGATCGCGATGTGTACCGCGGGGGCGCGATCGTGGTGGGCCCGGTGCGGCGCGGGCGCGGACGGAGGATGCGGGTGGAGCGGCGCGTGCTGCCGGTATGCGCGGAGGAGGAGCGGCGCTTTGAGGTGTTCGAGCGCGAGCTGTGGCGGATCTACGTGGAGAATCTCGATTATGGCGAGCAGCACGTGTGGGCGGCGCTGGCGGGCGCGAGGGTGGTGGCGAACAGCTGGCGGAGGGTGCGGACGATGTTGCAGTTCGATCGCACGGGCGAGCTGCGTGCGCGCTTCCTGGTGACGGCGATCCAGCGCAACACGAACCCGCTGCTGCGGATGCGGGCGCTCACGGAGATAACGACGCTGCGCGACCCCGATGCCTTCGATACGGCGATCGACGTGGTGGGAGGCTGGCCCCGAGAGGAGCGCCGCGAGGCGACGAAGATCCTGCTGCGAGCGCTGGTTGACCGCCGCATCGGCCGCCGCGACCAGGCGACGGCATGGATCTGGCGCTTGGCGGAATACACGAGGGATGTGCACGAGGAGTACGCGGTGCAGCGCTGGCCGGAGACGAAGAGGCTGTTGGGTCTGCTGGTGAACTCCTCGGGTGGAGCGCACGCGCGCAACGCGAGGCGCCTGATCCACGCCTCGCGCAAACAGGATCGCCGCCTCGCGGCGGCATTGCTGGCCTCAGCGGTGGCGCACACCCCCGAGGCCGAAGAGGCGTTGCGAGGAGCGAGGACCCGAATGGCGCGCAAGCCGCCGGCCTTGGCACGCGAGCTGTTGCGTAATTTTCCGAAGCGAAGGGCACGCAACAAGCGAAGAAGGCCCAAGGGCGGAACCCCCCAGGGAGCCCCACGCGAGGCCCCCGGCGCCACTGCTGGGTAGGACGGAAACACTATTTGGGATCTGCACGGCATCCGAACTGTCGGAGTCGTGGTGGCTGAAATGGCTTAGGCAAGCGGTGCCCCAGAGCGTTAGCGCTCTCCGCTTCCGTATTTAACACCGATTCTGCGCCTAAGGCATTGACAAAGGCGATTTGAACTGCTGGGGCCATCCGGCCATCATGCTCGACCATGTCTTCCGTTAGTTGGAGATCGACGCATAGCTGGCCGGGTCGCCAGGAGGGCATACGTAGGGCGTCAAGGGCCTCGCTCCCCGCGTTGAGGCGGGTGTTTGGCGTCCAATCTAATTGCCCCGTTTGGGGCGGAAGGAGTATCAAGACCGATCATGTCTAGATTGAGGATGATGTTCGTGAGTCTGCTCGCTGTGTTGGCGGTAGGCTCAATAGTAGCCTCGGCTGCCTCGGGTGCTATTCAGGGCCCGTGGTGGAAGAAGTTGGAAGGTGGCAAACAAGTCAAAATCGAACCCAAACCGCATCTACAAATAAAAGGGGTGAACGAAGGGGCGTTTCTACTAAAATCAAAAATATTGTCCACGCCAGTAAATCTGGAATGTCGAAGTGTCAAAAGCACCGGCTCCGTATGGAATGGTCCAAATACGGGTCGAGACGAAGCTGAAGTAAAATGGAACGAATGCTTCATAGCCTCAACGACAAGTGTCTGCAAAGGATTTCCAATCGAAGTCGAACCTAATAAAGTCCGCACAGAGTTGATGTGGAAATATCAAGGTAATGTAAGCGAACTTAACGAAGCGGGTGGAACGCAAAAGATCTACGATGCCTTTTCACCAACAACGGCAATCGAAGAATTTGAACCAGGGAAGTTTAGGGCACTGTTTACTACGGTAAAAGTTCCCAAAGAAGTTGAAGGTATAAAATGTTCTCTAAACGGAGAATTTCCAGTATATGCCCGTGGTAAAAGGTTCTCAGGGTGGAAAGATCAAGAAGGTACTGCGCATGAAGTGATTTGGGGGACTGCCGCACTCGTGGAACCTCAGAACGAAGACAAGAAGATCGGCACCCTGAAATGGGTTCTCCCAAATGTTACAAAATTACATGTAGAAGGAGTAGAAGAAGAAGCAGTATTAAAGCTCGGCCTCGAACCAGCGGAACTACAGGGCACGATAAAAGTCGGAGCCGAAGACGGCCTGACCGAATTCGGCGCCTGGAATGTTCTCTGACGGTATCGCAGTTAGCATGATCTGACAAACGGTAGACGGACTGTAGTTACAGTCCGTCTACCGGTAAGCTCGCACATAGATCAGTAGTAAGTCCTCATAGCAAGAAACACAAGTCCTTCTGGCCACCCTGCCCATAAGAATACAGCGACGTGACTAGCTATTCAAAAATAAGACTTGCCAATGATATCCGGAGAAACAAAGGTCTAGTTCTCAGTCGCCGGGTTTTTGTGGTCCTCACGATGACGCTGCTGCTTTCTTGTTCAGGTGTCGTTACGCCGACCTTTGCGCTGCCCGATGGGCGCGCATATGAGCTTACCTCCCCGGCCGAGAAGTCTGGCGGTATCGGCGGCGTCTTTCCGCTAGGAGAGCTGGCTCTTCTAGGTAGGCCAATTCAGAGCGCATCGACAGGAACATCTGTAGCTTATGGCGGCGAAGATTTTTTCGAACCGCGCCTCGGTAGCATCAATAGCTTTATCTCAACACGTAGTGAATCAGGCTGGATGACTGCCAACCTGACACCTGGCGTGCCGCTCACCACAGAATCGGCCGGCGAAGCTAACCCATTTATCGGGTTTGCCTCGGATCTGTCTGTGGGCGTTATCGCCACCAGATCACAGCTCACCGAAGACCTGGCCGTGCCACCTAGCTATGTTAATCTCTACATTGCAAGCGGCCCAGACCTGCGTAGTCTACGGCCGGTGATAACGAGTAAGCCACCAAATCGCACGAGATTTCAGTTTGGCTGGGCTCATCCGAATTCATCAGGGGCCAATACCGTCCACGGCTATCTGTTACTTGGAGGGGGCAATAGCGGCACATCGTCGGCGCCTGCCTTCAGTCATATCTTGTTTGCGGCAAACGACGCATTGACGCCAAATGCCGTAGACGGGGGACGGTTTGCCGATAACCTATATGAGTGGTACGAAGGGCAGATACGGCTGGTGAACGTGCTGCCGGATGGATCGTCGGCACCGAACGCTTCGTTTGGGGTAGACTACAATGACGCATTCGCAAATAATCCGCTGCCAAACCTAAGTCACGCAATCTCCAGCGATGGATCACGGATCTTTTGGACGGACGAGAACAGCAACGAGCTATATGTTCGCGAAGATGGCGTAAGGACGAAGCAGGTTGACATAGCAGTTGGCGGGGGCGGAGAATTCCAGACAGCGAGTGCTAGCGGAGGAAGTGTATTCTTCACAAAGGAAGGACGTCTCTACGAATATGAAACCGCCACCGGAGCGACAGTAGACCTTACTCCTGTCGGTGGCGTTGAAGGGATCCTGGGATCTAGCGATGACGGCAAGTATCTGTACTTCGTGGCCAGCAGTGCACTGGCAGCACGAAGCACACAGGGAATGCCAAATCTCTATCTTTACCGCAATGGCGTACTGACATTTGTCGCTACCCTAGCGCCAGAAGACAATCATACGCCGGAACTACACGGAAGTGGGGGGGATCCTGCCGGCGATTGGTATCGGACGTTTGCTGGCCGTACCGCTGCCGTCTCTCCAAACGGACGATACGTTGCATTCATGTCGATACAACGATTGACGGGATACGATAACACCGATGCCTTCTTTCAGCGTCTAGATTACGAGGTATTTCTGTATGATTCGGATACCGGGATGCTTGTCTGCGCATCGTGCAATGCAGACAGGAGCCATCCGACCAGTAGCACAGTACTGCCGAAGCCAGCTGGCGGCTTCTATCAGCAGCGCTATATAGATGACAGCGGAAAGCTCTTCTTTAGTACGACCGATGCTGTACTGCCTCAGGATACCAATCGGCTCTCCGACGTTTATGAGTACAACGACGGTCACATTTATCTTATATCTCCCGGAGACACGGAAAGAGAAGCAATCTTCGCCGACGCTAGTGAAAGCGGAAACGACTTGTTTTTTACCACGAATCAGCGACTGACGCTGGCTGATCAGGATGAGATCACCGATCTCTATGACGCGCGAGTAGGGGGAAGCACCGAAACACCCCCTCCGCAGGCATGTGCAGATGAAGGATGCCTAGAGATACCTCAGCCTTCGCCGGTCTCCGAAGTTCCGGTTAGCGCCGCGTTTACAGGTGTGGGCAACTCCACTGGGCCAGCCTTGGTAGCTGCACAAAAAACGCCAGCAAAGAAACGGCCGGTGGCCAAGCGCAAGAGGCATCAGGCCAAGCATAATGTGCATCCAAAGCATACATCCCGGCGGGCGAGGAGGAAGGCATGACTACCCGTTTGGTTGCGATCCGTATGCTGACGGGAGCGATGGGAGCGCTGGTTATGGCCGGTGGCTGCGCACCAGGCGTTAGCTGGGGAGCGCCCACGGGGGCGCCTGCCTGGCAGATCGAGTCTGAAGCACTGCCAACAAATTTTTCGCCTGGCGGTAATGGTGAATATCTATTACATGTAAGGAATATAGGCCGGGTGCCGACTAATGGAACGACCGTAACGGTCGTCGACCGTCTTCCCACAGGTGTGACGGCAACGGCTGCGGGCGATCGTCTATTCGAAGCTGAAGGCGTTCCTCCGGGGAGTGCCTATTGGTCCTGTTCAGGCGTGACCGTCGTTACCTGTACAAACAATCCGGAAAATCTTTTCACTATTGGCCCAGGTCAGGAACTGACCGCTGGCCAGGAAGGCACCGCGCCATTCATTGGAATCGAAGTGACTGTATCTCCGGACGCAGCTGGAGACATCACGAATGAAGTAAGCATTTCAGGCGGAGGTGGAGGCAGTGCGAGCGGTAGCTTGAAGACGACGGTGGGATCGTTTCCCGCACCGTTTGGGATCCAGGGGTTTGAATTTAAGTCGCTTCGAGGGGATGGCTTATTCGATACTCAGGCTGGATCTCATCCGTACGAAGTTACCACTAGCTTTGCCTTCAACAATCTTGGTCGACCACGAGAAGGCGAAATTCCCGCGTCTGGCGAATTAAAGAATCTTGAAATAGTATTGCCGCCGGGCTTCGTTGGAAACCCGAACGCCACGCCTAAGTGTTCAAGGGTTCTTTTCGACTCTAGCCGCCGGACAAATGAGGAACCTGCTTGTTCACGTGAAACACAGGTAGGTACGATCGCGCTGGCTCTCGAAAATCCGTTCACGGTGTTTGTAATACCAGTATACAATCTCGAACCACCGGCCGGAGTTACGGCGCAGTTTGGCTTTGCCTATCAGTATCGAGTCGGGTTCATCAACTTTGGGGTACGCACCGGCAAAGATTATGCTGTGAGGGCGATGCTAAATAACGCCTATCAGCTGAGTCTGCTACGCAGCTATCTCACGTTATGGGGAGTGCCGGGCGAACACGGGACGGGTGCTCCACTCGCCCCATTATTGACCAACCCGACTTCGTGCGGTGCGCCTCTTGCGGCCACGGTCACCATGAACTCGTGGGAGCACCCGGAAAGCGTATTGAGTGGGCTTGTGTATCCGTGGACCGACGGCGTTGGCAATCAGCTCCAGATGACCGGGTGCGGGCGTCTGAATTTCACGCCATCGGTGGAAGTTCGTCCGACGACAAGCGTGGCAAGCACCCCCACAGGACTTGAAGTGAATGTTAAGATTCCACAGAACGCACGGCCTGAAGGGCTTGCTGAGGCAAATTTGAAGGATTCGATAGTCACGCTGCCTGCTGGAATGACTGTTTCGCCATCGGCGGCCAACGGGCGTGAGGCCTGCACGTCGGTACAGATCGGCTTGACAACGAGCGACCGGCCGACATGCCCCGATGCGGCGAAGATCGGTGATGTAGAAGTGTTGACCCCGCTGCTCGACCATCCACTGACGGGATCGGTGTATCTTGCGCAGCCGCGGGAAAATCCCTTCGGGTCGCTGCTCGCGATCTATCTTGTCGCCGAAGGCTCTGGAACGCTCATCAAGCTGGCGGGTCATGTCGAAGTCGATCCTGCCACTGGGCAGCTGACCACGAGGTTCGACGAAAATCCTCAGTTGCCGTTCAGTGAACTGAGACTGCGATTCTTCGGAGGGCCTCGCGCAGCGTTGTTGACGCCGAGCGCCTGCGGGAACTACATGCCTACCGCGCAGTTCACGGGCTGGAACGGGACAGCGGCAACGCCACCCATCGGCGGGTTCTCGGTGGAAGCGGGATGCTCGCACGGGTTCTCGCCATCGTTTGTGGCTGGTACCGCGAACAATGAGGCGGGGGCCTTTTCTCCTTTTTCTGTTTCTATCTCAAGGCCTGATGGCGATCAGATCCTGGGTTCAGTGTCTGTGACGGCCCCGCCCGGGGTCTTGGGTATGCTTTCGCAGGTGCCTTTGTGCGGAGAACCGCAGGCCGCTCTGGGGACGTGCCCAGCTGCGAGCCGGATCGGACACGCGAGCGCGGAGGCCGGTCCGGGGCCGTTTCCGGTGACAGTTGGTGGAGGCCAGGTCTTTCTTACGGGACCGTACCGCGGGGCGCCGTTTGGACTTTCGATTGTGGTGCCTGCAGTGGCAGGGCCCTTCGACCTTGGCAATGCGACAGTGCGAGCTGCGATCTACGTGGACTCGCATACTGCGCAGGCGACGGTGGTTAGCGATCCGCTGCCAACGATCATGCAGGGCATACCGCTGGAGGTACGGGCGGTCAAGGTCGATCTCGATCGCAGCGCGTTTGTGTTCAATCCAACTAGCTGCGCACCGATGACGGTGACCGGTAAGGTCACTAGTGTGGAAGGAGTCAGTGCACCGGTATCGTCGCGCTTTCAGGCCGCCGATTGCGCGTCGTTGCGTTTCAGCCCAGGATTTGCTGTCTCGACCCAAGGCTCAACCAGCCGTGCACACGGAGCGTCGCTTGATGTGAAGGTCACGTCGGCCCCAGGTCAGGCAAACATCGCGAAGGTTCGAGTGTCGTTGCCCAAGCAGCTGCCATCGAGGCTCACCACGCTGCAGCGGGCGTGCGCCGAAGCTGTATTCGCCAAGAACCCGGCGTCGTGTCCGGCAGGGTCAGTCGTGGGGATAGCCACAGCCGTTACGCCGGTCCTCAGTGAGTCGCTAACTGGGCCTGCATATCTGGTGTCGCACGGCGGTGCGGCGTTTCCGGATCTGGTTGTGATCTTGCAGGGAGACGGCATTCGGCTGGATCTTGTTGGGAATACCAATATCGTCAAGGGCATCACTACCAGCACCTTTGCGTCGGTTCCCGATGCGCCGATCGCCTCATTCGAGTTGAAGCTTCCTGAGGGACGGTATTCGGCTCTTGGCACCGACTTGCCGGCCAAGGTCCATGGGAGCCTATGCAGCACCAAACTCGTCATGCCCGCCAGGATCGACGGTCAGAATGGAGCGCAGACCGTACGAAGCGTTAAAATCGCCGTCACGGGTTGCCGCAAGCCGAAGGTCAAACGCGTTGCGAAGAGCACGGATCGCCGAGCATAGGCCCGTCGGACAAGGCGGTTAAGGTTAGGTGTCATGTAGGTGCACCTCCCCCGCGTCGAGCGCCACCCGCCGGCCATCCTGCCTATCGATGAGTAGGCGCCCATCGGGATCGATCCCCACGGCGTGTCCGCACAGACTCCCGTGGCCACTCTCACTCTCGCGTGGGCCGCCTCGCCCCTCCCCCCAGGAGACCTCGCGCCCGAGCAACACATCGAGTGCGCGCCAAGTCTCGAGCGCATCCTCAACGGACCCCGCCAGCCGACGCCCCAGCGCATCGAGCAGTTCCTCCAGGACCGACTCGATCGCCTCGACCGCCAATCCAAGGCTCGCGGCCGTCCCCTGCAGCTCCAAGGGCATCTCCCCCACATCGAAGGCCACGTTCACCCCAATACCCAAAACGGCCCACCCATCCTGAGGCCGGCCCTCGATGAGGATCCCTGCGAGCTTGCGCAACCCAACTCCGTCCTCCACGACGATGTCGTTGGGCCACTTGACGCGCGCGGGGGGCCCCACGACGTCGCAGACGGCCACGGCCGCGAGCAGCGAGAGCGGTTGGGGCGCGTCCCGCAGCACGAGGGACATCAGCAGGGCGCTCCCGGCCGGGGCGCTCCAGCGCCTCCCCTGACGCCCGCGCCCTGCCGTCTGCTCGGCCGCGGTGACTAGGGTCCCGTGGGGGGCGCCGGCGATTGCCAGCTCGCGTGCGCGGTCGTTGGTGGAGGTGGTGCTGCGCAGGTGCAGGCGGGGCCACCCGAGAGCTGTCGCTTGCGGTGCGCTCGCGTGCTCCTTCGCGCTGGGGCCCATCTCACTCGGCATGGGATAGCGCGTCGGCGAGCAGCGCCTCTAGCAGCCCGTCGATGTCGTGGCGCTGGGCCTCGATGTGCGGCTCGATCCCATGCTCGCGCAGTGTGGCACTCGTGACGGGCCCGATCGAGACGACGCGCGTGGTGGGCGAGAGCCCTGCCTTGTCCCCGGCGGCCTCTAGGAATAAACGCACGGTGGAGGAGGAGGTGAACGTGATGTAGTGGGCGCCCCGCGCCGCCTCGAGCGCGCGCGGTGCGAGCGGCTCGGCGAGCGTCTCATACAGCGCGAGCACATCCACCTCGGCCCCGCGCGCGCGTAGCGCGTCGGGGAGCACGTCGCGCGCCTCCTTGGCCCGCGCGACGAGCGCGCGGTGGATGGGCACGTCGGCGAGCGCCTCCACCAGCGCCTCGGCGACGAAGCGCTCGGGGATCACGTCGGCAAGGATCCCGCGCTCGCGCAGCGCCCGCGCGGTGCCGGGGCCGATTGCGGCGACCGTTGCGCCCGCCAGCGCGCGGGCATCGCAAGGTGGATCGGCCGCTCTCGGTCCCGTGCCGGTGGATGACCGTGGCGCTGTGATCCGCTCGAACAGCGCCTCGACACCGTTGGGGCTCGTGAGGCACACGAGATCGTACGGCGAGAGGTCGAGCGGCGGTCCCGGCAATGGCTGGATGCGGATCGTGGGCGCCTGGATCACCTCGGCCCCCAACTCGCTCAGGCGCTGCGCCAAACCGCTCGCCTGCGCGCGCGCGCGAGTCACCGCGACAGTGCGCCCCCTCAGCGGCCCGGGGGCGCGCCACGCGAGCTGCTCCGCGAGCGCGGCGACGGGCCCGATGACGGTGATCGACGGGGGTCTCACACCCTCCTCCTGCGCGCGCCGCGCGATCGTCCCCAGCGTCGCGGAAACGGTGCGCTGGGTGGGAAGCGTCCCCGCTTCAACCACCGCCGCGGGCTCTTCCGCAGGGCGCCCGGCGGCGATCAGCGAATCGGCTATACGCGGGAGCTGGCGGATGCCCATGTAGAAGACGAGCGTGCCGGGAAACGCCGCCAGCGCAGGCCAATCGAGGTCGCTGCCGCCCTGAGTGTGCCCAGTGATCAGGGCCACGGCCGTGGCGAGCCCACGGTGCGTGACGGGGATCCCCGCGTACGCAAGCGCCGCGACGCCCGAGGTGATCCCAGGCACCACCTCGAACGTGATACCGGCGGCGCGCAGCGTGAGGGCCTCCTCCCCACCCCGCCCAAAGACGAACGGGTCGCCCCCCTTCAGGCGCACCACCCGCTTGCCTTCGCGCGCACGCGCCACGAGCAGCGATTCGGTGTCCTCCTGGGGCACCGAATCCCCACCGCCCTCCTTGCCCACGAACAGCAGCTCGGCGTCGGCACGGGCGCCATCGAGCGCCTGTGCGGGAATCAGGCGGTCGTAGAGGATCGTGTCGGCGGTGGCGATCAGCTGGAGCGCACGCGCGGTGAGCAGGCCGGGGTCGCCCGGACCGGCGCCCACGAGATACACGCGACCGCTCACTCGCCAACGGGCCAGTGTTCGACGTTGAGCTCGGGCATCGGGAAGTGCTTTGGATTGCCCGTGGCCAGCCGCGCATCGACCCCTGCCGCGGCTGCCGCTATGAGGCAGTCCGTCTGGCTGAGCGTGACACCCCGTCGAGCGTGATCTCGGCGCCAGCGCCCAGCCAGCTCGCCCTCGACCCTGCCGAGCGGCGCCAGGCGCAGGCCGCCGAGGAACCGCATTACGAGTCCCTCCTCGTCCTCGTCTGTGCCGCGCAGCACCTCCTCCACATTGATAGCGCATATCCACGGCGCCTGTCCGGAGTCGCGCAGGCCCAGCACGCGCCTGGCGGCGGGAAGACCGCGCAGTGCGTCGATCAGGACGGTCGTGTCGAGCAGCAGCGGCAAGTGTCAGCCGACGCGACTGGAGTCGCTGTATCGCTGCGCCTTTACCCAGCCCGCGGGGTCGCCGTCCCACTCGTGCTCGCGTCCCGCGAGAGCGCCGAGCCCGGCTTCGATGTCCTCCCAGCGGCGCTCGTCCTCGAGCGCGTGGCGGATGGTCTCGGAGATGTACGCACTGCGATGCCGCCGCCCCACGCGTCGATCAAGCCGCTCCACGAGCTCGTCATCGAGGCTTATGTGCAAACGCATGACCACAGGCTAGCACACAGGATTGGGTCGCCCATATGGCACGGCAGGGTGTCGTTCGCCCTGCAATGACGATCCTCCTGAGCTCGAACCACCTCCCCGCCGTGGTCGGAAACATTATTCTGGGTGTCCGAAAAATCTACGCCAGTGGTTATCCCCTGGGCCGATTGGCTTGGCTGAGCGGTTTCGACGGGTCCAAACGACTTCAACCGGGCGATCCACGCGAGCCTCTTGCGCAGGGCCGTTTGATCTGGTAGCGCCTTTGCGGAATCCTACGGGTGTGCCTTCCAGCAGTTTGGCGGTCAACGCAAAGTTGGACGGGTCGCCAGGAAGGCACCCATAGGTCGTCGAGGGTCTTGCTCCCCGTGTTGAGGCGGGTGCTCGACGGCTAAACCCATTTGCCCCGGGTTGCCGGGGCGGAAGGAGTACTGCACAGTGTCCTTATCAAGACTGCGGCTCGGGGTCCTCGGTCTCCTAGCCGTGCTACTCGTCGGCTCGTATGGTGCGACGGCCGCATCGGCTAATCCCGGACCGTTTTGTTGGGCGAAGCTGCAAAAAGAAGAAGGAAAAGGCACCAAGATCACTGAAGCGGCACCTAAGGCATTCCAAGGTGAAGGCGGCAAACAGGAATTGGAAGGCGAAGGGAACAAAATAACAGCGGCGAGTGAGCAACTAAAAGGTATTATCTACAATAACGCAGACCAATGTCAAGCCAAAATCGACATCACCTATCATGAATTAAAACTAAACGGGAAGCCCGAAAGTGAATGTGTTGTCACAGTTGGTGAAAATAATACTGTAAGAATTTTCGGCCATCAAGCGTGGAAATATCAGGGTATCCCAAAAGAACTTACAGAACAACCGCAAGAAGTCCAAAGGCCAGATTGGATTTTCCTTCACTCTGAACTAAATACACAAAAAGAACTAAAAGAACTTCCAAATGAAACCTTTACTAAATTGACGTTCAAAGGCGCCAAAGGTTGCGGTCTGCTAAATGGGCTGAGTATACCGGTAGCGGGTAGCGCTGGGGCAATAAGCGAACCGTCGACGTTAGGCCAGTTCAATGCGGAAGAAACAATAACATTGAACGGCGGGGCTCTTTGGCAACACATTTGGGTTGGAGGTAATAAACCCGAAGGCTATCTCGCCGTCAAAACAGGATTGACTTTCAACGGGAAAGCCGCAACGCTTGTCGGAGTTGCCAAAGTTAAACCGGAGGAAAAAGAAGTCGAGATTGCGCACTTTGAAGGGCCGTAGGAAAGCCGTCGAATAGCACTGGTACGGCCTCGCTCTACTGCGGGGTCGTACCTTGTCTCTAGTGCTAAGCGGAGTGGTGGGAGACAGGCTCAATGCAGAAGCGGTTCCCCGACTAGCATAGCTAAACGCTGAGACTGATAGCGGCAAATTATGAATGCCAAATTATATGTACTTCATGCAGTGGTTTATCTGGGGTTAGCCCTTTTTGTGCTTCCGCTCAAGGAGGCTGTAGCTGCCGGATGTCCAAATGAAGGCATACGTACAGAGCTCCGCTTTGCTTATCTCCCTGACTGTCGAGCATATGAGATGGTCACGCCGTCTCACAAGAACGGCTGGCCAGTCAAGCTCGCCAGCGCGGACGATGCACGAGCCATCTTCACGAGTCTCGGTGGATTTGCGGGGAGCGTCCAGCAGACCAATAGTAGTGCATATCTCGCCGAACGCGGGACGGGTGGGTGGATAACTGCCCCCTTTTCCGAATTAAGGGAAGTCGAAATTCTCAACTCGGCCGAAAATGACATCATTGCCGAGGACAGTGGACTGAACGAAGGTCTCATAGTGGGAAGATCACGGACCCCCGTATCCCGAGCCGAAAGTAATATCTATATACGAGCTTTTTCAAGCTCAGCCCAGACTGAAGTTGGGCCTGAGTTTCCCCGTACAACACTAGCCGCCGCCAAGCCGCGGCTACCGGACCTAGCGTCTCTTCCAAGTGCGTCTAGTAATCTTAAATCAGTATTATTTGAGCTCGCAGGACCACACAACGCGCTCGAATTTGGTCTCGACTATCTTTGGCCTGAAGATGCGAAAGGGTTAAGGGACACAACGGTGGAGAACACCGGCCCGCTTGATCCCGGCGCCGGATTCATGTCACTATATGAGTATAGTGGATCTGCAAAGCATACGCCGAGGTTAGTAGGAGTAGATAACTCGGGGAATCAGATAAGCGAGTGTGGTACGAGCCTGGGGTTCCCGTCTGAAGGCGACTTCTCGACGGACGCCCCTGCCGAGCTCTACAACGCGGTATCGGCGGACGGTTCTCGAGTATTTTTCACGGCAGCCAAGGCGAATCAGGGTCCTACAGGAAACGCACATGCGTGTACTGGAGAAGGGCAGGGACGAGGACCTTCTGCTGATGAGCTTTTCACGCAGATACTGGTTAATCCTGCTACAGATGCATATGAAACGGTGGCGGTGTCTGAGCCGCTAAAAGCGGATTGCTCTGTGTGCAGCACGACCGAACCGGACGATGCCGTTTTCCAGGGCGCTTCTGAAAGCGGATCGAAGGTCTTCTTTCTCACGAGTCAGGCGTTGTTGCCGAGCGATACGGATGCCACAACTGATCTTTATAAGGCGGAAGTAGGGGAAATCGAAGACGCCGGGATTAAGCGGTTTGGCGTGACCAGTATGATTCATGCGTCTGTTGGGGGGATTGGAGATATGACCCCCGGCGCAAATGCGGAAGTGCTTGGTGTTGTGCGAGTGTCAGAGGACGGCTCGCACGTCTATTTTGTTGCGCATGGAGTTCTGACGACAACGCCAAACTCGGTCGGTGACAAGGCCCAATTGGGGGGAAATAATCTCTATGTTTATGAGCGAGACGCTAAAAACCCTAGTGGCCATACAGCGTTTATCGGAACGCTGAACGCTGCCGATTCGGCCGACTGGGCGCAGTTGGATCTGCGCCCCGTGGACGCTACATCAGATGGTCATTTCCTTGTCTTTATCAGTAGCGCAAATTTGACGCCGGACGACAGCAGCAGTGTCCCACAGGTCTTCATGTATGATTCAGTGGCAGAAAAGCTGGTGCGTATATCCGTTGGCGAGAATGGATTCAACAACAATGGCAACACGACCGAATATCCCGCGCGCATAGTCACAGAAAGCTACCAGAATTTCCAGAATCCGGCACCTCGTCTACGCTCGATGTCTGGCGACGGAGCGTACGTTGTGTTCGAAAGCGATGATGCACTGACTCTAGGCGCCGCGGTCGGCTCCCCAAATGTATACGAGTATCATTCAGGTCAGGTGAGGTTGATCTCCGACGGGCTCGACCTCTCCATTGGACAGGGAGAATCGCCTAGTACATCCTTATTAGGAATCGATGAATCCGGCAAAAATATATTCTTTACGACAGCTGATCAGCTCGTACCCCAGGACGGCGACACTCAGGTAGACATCTATGATGCACGCGTCGAGGGCGGCTTTCTGCCGGCGACAGCGTCCGCTAGATGTGAAGGTGACGAATGTCAGGGGGGAATGCTGATGGCGCCCCCGGGATTAGCGCCAGGAAGTTATAGTCAGTCTGCCGGCGAACAGATCGTTGAACCAAGACCATTTGCGACTCGCAAAATAGGCATAGCCAAAAAGAAGAAGTCCAAGCGAAAGCTTACGCACGGTCGAAAGCAGAAGTCAAGAAAGGCGCAACACAAGCGGCATATCAATACAAGGCCAGTTCATAGGACAACCTCTCGATGATTGGCCGGACGACACCCAGGATAGTCGTGGCGCTTTCGGTCGTGGTAGCGGCTGCTGCCTTAAGCTTGTGCGGCCAGGCGGTGGGAATGACGATCAAGGCTCCTGCATGGTCAATAGCATCGGTTGCGCAGCCGACGGTCATGGTTACATCGGCTCACGGTGGTGGCGAAACGGCCGACCGATTTATAATTTTGCTTACAAATACTGGAAGTACGGCAACCAGCGGACGTGTCGTCGTGACGGATGCTCTACCTATAGGAGTATTCGTGGGCGGTGCTGTAGGGGGTCCGGGTTGGACGTGCTCCGCGGCTTTGGGCGCATCCACTGTGTCTTGTTCCTTAGAAAGTGACGTACCATCATTGGGACAGGCAGGTGTGTTGACTATTCCGGTGGCGGTGTCAGCTACAGGATCTGTGACGAACACTGTGACGGTTTCTGGAGGAGGAGCACCGAGCGCGACTGAGAGTCGACCAACGAAGGTCATAACGACCGGCTTTCTTCCGCAGCCTTTCGGATTTCTGGATTTTTCGCTTCAGGCTGCTGGCAGCGACGGGCTGCCGGCGACCCAGGCAGGTAGCCATCCTTTTTCACTCACGACGTCTATTGACTTTCCTCAGCAGGAACTGGCGGAAGAACCGGGTGCCCCCGAACAGCCCGTGCGTAAGCCGAGGGATATGGAGTTTGATCTGCCTCCAGGACTGATCGGAAATCCGCAGGCTCTTTCGCAGTGTACGATCATCAAGATATACGCCAAGACGTGTCCGGCAAGCAGCCGCGTGGGCACTTTCTTCGTAAACTATGCTCAGGGGCTCTACAGGGAAGAGGAAAGCGCATATCCGATTTATAACGTGGTGCCGGAGCGAGGCTACCCAGCTGAGTTTGGGTTTTTCCTCGGCGGCATCAATAGGCCGGTATTTTTGTACGCAAGCGTGGACCCTGGTCCTGAGTACAAGCTACACCTTTCAGCCCCAAACATCCCCGCGATTGGAAAGGTGAGTAACGTAATAGCAACCTTTTTCGGCGATCCTCAGGTCATGAATAATCCCCCAAATATTGAAGTAAATAGTCGTACAGCTTTTCTTACCAATCCCAGTAGTTGTAACGGAAATCCCTCCATAGCGACGGCTGAAGCCGACAGCTGGGAAGAACCAAGTCAGTGGATAAGCGAAAAAGCAGAGGCTGTGTCGGTTGCTGGCTGTGATCTGCTGCAGTTCGGACCGTCATTCGCCTTTGGACCAGAAAACCATACGGCCGATGAGCCCGCAGGATACACATTCGATCTCAATGTCCCCCAGGCCCCGCCGGATCTGGAAGCACTAGCGACACCAGATGTGAAGGAAGCAACGGTGACGCTACCAGAAGGCGTGTCGCTTTCTCCCTCGGCGGCAGATGGTCTCGTCTCCTGTCCAGCGACGGGCCCTGAAGGAATCGACCTGTTCTCTTCGGGCATGGGCCATTGTCCGCGTGCGTCTCAGGTGGGAATAGTCGAAGCGATTACGCCGCTGCTGGCCGAACCGCTCCATGGGCAGGTCTACGTCGCTCAGCCCGGATGTGGAGGAGCGGGTCAGCTGGAGTGTACGGATGCAGACGCGATTGACGGGAATCTGTTTGGCCTGTATCTGCAGTTGGAAGGTCCAGGAGTGGCGGTCAAGCTCCACGGAACGGCGTCGGCGAATCCCGTTACGGGGCAGATCACAGCCAGGTTCAAGGAAGCGCCGCAGCTACCCTTCAGCGACCTAAAGCTGACCCTCAAGGGTGGCCCCCGCGCACCGCTTGCGAACCCGCAGACATGCGGGGAAGCGCTCACAACAGCAGACATAACACCCTGGAGCGCGCCCGAAACACCCGATGCGAATCCCACCAGCGCCTTCTCGGTCACAGGCTGTGACGGCTCGCCGTTCACGCCCTCGTTCCTGGCAGGAACCACGAATCCCGCCGCTGCCGCCTACACCAATTTCAGCGTCACTTTCGGTCGAACCGATCGCCAGCAGGACCTAAGGGCGATCCAGGTGCACACCCCCCCTGGGCTGGTGGGCATGCTCTCGCACGTAACCCTCTGCCAGGAACCGCAGGCTGCGCAGGGGACCTGTTCTGCTGCATCGCGCATCGGCACCGCCACGGCGGCGGCCGGCGCGGGGTCGCATCCCTTCTGGGTGCCTGGGCCTGTGTACCTGACAGGCCCCTACAGGGGCGCGCCATTCGGACTGTCTGTCGCGATCCCGGCGGTCGCCGGCCCATTCAACCTGGGTACCGTGGTGGTGCGCTCGGCAGTGAACATCGATCCAACAACCGCCGCGCTGACGATCACAAGCGACCCACTTCCACAGATCCTCGACGGGGTGCCCCTACGGGCGCAGACGGTGAACGTCACGATAGATCGATCGCAGTTCATGTTCAATCCCACCAACTGCGCCGCGCAGCAGATCACTGCGACGGTCGTCTCCGCCCAGGGAAGCGCCGCGCAGGTCGCCTCGCCCTACGCGGCCGGGGGATGTAAGAACCTCCCATTCAATCCCGGCTTCAGCGTCTCGACGCGTGCGCCTGGCTCGAAGAAGAGAGGAGTCGGCTTCGACGCCAAGGTGTCCTCCATGGCGGGTCAGGCGAACATCCACAGCGTGGCCGTGTCGCTGCCCAAGCAGCTGCCGGCAAGACTCACGACGATCCAGAAAGCATGCCGAGACACAGTCTTCAATGTCAATCCCGCCGCGTGTCCTCCAGGGTCGCTGGTAGGCATCGTCGTGGCCCACTCGCCGGTACTGCCGGTCAGGTTGAGCGGGCCGGCCTATCTGGTCTCTCATGGTGGCGCGGCTTTCCCCGACATCGATGTGATCGTGCAGGGCGAGGGAGTGCGCGTGGACCTGACTGGCTCGATCAACATCAGCAGGAAGGGGATCACCAGCAGCACGTTCGCCAATGTTCCGGATGTGCCGATCTCCAGCTTCGAGCTGCGACTGCCCGAAGGGCCGTACTCTGCGCTCACTGTCGGCGGAAGCTTGTGCGCCAAGCCTCTGACGATGCCCACCACGATCGTCGGGCAGAACGGTCGGCGATTGGTCCGCACGACGAAGATTGCGGTGGCGGGCTGTCCGAAGGTGAAGCTGAAGGCGAAGCGCACGCGCCGGGCAAAGCAGAGCGGGGGGCGGGCGCGATGAGATTCGCGACGCACAGATTGCTGCGGGCTGGGGTAGTGGCTTGTGTCGCATGGGGCGGCATACTGACGCTTCTAGCCGACCCCACGTATGCATTCCTCGGCTATGGGAATCGCACCGGAGTGTTTGGCGAAGCCGGCAGTGGAGCTGGACAGCTTTCGCTGAACCCGGAAACCAGCGCTCCCGGTGCAGGGGTGGCGGTGGATGAGGCAACTCATGATGTGTATGTCGTGGATACGGAAAACAATCGGATCGAGAAGTTCACCGCGAGCGGCACGTTTATCGCCGCGTGGGGCTGGGGCGTGAGTGATGGAGAAGCAAAGTTTGAGGTTTGCACGAGTGGCTGTCAGAAGGGTGTTGCGGGAGCGGGCGAAGGTCAGTTCAGTACACCGGTCGGTGTGTCGGTCGATAATTCCTCCGGGAGCTCGGGAGGTGACGTGTATGTCGCGGATCGCGAAAATTTGCGGATCGAGAAGTTCTCGTCGGCAGGTGTCTTCCTGGGACAGTTTGGAGGACCTGCGCCCGGGGACCCCGGTAGCGCTCTCGATCCCGACAATGGCATCGCCGACCTAAAGGGTGGCAATAGTGTCTTCGTCGACTCGACCACGGGAGATGTGTGGGTCGCCGATGCGGGAAACGCACGCGCGGTGGAGTACTCACCCTCGGGAGAATATCTTGCTGAGATCACTAATGGCTTCGAAAATGCGTTTGGCGTTACGGTGGATGCCAGCGGCGATATATACGTTATCAACGGCGCCAGCAGCGTGGAGGAGTTTGGACCTGGTCCACCCTTCGCCTTGACTCGTACGATGGATGGCAGCAGGGTGGCTGAACAGTTTCCGCGAGCCATCGTGACGAATACGGCCGATGAAGTATTTGTTGGCAACGGCCATTCCGGTGGTTATCAGATAAGGCAGTTTGGCTCCACCGGCGAAGAAGCATTGCCTTCTGAGGTGTTCGGACTCACGCCCGAACCGATCGGCGGATCGACAGGCATCACGATCGACTCGAGCAATGGCACGATCTATGTTGCCGATGGCCCCCATGATAATGTGGATGTGTTTGATTTGGTGCAGTTGGCCGATGTGAGCACCGGAGGGCATTCCAATGAAAAGGGGACCACCACGACGGTGGCGGGAACTGTCAATCCAGAGGGCGTGGAAACTCAGTATTTCTTTGAATATGGGACCAGTCAGTCTTACGAATTCAGGAGCCCTGAAGAAACTTCGTCCGCATCAGCCAGTCAGCAGATCGCGGCGAATCTAACGGAATTGACGCCAGAAACAACCTATCACTATCGACTCGTAGCCGTAAATGCCAATGGAACCAGCAACGGTCAGGATGGTGTTTTCACTACTGGTCCCGCCGTTGCAGGTGTAGTCACCGGACCTGCGAGCAATATCGGTATAACCACTGCAACGCTGCATGGCGAATTGAATCCGGAAGGTGTAGGAACGGTATACTTTTTTCAGTACGGTACAACAGAAGGATATGGGGGGCTGAGTGAATTCGAAGAAAGCAGCAGCGAAGGACCGATATCCCCGGCTGCGCCGATTGCCGAATTACAGCCAGGCACGACCTACCATTATCGGCTATTCACAGCCAGCGAACACGGAGTCACCTTCGGAGGCGATAAGACGTTTACCACCCTTCCGGCGCTTCCCACTGTCAATGACCTATCTCCGTTTGCGACAAATGTATCGTTGCATGAAGCGACCCTGCACGATATGATCAGTCCGGGCCGGGGTCTCACTCGCTATCATATAGAGTATGGGGCAACCGCCGAATATGGGGCGAGCACTCCAGAATCCTATACCCAGTTCAACGAAGAAGAAGAAGCTGGAACCGTTTATCCGGTTGAACAGCTGATCGCTGGGCTAGCGCCCGGTGTCACTTATCACTACGCATTTGTAGCGACAAATGCGTCGGGCACCACAACGGGCCCGGATGAGGTTTTCACCACATTGGCGGGCGTTCCACCTGCGGTTGAAACCGGCGTCGCCAGCAATGTCTCCCCCAACGGGGCCACGATTTCTGGGTTGGTCGATCCCACCGGCCAGTTCGCGAGTTATCGGTTCGAATTGGGATCCGGCGAAGGCTATGCCACGCAGGTGTTCGGGAATATCGAACAGCGAGAAATCGTTACTGCGAGTTTCACGGGCCTGCTCCCTGGCGTCACATATCATTACCGTCTCGTGGCCAGCGACGCGGCAGGCGTGGGGATGGGTGCGGATCAAACGTTTACGACGCCAGGGCTGCCCACCATGATCTTTCAGCCGGGTGCGCCGACGTTGCTCGCCATTCCCGTTTTCCCACTTGGACCACATGTGATCAAGTGCAAGAAGGGCTTTGTGAAGAAGGGCGCGAAGTGCGTCAGGAAGCCCCATCCGCGACACAAGAAGAAGGGGAAGAAGAAGTAGCAGAATATTGGTGACGGGTGGGATTCACAGCCAACGAGGGTCCCGCGGGAGGGCTCCTCGCGAGGAGAACCCGCCTGCCCTTCACCCGCCCTCAAGCGAGATCTCCTCCGCCCGCCGCAACAACTCCCCGGCCCCGGCAGAACGCATGCGCTCCCCAACGCGCAGCCCAAGCTCCTCGGGCTCATAGAACCCCCCGACGAGCTGATCGGCGACCCAGGAGGACCCGTCGGGGAGCCCGACCCAGGCGCGCAGCTCCAGACACCCGCACCCCGCGGGCGTGGCCCACGCCCCGAGCGGCGTGTGGCAGGAGGCGCCGAGGCCCCGTGCGAGGCCGCGCTCGGCAAGCAGACAGGCCATCGTCTCGGTGTGGGTGATGGCGGTGACGGCCTCGATCACGGCGTCCTCCTCGATGCGCCCCTGCAGGGCGAGGATTCCCTGGCCGGGGCTGGGAGGAAAGCGCTGGGGGTCGAGGGGGAAGTGGGCCTCGTCCTCGCGCCCGAGGCGCAGGAGCCCGGCGCGCGCGAGGACAATCGCGTTGAGAGGGCCTTCGTGGAGCTTTCGCAGACGCGTGTCGACGTTTCCGCTGATCGCCTCGATGCGCAGGTCGCTGCGTACGGAGAGGAGCTGCGCGGCGCGACGGACGCTGCTGGTGCCCACGCGCGCACCGTGGGGCAGCTGCTCGAGGCCGCTCTCGCCGCAGAGTACGTCTTCCACCGCGCTGCGCGGGGGGGCGCCGATCAGCGCGAGGCCCTTGCTGAGCTCGCTGGGGACGTCCTTGGCGGAGTGCACGGCGAGGTCGATCTCGCCGACCTGAAGGGCCTGCTCTAGCTGGAGGACCCAGCGGGACTTGTCGTTCTCGCCCGGCACGGTGCTGCGGCCGGCGCCGTTTTGGCGGTCGCCGGTGGTTGTGACCGTGACGATCTCCACCGGGGTGGGGACGTGGGACTTCAACAGCTCGGCCACCTGCTGCGCCTGGGCGAGCGCGAGCGCGCTGCCGCGCGTGCCGAGTCGCATCAGCGCCGTCGGCGGATGGGGTGCACCTCCGCGAGCCGCTCGCCCTGGGGGGGCTCTTCCACCGGAAAGTCCTCGCGCAGGCCGAAGAGCTCGCGCACGAGCTCGACGCTCGAATGGCCTCTCTCCTCGGTGAGGCTGCGCAGACGAATCGTCGGCTCGTGAAGCAGCCGTTTGGCGACAGCGCGCGCGATCGCTTCGGTGCGGGCCATGTCGCGCGCCGAGGCGCTCTCCCAGCGCTCGGAGTTTTCGGCGAGCACCTGCTCCACGAGCGCGTCGGCGTGTTCGTGGAGGGCGCTCACGGTGGGGAGGGTGTCGAGCTGGCCGAGCCAGCGCGCGAAGCGGTGGATCTCCTCCTCGACGATCTCTTGCGCGCGGGGCACCTCCTCGGCGCGCGAGGACAGGTTGCGCGCGACGACCTCCTGGAGGTCGTCGATGTCATAGAGCGTCACGCCGGGGAGCTCGCCGCAGCGGGGGTCGATGTCGCGGGGCACGGCGATGTCGATCAAGAGTAGTGCCCGCCCGCCCCGCCCTTCGCGGCGCGCGACGACGGTGGCGAGCTCCTCGACGCCGACGATCGTGTGGGGTGAGGAGGTGGAGCTGACGACGATGTCGGCACTCGCGAGCTGCTCGGGGAGTCCATCGAGCCCCACGACCGAGCCGCCGAAGCGCCGCGCGAGCCCGAGCGCGCGATCGGCGTGGCGGTTGGCGACGAAGATCGTGCCGGCGCCCTGCGCGGCGAGCGCCTGCGCGGTGAGCTCGCTGGTTTCGCCCGCGCCGAGGATCGTTACGTGGCGGTCCTCCAGGCTGCCGAGCACGCGGGCGGCGAGATCGACGGCGACGGAGGGGACGCTCACACGCGAGGAGCCGATGGCGGTCTCCGAGCGCACTCGCTTTCCTGCCGTGAGGGCCGCGCTGAAGAGGCGGTTGGAGAGCGGCCCGGTGTGCCCGGCGGCGAGCGCTGCCTCATACGCGCGCTTGACCTGCCCCTGGATCTCGGCCTCGCCGACGATCATCGACTCGAGGCCCGCGGTGACGCGGAAGAGCTGGCGCGCGGCCTCGCAGTTGCGCAGCGCGTAGATCGCCTCGGCGAGCTCGGTGGGGCGGATCGAGGCGAGCCCCGCGAGCAGGCCGAGCACGTCGGCCTCGGCGCGCACGGGGTCCCCCACGACGAGGTACACCTCGGTGCGATTGCAGGTGGAGATCGCGACGGCCTCGCGCACCTCGGCGCTCTGCAGGGCCTCCCCGGCGAACTCGACGGCCGCGGATGCGGTGAAGGCAAGCCGCTCGCGCAGCTCCACGTGTGCGGTCTTGTGCGAGATGCCGAGCGCGAGCAGCTCGTTCACGCGCGTGCCTCCGGGCGCGCGAGACCCGAGGGCTCGCTCGCGGGCGAGGGGGCCTCGGAGCGCGAAAGCAGCTCGTCGAGCTCGCGCTGCACGCGGCTGAGGCGAAGGGCCATGATGGCGACGTAGATGAGGACGATCGCGAACACGACGACGTAGGCGGCGGCGACGTACTTGCCGGCCTCGTGCAGCGGCAGCGCGGGCATCAGGCGCCCGGCCTTCCCACGGCGGTCGTCGTGCCGATGGGTCGAGAAGAGGAAGAGGAAGAGGACCCCTTGAAGGGGTCCTGCGGGGCCGGTGAGTGGGGGATAGCGGCCGGGGCCGCGCTGCGTACGCGCGGCGCCACCTCGCCCGAGACGCGGCGGCGCACAGCACGGAGCTGCCCGCGGGTGTGCTTGGCGGTCATCTCAAAGGAGCACAGCGTGGCGTAGAGCAGCGCGACGGCAAGCAGCGAGACGTAGAAGGTGAGCGCCATCTTGGGGGGCAGGTTGGTGCTGTTGCCGAGCACGCGGGGGTGCACGAAGCCGGTGGACATGCGCACGGCGAGGAAGTTGAGCGGCACGAAGGCACCGGCGGTGATGGCGAAGACGGAGGCGTAGCGCGACTGGCGCTCGGGGTCCTCGATCGAGAAGCGCAGCGGCTGGTAGGTGGCGTAGAGCAGGAAGACGATCAGGAAGGAGACGAGCGTGGGCTCGTCCCACACCCACCAGTGCCCCCACGAGGCCTTCGCCCAGATGGAGCCGGTGATGAGCGTGCCCACGCCGAGGATGAGGCTCATGTGGATCGCGACATAGGAGCGCATGTCCCAGCGCGAGTCGCGCGTGCGGAGGTGCTGGATCGCGAGTAGCCCACCGAGCACGAACCCGCACAGCGAGACGATCGCGAGGGGAACGTGGATGTAGAAGATCTTCTGCACGAAGCCCTGATCGGCCTCGAGCGGGGCGTAGAAGAAGATCAGGCCAAGCGCCACCGCGAAGGCAATGGGGGTGGCGATGCTCAGCGCGCGGAGATGCTTTCCGTACAAGTCAGTCCTCTAACAAGAAGTCGAATACCGCGTAGGCGATCAGCCCGAAAACCAAATCATAGAGCGCCAGCGTCAACAGCCAGCGCAGCGGGCTGCTTCCCCCATGCCCCACGGCGAGCAGCGGCGCGGTGGCGCGGGCGGCGCCGATCACGATCGGCACGAGCAGCGGCAGCGAAAGCAGCGGCCCGAGCAGGTCGCGCGCACGCGTTTGCACCGCGAGCGCCGCCACGAGCGTGCCGATCAGCGCCACGCCGATGTCCGCGAGGAAGAGCACGAGCAGCAGCTCCGGCAATGCCTGGCCCAGCGAGGGGTCGAGCAGGAGCGCGAACGCGGGCACGGCGACGATCTCCAGCGCGATCAGGTAGCCGAGCAGCGCGAGCGCCTTGGCCCCCAGGAGCGCGGTGCGATCGACGGGGGCGAGCAGGAACCCATCGAAGCCCCCCTGCTCGGCGTCGGCCACGAACAGGCGGTTGATGCCGAGCATCGCGGCGAACAGCAGCGTCACCCACAGGATCCCCGCGGCCTCGGCGCCGCTGACGCTCGACTGCTGGAGGGCGAAGTGGAACACCACGAAGGTGCTCACCGCGAAGAGGGACATCCCGGGAACGGACTCGAGCGTGCGCCACTCGACGAGAAGCTCCTTGCGCAGGAGCGTGGCCACCGTCGCGAGCGCGCGGGGCGGCTTTACGGGTGCATGCCGCGCCGGCCCCTCCGCCCCGGGCGAGGACTCGCCGACGGCCGCGATGTCGGCACCCCCGGAGGCGACGCTCATCGGTAGAGCCCCGCGATCTCCTCGGGAGCGACGCCCGCGGCGTCCCCCAAAAACGCGGTGCGCCCTTCGCGCAGCCCGAGCACGAGGTCGGCCTCGGCGAGGCCGCCGCTGGGATCGTGGCTGCAGATCACGCGCGTGCGGGCACTCGCACGGCCGATCAATCCCGCGACCTGCTCGCGCGCGGCGGGGTCGAGGTTCGCGTAGGGCTCGTCGAGCAGCAGCAGCTCGGGGTCGTGAAGCACCGCACGCGCGACCGCGACGCGCTGCACCATCCCCCGCGAGAGCTCGCGAAGGGGCTCGTGCGCGCGAGCCTCCATTCCGACGGCCGCGAGCAGCTCCCGCCCGCGCTCGGGCCCAACGCCGTGCAGGCGCGCATGAAAGCGGAGGTTCTCGTGCGCGCTCAGCTCGCGATACAGAAGCGGCTCGTGGCCCAAAAGCCCGATACGCCCCCGCACGGCCCACCCATCCCCCGGCAAAGAGCGCCCCAGCACTTGAACCTCCCCGGCGTGGGGACGCAGCAGCGTCGCAAGCACGCGCAGCAGCGTGGTCTTGCCGGCGCCGTTGGCCCCAAAGACGACGAGCGTGGCGCCGGCGGGCAGCGACAGCGAAAGCTCGCTGAGGGCGGCGCGCTCGCCGTAGTTGCGCGTGAGCCCATCGAGCCGCAGGGCGGGTGGGTGAGTGTCCGCGGGGGCGGAGGATTGGGTGCGGGGTTGGGGAGGGGGCCTGAGCATGACGATTTTGTCATGGAGCTATGACAGATTTGTCATGGATCTATGACAGAAGCTGATAGTATTCTTGATCGTACTAGTGGCTATGACACTAGTTTGTGGCGACGCCTCGCTTGTATTGCTCCGACCAGTGGGTTCAAATGCCAAGGATCTCCAGTCGCCTGCTATTTCCCTCCGACGCACCGCTGCCCCTCGAGCGCATGATCGGCCGCCAGGAGGATGTCGAGCAGCTGGTGTTGCAGCTCTCCAACGGCGCTCACCGGATTGTCGCCGGTCCTCGCCGTACGGGCAAGAGCAGCGTATGCGAAGCGGCGATGGGGCAACTGCACGCCGGCGGCTCCTACACGGTGGAGGTGAGCCTCTTCAAACATACGAACGCGGCAACGCTGGCTGAGGCGATCGCGGAGGCCGCACTGTCCAATCGCGGGGCCATGCACAGGTTGATCGAGCGCGTGCGTGGCCTTGGCACGGCTGCCCTGCGCGGTGCGGCGCTCACGCTGGCGATGAAGGTGCAGGCGGAGCTTGGCGATGGGGTCGAGTTGGCGCTGCGTCCAGGTCTTGCGGCGCAGGATCCGGAGCGTGCGCTGCGCCTGGCGCTGGAGTTGCCCGGTCGCATCGCCCAGCGCGACGGACGGCCGCTGGTGATGTTCATCGACGAGCTGCAGGAGCTGGCCACCAGCAGGGGCGCCTACGGAGACCCCGATGCGCTGATGAAGTACATGCGCGAGACGATCTATGAGTCCAGCGGGGTCACGAGCCTGTTCGCCGGCAGCATGGAGCGCATGATGCGCGAGCTGTTCACCAGCCGCCGCCGTGCGTTCTATGGATTCGGCGGCTTTCACGATCTCACGCCGATTGCGCCCCAGGAGTGGAAGAGGGGCCTGAGGAGTCGCTTTGCCGAGGACAACTGCACGATCGACGACGACGCGCTGGAGCGCATCATCGAGCTTGGCGACAGTCATCCGCGCACCGTGATGCTGATCGCTCAGCAGACTCATTCCGCCGCGATCGAGTTCGATGCGCAGCACATCGATATGACACTGGCGCAGCGTGGCTGGCGGGGTGCGATGGAGGCCGAGCGAGCGCGTCACGACGACGCTGTGGAGGCCATCAGGGCAATGGGGGCGGTGGCAATCACAGTCGTCGCTCGGTTGGCGGGCGGAATCTCACCGTACCGAGACCTCGATTCTCAGACCGCGAGCCGCATGTTGAAGCGACTCGAGCGCACGGGCATCATCAACCGTGGGGGACCGGGGGACTGGAGGTTCGACGATCCGCTGCTGGTCAGCTACATCCGGGAGGAAATCGCGGTTTGAGGTCCCCGTCGCACTCGCCGACTGTGTGACGGCGCGTAACGCAATGACAGTTCGGAGGGGTCGCCGGGAAGTGCTTGGTGCAGGCTGTAGGCGGCGTTTGGGGGTGTAGGCACTACGCCACATTGCGTGGTGTGACGACGATCCGGGGGAGTCTCCGCGAAGTGGTTGGTGCAGACGGTTGGCGGCGTTTGGGGGGTGTAGGCACTACGCCACATTGCGTGTCGTGATGACGGGCGTAGTGGGCTTGCCGGCCCGCCGTAGCGTGTTGCCGGCGGCTCCGGTCCCGTGTTCGCCGTCGCGGACGCACGCCCCCGGGCGTAGTTGCCGTAAAGCGTTTGAGTTCGCTCAACTTCATGTGCGGTTGCCGCACGCCACTCGATCGCGTGGGTGTGCTTCTCCTCGTGAGGAGATTGGGTGTGTTCGCGCTGACGGTGGGGGTGCGGCGGGTTTTTTTCGAGTTGGTTCTCGCTGGGCGTTGTTTGTGTGTTTGGGAGTTGGTTCTCGTACAGAAAGGCTGCCCGCTTTGGCGACCGGGACTGCGAGTCGGCGAAGGGCACGATACGGAGACCGTTGTATCGAATTACGGCGGGCCGGCAAGCCCACTACGTCCGTCACCTCGTTGCGCCAGGTGGCGTAGTGCCTATACCCCCCGTCCGCGCCAACAGTCTGCACCGACCACTACGCGACGACTCCTCCGAGTTGTCAGTAAACGGGGATACCAGACCGTCCGCGACACCAGACCACCCGCCGCACCCGAAGGACACTGCGATCAGTTCGCAACTCAAACGACAGCCGAAGAACGCCCACCCTGCGCCCGCGCAATCAACTCCCGCACCGCCTGCTCCCCTGTGAGATCGCCCTCATGAGAGGCCCCCGCAAGAACCTCCTCGCCGCGCAGCAAAGCCACCGGATCGGGCTCCCCGTTGACGATCCCCTCGAAGAACTCCTTGCGATCCTGATACGTGGGAAGCGTCCCCTTCGCCCACCCCCGCACCTCGTTGAGCAGCACAGCCAGCCGCGCGTAGGGCTCGCCGAACTGCGCTTCGATCTCGCGCTTCATGCGCTTCGCCAGCGCCGGCGAGGCGCCCGCGGTGGAGATCGCGATCGCGAGCGGCCCGGTGCGCACGATCGCGGGGAGGATGAAGTTGCACAGCGGCGGCACATCCACCACGTTCACGAGCATCGCGCGGCGCTCGGCGTCGTCGTAGACGGCGATGTTGACATCGGTATCGTCGGTGGCGGCGATCGCCATGAACACACCCTCGAGGTCCGCGGGTCCGGCGTACTCCCGCCGCTCCCAGCGGATCGAGCCCTCGCGCGCGTGCTCCTCCAGCGCGGGAACCGCCTCGGGCGCGATCAGCGTCACATCGCCGTCGCACGCGAGCAGCCCCTCGACCTTCTCGAGGCCGATCTCGCCGCCGCCCACCACCAGACAGCGGCGCCCCCTGAGCTTCAGGCAGGCGATGTAGAAGGGCGTCTCGAGCATGTCGCGCACGCAGCTCTGATCGCAGATCCCTCTGCGCAGCTGGCAGACGCACTCCTTACCCATGTAGGCCTGTGCAGGCATACCCACAGGGTAGGGCCTCCCGGCGTGCCGAGGCTGGAGGGCGGCTACCGCCGCCTGAGCGCCCTCATCAACACCCGCACGAGCGCTGGCCCGCCCTGGCGCCACGCCCGCTCGCGGTCTGAATCCCGCGCCGAGCGTAAACGCGCCACCGCGCGCGCGGCCTTCACCTGCGTGGTGTCGTGGGGCGCCCACCACAGCCCGCGCGTGCGCGGGGGATCCCAGGTGATGAGCTTCTCCTGCGCGCACCCCCGCAGACCGGTCTCGCCGAGCGTGCGGCCCAATCCGCTCCCTCCCGCGGCGCCCCACGGGCCGCGCGAGACGGCGGGGCCGGGGAGGTGGTCGTTGAGCCACACCATCCCCGCCCTCAAATCGCGCGCGATGCGCAGGCCGTGGTAGCGATCCGCCGTCCACACCGACGCGCCGAGGCCGTAGTCGCCGTCGTTGGCGAGCGCGATCGCCTGCGCGGAGTCATCCACGCTCATCACCGCGAGCACGGGTCCATCGAGCGGCTCGCGCATCACGCGCATCGCGTGCGTTACGCCCGTGAGCACCGTGGGGGCGTAGAAGGCGCCCTCGCAGCCCTCGGGCTGGGCCTCCAGGGGTCCGCCGCAGAGCACCCGTGCACCCTGCGCGACGGCTTCGTCCACCAGCTCGCGCACGTGCTCCAGGCGCCGCTGCGAGGCCAGCGGCCCCATGCGCGTGCCGGGCTTGGAGGGGTCGCCAACGCTGAGCGCACGCGCGCCTTCCACGAGGCCATCCACGAAGCGCCCGTGGGCCTCGCGCTCCACATACACGCGCTCCACCGAGCCGCGTGCCTGCCCCGCGCCGGCGCAGCCCGCCCACAGCGCGCCCTCCACCGCGCGCGCGATGTTGGCGTCGGCGAGCACCAGCATCGCGTCCTTGCCCCCCAGCTCCACCGTCACCTCCTTGTCCTGGGAGACGCACGCGCGCGCCACCACCCTCCCCACCGCGGGCGAGCCGGTGAACAGCACCTTGTCGCAGGACGCCCGCGCGAGCGCCACCCCCACCGGCGCGCCGCCGTGCACGAGGCGCACGAGCCCCTCGGGCAGATCCGCGCGCGCCAGCACCCGCGCGATCCGCTCGCCCGCCAGGGCCGCGCGCGGCGCGGGCTTGAACGCCACCCCGTTGCCCGCCAACAGCGCTCCCGCGATCTGTCCGAGCGGCTGCGCGAAGGGCGCGCTGCCCGCGCCGATCACCCCCACCACGCCGTAGGGCTCGTGCACGATGCGCGCGCGCTTGGTGAGCGACAGCGAGCGGTGCACCTTCACCTTCTGGCGTCCCAATATCGAGCCCCCCTCCTCGGCGATCCAGATCAGCGCGTCGATCGCGGGCAACAGCTCGAGCGTCATCACCTCGCCGCGCGGGCGCCCCTGCTCGCGCCCGAGCAGCTCCGCGAGCTCGTCGAACTCGTCGATGATCGCCTGCGCCACGCGGCGCATGTAGCGCGCGCGGTCCTCCACGCGCAACAGCGCCCACAGCGGCTGCACGCGCGCGACCTCGCCCACCACCCCCTCGATCTCCTCGGGTGCGGTGGCGGGCGCCTCGCCCAACCGCGCCCCCGTCGCCGGATCGCGTGCGAGCACGGTCGTCTGCGCCGGCGCGGCCATCTGGGTGCTCTCGCTGGAGGCCGTGTTCATGCCAACGCGATTATTGCGCCCCATGCCGCGGGCAATCGTTGGGCCTCCGAATCGATCACGCGCGACCCCCCGCGACCCGCGCGGTCCACTGGACGCGGCGGCGACGCATGTGGGGCACTCTGTGCGGGTCCGAGACGATCTCGAGTGTTTTCTCGGGCAGGGCGGCAAAGCCGGTGTCGGTGGTGGCGATCAGCGGCGTCTGAGTGTGAATCGCGGTTGCAGCGTGTACCGCGTCATGGGAGCGCATCCCATATGTGCGCATCAATTGAGGCACTCGGTCGAGGACTTCGCCGATCTCGATGGGCGCCGTGTCACTGGCCTCAGCGACTTCGCTCCATCGTTGGCGGTAGATATCCAGAAGGCGCGCGGCGCGAGCGCGGACGCGCCCGTCATAGCGCTTCGGCCCGTGTGTGGCGTGTTTTCCCCAGCGCTCCTGGAGTGCGATGTTGAAGAGTGCGTCGTATAGCTCGGTTTCGACGAGACGGTTGAAGACGAGCACAGTTCCGTGCTCTGTGCACGCCTCGAAGAAACCGCGCCAGTATGTATGTGCGCGCTGTGATGGCAGCAGGAACTCGACAACCGCGCTGGTGTCGAGAACCACTGCATCGGGGGCGCTGCAACCGTCGGCGCCAAGACTGGTGACGCCGCGGGGCAGGCGTGGTCGTCCCGCGCCCCGACCGCTGCCCATCGAGGGCTACCGTCCGCGGCCGTTGCGGTAGTAGCTGGTGTCTACGAGTACATCCGTCTTGATGCTGCCAGCCGCGCGACGGATCGCCGCTGTGCGCTCCTCGGTGGTCGTCAGTGTCGCCTTGCGGACGCGAATTGTCCGGCCGTCGCTGGTCTTCAAAGTTCGCGTCCGGCGTGGGCGTGTGGATGTCCTCAGCTCGGCCATAACCACATCGTACCCGCTGTCCGGGGCGTCCTGAAGCGCTTGCGGCCATCGCGCCGCGTGGGATGGATCGGATTGGCCTCTCATTCGGTCGGGTAGACGGACAGGATTCGCTGCGGGGATGGGCAGGGGCCCTATCACCGCGCAAACCGACCCTCGCAGGACCCCGGTAGGGGTCCTCTCCTATCCCTTCATCCCGCGCCCGCGGCGCACCTGCTCCAGGCGCTCCGCGAGCGCCGCCTCGGCCTCGTCGGGTTCGTAGAAGCGCGCGCCCTCCACGCCCTCGGGCATCAGCTCCTGGCGCGTGAGGTGGCCGGGGTGGATGTGCGGGTTGTCGTAGCCGCCCACATCCTGGCCGGGACGTGCGCCCGGTCGCAGCCAGCCGGGAGCGCTCGCGGCGCCGTGTTCGCGCACGTGGCGCTGCGCCGCGCTCAGCGCCTGGCCCGCCGCGTCGGACTTGGGCGCCAGGGCCAGGTAGATGGCCGTCTGCGCGAGCGCGTAGCGCGCCTCGGGGAGGCCCACGTGCTCCACCGCCTGCGCCGCCGCCGTCGCGAGCGAGAGCGCCGCGGGGTCCGCGTTGCCGATGTCCTCGCTTGCGAGGATCACCATCCTTCGCACGATGAAGCGCGGGTCCTCGCCGCCCTCGAGCATCACCGCGAGGTAGTACAGCGAGGCGTCGGGGTCCGAGCCGCGTGTCGCCTTGATCCACGCCGAGATGTAGTCGTAGTGGCGATCGCCCTTGCGGTCATACAGCACCGCGCGCCGCTGCAGCGCGTCCTCGATGCGCTCCACCCCCACGCGCCTCTCGCCCAGCTCGCGTGCCGTCGCGCTCGCCAGCTCCAGCGCGTTGAGCGCCGTGCGCGCGTCGCCTTCCGCGCGCGTCGCGAGGAATTCGATTGCCTCGTCCTCAACCTCGGGAACGCCGTTCGTGCCGGCGTCGGAGGTGCCCCCGAGTCCCTCGTCCACCGCCAGCGCGCGGCGCAGCACAGTCGCGATCTCCTCGGCGGAGAGCGCCTGCAGCGCGTAGATGCGCATCCGCGAGAGCAGCGCGCCGTTGACCTCGAACGCCGGGTTCTCCGTCGTCGCGCCGATCAGCGTCACGAGGCCCTCCTCCACCGCGGGCAGCAGCGCATCCTGCTGGGCCTTGTTGAAGCGATGGATCTCATCGAGGAAGAACACCGTCTCCGCGCCGCTCGTCTCGCGGCGGTGCGCCGCGCGCTCGAGCACCGCGCGCACCTCCGCGCGTCCTGCCTGCACCGCGCTGAGCTCCTCGAAGACCGCCTGCGAGTGCTCGGCGAGCAGCCGCGCGAGCGTCGTCTTGCCCGTGCCCGGCGGCCCATAGAGCACCATTGAGTGCGCCCTTCCCTGCTCCAGCGCGTTGCGCAGCGCCGAGTCCGGCGCGAGCAGGTGGCTCTGGCCGACGAAGTCCTCCAGCGCGCTCGGGCGCACGCGCGCCGCGAGCGGGCGGCCACTCTCTCCCTGCGGTTCAGTCTCGAACAGCGTGTCGGCGGAGGGGTCGTTCATTCGTCCAGTCAACTTGCTTTATGCGGTTTTATCCGGAATGTCCAAAAGGAGGATCTGCGGAAACGACAAGGAATACCCACTTGGCGGATGACTGGGAACCGCCAACTCGCCGCGTCCACACAACAACCGTACTGCCTCGAGGAGGAGTCTTCGTGTACAAGCGCTCTGGCTCAAAGGGTCTGCAGATTAGAAGGGTCGAGGGGCCCGGCCAGCCGGCCTCCGGCCGGCTGCGCCACCCTCTTGGTCCACTGCTCGCCCTGCTGTCCGCAGCGACGCTCGCCCTGGGCCTCGGCGCCTGCGGCTCCTCGTCGAGCAGCAACACCACCGCGGCCAACACCGGCCTCTCCGCTTCGAGCCCCTCGGTGACGGTGCTCGTGGGCACCGCGCCCGATTCGCTCGACCCCGGCCTGGGCGCCACCACGCAGTCCTATGAGGCCACGTGGCTCGTGTACACGGGCCTTGTCACCTACGCGCACGCTTCGGGCTCCGAAGGCGCCAAGCTGATCCCCGGCCTCGCCGCGACGCTGCCCACGGTCTCCGCGGATGGCAAGACCTACAGCTTCACCCTGCGCAAGGGCCTCACCTACTCCGATGGCACGCCCGTGCACGCCGCTGACTTCGCGCACACGATCGAGCGCGCGATCAAGCTGGGGTGGGGCAACAAGCAGTTCCTCACCGGCTACATCGCCGGCGCCGAAGCCTTCGATCAGGGCAAGGCCTCTTCGATCTCGGGCATCACGAGCAACGAAGGCACGGGCACGATCGTGGTGAAGCTGAGCGCGCCCTTCGGGCCGTTCCTCAACGTGCTCGCCTTTCCCGCCGCGGGGCTTGTGCCGAGCTCCACGCCGCTGAAGGCATTGCCCACCGAACCGCCGCCCGGAGTGGGGCCGTACAAGATCGCGCACATCGTCCCCAACCAGTCCTTCTCTTTGGTGGCCAACCCGCACTGGGCCGCGCAGGCGATCCCCGGCATCCCCTCGGGTCACGTGAACGTGAACGTGAAGGTCGTCACCAACAACTCCTCCGAGGCCGAGCAGGTGCTCAACAACAGCGCCGACCTCTTCGACTACAACGACACCGTCCCCGGCACGCTGCTGCCGAAGATCCACGCGCAGGCCTCTTCGCGCTACGCGCAGGAGCCCACGGTGTCGACGGAGTTCTTCTTCCTCAACACCAAGGCCAAGCCCTTCAGCAGCCAGCTGGCGCGCGAGGCCGTCAACTACGCGCTCAACCGCCCCGCGGTGTCGCGCCTGGATGGCGGGATGCTCACGCCCGACTGCTATCTCCTCCCGCTGGGGATGCCCGGGCACCCCACCGCGCCGTGCCCCTACGGGCAGGCGAGCGAACCGCCGAGCCAGGCGAACTTCACGAAGGCCAAGGAACTGATCACCCAATCGGGGATGGCCGGCACGCCGGTGACGGTGTGGAGCGAGAACCGCCCCCCGCACAAGGAATTCGCCGACTACTACACCTCGATGCTCAACGAAATCGGGCTCAAGGCCACCGAGAAGGTCGTCGCCGCGGCGGCGTACCCGGAAACGATCGGCAACATCAAGAACGTCAACCCGCAAACCGGCTGGATCGCCTTCAGCCAGGATTTCCCCAACCCCGTTGACTTCTACCAGCTGCTCGACGCCGAATCGATATCGCCCACCGAAAACCACAACCTCAGCCAGGTCAACGACCCGCACATCCAGAGCGAACTGGCTTCGCTTTCACCGGTGCCCTCCTCCAAACTCGACACCGTTACGGGCCGCTGGCAGGCGCTCGACGAATACACGGCGCAAAAGGCCTATCTCGCGGTATTGGGCTATGACGACGCGCCCAAGTTCACCTCCGAACGAATCGACTTCGGCGGGCTCGTCTTCCATCCGGTGTACGGCAACGACTGGAGCACGCTGACGCTGAAATGAGCTCACGCCGCGCGCTTGAGGCGGGTCGTCGGAGGTGGCGATGACACCGCCGCGCGCGGGCGTGGGCCTCTGGCGGCTGGCGTGGCGGCGCCTTGCGCGCAACCGCGCCGCGCTTGCCTTCGGGGGCCTCTTCCTGGTCGTGGTGGTGCTGTGCCTGCTCGCGCCCTTATATGCGAGCGAGGTGGCGCACACGGGCCCCAACGAGAACCACATCACCGAGGTCATCCACGTGGGGGGCAAGACCGAGGAAGTGGTCTCGCCCACGGGCGTGCCAATCGGGCCCACGTGGCACTCGCAATTCTTCCTCGGCGCCGACGCCAACGGCCGCGACGTGGCGGTAAGGGTGCTCTATGGGGGGCGCAATTCGCTGGAGATCGGCGCGCTCGCGACGCTCATCACGATGCTCCTCGCAGTGCTCATGGGCACCGCGGCGGGCTACTTTCGCGGGCTCGCCGACGGCGTGCTCTCGCGCCTATTGGATGTGATCTGGGCGTTCCCGCCGGTGCTGCTGGGGGTCGCGCTTGGCGTGGCGCTCGCGGTGGGCGGCCTGGACCTCGGCCTGTTCACGCTCTCCGCCGACTCGCTGCTGCTGCCCGCGGCGATCATCGGCGTGGTGGCCGTCCCCTACGTCGCGCGTCCCCTGCGCGGGCAGGTGCTGAGCCTGCGCGAGCGCGAGTTCGTGGACGCCGCACGGGTGCAGGGGCGCGGGCACGCGCGCGTCCTCTTCGAGGAGATCCTCCCCAATTTGACCTCCACGATCGTGGTGTTCGTGCCGCTGATCCTCGCCAACGCGATCCTCTTCGAGGCGGCGCTCTCCTATCTGGGTGTGGGCGTGCAGGACCCCAACCCCTCATGGGGCACGATGCTCGCCGAAGGCATCCGCCTCACCCCCGGCGCGATCCACCTCGTGCTGGCGCCCGGCCTGATGCTCGTCGCGGCGGTGCTCGGGGTCAATGTGTTCGGCGACGGCCTGCGCGATGCCCTCGACCCCCGCGCGCGCGGTGCCGCGGTGGGGCGCACGCTCGCGCATCTGCCCTCCGAGGTCTCGCTCCCCGAGGCGCCCTGATGACCCGCTTTCTCCTGAGGCGCCTCGCGGGCATGGTGGCGGTGCTGCTGGCGATCTCGCTGGTGACGTTCCTCATCTTCCAGGTGCTCCCCGGCGGGGATCCAGCACATCGGATGGCGGGGCGCCTGGCCACGCACCGGCAGGTGCAGGACGTGCGCCGCCAGTGGGGCTTCGACAAGCCCATCTACGTGCAGTACGAGCGCACGATGGAAAAGGTGCTCGATGGCAGCGTGGTGTCCTACTCGCAGCAGATCAACGTGGAGCACGAGATCGTGCAGAGTCTCCCGCCCACCCTCTCCCTCGCGCTTGGGGCCGGGGTGATCTGGCTGACGTTCGGCGTGCTCTTCGGCGTGCTCAGCGCGGTGCACGCGGGGCGCTCGCTCGATCGCGGGCTCACGGTGCTGGCGCTCTTGGGGGTCTCAACGCCGGTGTTCTTCCTGGGGGCGCTTTTGCTGTACTACCTGGGCTACGAGTGGAACGTGCTCCCGCTCGGGGGCTACGTGCCGCTCACGAGCGACCCCTGGGGGTGGTTCACGCACATGCTGATGCCCTGGTTGGTGCTCTCGGTGAGCTTCATCGGCGTGTACTCGCGCCTGTTGCGCTCGGCGATCCTCGACACCTTGGGCGAGGACTACGTGCGCACCGCGCGCGCGAAGGGGCTCTCAGAGCGCCGTGTGCTGATCCGCCACGTGCTGCGCAACTCGCTGATTCCGATCGTCTCGCTGTGGGGCCTCGACCTCGCGGCGGTGATCGGCGGCGGCGCGATCGTGATCGAGTCGGTGTTCGACCTGCACGGCGTGGGGCAGTACGCCGCGGAATCGATCGGCCGCCTCGACGTGCCCCCGATCCTCGTGGTTACGCTGTTCGTGGCGGTGGCGGTGGTGGTGCTGGGGACGGTGGTGGACATCCTCTACGCGGTGCTCGATCCGCGCATCAGGCTCTCCGCGTGAGCCTCCTGGAGGTGCACGAGCTGCGGGTCTCCTTCGACACCGAAGCGGGCCCCTTGAGGGCGGTCGATGGAGTCTCCTTCGGCGTCGCGCCGGGTGAGGTGGTGGCGCTGGTTGGCGAGTCGGGCTCGGGCAAGTCGGTGACGGCGATGAGCCTTTTGGGCCTCACGCGCCCGCTCGGCGCGCACGTCTCGGGGAGGGCCATCTTCGAGGGCCTCGATTTGGTGGGGGCTCCCGAAGAGCGGCTGCGGCGCATCCGCGGCGGGCGCGCGGCGATGATCTTTCAGGACCCCATGAGCTCGCTCAACCCCGTGATGCGGGTGGGCGATCAGATCGCCGAGCAGATCCGCGCGCACGAGGGCGCCACCACCCGCGCGCAGGCGCTCGAGCGCGCGGGGGAGTTGATGGAGCGCGTGGGCGTCGGGCGGGCGGGCGAGCGGGTGCGGGCCTTTCCGCACGAGCTGTCCGGGGGGATGCGCCAGCGCGTGATGATCGCGATGGCGCTGTCGTGCTCGCCGAGCCTGCTGATCGCGGATGAGCCGACGACGGCGCTCGATGTGAGCACGCAGACGCAGATCCTCGACCTGCTGCGCGAGCTGCGCGCACAGAGCGGCGTGGCGATCCTGCTCGTTACGCACGACCTGGGCATCGTGGCGGACATCGCCGATCGCGTCCTCGTGATGCGCTCGGGCAAGCTGGTTGAGCAGGGGCCGGCTGAGGAGATCGTGGACGCAGCACGACATCCATATACGCAGAGCCTGCTCACGGCCCACCGCACGCGGTTGGTGCGTACTCCACGCACGGGAGGGGCGCCACTGTTGGAGACAAGTGAGCTGAGCGTGCGCTTCGGGGATGTGAGGGCGCTCGATGGCGTCTCGCTCACGCTCCGCGAGGGGGAGACGCTGGGCGTGGTGGGGGAGTCGGGCTGCGGCAAGACGACGCTGCTGCGCTGCCTCGTGCGCCTGCAGAAGCCGACGAGCGGGAGGGTGGTCTTTCGCGGCGAGGACATCACCGAGGCCTCGCGCCGAAGGCTGATCCCGGTGCGGCGCGAGCTGCAGATGGTCTTTCAGGACCCGCAGGCGTCGCTGAACCCGCGCCGCCGCGTGGATTGGATTCTCGCCACGGGCCTGCGCCTGCGCGAGGTCCCCCGCGCGCACCGCCGCGCGCGCTCGCTGGAGCTGCTGGAGCGGGTGGGCCTCGCGGAGGAGCACCAGGAGCGCTTCCCGCACGAGCTCTCCGGGGGGGAGCGCCAGCGCGTGGGGATCGCGCGCGCGCTCTCCTGCGAACCGCAAGCGCTGGTGCTCGACGAGCCGGTGTCCTCGCTCGATGCGAGCATCCGCGCACAGGTGCTCGAACTGCTGGTGCGCCTGCAGGAGGAACTGAACCTGAGCTATCTGCTCGTGTCGCACGATCTGGCGGTGGTGCGCGATGTGTCCGATCGGGTGGTGCGCATGCACCGGGGGAGAGTGGTGGAGAGCGTCGCAGCGGCAGAGCTGTTCGCGGGGCCGGTACGATCGGCTGGATGAGTGACGAGACGCTCGCGGGCGATGCGACGGAGCTGCTGCGCAAGCTTGTGCGCTTCGACACGGTGAACCCGCCGGGCGATGAGCGCCCGGCGATGGAGTACCTCGCGGGGGTGCTGGCGGCGGCGGGCTTCGAGTGCGAGCTGCTGGGCTCCGAGCCGGGGCGCCCCAACCTCGTGGCACGGCTGCGCGGGGACGGCGAGGAGCCCGGCCCGACGCTCTGCTACCTCGGCCACGTGGACACGGTCCTCGCGGACCCGCAGGAGTGGAGCCACAGCCCGTGGTCGGGCGACGTGGCCGATGGCTGTCTGTGGGGCCGCGGCTCGATCGACATGAAGTCGCAGGTCGCGGCGGAGGTCGCCGCGGCGGTCTCGCTGGCGCGCTCGGGGTGGCGGCCCGCGCGGGGGGAGCTGCTGATCGTGGCGGTGGTGGACGAGGAGACGGGCGGCGAGAAGGGCGCGGAATGGATCACGAAGAACCACCCCGAGAAGGTGCGCTGCGATGTGCTGGTGAACGAGGGCGGCGGCGCGGTGTTCGAATATGGAGGCCGGCGGCTGTATGGGGTGTGCTGCGCGGAGAAGGGCGTCTTCCGCTTCACCCTCACGACGGAGGGCGTCGCGGGCCACGCGTCGATGCCGAAGATGGGCGAGAACGCGCTGCTGAAGATGGCGCCCCTGCTGGAGCGGCTGGGCAGGCGCCAGCCGGCGTACGAGTTGACGGCCGAGCCGCGGGCGTTCCTGCGCGGCCTCGGCGAGGACCCGGCCGACCCGCAGGGCGCGGTCGCGCGCATGGCCGCCGCGGATGCGCGCCTGGCGACGGTGTTCGAGCCGATGTTCGGCGTGACGTTCACCCCCACGCGGATCCGCGCGTCGGAGAAGATCAACGTGATCCCCAGCCGCGCGGAGCTGAAGGTCGACTGCCGCGTGCCCCCGGGCCTCGGCGAAGAGGCGGTGCTGAAGGGGATATCGGAAGTATTTGAAGACGAAGAAGAAGGCTCCGCCCCGGAGGGGCTTCGCAGCGGCGCTCGTGTGGAGTTCACCGAGCGAGTGGTGGGCAATCGCTCGCCGATCGACACCCCCCTGATGGAGGCCATCGGCGAGTGGGTGGCCGAGCACGATCCGGGGGCGGAGGTGGTGCCGGTGATCCTGCCGGGCTTCACCGACTCGCGCCACTTCCGCGCGGCGTTTCCGGAGTGCGTGGCGTACGGCTTCTTCCCCCAGCGCCACCAGTCGCTGTTCGAGACGATGGCGCTGATGCACGGCGCCGATGAGCGGATCGATATCAGGGATTTGGGCTTCGCGGCGGAGTTCTATCGCGACTTGGCGTTGCGTATTTTGGGCTGAAGGCCCCATACTGTTGGAGATGACACCATGGATGGTGGTAGTGAGGCACGGATGGCTGTGAGCGAAACGGGCGCTCGGCGACGGCGGACACGCCGACGGGGCGCACGGCCATGACGGCGCCGCGCCAGGTGGCAAGGCGGCCGCGCGGAGGCGCGCACCACGCCGCGCTGCTGGCTGCGGCGCACCGGGCGGCGGTCGCGAAGGCGGCGCAGGTCCACACGGTGACGCCGCACGTGGGGATCGTGGAACGCATCCAGGAATGGGCGTACCAGTGGTCGAGCGTGGTGATGATCGTGTTCTTCCTGTGCCTGATCTTCCTGATGTGGCGCACGCTGAAGGTGATGCCGCGGGTGAAGCCCCAGCAGATCAAGCCGTCGTCGAACCAGTCGGTGGGCTGGGATGACATCGCGGGCGTGGAAGAGGCGAAGGGCGAGCTGCAGGAGATCGTGGAGTTCCTGCGCGACCCCAAGCAGTTCAAGGCGCTGGGGGCGAAGGTGCCCAAGGGCATCCTCCTGCACGGGCCGCCGGGGACGGGCAAGACGCTGCTCGGCGAAGGCGGTGGCGCACGAGTCGGGCGCGCAGTTCTTCGCGCAGTCGGCGGCGTCGTTCGTGGAGATGTTCGCGGGCCTCGGCGCGGCGCGCATCCGGCGGCTGTTCGCGATCGCGCGAAAGCACGAACCGGCGATCATCTTCATCGACGAGCTCGACGCCGTGGGCGGGCGCCGCGGCTCGGATATCTCGGGCGAGAAGGACCAGACGCTCAACCAGCTGCTGGTGGAGATGGACGGTTTCTCCACGAGCGGGCGCGTGGTGGTGATCGCGGCGTCGAACCTGCTGGAGAAGCTCGACCCGGCGCTCCTGCGCCCGGGACGCTTCGATCGCCAGGTGTTCGTGGCCCCGCCCGACGTGGCGGGACGCACGGGCGTGCTGAAGGTGCACACCCGCGACAAGCCCCTGCGCGAAGTGGATCTGGGGCTCGTGGCGCAGCAGACGAGCGGGCTGACGGGCGCGGACCTCGCGAACATCTGCAACGAGGCGGCGATCTTCGCGGCGCGCCGCGGCGGGAGGGCGATCACCGGCGAAGACTTCGACATGGCGCTCGAGCGCGTGATCGCGGGCGTGCAGTCGCGGAGGGTGCTCGACGAGCACGAGAAGCGCGTGGTGGCCTACCACGAGGCGGGGCACGCGTTGTGCGGGGAGCTGCTACCGTCAGTCGATCGTGTGCACCGCATCTCGATCGTGCCGCGCGGAAGGGCGCTCGGCTACACGCTGAATCTGCCCGCGGAGGATCGCTACCTGAAGACGCGCGAGGAGCTGCTCGACTACATGACGGTGCTGCTCGGCGGGCGCGTGGCCGAGCAGGCGGTGTTTGGCGCGATCACCACCGGAGCCTCGGACGATCTCAAGCGCGTGGCGGACATCTCGCACTCGATGGTGCACGACTACGCGATGGGCGCCGCGGGCTCGGTGGGACGCTCCCCCGATGGCAACGTGCGCATCTCCGAGACGACGCTGCGCCTGCGCGACGAAGAGCGCCAGGAGCTGATCGAAGAGGCGCGCAGGGCGGCACAGAAGCTGATCGCCTTCCACCGGCAGCTGCTGGATGCGCTGGCGGAGGAGCTGCTGGAGCGCGAGGTGCTCGATCGGGCGGCGATCGATCGCATCATGGCGGGCGTGCCGCGCCTGGAGCGCGCGCCGGGCATCGGGCTGCGCGTGGTCGCGGCAAGCGCCATTGACCCCACGCAATAGACTGCGCCCCATGTTCGACCGCATAGACCACGTCGGCATCGCCGTCGAGGAGATAGAGCCGGCGCTGGAGCTGTGGCGCGATGCCTTCAAGCTCGATGTGGCGCACCGCGAGATCGTGGAGGAGCAGGGCGTGGAGGCGGTGCTGCTGGGCGTGGGCGAGAACCACATGGAGCTGCTGGCGCCGCTGGGCCCCGATACTCCAGTGGGCAAGTTCCTCGCAAAGCGCGGCCCGGGAATGCACCACGTGGCCTATCAGGTGTCGGACATCGAGGCGACCCTCGCGGCGCTGCAGGAAGCGGGACTGACGCTGATCGATGAGACCCCCCGCATCGGCATCGGCGGTGCGCGCGTGGCGTTCATCGAGCCCAAAGACACAGGGCGGGTGCTGACGGAGATCGTCGAACCGGCCCCCGGACAGGAGGTTCACTGATCTCATGCCCTCGAGCCACCAGCATGTGAGCGTGGGCTTCCAGGGCGGGCAGGTGCTCGCGCTGAGGGTCACAGAAGAGCAGTTGAAGGCGCTCTACGGAGCGCTGGGCACGGCCGGATGGCACGAGCTGGACACCGAAGATGGGCCGGTGCGCTTGGATTTGGCGCAGGTGGTCTATGTACGCGCCGAGAGTAGCGACCAGCGCGTAGGTTTCGGCGTCTGACGACCGATGACCGGCGCCAGCCTGAGTCCTCGCTCGCTCGCGTGCTAAGCACGCCACGCTCACTGCGTCCTTGCCTGGCTTGGTCCTCGGCCGTCAGACCTGTATGCAAAATGGACGAGCGAGTTCTGCGGGCGGCGCGCACGTGCGGGCACACCCCCGGCGCCGAGCGCGCCGCTGCCCGCTTCTCCCGTCTTGGGCAGTACGGGGCGGTGTGGATGGCGATTGGCGCCGCGGGCTGGGCGCTCGACCCTCCGCGGCGCGCACGCTGGCGGAGGGCCGTGGCAGGAGTGGCGGGCACGTATGCGCTGAACACGGCGATCAAGCAGGTCGTGCGCCGTCCGCGTCCGCAGTTGCAGGGCCTGCCGCCGTTGACCGGCACGCCCACGCAGCTGAGCTTTCCCAGCGCTCATGCGTCGACCTCGTTCGCCGGCGCGCTCTCCTACGCGCGGTTGGGCGTGCCCGCGGCGCCGCTGTACGCGCTGGCGCTGGGGATGTCGCTGTCGCGGCTGTACCTGGGGGTCCACTACCCCTCCGATGTGCTGGCCGGCGCCACACTGGGAAAGCTGGTGGCGCTCGCGCTATGAGCACGCGCATCGGCATCGTGGGGATGCCCAACGCGGGCAAGTCCTCGCTGTTCAACGCGCTGACGAAGGCGGGCGCGGAGGCGGCCAATTACCCGTTTACGACGATCGAGCCCAACGTGGCGGTGCTGCCGGTGGTGGACGAGCGCCTCGCGGCGGTGGCGCGCACGGTGGGGGCCTCGGAGGTGGTGTACGACACGATCGACTTCCACGACATCGCGGGGCTCGTCGCCGGGGCGCACCAGGGCGAGGGGCTGGGCAACAAGTTCCTGGCGAACATCCGCGAGACGGACGCGATCGTGCACGTGGTGCGCGCGCATCGCGACGACTCGGTGGTGCACCCCGAGGGCAGCGTGAACCCGCTGCGCGACATCGAGACGATCGAGACGGAGCTCGTGATGGCCGACCTCGAGCAGGCCGAAAGACGCCTGGAACGCGTGACGCGGATCGCGCGCGGGGGCGACCGCGCGGCGCTCGCCGAGGAGGCATGGCTGGGCGAGGTGATCGCGGCGCTGCAGAGCGGGCGCCCCGCGCGCACGGTGCCCCCGCCCGAGGAGGCGCCCAACGCGGCGCGCGACCTCGGCTCGCTGACGGCGAAGCCGGTGCTGTACGTGGCGAATGTGGACGAGGGCGCAGCGGGCGATGCGGTGCCGGAGGAGATCGCCGCGCACGCCGCGGAGCAGGGCGCGGGCGCGGTGGCGGTGTCCTCGCGCATCGAGGCGGAGCTGGCGGAGCTCGATGACGAGGAAGCCGCCGCGATGCGCGAGGAGTTGATGGAGAGCGGGAGCGGGAGCGGGACTGAGGGCTCGGAGGAGCCGCTTGCGCCGCTACAGCGCGTGGTGCAGGGGGCCTTCTCGCTGCTGCACCTGATCGCGTTCTTCACCGCCGGTGAGGCCAAGCCCGCGCAGTCGTGGCACCTGCGCGAGGGGCTCACCGCTTGGCACGCGGCGGGGGAGATCCACTCGGATATTCAGAAGGGCTTCGTGCGCGCCGAAGTGATCGGCTGGCGCGAGCTGGTGGACGCCGGGGGGTATGCGGGGGGGCGCGAACGGGGGACGCTGCGCTTGGAGGGGCGGGATTATGTGATGGGGGATGGGGATGTGATTACGGTTAAGTTTTCGCCTTGAGTGCCCCCGTCTACGGTTAGTTAGGACGGCTCCGGTAGGCCACGCCGCGGTGGCGAATAGCACGAACGATCACGTGTTTGGAGCCGCCGCCCTCCTCGATCGTGTAGAGGATTCGGTAGTTGCCGATGCGCGCGGACCAGAGCCCGCCAAAGCGGCCGATGAGCGGCTTCCCGGCGGCTGCCGGATCGGCCCCTAGCAGCGTCAGCGTTTCGATTACGGCTTCCTGGACCTTCCTGGGAAGGGCTGCTAGATCCTGCTTTGCACGAGCTGTGAGACGGGGCTTAGCCAAGCCCGAGCTCGCGTCTTACGGCATCGAGCTCGAACACCCGGCCCGCCTGGACATCGGCCTCACTCTCGCGCAATGCCGCGAGTGTCTCCTCGTCGTTGAGGATCTCGAGGGTTTCCTCCAGTGCTTCGTACTCGTCGGCCGAGACCACGACGGCGGTGGGACGACCGTTACGCGTGACGATGACGTGCTCGTGCTGCTGTTCGACTTCATCGAACAACTCGCTGAGCCGTGTCCTCGCCTCGGTGAAGGGGACGGTCTTTGCCATCTGTTGTACTGTACATGATTCTGTGCATAGCTGCTGTGACGGCGCCGGGGAGTCGCCGGGGAGTCGCCGGGGAGTGGTTGGTGCGGACTGTTGGCGGCGTTTGGGGGGTGGGGCCGTTGCACTGTGCGTGATGGCCTCGTGTCGCTGGGACGCGGGAGTTGTTGGGGTGTGGTTGGTGCAGGCTGTTGGTGGCGTTTGGGGGGTGGGGCGTGTGCGTGATGGCCTCGTGTCGCTGGGATCGTGTTGGGGGTCGTCGGGGTGTGGTTGGTGCAGGCTGTTGGCGGCGTTTGGGGGGTGTAGGCACTACGCCCCATTGCGTGTCGTGATGACGGACGTAGTGGGCTTGCCGGCCCGCCGTAGCGTGTTGCCGGCGGCTCCGGTCCCGTGTCCGCCAACGCGGGGGCACGCCCCCGGGCGTAGTTGCCGTAAAGCGTTTGAGTTTGCTCTACTTCATATACGGGTTCCCAATCCAGACACCGACGGCGTCCTCTAAGCCTGCCCCATCTCCTCCAACCGTCCAGCCAACCTCTCCATCCCCAACCCGCGCGCCGCAGCGGCCCCCTGCGCGAAGTCCGTGACGCGATCCGCCGGGTGCTCTACGTCGATCTCCACGAGCGTTGCGATCCGCTTGAAGGTGCGAAGCAGCTCCGCGTGATGAGCCAGCGTCGCTGCATGACGCGGACGATCGCTCGCGTTGGAGTCCTCAGCGGCGGCAAGCAGATTCTCCAGCGAGCCGTAGGCGTTCAAGAGCGCGGCGGCGCCCTTCGCGCCGATACCCGGCGCCCCGGGCAGGCCGTCGGAAGGGTCGCCGCGCAAAGCGATGAAGTCGGGGACGAGTTCGTGCCCGATCCCATATCGCTCGCGAACCTCGGCGGGACCGACTTCGACCGGCTCGGCGCCCTTCTTCAGCTCGAGGATCGCGACGCGCTCACCAACCACCTGATACATGTCGCGGTCGCCGGTGAGCAAGAGCGCGCGACCGCCGGCACCGGTCTCCACCGCGGCCAGTGACCCCATCGAGTCGTCGGCCTCCAACTCGTCGCTGTCGTAGACGGCCCAAAGCGCCGCCAGCAGATCCGGGGCGAGCTTCCACTGCGCTGCCAGTGCATCGGGCATCGGGTCGCGGTGGGCGTGGTAGGGCGGATACAGCTCCACCCGATAGGCCGCCTGCTCGGCGCCGAAGCAGGCTGCCACAGCGCGCGGGCGGCATATCTCGGCGGCGTTCAAAAGTGCGTTCACCGTCCCGAGCAGCGCGTTGACGGGCCGTCCCTTGCCGTCCACGATCGACTTGGGTAGCGAGAAGAACGCCCGGTAGAGGAGCCAGGGGACATCGGCGATCAGCAGGGGCGATGTGGACTTGGACACATCAGACGTGTAGTCGGCCACACGAGAGAATATACTAGACATATGAGCCTTGTACTGCACAACTCGGCAGCTAGGCTGGGGTGTAGCGAGCGCACCCTGCGTCGCTACATCAACGGCGGCATGCTCCACGGCCGCCGCGTGGCCCGCGGACAGCTCGAACTTTCACAGGCCGAAGAGGCATACCTGCGTGGTCACTGGACCCTGCTCAGCAAGCTGATGGAAGCGCTGCGCACCGAGCGCGACGTACGCCTAGCGGTGCTGTTCGGCTCGACCGCGACCGGCGAGGACACCCCCGTCTCGGATGTGGATCTGCTGATCGCGCATCGCCGTCCGGAGTGGAGGGCACAGGCCGGTGTGCAGCGCCGCCTGCGCCGTGTGCTGGGCACCCCCGTGGACCTGGTCACCCTGGAGCAGGCCGAGGCGCAGCCCTCGCTGCTCGCGGACGTCCTGCGCGAGGGCCGCGTGCTGATCGACCGCGACGATCTCTGGAGCGCGCTGCAGCAGCGCCGCGAGGAGATCCTGGCCGCCGGTACACGTGAAGACGAGCAGACGATGGCCCGCGCGCACGCCGCAGTTGCGGCTGCCAGAGAGCGACTGGCCAAGGCGTGAGCGTGCCGCAGGGATCCAAGGGTCAGCGACGGATAGCAACCATCCTCCAGCAGACCCCCGCCGCGCGCGAGCAGCTGTTCGTGGCGATGGAAGGCTTCGGGCCAGACCTCGCAGAGCCAGAGTTCCTCGCCGCCGCACAGTCCCCCGACGCGCGCGAGCGCAACAGGGTGGCAGTCATCGAGCGCCAGTACGAGGTGCTGCTCAACTGGATGCACGAGCTGGCGGCACGCGGCCTCGCCGAGGGCCAGCGCCTAGGTGTAGTCGACAAGACCCCAGGCCACCCCTGGGAGCGCCTCGCCGCCCTCAGCGTGATCTCGCACGCATCCGCCGAGCGCCTCCAGGAGGCCAAGGAGATGCGCGACGCACTCGGGCACGCATATCCGCCCGCGAACTGGAAGACCCTGCGCGAAGGGGTGCTCGCGCTCGTCCAAGAACTCGACCGCTACACAGATCGCTTCGCGCGATGGGTGTACGCGGAGGGGATCCTTCCATCAGCCTGACGGGAGAGTGCCTCCGCTGGGGCTCATGGCGGGCGCCGGGGCCGGCGCCCCGCTGCGATCGGGCTCGGCGCGCACCCCGCGCGAATCCCCGACACTGAAGTAGGCCCAGGAGTCATACAACCCAAGTCGCGAGGCCAGTTCCTGCCCGCTGATGACGGTGGCCCCCTTGGACCCGAGCACGGCGGCGGAGACGATCCGAGGCGAGTATCCCCGCCGGAGCACTTCGACACCGCGGAAGGACCCACGTACCAACCCGTGCAGGGCCCGCGCGGCGGCGCTGAAGCCAAGACTTTTGCTCCAACTGTGCAGCGGCCCGGTATCGAAAGGATCGGGTACAGCGCTCAGCCAGGGCTCGGGAGCAGAGCCGGGAAAACCGTATTGAACGCTTTCGGTCATCCCGCCGGAGGAGGCGAAGAAGTAGGTGATGGCGGGCTGGCCGGCGTAGGTGACGATCTGCCCGGCGGTGGCCTTCACCGCGAGGTTCGATTGCGGTGTTTCGGAGGAGCGCCCGCGATAGACCTGCGAGCGGGTGTCGGAGTAGACGTCGAAGGCGCCGGCGCCGCTGTGGGCGGTGAGCGCGTAGGTGCGGCTGGCGATCGCTTGCGCCTCGAGCGCGGCGAGCGGCCAGCTGGGGGACATCTCGTTGGCGATCACCCCGCGCACGTAGGTTTCCAGCGGGACCTTGCGCACCTTGCCGCCGACGAGCACCCGCACCTTCCATTTGGGCGGCGCCTGGCCGAGGGCGGTGCCGGTGTAGTAGTGGGCGAGGATCGCGGCGTAGGTGTAGCCGTGCTGGGCGAACCCGAGCGCGCCGTCCTGGCTCATGCCGACGCCGTGGCCGTCGCCGGCACCGCGGATGATGAGCGTCGCGGCAGGCGAGGGCCCGGCCAGCGAGAGCGTCGCAAGGACCGCGAGCGCAAATGTGCGGTGGTAGGTTGAGCCCATGAGGCACTCGTTGGATCGACGCATGACCGGCGATCCATGAACAAGAGTCTTGCAGCGAACGAGCGGAGCGTCCTCGATGCGGTCCCCAAGGAGCTCTACATCGCGGGTGAGTGGCGTGCGGCGGCCGCGGGCGCGAGGTTCCCAGTTGAGGACCCTTCGACCGGCGAGAGCCTGGTGGAGATCGCCGACGCGACCGCTGAGGATGCGTTGGCGGCGCTGGCGGCTGCGAGCGAGCGTCAGTCCGAATGGGCGGCGCACCCTCCGCGCGAGCGCGGGGAGATCCTGCGCCGCGCGTATGAGGAGCTGAGCGAGCGCGCGGACGAGCTGGCGCTGCTGATGACGCTGGAGATGGGCAAGTCGGTGGCGGAGTCGCGCGGGGAGATCGCCTATGCGGCGGAGTTCTTTCGCTGGTTCTCCGAGGAGGCGGTGCGGATTCACGGTCGCTACATGACGAACACGACGGGCAAGGGCCGCATCCTGACGATGCGCCAGCCGGTGGGGCCGTGCGTGTTCGTGACGCCGTGGAACTTCCCCACGGCGATGGGGACGCGCAAGATCGCCCCGGCGCTCGCCGCCGGTTGCACGGTGGTGGTGAAGCCGGCGCAGCAGACTCCCCTGTCGATGCTGGCGCTCGCGCAGGTCCTCGAAGAAGGCGGGGCTGCCGGGGGGCGTGCTCAACGTGATCACCACGCGGCGCTCGGGCGAAGTGATCGAGCCGCTGTTGAAGGACGCGCGCACGCGAAAGCTGTCGTTCACTGGCTCCACGGAGGTGGGGCGCAGCCTGATCGAGCAGTCGGCGTCGCAGATTCTGCGCGTGTCGATGGAGCTGGGGGGCAACGCGCCGTTCCTGGTGTTCGAGGACGCCGACCTCGATGCTGCCGTTGAGGGCGCGGTGGTGGCGAAGATGCGCAACGTGGGCGAGGCGTGCACGGCGGCGAACCGCTTCCACGTGCACGAGTCGGTGGCGGGGGAGTTCGCGCGGCGCCTGGCCGAGCGCCTCGGCGCGATGCGAGTGGGACGCGGCAGCGAGCCCGACACCGACGTGGGCCCGCTGATCGACGCCAAGCAGCGCGAGAAGGTGGCCGAACTCGTGGGCGACGCGGTGGAGCGCGGGGCGCGGGTGCTGCTCGGCGGCGAGGCGCTCGATGGCCCAGGCTACTTCTACGCGCCAACGGTCCTCGCGGACGTGCCCGAGGGCGCCCGCGCGCTGAGCGAGGAGATCTTCGGACCGGTGGCCCCGGTGGCGACGTTCACGAGCGAGGAGCAGGCGCTGGCCGCCGCCAACCGCACGGAGTATGGCCTCGTGGCGTACCTCTACACACGCGACCTCGAACGCGCCTTGCGCATGGCGGAGGGCATCGAGACGGGGATGGTGGGCCTCAACCAGGGCCTCGTGTCAAACCCCGCGGCGCCCTTCGGCGGGGTGAAGCAGTCAGGCTACGGCCGCGAGGGGGGCTTCGAGGGGATCGGCGAGTACTTGGAGACCAAGTATGTAGCTTTGAGCCTGTAGCCGACGAACCCGGGCGCCCTCGGCCACCCCACTGTTGAGTTGGGGATCAGTGTCCAGCCTGAAGCTGGTTGATGTCCACGGCGGGCGAGGGCGCGGTGAGCGTGATGGGTTTGTTCCATTCGCTGAAGACGATCTTGCCGCCGCCGGAGCCGGTTTTGGAGATCTGGATGGGGTAGGGCTGGCCGGTGGTGGCTACGTAGAGCGTGCCGCCTAGCTTGGTGTCGGTGACGGGGATCGCCTTCTGGCCTTCGATGGTGGTTTTGGATCCCTTGGAGAGGGATGCGCCGGGCTTGGCGAGGGCGGCTTCGAGCAGCTTGTGGAGGTTGGTGAGCGAGGCGATCGAGGCGAGGCTGCCGGTGGAGGAGGATGCCTTGAGCCACTTGCCCTGGAGCAGCTGGGCGGCGGCTGAGCCGGCGAAGTGCTTGTAGAATTCGGCGCTGCCGCTGATGTAGACATTGCCGCCGACCTGGACGAGTTCGAAGCTGAGGCCGTTCTCGGAGATGCGGCCCTTGCCGCCCTTGCCTTCGACGAGGCTGAGGTCGAGCGTGATGGGGGCGCCTTCGCTGACGATCGAACCGGAGACGTGGACGGCGGAGGCGCTCGTGGCGGCGGCCTTGCTGGCGCTCACGATTTCGTTGGGCGACTTGGCGGCGACCCCGTTTTCGGAGCTCCCGCCGGAGCTGCCGCAGCCGGCGAGCGCGAGGACGCCGATGAGCGCGAGCGCTGGAATAGATGGAAGGCGAAGACCCACTGAGCGCGAACAATACCCACGTGCCCGGACGTGCGCATTCGTGCCCTTCAGTAGCTATCCCGCTCGTATATCTGTCCACTCCTCGCGCGGGCGGGTGCATGGCTCAAGTCTTTTACGGAAAGCACCGAACAGTATGAACAAGGAGCCCAATCGCCCGTGCACGAGGTAATCCACGCCGTTCTGACTCTGCCAGGCGCCCTGTGCGGACTGGCTCTCGCCGCCTGCGCGGGGGGGCTGGGCTGGCGCGTGGGGGCCTCCCGCCACAGGGAGCTCGAGCGCGAGATCGAGAACCGCTCGCACGAGCTGCGGCGGGCGCTCTCTGAGCTGGAGATCGCGCAGGCCGAGACGGTGCGGCGCCTGTCGATGGCGGTTGAGTTTCGCGATGAGGACACGGGCGCGCACATCGAGCGCATTGGGCGCTTCTCGACGCTGCTGGCGGTGCAGGTGGGGATGGAGAGCGAGTGGTGCGCGCGCATGAGCCACGCGGCGCCGCTGCACGATGTGGGCAAGGTGGCGATCCCCGATGCGATCCTGCTCAAGCCGGGGCGCCTGACGGTGGATGAGCGGGCGATCGTGGAGACGCACGCGGAGGAGGGGCACCGCCTCTTGCGCGGGAGCTCCTCCTCGATCCTCGATCTGGCGGCGACGATCGCGCTGAGCCACCACGAGAAGTGGGATGGCAGCGGCTACCCGCGCGGCCTGGAAGGGGAGTCGATCCCGATGGAGGGGCGGATCGTGGCGGTGGCGGATGTGTTCGACGCGCTGACGAGCGATCGGGTGTACCGCAAGGCGTTCAGCGTGGAGGAGGCGGTGGAGATGATGATGGAGCAGCGCGGGAGGCACTTCGATCCGGTGCTGCTGGACGCGTTCATGGAAGTGCTGGGCCGCAGCGGCCCGGATGCGCGGGCGCAGATCAAAGCGAACCCGCAGGCGCTGCTGGCGGAAGTGCGCGAGACCTACACGCGGGCGCTGGAAAGGGGCGATGCGGAGAGCGCGGAGGGCGTGGTGGCGCAGGCGATCGAGGATGGGATGGCCCCGGAGACGATCCACGCGGAGGCGATCGCGCCGGCGCTGCGAACGATCGGCGAGATGCACGACTCGGGCGAGCTCGACGAGGAGGCCGAGCGCCGCGCGATGGCGATCACAAGGAGGATTCTGGCGACGCTGCAGCGCTACATGCTGGGCGGCGCGGATCCGGAGCGCGAAAGGGTGCTGGAACGCATCGAGGGCTCGGTGCGGGCGATCGAGCAGCGCCTGGCGGCGTACGAGCACGCCGTGAGCTGACGCCGTGAGCTAGGGTCCGCGCGATGGCAGATCGCGCGATCGTGACGGGCGGGGCGGGCTTCATCGGCTCGCACCTCGTGGATGCCCTATTGAAGGGGGGGAGCGAGGTGACGGTGCTCGACGATCTGTCCTCGGGCGACGCGAAGCGCGTGAACCCAAAGGCGCGCCTGGTGGAGCTCGACATAGTGGATCGAAAGCGCCTGGAGGCGGCGATCGAGGAGGCGAAGCCGACGGCGATCTACCACCTGGCGGCGCAGGCGAGCGTGGTGGTGTCGGTGGAGAACCCACAGCGCGACTGCGAAGTGAACGTGATGGGCACGCTGAACGTGGTGGACGTGGCGAGCGCGCGCGGGATACCGGTGGTGTTCACCTCGACGGGAGGCGCGCTGTATGGCGATGAGGCGCCGCGCCCGACGCCCGAGAGCAGGATCCCCGCGCCGCTGTCGCCCTACGGGGCGTCGAAGTGGGCGGGCGAGGCATACGTGAACACGTGGTCGCTGTCCTCGGGGACGCCCCACGCGGTGTGCCGCCTGGGCAACGTGTACGGCCCGCGCCAGAGCCCGCACGGCGAGGCGGGGGTGGTGGCGATCTTCAGCCACCGCCTGCACGTGGGCAACCCGCCGAAGCTCTACGGGCAGGGAAAGCCAACGCGCGATTACGTGTACGTGGGCGATGTGGTGCGCGCGCTGCTGGCGGCAAGGGGCCACCGCGGGACCTACAACATCGCCACGGGCGTGGCGGCGGATGTGAGAACAGTGTGGGAGGGCCTGGCCCGCGCAGCGGGCAGCGATCTGCAGCCAGAGCTGGCGGATCTGCGCGCGGGCGAGCTGCAGGACAGCTGCCTCGACCCCTCGCACGCGCAGCGCGAGCTGAACTGGCGCGCGGAGGTCGACCTGGAGACGGGGCTGCGAACGACCTACGAGGCGCTGGTGGCGGAGTTCGGGCGGGCTTGAGAAGGGAGAGGCCCCGCAAGGGGGCCTCTGCGAGCGTCGCGAAGCGGGGGGAGGTCTCTATGTGTGCGATAGCCTTGGCGTATATGACGTTCACGAGGATCACTGTGCGGGCCGATCAGATGGGTGGTGTTCCGTGCATCCGCAGTCTGCGGATTCCCGTTGCGACCGTGGTTGGGATGGTCGCCGATGGCATGAGCAGCCAGGAGATCCTGAGCGCCTACGCGGACCTCGAAGCTGAGGATGTTCACGAGGCTGTGCGCTACGCGGCGGAGGCCGTGCGCGAGCGCGAGCTGCCGCTGGCCGCTTCTGCGTGAAGTTCCTGATCGACAACGCCCTCTCGCCGGTGGTCGCCGAGCGACTCAGGGCTGCCGGACACGACGCGACTCACGTTCGTGACCACAATCTGCAGGCGGCAAGCGACGAGGTGATCTTCGTTCGTGCTCAGCGCGAGCGGCGCGTCCTCGTGTCCGCCGATACGGACTTCGGGACGCTGCTCGCGTTACGGCGAGAGAGGACACCCTCCGTGGTGCTGTTCCGCCGCGGCACGCAGCGCCGGCCCGAGCAGCAGTCGGAGCTACTCCTCGCAAATCTCGCGACGGTGGAGCGGGATCTCCTCGAGGGCAGCATCGTGGTCTTCGAGCAGGATCGCATCCGGGTTCGGGCACTCCCGCTGATGCCGTAGGCCGGTCTCCCCGAGCGGCCGAGACCAGCCGCCGGACGGCCGAACGAGTTCCTGCGGGGCCTCTTATCGCCAAGGGACTTGACAAGAGCCTTCACTTGTGCCTATAGTACTCCTGTCGCGTCGTTCTGTCAGGTCGGGGCGGCATTGATAGGTCGGGTTTGGGTTCCCCCGCGTTGCTGCGGGATCCTAGGGACCGTATGGGAGTTGGAGAGGGATTTCGATCGCTTTATGAGGGAGTATGAGATGAGTGATCTTGTTTTCACCGCGCAGGGCGCGGCCAATGGTCTTACGGCTCCGATGGGGGCCGTAAATAGATGCATCAGCATCCTGATGCATCTCTCTCTCTCTCTCTCTCTCTTGCCGAGGCTGGCTAGCTTCTAGGTCGTCTCGCCGTTTCTCCGTCTCGGGCTGGGTGCCCGGGGCGGTTTTGTGCTGCTCGGGCCTCCCGGGTGGTCGTGTTCTCGATTGCTCCGGGAGGGGATGTTGATGGTTACTCGACGGCTGGGGTTGACGGCTGCGGTCTTTCTGTGTGTCTTGGTTGGGGGTTTGGTGCTGGGCGGCGCTTCGGCGTTCGCGTTGCACACGCACGTCTTCGCCAGCTCGTTCGGCGGCCCAGGTGCCGGGGACGGCCAGTTCTCTGAACCGTCGGGGGTCGCCGTGAACGCCGCCACGCACGATGTGTATGTGGTGGATGTGGGTAATAATCGTGTCGAGCGGTTCAGTTCCGCGGGCGTGTATGTCTCGCAGTTCGATGGGGCGGCGGCGCCGACGGGCGCGTTCTCTGCGCCGAGCGCGATTGCGGTCGATAACTCCGGCAGCCCGCTCGATCCTTCGGTGGGCGCCGTGTATGTGGTGGACACGGGGCACAATGTGGTCGACAAGTTCAGCGCAGCGGGGGTGTATGAAGGGCAGCTCGCCGAAACGACAGGCGGCGCGGTGTTCGGCGCGCTGGATGGGGTCGCGGTCGATGCGAGTGGTGTCGTGTGGGTTTACCAGGCCAGCGGTGAGATCGACAGCTTCAGCGATGCGTTGAGCAACGAATACCTCTCCGCACGCCCCTCGCCATTTGAAACGAGCCCGGGGTTCGCGGTGGACTCTGAAGATGATCTGTATGTCAATCGCGGCATCACCCTCTTCACGAAGCTCAACAGCACCGGCGAAGTACTGATCGAAGGGATCGGCGACGAAGCCTCTACCGCGGCGGGGGTGAACCAATCGACCGATGAAGTGTTTATCGACAACCGCACGAGTATCCGGGCGTACGACTCCAGCGGGTCGCTGGTGCAGCATTTCGGCAGCGGACACCTTGAAAACGGCAGCGGGACCGCTGTGGATCCCGCGACGGGCACGGTGTACGTCGCGGACGCCACGGCAAACACGGTAGCTGTGTTCGACGAAAGACTGCTGGCCGACGTGACTACGGGCGTGGCGTCCGACGTGGCGGTTGGGAGTGTGACGTTGAATGGAACGGTCAACCCCGACGGGGTGCAGGTGAGCGACTGCCACTTCGAATACGGCACGACCAGCGCATACGGTCAGAGCGTGCCGTGCGTGCCCGCCGCCGGTTCGATCCCCGCGGACTCAAACCAGCACGCCGTGAGCGCGGACATCGCCGGTCTGGCGGCGGGAGCCGTCTACCACTTCAGGCTCGTCTCCGCCAACGCCAACGGCAGCAACGAAGGACAGGATGTGATCTTCGGGCCGCCGCGTATCGACGGCACGAGCGCGAGCCCTGTGGGGCAGACCATCGCGACGCTGCAGGCCCAGGTCAACCCCGACGCGGTCGACACGACCTACCGCTTTGAATACGGCACAACCAGTGCCTATGGCATCAGCAGTCCGGTGCCCGATGGCGATCTGGGCGCCGCGAGCAGCGACCAGGCCGCTAGCACCGAACTCGCCGGTCTGCTGGTCGGCACCACGTATCACTATCGCGTTGTCGCGACCAACTCCGCTGGCACCGTCCCCGGTCCGGATGAGACGTTCACGACTGTTACCGCGGCTTTGATCGACGGCGAGTCGGTCTCGCAGGTGACATCCAACAGCGCGACGCTGGCCGCACAGATCAATCCGCTCGGCAGGGGCACGACCTACCATTTCGAGTACGGCCCTACCGCAGGGTACGGGACCAGTCTGCCCATACCCGATGGTGACGCTGGCTCCGGCTCTGTAGACGTCGCGTTGAGCGCACCAGTCGGGGGTCTCGCACCGGGCACGGTCTACCACTACCGCCTCGTCACGACCAACGCGCTAGGCAGCGTGCAGGGCACCGACCATGCCTTCACGACGCAGAGTGGTGAAGCGTCGGGGTTGTTGGATGGTCGCGGGTGGGAAATGGTGTCTGCGCCGGATAAGCATGGTGCGGCGCTTGAAGCGTTGAGTCCGACTTTTGGGGGGTTGATTCAGGCATCGCGGGGTGGTGGCGCGGTTGCCTATCTGGCGACTGGTCCGGCGGGCAGCGACCCGGCGGGTAACAGGAGTGGGGCGTATACCCAGGTCCTGTCGACGCGTGGGTCGGGTGGTTGGGTGTCTCGGAGTATCGCGACGCCCAATGAAACGCCGTCGTTTTCTATTAGTGGGTTGAATGCGGAATATAGGTTGTTCTCGGGTGATCTGTCAGTTGGTCTGGTCGACCAGGCTCCTGCAACGACGGGAGCGCCGCGGGCGACGCTGTTGTCGCCTGCGGCGACTGAACAGACGCCTTACAGGCGTGAGGTGGGTGGCGAATTCACGCCCTTGGTGACGGCTGGGAATGTGCCGTCGGGCACGAAGTTCGGTGGCGAAGTGAGCTTTGAGGGTGCGTCTGCTGATTTGAGTCATGTGGTACTCGGCTCGTTTCAGGCGTTGGCGCCGGGGTTCTCCAATGGGAGACAGAGTCTTTATGAGTGGTCGGGTGGGTCGTTGCTGCCGGTGAGTGTTCTGCCCGACGGCCAGCCGGTGACCGTTGCGGGGCTGGGGCTGGAGAGCAATGTGAGGGGTGCGGTGTCCGATGATGGTTCTCGTATTGTCTGGAATGCGGAATCTGCTGGTGTTAACCATCTCTATCTGCGTGATATGCGTCTTGGGGGGTCTGTGCAGCTCGATGTCCTCGAAGCTGGCGCGCAGGGTGGTACCGGGGTTCCTGTCTTTCAGATAGCGAGTAGTGATGGGTCGAAGGTGTTCTTCACGGATATCTCGCGGTTGACGAAGGACGCTACCAGCGCAGAGCCGAATGAGCCGGATTTGTATATGTGTGAAGTGGGCGAAGCGGCGGGTAAGCCGACGTGTACGTTGAAGGATCTGTCGGTCGATCAGAACGTGGGAGAAGCAGCGAATGTGCATGCTTACAGAGATGGAGATCTTGTGCTCGGCGCGGGCAGGGACGGCAGGTATGTTTACTTTGTTGCCTCCGGTGTCCTGGCTTCCGGTGCGGTGTCTGGTCAGCCGAATCTGTATGTGTATGACACGGTGTTGAGCGCGCGGCGGCTCGTCGCGACGCTCTCGGGTGAAGATACCTCTGACTGGGCTAGCGGGTCCGGCAGTTCTCCTGATTTGCTCACGGTTAGGGTGTCGTCGAGTGGGCGGTATCTGGCTTTCATGTCGCTGCGGAGCCTCACGGGGTATGACAATATCGATGCGAATAGTGGCCAGCCTGATACTGAGGTCTTTCTCTTCGATGCGGATAGTGGGCGTGTGGTGTGCGCGTCGTGCAATCCGAGCGGTGCGCGCCCAACCGGCGTATTCGATACCTCTGCGACTTTCCCGGGGCTGCTCGTCGATCGCTTGCAAGCGAGCGAATGGGGCGGTCATTGGCTGGCGGGGTCGATCCCTGCGTGGGAGAACCAGTCCGAAGACCGCCGGGGGAGCTGGTATCAGCCGGATTACCTGTCGGATAGCGGGCGGTTGTTCTTCAATGCCGCGGACGCGCTCGTGCGGGGCGATACGAATGGCCGGGAGGATGTGTATGAGTTCGAGCCCGAAGGCGTGGATGGTTGTCAGGGCGCGAGTGTGGGTGTGAGTGTGGCGTTCGGTGTGGATGCTGGTGGTTGTGTGGGGTTGATCTCTTCGGGTTCCTCTGGGGAAGAATCGGCGTTGTTGGATGCCAGTGAATCGGGGGACGATGTGTTCTTCCTGACGGCGTCGCGGCTTGCGCCGCAGGACATCGATGACGCGCTCGATGTGTATGACGCGCATGTGTGCAGTGGCTCCTCGCCGTGCCTGGCGGGTTCGGTGGCTGCTCCGCCGGTGGCGTGTACGAGTGGGGATTCTTGCCGGGGGCCCGGTGGGGTCCAGCCGGAAGTGTTCGGTGCGCCGTCGAGCAGCACGGTATCCGGTGCGGGGAACCTCACCGCACCCGGGGGTACGCCGACGGTGAAGGCGAAGAAGAGTGTCTCGCGCGCGCAGAAGCTGAAGGCCGCGCTGCGGGTGTGCCACAGGAAACGGGGGCACCGCCAGCGGGTCTCGTGCGAAGCGAGGGCGCGCAGGTTGTATGGGAAGGGCGCGACGGCGAAGAACGCTGTGCGTGCTGGGGCGACGAGCAAGGGCAACAGGTGATCGCGATGGCATCCACCAGGAGAAGGAATATGCGTTGGGTCGTGGCGGTGTGTGCGCTGATCGCGGGGTTCGCTGTCGTCGCGCCTGCGCAGGCGGAGTTGCCGTGGTGGAACCTGTCGTCCACTGCCAGGCCGGCGAATCTCCCACCCGGCGGAGAAGGCACGGTCGTGGTAAAGGCTGTGAATGTGGGGGACCAGGCGACGTCGGGGAATGTGACGCTAAGCGACGTGTTGCCCGCTGGTGTGACAGCGCAGAGCGTGTCGTTTTGGATCTCTTCGTTTGGGGGTGCTAACGTCGACGCGAGTGTTTGGGGGTTGTGCGAAGTGACACCAGGTCGTGTGCAGTGCTCTTACCCTGGGGAATTCGAACTACCAGCTGTAACACCGTTTGCATATATGGAAATGCGGGTTGCGGTGAAGGTCGCTGCGGGTGCGGTGTCGGGGGAGAGTCATCTGGGCATCACGGGTGGCGGCGCGCCGCCTGCTTCGTTTGACCAGCCGTTGGTGGTGGATGGTGCGCCGACGCCGTTCGGGGTTGAGGATTTCCGGTTCATCCCGGAAGATGAGGGTGGCGCGGTAGATACCAGGGCGGGGTCGCATCCGTTTCAGTTGACGGCGTCGATCGCGTTGAACCAGAACAGCGATGTGACCAAACCCCCGGCGTTGCCGCGGGATCTGCGGTTCGATTTGCCGCCGGGTCTTGTGGGGAACGCGACAGCTGTTGCGCAGTGTCGCGAAAGCGACTTCTCGCAGTTCGGCGCGAGCTTTTCGAATCTATGCCCGGCGGATACCGCGGTCGGAGTAGCGTCGGTGAACGTCTATACCAACCTCTTGCAAACGTATACTGTGCCGCTGTTCAATTTGACGCCGGGTCCGGGTGAGCCGGCGCGCTTTGGGTTTGAGGTGGCGCGCAGCCCCGTGATCATCGATACCGGTGTGCGTTCGGGCCGCGACTACGGCGTGGTCGCAAGTTCCAGCAACATCACGCAGCTCGCTGGGTTCCTCTCCACACAGCTGGCGTTCTGGGGTGTCCCAGGCGACCCGCGCCACGACCAGTTACGCGGCTGGTCCTGCATGCCAGGCGCAGTCGAAGAAGAAATCGGGCCGTGCGTCGCGCGACCCCAGCACAACCCCCCACCACTATTGACGCTCCCCACGAACTGCGAAGGCCCGTTGACGATCAGCCTTGAAGGGGACTCCTGGCCCATCAAGATCGACCCCAGCGGGATCCAGCTCCCGCGCCTTGAATACCAGCCAAAGGACACCCTCGGGAATCCCGTGGCGATGACCGGATGCGACCAGCTGCCATTCTCCCCATCGATCGAGGTGACCCCGGAAACCCACGCGGCGAGCACCCCAACAGGCCTTGACGTGCATGTGCACCTCCCGCAGGACACGACGGGTACAGACACAGGGCTGGGGGAGGCCGCGATCAGGGACGCCACGGTCGCGCTACCCGAAGGGATGTCACTCGATCCCTCCGGTGCGGGTGGCCTTGAGGCATGCAGCGAGCCGCAGGTTGGGTTCCAGGGCACGGGTGGGGACGGCACGCGGTTGTTTACACCGGAGATCGACAGCCCGTTCTGCCCGGACGCGTCGAAGGTGGGGACGGTGAAGATCAAGCTGCCGATCATCGCGAACCCCCTGGAAGGCGCTGCGTACGTTGGTTCGCAGAACGAAAACCCGTTCGGTTCCTTGGTCGCGTTGTATTTCGTGGTGGAAGATCCGGTGTCGGGGATCCTTGTGAAGCTCCCCGGCGAAGTAGCCCTCGACCCCACAACCGGCAGGGTTGTTGCGACGTTTGCGGATACGCCGCAGGCGCCGGTAGAAGACCTCGAACTGCACTTCTTCGGAGGCAACAGGGGTCCGCTCGTCACGCCGGCCGCGTGTGGGACGTATACGACCACGGCGTCGTTTACGCCGTGGTCGGGGAACCCGCCCGTGAACACCTCCTCGTCGTTCGACATCACAAGTGGCGCGGGCGGCGGGGCGTGTCCGAGCCCTGCGCCGTTCGCGCCGTCGCTTGTGGGTGGTACGACGAACCCGCAGGCGGGTGGGTTCAGTCCGTTCACGACGACGTTCGCGCGTGGCGATGGCGAACAGGCCCTCTCCGGCGTCAGCGTCACGACACCCCCAGGGCTCCTTGGGATCCTCAAGGGGGTAGAACGCTGCCCCGAACCACAAGCAACCCAGGGGACGTGCGGTGCTGGGAGCTTGATTGGGCACACGACGGTCGCTGCTGGTGTGGGTCCTGAACCGTTCTATGTGCAGGGCGGCCAGGTGTTCCTCACGGGCCCCTACAAGGGCGCCCCATTCGGGCTCAGCATCGTCGTTCCCGCGGTCGCCGGACCGTTCAACCTCGGCAACGTCATTGTCCGCGCCGCGATCCACGTCGATCCGCATACGGCGCAGATCACGGTCTTGAGTGACCCGTTGCCGACGATTCTGCAGGGGATACCGTTGCTGGTGAAGAAGGTAAACGTCTCGATCGACCGGCAGGGCTTCACGTTCAACCCGACCAACTGCGAACCCCTCACGGTCAACGGGACCCTCACGAGCACCCAGGGAGCGACAGCGGGCGCCTCGAGTCATTTCCAGGCGGTGAACTGTGCGAGTTTGGCGTTCAAGCCGTCGTTCAAGGTCTCAACACAGGCGAAGACCTCAAAGAAGCAGGGTGCGAGCCTGGATGTGAAGGTGGGCTACCCCAAGGGATCCCAGGCGAACATTCATAGTGTCGCGGTAAGTCTCCCGAAGCAGTTGCCGTCGCGGTTGACGACGATTCAGCAGGCGTGTTTGGCGGCGGTGTTCAACGCGAATCCCGCCAACTGCCCCGCGGGGTCGAACATCGGCACCGCGACCGCCACAACACCCGTCCTTGCGGCATCCGCAACGGGCCCGGCGTATCTCGTGTCTCATGGTGGTGCGGCGTTCCCCGACCTCGTGGTGGTGTTGCAGGCCGAAGGCGTCACGTTGAACCTGGTGGGGAGCATCAACATCAAGCACGGCGTCACGAGCAGCGCGTTCAACGCGGTGCCCGACGTCCCGATCAGCTCGTTCGAGTTGAAGCTCCCCGAGGGCCCCCACTCCGGCCTCGCCGCCGTCCTACCAGCCAAGGCGAAGGGCAACATGTGCGGACAGAGCCTCACGATGCCCACCACCCTCACCGGGCAGAACGGCGCGCAGATCAAGCAGACCACCAAGATCGCCGTCACCGGGTGCGCGGCGGCGAAGAAGAAGCACACCCAGAGGGCGCACGGCAAGGCCAAGGCGCACAAGCGCAAGGCGAGAAAGAAGGGGTAGGGGTGGCTGTTCTCGTGTCGCCGCGTAATGCGAAGGCCGGGGCGTCGAGGCGCCCCGGCGGGGGTTCCTCGCGCAAGGCCGCGGCCCCGGCTGTGAATGCGTCGGTGCGGGAGGTCGCCGTGCAGCGGGTCGCGGTCCAGCAGGTGGATGGTCTCCCCCGTGAGCATGTCTCGGAGATTCAGCGGATGCGGATCCTCGCGGGGATGGCTGAGGTCGCGTCCGAGCGTGGTGCGGGCGCTGTGACGGTCGCACACGTCGTCTCGCGCGCCGGGGTTTCAAGGCGCACGTTTTATGACTTGTTCGCGGATAGGGAGGAGTGTTTTCTAGCGGCGTTTGAGGATGCGATCGGCCATGTGTCGACGCTCGTGTTGGAGGCGTACGCGCGGCCGGGTTCGTGGCGGGAGCGGATTCGTGCGGGGTTGTGGGCGGCGTTGGTGTGGCTGGATGAGGAGCCGTTCTTGGCGCGGATGTGTGTGGTGGAGTCCCTCGCGGCGGGCCCCAGGGCATTGGAGCGTCGCGCGGTTGTGCTGCGCGCGCTCGTGGCGGCTGTCGATGAGGGTCGCAAGGACGTCCCGCGTCGTGGGACGCAGCCTCCGCCCCTCACGGGCGAGGGGGTGGTGGGCGCTGTGCTGTCTGTGATCCACACGCGTCTCTTGGACCTGCGGCGAGCCGACTCGCTCACAGATCTGTTGGGGGAGTTGATGAGCGTGATCGTTCTTCCCTATCTGGGGGGTGCGGCAGCACAGAAGGAGCTGCACAAACCGGCCCCTCCTCTCCTCAAAAAGACCAGCGCCACCCCCCGCGACCCGTTGGACGGGCTGGAGATGCGAATCACCTACCGCACCGTGCGTGTGCTGATGGGCATCGCGGTATCCCCCGATGCGAGCAACCGCAAGATCGCCGCGGGCGCGGGGATCTCCGACCAGGGACAGGTCTCCAAGCTCCTCGCAAGACTCAAGCACCTCGGCCTGATCGAGAACAACGGCGCCGGCCCCGTCAAGGGGGCGCCCAACGCGTGGCAGCTCACCGAGCGCGGCGAGCAGGTCGAGCAGGCCATCCGCGTGCAGACCACGCCAGGCTGACCTCGCGCAGCTCGACTATCGCCAGCGACCCCGCCTTACGACGACTTTTTCGTCGTTATTCCTGGCTTATGCCGAAGATTTAGGCATAACAGCATTTGAGGCCACGCCTTACAATGGCTTTCTCGCTGTTCGCAGGCTCCGAGGCCCCGATCGCCAACCGGCGCCCAAGGTATATGGTGGGTGCTACCCTACGTATCATGAAGAAGACCAGCATCTATCTTGAGCCCGAGCTGGACATCGGGCTGGCGCGTGTGGCACGCGCGCGGGGGATGGCGAAGGCTGAGCTGATTCGGGGCACTCTTAGACGCGTGGTCCAGGAGAACCCTCAGCCCCGCATCACTGCGATAGGCGTCGATCGCGACCCTGTGCCGGCCGATCTTTCGCCCGAAGATCGCGAGATCGCGGAGATCCTGCAGCGCGAGCACGACGCTCTGTGATCGTCGCCGACGCCTCGGTGATATTCGCTCTGCTCGATCGTCTTGACGAGCGTCACGAGCGGACTCGCACGTGGTTTGAGCGCACGCAGCCGGTCTTTGTAACGGTGCCGCTGATCCTGGCCGAGGTGGACTTCCTGGCCGCCAGTCGGGGAGGCCGCGGCATGCGCGCCGCCTTTCGCAAGGACATCGTTGCCGGTGCCTATCCCGTCCGCTGGTGGGACGAGGTCCCCGTCGAGGCTGTCCGAGTCGCCGAGCAGTACGCAGATCTCGATATCAGCCTTGCCGATGCCAGCCTTGTGGCTGTCGCGGCACGTCTCCAGACCACGGAGATCGCGACCTTCGACGAACGCCACTTCCGCGCGCTGCGGCCACTGTGGGGCGGCGACGCATTCAAGCTGCTGCCCGCCGACGCGTCCTGAACTCCCGCTGATCTCTCAGCCGGCCTCAAAGCGCGCGGCGGCGGCCCTTCGCTCGGCTTCGGAGACGCTCAGCCCGACCTCGCCGTTGGGGAGCGTGACGGTCCCGGAGGGCGCGAGGATGCGGGTTGGGGGCGTGCCGGTCGTGGCCAGCGCGGCGAAGAGGCCGAGGAGCGCCGGGCCGTTCATGTCCGAGACGATCGCGGGGGGCGCGGACCAGGCGATCCAGGGCAGGCGCAGGAAGCTCGAGGGGCTCAGCAGGCGCGAGCGCATGTCCTGGAAGAGCGCCTGCTGGTGGCGCTCGCGGTTGAGGTCCGTTTCGTTGGGGGCGCAACGATTCTCGCGCGTGCGCGCGAGCGCGAGCGCCTGCTTGCCGTTGAGGTGGTGGGTTCCGGGGCGCAGGCGCAGCGTGTAGCCGCCGCGCGCGGAGCCGCCATCGAGTTCGGAGATCATGCAGCCGCCGCTGTAGTCCACGCCGCCCATCGCGTCGATCAGCTGGGGGAAGTTTTCGAAGTTGACTTCCACGATGTGGTTGATCGGGACGCCGAGGTAGCGCTTGATCACCGAGATCGACAGCGCGGGGCCGCCGAAGGCGTAGGCGGCGTTGATCTTCTGCAGCCCGTGCCCTGGTATTTCGACGACGGTGTCGCGCGGGATCGAGAGGCGCGAAGAGTGCCCGCCGCCGGCGCGGATCAGCATGATCGAGTCCGAGCGGCTCGGCCCCGAAGTGTTCGCGCCCGGTTCCCTGCTGCCCTTGGGACGGCGATCGGAGCCGAGCACGAGGATGTTGTTCGCCGATGTCAGCGGAAAGCCCGCGGGGTCGAGCACGCCCTGCACGTCGCCGGGCGGGCTCGCGCGGTTGAAGGCGGCGCTGAGCAGGAAGAGGACGAGCGCGAGCATCACCCACGCCACCGCGAGCGCCAGCAGCGCGAGGAGCCCCCGGCCCCTGGTGATGCGCGGCAGCCGGCGCGGACCCCTTCGCGGCGGTGGCGCGTCGAGCAGGGTGCCGCCGCCATCGGCGCCGCGACCCCCCCCGCCGCCGCGCCGCGCGCGGTAGCGGGTGTATTGGGGACTGCCCTCTGCCTCGGGCGTGCGCGAGGTGCGCGCCGGGGCAGGGGTGCGCGGGGACTTCGCGGCAGGGGAGCCGGCCATGTCTCTTGCGGGGGCACGCTGTGTTCTCCCCGGAGCGTCGGGCGGGGGCGGCAGGCGTGGACGGCGCGGGGTGGCCATCGGCCCAATCTATAGTTGCGAGCCCATGTGCCCCGACAGTTCGCTGGCAGGCCGGCTGGTGGTGTGCCCCACGCCGATCGGCAATCTGGGCGATGTGACGCTGCGCGTGCTGGAGGCCCTGGGCGCCGCCGATGTGGTGGCGTGCGAGGACACGCGGCGCACGCGCGTGCTGCTCGAGCGCCACGGGATCGTGGGGCGCGCGCTGGTGAGCTTCCACGAGCACAACGAAGCATCGCGCGCGCAGGAGTTGGTGGGGAAGATGCGGGAGGGCCTCGGCGTGGCGCTCGTATCCGACGCGGGGATGCCGCTCCTCTCCGATCCTGGGTTCGCGCTGGTGCGCGCGGCCCTCGCGGCCGACCTCCCCGTGGAGGTGTTGCCGGGCCCGAGCGCGTCCATTACGGCGCTCGTGGCCTCGGGGCTGCCGGCCGAGCGCTTCCGCTTCGTGGGCTTCCTCCCGCGTAAGGCCGCCGAGCTCGAGCGGGTGCTTTGCGATGCCCCGGAGACGCTCGTGGCCTTCGAGTCCCCGGGGCGTCTCGCGGCGACGCTGAAGACCCTCGCGACCCTCGACCCCACGCGCCCCGCGGCGGTCTGCCGCGAGCTCACCAAGTTGCACGAGGAAGTGCGCCGCAGCAGCGCCGCGGAGCTGGCGGCCCACTACGCCGAGCATCCCCCGCGCGGGGAGATCGTGCTGGTCGTCGGCGCCGCCGCACCGCAGCAGGTGGCCCGCGAGGAGGCCGTGGCGGCGCTGCGCGCGCTGGTGGAGGCCGGTGCGCGCGCGCGCCCGGCGGCGAAGGTGGTGGCGGGGCTTACGGGCGTTGGCGCGAATGAGCTGTATCGCGCGCTGACGGATATCGAGCCGATGCGCCGAGCTTTGTAAGGATAATGGCGTATCCTTACAAAGCGTCGGAGGCTTTGAAAGGAACCTGAGCTGTCCGCAGCCAGCACAGCGAGTCCGGTTGGCGGTCAGGGTTGGCAGTGATCCGAGCAGAGATCTGAGCTGCGCCTCGCTCTCCCCCTTTGCTTCCTACCAGTAGCCTGGGTCGATGGCCTCCCGCCCTCCGAGCTTCTACGTAACCACCCCGATCTACTACGTCAACGCGGCTCCGCATCTGGGCCACGCGTACACGACGATCGCGGCCGATGTGATGGCGCGCCACCACCGCCAGCGCGGGGAGGCGGTGTTCTTCCTCACGGGCACCGACGAGCACGGCGAGCCGGTCGCCGATGCGGCGCACGCGCAGGGGATCGAGCCGCAGGCGCTCGCCGATCGCAACGCCGAGCGCTTCAAGGCGCTCGCACCGGTGCTGGGGGCCTCGAACGACTTCTTCATCCGCACCACCGACCCCCAGCACATGGCGAAGGTGCAGGAGGTGCTCGCGCGCGTGCGCGGGAACGGCTTCGTGTATGAGGGGGTGTACGAGGGGTGGTACTGCCCGCGCTGCGCCGACTTCAAGGCGGAGAACGAAATCGACGAGGGGCGGCTGTGCCCGATTCACCACATCGCCCTCGAGCGCGAAGAGGAGGAGAACTACTTCTTCGCGCTCTCCCGTTTTCAGGAGCCCCTGGAACGGCTGTACGCCGAGCGCCCGCAGTGGGTGGCGCCGCGCACGCGCTTCAACGAGGCGCTCTCCTTCATCGCGGGGGGGCTGCGCGACGTGCCGCTCACGCGCCGCCGCCTCACCTGGGGCGTGCCGGTGCCGTGGGATTCCGAGCACGTCTTCTATGTGTGGTTCGACGCGCTCCTGAATTACTACTCGGCGCTCTCCTACGCGCGCCCCGGCGAGGACCTCACCCCCGAGTTCTGGCCCGCGAGCTGCCACGTGATCGCGAAGGACATCCTGCGCTTTCACACCGTCTACTGGCCCGCATTGCTGATGGCCGCCGAATTGGAGCTGCCCGAGCGCATATTCGTGCACGGGTATCTCCTGATGGAGGGCGAGAAGATGAGCAAGTCGCTCGGCAACGTGCTCGACCCCTTCGCGGTGATCGATCGCTTCGGCGCCGACGCGCTGCGCTTCTACCTGCTGCGCGATGTGAGCTTTGGGCAGGACGGCTCTGTCTCGACCGCCGCCTTCGAGCAGCGCTACGAGTCTGAGCTCGCCAACGACTACGGCAACCTCGCGAGCCGCACGCTGGCGATGGTGGCCCGCTACCGCGAGGGGGTCGTGCCGCAGGGGGCCGACGGGCCTGTGCTCGACCCCTTGTTGGCCGACGATTTTGCGGGCTTGTCCGAGCGCGTTGCCGAGCTGATCGACCGCGTGGAGCTCACGCTCGCGCTCGATGAGATCTGGCAGCGTGTGCGGCGCCTGAACCGCTACGTGGAGGAGCAGGCGCCGTGGGTGCTCGCCAAGGATCCCGCGCGCGCGGTCGATCTGGATCGCGTGCTTGGCACGTTGATCGAGGGGCTGCGGATCGTCACGGTTCTGCTGCACCCCTACCTCCCCGCGAGCACCGAGCGCCTGCTGGAGGCACTCGGCGCACCGGATCTCTCGCTCGTCGAGACGGGGGCCGCGGCCCCGGCCGCTCCCGCCACGGTCGCCGCGATCGAGCCGCTGTTCCCGCGGGTGGAGGCCGGGTGATCGGGTGATCGACTCCCACACCCACCTCGACCAGTGCGAGGGCACGCCGGCGGAGCTCGTGGAGCGTGCTGTGGCGGCGGGCGTCACGAAGATGCTCACCGTGGGCACCGACGGCGCCTCCTGCCGTGCGGCGCTCGCGCTCGCCGAGGACTTCCCGCAGGTGTGGGCGGCGATCGGGCGCCACCCCAACTACGCGAAGGGCTTCGATGGGGCCGATCTCGCGGAGCTGAAGGCGCTCGCGGCGCACCCGCGCTGCGTGGCGATCGGCGAGACGGGCCTCGACTTCTACCGCGAGCACTGTCCCCGCGAGGACCAGGAGCGGGCGTTCAGCGCGCAGATCGCGCTCGCGCGCGAGGTGGACAAGCCGCTCGTGATCCACGCGCGTGCGGCGGAGGCGGAGACGCTCGCGCAGCTCGCCGCGGAGGCGCAGGGGTTGAGCGTGGTGATGCACTGCTTCTCGATGCCCGCGCAGCTCGATGAGTGCCTGGAGCGCGGATACGCGATCAGCTTCGCGGGCAACGTCACCTACAAGAGCGCGGGCGAGCTGGCGGCGGCGGCGCGGCGCGTGCCCGATGAGGCGCTGCTGGTGGAGACCGACGCCCCCTACCTGACCCCCCAGGTGGTGCGCAAGTTCAAGAACGAGCCCGCCTTCGTCGCCCACACGCTCGCCTTCGTAGCGGACTCGAGGGGGGTCGCGCCGAGCGAGCTGGGGGCCGTGGTCGAGAGCACCGCGGCGCGCGTGTTCCGGTGGTAGTTATCGGCCTTTCTAGCAGCTGTTCCGTTGGGTACAGTGTAGCACGTTTTGTGTTACAGTTGGGGCATGGCACGTGCCCTGCATGTCCGGTTGGATGAGGATTCCGAAGCTGCACTGACGGTTCTGCGCGCCGAAGGGATGAACGACTCGCAGGCCGTGCGCCGCGCGTTGAGTGAGGCTCGCTTGCAACGCCGCCGACGCTCCTCGCTGCGTGAGGAGGCACGCCGGCTCGCGGGCGATGTGGCTGACCGTGCCGAGCTGGCGCGGCTGCGCGAGGAGCTCGATGGGGTCTCGCCGGAGTGGCCCACCGACTGATGGTTCGCGGCGAGATAGTGCGCTTGGCGGCGCCGCGCCGGGCACGCGGCCACGAGCAGCAGGGAGCGCGTCCGGGAGTGATCGTGCAGGCCGACGAGTTGCTGGGGCTCAGCACGGTGATCGTCGCCCCCACTTCGCGATCGGCAGCGCCCGCGACCTTTCGCCCGCTGATCGAGGTCGCACAAACGCCTACACGCGTGCTCACCGACCAGCTGCGCGTATGCGATGCGCAGGCGATCGCTGGCAGCCTCGGGCATCTTGCGCACGGCGAGCTGGAGGCCCTGGACGACGCGCTGGCCCTGGTCCTCGGTCTGCAGGTCTAGGAATGTCTTGCAGGCGACGCCGATGAGCCGCTCGGGTGTGCGCCCGAACCGTGAGCTGGGTCAGAATTTCCTGCGCGATCCGAACATCCTGGGGGTGATCGGGCGCCTCGGCGGGCTGTGCCCGGAGGATGCAGTTCTGGAGATCGGCGGCGGCGAAGGGGTGCTCTCAGCGTATCTGGCTCCTCGCGTGGCGTGGCTACACGTGGTTGAGGTCGATGAGCGCCTGCGCGATGCGCTCACCGCCGCGGTGGCGCCGTTCGCGAATGTGGGCGTCGTATGGGGCGATGCGATGCGGATCGACCTCTCAGAGCTGGAGCCTGTCCCCACGAAGGTGGTGGCGAACCTTCCCTACGGGATCGCGGCGGGCGTGACGCTGCGCACGATCGAAGAGCTGCCTGGCGCGAAGATGTGGCTCGTGATGGTGCAGCGCGAGGTGGGTGAGCGTATGGCCGCGGCGCCGGGCAGCGGAACCTACGGCGTCACCTCGGTGCTCGCGCAGCTTGCGGGGAAGGTGCGCGTGGTGCGCCACGATCCCGCGCACCGTCTTTCAGCCGGTGCCCAACGTCGACTCGGTGCTGGTGAAGATCGAGCGCACGGCCCCCGCGCCTTCCGCGGTGGTGCGCCGCCTGGTGCACGGCGCGTTCGCGCACCGCCGCAAGGCGCTCGCCCGCTCGCTCGTGCTGAGTGGCTTCGAGCGCGACCGTGAGCAGATCCGCGAAGCGCTGGTGGCGCTCGGCCACCCTGCCGACGAGCGTGCAGAGCGCTTGGCGCCTGCCGAGTTCCAGGGCCTGGCGCGGGAGCTCGGGCTGTGAACGCGCTGCCGGCGTTGCCCCTGCGAACCCTGGCGCCGGCGAAGATCAACCTGGGCCTGTTCGTCGGCCCGGTGCGCGGGGACGGCCGCCATGAACTGGTGAGTGTCATGCAGTCGATCTCGCTCGCCGATGAGCTGACGCTGGAGCTGGCTCCGAAGGGTGTCACGGGGGATGAGGTCCTGTGCCCGGGTGTCCCCGGCGAGAATCTGGCGGCCCGCGCTCTCGCGTCCTTCCGCGCGGCCACCGGCTGGGACGCGCCGCCGCTGAGTTTGAGCATCGAGAAGCGCATCCCGGTGGCGGCGGGCTTGGCCGGCGGCTCGGCCGACGCGGCCGCTGCCTTGCGCCTGGCGGGATGTCGGCCTCGGGTCTGGGCGATGCCTCCCTTCTGCTTGACCTCGCGGCCGATCTCGGCGCCGATGTCCCCGCGCAGGTGCGCCCCGGCCGCTGGTTTGCCGCAGGCGTGGGGGATGCGCTCGAGGAACTACCGGACCCCGTTGCGCCGATCGGCGTGTTGGTGCTCCCGCTGGCCCATGAGCTGTCCACGGCGGCGGTGTACGCGGAGGCCGATCGTCTCGCGAAGCTGCGAACTTCCGCCTTCCTCGCCGAGCGACGCCAGGCGCTGCACGCGGCGCTGGACCTCGGCATGTCGCTCCCCCATGATCCGCGGCTGCTGCACAACGATCTGCAGGCGCCGGCCCTCTCGCTGTGCCCGGCCATCCGCCAGGCCCTCGCCGAAGCCCACGATGCGGGCGCCGAGCAGGCTTTTGTGAGCGGCAGCGGCCCGACTGTCGTGGGCCTGTTCGCCCGCGCGAACGGCCTGGCAGCCGCGCAGCGAGCGGTGGCTGCTTTGGAGGGCCGTCTCCCCGCCCCAATCGCGGCGCACACCGTCGGCGCAGGCTTCGCGGCCGTGCAGTGAGCGCCCGACCCCTGCGTAGGTAACAATTAGGGCGTGTCGCTCTGTTCTCCGGGACTTTTCCACCCATGAGCCGCTCAGAGGTCTCCGAGCTGGTGGCCATCTGCGCGGGCGTGTTCGGCCTCGCGCTGTACGCCGGACTGATACTCGCGCCCGCGTGGTCCTCCTACACACGCCTGTGGGAGCGCCTTGCCGCGACCGTGCTCTCGCTGTACGTGCTCGCGGTGCTCGTGGGCATCGGCGTCGGCGGAGCGCTCGTCGTCGTCTACTACTGGGGCTGACGGTGAGTCGAGGGGGCCGGATCCGGTGCCGGCCTCGCGGAGCCGATCCACGCGATGAGTTCGGCGAGGTCACTCCGGTGACTGACCTCGCGGCGCTCGACGCCGTTACCGAGGCGCTGGAGTCGGGCGCGGGGCTGCCCGAGGTCGTGCGCGCCGCCGCGCGCGCGCTGGAGGCGAGCCTCGCGGTGATCGACGTGCAGGGCTCCACGCTGGCGGTCGCCGCGCGCTCGCCCGCGGAGGAGCGCTCGCTGCTCGCGGGCGGGGAGAAGGTCACGGTGATCCCGCTGCGCGTGGCGGATGCGGGGGTCGGCTCGCTGCACATGCGCGCCCGCGCGCAGCCCTCAACCTCGGTGCGCCGCCTGCTGGTGACGATGATCGCCTCGGAGGTGGAGCGCGTGCGCGCGCCCGAGCGCGCCTCAGAGTCCGCTGCGGCGGACTTCCTGCGCGCGGTGCTGGGCGGGGAGCTACGCGAACGCGAGGCACTGTTGGCGCGCGCGCGCGAGCTTTCGCTGGACGTGCAGGGCGGCGCGTCGATGATCGTCGCCCGCGCACGTCCCTCCGCGCCTGCGGAGGAGGGCTGGCGCGGGCGCGTGCGCCTCGTCGCCGAGCGCGGCGCGCGCGCGGTCGTGAGTCACTGCATCGCGGCGCTCTCAGAGCGCGGGGGGGCGAGCGGGCGCGGAAGTGCTGCTGCTCGTTCCCGGCGGCGATGAGACGCTCGCGGCGCGCGCCGCCGAGGGGGTGCTGCGCGAGATGCAGGCCGGGCTCCCCGGATTCACCTTCGCCGGCGGGCTACTCGCGCATCGCGACCGACCCCGCCGATCTCCCCCGCGCGGCCTCCGAGGCGCTGCTCGCGGCGAATGTCGCCGAGGGCGACTCGCAGGAGGGCGCGCTCGCGTTCGAGGCTACCGGCGCCTACCGGCTGCTGCTCTCGGCGATGTCGGAGAACCCACAGGAGCTGCAGCGCTTCTACTCGGAGACCGTGGAGCCGCTGGTGGCCTACGACGAGCAGTACGAGACCGACCTCGTCGGCACCCTCGCGACGTTCCTCGAGGCCGATGGCAACGTCGCGGGCACCGCGCAGCGCCTCTTCACCCACCGCCACACGATCTACTATCGCCTGGAGCGCGTGCGCGAGCTCTCGGGTCTCGACGTGTCCTCCTCCGACGGTCGCGAGAAGCTCAGCCTCGGGCTGAAGGCGATGCGGGTGCTCGGCATCGCCCACGCCGCCGGACCGGCCTCCGAGGCGGGCGCCGGAGGCGGGCGTGTGCCGCGCGCCTCGGCGGGGCGGCGCACTTGAGGAGCGCCGCCGGGAGGTCCGCGGGGCTCGGTCGCCGGCACGCCCTCGGCCGTAGGCGAGGTTTGGGGATGGTGTCTCAAGCGCATGCCCTCCAGAGCCGAGAAGGTGCCGAGGCGGACTGAAGATGAAGATCTGCAAGAGGAAGCTCGTACGCGCGATCGCGGCGCTCACCGCCGCTGGCGCCCTCATCGCCGGCACGGTGGCCGTGAGCGGCTGCGGCGCCTCCGCGACACTCGACCCGATCGCGCGCGCCGCCGAGGTCTCCAGCCAGCAGTCGGGTGTGACACTCGCGATGTCGATGCAACTTCTCCTCGCCGGCGCTCCCCGCGCGGCACCTATGCGATCACCGCCAACGGATCCTTCGATCAGCGCGCGCGCTCGGGCGAGATGACGATGGACCTCTCGGGCATCCCCGGCTTCTCCTCAATTGCGGGCGGAGGGAGTGGGCAGGTGCGGATGGTGTTCCTCTATCCCGACCGTCTACATGAACATGCCCTTCCTCGCGGGCAAGCTGCCGGAAGGCAAGACGTGGATGAAGCTCGACCTCACGAAGGCCGCCGCCGCGGCGGGTCGTCGCACGCCTCCTCGCTCTCCTCGCTGAACCAGAGCGACCCCACGCAGTTCCTCGAACTATCTACGCGGCAGCTCCGGGGCGATCGTTTCGCTTGGCGGCGAGAGGGTGAACGGGGTGACCACCACGCATTACCAGGCGAGCTGCGAGCTCAGCCGCACTGCTCGACAAGCTCCCCGAGCAGCGAGCAGGCGGCCGCGAAGGCCGCGCTCGAAAAGCTCGGCGCTGGGCCCGGACGTTTCCGGTCGACGTGTGGATCGACGCGCAGGGCCGGGTGCGACGCATGCGAGATGTCCTTCACGCCCCAGCGGCGGGGCCGGGACGCGCCGCGGGCGGAACAGGCGCCGCCGCGGGCTTCAGCGCGACGTCACGATCGACTTCAAGAGCTACGGGCCCGTCCCGCCGGTCACACCACCGCCCGCCGGGAGAAGTGTTCGACGCCAGTCGGCGGCGGCTGGAGCCGGTCGGGCGGGCTCAGCGGCAGCTGAGCGCCGCGAGACGCTAACGGGAGCCTCAGCGCCGCGCGGCCTCGCCACGAAGATTCGCTGACCGAACTCGATCGTGTAGGTCGCGCCTTCGAGCCCTCCGAGAGCGAGCTCGGGGCGGCCGGCGTGGCCGCGCCCACGCCGATGTCGCGGAAGCTCGGTGTCAGCATGATCTTGCGATGTGGCGGGGAGTGCATCCACGCTTCCACGATCCCCGCCGGCGTCGCCAGTGGGCCTGTTGCCCAACCGATGTTCTGCGCCGTCGAAAGCCGCCATGCGCGACCGGGGTACGGCGTCGCGAGGATCCGCTGCAGGGGGGTGGCGCCCGAGAGGCTGCTATCCCCAAAGTAGTCGCCGATCACCATGTCCTTGGCCTGCCCGGACGCGACGCTCTGCAGCGGCCAGCTGAAGCGCAGGCTGCGCAGATGGTGGGCCGCGCGCACCCTGTTGATCAGGCAGAGCGTCGCCGCGTCGATCAGCGCGAGGTCGGTGGCGTTGGGTTGCAGTTCGGCGTGGGCGCAGGGGGCTTGCGGGATGAGGGGTTTGGCCGTGTGGGAGCGGGAGGGACGGGAAGAGACGGCGGCGGAGGCAGGCCGGCCGGCGAGCGCTGCGGGGGCCGCCGAGGCATCGAGGGGCGTCGAGACCCCACCGGCAAGGGCAAGCGAGAGAGCTAGAATGAGCATGCAGCGCCAGGCCGCGGCCGCACGACCTCGTGGACGTAGGTGAAGGTGTCGCCTCGCGCTCGCTTGCATCCCGTTTGGTGCGCTCCCCCCGAAGGGGAGAGCAGGGATCGTCGCAGAAGCAGGAGATAGACGTGTTATCGCGACGTAACCGTGCCGACGTGGCCGCGTGAGCAGGATGTGCTCACCCTGGGGGGTCGTCCAATGGCAGGACATCAGGTTTTGGTCCTGAGAATCGGGGTTCGAGTCCCTGCCCCCCAGTGTTGTTGTTTTTACAACATGACTCGGAGTTCCCGGCGGATGCCGGTCCAGCGTCTCGGCGAGTCGCTTGAATCACTCAGCGACCTGCCCGATTTCCTTGTTCGTGTGTCGTGTCATCGCCACTCCATCAGAGGAACTCGGCTACACCGCCAGAATCGTGAAGCCCGGACCGAGCAGTTTTCGCATGTCGTCTGCGTCCGAGGTGGCGACGGCGTCGCCGCGCTTGTTGACGCCGGCCGCGATGCAGGCATCGATTGTGCCTGCGCCCGGGGTGGCCCTCCGCAGGCGGCCGGCCTCTCGCGCCAGGCGCTCATCAACGGTCTCGATCGAGCACGCTTTGAGCAGTCGGGCGACGCGAGCGTCTTTGGGGTCGCCGCGCCAGACCTCGGCCAGCGCTATGGCCGGGATCGTTGGCACCAGACCGCGCGCGTATGCTACGGCGAGAATCTCGCGGATGCGCTCCTCGCCGCGTTCGTAGGCGATGAGCGCACCGGCATCAAGCGTCAGGCCGGCCACTCCGCGGCAACCTGTGCTCGCACCTCGGCCGGCACCGGTCCGAGATGCGCATCGTCTTCAGCCAGCAGGTCGATGCCACGGGCTACCCGCAGCTCGCGCAAGACCGCAGCGTTCACGAACGCGGACAGGCTCCCTCCGGACTCGGTCAACCGTTCCTCAGCCTCGTGCAGGACGGACTCCTCGAATGAGATCGACCGCTTCTGGCTCGCCATAAAGGTGATCCTACCACGGTAGGAATGGACTGTCAGCGATTGGCCTTTGCGATAAGCGAAGAGTACGGGTACTAGAGTCCAAGCCCAATGAGCGCCCCAACGGTCTTAGTGCTGGCCGCCGGCCAGGGTACGCGCATGCGCTCGGCGACCCCGAAGGTGTTGCACGAACTGTGCGGGCGCCCGATGGTGCTGTGGCCGGTGCTGGCCGCGCTGGAGGCGGGCGCCGCGCGGGTTGTGGTGATCGACTCGCCCGCGCGAGCGCTCGAGGAGGTGCTCCAGCGGGGCGTGGGGCCCGAGCGCGCGCAGCGGGTGGCGCTCGTGGTGCAGCCCGAGCCCAACGGCACCGGCGGCGCGGTGGCGGCCGCGGCGGCGGAGATCGACCCGGACGCGCCGGTCGTGATCTTGAGCGGCGATGTGCCGCTGGTGAGCGCAAGGGCGATCTCCGAGCTGCTCGCGGCGCACGCCGCGGCGGGCTGCCCCGCGACGATGGCCACGGCGGTGCTCGATGATCCGAGCGGATACGGGCGCGTGGTGCGCGACGACGCCGGGAGGGTGCTGCGCGTGGTGGAGACCAAACGCGCCGGTGACGCCACACCCGAGGAGCTTCAGATCAACGAGGTCAACACGGGCATCTTCGTCTTCGCGGGCGCCGCGCTGCTCGGCGCGCTGCCCCGTCTCTCCGCGGATAACGCGCAGGGCGAGTACTACCTCCCGCAGGTCCTCGATCTGCTGCGCGAGGATGGCCATTCGGTGGCCGCGCACGTGGTGGGCGATCGGGGGCTCGTGCTGGGGGTCAACGATCGTGTTGCCCTCGCTCAGGTGAGCGCGCTCGCGCAGCGCGCGATCCTCGAGCGCCACATGCTCGCGGGGGTCACCGTGGTGGATCCGGCGAGCACTGAGGTGGATGTGGATGTGGAGATCGGCGAGGACGCGCGCATCGAGGCGGGCACGCGCCTAAAGGGCGCGTCCTCGGTTGGACCCGGCGCGAGCGTGGGCCCCCACACCACCTTGATCGACTCGCACGTGGGCCCCGAGGCAAGGGTGCGCGTGGCGTGGTTGGAGCAGGCCACCGTGCACGCGCGGGTCACGGTGGGGCCGTTTGCCTACCTGCGTCCGGGAACGGTGCTGCGCGAGGGCGCGAAGGTGGGGACCTTCGTGGAGGTGAAGAACTCCGATGTGGGCGAGGGCGCGAAGGTCCCCCACCTCTCCTACATCGGCGACGCCGACGTGGGCGAGGGCTCGAACCTCGGCGCGGGCACGATCACCGCCAACTACGACGGCGCCAAGAAGCACCGCACCACGATCGGAAAGCGCGTGCGCGGGGGAGTGGACACCGCGTTCGTGGCGCCCGTAACCGTTGGCGACGACGCCTGGACGGCGGCGGGCTCGGTGATTGTCGAGGACATCCCCCCCGGTGCGCTGGGGGTGGCGCGCGCGAGGCAGAGGAACATCGAGGGCTTCGACGAGCGGCGCAAGGGCCCTACGGGCGAGTGAGCCCCACGGCGGCGGGGTGGGCCGGGCCCATCAGTCTCTACACTCCCGAAAGATGAGCAGCGCGATGGACACGCGCACGGAAACCTCTGGCAGCAGCCTGCCGATTGATTACAACAAGCGGCTGATGCTGTTCTCCGGTCGCGCGAACCCGCAGCTGGCGGCCGATATCGCGGCCAAGCTTGGCGTGGACGTGGGGCCGGTGACGCTCAAGACGTTCTCCAATGGAGAGGTCTACTGCCGCTACGACGACTCGATTCGCGGCGCCGATGTGTTCATCGTGCAGCCCACCTGCGGCAACCCCCAGACGGGGGTCACCGCGAACGACTCGCTGATGGAGCTGCTGTTCATGATCGACGCCGCGGTGGGCGCCTCCGCGCACCGCGTGATCGCCGTCACCCCGTGGTTTGGCTATTCGCGCCAGGACAAGAAGTCCGCGCCGCGCGAGCCGATCTCCGCGCGTCTGGTGGCGCGCATGTTGGAGGCCGCGGGGGCCGATCGCGTGCTCACGATGGACCTCCACGCGGGGCAGATCCAGGGGTTCTTCCAGAAGCCGGTGGATCACATGACGGCGCTGTTCATGCTCACGCAGTACTTCGGCGACCTCGGCCTGCACGACCTCGTGGTGGTGGCGCCCGATGCGGGGCGCGTGAAGCTCAACAAGAAGTTCGCCTCCAAGATCGGCGCCGAGCTGGCGATCCTCGACAAGGAGCGCCCCGCGCAGCAGGTTGCGGAGATCGGCTACGTGATCGGCGACGTGCGCGGCAAGACGGCCGTGATCGTGGACGACATGATCGACACCGCCGGCACGCTCGCCGCGGCCGCGCGCACGGTGCTGGAGGAGGGCGCCTCGAGCGTCTACGCGGCGGCCACCCACGGGGTCTTTTCCGGCGATGCCTTCGCGAACCTCGCCTCCTCGGGGTTCAAGGAGATCGTCGTCACCGACACGATCCCGGTGCCGCTCGAGCGGCCGGACAACATCCGCGTGCTGCCCTGCGCGGAACTCCTCACCGACTCGATTCGGCGCATCTTCACCGACGACTCGGTGAGCGAAGTGTTCGGCGGCGAGAACCAGTTGTTTTAGTGCCCGTCGGTGCGGAGTTGAGTAGCGATGGGACGGTCGCGGTGCGCCGCCGCCGACCTCGACTCTTCGCGCTTATCGCCCTCGGCGTACTCCTGTTCCTCGCGATAAGCGTCGAGCTCGCGCGCTTCTACTCGGTGGAAAGCCTCGAACGCGAAGACCTCGTGACGCTGCTAAAGGCGCAGGCGCGGGGCGATGCGCAGGGAATGCTCGCGCAGCTCTCGGGCTGCCAAGCGAACCCCGCGTGTGTGGAAACGGTGCGCTCGAACGCCGCAAAGCTGCGCCGAAAGGGGTCGGTGAAGATCCTCACGCTCACCTCCCCCACGGCGGGCTCGCTCACCGGCGCCACCGGCACGACACGCGTGGCGTGGACGGTGATTGGCACGCTCCCGGTGGTGCAGTGCGTGCGCGTGAGGCGCACCGGCAATGCCGTAACGGGCATCTCGCTGAAGCTGCTCACGATCGGGCCGCACGATCGAAAGCGAAGCGGATTGCTAAAGTCCTCCCCCCGATGGCCTCAACCGCTACCCAGCTAGACGTCAAAAGCCGCACTCCGGAGGGCTCGCGCGCGGCGCGACGCCTGCGCCGCAGCGGGCGCGTGCCCGGCGTCCTCTACGGCGGTGGCTCCGAGGAGCTGAGCTTCGATGTGGACGCGCGCGAGCTGCGCCTCGCGCTCGCGCAGTCGGGCGCGGTGCTCGACCTCTCGATCGACGGCGGCAAGGCCACGCCTGTGGTGCTGAAGGAGACCCAGCGTAATCCGGTGCGCGGGGAGACGGTGCACGTGGACCTCCTGCGCGTGCGCCTCGACAAGGCGATCCACGCGGTGGTGCCGGTGGAACTGGAGGGCGTCGATGCGGCGCCCGGTGTGCGCGAAGGCGGCGTGCTGGAGCAGATCACGCGCGAGCTCAACGTGGAGGCGCTCCCCACGGCGATCCCCGAGGCGATCGTCGTACGACATCGGCGAGCTGCAGATCGGCGAGACGGTGATGCTCTCCGCTGTTAGCGCCCCCGAGGGCGTGACGCTGCTCGATGATCCCGAGGAGACGGTGCTCGCGACGCTCACCGCCGCCGCGTCTGCAGACCGAAGCCGAGACTGAGATCGAGGGCGAAACCGAGGTCGTGGGCGAGGGCGAGGGGCGAGGGCGAGGCCGCCGAGGGCGAGGCCGGCGGTCCGCGCGAGGGGAGTGATCCGGCCGTTCGGCGGCGGTCGTTGCTGACTCGCCGTCGACTGGCTGATCGTTGGACTCGGGCAACCCCGGGCAGGGAGTACGAGCGCACGCGCCACAACATCGGCTTCGTGGTGGCCGAGCTGCTCGCCGAGCGCTGGGGCCTGCCGAAGGCGAAGACCCGTTTTCAGCGGGCGCCTCACGGAGGGTCGCGCCGGCATCGGGGGCCCTCGCGTGGCGATGCTCTGCCCGCAGACGTTCATGAACGACGCCGGACGCTCGGTCGGCCCGGCGCGCGGCGCACTACCGCGTGCCGCTCGAGCGGGTGGTGGTGGTGCACGATGAGATCGATCTCCCCTTCGGCGAAGTGCGCACGCGCCTGGGCGGCGGCCTCGCGGGGCACAATGGCCTGAAGTCGCTCAAGCGCGAGCTCGGAGGAGGCGAGTTCTGGCGCGTGCGCGCGGGCGTGGGGCGCCCCGACTCGACGGACCCCGAGATCGTCTCGGCACACGTGCTCGGGCGCTTCCGCGAGCCCTCTGGGCAGGTGCGCGAGCTGGTGGAGGCGGCGGCCGCGGAGGTCGAGCGCTTGGTGGGCGATGCCCCCGAAGACGACGCCCCCGAAGAGCGCTGATGGCGCTGCGCTCGCTGCTCGGCCTGCTGGCCGAGGATCCGCGCACCGAGGCCCTCGCGCGCGAGGGGGACGCGCGTTCGTGTCGGCGGCGCTTCGCCCCTACACGGTGGCGGCGCTCGCCGATACCCACGAGCGCCCCACGCTGGTGGTGGTGGGCGACGATCGCGCCGCGCGCGACATGGCAGCCGATCTACGCGCGTGGCTGGCGCCGCGTCCCGTCCGCTACTACCCCTCGAGCGGGGTTGCATACGAGTCCCACCTCACCCCCCCGCCCCACCTCGTGGGCTTGCGCGTGGCGGCGCTCGATGCGCTCATCGACGACAAAGGCGGGGAGCCTCCGGTCGTCGTCGTCTCCGCGGTGGCCCTCTCGGAGAAGGTGCCCGATCCTGCTCTGCGCCCGCACTCCTTCACGCTCGCGGTGGGCGAGCTGTTCGACCTCGAGGAGTGCGCTACAGACCTCGTGGCGGCGGGCTACGAGCGCGTCGATCAGGTGGAGGAGCGCGGCCAGTTCGCGGTGCGGGGGGGTCTCCTCGACATCTACCCCGCCACGGAGGAGCGCGCGGTGCGTGTGGATCTGTTCGACGAAGTGATCGAGTCGCTGCGCTGGTTCTCGACGTTCACCCAGCGCTCCCTCGGCGACGCCTCCGCGGTGGAGATCGCACCGGCTGCGGAGCTAGCGGCCGAGCACCGCGAGCTGGCAGAAATCGCCGCCCTGGAGTACTCCACCACGCGACCCGCGAAGGCCCCCCCTGTGGGGGCCTCTTCCTCTTCTTCCTCGCCCAAGGGCGAGCGCGAGGAGCCCGCGCGCCCGGAGCGCCCCGACGTCGCGGAGCTGTTGCCGGTCGATCGCTTTCGCGCGCTGCTGGATCTGCTGCCGGCGTCGGTGCGAGCTGCTCGTCGCCGCCGAGGAGGAGCTCGCGCCGACGCTGCGCGACCACTGGAGGGATGTGTGCGCTGCGTTCCACGACGTCGACGCGCACCACCTCTACGTGGCGCCCGAGGCGATCGAGGCAACGCTCGCGCGCGCGCGCGCGAACGTGGCTCTCGTCGCTCGCACTCCGACCAGCCGATCGAGCTGCGCGCACAGCCGGTGGCGCCCACCGCGCGCTCGCTCGCCGAAGCGGAGCCCGAGCTGGAGAAGCTCGTGCGCTCGGGCTACCGCACCGTCGTGGCCTTCCCGCGGCGCGGCGAGGGGGAGCGGGCGGCCTACAACCTCGGGCGCCTGCAGGTCCAGTGGCTGGAGGGAGTCGACGCGGGAAAGGAAGGGGAGAGCGGTCGGCTGGGCCGACCCTGCGATGGTCGCGCCGCTGGAGCCCGCCCTCCGCTTCGTCGCCGCCTCGCTGCGCGAGGGCTTCGTCGCACCCACGTTGAAGCTCGCGGTGTACCCCGAGCACCGCCTCATGCGTCGGCGTCGCGTCGACGCTCCGGCGCCCGCCCCCGGAGGCACGCGGCGCGGCGCGTTGCGCTCGTTCACGGAGCTGCGCACCGGCGACATCGTGGTGCACGAGGACCACGGCGTGGCGCGCTTCGCGGGGTTTCAGACGCGCACCGTCGCGGACATCACTCGCGACTATCTCTACCTCGAATACGCAGGCGACGATCGCGTGTTCGTGCCCACCGATCAGCTCGCCAAGATCTCCCGTTTCGTGGGGGCCGGCGCGGCCGAACCACCGCTTTCGAAGCTCGGGGGCACGCGTTGGGAGACGATGAAGGCGCGCGCGCGGCGCGCCGCGCAGGAGCTCGCGGGGGAGCTGCTCGCCCTGTATGCCGAGCGCCGCCGCCGCGCGGGGTTCGCGTTCGAGCCCGACAGCGATTGGCAGCGCGACTTCGAGGGGGCCTTCGCGTTCGCGGAGACGCCCGATCAGATGGAGGCCATCGAAGGGGTGAAGGCCGACATGGAAGCCCCCCGCCCGATGGATCGCCTCATCTGCGGGGATGTGGGCTACGGCAAGACCGAGGTAGCGCTGCGCGCGGCCTTCAAGGCGGCCACGCAGGGAAAGCAGGTGCTCGTGCTCGCGCCCACCACGATCCTCGCGCAGCAGCACTACGGCACCTTCTCCGAGCGCCTCGCCGACTACCCCCTCACGATCGATCACGTCTCGCGCTTTCGCACCCCCGCAGAGGCGCGCGCCGCGGTGGCCTCGTTCGCGACCGGGAAGGTGGACATCCTGATCGGCACCCACCGCGTGCTCTCGCGCGACGTGCGCGCGAAGGATCTGGGGCTGCTCGTGGTGGATGAGGAGCAGCGCTTTGGCGTCAAGCAGAAGGAGCTCCTGCGCCAGCTCAAGCTGCGCGTGGATGTGCTCGCGATGAGCGCCACCCCCATTCCCCGCACCTTGCAGATGTCGCTCGCGGGGCTGCGCGACATCTCCGTGATCGAGACGCCGCCCGAAGGCCGAAGGCCGGTGAAGACCTACGTGGGCGAGTACACCGAGGATCTCGTTCGTCAGGCCATCGTGCGCGAGCACGAGCGCGGCGGGCAGGCCTTCTTCCTGCACAACCGCGTGGAGTCGATCGAGGCCACCGCCGAGCGCCTGCGCGCGCTGTGCCCCGGTGTGAGCTTCGCGGTGGCGCACGGGCAGATGGGCGAGGGGGAACTGGAGGCCGTGATGATGGACTACCTTCGCGGCGGCGCCGAGGTGCTCGTGTGCACCTCGATCATCGAGTCCGGCATCGACATCCCCCAGGCGAACACCCTCATCGTGGAGCACGCCGACGCCTTTGGGCTCGCGCAGCTCTACCAGATACGGGGGCGCGTGGGGCGCTCGCGCGAGCGCGCCTACGCGTACCTCCTCTACGACTCCGCCGCCGCCCTCACGCCCGAGGCCGCGCAGCGGCTGGCTGCCCTCTCCGACTACACCGAGCTGGGCTCGGGCTTCAAGATCGCGATGCGCGATCTGGAGATCCGCGGCGCGGGGAACCTGCTCGGCGACGAGCAGTCGGGGCACGTGGCGGCGCTCGGCTTCGAGCTCTACATGCAGATGCTCGATGAGGCCGTGCGCGCGGCAGGCCCCAGCGAGGAGGAGGGTGGCGCGCCCGAGTTGCCCGAGCCGGTGCGCCTGGATGTGAACGTGGACGCCTACGTGCCCACCGAGTACGTCCCCTACGAGCAGGCCAAGATCGAGATCCACCGCCGCGTCGCGGGGGCGCTGGAGGTCGCCGATGTGGAACGCCTGCGCGAGGAGCTCGAGGACCGCTTCGGGCCGATCCCCGAGCCGCTTGCAAATCTTCTTGCACTGCAGCGCGCGCGCATCAAGTTCGGGCTCGCGGGCGCCACGGTTGTGAGCATCCGCGGTGAGCGCCTCGCGGTGACGCCCATCGAGCTCGACTCCACACGCGCGCGGGCGCTGCGAAAAGAGCTTCCCGAGGCGCTGTACGAGTCGGGCCGCTCCCAGGTATCGGTGCGCATTCCGGGCGAGGGACCCGAGCGTTTTGCGGCGGTCGTGCGCGCCGCCGATGTGCTCCTTGGGGTCGTTCGAGAAGCCGGGTCAGAAACTTCTTAAGCACATCTTGATCTGTTTCCGCTAGAGTGCCCGCGTCGTGTTCAAGAACCCCCGCAGCATCGCGGCGCTAGGCGCCGTTTTCTTTGCCACCGCCCTCTCTTCGTGCGGGGGCAGCAGCGGCATTCCCTCGAACGCCGTCGTGAAGGTTGGCTCGACGCCGATCACCAAGGAAACCTTCGGACACTGGCTCGCCGTCGCCGCCGCCTCGAGCGCCGCGACCGCTTCGGCCACCGCGCCCAAGCCGGTGGTGCCCGACCCGCCGAACTTCACCGCCTGCGTGGCGCACTTCCAGGCCACGGCGCCCAAGCCGGCCAAGGGTCAGCCCAAGCCCACGGCGGCGCAGTACAAGGCGCAGTGCGCGCAGGAGTACACCGCGCTCAAGCAGCAGGTGCTCGGCTTTTTGATCTCCGCCAACTGGGTGATCGGTGAGGCGGGCGATCAGGGCGTGAAGGTGAGCGACGCGGAAGTGCAGAAGAAGTTCAACGAACTCAAGACCCAGCAGTTCCCCAAGGAAGCGGCCTTCAAGAAATTCCTCGCCTCCACCGGCCAGACGGTCTCCGATCTGCTGCTGCGCGTGAAGCTCAACCTGCTCTCGCAGAAGATCCAGCAGAAGATCAGCAAAGAAGGCGGCAAGAACGTCACCACCGCGCAGATCGAAAAGTATTACAAGGAAAACAAGCAGCGCTTCGGGCAGCCCGAAAAGCGCGATCTGAAGATCATCCTCACCAAGACGCAGGCGCAGGCCGAAGCCGCGAAGAAGGAAATCGAATCGGGCAAGAGCTTCGCGGCGACCGCCAAGAGCGTCTCGATCGACCCCGCCTCCAAGAGCAACGGCGGCGTGCTCGTGGGCGTCGTCAAAGGCCAGGAGCAGAAGGCGCTCGACAGCGCGATCTTCGCCGCCAAGCCGAACGTCCTCACGGGCCCGATCAAGACCCCCTTCGGCTACTACATCTTCGAAGTGACCGCCGTGCACGCGCCCACCACACAGTCGCTCGCGCAGGTGAAGTCCACGATCAAGCAGCAGCTCGCCGCGCAGCAGCAGCAGGGCGCGCTCACGAAGTTCGTGGCGAACTTCAAAAAGAAGTGGGAAGGCCGCACCGAATGCCGCAAGGAATACTCGGTGCAGGACTGCAAGGGCTTCAAGGCCCCCGCGACGCCCACCACCCCCGGCGCGCCCACGGGTACGGCCACGCCGCAGACGGGCACTGTGCGCACCAGCACCGCGCCGCCCGCCACGACCACCACGAAGTAGCATCCCCGGCGGAGGATTGGGAGCCCCACCCACCCACCCCCACCCGGGCGTCCTCCGCGGCGGGCACGTGCGTTCATGAGCCAGATCGAGCGAGTACACGCCCGTCAGATCCTCGACAGCCGGGGTAACCCCACGGTCGAGGTGGAGCTCACGCTACGCTCGGGCGCGCGCGGCCGCGCGGCGGTTCCCTCGGGGGCCTCCACGGGCGAGTTCGAGGCAACCGAGCTGCGCGACGGCGGCACGGCGTGGGGGGGCAAGGGCGTAACGCGCGCCGTGGAGAACGTCAATGGCGAGATCGCTGGCGCCGCGCTCGGGTTGGGCGAGGGCGTGGCGCAGGAGCGCCTGGACGGGGCGCTGATCGCCCTCGATGGCACGCCCAACAAGTCGCGCCTGGGCGCGAACGCGATCCTCGGCGTCTCGCTCGCCTTCGCGCACGCCTGCGCCGCGCAGGCGGGCGTGCCCCTGTGGCGTCACCTCGGCGGCGAGAACGCACGGGTGCTGCCGGTGCCGATGATGAACGTTCTCAACGGCGGCGCTCACGCCGACAACAGGGTTGACTTCCAGGAGTTCATGGTGGTCCCCCTGGGGGCCTCCACGTTCGCGCAGTGCCTGCGCATGGGCACCGAGGTCTTCCATGCCCTCAAGCGCACCCTCCACGAGCGCGGCCTCTCCACCGCGGGGGGCGACGAGGGCGGCTTCGCCCCCGACCTGGGCTCCAACGAGGAGGCGCTCGGGGTGCTCGTGGCGGCGATCGAGGCCGCGGGGTATGAGCCGGGAGGGCAGATCGCGATCGCGCTGGATCCCGCCACCAGCGAGCTCTACAGCGAGGGCGCATATGTGCTCGAGCACGAGGGCCGCACGCTCAGCGCCGCAGAGCTCGCCGACTACTGGGCAGAGCTCGCGGGGCGCTACCCGATCGTCTCGATCGAGGATGGCATGGCCGAGGAGGATTGGACGGGCTGGAAGACCCTCACCGAGCGCCTCGGCGAGCGTGTGCAGCTCGTGGGGGACGATCTGTTCGTAACCAACACCGAGCGCCTGCAGCGCGGCATCGAGCTGGGCGTGGCCAACTCGATCCTCATCAAGGTCAACCAGATCGGCACCCTCACCGAGACGCTCGCGGCGATCGCGATGGCGCGCGCGGCCGGCTACACCGCGGTGATGAGCCACCGCTCGGGCGAGACCGAAGACACGACGATCGCCGACCTGGCGGTGGCCACAGGCTGCGGGCAGATCAAGACCGGCGCCCCCTCGCGCTCGGATCGCGTGGCGAAGTACAACCAGCTGCTGCGCATCGAGGAGGAACTCGGGGAGCGCGCCGAGTTCCCCGGGCGCACGGTTTTTCGCAGCTGAGGGTTTGGGGGCCCTGAGGCAGGAGCCTGCCGGTGGGCCTCGAATGCGAGAGGGTGCGCTCGGGCACCAAGATACGCTGGGACCGCGTGGGGCGCGTGGCGATGCTCGGCGTGGCGATGGCCCTGCTCTACCTCTACCTCAGCGCGGGCATCACGCTCTACTCCACGTGGCACGAAGCGAGACGCAACAGCGCGCAGGTCACCGAACTGGAGCGCCAGAACGCACACCTGCTGGCCCAGCACGCGGCCCTGGGCCGCCCCTCGACGCTTGTGGGCGAGGCGCGCCAGCTGGGCATGGATCTGCCGGGAGAGCAGCCCTACGTGATTCAAGGCCTCCCAGCCAACTAACTTGACCTGAGGGCCGAGAGTCGAGGGCTATCGGCCCTCAGGGCGCTGCTAGCCTCGCCTCTCGTGCCCGGCTTCGAGAACGCGATCTACCAGTGGCAGCGCGGCGAGCGGCGCCTCAAGGAAGCCCCCTCGGAGCGCGCACGCATGTTCGAGCGCGTCATCGCGGCGCTCGTGGCCGAGCTGCGCCGCCGCTTGGGGGGGCGCTTCCACAGCGAGGAACTGGTGGACCTCTACGGCAGGGGCACCGCGTGGTGCCTGCAGGTCGCGATGAACACCGCCCCCGATGACCCCTGGGCGTGGGACTCGAGCGTGGTGGTGGATGCCGCCTTCGCGCGCTACCTCCGCGAGGCCTCCGATTACGCCGGAGGCAGGAGGGCCGTCGCTGAATAACTGCGAGTCCAGGGGGTCGATGGGGATTAGTCGTCGTCGCCGGTGCGGCGAATGACTATCTGTTCCTCTTCGACGATGACCTCAACGGGTCGGTGCCCTGCCCAGTGCTCGGCGTAGATGGGGTTGTCCTGCACGGCGGGGTCCAGCCAGAGCCCGTAGCCCTCCTCGCCGTGATCGAAGGTGCCCTCCAGCGGGCTGCTCTCGCGCGCGGCGCCGGAGCGGCGTGTGCGCCCCCCGCGGCGACTGCGGCGGCGCGTGCGGGGCGCCTCCTCGTCGTCGCCGTCGCCCTCGGGCTCCTCCTCGCCGCGGGCGGCACGCTCGGCGGCCTCGGCCTCCTCGCGCTCGCGCGCCTCGGCGGCGGCGCGCTCGGCCTCGCGGGCGGCCTCTTCGAGCTCGGCGGCGATCAGCGCGTCGTCCTCCGCGCGCAGGTCGATCTCCTCGGGGTAGTCCGTGGCGGGCGCGCCATCGGAGACATCCTCAGCGCCCGAGAGGTCGTTCTGGCGCTTGAACTGCTCGATTTCCTGCACGGTGACCTCGAGCTGGTGGGCGACCCAGGCGTCGGTGCGTCCTTGGCGCACCCAGGCGCGGATTTGGTTGAGCTGTGGACGCAGTGACTTACGAGCCATAGACGGCTCGGGAGACTAGCGCATCGTCCCGATCCCTTGCATCGGGTGGGCCTTCGAGGGCTCCCCCGGAGACACCGGGTCGCGTTCGCCCGCCTCTGACACTATGCTTGAGGTTCAGGCGAGGCGGGGGCGACCGGCCGGCCCCCAAGGTCGCGTGCGGCAAATAGGAAGGCAGAGCGAATGCTGGTTCTGACGCGCAAGTCCAACCAGAGCATCATGATCGGCGATGACGTTGAGGTTTCGGTGCTCTCGGTGGTGGGCGAGAAGGTGCGCATCGGTATCCAGGCTCCTCAGAACATCCCGGTGTTCCGTACCGAGATCTACCTCGAGATTCAGCGTCAGGACGGCGATGGGACATCTGTCGCCGATCACGACGGCGCCGCCGAGCCGGCCGTACACGGCGAGATCGACGACGCCCTAAGCGAGTTGGGCGATCCCTCTTAGCGTTCAGCTCAGCAGCAGATAGAGCGTGCGGAACATCACCACCGTGACGATCGCGGCGGTGAGCACGAGCGTGAGCACCAGCAGCGCGAAGCGCATCGAGCCGCGTTTGTGGCGGCGCTGCACCTCGCGCTTGAGCGTGCGCTGCTCGGCGGTGCGCCTCAGCGAGTCCCGCCGGCGACGCTCGAGCGAGATCTCCCGCGAGAAGGCGTGCTCCAGCTCGGCCATGCTCTGGCGCAGCCGCCCACCCCGCTCGGCTCGTTCGGGCGTGCCTATACGCTCCACCTGTTCGGGGGGGCCCGCGCGCTCGACTCCCTCCGGCGGGCCGAGCGGTTCGGCTCTTTCCGGCAGACCCATCGCCTAGCCCGCGGCTGAAGCGGGCACGCCGCCCTCGGCGCGCTCGTAGACCTTGATGAAGCGGAGGTAGTTCGCGGCGATCTGCTGCGCGGCAGCGGAGCGTTCGGTCTTGCCATCCACGTAGGACTTCAGCGGGTCCCACCAGATGGAGCGCCCGATCGCAAAGCCCACGAAGCCATCCACGGGGGCGGCCTGCTCGAGCCAGTGATCGACCTTCGCGTCGCTGGCGCCGCGTCCGAGCACCACGCACACCACGCCCTCGCGGCCTGGGCCGCTGCGCGCCTGCTTCACGAGCATTTCGCAGTCCGCGCGCGCGTCGACGCCCTCGATCTTCCACACATCCACCTCGATGCCGGCCTCCTGCGCGGCGGCGATCGTGCGGCGCATCAGCTCGGGGCGCAGCTCGGCGTCGTAGCGCTCGCCATCGCCGCCCACGCTCGCCAGCTGGGCCTCCTCCGCGGGGACGAGCAGCTCGAAGAGGAAGCGGCGATCGTGCTCGTGCAGCCAATCGGAGAGGCGCTTTAGCTTCGCCAGCTGATCGGCGTTCGCGGCGGCGTCGCCCTCGGGGTTGTAGCGCACGAGCACCTTCGCGAAGTCCGGATCGAAGCGCTCGATGTGCGCGCCGAAATCCTCGCCGTACTGGAAATCGAACATGTTCTGCCCCGAGCGCTCCACGGGCATCGCGAGCTTCAGGCCCTTCGCGCGCGCCTCCTGCGGAACGGTGGAGCCGAACTGCTCATCCACGAGCACCCCCGTGATCGAGGCCTGCGCGCCGGCGTTCACGGCCTGCACCATGCCCTCGAAGATGAGGTGCTTCGCGTCGGCGATCATCGCCGTCTGCTCGGAGTCGGGTTCGCCCTCGATGCCGAAGAACTTCTTCTGAAACGAGCCTCGGTGGTCGAAGGCGAGGATGAAGAGTTTTTGGTCGTAGCCCAGTTGCATCATCAGCTTCCTTGTTGGGGACCCCTCAGACTCTACCGCCGGGGCCTCTCGCGCGCCCTTGCCGAGCGCTCTCGCCGCGCCGATCGGCACCCCATCGCCGGGGCACTTCCCCCGGCGCCTAGAATGGATCGACGATGTCCTCGGGTGCCGACTTGTTCGTGGTGTGCAAGCAGTGCGGCTCTGAGGTGAGCCCCTACATCACCGAGTGCCCCTACTGCGGGCACCGCCTGCGCCGCCGCGCGCCGAAGCTGCCCCGCGAGCACTCCGCGGGCGTGAAGGCCGCGCGCACGCGCAAACCAACCCCCTTCCTGGGGCGCCTTCGCCGGGGCGAGATCGCGGGCATCCGCGCGGAGTCCCCTCCGTATGCCACCGCGGCGCTCGTGCTCGCGAGCTGCGTGGTGTGGATCCTCACCTACGGGGGCTACGTGAGCATCGCGCGCCTTCCCATCGTGGGGCCCCTGCACGGCGAATGGTGGCGCCTGTTCACCTACCCCTTCGCGTATGGCAACTCCCTCGGGGGCCGCGTGTACCTGTTCGCGGCGATGCTCACCGTGGCAGTCTTCGGCTGGCTGCTCGAGCGCCGCCATGGTCCGCTGGTGGTGCTGGTGCTGTTCTTCGGCGCAAGCGCGAGCGGGGGGCTCGTGGCGGAGGTCCTCTACGCCGTGCCGCTCGTGAGCGGCGCAAACGCGGGCGCCCTCGCGCTGCTCGTGGCCTGGGCGGTACCCGATCTGGAGGCCGCGCGCAGCAACACCTACTACGACGGCGATCTCCTGGGAACCGCCGCCTTCGCGGCCGTGCTGCTCGCGCTGCCGCTCGCGCTGCTCGAGATCAGCTGGCTGGCGGGGGTCGCCGGCGGCCTCATCGGACTCACCTGCGGTCTCGGGCTCAGCCGCGTGAGGGCCGCGTGACCTACAGTTGGAGCGGTGCCAATGGCACGGGCACGAGAACCTGAGTCAGGATCCAGATCAAGACCCGAGCAAGAGTCCGCTCTCCGAGCGAAACCCCGAGCAAGGACCCCAACAAGGAGCAGTGAATCGAGATGCAGATCCGCTTTCTGGGCCACGCGGCCTTCGAGTTGAGTGACGGCGCCACGACGGTGCTGATCGACCCCTTCCTTACGGGCAACCCCAAGGCGGCGGTGGCCGCCGAGGATGTGAGCGCCGATGCGATCCTGCTCACGCACGGGCACATCGATCACATCGGCGACACGGCGCCGATCGCCAGGCGCACGGGCGCGCACGTGGTGGCGGTCGTTGAGATCGCCAACGAGCTCACCGAGAGGGGGCTGGAGAACGTGCACGACCCCAACATCGGCGGCACCGTGGAGTTCGATTGGGGGTGGGTGCGCCTCGTGCCCGCGTGGCACACCTCCACCACCCCCAAGGGCACCGTCAACGTCCCCGCGGGACTCGTTGTGAACTTCGCGGGCAAGACCATCTATCACCTCGGCGACACCGCGCTGTTCTCCGATCTCGCGCTCCCCGGCCGGCGCGACTCGATCGACGTTGCGCTGATGTGCATCGGCGGTCACTACACGATGGACCGCTTCGACGCCGTGGAGGCCGCGAAGCTCGTGGGCGCGAAGCAGACGATTCCCTGCCACTACGACACCTTCCCGCCGATCGTCACCGACGCGCAGGCCTTCAAGGCCGATGTGGAGGCCGCCGGCGCCGGGGAGGTCGTGGTGCTCGAGCCCGGAGAGAGCCACTCGCCATGACGATGACCAACGCGGTGGTGCTCATCGAAGCCGAGCGCGACGCGCTCTCGAGCCTCGGGGGCGCGCTCGCGGACATCGAGGGCGTCGCCGAGGCCTACTCCGTCACGGGGGAGTGGGACTTCGTGGCAATCGTCCGCGTGCCCGATCACGAGCAGCTCGCCGACGTGGTCACCGGCCAAATCACCGCCCTCTCGGGGGTGGTGCGCACGCAGACGATGGTGGCCTTCGCGGCCTTCTCGCGCCACGACCTCGAGGCGATGTTCTCGATTGGGGAGTAGATGAGGGCAATGTCTGCGCTGCCCCTGCGGCCCGAGTACCGGCCGACGCTCCCCCAGTTGCTCGCCCCGCGCTGGCATGGGGCCTCGCGCGGCGTGCGCGCGCTCACGATCGCCTTCGCGGCGATACTCACCGTGGCCGTTGTGGCGCTGGTGCTCACGCTCCTCCCCGCGCGCATCTCCTACGGCGGCGCCGTGCCCTTCAGCTTCAGCTATCGGAGCCTCTACCGCACGAGCCCCCCTCCGGGCGTCGACGTGAGGGTGGTGCGCCGCGATCGTGCGGGGAACATCGAGGACTCCTTCGCGGTGGCCCCGCTCACCCTCCCGCCCTATAAGGGGGCACTCAGCGGCGCGGAGCCGCTGTACGCGGCGGGGTACATCCGCGCCCTCGCCGCCCACCTCCCCGGATTCGAGCTCCAGGGCGAGGGCAAGACGCGCGTGGATCTGATGCCCGCCTACAACATCTACTACTCCGCCACGGTGGGCGGGCGCACGCTGTGGGGCCGCGACGTGCTGCTCGTCCCCGAAGGCCGTGAAGCACGCAGAGGGGTCGTGATCTCGATGCTCACCACCCCGCAGGCCAATACACAGGTCACCTCGCCGCTGCTGGTTGCCACAGCGGGGGTGCTCTACAAGCCGCTGCGCACCTTCAGCTTCGACTGAGGCGCTACTCGCCCGCGGTGGCGGTGACCGACGTCGAGACCTGAACCGAGGCGTCCGGCGGAGGACTGTCCGCGGGAGGCGATGGTGTGCCCCCCGTTTCCCCTGTTTCGGCGGCTCCCTCGGTGTTGCCTTCGGGCGCGGGAGCGGGGGTGGGCGGCGGCGTGACGGTGCTCGTCGATTCGGTCGTTGTCACCGGCGGCGGCGGTGTCACCGGCTGCGGCGTTTCCGCGGTTGCGGTGGGCGCCGCGGTGGTGGAGGAGGTGGAGGTGGTGGGCAGCTGGGTGCTCTCGCTGGTGACCTCTGTCACGGGAGGCGCGGGCACGGGAGTCTTGGGCGGCGCGGCAGCGTCGGGCACGGGAGTCTTGGCGGGCGCCGACGCGACGATCGTCGCGGCGGAGGCGCTCGCCGACGCGTGCTTGAGGGCGTGCCGATGTGCGCGACGGGCGGAGGCGGCGGCGAGATGAGCAATCGTGCTCGAAGGCTGCGCGGTGGAGCGCGCGATCGCGGGCGCCGCGTAGTGGGCGGCCCCGGCGCTGGAGGCCACGTATGTGGAGGCGCTGCGAGCGGGATGATGATGGTGATGGGTGCCGGTGTGATCGACCTCCACGGCGCCCGCAACCAGCGCGGCCGCGGCGAGTGTCGCGGCGGCCTTCGTGGCCAGCGCACCCGCGCCTGCGCCCGCGAGACCGCCAAGGCTCATGCCCCCGGCGGCGCCCGCTCCGGCGCCGGCGGCGGAGACACCCGCGGTGGCTCCCCCGGCCCCCGCGACGTGCGCGCCGCCGGCGGAGGCGGAGCCGAACTTGGTGAGGAGGAGCTTCTTGAAGAGCAGCAGCGGTCCCACGGGAAGGATCGCCGCGAGCGCGTGGTTGTTGTCCTTGAGGTGCTTTCGGAAGGAGCGGCAGCTCTCGCAGTCGCGCAGGTGCCGCCGCGCGGGGGCCTCGATCTTGAGCAGGCCCTCTGCCGCCTCGCCGAGCTGCTGGCGGACCTCCTCGCAGCTGAGCAGGCGCGCCTCGGCGGCCTCGGCGAGCGAGATGCGCGCGCGCACGAGCAGCGACTTCACCGAGGGCACGGTGGTCTCCATCGCGAGCGCGATCTGCTCGTAGGAGAGGGCGTCGATCTCGCGCAGCAGCAGCGCGGTGCGCTGCGTCTCGGGGAGCTGCTGCACGTCGGCGATGAGCTGGCGGAAGCTCTCGCGGCGGAGCACCTTCTCCCCGGTGGAGATCCCGTTCTCGGCGAAGTGGATGTCCATCGAATCCACGCCGATCGCCGAGGCGCGGCGGAGGTGGTTGAGCGAGCGGTTGCGCGCGATGCGATAGAGCCACGGGCGCACATTGATCTCGCGCTCGTCGGCGAGGATCGCGTTGAAGGCGGCGGCGAAGACCTCCTGCAGGACGTCCTCGGCGTCCTCGCGCGAGGCGAGCATGTGGCGGCAGAAGGAGAGCAGGCGCGCGTGGTAGCGCGAGAAGAGCGTCTCAAAGGCCGCCTGCTGGCCGCGCCGCGTGAGCGCGATCAGACCGCTCGTCGGACTGCAGGCGCAGCAGCGCCCCCGAGCCCTTGGGGCCCGCGAGGGCGGCTGGTTTTAGTGCGGAGACCTCCACGGTGGGTCCAATCGCTCGTCTGGGGCGCTGCTTTGGTGCTTCTGGTACTAAAGACACCGTAGCAACGGGGAAGTTGCGCGTTTGGAGGGCGGCGCGCCTGGTGGGCACGAAAGTCGAGCGCTGTGCGGGTTGAGCGCTCTTCTCCCCTTACACTTCGGGGGCCTGCCCGGGTGGCGGAATCGGCATACGCGATCGGCTTAAAACCGATTGCCCGCAAGGGCTTGTGGGTTCGAGTCCCACCCCGGGCACTGGAGGGGCGATCGTGGCTTCCGGCTAGAATGGGTTCGAAGGAACATCATTCATGAGCAAGCTCAATTTGCAGTCAGTCGTCTACCGCGAAGACAGGCACTACGTCGCACAGTGCCTCAATGTCGACGTATCGAGTTTTGGCGACACCGAGGCGGAGGCTCTGACCAATCTCCAGGAGGCCCTCGAGCTGTACTTCGAGGACGCCCCCGCCAGCGACGCCGTGCCTGTGGAGGCCGCAGAGGTACGCACCCTCACCCTCAGGCGTGCCGCCTAAGCTCTACTCCTCAGAGGCGATCATCAAGACTCTCGAACGCGAGGGCTTCGGCTTCGTCTCCCAACGGGGCAGCCACGTGAAGTACCGCAAGACAGGCAGCCCGACTCTCACCGTCATCGTCCCTGCTGGGCGCAGGCAGATCCCACGCGGCACCTTCCGCTCCATCCTGCGCCAGTCGGGACTGGACGAGAGCGCCTTCGGGCGCCGCTGAGGCCCCCACAGCCCGGCAGCTCTCGGCGCTGCCTGCCCGTCATCGGCTTCAGCGGGCCTCATCAAAGCCTCGACTTGCGGCCCCACGGTTTCTTGGCATCCCAGTCGTGGCATCAACAGATAGAGTCGCCCCACCGATGTCGACGGAGGGCGCGCAGGAGACCGAGCAGGCCACGAGCTTCCACGGCGGACGCCTGATCGCGCGGCGCCTGAAGGCGAACGGCGTGAGCAAGCTGTTTACGCTCTCGGGCGGGCATCTCTTCTCGATCTACGATGGCTGTCGCGAGGAGGGGATCGAGATCGTGGATGTGCGCCACGAGTCCGACCGCGGCGTTCGCGGCGGAGGGCTGGGCGAAGGTGACGCGCGAGCCCGGCGCGTGCGCGCTCACGGCGGGGCCGGGCGTGACGAATGGGATGAGCGCGATGGCCTCGGCGCAGGCCAACCACTCGCCGATGGTGGTGCTCGGCGGAAGGGCGCCGGCGGGGCGCTGGGGAATGGGCTCGCTGCAGGAGATCGATCACGTGCCCTTCGTGCGTCCGGTGACCAAGAGCGCGGTGACGGCGCAGAGCACCGCGGAGATGCAGAGCCTCGTGGATGAGGCGTTCGCGCTTGCGTTGGCGCCGCACAGCGGGCCGACCTTCTTGGACTTCCCCTTGGATTACGTGTTCATGGAGGCGCCTGAGGAGGGCGCGGAGCCGGCGCTGGACGAAAAGGAGGAGAGGGCCGGGGGCGAGCGCGCGGCAGGTGCCGAAGCGCCGGCGCGATGGGTCGCGTGGCGGGAGCGCTAGCGGATAGTGGCGCGGGCGGGCGGGGAGCTGGAACGCGCGGCGGAGCTCCTGCGCGGGGCCGAGCGCCCTGTGGTGATGGCCGGCACGGATCTCTATTGGGGCCATGGCGAGCAGGCGCTGAGGGAGCTGGTGGAGGAGCTGCGGGTGCCGACGTTCCTCAACGGGCTGGCGCGCGGGTGCGTGCCGGCGGATCACGAGCTGTTCTTCTCGCGCGCGCGGAGCACGGCGCTGCAGGGGGCCGATGTGGCGCTTGTGATCGGCGTGCCGATGGACTTTCGGTTGGGCTTTGGCGCGTCGTTTGGCGCGGAGACGGAAATCGTGGCGATCGATGTGGCCGAGCCCGAGCGAGCGCACCCGCGCGCGGTGGCGGCGGAGCTCTACGGGGATCTGTCACAGACGCTCGGCGATCTGCACGCGGCGGTGGGGAGCGCAGGCAAGCGCAACGAGCGCTGGGTCTCACAACTGCGCGAGGTCGAGAGCGAGAAGCGCGCGGGGGAGCGCGCGGAGATGGAGGACGCGCGCTCGCCGCTGCACCCCATGCGGCTGTATGCGGAGCTCGCAAAGGTGCTCGATAGGGACGCGATCGTGGTGGGCGATGGCGGGGACTTCGTGTCCTACGCGGGGCGCGTGGTGGATAGCTTCGAGCCCGGCTGCTGGCTGGATCCGGGTCCCTTTGGGTGCCTGGGCGCGGGGCCGGGCTACGCGCTGGCGGCGAAGCTCGCTCGACCGGAGCGTCAGGTGGTGCTGCTGCTGGGCGATGGCGCGTTTGGCTTCTCGGGGATGGAGTGGGACACGCTCGCGCGCCACGGCGTGGGCGTGGTGGGGGTGATCGGCAACAACGGCATCTGGGCGCTGGAGAAGCACCCGATGGAGTTCCTGTATGGGTACTCGGTGGCGGCGGAGCTGCGGCCGGGCACACGCTATGACCAGATGGTGGAAGCCCTGGGTGGCCATGGCGAGCTGGTGGAGCGCCCCGCGGAGCTGAGGCCCGCCCTGGAGCGGGCGCTGGCAGGCGAGGGGCCGGCGCTGGTGAATGTGCTCACGGACCCCGCGGTGGTGTATCCGCGCCGCTCGAACCTCGCGTAGGTGGATCGCCCAGCTGCCCGCCTATCGCTCCAAGCCCGCCCGGATGTGGCCGCCTCGCGTAGACCCCCCAACGCGAGGAAGCCGCCAGGGGAGGCGGCTTCCTCAGTGGCCCAGAGGAACAGGCAGGGGTACGTCCCTCATGGGCCGGGGGGGTAGGGTGACCCGGGGCGGCGGAGTAACGGCTTCTCCATGGGGCGCCTCGGGTCTATGGACCGGCAGAGAGGCAAATGGCACAGCCACCGACCTGCTCATCCGCCAAGGTATCACATGTCTGAATCTTTTGCCAGGTGGAATGTGGCTGGGAAGATCCGTGCACTTGGGCCGTGTCTCAAAGACAGGCTCTCGGGCCATCAGCTGAGCCCCGCCAGCCGCAGGGCGCCGCCGCGGAGGATGTCGTGCTCTGAGACCTCCATCCGATCGAGCTCGAAGGCGCGCATCGCCTCGGCGAGCAGGATCGTCCCGGCGACGATCGTGGGGGCCCGATCGGGGTGCAGGCCGGCGACCTGACGGCGCTCGGCGTCGGTCATGTCGGCGAGGCGCGCGAGCAGCAGTTCGACGGTGGCCAGCAGCAGCGTGTAGCCGTGGACGCGTTCGGGGTCATAGGGCTCAAGCTCCTGATCGATCGCGGCGGCGCTGGTGGCAGTGCCCGCAACCGCGATCCCGCGGCGCACGGGGGCGCGCTCGGCGGCGGGGAGGCCCTCCAGGAACACCGCGCGCGTGTCGAGCGCGAGCTGCTGGAGCTCCTCGGGAGCGGGGGGGTCGGAGTGGATGTGGCGCTCGCTCATCCGCACGACCCCCGCCTGCAGGGAGACGTGAAAGCCAGCGGTGTGATCGTGGCCTACGATGAACTCGGTGGAGCCGCCGCCGATGTCGACTACCACGGTGGGCTCGGTGGAGGGCTCGCGGTCGCTCATCGCGCCGAGGAAGGTGAGCTGGGCCTCTTCGTCACCGGAGAGCACGCGCGCGTCGAGCGGTGGTCTCCGCGCACGCGCTCGGTGAAGGCGCCCCCGTTGGAGGCGTCGCGCACGGCGGAGGTGAGCACGGCGAGGTTGGCCTCGCAGCGGTGCTCGTCGATCAGCTGGCGGTAGTCGCTCAGCACGGCGAGGGTGCGCTCGATCGCCTCTCCGGAGAGGTCGCCGCCGGAATCGACCCTTTCCCCGAGGCGTGTGACGCGCGAGAGGCGCAGGAGGTCGCTCACCGCGCCGGAGGGCTCGACGTCGGCGATGAGCAGGCGCGTGGAGTTGGTTCCGATGTCCACCACGGCCACGCGCATGGGCGGGGATGCTAGAGCAGGCCGTCCAGGGAGCGCTGCAAACGCTCGAGCACGCGCACCACCCGCAGCCCGCTGTGACCGTCTGAGCGGGGCGTCGAGCCGCTGCGGATGCACTGCACGAAGTGTTCGCACTCCAGGCGCAGCGGCTCGGTGTTGGGGAGCCGCGGCGAGAAGATGTCGCCCGAGCGGGCGATGTACTCGCCCCAGGAGCTGCTGTCCTCGTCGAAGCCCTTGTCGTAGACGGTGAGCTTGCCCTCGATCTGCATATCGTCGAAGGTGGCCATGCGCTTGGAGCCCACCACCGTGATGCGGCGCTCCTTGTGCGGATCGAGCCACGAGAGGTGCAGGTGCGCGACGGCGCCGGAGGGGAAGCGCAGGTAGCAGAACACCACGTCCTCGACTCCGGGGCGCACGAAGGAGCGGCCCTGCGCGACGCACTCCTCGGGCTCCTCGCCGATGAGGTGCAGCATCACCGAGACATCGTGCGCCCCCAGACTCCAGAGGGCGTTCTCGTCGGCGCGGATCTTGCCGAGGTTCACGCGGTTGCCGTAGAGGTAGTACATCTCGCCCAGCTCGCCCCCCTGCACCATCTCCTTGAGGCGCGTAACGGCGGGGTGGTACTCGAGCAGGTGGCCCACCATCAGGATCCTCCCCGCCTGCTCGGCCGCGGCGACGGCCAGCTCGGCGTCGGCGACGGTCGTGGCCAGCGGCTTCTCCACGAAGCAGTGCTTTCCGGCCTGCAGCACCCTTGTTGCGAGCGCCGCGTGGGTGGGCACGGGGGTCGCCAGCACCACCGCATCGAGCGCGGCGTCGGCGAGCAGCTCCTCCAGATCCTCGCTCGCGCGCGCGCTGGGAAGCGCCTGCGCGAGCTTCTCGCGCGCCGGCGCGGAGGCGTCGCACAGCCAGCTCACCTCGCAGCCGGGCAGCGCGGCGAAGTTGCGCGCGAGGTTGGGTCCCCAGTAGCCGAGGCCCACCACGCCGAGTTTGAGCGGCTGCTCGGCGGTGCTCATACGCCCATCCTCCCGATCGCCGCCACACAGCGCTCGGCGGCGTGCCCATCGCCATAGAGCTGTGGATGCTCCGCGGGAGGATCGCGTGTGAGAGCTGCGAGCGCCGCCTGCGCGTCGAGGTCCACGAGCGTGTTCCAGCCGCTGTGCACGGTCTCCACCCACTCGGTGTTGGCTCTGAGGGTTACGCAGGGCACCCCGGCAAGGTACGCCTCCTTCTGGACGCCTCCCGAGTCGGTGGCCACCGCGCGCGCGCCGCACAGCAGCGCTGTGAACTCGGCGTATCCCGCCGGTCCGGTGAGGTGCATCTCAGGGGAGCCCTGCAGCCGCGCCCACAGTCCGGCGACGGTGAGGCGCTCGCGCGTGCGGGGGTGCACCGGGAAGACCACCGGCGCCAGCTCCGCGAGAGCCTCGAGAACCCCCACCAGCTGAGCGAGGCGCTCGGGATCGTCGACGTTGCCCGCACGGTGCGCCGTCGCAAGCACGTACCCGCCCGGTCGCACGCGATGCTCAGCCGCGACCTCCTCCAGCTGCTCGCGAGCGCGGGGCTGCCAGCGCAGCGCCACGTCGACCATCACGTCGCCCACGACCTCGGTGTGTCCGGCCGCGGACTCCCGCGCGAGGTTCTCGGCGGCCGTTTGCGAGCTGCACAGCAGCAGTTCGCTGAGGTGATCGGTGAGCACGCGGTTGAGCTCCTCGGGCATCGCGCGATCGAACGAGCGCATCCCCGCCTCCACGTGTACCACCGGTATGTTCGCCTGTGCGGCCGCCAAACCGCCGGCGAGCGTCGAGTTGGTGTCGCCATACACGAGCACCGCATCCGGGCGCTCCTGCCTGAGCAGCCCCTCCAGAGCCGCCAGCATCCGTGCGCTCTGCGATGTGTTCGAGCCGCCCCCGATCCCCAGTTCGCGGTCGGGCTTGGCAAGTCCCAGCTCGCTGAAGAACACCGTCGAGAGGGCGTCGTCGTAGTGCTGGCCGGTGTGCACCAGCCGCTCCTCGTGCTCCTCGCGCAGCAGTCCCGAGACGGCCGCGGCCTTGATGAACTGCGGGCGGTTGCCGACGACGGTGAGGATTTTCATGGGGCGTGTATGTCGAGCGGGCTGCAGAGGAGGGTGATGATCTTCATGGGGTCTGCGTGTCCAGCATGTTCACGACGGCGGCCACGAAGTCGCCTGCGCCGGTCACGATCCTCTCGGCCTCGTCGCGCTCGGGCGTGATCGCTTCGTAGTCGCCGCCCTCACGGGCGCTCTGGGCTTGGTGGGCGAGCCCGAATAGGTGCTGGTCGAAGACATCGCTGCTCACGTAGCGATCACGGAACAGGTGCCACGTGCCGCTGTGGGTGCGGGCGTACTCGTCCCGCTCGGAGAGCGCCGCGCGGGCGGCGTAGAGCATCGCGTAGTAGGCGGCGCTGACGGCGCCCTCAAGGTGTCCAGCGGCGAGCGCTTCTCTGGCGAGCGCGACACGGTCGTGCGCCTGGTCCATGAACTCCTCAGAGCGCGGACTCATTTCAGCCCCTCCGAGCGTTGGCTCATTGCAGCGCGCCGCCGTGCAGGATGAGCTTGTCGCGGTCGACCTCGGCGATGAAGAACGAGCGGATCTCCCGCCGCCCGCGCAGCCATTGCGGGTCCCTGATCGTCACCGAGTACCACACGGGGCTCTGCCCCTCGGCATCGGCCGCCTCGTTGGTCAGCTCATACGCCTTCGTCCAGTGGCGCGCATTGCCGCCGTCGGCGATTACCATCAGGTCGATGTCCGACTCGGCGTGCGGCGTCTCACCGCGCGCGCGTGAGCCGAACAGCCAGATCGCGTGCAGGTTGGAGCCGAGCTCCTCACGCAGCAGATCGACCAGGCGCTCCACGACGCGGCGCTCGGCATCTGAGAGTGAGGCGTCGGCGAGGACATCGGAGACTTGCGTGGTCACGGTTTCAGGATACGTGGCCAGCCGACGGCAGCGGCGTCACAGGCTCGCCAACCGTCAGCCTGGGAGGGTCTGCCGCGCTGCCCTCAAGCCGCTGCGCCCACCACCGCCGTGGACCAGTCGATCACCGACGTTGGCCGCACGATGTGGCGCTGCATGCCCAGCTGCTTGGGGTCGAGCCCGAGGGCGAGGCCCACGAGCTGGGGGAGGTGCAGGACGGGCATCTCCAGTTCGCGCCCCACGGCCTTGGCGGCGAGGGGCTGCTGCAGATCGAGGTTCAGGTGGCAGAGGGGGCAGGGCGTCACCAGGCAGTCGGCTTCGGCGTCCTTGGCGTCGCCGAGGTGCGTGCCGGCCTGCTTGAGCGATGCCTCCTTGTTCATCGTGATGATGGGGAAGCCGCAGCACTTGCGTTCGCCGGCGTAGCTGATCACGGTGCCGCCGAGCGCCTCGATCACCTGCGCGAGGTAGTGGTCGCGCGGGTGATCTGCGTCGATGCCGAGGCGATCGCGGGGGCGCACGATGTAGCAGCCGTAGAAGGGGCCCACCTTGAGGTTCGTGAGCGGGCGCTTCACGCGCTCGCGCAGCGCGTCGAGGCCGATCTCCTCGACAAGGAGCCACAGGAAGTTCTTGTTGGAGAGGCCCTTCTCGTACGTCAGGCCCTCGGCGGAGATCGTCTTATTGACGTGCGCGCGGTACTCGGCGTTGGCGTCGAGGCGCTCCTGGCACTCGCCCTGCGCGCCCTGGCAGGTGGAGCAGATGTTCATCATCAGCTCCGCTCCCGGCACCTGCTGGGCGAGCGCGAAGGTGCGCGCGTTGAGCGTGTCCGCGAGCTCCTGGTTGTGCTCGGCGATCACGCCTGCGCCGCAGCAGTTGGCGCGGTCGAGTTCGACCAGCTCGATGTCGAGCAGCGGGGCGACGGCGGCCATCGAGCCGTGCAGCTCGGGGGTGAAGCCGCGGCTCACGCAGCCTGGCCAGTAGGCGACCTTCATGCTGTTGCCTCCTCTTCGTCCTCGCCGCTCACATACAGGTTCAACTCATAGCGCTCGGGCTTTGAGTCGATCTCCTCGAAGTACTTCTTCACCGGCTTGGGCGCCTTGTGGGGGTGCAGAAGGATCTTGGGCAGCGTCATCTTGCCGCGCATGAGGCCGCGGATCGCGGTGGGCATCCCTCCGATCAGCTCGGGGATCGCGCGGGGGTGGAACTTGCCGCCGTAGGAGTCGGGGAGGAGATCGGCCTCGTGCAGCAGTCCGTTCTTGCGGATGTTCTTCACGAACGCCTGCTCGTGGCGGTGGCCGTTGTTCTGGTCGACGATGTGCTCGTCGGAACCCGCGATGCGGCGCAGGCGCATGATCTGGCCCATCGGGTTCACGCCCTTGGGGCATGCCTCGACGCACTTGAAGCAGTGCGTGCAGTCGTAGATCCCCTGCGGATCCTGCGAGAGGTCGTCGAGGCGCTCGTGGCGCTCGGCGTCGCGCGGGTCGCCCACGAAGCGATATGCCTTCGCGAGCGCGGCGGGGCCGATGAAGCCGGGGTCGACCTCCATCGCCAGGCAGTCCGACACGCAGGCGCCGCACTGGATGCAGGCCATCGACTGGGTCACGTCGGCCATGTTCTCGTGCGGCACGATGTACTCGCGCTCGGGCACCGGCTGCTTGGCGAGCAGCCACGGGGTGACGCGCTGGATCTTCTTCCAGTGCACCGCGTCCATGTCGACGACGAGATCCTTGATCACGGGCATGTTGCCCATCGGCTCGATCTCGATCACGCCATCGGGCGCGGCGTCGCGCGCGGCATCGAGGTGCGTGTGGCAGGCGAGGCCCGGTTCGCCGTTGACGCGCACCCCGCAGGAGCCGCAGATGGCGGCGCGACACGAGCAGCGAATGCCGATCGAGCCGTCGAAGCGGGCCTTGGCCTGGAGGATGCCCTCGAGCACCGAGCGGTGGGGCTCGAGCTCGATCGTGTGCTCGTCCCAGTAGGGGGCGTTGCCCGACTCGGGGTCGTAGCGGCGCAGTTTGAGAGTGAAGGACTCGATCCCAGCACTCCTCTCCGCCTGTGGGTCTCGGGCATCAGTACTTCCTCTCCTCGGGCTGCCACTGGGTGATGGTGACCGGCGAGTAGCTCACACCCGGCCCGTCGCCGTTGAGGGTGATGTCGATGTGCTTGAGCCACTGCTCGTCGTTGCGCTCGGGGAAGTCGGTGCGGAACTGCGCGCCGCGCGACTCCTTGCGCTCGATCGCGGCAACGACGATCGCGTGCGCGCAGTCGAGCATGTAGCCGAGCTCGATCGCGCCGAGCACGTCCTGGTTGAAGACGGTGCCGCGATCGTCGATGTAGGCGCGCTCGGACTCCTCGCGCAGGCGCTGCACGATCTCCAGCGCCTTCTCCAGGCCGGCCTGCTCGCGGTAGACGGCGACGTGCTGGTTCATCGTCTCGCCCAGCTCGGCCTTGATCTCGGAGACCCTGCGGGGGGCCGCGCCGCCACCAGCTCCTCCCTCGCGCGACCGCGCGATCAATCCGTCGATCGTCGCCACGTCCTCGCGCAACTGCGCGTCGGAGACGGCGGGCATCGCCATCGAGGTGGCGCGCGCGGCGGCGTGCTCGCCGGCGCGGCGCCCGAAGATGAGCGTGTCGAGCAGCGAGTTGGCGCCGAGGCGGTTGCCGCCGTGCACCGACACGCAGGCGACCTCTCCGGCGGCATACAGCCCCGGGATGGAGGTGGCGCCGTGGATGTCGGTCTTCACGCCGCCCATGATGTAGTGCTGGCCGGGGCGGATCATGATGGGCTCGCGCGTGATGTCAACGCCCGCGAAGTCCTTGCCGATGTTGACGATCTCGCGCAGCGCCTCGAGCGTGCGCTTGCGGGGGACCTTGGTGATGTCGAGGTAGATGCCCTCGCCGTGCGCGCCCACGCCGCGGCCCTCGAGGATCTCGGTCTGCTCGGCTCGCGAGACGACGTCGCGCGAGGCGAGGTCGAGCTTGTTGGGGGCATAGCGCTCCATGAAGCGCTCGCCCTCGGAGTTGAGCAGCACGGCGCCCTCGCCGCGCGCGCCCTCGGTGATCAGGAGGCCGTTCTCGACGAGCGTGGTGGGGTGGTACTGCACCATCTCCATGTCCATCAGCGGCGCGCCCAGGCGGTAGGCCTGCGCGATACCGTCGCCGGTGACGATCAGCGCGTTGGTGGTGGGGCTGTAGACCTGGCCGGCGCCGCCGCTGGCGAGGATGGTGTTCTTGGCTGCAAACACCTCCATACGCCCGGAGCGCACGTCGCGCGCAACGACCCCGCAGCACGCGCCGGCGTCGTCGCGCAGGAGCGACGTGACAAACCACTCCTCGTAGCGATCGACCTGTTCGTGGTGCTTCATCAACTGCTCATACAAGACGTGCAGGATCGCCTGGCCTGTGATGTCTGCCACATACGCGGTGCGCTTCATCGAGGCGCCGCCGAAGGCGCGCAGGTCGAGTTCGCCCTTCTCGTTGCGATGGAAGGTGACGCCGATGTGCTCGAGGTGCATCACCTCGTGGGGGGCCTGCGAGCACATGATCTCGATCGCGTCCTGATCGCCGAGGAAATCGGAGCCCTTCACGGTGTCGTACGCGTGCGAGCGCCAATCGTCGGCAATCGAGATCGCGGCATTGATGCCGCCCGCGGCGGCCACCGAGTGTGAGCGCACGGGGTGCACCTTGCTGAGAATCGCAACGCTCGAGCCGGCCTGCGCGGCGGCGAGGGCGGCGCGCTGGCCCGCGAGGCCGGCGCCGATGATGAGGACGTCGTGTGAAGGCACGAGCCGGGACTCTATATGCCTGCTGGGCGCAGCGCCTGGCGGATCTGGGCGAGCGTTACGACCCCCTGCAGGACGCCCTCATTGTCGACGGCCACCATCGCTCCCAGGCGCCCCAGGCCTTCGGAGCGAAGCAGCGATTCAAGCGGCTGGTGCTCGTCGATGCGCACGGGGAGGTTCTCCTCGAGCACCTCCACCACCTGCAGGGCGGGGCGCCCCGCGGCGATCTCCGCGTCCAGGCGCTCGGAGCGCACCACCCCGAGGAAGTGGCGCGCGGGGTCCACGACGGCGAACCAGGGCCAGCGGTAGCGCCCGAAGAACTGCTCCTGGGCGTCGATCAGGCGCAGCTCGGCGGGGATCGTCACGGGCTCTGAGTCCATCACGTCGGCCACCGTGAGCCCCTGGATGCGCTGGCCCATCGAGCCCTGCGCCACCGCCACGCTCGCGGCCTGGTAGATCAGCATCGCGATGAAGATCAGCGCGATCCCACTGAAGGCGCCGGTGCTCCCCAGCAGCGCGAGGCCGCCGGCCCCGAGCAGCAGCGCGAAGCCCTGGCCGGCGCGTCCGGTGACGCGTGTGGCGCGGTTGCGATCGCCCGTCAGCCGCCAGATCGCCGCGTGCGCCATCTGGCCGCCATCGAGGGGGAAGGCGGGAACGATGTTGAGCAACAGCACGAGCACGTTGAGCGTCGCCACCCAGCTCAGCCACACCGCCGCTGGGGTGCTGTGCACGCCGCCGCTGCCCACCGCGACATCGAAGAAGTGGCTGCTGCTCGCGAGCGCGGCGCCGAGGGCCACGCTGAGGACGATCACCGCGAGCGTCACCGCGGGACCGGCGGCGGCCACGCGGAACTCGGGCCCCGGGGTCTCCACCGCGCCGCTCGTGCGGGTGATCCCGCCGAAGGCCCACAGCTCGATGCCGAGCACCTGCAGGCCGTTGCGGCGCGCCACGAACGCGTGCCCCAGCTCGTGGAGGATCAGCGAGAGGAAGAACGAGAGCACGCTCGCCACCGTCACGAGATAGGCGGTGGTGCGCGAACCGCCCAGCACTTCGTGGAAGTAGGGGGTGAACCAGTAGATGTAGATGAACAGCACCACGAACCAGCTCACGCCCACGCCGATGCGGATGCCGGATATGCGGGCGAGCTGGAAGGAACTGCGAAAGCGCATGACTCTCATGGTAGGAGGAGTTTCGCGGTGGCCGGCCGGTTCACCTTCGCCGCGGCCGGTACATTCACGTCGTGAGGCGGGCTCGCTCCGGCGCCGCTACACCTGCGGGCGGCCGCGCTCGAGGATCGCCGCGAAGTCGCTGCCCGCAGGCAGCGTGCCGTACTCCAGGCCGCCATCGCCGCCCAGGCGCGCGGCGCAGAAGGCGTCGGCCACGGAGGGGGCGCCGAAGCGCACGAGCAGCGAGCCCTGCAGCGCGAGCGCCATCGCCTCGACCACTCTCCGCGCGCGTGTCTCGAGCGTCTCGGGGTGCGCGAACTGCGATCCGAGCTTCGCCACGTGCGCGTCGAGGCGCCCGTTGGCCCCCTTCGCCTCGTTCACCTCGGCCATGAACACCTCGAGCGAACGGGGCGTGCGCACCAGCGCGCGCAGCACATCGAGGCTCATCACGTTGCCCGAGCCCTCCCAGATCGAGGCCAGCGGCGCCTCGCGGTAGAGGCGCGGCATCCCCGACTCCTCCACGTAGCCATTGCCGCCGAGGCACTCGAGCGACTCGAAGGCGTGGTTGGGGGCGCGCTTGCACACCCAGTACTTGCCCACGGCGGTGGCAAGGCGCTTGAAGAGATGGGCGTCGCTCAGATCGTCGCTGCCTACGCCGTGCTCGGATCCGGCTTCGTCATAGGCGCGCGCGAGGCGCATCGCGAGCATCGTCGCGGCCTCGGACTCCACGCACAGGTCGGCGAGCACATTGCGCATGAGGGGCTGCTCGATGAGGCGCTTGCCGAAGGCCGAGCGGTGTGCGGCGTGCCAGGTGGCGTTCACCACGCCCGCGCGCATTCCGGCTGCCCCGCCGATCACACAGTCAAGGCGCGTGTGTCCGACCATCTCGATGATCGTGGGGACGCCGCGGCCGGGCTCGCCCACCATGCGCGCCCAGGCGCCGTGGAATTCGACCTCGGAGGAGGCGTTGGAGTGGTTGCCGAGCTTGTCCTTGAGGCGCTGGATGTGGAAGGGGTTGCGCGCGCCGTCGGGGAGTACGCGCGGCAACAGGAAGCAGGAGAGGCCGTCGTCTGTCTGTGCGAGCACGAGGAAGATGTCGGACATCGGCGCCGAGCAGAACCACTTGTGTCCGGTGATCTCGTACTCCGCCCCCGCGCCGTGGGTGGGTGGGCCCCCATTCAAGGGACGGGCGATGGTGGTGTTGGCGCGCACGTCCGAGCCCCCCTGCTTCTCGGTCATCCCCATGCCCGCGATCGCCGAGCCCTTCTGCGCGGCGGGCACGAGGCGGGGGTCGTAGCTGGTGGCGGTGAGCAGCGGCTCCCACTCCGCCGCGAGCGCGGGGGTGGCGCGCAGCGCGGGCACCACCGCGAAGGTCATCGTGATCGGGCACGCGAAGCCTGCCTCGGCCTGCATCGCGGTCATATAGAGGCCCGCGCGCGCCACGTGCGCGCCCGGCTCCGGGGAGGTCCAGGGGAGCGAGTGCAGCTCGTGCTCGACGCCCATCTTCATCAGCGAATGCCACGCGGGGTGGAACTCCACCTCGTCGATGCGGTGTCCGTAACGGTCGTGGGTGTGCAAAACGGGCTTGTTCTCGTTGGCCTGGCGCCCCCACAGCTCCTGCGGTCCCCCGGCAGCGCCCACGAAGCGCCCCAGCGCGGCGGCGCGCTCGGCCGCCCAGCCGCCGCCCTCACGACGAAGCGCCTCCACGAGGGGGAGGTTCGAAGAGAAGACGTCGACATCCACGAGCGGCGGGGTCTGGTTGAAGACCACGTGCGTCTCCCTGGTGTCGCCCTGGCTGGTGGGGTGGGCTGTCGCAGCCATCGCTTGACTGAAGATTACTCCCCCGCGATAGCATCGCCGCGCGAACTACCCAAGGACCCCAAATGGCCAAGATCAAAGTGAAGAACCCCGTGGTGGAGCTCGATGGCGATGAGATGACTCGCATCATCTGGTCGTTCATCAAGGAGCAGCTGATCCTCCCCTACCTCGATGTCGACCTGAAGTACTACGACCTCTCGATCGAGAGCCGCGACGCGAGCGATGACAAGATCACGGTCGAAGCCGCACAGGCGATCAAGCGCCACGGGGTGGGTGTCAAGTGCGCCACGATCACCCCCGACGAGGCGCGCGTGGAGGAGTTTGGGCTGAAGGAGATGTATCGCTCGCCCAACGGCACCGTGCGCAACATCCTCGGCGGGGTGATCTTTCGCGAGCCGATCGTGATCGCCAACATCCCCCGCCTGGTGCCCAGCTGGAAGAAGCCGATCGTGATCGGCCGTCATGCCTTTGGCGATCAGTACCGCGCGACGGACACGCTGATCCCGGGGGAGGGGCGCCTGAACGCTGAACTTCACTCCGAAGGACGGTGGCGAGGCGCTGGAGCTGGAGGTCGTTCGACTTCGATAGCCCGGGCATCGCGATGGCGATGTACAACCTCGACGACTCGATCACCGACTTCGCGCGCGCCTCGATGCGCTACGGGTTGGATCGCGGATATCCCGTGTACTTGTCGACGAAGAACACGATCCTCAAGCGCTACGACGGGCGCTTCAAGGACATCTTCCAGGCGATCTACGAGGCGGAGTTCAAGGCGGAGTTCGAGGCGGCGGGTCTCACCTATGAACACCGCCTGATCGACGACATGGTGGCGGCCTCGCTGAAGTGGGAAGGGCGGGTATGTGTGGGCGTGCAAGAACTACGACGGCGACGTACAGTCCGACACCGTCGCGCAGGGCTTCGGCTCGCTTGGATTGATGACGAGCGTGCTGATGAGCGCCGACGGGCAGACCGTGGAGGCCGAGGCCGCACACGGCACCGTCACCCGCCACTACCGCATGCACCAGCAGGGCAAGCCGACTTCGACCAACCCGATTGCCTCGATCTTCGCGTGGACGCAGGGGCTCTCGCACCGCGGGCGCCTCGATGGGACCCCCGCGGTGAGGGATTTCGCCCAGACGCTCGAGCGTGTGTGTGTGGAGACGGTGGAAGAGGGGAAGATGACCAAGGACCTCGCCCTGCTCGTGGGTCCCGATCAGCCGTGGCAGACGACGCAGGAGTTCCTTGCGTCGATCGATGAGAACCTACGCAAGGAGATGAATCAGTGAGTAAACCCGTACGAGTAGCCGTTACCGGCGCAGCCGGTCAGATTGGCTACGCGATCCTGTTCCGCATCGCCTCCGGCCAGATGCTGGGCCCCAACACCGAGGTGCACCTCAGCCTGCTGGAGATTCCCCCTGCGGTGAAGGCCGCGGAGGGCACCGCGATGGAGCTCGACGACTGCGCCTTCCCGCTGCTCGCGGGCATCGACATCACCGACGACCCCAATGTGGCCTTCGATGGCGTGAACGTCGCGCTGCTCGTGGGCGCGCGCCCACGCACGAAGGGCATGGAGCGCGGCGATCTGCTGGAGGCCAACGGGGGGATATTCAAGCCCCAGGGCGCCGCGCTGAACGCGCATGCAGCAAGCGACGTGAAGATCCTCGTGGTGGGAAATCCCGCGAACACCAACTGCCTCATCGCGCGCTCGCACGCGGGCGACATCCCCATCGAGCGTTTCACCGCGATGATGCGCCTCGATCACAACCGCTCGATCGCCCAGATCGCACAGAAGGCGGGTGTGAGGGTCGCCGATGTGACCAACGTGAGCGTGTGGGGCAACCACTCCGCCACGCAGTACCCCGACGTGGTGCACGCCAAAATCGCAGGCTCCCCCGCCGCCGAGAAGATCGGCGATCAGCAGTGGGTGGAGAGCACCTTCATCCCCACAGTGCAGAAGCGCGGTGCCGCGATCATCGAGGCACGCGGTGCCTCCTCCGCGGCCTCAGCCGCAAACGCGGCGATCGAGCACGTACACGACTGGGTGCTGGGCACACCCCCCGGAGATTGGGTCTCAATGGGAGTCGCCTCCGATGGCTCCTACGGAATCCCCGAGGGAATCGTCGCCGGTCACCCCTGCACCTGCAGCGGGGGAGAGTGGTCGATAGTGCAGAACCTCGACATCGACCCCTTCTCACGAGAGAAGATCGACGCCAGCGTGAAGGAGCTGCAGGAAGAGCGCCAGGCAGTTCAGGATCTAGGCTTGATCTGATCCCTGGCGGCGCCTCGTCGCCCCTGACGGCGTCCTCCCTCCCTTGCGTGCCAGGCACGCGGCGGTCGGTGCGTCCTTGTCAGGAACGACGATCCATCCGCCAGGGCTGTGAGTGCGTTACCAGGATTGCTTCTTACTGAAACTCACCGGGTGGCGCCGGCTCACGCGCCGGCCCACCTGGCGAGTCAATACGCAGTTACGCTGCCTTAGGGTGCCAACCGCGGCCCTGCTTCGCAACCTTGTTTTCCTGCTCTAGGCTCGGGAGCACGCGGTAGAGGTAGTTCTGCTTGATACCCATTCGCGCCGCCAGCTCCGGGATCGTCACACCCGGCTGCTCGCGCACGATCGCCAGCGCCTCCGCTGCGCGCGTGCCGCTGCCCTTGCGCCGTCCCGCCTTGCGGCCGCTTCCGGGCGGGCGTCCGCGCTTTGCCGGCGCCGCCGTCTCCTTCGTCGCCGCAGCTGCGGGGGCCGCGGCTGTGGTGGTGGCGGCGTTCCTGCTGCCCTTGGGGCGGCCGGGCTTGCGTCCGCTTCCCTTGGGGCGGCCGGGGCCGCGTCCGCTGCCCTTGGGGCGACCGGGTCCGCGGCGGGCCGGAGCCGCTGTGCTGCTCGCGGCTGCAGAGGGAGCGCTCCCGCCGACGCCCTCGAGCGCCGCGGCGGCCGCCTCCAAGCGGCTGTACTCATCCACCAGCGGCTTCAACTCCGCCAGCCGGCTGCGGATCTCTTGGCGCTTCTCATCGAGAAAGTCAGTCACGTTCCAGTCCTGTTCATTAGGGCAGATGTGATGTACACCACATCATTATTTTTCCGTTCTCACCTCTCACCTTACACGATTGGGAGAGCTTGTCATCCCTGTGCAAGGCTACTTTCGCGTGCGGACGGGATTAACCGTCCAAACCGTCCATCAACGCGCGCAGGCGCTCCAATGTGCGGATCGCCTCGCGTTCGGGCATTCCGCCCACGAGCGCCCTGCTTGCCAGTGCGCCCACCGGCCCGAGCGGAGGACGAAACTCGTTGCGATAGTCAAAGCGCGTACCGCCACCGTCGGGCTCCAGCGTGTACTCCGTGCGCGCGTGGGAGCGCGCCGGTCCGCGACCCTCCCATACCGCGTGGCGCGCGGGATCGCACTCCGCCAGACGCCAGTGAACGTCGAGGCTCACTCCGCGCAGGTGGACCCGTTGGTCCATCTCGAAACCCACCCGCGGCGGGCCGTCGTCGGTGTGGCGCAGAGCGCGGTGAATGGTGACCCATTCGCCCAGGCGCTCGGGGTCCATCACGGTCTTCCACACCTCCTCGGGTGACGCGGGGATGTGGATGGAGGCGGTGACTGTGCTCATCGCGCCGCCAGCGCCTCCACTGCCTCCCATTCGGCCAATGCGTGCTCCACGGCGGAGTCGAATGAGTGCAGTCGCACATCCAGCAGCTCCGCCGCCGCGCCTGCGGCGGGGGTGAGCAGGTCGCCCTCGAGGCTCTCCATCAGCGGCAGCGTCAGCTCGGGATCCTCGCCGGCGATCGCCGCTGCCACGCGCGCCGCGAGCGGGGTCATTGTCACTGAGAGGCCGATCGCCGGGCGGCTCACCAGCATCAGCTCGGCGATGCGCTCGATCATCTCGCCGTAGCTGAGTACATCGGGGCCGCCGATGTCAAGTGTGTGTCCCGTCACCGCCTCCACCTGCGCGGCGGCCGCGAGCATCCCGATGACGTCGCGCGCGTCGATCGGCTGCGTGCGAAAGCATCGCCACGCGGGCAGCGTGAGCACCGGCATCCGCTCCACCAATCGCACCATGAAGCGAAATGAGCGGCTGCGCGCGCCGATTACGATCGACGCGCGCAGCGCCACCGAATCGGGAACCGCCTGCAATAAGGTTCGCTCGACCGCGAGGCGGCTCGCGAGGTGGCGGGAGAATGAGGCCGAGGGCGCGTCGGGCACGGGGCCGCCGAGGTAAACGATGCGCTTCACGCCCGCTCGATTCGCGGCATTCGCAAAGCGCGTCGCCGCCATCCGCTCGCGCGCGGGGAAATCGTCGGCGGAGCCCCTCTCCATCGAGTGGATCAGGTAATAGGCCACCTCCACACCCTCGAGCGCTCTCGCAAGACCCTCGCCGCTGAGCACATCTCCGCGCACCACCTCAACGCCCCACGCGGAGGGGATCTGCAGCCGCGCTGGATCGCGCGCGAAGGCGCGCAGCTCGTGCCCATTGCTGTGCAGGCGCGGGAGCAGCTGCGAGCCGATGAAGCCCGAGGCGCCTGTGAGGAGGATCTGCATTATGTTGGGATCATGACGATCGACCGCTGCGACGTGGCGATAGTGGGCGGCGGGATCCTCGGCCTGGCGGTCGCGCGCGAGCTCTCGCGCGAGCGTCCCGGCCTCTCGCTGTGCGTGCTCGAGCGCGAGCGCGAGATCGCCACGCACCAGACAGGCCACAACTCCGGCGTGATCCACGCGGGGATCTACTACGTCCCCGGCTCGCTCAAGGCGCGCCTCTGCGTCGCCGGCGCCCGCGAGCTGTATGAGTACTGCGCCGAACGCGACATTCCCTTCGAGCAGTGCGGCAAGGTGATCGTCGCCACCGACGCCTCCGAGTTGGACCGTCTGGATGAGCTCGAGCGCCGCGGCATCGCCAACGAGGTCCCCGGGCTGCGCCGTCTCGACGCCGAGGGCATCCGCGAGCTCGAGCCCCACGCGGTGGGGATCGCGGGGCTGCACTCACCCGCCACCGGCATCGCGAGCTTTCCCGCGATCGCGCGCGCCTACGCGCAGGACGTCACCGGCGCGGGGGCTGCGGTGGTGACGGGGTGTGAGGTGCTGGGCGTGCGCCCCGGCGCGCGCAGCGTGAATCTCGAGCACACCCTCGGCTCCACCGAGGCCACCCACGCGATCTTCTGCGCCGGCGCCTGGGCCGACCGCCTCGCGGTGGCCGCCGGCGCGGACCCCGATCCGCGCATCGTTCCCTTTCGCGGCGCCTACCTTCGCCTCAAGCCCTCGCGCAGCGAGCTGGTGCGCTCGCTCATCTACCCCGTCCCGGACCCCGCGCTGCCCTTCCTCGGGGTTCATCTCACAAAGCACATCGACGGCGACGTGCTGATCGGGCCCACCGCCCTGCTTGCCGGTGCGCGCGACGCCTACGCGCTCACGCGGGTGCGCCCTCGCGACGTGTTCGACACGCTCACCTGGCCCGGCTCGTGGCGCATGTTCGCCCACTGGTGGCGCCAGGGCGTCAGTGAACTGCGCCACGCCGCCATTCGCGCCGAGTTCGTGCGCGCCGCGGCGCGCTACGTCCCCGCGCTGCGCGTGGAGGACGTCGAACCCTCGTTCGCCGGGGTCCGCGCGCAGGCGCTTGCGCGCGACGGCAAGCTCGTCGACGACTTCGTCTTCTCCGCCACCGAGCGTGCGCTGCATGTGCGCAACGCGCCCTCGCCCGCCGCCACCTCCTCGCTGGCGATCGCCCGCCACGTCGTCGAGCGCGCCCGTGAGGCGTTTGAGCTGTAGGCGGCAGCCGCGTTCATCTTGGGCTGCTGCGGCCCGCTGACGGCCGCAGGCCGTCCTTCTGCTGTCCTTTTCCCTCCCTCTCGAAATCCTCGCAACGTGCGGGATGAATCGCGCGCCTATCACAAAAAAGTGACTACTTGCGGGGTTTGTGTGGGTAGAAGTTATTTCCCTGCGATTTGCGGATTCGCTTGGTGAGCCGCTGTCTCCGACGTGCTTTGATGCCCTCCGTGGCCAAGGCGCGCAAGATCAGCTGTGAGGACTGCTTCTTCAAGCGCAATCTCCTCTGTGCGCTCGACCTCGATGAGCCCTGCGCCACCTTCCGTCCGCACGAGGCCCAGCTGCAGCCCCCGCCGCAGCTGCGCTTCGTCTTTCGCCAGGAGCGCCGCTCGCAGGCGGCCTGGGCCTTCCCCTCCGCGCAGGAGCAGGCCGCGCTGCACGCCTGAGTAGGGTTCCCGCCAGAATAGATGGTGGGTTGAGGTGGTCGGGCCGTGGATGGCAGACATCGCACGCGAGCGCAGGCGTGCTGGTAGCACGGCGAGCATCGCGGGTGGTGTCTGACGCCGCGGAACGGCCGCATCAATCCCGCCAGATATTTTGGCGGGGGCCCTTAGCGCTCGGAGTGGCGCGCGATCCAGTTCGCGCCCGGCGTATCGGTGAGGCCGTGCACGATGATCGAGCTGAACACCACCAGCGCCGTGAGGTCGAAGATGCGCTGCCCGCTCGCGATTCCCTGATCGAGCACGATCAGCGAGAACGTCATCGTCGCCACGCCCTTCGGGCCGAACCAGCCCATGAAGAGCCTTGTCTCGCGGTCGGTCTCGGTGCCCATCAGCGCGGTCCACACCGCCGCCGGGCGCGCCACCAGGAACGTGATGGCCACCAGCGCCACCGCCGCCCAGCCGTCGTTGAACAGCGCGCTCAGCGTGAGCAGCGAGCCGAACACGAGGAACACGCCGAGCTTCACAACCTCCACGATCTCCTCCGCGCCCTGCTCGAAGTTGCGCCGCAGATCGGGGCGGCGGATGCCCAGCACGATCGCCGCCACGAACACCGCGATGAAGCCATTGCCCTTCGGCGAGAGCACCGTCACGCCATATGTCGCAAACGCCACCCCCAGCGCATACAGCGCCTTCTGGTGGGGCGGTATCGAGTGCTCCAACCTGTGTGTATCGGTGCGCGGCATCGCCCACGAGGCCACCCATCCGCACGCCAGCCCATACACGAGCCCCAACCCGATGTCCTGCACCACGAACTTCCACCACACAAAACCCGAGCTGCTCACGCTCAGTGCCGCCAGCAGCGCCAGCACCGCGGGCAGCGCCAGCCCATCGTTCAGCCCCGACTCGAGGTTCAGCGAGTGGCGCACCAGCCTCGGCACCCTCGCGTTCGTCACGATGCTCGACGTCAGCACCGGATCGGTGGGGCTCAGCAGCGCGCCCAGCAGAAACGCCTCCGTCCAGCTCAGGCCGACCAGCGCGTGGCCCGCGAGTGCCACCACGAGCGCGGTGATCGGCATCGCCACCGCGAGCTTTCGCAGCGGCAGGTGCCACGCGCGCTGGAGCATCTCCCCCTCCACCTCCAGCCCATCGCGGAAGAGGATCACGATCAGCGCCGTGTAGGCGAGATCGCGCACGAACGTCGACTGCGCGTCGAAGTGAATCCACCCGAATCCGCCGTCGCCGATCAGGAAGCCCGCAACGACGAACACCGCCGTCAGCGAGAGGAAGCTGCGCCGCGCCAGCCCGCTGGCGAGCGCGCCGAGGATCAGCAGCCCGCCGAGTACCGCGGCCGTCGCCTGGAAGGTAGGCACCTTTCAAGGGTATATTGGGTGTACCCCGACAAAGCTTCAAGCGAAGGTGGTGCCCCCATGGCGAGAAAGCACAAGCACGAGCAGGACGCACACACAAGCCGCAACGGCGCGAGCGCCGAGGCCCCGCAGGAGGAGGCGCAGGAGTCCTCGGGCGGCGGCTTCGGCAAGCTCCTCTTGCTCGTACTCATCGCGGGCGTGCTCGCGCTCGTGCTGAGCAAGGACCTCCGCGCCAAGGTGCTCGACGCGCTCTTCGGCGCCGAGGAGGAGTTCGACTACTCCTCCACCACCATGCCCGCCTCCGACCTCTCCTCCGTGGGCGCGCCCGCCTCCTGAGCGCGAGCCCGGCTCTTGTAAATGTCCCAGACCGCCACCATCGAATCGAAGCCGCTCGCCGAGCCCAAGTCGCTCTCGGGCGAGAAGGCGCGGCGCATCATCGAGGCGATGCGCCGCTCCGTCGCCCAGCGCGGCGCCGCCGGCTCCACCTTCGACGTGGTCTCGCGCGAGGCCGGCGTCTCGCGCGGCCTCCTCCACTACTACTTCGGCACCAAGGAGAAGCTCCTGGTGGAGGCCGTGCGCCGCGACTGCGAGCTGCGCATGGAACGCCTCCAGCAGCAGCTCTCCGGCGCGCGCACCGCCGATGACTTCATCAACCTCATGGCTGCCCAGCTGCAGGAGACCGTCACCGAGGACCCCGAGGTGGTGGCTTTGGTGTGCGAGCTCTTCACGCTCTCCCGCCGCAACGCCGACATCGCCGCCGAGTACGCCGGCCTCATGCGCTCCACCCGCGAGCAGGTCGCCGGGATGCTCGCCGCGGGCCAGCGCGAGGGGGTCCTGCAGCTCCACGCCCCACCCGAGGCGGTAGCCGAGGTGATCTTCTCGCTCGCCGATGGCGCCGCCCTAAGGATGCTCGCCGAGCCCGACCGCGACTTCGTCGAGATGATCGCCGTCGGCATCGCCTGCGTGCGTTCGCTCGTCGCCGACTGAGCCCCCTGTCAAGCCGGGCGTCGGCGGCTGGCACTCCTATAATGGGACTGCCAATGCCGATCTACGAGTACCGACGTCCCGACGGGACCACCTTCGAGCTGATCCAGTCCTTCAGCGAACCCGCGCTGAAGAAGGACCCCGAGACGGGGGTCAAGGTCGAGCGCGTTCTGCATGCGCCCGCCGTCCACTTCAAGGGCAAGGGCTTCTACAACACCGACTACGGCACCAAGAAGCGCCAGCGCGAGACCGCTGCTGCGGGGGAGGGGTCGGGGTCATCCTCTTCCGAGGGGTCCTCCACGGACAACGGCGCAAAGGACACCAGCTCCAAGGACACCAAGTCCGCCTCCGACGCCAAGTCCCCAAGCTCAGAGAAGAAGTCCCCGGCCAAGTCCGGGAAAGACTCGCCCGTACCAGCCGCCAAGTAACGGTCTTCCTCTCTCTCGTCAACTAGGACTTGACAAGAGCCTTCACTTGTGCCTATAGTACTCCTGTCGCTACCTCCTGTCAGGTCGTAGCGGCATCGATAGGTCGGGTTTGGGTTCCCCCGCGTTGCTGCGGGATCCTAGGGACCGTATGGGAGTTGGAGAGGGATTTCGATCGCTTTATGAGGGATGTATGAGATGAGTGATCTTGTTTTCACCGCGCCCAGCGCGGCCAATGGTCTAGCGGCCCCTTTAGGGGACGTAACTAGATGCTCCAGCATCGCTGAAGCATCTCTCTCTCTCTCTCTCTCTCTCTTGGCCCGGTTGGTTAGCTTCTAGGGCCTTTCGCCGCCGGTTTCTGGCGGCTCGCCCCGGTCGCAGGGGCGGGGTTGGTCTCTCGCGCGCGTTAAGCGTGTTGTTGTTGCGTTCTTTGTCATCTTGGCGAGGGGCGTGCCCCTCTTTCTCAGAGGGTGGCGCAGTCGGCTGTAGGACGGCTGGCCGGGTCCCTCTGTCTTTAATCAAGGAGGGGATTCGATGAGGGGTTTTCGGGTTTTGGTTGGTGTCGTTGCCGTGGTGGGTTGTCTGCTGGTTGTGGGGAGTGGGATTGCGATGGCGGTGCCTGCGAGCTTTGGTGGTGGTGTGGGTGAAGAATCGGGGCAGCTGAGCGCAGGGGCTACGGGTATTGCGGTGGAGCAGGAAAGCGGCGATGTGTATGTCGGCGATCATGAAAACGAGCGGGTGGATAAGTTTGGGCCGGCTGGGGAATTTCTGTTTGCGTGGGGTTGGGGTGTCGCGGATGGGCATACCGAAGCGCTGCAGACGTGTACGACGAGCTGTTTCGCGGGGCTGTTCCGTGGGGGTTCGGGTGCGTTTGGGTTCCCGGATGGTGTGGCGGTCGATAACGATCCGTTGAGCGCGTCCTACCGTGATGTGTACGTGCTCGATACGAGCAACGGGCGAGTGCAGAAGTTCGATTCGGCGGGGAACTTCCTGTTGATGTTTGGTCGCGGGGTGAACGAAGCGACCAACGGGGATCTGTGTCTTGCGGGCGAAGCGTGCCGCTCGGGGACGGCTGGGTCGGAACCTGGTGAGTTCGAAGGGTTGTCAGAAGGCAGTGTCGCGGTGGATGCTGCGGGGAACGTGTATGTGGGGGATTTGAACCGGGTGCAGGAGTTCAGCCCGGGGGGTGTGTCGGTCGCGCAGATCGCGCTCCCGGGCGCCGGGAGCATCAAGGCGGTCGCGGTGGACTCCGGCGGCGAGGTGTATGTGAAGGGCGGTGAATTGAGTGGTGTGCGCAAGTTCGAAGGGTGCTCGGGTGCGTGTACGGGTGTCGAGCTCGGCGAACCGCTCGATGCCTCGGGCGAATTCAGCAGTTTCGCGAAGGGTTTCATCTCACTGGGCGCCTCTGGTGAGGTGTTCATCGCGGAAGGCCAGTCGGGACAAAGTGGTCATATCCTTGAGTTTGATTCCTCGGGTGGTGAGGTTGCGCGCTTTGACGCGGACAACGAAGCGGGAACGAGGGGTATCGCGTTCGCCGAAGGGGTCGACGGGCTGTATGTGCTGAACCGGGGCCGGGTGCGTGTCGTCAGCCCGCCGTCGGCGGGGCCGCTTATCGTGAGCGCCACGGGCGTCGAACTGCAACCGACTACCGCGAGCGTCATCGGGACCGTGAATCCAGAGGGTCACGAAACGAGCTACCAAGTGGAGTACGGCACGACCGCGGCCTACGGGTCGAGTACCTCTGCGGCGTTGCTGAGCAGTACGTTCGAAGACGAACCGGTGAGCGTCGCGTTGAGTGGGTTGCAGCCGCGGACCACATATCATTTTCGTGTTGTCGCAAGCAATTCTGCCGGTAGCACGGTCGGTGAAGACGAGGTGTTCACGACGCTCCCGCCGGCGTCGATCGATGGTGAGTCGGTGTCGGGTGTGACGGCTACGAGTGCGGCGCTCTCCGGGGAGATCAACCCGCTGGGCCGTGATACTACGTACCACTTCGAGTACGGCGCCAGTTTGGCGTACGGGAACAGTGCTCCGGTGCCCGACGCTGACGCTGGAGCGGGTACGAGCGATGTGCCGGTGAGCGCGCTAGTCGAGGATCTGGCGCCTGGCACGGTTTACCATTTCCGTGTCGTTGCGAGCAATTCGCTGGGTACGACTGACGGTCCGGATCATGTGTTCACGACGTTGAGCGGCGCGACATCGGTGTTGCCTGATGGTCGTGCGTGGGAGATGGTCTCCCCGCCGGATAAGCACGGCGCGGCGTTGGACGCGATTGGGCTTACCCTCGGCGGTGATATCCAGGCGGCGGCCGATGGCAGTGGGCTTGCTTATATGGCGCATGGGCCGGTCGTCACAGAACCACAGGGCAATCGTAGTGTTGCGGTCACGCAGGTTCTTGCGAAGCTCACGGTGGCTGGCTGGTCCTCGGCTGATATCGAGACGCCTCATGAAACGGTAGCGGGAGGAGTAGAAAATAGTAACGAGTATCGGGTCTTCTCGCCGGACCTATCGGTTGCCCTGGTCAAGCCGGCTGGGACTACGCTGCTCTCGCCGCAGGCGAGCAAAGCGACGCCTTACCTGCGGGAGGCCGATGGCGAATACACACCGCTGGTGACGACCGCGAATGTCCGAACGGGCGTCAAGCCCGGTGAACAGACATTCGAATTGCAAGGTGCCAGTACCGATTTGCGCCATGTCGTCCTGCTGTCGGAAGGTATCGCCGCGTCTCCCGCAGGCGCAAGCCTGTTTGAGTGGTTTGGCGGGTCGTTGCGGCTCGTGAGTGTCCTGCCCAACGAAAGGGCCGCGAGTGAAGAAGGCTTGACTGCGGGACTTGGCCTCCAGGAAGCTGCGGGGGCCAACGTCAGGCATGCCGTTTCCGATGATGGGTCGCGCATCGTGTGGGAAGCCAATCACGCCGCTCTGTATGTGCGCGATGTGGCGCGGGGTGAAACGGTGCGGTTGGATGTTGTGCAGCCCGGCGCGCGGGGCGGAGGTGGAGCCCCGAAGTTCGATGTGGCGAGTAGCGATGGGTCGAAGGTGTTCTTCACGGATGAAAGCCGGTTGACGTCCGACTCCACCGCAGGGTCCGGTAGCAGTGATCTTTACATGTGTGAAGTTGGTGTCGTCGCTGAGAAGCTCGCATGTGGGCTGAAGGATCTGACGGTCGACCACAATGTGGGGGAACGGGCTGGCGTGTCGGGTTCGGTGATCGCGGCCAGCGAAGACGGTAGGTATGTCTATTTCGTCGCGAATGGCGCTCTTGCGGCCGGCGCCCCATCCGCGGACTGCCAAGGACTTTCTGGGTTGTGCAATCTGTATGTGTACGACACGGTCGTGGATGGAGCGAGGTTCATCGCACAGCTCCGGGGCACGGATCGTCACGATTGGGAACCACTAGATGGAGCATTCCTCGATCAGCTTACGGCTGGTGCGTCGCCGGATGGGCGGTATCTGACGTTCATGTCGGAGAGGAGTCTGACGGGTTATGACAACACGGATGTGCATAGTGGCCAGCCGGATGTGGAGGTCTTCCTTTACGACATTGGTTCGGGTCGTTTGACGTGCGCGTCGTGTAACCCGTCTGGCGCGCGTCCCTCCGGTGTGTTCGACCCAGGAGACCCCCCCGGACTGCTCGTGGATCGCGGGCCGAATTGGGGCGGACACTGGCTCGCGGGGTCGATACCGGGTTGGACGAACACAGTACAAAATAGCGCGTTCTACCGGTCGCGCTACCTGCAGAACAGTGGCCGGTTGTTCTTCGACAGCGCGGATGCGCTGGTGCCAGGCGACACGAACGGCACAGAGGACGTGTATGAGTATGAGTCCTCGGGCGTTGGCGGGTGTACGACGGCGGGAGGTTGTGTGGGTTTGATCTCCTCGGGTACCTCTGGTGAAGAATCGGCGTTTCTGGACGCGAGCGAATCGGGGGATGATGTGTTCTTCCTGACGGCCGCACAGCTGGTGCCGCAGGATCTGGACCATGCCCTTGATGTGTATGACGCGCGGGTCTGCTCAGCCGGCTCGCCGTGTTTGGCGAGCCCGCCGGCGCCCGGGGTGCCGTGTGGGACGGCCGATTCGTGTCGCGCGGCGTCCTCGTCGCAGCCGGGTGTGTTCGGTGTCCCCCCGAGCGCGACGTTCTCCGGTGCGGGGAACCCTCCGCCGCCGGCTACCAAGATGGTGGTCAGGAAGAAGGGGCTGTCGGTGGCGCAGAAGCGGGCCACGGCGTTGCGCAAGTGCATGACGAAGCCGAGGCGCAAGCGGGTGTCGTGTGAAGCGCAGGTGCGTAGGCGTTATCGGGTGGGTGTCAAGGCGCAGCGTGTTGTGCGGTCTGCGACGAGGAAAGGGAACAGGTGATCGTGTTGCCATCGCACGTGAGGAGTCTGATTGGAGTGCTGTCCGCCGGTGTGCTGCTGGCGTTGGGAGTTGGCGGTTCGCCGGCGGTCGCGGCGGCGCCATGGTGGCATCTGGCGTCGAGTTCTGACCCGGCGCTGCTGGCGCCGGGCGGGGAAGGCACGATCGATACAGAGGCCATCAACGTGGGTGACAGCACGACGTCGGGTGCGATCGTGCTCAGCCAGACGCTCCCGGCCGGTGTGACGGCGCAGAGCGTGTCTTTCTTCGATTCGCTCTTCGGCGAGTTTGACCTGGCGGGAGGCGGATTTGTATCCTGTGAAACATTGCCGGGTCGCGTGACGTGCGAATACCCGGAAGGCTTTCCTCCGGCGTTGAACCCGTATGAAGTGATCGAGATGCGCGTCGCGGTGAAGGTCGCCGCGAACACCACCCCGGGGGTTGTGAGTCGTGTGGATGTGAGTGGTGGCGGCGCGTCTCCTGCGTCGGTCACGCGTTCGCTGAGGATCGACTCCGGTGCGACGCCGTTCGGTGTTGAAGCGTTTGAAGTGCTGCCCGAAGAAGAGGGCGGCGCCGTCGACGCGAGGGCCGGCTCGCATCCGTTTCAGCTGTCGGGCACGGTCACGTTCAACCAGACCGACGACCTGGCCAGCCCACCGGCGTTGACGCGGGATGTCCGCTTCAGGCTCCCAGCGGGCCTCGTCGGTAACGCGACGGTCATCCCGCAGTGCGGCGAACAGGACTTCCAATTCGAAGCGTCAGTGGGCAACAACCTCTGCGCCGACGATACGGTCATCGGTGTCGCGGTCGTCACCTTCGATGAACCCACGAGCCTGGGCCTGGAGACGGACGCGGTGCCGTTGTTCAACCTGGCGCCCTCGCGTGGCGAGCCCGCTCGGTTCGGGTTTATGGCGGTCCACTCCCCCGTGATCCTGGACACCACGGTGCGCAGCGGCGGGGATTATGGTGTGACGGCGAGCGCGAGCAACATCACGGAGCTCGTGAACCCGATATCCACCCAGATCACGTTCTGGGGTGTCCCCGGCGATCCGCGCCACGACCAGACCCGCGGCTGGCACTGCCTGACGACGTGGGGCACCCTAACCGGACAGCCATGCATCCCGCAGAACCAGGTCAATCCGCAGCCGCTGTTGGCGCTCCCCACCTCGTGCGAAGTGCCGTTTACGGCGAGTGTGGAAGGCCGCGCGTGGCCAACGAAGAGCAGCCCGGAAGGTCTGCCGCTTCCCGCAACGGAATACTCGCTGCGGGACGGCCTCGGCCGCGAAGTCGGGCTCACCGGGTGCGATCAGCTGCCGTTCACCCCGTCGATCCAGGTCGCGCCCGATACCAACGCGGCGAGCACACCTACGGGGTTGACCGTCGGGGTGCACATCCCGCAGGACACGAGTACCAACCCCAACGGGCTGGCCGAGGCTGCGTTGAAGGACACGACGGTCGCGTTGCCTGAAGGTGTGCAGATCAACCCGTCCTCCGCGGACGGCCTGGAAGCATGCTCGATGAGCCAGGTCGGGTACACCGGCACGGAAAACGGGATTGCGCAGTTCACCCCCGACGCGGCCGCGTGTCCGGACGCGTCGAAGGTGGGGACGGTCGATGAAATCAAGTCGCCGCTGCTGGAAAATGCGTTGACCGGCTCGATCTACCTCGCCACGCAGAACGCGAACCCATTCGGGTCGCTCCTGGCGCTGTATCTGGTAGCTGAAGACCCAGTGTCGGGTGTCCGCGCGAAGATCGCGGGGAACGTGAGCCTGGATCCGGTGACGGGCAGGTTGACGGGTACGTTTGATGGCGCCCCTCAGGTCCCGGTGGAAGACATCAAGCTGCATTTCTTCGGCGGGTCCAGGGCGCCGTTGGCGACCCCGGCGTTCTGCGGGTCGTACACGACCGCGGCGTCGTTCACGCCGTGGTCAGGCAACGCGCCTGTCGACTCGTCGTCGAGCTTCCCGATCACCTCGGGTCTGGCCGGCGGGCCGTGTCTGGGTGGTCTTGGGTTCGCGCCGTCGTTGACGGCGGGTAGCACGAATATCCAGGCGGGTGCCTTCACGCCGTTCACGACGACCCTGGGCCGCCAGGACAACGAACAGACCCTCAGCGGGGTGCAGTTGCGCCTCCCACCGGGCCTGTTGGGGAGTCTGGCGTCGGTGAAGCAGTGCCCCGAACCACAGGCAGCATTGGGGACCTGCGGCGCGGACAGCCTGATCGGCCACACCACGGTGAGCGCGGGCCTGGGGACCGATCCATTTACGGTCCCCACGGGGCAGGTGTTCATCACCGGGCCGTACCACGGCGCGCCGTTCGGCCTGTCGATCGCGGTGCCTGCGAAGGCCGGGCCGTTCGATATCGGCTCGGGCCCGTGTGATTGTGTGGTGGTGCGTGCCCGCTTGGATGTGGACCCCCATACCGCGCAGGCGATTGTGACGACGGATCCGTTGCCCACGATCCTGCAGGGCATCCCCCTCCAGGTGAAGCATGTGAACGTGACGGTGGATCGTGCGGGGTTCATGTTCAACCCCACGAGCTGCGAACACCTCACCACCACCGGGACCGTCTCGGGTGGTTCGGGTGGGAGCTTCCCGGCGAGTGTGCCGTTCCAGGTCACGAACTGCGCGAGCCTCGCGTTCAAGCCCACGTTCAAGGTCTCCACGCAGGCGAAGACCTCAAAGAAGCAGGGTGCGAGCCTTGATGTGAGGGTTACGTCGGGTAGGGGTCAGGCGAATCTCGCGAAGGTCGCGGTGAGCCTCCCCAAGCAGCTCCCCTCGCGTCTCACGACGATTCAGCAGGCGTGCCCACAGGCAACGTTCAACGCGAACCCCGCGAGCTGCCCCGGTGGCTCGAACATCGGGACAGCGACCGCGACCACCCCGATCCTCTCGAGCTCAGTATCGGGTCCGGCGTATCTGGTGTCGCATGGTGGTGCGGCGTTCCCCGATCTCGTGATCATCCTGCAGGGCGAAGGCGTCACGCTTGATCTGGTGGGGAGCATCGACATCAAGCACGGCGTGACGAGCAGCACGTTCGCGTCGATACCGGATGCGCCGATCGACACGTTCGAGTTGAAGCTCCCCGAGGGCCCGCACTCCGGCCTGACGGCGGTCCTCCCGGCGAAGGCGAAGGGCAACCTGTGCGGCACGAGCCTCACGATGCCGACGACGCTGACGGGGCAGAACGGCGCGCAGATCAAGCAGACCACGAAGATCGCTGTGACCGGCTGTGCCAAGACCAAGAAGAAGGCCAAGCCGAAGCACCCCAAGAAGCGGGGCAAGAAGAAGGGCGGCAGGAAGTAGGTGGCTGTCGCCGTGTCACCCCTGTCGCGCGAGGATGCCGCTCCGGTCGAGGGGGGTGGCCTCCCGCGCGAGCACGTCTCGGAGATCCAGCGGATGCGGATCCTCGCGGCGATGGCGGAGGTCGCCTCTGAGCGTGGTGCGGGTTCGGTGACGGTCGCGCATGTCGTCTCGCGTGCGGGGGTCTCGAGGCGTACGTTCTACGACCTGTTCGCGGATCGCGAGGAGTGTTTCCTCGCGGCGTTTGAGGAAGCGATCGGCCATGTCTCGACGCTGGTGCTGGAGGCGTATGGGCAGGAGGGTGCGTGGCGGGAGCGGATCCGCGCGGGGCTGTGGGCGGCATTGGTGTGGCTTGACGAGGAGCCGGCCTTGGCGCGGATGTGCATCGTCGAGTCGCTCGCGGCGGGCCCCAGGGCGTTGGAGCGTCGCGCGGTCGTGCTGCGCGCGCTCGTGGCGGCGATCGACGAGGGTCGCGGCGACGTGCCGCGCCGCGGCACGCAGCCTCCTCCGCTCAGCGCGGAGGGTGTGGTGGGCGCGGTGCTGTCGGTGATCCACACGCGCCTCCTGGACTCGCGGCGAAGCGACCCCCTCACGGGCCTTTTGGGCGAGCTGATGAGTGTCATCGTGCTCCCCTACCTCGGTCAGGCGGCAGCACAGAAGGAGCTGCACAAACCGGCCCCCCCTCTCCTAAAAAATAATTCCGCCGGCCATCGCGACCCGTTGGACGGGCTTGAGATGCGAATCACATACAGGACCGTGCGCGTGCTGATGACGATCGGCGCCTCCCCCGACGCCTCCAACCGGCAGATCGCCACCGGGGCGGGGATCTCCGACCAGGGCCAGGTCTCAAAGCTCCTCGCGCGCCTCGAGCACCTCGGCCTGATCTACAACCGCGGCCTCGGCCCCGTCAAGGGGGCGCCCAACGCCTGGCAGCTCACCGCGCGCGGGCGCGACGTCGAGGGGGCGATCCGGGTGCGCACTGGGGGGTGAGGGCTCACCACACCACCGGCACGCCGTAGGAGGCGAAGGCCGTGTCCTTGGTGAGGATCGCGCAGCCCTCGATTTTCGCCTGGGCGATCAGCAGGCGGTCGAAGGGATCGCGGTGGTGCAGGGGCAGGCCACCGCCTGTCTGCGCGTGACGGGCGGTGATCGCGAGTATCTCCGTGCCCGCGTCGTCGATGCGCTCGATCACGTCGCCCGGCGCTTCCAGCTTGCCGATCTTGCGCTTGATCGCGATCTCCCAGACGTTCACCGCGCTGGCGAGGAGCTGCGCGTCGGGCTGCTCTATTGCCTCCTGTGCACCTTCGGAGAGGGGGTAGTCGGAGGAGAGCAGCGCCAGTAGCGCGTGCGTATCGAGCAGCAGCTTCAATCGTCGTCGATCATGCCGAAGGCGCGCTGCAGGTCCTCGGGTAGCTCGTCGAAGTCGTCGGGTATGTGGACCTGGCCCTTCCACACGCCCTTCAGCGACAGCAGCCCGCGCGGCTGCTCGTCGTAGGGGACGATCTTGGCCACCGGGCGTCCGTTGCGCTCCACGACGATGTCCTCGCCGCTGCGGGCGCTGTCCACCAGCCGCGAGAAGTTCGTCTTCGCCTCGTGCATTCCCACGCGGGTCATGGCCGCATTCTAGCATGGTTAGCTAGGCTAGTCCAGTAAACCCGTTCCGGGTGATGTGTTTGTGATACAGTGCATCACTTATGGCGTCGAAAACCCGTGATACGACTGCCGGCACGGCTTCCGTACAGCGCTCCTTCCGCTTCGCCGCCCACACGTTGCGGCTCCTCGACGAGCGCGCAGACGAGCTCTCGGAGTCGCGCAACGGCCTTGCCCAGCGACTGCTGGAGGAGGGGCTGCACACCGACCGTCACCCGCTCATCTACTTCAGGGCGGGGGGCTCGGGCCAGCGCGCCCCGGCGCTGGTGGGCACCCGCCTGTACGTGTGGCAGATCCTTGGCACGTTGCGCGCGAGCGATGGGTCGGTGGCCGAGGCGGCCTCCTACCTCGGCTGTTCGGAGGCTCTCGTGCAGGCCGCCGTCGACTACTACGCGGACTTCGCCGCAGAGGTCGATGCCCAGCAGGAGCGCGAGCGCGAGTTCGAGCGGCGCGAGCGCGCGCGCTTCGAGCGTGCCCAGCAGGTCCTTGGGTGAGGCTGCTCACCGACGAGCACTACGCCACTGACATCGCCATCGCACTGCGGGCGGCCGGCCATGACGCCGCGGCGGTGCTCGAGCAGGGGATGACCGGCACTGCGGATGAGCCACTGCTCGCCTTTGCCGCCGGACAGGGGCGCGCGTTGCTCACCAACAACGTCCGCGATTTCGCCACCATCGCTGTGCTCTGGGCGAGGGGTGGACAGGAGCACTATGGCCTGCTCTTCACCTCCGACGAGAGCCTGCCCCGGGGGCGGGGCACGATCGGGCTCTACGTCGAGGTCCTCGGTGCGCTGCTCAATGCGAACCCCGCCGAGGATGCGCTGCGTAACCAGGTGCGCTGGCTGAGCCGACCGTCATAGCCGCCGCCAACGGGCGCCCCGGCCACTGCCGACCGGTTCGATCGCGTGCTGCTCGCGCAGGCGCGTGAGGGTCTTGCTGATGTATGACTCGCTGGCGGTTGGCACGGCCCTGCGCACGTCGGCGACGGTGAACTCGTCGCCGAGCGAGTCGCGGATAAAGCGGTGGATCGCCTCGCGCTTGGCGCCGCGGCCGGCGGCGGCAGCGACCTGGCTCTCCAGCTCGCGGTGGGCGGCTGTGAGGATGCCCAGGAGGTAACGCAGCCACGGACTCACGTCGTGCTCGCCGGTGTGCCAGCCGTTTCCCGCGTCGCGTAGCGCCTCGTAGTAGGTCTCTCTGCTTTCGTCCACGAGCCGCTCGAGGCTGACGAAGCGCCCGACCTCATACCCCGCCTGGAGCAGCAGCAGTTGGGTCAGCAGCCGGCTCATGCGGCCATTGCCGTCGCGGAGGGGGTGCACCGCGAGGAAGTCCCACACGTAGCACCCGATCAGCAGCAGCGGGTGGTGCACCGCGGCGTCCCGGGCGGCCGTGAAGCGCTCGTGCAGCTCCGTCATCGCCGCCGGTGTGGCGGCGGCCGGAAGGGTCTGGAAGCGCACCGTGCGGGCGCCGTCCGCGTTCACTTCCTGGATCGCGTTCTCCACGGTCTTCCAGTGTCCCGCAGGTGTGTTGGTGAACTGGTACATGTCGCGGTGCAACTGCTCCACCACGCTGGGAGTGAAGGGGATGTGTGCCGCGTTCGCGTCGATCGTGTCGAGCACAGCGCGATAGCCGGCGATCTCCTGCTCGTCGCGGTTGGCCGGCTCGATCTTCTCGGCCACCAGCTGCCTGACGCGCGCGCGGGGCGCCGTTACGTTCTCGATCGCGTTGGAGGATTCCACGCTCTGGATGCGCGCGCTCGCGGTGAGTCCGCTCAGCGCCTCGGGGTGCTCGCGGCGGTAGGCCATCTCCGCTCCCTGCGCCCGGTCGATGTCGCCGAGCGCCCGTGTCATGGCGGCGGGCACCATGCCGATCTGGCGCTCTAGCGTGCGGAAGGTGTGCATCTGGGCGACCTCGCAGAACGTGGCACTTACGGGCTAAACATAGCACTTTGGTGGTTGAGTGCCATGTTGCGGCCCGCCCCAGTGGTCAGCTCGGCGTGCTCGCCAGCGGCTGCAGGCGAGTCTTCTCGACGTGCGCGAGCTTGCGCCGCAGGCGCCGATACTCGCTCTGCTGGTGGCGCGTCAGTTTGGTGGGCCCCGGATTGGCGAGGTTGCGCTTCTCCAACGGGTCGTGCTCGAGGTCATACAGCTCCCACTGCGGTGGGGCCTTGCCGGCGGCGTCGTAGTAGAGCGCGATCTTCCAGTTCTGCTCGCGGATGCTGATTATGTGGTTCGGGGGCGTGGGATAGGGGCCGCGGGGCTGCCCCGACTGCCAGTCGTCATAGGTGAAGACGGTGTAATCCTGGGGCGGGCGGGAGTTCGGTCTGAGGATCTTCTTGGAGTAGTCCACCCCCTCCCATTCCGCGCGCGCTGAGGGCGGTGTGCCGAAAAGGCTCGCGAGCGTCGGCAGCAGGTCCACGTGGGACACGAGCGCGCGGGTCGTGCGCGGACGGGGAAACAGCTTCGGGTTCGAGTACACCAGGGGCACGCGCTGTGACTCCTCGTACACGTTGAAGTTCTTCTGGCGCAGCCCCCCGTGTGCGAGGCCCATCTCGCCGTGGTCTGAGGTGCGGATGATGAGTGTGTTATCGAGCAGCCCCCTCGCTTCGAGCGTATCGAGCACGTTCACCAGATAAGCATCCGAGGACTTCATCAGGTTGGCGTAAAAATTGAGATAGCTGCGTTGTCGCTTCGGCGTCGGCAGCAGGCCGCTGCCCGCATCGAACAGCCGCAGAAACTGTTCCTGCACGCGCGGCTTACTCGAAAGGTCTTCGTTGACGGTCGCCGGGGGCTTCACGCTGCCTTCCAGCCACGACGCGTCGTAGCCGCCTTCTTCGTAGGTGTTGGGGTAGAACAGCACGTCGTGCGGGTTCACCAGTGAGATCACCATGAAGAAGGGCTGCTGTCCCGCGGCGTGGGAGTTGAGATATTCGAGCGCACCTTCGTTGCCCGAGGCTTCGCTGCCCATCGAGTCCACGAAGCGCCCATCGTTGTTCACCGTGCCGCCGCCCGCCTCCGAGAGTTCCTGATTGGCGCCCGCGTCGGGTGGGTTCCAGGCCTTGAAGCCGTACTGGCCCACATCCGAGGGCTGCCATTGCGTGCCCACCATCTTGCTCAGGTGCCACTTGCCTTTGTATACGGGGGTGTAGCCCGCGGCGGCCATCACCGAGGCCATGTTCGCGAAGCCGAGCCCCAGTTCCACCTGGGGGTATTCGCTCGCGGGCATGCTCTCCTCGAGCGTGTACTTCACGCCGTGCTGCGCGGGGAAGTAGCCGGTCATCAGAGTGGTGCGCGCCGGCGAGCACATGCACGCGTTGGTGGAGGCGTTTTCGAAGCTCAGCCCGTGGCGCTTCAGGCGCGTCATGCCGGGCAGGTTGCGCGCCGACCAGCCCGGCGGGAAGTGCTGGATCGCGCGCTCCTGGTCGGTGAGGAAGAGGATCGTGTTCATCCCCGCGAGCGGCGCCCCCCGAGCCGACGATCCGTCATGGGGCCTTCTTCCAGTGCGTCCCGCGGCCTGCGCGCGCGAAGGGGATTCCGCGAGTCCTCCCGCCAGCAGCGCTCCCGGCGCTGCCGCGGCGGCCGCCTTCAGCAGCTCGCTGCGCGTGATCCCCGGTGCGGGGGGTTGGTTCTCTTCTCTGCTCATGGCATTGCCTCCTAGCGGTTCGCTTACGCGGTGGCCGCTGGGGGCGCCCCAGCCGAGAGCGGCGTTGAAATTCTAACAGTTCTTATCTTGAGGGCGCAGCACCGCGGGGGATGGCGCGGACGTGCGCCGCCACTACGACGCCACGCGCTGCCGACGGATCGACACTGGCGTCGCCGCGCGCTCGCCGGGTGGAGTCATAGCCTGTCCTCACCGTGAGGCCCGTCCACGCCCTGGGTGTCTTCATCCCTGTCGCTCTCGTTCTTGACCTGGCGGGCGCCTCTGCGTCGTTGGTGTTCGCGACCTCGGCGTTGGGGGTCGTGCCGACAGCGGCCCTGATGAGCGAGGCGACCGAGCAGCTCGCGGGCCGCGCGGGGCCGGGCATCGGAGGACTCGTCAACGTCACGTTCGGTAACGCGCCTGAGCTGATCATCGCGATCTTCGCCCTTGCCAACGGGCTGCAGGAGGTCGTCAAGGCGTCGCTGGTCGGCTCGATCGTGGGCAACTCGCTGCTGGTGCTGGGTGCGGCGATGCTCGCGGGCGGCTGGAGGCGAACGCGACAGACCTTCGATCGGACCGCCGCGCAGACACAGGCCGGGATGCTGCTGCTCACCGTGGTCGCGCTCGCGTTGCCCTCGATCCTCCAGCTCGCCCACCACGCCGGCCTGCCGGCTGTATCCGAGGTGCGCCGCGTGTTCGCGGGGGACATCGAGCAGGTCTCGGAGGCGGTCGCGCTCGTGCTGATCGCGACCTACCTCGCCGGGCTGTTCTTCTCCCTGAGAACCCACCGCGACCTGTTCAACCCCGGCGGCGATCAGGAGGGCTCCGCGAGCACATGGTCGCTGCGCCGATCCATCGGGACCCTCGCCGCCGCCGGGGCTCTCGTGGCGCTCATGAGCGACATCCTCGTGGGCTCGATCGAGCACGCCTCGCAAGCGATCGGGCTCTCGCAGTTCTTCGTCGGCGCGTTTGTCGTCGCGATCGTCGGCAACGCAGCCGAGCACTACGTGGCCGTCGTTGCCGCCGCCAAGAACAAGATGGACCTCGCCGTCAACATCGCGATCGGCTCCGCCGCCCAGATCGGCCTCTTCGTCGCTCCTGTGCTGGTGCTCCTCTCCTTCGCGGTAGGACCATCGCCGATGGCGCTGGTTTTCAACGTCTATGAGATCGCGGCGCTTCTCGCGGCCGGGCTGACCACGACCGCACTGGTATCCGACGGCGAGTCCACCTGGTTTGAGGGCTTTCAGCTGATCGCCCTCTACACCATCATCGGCATCCTCTTCTATGCCGCCTGACGGGGTCAGCCGGTAGCGTGCTGGGCGTGATCATCGATCGTGCGATATACCGCGACGGTCAGCGCGTTGCCGAACCGCAGGACCTTGCGGAGATGGCCGCCAGCTGCGATGCGAACGGTGGGATCGCATGGATCGGCCTCTACCGCCCGAGTCGCAGCTGCGCGACAGCCATAGCGAGAAGCAGAACCACAATGCGCCCTGGGTCTGATCTGGGCGATGGCGAGACTGGGACTCGAACCCAGGACACCGCAATTTTCAGTCGCGTGCTCTACCAGCTGAGCTATCTCGCCCGGACCACGATCCTAGCGTTTTCGGCCCGGATTGGGCCGGCTATTCGTGCCGATCGGGATCTACTCGGCGGGCCGACTTCGGCGAATGACTGGGCTCCGTCGGGCGCGGCCGGCTCGGTGAGAGGCGAGGCGTGTCGGGGTTTCGCCACGGCTGGGTTGCGACCTTTGTTCCAGGCGCCTTTACTGCTAAGGTAAAGGCGTGCCGCGTATCTCGACAAAGAATCAGGTCACGATCCCGGTGGCAACCCTGCAGGAGGCCGGGCTCCGCCCCGGCGATCAGGTGCTCGTCGAGGCTCTCGAGGATGGCGAGTTGCGCATCCGTCGCGGCGAGCGCAGCTTCGAGGACGCCTTCGGTGCGCTCACGGGCGTCTACCCGCCGGGCTATCTGGAGCAGCTCGACGCCGAAGACGAGCAACGTTGAGGTACGTCCTCGACGCCGACATCTTGATCGGCGCGCTGGACAGCTCCGACGCGCATCACAGGCAGGCACGCCGGCTGTTCGTGGCCTGGCGCGAGCAGGACGACGCAGTGCTGGTGAGTGTGGTCAACCTCTCCGAGGTGCTCGTTGCTCCAGCGGCCGATCAACAGCGCCTGCGGGCAGCGCGCGAGGCGGTTGCCGCGCTCGGCGTGAGCGTCCACCGTCCGACGGAGGCGGTCGGCGTGGATGCTTCACGTCTGAGAAACCGCCATCCGATCAGTCTCCCCGACGGCTACCTGCTGGCGACCGCCAAGCACACGGGCGCGACAGTTGTCTCCTTTGACCGCAAGGTCGTGCGAGCCGCCAAAGCAGAAGGCATCCCGACGAGCCTCGGCGGCTCCGTGCGCTGATCGCCTCCAGGCCCAGCGCCGAGCAGGCGCCGGCGGCGGCCGCGCGTGTGGCACGGCATCAAGGATGAGACCAGGCGCATGGCGGGAGAGATCCGTAAGGGCATCGACGAAGGGCTCGGGCGAGCGCTCGACGCGAACAGCACCGCGACGTTCCTGTGGGCGGCCTTGACCGCGTAGTGGATCCAAGCCGAGAGGGGTCTGCCGCAGAGTCCCGCGTCAGCTCGTATGGTGCGGAGAGGTGTGTTCGAAGACGACATCCGCGCGGCGCAGCGGTGCGGCATGCGTGGCGGTGACCCTCGCGGTGTGCATGCTGGCGGCCTGGACAGGCGCGGCAGCGGCCGCGCCCCTGAGCTGGTCGGCCCCGGCGGAAATCGATCGGGGCGCGGCGCTGAGCGCGGTGTCGTGCCCGTCGATCGGACTGTGCGTGGCGGTCGATGGCGCGGGGCGCGCGCTCGTGGGAACCAACCCGGCGGCGCCGCCACCCGGCGGCGGCAGAGGGGCATGGTCTGAACCGTTTGCGCTCGTGGGGATGGGCGCATTGACATCGATCTCGTGCGCGTCGACGACGCAGTGCGTGGCGCTGGATGCGGGGGGCCATGTGGCGGTGAGCGCCCACCCGGCGGGCGCGAGCTCGGGAGCGTGGACAGAAGCGAGGGCGATCGAAGGCGCGGAAGGCCTCACCTCGGTTTCATGCCCCGCGCCCACGGAGTGCGTGGCGGTGGATGGGAAGGGGCACGTGAGCGTAAGCACCGATCCCAACGCCCTGGGCGGCGGGGTGTGGTCGCAGGCGAGGGCGATCACGGGTGCGGGGCCCCTCAGCTCGGTTTCGTGCCCCGCCCCCACGGAGTGCGTGGCGGTGGATGGCGAAGGCCACGTGAGCGTGAGCACCGATCCGGCGGGGGGAGCGGCGACGTGGCACGCGCGCACGATCGACCCCAGCCTGGGGCTGGTGGCGGTGTCGTGCTTCTCGGTGGATGCGTGCGTGGCGGTGGATGGCGCGGGCAATGCGCTGGCGAGCGCCAACGTGGCGGCCGCGATCGCGCCGGGCGCGCCCGCCGGCTCGGGCGCGACGTGGAGCTCGACGGGGATCGATGTGTTTGGCGCGCTGAGCTCGATCTCGTGCATGAGCACGGGGGTGTGCGTGGCGGTGGATGGCGCTGGGTATGCGTTCACGAGCGAGAACCCCACGGCCGCGCCGCCAAGCTGGAGCGCAACGGGCATTGCCGCGCAGAGCGGGAGGGCGTTGAGGGCCGTGTCGTGCACCGCGGAGGGACAATGTGCGGCGGTGGACGCGTTCGGAGGTGTCCTCACGGCGGCTTTCCCGCCGCCGCCGACGCCGCCGAGTCCCCCGCAGGGCGCAGCGCAGCTGGTGACGCCGCACCCCTCGATCGCGGGGCCGCCCGCGCCGGGCCAGGTGCTGACGTGCCGATCGGGGGTGAGCGCCAACAATGGCGTGACACTCGCGTATGCGTGGCTGCGCGATACGCGGACGATCGCGGGAGCCGGCGCCCCGACATATGGGGTGGGCGGCGCCGATGTCTCGCACCATTTGCAGTGCCGCGTGACGGCGACGACGGCGGCGGGGAGCGTGAGCGCGAACAGCGCGTTCGTGACGGTGCCGGCGGGGGGGCTGGGGACGATCCTCGAGAGCACGGTGGGCACGCCGCGCGTGGGTCGCCTCGCGGTGAGCGTGCCGCTGGTGTGCTCGCCGCAGGCCGCGGGGAGCTGCGCGCTCGCGCTGCGGCTGACAGTGAAGGAGACGCTGCGCAAAAACCGCATCGTGGCGCTCGCGGCACGGGCGAAGCGCAGCGTGAGCGCGGCGCACAGCGCGAGCACGACGCGGAGCGTGAATGTGACGGTGGGCGCGCGCAACGTACGGCTGCGACCCGCTCAGCGCTACACGGCGGCGGTGACGCTGAACGCGACGGGAAGACACCTGCTCGCAAGCGCGAAGCGGCTGGCGGTGAGGTTGACGGTGAGCGGCACGGTGGTGGGCGTGCTGAAGGCGTCGTTGAAGAGCGCCACGGTGACGTTTGGGGGCTCGGCGAAGGCCTCGGCGCGCGCGGCCTTCACGGGCCCACGGCGGGGGGTCCCCGCGTATGACGCTCTCGCACGCCGCCCGCCGCAGGAGGTCTCCGCTCGCGCGGTCCTCCCACGTCGCTCCCCCCGGCCACCCGCCACGCGGCGAGCGCTTGCGGGCGCGGTTGCAACAGCGGCGGTACTGCTCGCGCCGACGCCGTACATGGGCTGGGACTCGTATTTCACCTTCGGGGGGTACTTCGACGAGGGGTCGGTGCTGGCGCAGTCGAGCCAGCTGGTCGCGAGGGGGCTGGCGAAAGAGGGCTATGACTACGTGTGGCTGGATGTGGGCTGGTGGCAGGGGACGCGCGATGGGGCGGGCAACCCGACGATCAACCCGACGCAGTGGCCGCACGGAATGGCATGGCTGGCGCGGACGCTGCACGCGGAAGGGTTGCGGCTGGGCCTCTACACCGACGCGGGCCGCGTGGGCTGCGGGGGTGGAAACGAGGGCTCCTATGGGCACTACCAGCAGGATGTGAACAGGTACGCGGCGTGGGGGGTGGATGCGGTGAAGGTGGACTTCTGCGGTGGCGTGCGCCTGGGGTTGCAGCCGGCGGCGGCGTATGCGAGCTTCCACGAAGCGATCGCGCACAACGCGAGCCGGCGCGCGATGCTGCTGTCGATCTGCGATTTCCTGCAGCCGGGTCAGTTCGCGCCGGAACTCCCGGCGATCGAGAACTCGGCGTTCACCTCGTACACGTTTGGGCCGAGCAGCGGCAACAGCTGGCGCACGGATACCGATGTGGGGACGCCGGGGAACGTGCCGTATACGAGCGTGCTGCGGAACCTCGATGCCGACGCGGCGCAGCCGGGGGCGGCGGGGCCGGGACACTGGAACGACCCGGATTACCTGGGCCCCGATCAGGGCATGAGCGCGGCGCAGTTTCGCACGCAGATGAGCATGTGGGCGATGCTGGCGGCGCCGCTGATGGTGAGCGCGAACCTGATCTCGCTGACACATGCGAGCGCGGCGAGCATCGCCAACCGCGGGGTGATCGCGATCGATCAGGACCCGGCGGGCCAGCAGGCGCGACTGCTGGCGGCGAGCGGCGAAGGGCAGGTGTGGGTGAAGCCGCTGAGCGATGGCTCGCGGGCGGTGGCGCTGCTCAACCGCGGCGCGGGCACGCGGCGGATCGCGACAACGCCCGCAGCGGTGGGGATGGCGAAGGCGGGCAGCTACGCGCTGCACAACGTGTGGACGGGCACGGCCACGAGCACGGGCCCCACGGGAGCGATCACCGCGAACGTGCCGGGGAACTCGACGGTGCTGCTGCGGGTCTCGGCTAGGTAGTCCTCAGCTGAGCAGCCCAAGAAGGCCCTCGATCGCAAGGTAGAGGCCGGCGCCGGCAGCGGCGAGCACGGCGAGCAGGCGGCCGTTGCGCGCGAACCACAGGTTGGCGGCTTCCAGCGCACTCGCCGCGCGCGCGGGGAACGCGAGGAGCATGGCCATCGGCAGCTCGATCATCCAGAGCATCACGGTGACGACGGCGAGCAGGTCGAGGAGCTGGTTCGCGGTGGAGAGCTTCGCGTCGGCGATGGCCTTGATGGCGCCGATGTAGATCGGCGAGGGGAGTACGTAGAGGGTGATGCCGAGGACGAACGCGAGGCGGCGGCTCTCCAGATAGCGCTCGATCTTCGAGGGCGCCTTCTCGCCGGAGGCCTCCACCGTGGCTCCGCTCGGCGTGGGCGCCGCCGCGCTGCGACCCTTGCTGCGCAGCCGCAGCGCGAGCAGCAGGAGCGCGATCCCCAGCGCGAGGTCCACGGCGGCGCTGGGCGTCCACTTCGTCGAGCCGCTGACACCGAGGTCGATGAGCACGAGCAGGATCACGACGCCCACCGCGTAGGTGGTGAGCGCCGCAGCGAGCACGAAGGCAAAGACGCGCGAGCGAACCTCCGCCCCACGGCCCAGCGCGATCACCGCGGCGACCGCGGGCGGGTAGATCGAGGCGGCAAGCGCCAACGCCAGGGCCTGGGATGGCATCGGCGAAGCCTGCCCGCTCGGTCGGACGCCGAGTTCGACGTCGCTCACCGCTGGGTCAGGCCATCAGGACCAGGGCAGACCGCGATACCGCGCGCGGCGGTGATGACGGGCGAGGTGGCGGTTGCGGCGGGCCTGCAGGCGGGCCTCGATGGTCTCGATGTCCGAGCCGGGCCCGAGCAGGCGCCAGCCGTCGCGTACGAAGGGCATCATCGTGAAGGCGATCACCCAGCCGGGCCAGAAACCCCCGTCGGCGCCGGCGAGGATCCAGATGCCGACGCAGATGGCGGAGACGCTGAGCGAACCGCCGGCCTCCTGCACGAGACGGCGGCGCAGGCGCGACTTGCGCTTGCTCAGCTCGAGCTGCACCGAGGAGGCGCTCACGGGAAGGTCGGTGTGGAGCGCGTTGAGGTCGGCGAAGGTGGTGGCGCGGTAGACGCCGCCGATGCGCTCCTCGAGCTCCTCGGCGGTGAGGCGCCCCGCGACGGTGTGCTCGTGGAGCTCCTCGATCAGGCGCTCACGATCGGCATCCGAGATCCGCAGCTGGGATGGATCGCTCATAGGCGAAGGTTAGACGAAGGGAGCGGGTCTGTCGGGAGGGCACTGCACAATCAACGGCGTGCCGATCGACCGCCCGCTGGGCCACCGAGCATGAGCGTTGTCGCAATGCTCGGAACGCTCGTCGTGGGCGGTGTACTCGCGGGCGCCGGCGTGATGAAGCTCGTGCGTCCTGCCTCGGTGGAGTTGCGGCTGCTCGGCGCGCTCGAGCTCTGCGTTGGGCTCGGAGTGCTCGCGTTCGGGCGAGCGCCGCTGCTGTTCGCGGCGATCATGCTGTGGGGGTTCGCGGCGTGGCTGGGGCTCGCGCTCGCGCGGGGGCGCGGCGGGGAGCCGTGCAATTGCTTCACTGCGCGCTCGAAGATCGGGGTGGGCGAGGCGGGCCGCACGCTCGCGCTCGCGCTGCTCGCCACGGGATTGGTCATTGGCGGCGCGGATGCCGGGGCGGGCGCGTTCTCCTTGCTGTCGGGGGTGCAGTGGCTGGCGCTCGCATGTGCGCTGCTTGCCTGTGGGCTCCTCGCGCTTGGCTGGATCGCAGCGATGCTCGCGCGCGAGGTTGCGCAGCTGCGTGGTGGACATTCGCCGGGGGCATCGGTGGCATTGAGAGCGTCAGGCGGGTGGGGGGCGCCGCGGGGGGCGCTCGAGATCCTCGAGGAGGGTCCACCCCTCGGAAGTGAGAGTCCGCTGATCGAGCGCTTCGCGCTCGGCGAGGGGGAGGAGCTCGCGCTGGCGGTGTTTCTTTCGGAGGGGTGCGCGGTGTGTCGCGAGCTGGAGCCCCTGCTCGCGGTCTTCGCGGTGCGCACGGGCACGGCGCTGGTGGTCTTCGATGAGGTGCGCGAGCAGCTCGCGTGGCATTCGGCGGCGATACCCGGGAGCCCCTACGCGGTGGCGCTCGATCGCGCGGGGGTGGTGCTCGCGAAGGGTACCTTCAACACGCTCGAGCAGCTCGCGAGCGTTCCCGCGACGGCGCGGGCGCGCCGCCGCGAGGAGGGCCTTGCGCGTGTTTGATCGAGTGGAGTCCCGCCGGGGCTTCCTGCGCAGGGCGGCAGAGGCGTTGGTGGCGCTCGCGGGCGCGAATGTCGCAATTGATGCGCTGAGCGATGAGGCGCGCGCGCAGCGGTACTACACCTTCTGCGGGCACACGTACACCACCGCCTCCTGCCCCCATCCGCTGGGGCTCCCGCGGGTGGACGCGAGGGGCTATCCGCTGCGCCCCAAAGACGGCCGTCCGATCGACGATCTCGGCCGCCTGATCGACGGGCAGGGGCGTCCGATCGATGAGAGCGGAGGGCTGCTGCTGGGCCCCGAAGGGCAGCCGCTGCCGCCGGCGCCGCGCTCGCGGACGTGTCTGGATGTGGTGCCAAAGCGCTTTGGCCTGCGCGCCCACCGCGATGGCTCGTGGTATCGCTGCTGCGGCGGACAGGTGCGAAAGCTGATGGATTGCTGCGCCTATACGAGCAAGCGCATCAATGGCGATGAAGCGCTCACGGGGTACTGCTACGACGGGCGAAGGGTCTTCTGCGTGTACTACTTCGACACCAACGTGCCGTGCTGAGCTCGCTCGAGGCGGCGCTGTTTCTGCTGGCGGTGCTCGCGGGCGTCACCGGCACATGGTCGCCGTGCGGACTCTCCACGATCGAGACGCTGCGCGCGGGCGGCGTGCACCGCGGGGGGCGCCTGATGTCGCTGGCGACCACGCTGGCCTTCGCGCTGGGCGCGCTCGCGGGGGCCGTGAGCACCTTCGGTCTGCTGGGGCTGCTCGGCGCCGCGGCTCATACCGGCGCGGGAGCCCTCGGCCCCGCGCTGGCGCTGGTCATCGCGGTGGCCGCGGCGGCGCTGGAGGGAAGCGGAAGGCGCGTCTTTCCGCAGGTGCGCCGCCAGGTGCCCGAGCCGTGGCGCAGGCGGATGCCGGTGGGTGTGGCCGCGGCGCTGTATGGGGCGCTGCTGGGCCTTGGCTTCACGACCTTCGTGATGAGCTTCGCGGTGTGGGCGCTCGCGGGCATGAGCGTCGCTCTTGGCTCGGTGCGCGTGGGCGTGCTGATCGGCCTGGGTTTCGGGCTGGGGCGCGCGGTGCCGGTGGTGCTGATCGCGCCGATCGCCGACCTCGAGTTCGGCGGGCGGATCCTGGCCTCGATGACAGAACGCACCTCGCTGCTGCGCGGCCTGCGCGTCGCCGATGCGCTCGCGCTGGTGCTCTGCGCCTCGCTGCTGGCGGCGCCTGCGGGGGCCTTCGCCGGTCGGGCGGGGATCCCGACTCTCTTTGCGGGAGCCCCCGCCGACATCGCCGCAGTTGGATATGCGGGCAAGGTCGACCCAAGCGTCGCGACGGGCGAGTTCGCATGGCAGGAGCCGGGCGTGGGCGGGTTCCTGAGCATCTCCGGCGCTACCCGGCAGCTGCCGGGGGAGGATCCGGCGCTCGGCGACGGTCTGATCGCGTGGCGCAACGAAGGGGAGGTGACAATCGCCGATCGCCTCACGCTGACCTCGCGCCTGTCGATCCCCACGCCCGGCGCGGATCTGCTGGCGGTATCCAACGACTGGCTCGTGTACCGGATGGCGCCGGCGCCCGGCGCGCAGGATGGGGTGTATGCGCTGTTCGCCGTGAGTCTAGCCGCGCCGGGAGAGCCCGCGATCGAGTTCGCCGCAGCGCGCGCTCCCGCCCAGCTCGGGCGCCCGGCGCTGGCGGGCGATACGGTCGTCTTCCACCGCGCGACGCCCAGCTTCAGCCAGATCCTCGCGGTCAATCTCGCCAACCGTCGAGAAACGGTCCTGCGCAGCGCACGCTTCACGCAGCTGCTCAACCCGTCGCTGGAGGGTGGGCGCCTGTTGTATGTGAGCGTGGGCGAATGCCGCCAGCAGCTGATGCTCGGACCGGCGTTCGCGCGCTCGGGAAGCCGCGACCGGCCGATCGCCTCCCGCCCCACCGACGTGCCGCGAACCAACGGCTACGAACCGGGCGCGATCAGGGAGGGCCGTACCCCAAACCACTGCATCGGCCCCAGCGTGGCGCCCCGGGGGCCCCGTGCTCACCTACTGGACCACCGCGCTCTCGCCCACGACGGCGTTCCTGACGCTGCTCGAACGTCGCGGCGGGACATCGAGCGCGCGAGTGCTCGCGCTGCGCCGCTGACGATGAATCCGTGTAGTGGACCTCAGCGCGCCTTCGCGGTGAACGTGAGCGTCCCCGGGCCACACTGGCTCGTGAACTTGCCGGTGTCCTTCTGAGAGAACGTGATGCTCCCGCTCGCCGCGCTCGGGCTCGTGAAGCTGCCGCGCACCGTCGTCGTGGTCGTCGTCTTGATGCCATGGCTGGAACGAACGAACGCCGCACCGCTCACCGAGAAGGAGCCGTTCCCCGAGACCTTCACCTTGCCAACTTCAACGATCGCTTCGGGCTGGGTGTAGTAGTCGATGCCCGGTCTGAACCCGCCCGCGCCGAAGCAGCCAAGCGTGGAGAACCGAAACTTGCTGAGCGTCTTTCCGTTCGCCGACACCGCGAAGCTCACAGGCGCTGGGAAGCCATTGATCGGCGACGCCGAATCCGTCCCCTTGAAGTGCGAGCCCCTCTTCGGGTGAGCCGCGAGGGCGCTGCTCGCCACCGTCAACACCACTGCTCCAACCACGAGCGTGCTCAGGCCTCGGGCGGCCCTGCGGCCGGGAGTGCGCAAGTTCCGGAGGGCGCTCGGGGCGCCAGGGCGTGAGTGATTTCGACTGCTTCGCATCATGCTCTCTCCTTCGTTGGCCGGGTTTATCCGTCGCACACATCGGCGCCAGAGGTGGCCCTAAGTCTATTTGTCGGCCTACTCCGGCGTTCTGCGCGCCACCGTCAGCTCGCCGACGTGCAGTTTGCCCACGCGCAACTCGCCGATGTCCAGCGAACGAACCGCCCCGCGCTTGATCGCGAGGCGGCCGATCGCCATGCGGCCGATGGCGATGGTGCCGATCGCAAGGGCGCCAAGCGCCACCGCACCCAGAGCGGTTGCTCCGACCGCACGCGCGCCGGTCGCGCCAGCGGGCCGCTTATCCGGACCGGCGGGGGACACGTGGTCAGCCTAGCGCGTTTTCCGCAATCCGAGGCCCTTTTCTTCCGCAATCCGAGGGCTGTTTCTTCCGCAATTGGAGGTGGTTTTCTTCCGCAACCCGAGGGCACCTCTTCGCCCCGACCCCTCACCCCACGGTAAACGAGGCCTTCATCCCAAGTTCCTCATGCGCGGGAATGGAGCAGTAGAGCGTGTACGTGCCGGGCGCAAGACTGAAAGTGACATCGAGATGCCGGCCGGGGAGGGTGGTGGGGAAGGCGCCGACGTCGGGGCCGCCGGCGGAGGGGCGGATGTGGAGGTTGTGTTCGTCCTGGCCGCCGTCGACGAACTCGAGGATGACCTTGCCGGAGGGGACTTCGGGCCGCGAGAGGGTGAGCGAGAACTCTTTGGCGGTGATTTGCGCCCGCGCGGGCGCGGGGGGCGCGCCGCTGGGGCTTTCGAGGCCCGGCGCGAGGCCACCTTCCGCGGCGGAGATGGCCGGCGGGGGCGCGGATGCGGCGTTGGGGGAGCCCGAGGAGGCGCCGGCGGCGCCGGGGCCGCTCGAAGCACCGCCTCTGCCCGAGGCGGTGGGAGTCGAGGCGGGGTGCCTGCGCGCACGAGGGCGGTGCTTGTCGGTGTGGCGCCGCGAGGCGCCCTGCGCAGGACAGCGTCCGTGCCCGCGCGCGTGGTGGCCAGCGGTCGCGTGGCACACCCGATGGGCTCCCCGGCGCCCGGTGGCACCCGTCGCGGCGGCGCCCCCCAGGAGGAGGGCGCAGATCGCAAAAAGGGCCGCCGCGAAGCGCATCACTTCACGAGCACGGGCCGTTCGAAGGAGGACGCGCTGGGAATGATGCCGGAGGGGTCTGCGCCGAACCACTGTTCCAAAAGCGAGCAGTACATTCCGCGGAAGTCGGAGGTATTGCGTAGGTTTTCGTTTTCGTCGAGGGAGGTGAGCCCGGGGAACTCGCCGATCATCTTGCCGGCGGCGCGGGTGCCGATGAGGAAGGCCGCTCCCGCAGCCCCGTGGTCGGTGCCGGAGCCGTTTTCGGCGGGGCGCCGGCCGAACTCCGACCAGAGCTGGATGAGGACGCGGTCGGCGAGCCCGCGCGCTTCGAGGTCGCGCTGGAAGGCGAGCACCGATTCGATCGTTTGGCCGAGGTTGGTGGTGAGCGTGGAAGCCTCGTCGGAGTGCGTGTCATAGCCACCGACGGCGTTGAGCGAGGCGCACTTGATGGGCAGGCCGGCGGCGAGCATCGCGGCGAGGGCGGCGAGGCGTTCGGGGAATTCACCGCCTTCAGTGGGATAGCTGACGGGCGAGGTGTAGCCGGGCTTGCCTTCGTGTTCGGCGAAGGGCGCGATGGTGTTGAGGATGAGGGAGGTGTCGAGCGCGGCGTTGCGCGCCTGCGCATAGGCGGGCGAGGGCGCGGGGAGCGCCCCGAGCTGCCCGTAGGTTTCCAGGGCGGGGGCCATGAGGGGTTCGCCGAGGCCGAAGGCCCACATGTTGTAGTGGGCGGGCGAGGAGACGGCTGCGACGGGCACGCGCGCGGTGGCGAGGGCGGGCGCGAGGGAGTAGTCGAGCGAGAGCCCCTGGAGGGGGTTGGAGGGTTCGCCGATGACGTCGAGCAGGCGCCCCATCCAGCCGGAGCGCGTTTGCGTGTTGAGCTCGCCGACCTCCCAGTAGTGGCGGGAGGTGAAGTGGCTCTCGTCGGGTGGGTCGTAGCCGATGGCGGGAAAGACGCTGACCTTGCCCTCGCCGTGCAGCGTGGCGAGGCCCCCGGCGGATGGGTGCCACATCAGCGAGGGGTCCTCGCTGAAGGTCTGCCCGGCCCCTTCGGCGAGGCGCAGCGTGGGGCGCAGTTCGTTGTAGGCGGCTTCCTTGACGGGGGCGAGCACGGAGAGGGAGTCCCAGCCGCCTTCCATGAAGATCGAGACGAGCACGGGCTGGTTGGGCGATGCGGCGGCGGCCTGCGCGATGCCCTCTTCGAAGTGGCGCGGCGAAAGCATCGAGGCCCCGTAGACGGAGAGCAGCGCGCCGGCGGAGCGAAGCAGAAACGCGCGCCGGTCCAAGCCGGTGCCTGCGGGAAGCGGCATCCCGGGCTCGATCGAGGGCAGCCCGCGGCCGGCGACGGCGGCCCCGCGACGAAGCAGTTGAGCGCGATTGAAGTCGTTGCAGGAGCAGCCGTGGCTCATCGTGGGACCTCCGGGAAAAGGAATGGGAGAGGACCCCACAAGGGGGTCCGCGAGGGTCGCGTTGTCGGAGAAGGGCGCGTAGTAATCGAATTCATCTCAGCTCACCAAAGCGAAGTGGGGGACGAACTCCTCATCGTCAGCTCACCTGCATGTCGGGAGAGGTGGCGATCAGAATGCGTAGCGCGTTCTGGCGCATCGCGCGAAAAGGACTCTGTTCCCACGGCTGCGTGTAGGGGGTGAGGCAGTTCTGGGCGAAGCTGCCGATGGTGTTCTCGGTTTCGGGGCTGAGGACGGGGTTGGCCCAGTAGCCCAGGGCGCTCGCCATCGCGTTCGCGGGTTCCTCCGAGGGGTCATACTTGGGCCCCTCTTCGGACCACGGATCGGGGTAGTTCTTGGCGACGACGTAGTTGGCGAGTTCCCAGCGGGCCTTGGCGGTGGAGGTGTCGAGCCAGCGCGTGAAGTCCCAGCCGGAGACGTTGGGCGGGTAGAAGAGCTGCTGCCCCGCGCCCGAGCAGAGCCAGGCCCAGTCTGTGGTGTCGATGTAGCGCCCGGCCGCGCGCAGGAGCCCGGCGTTGTAGACGACGGGCGGCGTGACGAGCTCGGGCCCGGCGTAGAAAAGGGGGTGCTGGAGGATCGCCTCGACGACGGCCTGGATGGAGTAGCCGCTGCTGACATAGAGCGTCTGCAGCGAAGCGTCGGTGGCGGGGTCGGGGGGTTCGGCGATGAAGTACCCCCAGAGCTTGTTGACGAAGAAGGAGGGGTGCAGGGGGTGTGTGAGGCAGAGTCGGACAGCGTCTTCCCAGTTCCAGTTGCCGGTTTGCCCGAAGACGGTCTTCTGCCCGTTGTCGTGGCGCGAGGGGTCGAAGTGGAAGTTGTGGAGTCCTTCTTCGTTTGACCATTCCGCGCTCCAGCCGGTGAGCGCGCGGGCCATTTCGCGCACGTCGTCCTCGGTGTAGGCGCCGCGGTCGGCGCCGAGCGAGAAGAGCTCCATCATCTCGCGGGCGTAGTTCTCGTTGGGATCGTATTTGTCGTTGGAGATACCGTCGAGGAAGACGAGCATGGCGGGGTTGACGGTGATGGCCATGAAGAGGTCCCCAAACGAACCAAGCGCCCGCGCGCGGAAGAGTTCGTTCTGATCGAGCATCAGCTGCTGCGAGTCGACCTTCTCGTTGGAGTTGGCGAACCAGTCGTGCCAGATGAAGGTCATCTTCTCCACGAGGGGCTGGTTGGAGCGGATCATGCGATCGAGCCACCAGCAGTGATCGTGCCCCCAGGCGTCGGCGGGCGCGAGCGGGTTGCCTTCTTCATCGGTGGGAGCGGGCCCGCTGAGCACCGCGGCGCCGGAGGGCCGCGTGAACCCAAAGACGGCCTGCTGAAGCGGTTGGCCGGCAAGCCCATGAATCTCCCCGGGCGAGGGCCCGAAGCCAGCGCGCCACAGAAGCCGCTGCGCCTGCGCGGGGTTGAGCAGGACAGGAGGCGAAGGTGCGCCCGAGGGGGGAGAGGAAGGAGGGCCGGGCAGCGGCGCGCCGGGAAGCCCGGAGGGATGGTGGACGACCTTGCGGTGCTTGTGATGCTTGGGCTTGCGCTTGTGGTGTTTGCGCTTGTGGTGCTTGGCCTTGTGGTTGTGATGCTTGAGCGGCTTGTGGTGCTTGCCCTTGGGGCGCGAGCGAGCCGGGCGCGTGCGGACCATGCGCTGCATCTCGGCCGCGCGACGCCCATCCGCGCGGTTTGAGCACGCATTCTCGGCGGATGTCGTATTGGGAGCGCCAAACGCTCAACTCGGCCCGCGGTCCACGGCCGCAACGCCGCGGCTACCCCACTGGCGGCCGGCAGGATCCCTCCGGGAGGTGTCTGGGGAGGTCTTTGTGGGTTCTCTATTGACAAGTGCGGTTGGTGTGGTGTACAGTGCCTTTTCGTAATGGCACCCCCGGTGTGGGGCGCCAAACATATAATCGGGTTTGGGCCGGGTGCCTGTTGGCCGGCTTGGTTGCAAGGCAGGGTCTGTTGGAGAGGGACTGGATCGGAACTTATGAGGGAGATGTTGTTCGCGTGAGGTCGTTTGCGACATACGTGCCGGGAGTCGTTGCGGGCCCTGAAGGGGCCGTAACTAGATGCTTCAGCGTCTCTGAAGCATCTCTCTCTCTCTCTCTCTCTCTTGGCCGGGGCTTCTAGCTTCTAGGCCAAATCGCCGCCGTTGGTTGGCGGCTCGCTCCGGCGGTAGGCGCTGGGTTGGTTTCTCGCGTGCGTTATGCGCGTGTCGTCGTTCGGCTGCCTTGGGCTGTGTGCTCGGGGCAGTTTTGTGCTGCTCGGGCCTCCCGGGTGGTCGTGTTCTCGATTGCTGTGGGAGGGGATGTTGATGCTGCGTCGCGTTTTTGTGGTGATGGCTGGTGTGTTGGCGGTTGGGTTGTTGGGTGCGGGGTCGGCGTGGGGGGCGCTCTCGTTTCCGTTTGCTGGGCAGTTGGCGCCGGCTTCCGGCTCGTTCGCGCATGAAGTGGAAGGCATTGCGGCGGATGCGGCGAGTGGGAACACGTATGTCGCGGAAAGTGGCGGCGTGGTGGACGTCTTTGATACGGCGTCGGGGACGCAGCTGGCGCCTCTGGATAGTTCGTTGACGCCGGCGCCGCATACCTTCGGCGGAGGTCAGGTGGAGGTCGCCGCGAACGACGCGACCGGTGAGGTGTATGTCGCTGACTCGACGGATAACGTCGTCGATGTCTTCGATTCGCTTGGAAGCTATGTGTGTCAGATCACGGGGCGTGCGACTCCGTCGGCGAGCGAGTGCAATGGAGTGGCGGGCAGTGATACGCCGGCGCATGGGTTCAACGCGCCGGGTGGCATCGCGGTGGATCAGGCCACGGGCCGAGTGTATGTCGTGGACGCTAACAACGGTGTGGTTGACGTGTTTAGCGCGGCTGGGGAATACCTGCCTTCGTCTTCGCTTTCGCTCGCTTTGATCGAAGGGGGCTACTACGCGCCTCTTGTGCGTGCCATAGCGGTTGACGATGCCAATGGGCATGTGTATCTGGCGGACTCTGCTGGGGTTGTGGTGGATGAGTTTGGTGCTTCGGGGGAATTCCTGGCGAGGTGGCATGGTGCGAACACTCCGGCGGGGTCGTTTGGTGGGGGTTATGTCAGTGTCGCAGCGGATGATGCGTCGGGCCGGGTGTACGTCACCGACTCCCAGCATGGGGTCACTGATGTGTTCGATTCCTCGGGAAATTATCTGACGCAGTTCGGCAAGTCTTTCGAAGGATCGAAGGTGACTGCGGTGGATCAGGCGATCGGCAGGGTCTACGTCTCCGACAATGCTCCTGCTGTTGAGGTCTTCGGTCCGGCGGTCGTGATCCCGGATGCCACGACGGGCGCGGCGTCGGGTGTGTTGCCGACGGGCGCCACGCTCAACGGCTCGGTCAACCCGGACGCGATTCAGTTGAGCGACTGCCACTTCGAATACGGCACCGACACCTCTTATGGGCGGAGCGCTCCGTGCGTACCTGCTGCGGGGGCGATCCCAGCGGACTCAAGCGAACACGCTGTGAGCGCGACGTTGACTGGTCTGGTGGCGGGTGCGACCTATCACTTCCGGCTCGTAGCGGCGAACGCGAACGGCGTCAATACGGGGGCTGACGCCACGTTCTCCACGCCGCCGCCGCCATCGATCGAAGGCGCTGCAGCGTTGAACGTGTCGAACTCATCAGCTGATCTCACCGCCAGGGTGAACCCGAATGGGTACGACACCACCTACCGGTTTCAGTGGGGCACAAGCACCGCCTATGGCTCGAGCGTGCCGGTCCCGGACGGGGATATCGGCGCGGGCCTGAGTAATGCCCCGGTTACCGGGCGTGTGTCGGGGTTGAGCGCTGACACGACGTATCACTGGCGTGTCGTGGCGCAGAACGCGAACGGGACGACCACGAGCGTGGATCACACGTTCATCTACAGCACGGCCGGTGCTGGTCTACCGGATAACAGGGCGTATGAGATGGTGACGCCGCCGCAGAAGAATGCGGCGTTGATCGGGAAGGTTGGGTTTGGTAAGGGTCCTGATTTTTCGCTGGATGGTTCGCGTGTGTTGTTGACGAGTGTCCAGTGTTTCGCTGGTGCTGGTTCGTGTGTGGGGAACAGGCATAGTGAGGGTGAGCCGTTTTTGTTTTCGCGTACGGGTGGTGGTTGGGTGACGACTCCGTTGGCGCCGTCGGCTGGGTTTGGTTATGACACTGAGATGTTGGTGAGTGCGGATGCGGGTACCGCGTTGTTCAGTGTCGAAACGTCGCCTGGGGGGCCGGATGATTGGTATGTGCGGGAGCCGGGTGGGTCGTTTGTGGATATCGGCCCGGGCCGTCCGCCGGGGTCCACCGGTGTGGAAGCATCTCGGTTTGCTGCGACGGCGGATTTCTCGCATTTGGTGTGGGCTCAGGAAGGGGTCCGTTGGCCGTTTGACTCTACTTCTACTATTACGGGAGCGTTTTCGGCCTATGAGTATGTGGGTGTGGGTAATAAAGTGCCGTTGTTGGTTGGGGTGAGTGGTGGTCGGGGTAGTAGTGATTTGATCAGCGAGTGCGGGACCGACCTTGCTAGGGGGGTTGGTGATCTGTCGGCTGATGGTCGTGTGGTGTTCTTTATCGCAGAGAGCTGTGGGTCTGGTTCGGGTGTGAATGTGGGTGTGCCGGTGCCTGGGAATGAGGTGTGGGCGCGTGTCGATGAGTCGCGGTCGGTGTTTGTATCGGGTCGTTCGCCTGTTGATTGTACGGGTGTGTGCCAGTCCTCGAAGCCTGGGTATGTGCAGTTTGTGGGTGCTTCGGAGGATGGGTCGAAGGCGTTCTTCCTCAGTCCGCAGCAGCTCACGAATGACGCGACTGAAGGTGTCCCTGCCAATCCTATCAGCAGCTGCGTTCCAGGGGGTTCTTTTGAAGGTGAAGATTGTAATTTGTATTTGTATGATTTTTCGGGGGGTGGTGGGCGTAATCTGACGGCGGTGTCTGCTGGTGATTTGAGTGGTGGTGGTCCGGGGGTGCAGGGTGTGGTTGGGTTTTCGTCGGATGGGTCGCATGTTTATTTCGTCGCGAAGGGTGTGTTGAGCTCGGATGCGAACGAGCGGGGTCAGACGGCGCTGGCTGGTGGGGATAACCTGTATGTGTTCGAGCGTGACGCGGCGTTCCCGCAAGGTCGTGTGGTGTTTATCGCGACGCTCCCCCAGACCGACCAGCAACTATGGGTGAATAATGATGTTGCGGAGGCGAGTGTGACACCGGATGGGTGGTTCTTGGTGTTCACGAGTCACGGCGCGTTGACCGCGGATGACAGCAGTACGGGTGGTGCGGCGCAGGTGTTTCGTTATGACGCGCAGACGGGGGTCCTGGCGCGTCTCTCGATCGGCGATCTGGGTTTCAACGACAACGGCAACAGTAATACCGCGGGCGGAGCGCGCTGCACCGGTGAAGTGTGTCCGTTGGATGCGAGTATCGCACTTCCGCCTAATCAGACTACTCGTGCGGGTGCGGCGCGTTTGGATCCAACGATGTCTGATGATGGTTCGTATGTGTTCTTTTTGAGCCCGGTGGGTTTGACGGCGGGCGCGCTTGATGATGTGCAGATCGCGACCGACGAAGAAGGCAGGCCTGTGTATGCACGGAATGTGTATGAGTATCATGATGGGCGGGTGTCGTTGATCTCTGACGGCAAGGACCTAGGGGAATTCGGTCAGGCGTCGGATGTGACGCTGCTCGGGAGTGATACGACGGGGTCAAACGTGTTTTTCACGACGTCCGATCCGCTCGTCCCCGCGGATGTCGATACACAGCTTGATATGTATGACGCGCGGATATGCACCGCGAGCAGCCCGTGTATCGGGTCTCCCGCGAGTGTGGGGTCGTGTCAGGGCGAAGCGTGTCACGTTGCGCCGCCTGCGGCGCCGGGTGTGCAGGGTGCGGGGACCGCGACGTTCGCGGGCCCCGGGAACCTCGCCGCCACCCCTGTGGTGGTGGTGAAGAAGAAGGCTGTGAAGAAGCACGTCAAGCACAAGCAGCGTAAGCGGCCCAAGAAGAGACACGCGCGGCGCAGCAGCGTGCATGGTGCACACCGGAACAGGGGGGGACGGTCATGAGTGGGCGTGGATGGCTGGTGGCTGTGGTCGCTGGATGCGTGTCGTTGTTATGCGCGGCACCGGTGTTTGCGTCCGCGCCTGGGCCGGTGTGGAGGGTCCATTCGTTCGCGTTGCCGAGCAGCTTCTCGACGGCGCAGAACGCGTCGTGCGAAGAAGCACAGCACGGGAATACTGAGATGTGCGATGTCTATGAAGTGGTGGTCCGCGACGCGGGGAGCGTGCCGAGCGATGGCAGCACGGTCACGCTCACCGACACGTTGCCGGCGGGTGTGACGTTCCGCAACGTGAAGTTCTTCTGGTCTGGGCTCCCCGAAGAATACGGTGGTGGCACAGCGAACCTCGCGGGGTTATGCAGCGAAGGCGCGGTGGTGCAATGCCAGATCCCCGAAGAATTTGGGTTTCCAGGGGTCGCGCCGGACGATACGCTGCAGATGCTCGTCTACGTCACCGTCAACGAAGGCACCCCCGCCGCGCTGGTGAACAAGGTATCGGTGTCCGGCGGCGGCGTCCGTGAAGCGTCGGTGGGCACCACGAACCAGGTTGGTGCGCCGCCGTCGTTCGGTTTCGCGGCGTTTGCGTCCTCGATAACGGGCCTGGACGGCATGCCCGAAGCGCAGGCTGGTGCTCACCCGTACGAGTTCACGTCCCGGTTCGACTTCGCCAACGAGGTCAAGGTGACAACCGACTATTTCAACGGGTTGAGTGTGGCGCCTGCCGGGGATTTCAAGGATGCCGTCGTGGATCTCCCGCTGGGGTTCCTTGGCACCGCGCTCGCGACACCTAAGTGCACCCTCGCACAGCTCTCAAGCGGCACCAACGGCGGCGCCGGGACTGGAGGTGTCCAGCGGTGCCCGAGAGATACCCAGGTCGGGCTCATCGTCGCGCCGCCCGAAGGCGTTGACTTGCCCGGTACTGGTCTTTACAACATGGTGCCCGAGCGTGGTGTCGCGGCGGAGTTCGGGTTCGTCGACACGCTCAACAACACGCACATCCTGTACTCCAAGGTGGTCCCGACACCCGCGGGTTACGTGTTGCGCACCACCTCACCGGAAATCCCCGTCGTCACGATCGACAACGTCGAAGTGATCCTGTTCGGCGATCCAGCGGCACGCGATGGGTCCGGGAACACTCCCGTCGCGCTGTTCACGAACCCCGCGTACTGCTCCGGCGAACCGCTCGTGACGAGTATCCACATGGACTCGTGGCAGAACCCCGGGCGGCGGAACAGCGACGGGACCCCCGATTTCAGCGACCCCGCATGGGTCGGAGCGTCTTCTGAATCCCCGCCGGTGACGGGCTGTGACCGCCTGCAGTTCCACCCGTCCATAGGTGTGCAGCCGGAAACCACCACGGCGGATACCCCGACCGGACTGGGAGTCGAGCTGAAGGTCCCGCAGAGTGAGGAACCGGGGTCCCTCGCGACTCCGCCTCTACGCAACGGCGCCGTAACGCTCCCCGCGGGGATGACGCTGAACCCGGCCGCGGCGAGCGGTCTGGATGCGTGTTCGGAAGCGCAGATCGGGTTGGGCAGCGCGGCGGCGCCGTCGTGCCCCGAAGCGTCGAAGATCGGGAGCGTGGAAGTGGAAACCCCATTGATCGGAGGCACGCTTGTGGGGTCGATCTATCTGGCGCGCCAGAACGAAAACCCGTTCCACACCCTGCTCGCGGGTTACATCGTGATCGACGACCCCACGACGGGTACGATCGTGAAGATCCCGGGGAACTTGACCCCGAACCCCGCGACGGGCCAGATCACGGGTTCCTTTGACGAAGACCCCCAGTTCGCCGTCAGCGATCTGAAGCTTCACTTCTTCGGTGGACCCAGGGGGAGCTCGCGACACCCACGGGCTGTGGGACGTACACGAGCACGAGCGACCTGATGCCGTGGTCGGCCCCGGATTCGGGTCCGGACGCGACACCCTCGGACAGCTTCCAGATCGACACGGGTTGCGGGAATGCGTTCGCGCCTGGTTTCACGGCGGGGAGCGTGAACCCGCAGGCGGGCAGGTATTCGCCGTTCACGTTGTCCCTCTCGAGGAATGACGGGGAACAGAACCTCGCGGGTCTGACGGTCACCCTCCCGCCGGGGTTGTTGGGGAAGATCGCGGGGATCCCGCTCTGCCCCGACGCGAACGCGAACGCGGGGACGTGCCCGGAAGCCTCGCTCGTGGGGAGCGTGATGGCGGGTGCGGGTGTCGGCCCCAACCCGCTGTTCGTGGGCGGCAAGGCGTATTTGACTGGCGCGTATAACGGTGGCCCTTATGGCATCGTGGTCGAGGTCCCGGCGGTCGCTGGCCCGTTTGACCTGGGGATGGTTGTGGTGCGCCAGTCGTTGCGGGTGGATCCGCATACGGCGCAGGTGACGGATGTGTCGGATCCGTTCCCGACGATCATCGATGGGATTCCGCTGCGGGTGCGGCGTTTGGATGTGACGTTGGATCGTCCTGGGTTTACGTTCAACCCGACCAACTGCACACCGATGGCCTTGACGGGCATCGTGACTTCGACGCAGGGCGCGAGCGCGAACGTGTCGTCGCGTTTCCAGGCAGGTGGGTGCAGGGAACTGGCGTTCAAGCCGTCGTTCAGGGTCTCCACACAGGCAAACACCTCAAAGAAGCAGGGTGCGAGCCTCGACGTGAAGGTTGGCTACCCGAAAGGCGCTCAGGCGAACATTCGTAGTGTCGCGGTGAGTCTCCCGAAGCAGTTGCCGTCGCGGTTGACGACGATTCAGCAGGCGTGTCCTGCGGCGACGTTCAACGCGAACCCTGCTTCGTGTCCGGTGGGGTCGAACATCGGTGTTGCGACGGCGACTACTCCTGTTCTTGCGGGTTTGGTGTCGGGCCCGGCATATCTGGTGTCGCATGGTGGTGCGGCGTTCCCTGATGTGGTGGTCGTGTTGCAGAGTGGAGGTGTCACGTTGGATCTGGTGGGGAGTATCGATATCAGGCACGGTGTCACGAGCAGCACGTTCGCGAGTGTGCCCGATGTCCCGATCAACTCATTCGAGCTGAAGTTGCCTGAGGGTCCGCATTCGGGGCTCGCGGCGGTCCTCCCGGCGAAGGCGAAGGGCAGCCTGTGTGGCACGAGCCTCACGATGCCCACCACCCTCACGGGGCAGAACGGCGCGGTCGTGAAGCAGACCACGAAGATCGCGGTGACGGGGTGCGCGAAGAAGGCGAAGGTGCACAAGCGCAAGACAAAGAAGAAGAGGGGGTAGGAGGCGGGTGCCCGCGGTCATGGACAAGGCGCGGCGTCCGCGGGCTGCCCCTCGCTCTGGAGGCAGGGGTGTATTGCCGCGTTCGCAGGTGAGTGAGATTCAGCGCGCGCGGATGCTGCACGCGATGAGCGAGGTCGCGGCGGAGGAGGGCGCGCAGAACGCGACGGTCGCGCGGGTCGTGGCGCGTTCGGGGGTCTCCCGGCGCACGTTCTATGACCTCTTCGAGGACCGCGAGGATTGTTTTCTCGCGGCGTTCGAGAACGCGTTGGGACGTGTCGCCGAGTATGCGGTCCCGGCGTATGCGGGGGGCCGGCCGTGGCAGGTAAGGGTGCGGGCGGCGCTGCTCGCGACGCTGGCGTTCCTAGAGGAGGAGCCCGACCTCGGACGACTCCTCGTGGTTGAGAGTCTCACCGCGGGCCCACGTGCGGTGGAGCGCCGCGCGGAACTCGTGGGTGTCCTCGTGGATGTGGTGCGCGAGGGCGAGAACGACAGCAAGACCAAGGGCAAGACCAAGCCGGGTTACGGGCAGGCGGCGCTCAGCGCCGAGGGCGTCGTCGGCGCTGTCCTCTCAGTCATCCATGCGCGCCTTCAGCGTGGGGAGACTGACTGGCTCACGAGCCTCACCAACCCGCTGATGGGGATGATCGTGCTCCCCTACCTCGGACCCGCCGCTGCCCGCAGGGAGAGCGAGCGCCCCGCCCCCAAACCAACCCCCCGCTCCGAGCCGCGCCGCGGGGACCCCCTGCGCGACCTCGACATGCGCCTCACCTACCGCACGATGCGCGTCCTCGTCGCAATCGGGGCCACCCCCGGCGCGTCCAACCGCCAAATCGCCGACGCCGCGGGGGTCGCCGACCAGGGCCAGATCTCAAAGCTCCTCCTACGCCTGCACAACCTCGGCCTCATCCAAAACATCGGCGAGGGCCCCACCAAGGGCGAACCCAACGCCTGGACCCTCACCCCCACAGGCCAAGAAGTCGAGCGCACCATCCGCGAACAAACCACCACCGAGACCAGCTGAGCCACCCCCAGCGGCTATGTCCGCAAGCCGGTGGGTGGAGGTGGTGGCTCGTCGATGCGGCGCGGGGGTGGAATTGGCGTGGCTCCGCGTACGCCGTGCTCGTCGCGGAACAGACAGAGGATCTTTCCTGTCGGCAGCGCGGCGCTCGGTGCGAGCAACCCCGCCCACCCGTCCTTCGCGAGTTGCTCGCCGACGCGTTGGTAGGCAGGCCAGCCGCCACGACCCGGCGCGGGTGGCCCGAGCCCGACATTGGCGAGGTTCTCGTTCGTCGAAAGGTCGGCCACCTGTGTATTCACACGCCAGCTCCACAGCTCGCGGGGCATCTGGGCGAGCGGTGGGATCATGCGCTCGGCGAGGTGGCGGTACCACTCGGCCCATGCGGTCGCCTTGGTGTCGGCGAGATAGAGAGCGTCGATGACCTCGCCGCGTTGCCAGCGGTTGTCCGGCGGAGGGTCTCGCTCGGGCAGCGGCGGCGAGCCGGGGTAGGTGTGCTTGATCCAGCGGCCGCGCACCGCTCGGGCTGCGACGCGGAGCGTCACGTCAGCTTGCGCCTGGGTCCTCGAGGCCCGAGATGAGCCGGGCGACCGAACGGTAGTCGCCCGCGGCGATCCGGTCGATCGGCTTGTCGTCGTTGAGCGCCGGCACGGGCTTGTTCAGCCACACCGGGATGTAGGTGGGGCGGATCACGCGGGCGAGGCGTTCGACGAGCGAGGAGAGCTCGACCAGGCGCTCAGCGCGCGCGCCGCTTGGAGCGCTGCGCCGGGCAAGCCATTCGCGCACGGTGCTGCGCGCCCCCCCGGTCGCGCGCGCGATCTCCCGGTCGGAGAGGTGGCCGCAGTCGTGGACATGGATCGCCTCTTCGGCGTAGGCAAGACTCATACCCGCAACCTAGCACTCCGGCGTTATTCCGACAAGATATGGGCATGGAGCAGATATGTGGATGTACACATAAGCCTCGCGCGGCTGCTCAGAAGTCATCCTTGATGTCCTCGACGCGGGCACGTACCCGCTCGTGCAGCAGGGCCACGCGGTCGCGAGCGCGGTCCAGGTCGATCCTCAGCCGGGAGCGGTCCTCATGCTGGTCACGGCGACCCGGGAGTGGCTACTCTTCTTGGAATGCCGACGCTGGTGCTTGACCCCCAGCCGCGTGAGTTGAGGGAGCTTCTGAAGCATCGCAAGCGCTCTGGCCTGCACCGCCTGGACGAGGTGTGGGAGGGAGTGCTGCACGTTGTCTCCGCCCCGTCCGGCCCGCACGCGTACATCGCGCAGCAGCTCGCGATGCTCCTGGGTACACCGGCCCGCGCCGCCGGACTGGTGCCGGTGCTGGGCGCTTTCAACTTGGGCGGCTCCGAAGCTGACTTCCGTGTGCCGGACGGCGGTCTGCATCGCGCTGTCCCTCGCGCCACCTGGTATCCGACGGCGGCGCTCGTCATCGAGATCGTCTCGCCCGGCGATGAGAGCTGGCAGAAGCTACCCTTCTACGCGGCCCATCACGTCGACGAGGTGCTGATCGTCGACCCCGCCGAGCACGCCGAGCACGCCGTGCACTGGCTCGCGCTCACCGACAGCGATTACCGCGACGTGCAGCGCAGCACCCTGATCGACCTCGGTCCGGCCGAACTCGCGGCGCGCATCGACTGGCCGTAGCGCCCAGCGCTATGCTCGCTGGGATGTTCGAACCGATTCGCGATCCAGGTTCGACCGATCGGCTTGGAGATGCCGCACGGATTGCACACGCTGCCGAAGCGCGGGGCGACGATGCTGCGGTAGGCGAGGCGTGGCGTCGTTATCGGCTGATCCGCGATGCTGCGCGCGACCCGGACGAGCTGCTTGCCGAGGGTATCGCTCTGAGCAGGTGGGCGAACGAACTCGCTGCCTCCACGCGCTGATCGTGGACGACTTCGGCCGGATCTTTGCCGATCTGGCAGGCAGTCCGGGCTCCCTCAGAGGGGGAGTCATGGCCGTCAGGCGTCCTTGACGAGTCGCAGGCGCCGCGGGTCGGGCGGGAGGCCTCCTCACATGGCCCCGCGCGGAGACGCTCGACGGCGTCGAGTACCTCCTCGTAGGAGCCTTCGGCGAGCATGTCGACGGGTCGGCGCTCCTCCAGGATGCGCTTGCGGCCGTGCAGCCGCAGGACCACCGTCTCAATAGACTTACTAAAGTGAAATTTATAGCTTTCGATTTGGTAATGTATGGCTGTGGGCAAACAAGACTCCGCACTACTGGGACTCCTCTTCCCGACGGGAGGGCGGGTTGCGCCAGAGCAGATGGTGGGAAGGGAGGGCGACGTAGCCGACCTCGTGGCGCGTCTGCGGGAGTTCGCGCATGTCGTTCTGAGCGGACCGCGACGTGCTGGCAAGACAAGTGTCTGTGGTGCCGCTTGCGCGGTGCTGCGCGACGTACACGACTTCTTGGTGATCGAACTCGAGGCGCCTGAGCAGAGCAGCGCCGAGGGCGTGTGCCAGCTCATAATCGATCGCGCCGCTCGCCTTGACCTGCAGCGGATCTCACGAGATCTGCTCAAGGCGGCCGTCCCGACCGTGCAGAAGTTGCTCGAGGAGCAGGGAGTGCCACTGGATCTCTCAAGATTCGGGGCCGATGTTCCGGACGCGACTCGTCGCGCTGCACTCGAACTCCCATCGACGATTGCTCGCCGCCAGCGATGCAAGGTGGTGTTCTTCATCGACGAGTTGCAGCGTGCTGTGGATTATGCCGACGGTGTAGGCCTCGTCCATGACCTCGTCGATATCTACTCGGCAAACCCGGATGTCGTTGTGCTGGTCGACGGCAGTGACGATCGAACCATCGAGCAGATGATGGGCGCGCCCTACGGTCTCGCTCGGCTGGCCCAACGCGTTCCGCTTGCACCCATCATCCCCGTGGATCAATGGCGCAGGCCGTTGCGCGAGCGGTTCGAGCGTGCTGCGCTGTCTGTCTCAGAGGAGCATCTCGACCGGATCCTGGACTTCGGGGAGGGACGTCCCTACAACACGATGGCGGCCTGCCTATATGTGGGTCTGACCGCGCGGCGCTCTCGCAGTGAGGCGATCGACGACTTCGTGCTCGAGAAGGGATTGGAGGAGGCGCGTGCCCGCCTCGATGAGGACGGCTGAGGCCCAGCGGCGAGTAGAGGCGCGCTGGCTCATTGGCCTTATGAACGAGCATCGGGAGCTGGCGGTTCGTCTCGCAGAGCACCCCGACCTTCTCGTTATCGAGAGTGACCCGCTCAGTGGCGTGAGCGTTCTCCTGGCGCACGCACTCGAGGATGTCGATCGGACCACAGTCAGCGTGGACGCTCGGGTCGCCGGAGACGCATCGGATCTTGCCATGGCGATAGCCACAGCGGGAGTTACACGGCTGGTCCCCTCGGCGGCGAGCTGGTGGAACAGCACCGATGCATTCGATGTCGAGGGACTGCGGCTATCGCGTGTGCTGTCTCGCCGTGGGGTCGACCTCGACCAGCTGCGCATTGGCGGCGAGGCTGGTGACGAGCAGCTCCGCTCGGCGCTCGAGCTCGTCTCTGAGCTATGCGAGGGAGATGGCCTGCTGGCGATCGACCATCTCGACGATCTTCTGGAGCGACTCAGTGCGAAGGCTGCTCGGACGGTGCTGGGTGTACTGCGCGCCGAGCATCAGCGCGCAGGGTCTGTACAGCAGCTTCTCGTTGGGCGAGTCGAGGGCCGTCTCGCGTCAGCGCTCCGCGATCCAGAACACCCGCTCTATCGCGCGGGCGCCATCCTGCGGTTTCGGCGACCCCGACCACATCGATTCGTCGATGATCTGGCGATCGGACGCCCGTGGACGAACGCTCACGCCGAGGTGATCGGCGCAGCCGCCGAGCTGGCGGCTGGCGCACCCGCGTATGTCTGGCGTACCATCGACGCCGCGCGCGCTCAGACCGGCGACCATCGCAACCGCGCACAGGCCGCATGGCGTCAGCTCTGCGAAAGCGCCGAACCATCGGTCGCACAGCAGTTCCGGCTCCTTGGCAGCGTGCACCGCGCCGCCCCGACGGTGGTCTGCGCGATCGCCAATGGCATCGGGCCCTACGAACTGCCGCTGAACCCCAAGAGCATCAACGACGCGTTGACTCGAATGCGCGCACGTGGGCAGGTCTTCTCTCCTGAAAAACAGCGATGGGCCGTCAGCGATCCCCTTCTCGCCGCGTGGGCCCGCGACCACGCATCCGTGTGGGTCCGTCGGCGGGCGAGCCGCTGACACCAATTCCGTCGATCGGCCGAGTCAATATCGTCGATTGGCCGGCTTCTTTCCGTGGATCGGCCGAGGCGGCCGCCTCGGCCGCCGCCGCCGACTTCGGTGGGCCCCTGATCGACCTCGGTCCGACAGATCTCGCCGCGCGCATCGACTGGCCATGGCCCTCGTGCTGCTAGCGATATCCCTGCAGGGCGTAGGGGTTGAGGAACTGGCGGTGCCAGAAGTATGTGCGCTCGACCTCGGTCATCCGTGCGGCGTCGGACACCTCCTGCCATTGCGATTCGATCGTGTCGATCTGGTGGTCGACGATTTCTCTGGCGTCGGGTTCTGAGAGGAGATAGGTGGATGCCTGCTCGACGCACACCGCGAGCTGGCTGAGCCGCAGGCCCTCGGTGGTGATCGCCATCGCCTGCGTCGTCTCGCCGCCGACTCGGGGCTGCGGGCAGATGTCGTAGGCCGGCGTCAGCGTCAGCATCCGGCCGTCCCAGAATGCCGCGTGGTTGCGGGCGTGGTCGTCGTTGTTGCCCACGAGGATGTTGAAGGTGAGACGCGCGAACAGCTCGCGGAGGGTGGCGCGAGCGTCGGTGAAGCGTGCGCGCACGGTCTGGGCAAGCGCCGCATAGCTTGCGTAGCGCGCCGCCATCTCGTCGAGCTCGAGGATCGTCAGGGCTGAGACGAGCGCCCGCCGTCGATCCGCTCCCTGGGGGCGGTCGAAGCGCTCGACCAGCAGTACGTCTTTGCCCAGCACCTCCACGATCCTCACCGGCGCGGCATCGAGGCCGGCGCGGCGCGCCAGCTCCATCGCCGCGTACTCGCCCTTCACGACCGCATAGCGGTCGCCGGCCGAGGAGAACTTCGCGATCAGCCGCTGCTCGCCCTCGCATAGCATCGCCTTCGGCCGTGCTCCTCCGATCGAGCTGCCGTGCAGCAGCGCCTCGTCGAGGGCCGGCGAGAACGGGAGCCCCGCCTCGACTCGCTCGGTCGCCAGCAGCAGCTCCTCCAGCGGGGCGCTGTCCCCACCGCGCCTCACATACTCCTCGGGCGAGCGTTGGAAATCGAGCGCTCCGATGCGATCCGAGCCGGACAGCAGCAGGTAGGCTAGCCGGCTGAGATCGGCGGAGTCCTCGGCCTCGCCGCCGAGCGCCCTGCGCAGGATCACCCGCTGTCCCCACGCGTCGGGTGCGCCGTCGGCGATGGCGCCCGCGATATTCAAACCGGGGAGCGGGGCGATTTGACCGCGGCGCAGCGGCAGTTCGGGCTCATAGAGCGCGATCGCCTTCTCACGGTCGAGATAGCTGCGGCCATAGTTGAAGCCGACGATGTCCGCGGTGGCCTGCAGTCGCCCGGCGACGACAGGCTCGCTCGCATCGGGCAGCCAGATCCACGCATAGGCCTCGCGCGGCTGCTCAGAAGTCATCCTTGACGTCCTCGCCGCTCCTGCGCACCCGCTCGGGCAGCAGGGCCAGGCGGTCGCGAGCGCGCTCCAGGTCGCTCGTCAGCCGGGAGCGGTCCTCATGAAAGAGCGACACCCCCACGAGCGCCGCCACCTCGAACGCCACACCGAGGCCAACCGTCAAATCGCCGCGCTCCACCTTGCGCAACGTGAATGGCGTGATCCCCGCTCGATCGGCCAGCTCCTGCATCGACCAGCGCCGCTCCCGGCGGGCCTGGCCGATACGAGCCCCAAGGAGCCGGGCCGCCTCAATCGTGTAGGGAGAATACGCACGCGTGAGCTTCACATAGACAAAATAGCACTATAATGCCCACAAACGCATTTAAGAAGCACTATACTGCCTAATCTGCTGTCGCGCCCGCCGACTCCGCCCCCCGCGAGATCCGGGAGCATCTTGCAATCTCCTCTCTGGGGCGTTTGCAATCTCCCCGTTGGGGTTGATGCTGCCTATGCGCCGACGGGCCAGTGGTCGAGGTCGAGTTCGGGCATTGGGAAGTGCTTGGGGTTGCCCGTGGCCAGCTTTGCGTCGATGCCGATGGCGGCGGCGGCGATCAGGCAGTCGGCCTGGCTGAGGGTGATTCCGCGGCGTGCGTGGTTCCTGCGCCAGCGTCCTGCCAGTTCGCCCTCCTTGCGGCCGAGCGGTGCGAGGCGCAGGCCTCCGAGGAAGCGCGCCACCGCCGGCTCCTCCGCGCTGCTCGTGCCGCGCAGGACCTCCTCCACGTTGATCGCGCAGATCCAGGGTTGCTGTGCCGTGTCCCTCAGGGAACGCACGCGCTCGGCGGCCGGCTTTCCGCGCAGCGCGTCGATCAGCACCGTGGTGTCGAGCAGCAGCCGCACGCGTTCAGCCGACGCGGCTCAGGTCACCGTGTCGCTGTGTCTTGACCCAGGCGGCCGGGTCGGCGTCCCACTCGTGCTCGCCGTCCGCAAGCGCCCCGAGGCCCGCTTCGATGTCCTCCCAGCGCTGGTCGTCCTCGAGCGCGCGACGAACGGTCTCGGAGATGAAGGAGCTGCGCCGTCGCCGTCCCACGCGTCCGTCGAGCCGCTTCACGAGATCGTCGTCCAATGTTATGTGCAAACGCATGGCCACACGCTAACACACTGCCTGGGCCACGAGGCCGATGTCCACTATGTGCCGGTCGGCCGTATCGCGCTGATCCGCCACGGTGTCGTCCGCGCGACCCGCGACGTGGACGCGATCCGTGGGTCTCGCACGGGCAGCGGCGGCGAGCCGGGGTAGGTGTGCTTGATGCCGATCTGGCAGGCAGTCCGGGCTCCCCCAGGGGGGGGAGTCATGGCCGTCAGGCGTCCTTGACGAGTCGCAGGCGCCGGGGGTCGGGTGGGAGGCCTCGCCAGATGTCGCGCTTGGTCACGTGCGGCAGTCGCGCGGCTGGAAGGTTGGCGGCGAAGAGTGCGAGGGTCTCTCCCTGTTTGCCCGCTGCGGGTGCGACTAGCCCGGCCAGTCCAAGCCGATGGGCGGCTGCTCCGATGGCTTGGCAGGCAGCGTAGTCGCCTACGTCCGAGAAGAGTTGCGCGTCGGTCAAGGAGATGGCTGTGCGGACTGAGTTGGCGCGGAGGTCGAGAATGTTGGGAATATCGACCCTGCAAGTCACGATGCGCCGCTCCAAGACGGTCGCCGCGAGCGCTCCGGCGTCGTCGAGTTCGTCGTCCACGAGGTGGCGGTATGCCTCGATCACCACGCTGTTGCGGGGTCGGCCGAGGTAGAGGACCTCATACGCACGGCGCGCACCCCAGCGTCCTCCGGCGGCACTGGGCTTCAATTCGTCCCACCGCAGTGAGGTGTGCCGCTCAAAAGTGCCCTGAATGCGGATCGGTTCGATGCCGGCAATGGCGGCGAGCAGGTCGCGGTGCCTCACATGGCCCCCGCGCGGAGACGCTCGACGGCGTCGAGTACCTCCTCGTAGGAGCCTTCGGCGAGCATGTCGACAGGTCGGCGCCCCTCCAGGCTGCGCTTGCGGCCGTGCAGCCAGATCTCAGCGCCCTCGTGTGTGTAGAGGTCGCGTAGCGAGCGAGTGATGTAGTGCAGCTCGAGCAGACGGTCGCGGTTGCGTCCGCTGGGAGCGTTGCCGCCTGAGATCCAGTTACGCACCTGGCGTTCGGCGACGCCCACGATCCGTGCGATGTCCGCGGTACTCAGCCCACTGTCGCGGACCTCGCCAACTATGCGCGCGTAGAGAGCTTCTGTGCGCCCAGGCGTGGGGAAGTCCTCAGGGTCTACGCGGTGCGCGGCGGTTCCACGGGTCATTTGCATCCTCTTATTAGCACTCTGAATAGCACCCGAAACTTCCTATTAGACTTCCGTAGAATAGCAGCAAGACCACCGTGATCGGTCCGCCGGCGGGCGAACCGCTGACACCAATTCCGTTGATCGGCCGAGTCAATATCGTCGATTGGCCGGCTTCTTTCCGTGGATCGGCCAAGGCTGCCGCCTCGGTCGGCGCCCGCCGACTTCGGTGGGCTGAGGCGTGTCCGCGATGCGCTCGGTGATCGCTTCAAGGCCGGGGCCGTTGTACACCGGCGCCAACACCCTCCCCTTCGGCGATCGCCTCGCGGCGATCCCGTGCGCGGGGCTTTGGGCAGAGCGGCGGACCTCGTAGCGCCCAGCGCTATGCTCGCTGGGATGTTCGAACCGATTCACGGTCCAGGTTCGACCGGTCGGCTTGGTGACGCCGCACGGATTGCACACGCCGCCGAAGCGCGGGGCGACGATGCTGCGGTAGGCGAGGCGTGGCGTCGTTATCGGCTGATCCGCGACGCCGCACGTGACCCGGACGAGCTGCTTGCCGAGGGTATCGCTCTGAGCAGGTGGGCGATCGAGTTCGCCGCCTCCGACGCACGCGAGGGTTGACGAGCCCCGCATACCGCGGGTCGATCAGATGGCTGCATTATCCCCCCTGTAGTGGCTGCAATCTCCCCGCCAGAACGCCTGCAATCTCCCCCCTGGAGAGGCTGCAATCTCCCCGCTGGGTCGATGCTGCCGTTGCTGCAATGGGCTCCTTCCCCCGAGCCGTCTCCTCACCACGCGACTCGCCGCGGAGCCCCCTCCCGGGGGCGGAGCCTTTCCTATCCAGCCACCAACGCTCCTCGCCGCGCGAGGGTCTGTTCGGTTTCGCGCAGCGCCTCCACGAAGATATCCAGGCCGCGCAGGAGGAGCTCGCGTGTGATTACGAGTGGGGGCAGGAAGCGCGCCACGTTGCCGTAGTGGCCTCCCTTCTCGATGATCAGGCCCTTCTGGAAGCACGCCCCGCGCACTTCCTCCGCCAGCTCCGGCCACGGCTCGCGCGTGTGGCGATCGCGCACCAGCTCCACTCCGATCATCAGGCCCTTTCCCCTCACATCGCCCACTGCCCCCAGCTCCGCCGTGCTCTCGCGCAGGGTCTCCATCGCCAGCTCACCCATTTTTGCCGCGTGCGCCGCCAGCTCGTTGCGCCTTGTGAACTCGATCCCCGCCGCGCCCGCCGCCAGCGCCACCTGGTGGCCGCGGAAGGTGCCTATGTGCGCGCCCGGCTCCCATGTGTCGAGGCCCGCGTCGTAGGCGATCGCCGACAGCGGGTAGCCGATGCCTCCCAGCGCCTTCGAGAGCACCAGCACGTCCGGTGTCACCTGCTCGTGGTCGCACGCGAACATCGCCCCCGTGCGCCCGAAGCCCGTCTGGATCTCATCCACGATCAGCGGCACCCCCCGCGCGCGTGTGATGCGCCGCACCTCGCGCAGGTAGCCCGCCGGGGGCACCACCGTGCCGCCCTCGCCCTGTATCGCCTCGATGATCACGCCCGCCGGCTCGGGCACGCCGCTGTGGGGGTCCTCCAGCGAACTCTCCAGCAGCCTCGCGCACGCCAGCTCGCACGTCGCCGGGCGCAACCCCAGCGGGCAGCGGTAGCAGTACGGGTAGGGCATGAAGTGCACCGGCGTGTCCGTCGGGCCGCCGCATGTTGTGTCGCTGGTCACGGCGAGTGCTCCCTCCGTCATGCCGTGGTAGGAGCCCTGAAAGGCCACCACCGGGCGCCTCCCCGTGTGCGAGCGCACGAGCTTCAGCGCCGCCTCCACCGCATCGCTCCCCGTCGGACCGCCGAAGTGGATCCGCGCAGTGCGCCTCAGCGCCCCCGGCAGTATCTCCTTCAGCGCGTGCATCAGCGCCAGCCTTGCGCGCGTCGGGAAGTCCAGCGCGTGCACCAGCCTCTCCTGCTGCTCGCTCACCGCGCTCGCCACCTCCGGGTTGCCATGGCCCACGTTGAGCGTCCCCGCGCCGCCGAAGAAGTCGAGGTATGTGTTGCCATCGGCGTCCCTCACAGTCGCCCCGCGTCCCTCCTCCAGCGCGAGCGGCACCGCGCGCGGGTAGCTCCTCGCGCGGCTCTCCACCGCCGCCTGTTCGGCGAGCATCCGCTGCGAGTTCGGCCCCGGCACCCTTCCGCTCACCTGCGGCGCCGGCTCGAAGTGCAGCGCTTTGAAGCGCTCCGCCGCGGGCGCGCCGGGGGTCGCGCGCGCTTCCGCGGGGCCTGTCTTTGGCTGCTCGCTCATCGCGCGCGCCACCCCGCGATCGCCGCCTGCCCCAGCGCCACGCCGCCGTCGTTCGCGGGGACGATACGGTGGGAGTGCACTTCAAAGCCCGCCTGCACCAGCGTCTCGTACGCGCCGCGCAGCAGCCACTCGTTCTGCCACACCCCTCCGCTCAGCACCACCTTGCGCACACCCGTACGGCGCCCTATCTCCATGCACGTCCTTCTCACCACATCCACCACCGTGCAGTGAAAGCGCAGGCTCAGCTCCGCCGCTTTGCTCCCCCCGCGCGCCGCCAGCGCCGCCAGCTCCGCGATCATCGGGCGCACATCCACGCGCAGCGGGCGCTCGGTGGAGTGCAGCTCCCACTCCAGCGGCTCCGCGCGCGTTCCCGGCTCGATCAGCTGTTCGAGCTCGATCGCCGCCTGCGCTTCGTAGCGGCAGCGCTCCCTCACCCCCAGCAGCGCCGCCACCGCATCGAACAGCCTCCCCATGCTCGAGGTCAGCGGCGAGCTCACCCCCGCCTGCACCATCCTCGTGAGCACATGGCGCTCCTGTTCTGAGCGCCCTCCCACCACCGGCAGGGCCTCCAGCCTCGAGAGGTCGCCGTAGGTCTGCACGAGCAGCGACAGCGCGGTGCGGAAGGGCTCTTCCACCGCCCTATCGCCGCCCGGCAGGCGGAAGTATTCGAGGTGCGCCGCTCTCTCGAAGCCCCCATAATCGCCGAGCAGGAACTCCCCTCCCCAGATCTGCCCATCGATCCCGTAGCCCGTCCCATCGAAGATCACCCCCACCACCGGCTCGCAGAGGCCGTGCTCGCACATGCACGCCGCCATGTGCGCGTGGTGGTGCTGCACCTCAACGGTAGGCAGCTCGTTCTGCTCGCGCGCGTAGCGCGTGCTCATGTAGCCCGGGTGCATATCGTGCGCCAGCACCTCCGCCCTCACCTCCAGAAGCTCCGCGAGGTGGCCGATCGCGTACTCGAAAGAGCGCCTCGTCGCGTCGTTCTTGAGATCGCCGATGTGGTGAGAGAGAAACAACTCACTTCCCCGCGAGATGCAGATCGTGCTCTTCAGCTCCGGCCCCACCGCCAGCAGCGGCGGCAGCTCGAAGGGCGCGCGCACCGGCATCGGCGTGTATCCCCGCGCGCGGCGCAGCGGCGCCGTCTCCGTCATCCCCGCATAGGACACCGCGCGCACGATCGAATCGTCCACGCGCGTGTGGATATCGCGGTTGTTGATCAAAAACGCATCCGCGATCTCCGCCAGCCGCTCCAGCGCGTCCTCGTTGGTGAACGCGATCGGCTCATCCGACACGTTCCCGCTCGTCGCCACCAGCACATCCAGCTCCCCCTCGAACAGCAGATGGTGCAGCGGCGCGTACGCCAGCATCGCCCCATAGCGGCGGTTTCCCGGCGCGATGCCGCTCGCCAGCTCCCAGCGGCCCCCCTCCCGGTGGCCCCCCTCCGCCTCGCCCTCGGGCGGGGGTCCGGTTCGCTTCTCCACGAGCACGATCGGCCGCGCGATCCCGCTCAGCAGCTTCGCCTCGTACTCGCTCACCCGCGCATATGAGCTCAGCGCGCGCAGAGTGGGAGACATCACCGCGAAGGGCTTCTCCTCGCGGCGCTTTCGCCGCCGCAGCTCCGCCACCGCGCGCTCGTCGCGCGCATTGCACATCAGGTGGTAGCCGCCGATGCCCTTCACCGCCAGGATCGCTCCCTGCGCGAGCAGCGCCACCGCGTCGCGCACCGGTTCGGGCGAATCCAGGCGCCCCCGCCGCGAGTCCCACAGCTCCACGTGCGGTCCGCAATCCCAGCAGGCCGTGGGCTGTGCGTGGAAACGCCGATCGGAAACATCGTGGTACTCCGCCGCGCACGCCGCACACATCGGGAAGACCGACATCGTCGTCATCGCGCGGTCGTAGGGAACGCCGCGCACGATCGAGTAGCGCGGGCCGCAGTTCGTGCAGTTGATGAACGGATAGCGGTGGCGGCGATCGGACGCATCGAGCATTTCCGCGAGACACTCATCGCACACGCACGTATCGGGCGAGATCAGCGTCCTCGCGCGCTCCCCCCGATCGGAGAGCTGTATCTGAAAGCCCTCCAGCGGCGTATCGTCGTAGCGCTGCTCCACCAGCGCCACCGAGTCGATCCGCGCGAGGGCAGGCGGGCGCGAGCGCACTTCCATGATGAACTCCTCCAGCACTTCGCTCGCGCCCTGCACCTCGATCACCACGCCATCGGAGTCGTTGCGGATCCACCCTCCCAGCGCATGGCGCACCGCAGTCCGAAACACAAACGGCCGAAACCCAACGCCCTGCACGATTCCGCGAATCTCATAGCGGCGCGTCTCGGACATCGGGCGATCGAGACCCCGGCCCCTCAGCAGAGCCGTGGCAACTCCGCTCCATAGAGGATCTCGACGATCGACTCCGCTCCGTCGTCTTCGAGCATGCTCACCGCGCTCTCGCCCCGCGCGCGCACCTCCCCCACTATCCGCGCCGCATTGCCGTGCGGCTGCAGCCTCACCGTCTCCAGCACCTCGCGCGCGAACTCGCCCTCCACGAACAGACACAGGCACCCCTCGTTCGCGAGATACAGGGGATTCACGCCGAGCATGTCCGCCGCCATCGCCGTCTCCGCCTGGATCGGCAGGCGCCCCCGCTCGATCGAGATCGACACCTCCGCGCTGTCGGCGACCTCGTTGAGCACCGTGCCCAGGCCTCCCCTTGTCACATCGCGCATACAGCGCACGTGATCGGGGTGCTCCTCCAGCACGTTCCACACGAGCCCATTCAGCGGCGCGCAGTCGCTGGGGATGCGCTGCTCGAAGCCCAATCCCTCGCGTATCGAGAGGATGTGGATCGAGTGGTTACCCAGCCAGCTCGTCACGATCACCTTGTCCCCCGGCGCGATCCGATCCACGCCGAGCTCGATGCCGCTGTGCACTTCGCCGACGCCCGCCGTGTTGATGAAGATCTTGTCGATCTCTCCGCCCCGCACCACCTTCGTGTCGCCGGCAACGATCGCCACGCCCGCTTCGCTCGCGGCGTCTCGCACCGAATCCAGCACCCGCTCCAGATCGGCGATCGGAAAGCCCTCCTCGAGCACCAGCGCGAGCGTGAGGAAGCGCGGCACCGCCCCGCTCACCGCGAGGTCGTTCACCGTCCCGCACACCGCCAGCTTGCCGATGTCGCCGTTGCCGAAGAAGATCGGATCGATCACGAAGGAGTCCGTCGTCACCGCGATCCGTGCGCTGTCGATCCCCAATACCGCGCTATCTTCCATGCGCCCGTGGTGCACGCTCCCCAGGCGGGGGGCGATCAGCTCGGCGATCAGCTCCTGGCTCATACCGCCGCCGGTGCCGTGGTCGAGCTCTATGAGCTTCCCATTCACGGGATCGCCACCACGCTGAACTCGGGGAGCTGGCCGGCGCTTACCGCGGCCACCAGCTCCTCGGTGGTGAGGATCGTCGCGCAGTAGGACTTCAGCCAATCCAGTGCCCGCGCCTTGTCGTCCTCGTGCGCGGAGACCACCGCATCGGAGGGGACGATCACGTTGTAGCCGCGAAAGAAACCATCGGCGGCGGTCGTCTGCACGCAGATCTGCGTCTGCATGCCCGTGATCGCGATCGTGTCCACGCCCATCTGTTTCAGGCGCTCATCGAGGTCGGTTTCGTAGAAACCACTGTCCTTGTTCTTTTCCACCACCACATCGGAGTCCGCGAGGAACTCCTCCATGATGCGCGCGCCATCCGAGCCCTTGGTAACCGGCAGCCAGCCGTCGTAGCGCTCCGCGCGGGGGTCGTCCTCTTTGTTGATCAGCTGGAGGTGCACCACCGGCGCGTCGAGCTCGCGCATCCTCTCCAGAAACGCGGTCATCTTCGGCGTGAAAGCCCTGACAGCCGCTCTGCGTTCCTCATTCTTGTTGACCAGGTCGTACTGCAAGTCGTTTGTCAAGACCGCACAGCGGGCCACTCACTCCTCCTCGTCCATAGTGCTGGGTGGGTGTATGTCGTGCCCCCGGCGGGCCTTTTGGGGCGCCACCGGGGACTGGCAGGACATCAGGTGCTCGTCAATATATTAGACGCGTTTGAATCATTCTGGACTTCGCCGGACTTATCCGGTAGCTTCGAAATCATGAACCGCCCACTTTTTTCCGCAAGCAGTGCGATACCCGACGCCGCGCCTGGGCGATCCAGTCCAGCGGATTCGTTTTTGACTCCCCCCGATGCCGGCGCCGAGGCCGACGCCCCGTCCGCCACGGGCGCTCCGTCTGCCAGCGCATCCACGCCCGCCCTCTTCGCGGGGCCCGACTACGAGCCGGCCGGCATCGAGGCGCGCTGGCAGGAGTTGTGGGAGGCGCAGAGGGTCTTCGCCACGCCCCCGCCCGAGGACGAGCGGACGCCGGCGTACGTGTTCGCGGGGTGCCCCTTCACCTCCGGCGACGCCCACATGGGACACATCCGCAGCTACACCATCGCCGACGCCTACGCGCGCTTCCTGCGCGCCCGCGAACAGGCGGTGCTGTTCTCACTGGGCTTCGACTCCTTCGGGCTGCCCGCCGAGCTCGAGGCGGTGCGCCGCGGCGTGTCCCCGCAGCAGTGGGTCGCGCGCTGCGTGGAGCGCATGCGCGGCCAGTTCGAGCGGTTGGGCTACTCCTGCGATTGGGAGCGCACCTTCGTCTCCTCCGAGCCCGACCACTACCGCTGGACGCAGTGGCTCTTCCTGGCGATGCTCGAAAAGGACCTCGTCTACCGCCGCGAGGCGCAGGTGAGCTGGTGCGACTCCTGCCAGACCGTGCTCGCGGCGCTGCAGTCCGAGGACGGCACCTGCTGGCGCTGTCACGGCGAGGTGCGCTTCCGGCGCCTGCCGCAGTGGTTCATGCGGATCAGCGCCTACGTGGAGGACAACGAGCGCGGGCTGGAGACACTCCCCGGCTGGAGCAAGGCGGCCGTGGGCGCCCAGCGCGCGGTGATCGGACGTGTGGATGGCGTGGAGGTGGATGGCGCGACGCTCGATGGCGCTGTGCTCACCGTGTTCACACCCCACGCCGAGGCGATCGCGCAGGCGGCGTTCATCGTCATCTCCCCCGCTCACCCCGAGGTCGACCGCTTCCTCGCCGAGCCGGGCGTCGCCGAGCAGCTCGAAGGGGTGCGCGAAGCCGGCTGGCGGCGCGACGATCGCGACCTCGACCAGGTGCCCGTGGTCGCCACGGGCGCGCTCGCGAGCGTTCCCGGGGTTGCGGGGATGCTGCCGATCGTGATCTCGCCGCTCGTCGACGCCCGCTTTGGGCCCACCGCGGCGCTGGGGATCCCCGCGCTCGACGCCACCGACGCGAGCATCGCGCAGCGGTTGGGGGCGATGGGGGCGAACTCCGCGAGCGCCTGGAAGGGCGCGCGCTCGGGCGCCGTGCCGCGCCCCGCGGTGCGCTACCGGGCGCGCGACTTCGCGATCTCGCGCCAGCGCGCCTGGGGCGCGCCGATCCCACTCGTGCACTGCAAGCGCTGCGGCACCGTACCGGTGCCCTTCGACGAGCTGCCGGTGCGCCTGCCCGAGGATCTGCAGGTGACCGGCGCCGGCAATCCGCTGGAGGAGCGCATGGACTTCGTCGAATGTCTCTGTCCCCGCTGCGGCGAGCCCGCGCGGCGCGAGACCGACACGATTGACTGCCACGTCGATGGGATGTGGATGTGGATGCCGATCTGCGTGCCCTTCGCCGATCGCCCCCAGCACATGTTCGACCACGAGGAATACAAGCGCTGGCTGCCGGCGCGCCAGATCGTGTGGGGCGCCGACGCGGGCGGCTACATGTTCGACCAGCGCCTCATCGGCAAGGTCCTCCAGGACCTCGGCGAGCTCCCCCAGGTGCCCGGACGCGAGCCCTTCACCAACGCCCTCATGCACCAGATGATCCGCCTCGAGGGGCGCAAGATGAGCAAGCACCTCGGCAACGTCGTCGACCCCAACGAGCTCGTCGTGCACGTCGGCGCCGACACCGTGCGCCTCGCCGTGCTCCACGCCGCCTCGCCGGGAAGGATCTTCAACTGGAACGAGCAGCCCATCCGCTACTGCCAGATCTTCCTCAAGAAACTCTACGGCTACGCGCAGCCGCGTTTGAGTGAGTGGGCGCGCGACGTACAGGATCCGCGGATCGACGCCTCCGAGCGGCTGCGGCGCAAGCTTGCCAACTGGTGCCGCGTGGCCCTGCAGAAGGTCACCCTCGACTACGAGCGCCTGGAGATGCAGCGCGTGGCGCACAACACGATGCTGCTGCTCACGCGCATCCAGGACTTCGAGCAGCGCGCGGTGGAGCGCCGCGGCGAGCTCGAGGACGCTGACCGCGAGGCGATCGTTGCGGCACTGCTCCAGCTCGTGCAGATGCTCGCGCCGCTCACCCCGCACATCGCCGAGGAGCTGTGGTCTGTTGCCGGGCGCGAGACGCTCGTGAGCGTTGCGCCGTGGCCAGAGGCGGGGGGTGAGGCCGTGTAAGACGCCGCAGTGACCTTCGCGCGTCCGTAGCTCAACTGGTCAATGGCGAAGTGAGTAGGCAATGAGGGATGGTGCGGTGCGAGTCATTCAACCGGCGGTACATCCAGCCGGCGGCTCTACGCCGCTGCGGCGGTCATCGCCCCCGAGCTCACCGTCGAAATCGATGCCTAAGAGCAGCGGCCTTTGGAGCCGCAGATACGGGTTCGATCCCCGTCGGACGCATCGGACCCGCCCCGGCAAGTAATCTGGCCGCCGTGGCGCGCACCCTCATCTCAGAACTCCAATCGAAGATCGGCGAGGAGGTGGAGCTGCGCGGCTGGGTCAACGCGATCCGCGATCAGAAGCGCGTGCAGTTCCTGATCCTGCGCGACGCCACGGGGATGACGCAGGTTGTGCTCGGCAAGGACGATCCGCCGAGCGCGCTCAACGAGCTCGTCTCGAGCTTGACGCCCGAGTCGGCGGTGACGCTCACGGGCACGGTCGTCGCCGACGAGCGCGTGAAGCTGGGCGGGCTGGAGGTGCAGCTGCAGGAGCTCACCATCGACGCGGCCGCGGAGCCCGAGCTGCCGGTGACGGCGGAGTCGGCGCTCGACAAGCGCATCGACTGGCGCTACATGGACCTGCGCCGCCCCGATCGCAGGCTGATCTTCGAGGTGCAGGGCACCGTCGAGCACGCGATGCGCGAGTTCTGGCGCCGCGAGGGGTTCATGGAGATCCACACCCCCAAGTTCATGGGCTCCGCGAGCGAGTCCGGCGCGGAGCTCTTCAAGGTGGAGTACTTCGATCGCACCGCCTATCTCGCGCAGTCGCCGCAGTTCTACAAGCAGATGGCGATGGCGGGGGGCTTTGAAAAGGTCTTCGAGGTCGGGCCCGTATTTCGCGCCAATCCCTCCTTCACCTCACGCCACGACACCGAGTTCACGAGCGTCGACGTGGAGCTGGCGTGGATCGACTCCCACGAGGACGTGATGGCCTTCGAGGAGGCCTGGCTCGCGCACGTGTTCGCCGCCGTCAAGGAGGCGCACGGCGAGGCGCTCGCCGAGACCTTCGGCGTGGAGACCGTGGTGCCCTCGACGCCCTTCCCGCGCGTGAGCCTCCAGGAGGCCAAGGAGATGCTCAAGGACGCCGGTCACGGCGCCCCCGGCCCCGACGAGGATCTCGACCCCCCCAGCGAGCGCGCGCTCGCGGCGCTGATCGCGGAGCGCCACGGCCACGAGTTCGTGTTCGTCACCGACTACCCCGTCGCCGTGCGGCCCTTCTACCACATGCGCTACGCCGCGCCTGGCGCGGCGGACCCCGCGCTCGACCCCAATGACCCAGCCAATCCGGCGCGCCTCACCAAGAGCTTCGACCTGCTGTGGAAGGGGATCGAGATCACCACCGGCGCGCAGCGCGAGCACCGCTACGAGCAGCTCCTCGCGCAGGCGCGGGAGAAGGGCGTGGAGACCGAGCCGATCCAGTACTACCTCGACTTCTTCCGCTACGGCGCCCCCCCGCACGGGGGTTTCGGGTTCGGGCTCACGCGCCTGCTGATGAAGCTCACCGGGCAGGACAACGTGCGCGAGGTCACGTTCCTGTATCGCGGGCCGAATCGGTTGGAGCCGTAGGGTAAGCGCCCACGGGGCGTTCCTGGACCAAGCCGGGCGACGCGGGCAGGCGAAGCGCGTGCTGGTTGTACGTGCGAGCCGGCACGTGGCGATCCGGCGCCGCGTCCAGGGACGCCCCGTCCGGCTGAGGCCCCCACCCCGGCCGGACGGAGCTTTGTTCCCTCCCCGCGGTCAGTCCCCAGAGCCGGCCGCGGTTGTGGCGTCGAGAGATTGGGTCCCCACCCACCCGTCCTGCTCGACGTCGTCTAGCTCTATCTGTAGTGGCGCGTGATTGGAGGGCCGGTGGCCCTGCCGGTAGGCGTGGGCGACCTCGCAGCGCTGCACATGCGAGGCGAGACTCTGGCTGGCGAGGATGAGGTCGATGCGCAGGCCGTAGTCGCGCGCGTAGTGCCCGTCGCGCTGGTCCCAGCAGGTGAAGCCGCGATCGTCGGGGTGGAGCTCGCGGTAGACATCCACCAGCTCGCCCTCCTCGAGGATCTCGCGCAGATCAGAGCGCTCGGCCTCGCCGGAGAGGTAGGAGCCGTCGAACCAGCTGGGCTCGTAGACATCCTGGTCGGTGGGCGCGATGTTGAAGTCGCCGGCGAGCAGAATTGGCTGGTCGTGGTCGTGCTCCTCGTGCACCTGGCGCGCCATCGCCTCCAGGAAGGCGAGCTTTCCGGCATCGTCGACTTCCTCGCGGGTGTGTCCCGCCGGAACGTAGACGCAGCCGATCGTGAGGCCATCGATCGTGACCTCCAGCCAGCGTCCTTCGGCGATGTCGTGGTGATGGTCGAGTGCGCTCGTGCGGTGTGTGATGCGGTGATCGGAGCGCACGAGGATCGCCACGCCGCCGCGCCGGCGTCCAGGAGAGTGTTGAGAGTGGTAGCCGAGCTGGCTCAGGCGGCCGCTGGGGAAGCGGTGTTCGGGACAGCGCGTCTCCTGCAGGCAGACGACATCGGGACGCTCGGTGGCAAGCATCTCCGTGAGGCGCGGCCAGCGCGCGCGGATGCCGTTGACGTTCCAGCTGATGACTCGCAGTGGCTCTGTTGATGGCAAGACAATCCTCTCTACGCCCCCTGGTGGAAGCCCTCGCAGGGAAAGTTATGGATGAGAGTGCAAGACGACTAGGTCTACCTGGGCCAATATCGCAGCGTGCACTTAGACGTTTGGGCGGGATGTTGTTTTCCGTTCACACTTGACAGTAGGGCACGGTGCCACGGCAGGGTGGTTGACGGGAGAGTACCTTGACAATAAGAGTCTGCCCACGCCAGGGCTACAGAGTGCCGTCCTGGGTGGAAACGGGCCGATCGAGCTTCCCGTCGGCAGAGGCCCAACGCTCGATCGAGCGTCCCCGTCCGCAGAGTCCCAATGGCCGACCGAGCGTCCCGTCCGCAGAGCCCTCTACCTTCAGGACCATGAAGGTATGTGAGCTGACCGATGGCATGGAGATCGATCAGGTGCTGCTGGTGCGCGAGATCGAGCGGCGCCGGCGCCGCGATGGAGGCGACTACCTGCGCTTGCAGCTGGGGGATCGCACGGGAGCCGTGAGCACGATGGTTTGGGAGGACCTGAGCGAGGTACTCGAGCTCGCACGTCCGGGAGAGCCGGTGCGCGTGCTGGGCCGCTACAACCGCCATCCGCGCTTCGGACCGCAGATCAACCTGCGTTCGCTCGCGCCCCCGGAGCCGGGGAGCTACGCGCTGGAGGATCTGCTCGATGGTCCCGCGCGCAGGCCCGAGCAGCTGGAGGCGGATCTGCGCGAGCTGGTGAGCACCATCCAGAACCCCTACCTGGCGTGCCTACTGGAGCGTGTGTTCGCAGATGGCGATCAACTGTGGGAGGGCTACCGAAGGGCGCCCGCGGCCAAGCACTACCACCAGGCATACAAACACGGCCTACTCGAGCACTGCCTGGGGGTGGCGCAGGCGGTGAGCGCGATCAGCGCGACCTTCCCCGGAATCGACCGCGATGTGGCGGTGACGGGCGCGCTGCTGCACGACATCGGCAAGGTGGAGGCGTACAGCGAGGATCCGCGCAGCATCGACTTCACCGACGTGGGACGCCTGCACGGTGAGATCCCGCTCGGCTACTACCGCATCCGGCGGATGATCGAGGACATCGAGGGCTTCCCCGCGGAGCTGGCGATGGCGGTGGGGCACATCATCCTCTCCCACCACGGCTCGCTGGAGCACGGCAGCCCGGTGGTGCCGTGCACGCGCGAGGCGACGCTGGTGCACATGATCGACAACCTGGGCGGCCGCCTGGGGAGCTTCGACCGCCTGGAGAAGGAGCTGGCGGCCGGCGAGCAGTGGTCGGGCTTCGATCGTGCGCTCGGCTCGCTGGCGCACTTCGCAGGGCGCAGCGAGTCGCCCGAGCCCGTGCGCGAAGCGGCCTGAGAAAAGTCGCAAATTGCGGCTGCGCCGAGCAGCGCCGAGCATCGTCTCCCCGCGTGGTTCTATCTTTGGAGATGGATGGCCAAGGACACCGAGAAGCTGATCCGCCAGCTGTCGCTGATCTCCTACCTGATGGCCGAGCGCCGGCCGGTGACGGCACTGGAGATTCGGCGCGATGTGGAGGGGTACAGCGCGATGAACGAAGACGCGTTCGCGCGGCGCTTCTACGCCGATCGCGCGGAGCTCGAAGTCGCTGCGCATCCAGCTCACCGTCGACCGCCCGGCGGATGCGGCGGCCGAGCAGGAGAACTACTCGCTGCGCTCGGAGAACTTCCACCTGCCCGCGATCGAGTTCTCCGATACCGAGCTGGCGGCGCTGCAGACAGCGCTGCACCTGCTCGATGGGGAGTTCGCCTACGCCGAGCCGCTGCGGCTGGCGCTGCAGCAGATCACATGGGGGCGCCCGAGTCCGCTGCGCGCGCCCGAGCAGAGCTCGGTGGCGCTCGGCATCACGGCCTCGGCGGGGGGGCATGACCTCTCGACGCGCCTGGCGAAGATCGAGACGGCGATCTTCCGCCAGAAGACGATCACCTTCGACTACTACACGATGGAACGCGACGAGGTGGGAGCGCGCCGCGTGGACCCCTACCACCTGCTCTTCCAGGGGGGTCAGTTCTACCTGCTGGGGTATGCGCACGAGCGCAAGGCGATCCGCGTGTTCCGTCTCTCGCGGATCCGCGGCAAGGTCTCCTATGCAACGAAGGCCGAGCACGACTTCAAGCGCTCGGAGGAGTTCGATCCGAGGGTGTACGCCAACCGCGCGGAGTGGCAGTTCGGCGAGCAGCGGGGCGTGGCCGAAGTGCTGCTCTCCGAGCGGATCGCCTGGCAGATCGAGCGCCACTTCGGCCGCTACGGCGAGATTCAGCAGGCCGTGGGCGCCGACGAGGGGGACCGGCTGTTCCTGACGCCCTACGCGAGCACGCGGGGAATGGTCTCGTGGGTGCTGGGTCTCGGCGAGCACGCGCGCCTGCAGGGCCCCGAGGAGCTCACCGAGGAGTTCGCGCGGCGCCTGGAGTTGCTGGAGGAACGCCAGGCCGACGGTCCACCAGAACCCGCGCAGGAGCAGCGGCAGCCCGCCAACGGCGCCTCCGCGTCCGCAGCCGCGGCGGCGGCGCGCAGTGGCACAACGCGCTCGCGACGGCGGCGCGCGGAGACCGTCGAGGGCGAGGACTCGGGTGCGGGTGGCGCGAGCGACGCGGCGATCCGCCCCGAGCGCTTCGCGCGGCTGGTGACACTGGCGAGCATCCTGATCGAGGCGGGTCGCGCGGGCAAACGCCTTGGCATCGAGGACCTGCGCGGGCGCCTGCAGCTCAGCGAGGAGGAGCTGCGCGAGGACATCGATGTGCTCAACGTCGTGAACTTCGGCGGCGGCTCCTACGTGCTGTACGCGGAAATCCACGAGGAGGAGGGTGAGATCGAGGTCGACCCCGAGCCCTACAGCGACAACTTCGACCGTCCGGCGCGCCTGTTGCCGGTGGAGGCCAAGGCGCTGGTGGCGGCGATCGATCTGATCGGCGAGCACATCCCGGAGGGCTCGCTGGCGAGCGCGCGCGAGAAGATCGTGGTGGCGCTCGGCGAGGACCCGATGGAGCAGGGTCTGCAGGTGGCGCACGCGACGGCCAACGACTCCGAGGTGGCACGCCTGGTCTCCCAGGCGATCGTCGGACGCCGGCTGATCGAGCTGGAGTACTACAAGGAGAACGAGGACGAGTTCTCGCTGCGCCGCGTGGAGCCCTACGCGCTGACGAACGGTCGCGAGGGGTGGTACGTCGCCTCATACGACCCCGAGCGCGGCGCGATGCGTCACTTCCGCCTGGATCGCGTGAAGCGCGCGGAGGTGCTCGAGGAGACCTTCGAGCCACGTGCCGAGGTGGATCCGGCGGCTGAAGTGGATGGCTGGCTGCGCACGGGCGAGGTGCAGGCCTCGCGCACGGCGCGCGTGTGGATATCCCCCGAGCGGGCGCGCTGGGCGCGCGAGCAGCGCCGCGTGGTCGCCGAGCGCGAGGACGGCTCGATTGAGGTCGAGCTGGGCTTCGCGGGTGTGGGCTGGCTCGTGCGCGAGGTGCTCAAGGAGGCCGGCGACGCCGCGATTCTCGAGCCCGAGGACGCGCGCGAGGCGCTGCTGGCTGCCGTGGCGAAGCTGCGGGCGGTGCCGGCGGGGGTTTAGGGGGGATATATTCTCTAGATCATTATTATCTAGAGAATATGTCTCAGTGATCGCTGGGCTTGCGGATCAGCAGCGGTGGCGCCCCTGGAGCGAGGAGGCCGAGTTGGGCCGCTATGGCTGTGTGGTGGGCATCGGCGCTGACCAGGTCGTAGCCATGCGCGAACACCGTGGCAGCTGTCTGAATATCCATGATCCATGCAACGCGGCCGTCGGCTTTCGAGCGGCGTTGGCGCTGCTTGGGCGATGACGGGGGCGTGGGCATGCGAGCGCGTAAGGCGCCAGCGATGTCTGCCGACCGCTCATTGAAGGTGAGGATGTCGATCAGGCCAGCACCGATCTGCTCACGCAGCCATCTGAGTTGCGCATCTGCGGCGGCTCGTCCGGCGGCGGCAGCCTTATGCAGGCCATAGGAGATCTCGGTGAACGTGCTCGCTGTGAAGGCAATTGGGTCGCCCACTTGCCATCGACTGGTGGCATCGTCGAGCACCGGGCTTTCTGGTCTCAGGCGCGCAGCAGTGGTGGTATCCCACGCCTCTGGCACCGGGTCTAGCCGCCGATGTCTGTGCGGAACGCTCCGCTGAGCTCGACCAACTCCTGTTCGGTCAAGGGCTCTGGCGAAGCCTGGCCTGTTGTGGTGCTGCCGGTGAAGGCGCGCCAGCGCTCGTCGGCTCGCTGGCGAAGAGCGAAAGCGCGCTGATGGTCCTCGAGGCGCTCGGCAACCAAATGCACCAGCACATCGTTTGGGGTCGTGCCCGCCGCCTGGGCGATCCCGGCTACTTGGTTCCACATCGCATCGGGCACAGTCAGCTGAGCGCGATGCCCGGTGCGTCGGGGAGCACGCCGTCGCTGAGGCAGTTTAGCTGCGCTTTCGGTAGAGGCCAAGGTGAGCGGATCGCTGTCCATATACCTAGCTTATCAGCGTAAGGCGGCATAAGCCGCCCTACCCGTGGCCCGGCTGTGTGAGGCTCGTCGAGCTGGGGGAGCTAGTGCCCTGAAAGCGTGTCAAAAAGATGAGGCCCAGCACCAGGGGTGGGTGCTGGGCCTCGCTGAGCGTCGCCGGAGAGGTGGGAGCAACGCTCAAGTCTTTGCGGTCAAGGGCTACTTCTTCTTCGCCTTCTTCTTGACCGCCCCAAACTTCTTCTCGGCCTTGCGCCGGCACGCCGCGCGCTTCTTCTTCGGCTGGCGGGTGCACTGGTGCAGCGCCTTGGCCAGCTTCTGGGCGCGCGTTTCCACGTGCACCGGAAGGGGCTTTTCTTCGATTTCGGGCACGAACGGTACGAGCTGCTGGTGTGCCGGCTCAGCGATCGGGCTGATGAAGCTGGGTGTCGCGAACGTCGCATCGGCGCCAGGCGCGTCGCCTTCGGCGTTGCTGGCGACGATGCGGTAGTGGTAGACGGTGCCCGGAAGCAGGTTCGTGAGCGTGAATGTCAGTTTTCCGCTTTCCCCCACCTGGCCGAAGCTCTGCGGGATGTAGACGGGGCTGCCTTCCTTGATTTCCGTGCCCACTTCGAGGGCGTAGATCGTGGGCAGCCCATTTGGATTCACCTTGGCTTCGATCGTGGCGGTTGTCTGCGAGGTGGCCTGTGCGGACTCCGATTCGACGCTCGCGGGCTGTGAGGGGCCGGTTGTGAAGGTGCCTTCTCCGCCCACGGTGGTGCCGCCGCCGTTGCCGGCGACGATGCGGTAGGTGTAGGTGGTGGCGGGCTTCAGTTCTTCGAGCGTCTGCACGATCTTTGCCGCAGGGCCCGCACTGCCGGCTACGATCGCGTGCGGCGAGGAGAGGACATGGATCCCAGGCGCTTCATATTCGATGTTGTAGCCCGTTTCGTCGTTTTCCGGATTGATTTCGGCGGAGATCGTTGCGGTCGTGCGGGTGAGAGTTCCCGCTGAGCTGTTGAGCACGATGGGCTTGGCCTTTGTGGTGGTGAAGGCTTCGGTGTTGCCTACGACCAGGTTGGGATCGCTTTCTGAAATGGCCACGAGCCGGACCTGATACGGGCGGTTGGCTTCGAGCCCCGTCACAGGCGCTGTTACAGGTGTTTCGCCTTCGCCGATCGGGAGTTCCGGCGTCGTCGTGACGGCGCCTCCTTCCACGCCGTATTCGAAGTAGTAATGCGCCCCCCCGGCGTTTACGTCGACCGTGCCATTGAGCGTTGCTGTTTCAGGCGTCACTTCGGTAGCCGCGTTGGTGGTGGCGGTGACTCGCGCGAGCGTGTTGAACGACACCAATCCGCCGGGAATGGTATGCCCTTCGACAACGGCGACCAGCTGGTACTGGTATGGCGTAAAGGGAGCGTAGGGCGTGAAGGGTTCAAGCCCCGCCACAGGTTCGGCGACTGGCGGAAGCGAGACTTCTGCTTCACCCGCCTGGCTCTTGGTTGGTGTTGTACTTGTGAGTGGTTCCCCTTCCCTGCCATATTCTATGAAGTATTCGACCGTGCCGTTTACGTGTGGGGTGATTGTTCCGTTTAGGGTTGCACCTTCGGTCGTTACATTGCTTGGACCTTCGGTTGTTACCGTAGCCAACGGAGCCGTCGTGAATTCTCCGGTCGCGCCTTCAATCTTCTGACCTTCGACTTCGATCACCAGCTTATAGGGGTATGCCGTTACTGGTTCGAGTCCTTCCAGCTTTGCCGTTACTGTTGCGGGGTCTTCGCTTTCGATTTCAGCATTGGACTTGTTACAAGGCACCGTCAATCCGGCGCCGTATTCAAAGAAGCACTTTTCGATCGATGCAGTTTCGAGGCTCACCACACCTTCGATCGTCGCGCCATGAGGAGTCACTTCAGAGACCCCTCCCGTGGAGGCCGTCGCTGCGCTGGCCTGCGCCACTCCCACGCCCCCAAGCACGGCGCAGAGCGCCGCAAGGCAGGCGACAATGAACATCCGAAAGCGTCTAGTCACGATAAGGCTCCTATTTGTCCTCACGGCCCCTCTCCTCCTGTTAGTCGGCTTCGTCATCTCTCGATGCAACTCATCCCGTGCCCGGTGGGAGGGAAGCTCGTCCCCCAACCCGACCCCATCGGGGCCAATCTAGTCAAAATCCTAGTATTTACAACTTCAACCTCATTTCAGGGTAACCGGGGCCAATCTGCCGACGGTGCAACGTTTCTAACTCGACGGGGATTTCACGGCCCTCGGGGCGGTCTGGCAAGCCCCGCTCTGCGAGCCGGCACGTCCCGGTAACACGAGCCCTGCGCGCGCCCGGTAGGCTCAGGGCGCGATGCGAGCGCTCAAGGGATTGATCCTCTCGGGGGGGAAGGGAACGCGCTTGCGCCCGATCACGCACACGAGCGCGAAGCAACTGGTGCCGGTCGCCAACAAGCCGGTCCTCTTCTACGGCATCGAGGCGATGGCGGCCGCTGGGATCGAGGAGGTGGGGATCATCATCGCCCCCGAGACGGGCCCCGAGATCGAAGCGGTCGCCGGCGATGGCTCGGCCCTGGGGGTGCGCGTCACCTACATCGTGCAGGATGAGCCGCTGGGATTGGCCCACGCGGTGCTCACCGCCGAGCCCTTCCTGGCCGAGAGCCCGTTCGTGATGTACCTAGGGGACAATCTCCTGCAGGGCGGCATCGCGGATCTCGTGACGGCCTTCCGCGAGCACTCGCCCGATGCGCTGATCCTGCTCACGCCCGTGCCCGACCCCGAGAACTACGGGGTCGCCGAGCTGGGCGAGGCATCCGCGCCGGGGGAGGTGGGGCGCGTGGTGCGGCTGGTGGAGAAACCGCCCTCGCCCGCGACGGACCTCGCGCTGGTGGGGGTCTACATGTTCACCCCCCAAATCCACGCGGCCGCGCGCGCGATCGAGCCATCGGCGCGCGGAGAGCTGGAGATCACCGACGCGATCCAGTATCTCGTGGACGCGGGGAAGCGCGTGGAGCCGCACATCGTGCGCGGCTGGTGGAAGGACACTGGACGCTTGGAGGACATGCTCGAGGCCAACCGTCTGATCCTCGACAACCTCGTGGGGCGCATCGAGGGCGAGCTTGTCGATTCCCAGGTCGATGGGCGCGTGGTGATCGAGGCTGGAGCTCGCCTGGAGCGCACGACTGTGCGCGGCCCTGCGGTGATCGGCGCGGGGGCGCAGCTGTGCGACTGCTACATCGGTCCCTATACGGCGATCGGCGAGCGCTGCAAAGTCTCGGGGGCGGAGGTGGAGCACTCGATCCTGCTTGCGGGATCCTCGGTGTGCGACCTCGACGGGCGCATGGAGTCCTCGCTGCTGGGGCGCAACGTGACGGTGCGCCGCGGCGATCGTCAGCCCCGCGCGTACCGCTTCATGGTGGGCGACAACTCGGATATCTCGATCCTGTGAAGTTGCTCGTCACCGGCGCCGTCGGAATGCTCGCCCACGATGTACTGCGCCTCGCAGCGAAGGCCGGCCACGAGCTGCTCGCGATCGACCTGCCAGAGCTCGACATCACCGATCCAGATGCCGTGGGGGCCTACTTCGAGCACCACCACCCAGACGCGGTGGTCAACTGCGCGGCATGGACGGATGTGGACGGCGCGGAGTCAAACGCGGCGGCGGCCCACGCCGTGAATGCCACCGGCGCTGGCAATCTGGCCCGCGCGGCGACCAGGAGCGGCGCGACCCTCCTGCATCTCTCGACCGACTATGTCTTCGATGGGAACGCTCCGCTGGACGCAGAAGGGAATCCCCGGGCTTATGTGGAGTCGGACCCCACGGGGCCCACATCGGTGTATGGGCAGAGCAAGCTTGCGGGCGAGCGGGAGGTGCTCGAGGCCTCGCCGCGCCACACAGTCGTGCGCAGCGCATGGCTGTTTGGGATCAATGGCCGCAACTTCGTCGACACGATGCTGCGCCTGGCCGGCGAGCGCGAGGCGGTGCAGGTGGTGGACGATCAGGTTGGCTGCCCCACCTGGACGGGGCATCTGGCTCCCGCGCTGCTGGGGCTCCTCGAGCGCGAGGTCCACGGTCTCGTGCACCTGGCCGGCTCGGGCGCTGTCTCCTGGAACGGGTTCGCACGCGAGATCTTCCGTCAGGCCGAGGTCTCCTGCCGGGTGGAGCCCGCCACCAGCGCGCAGATGGCCCGCCCTGCTCCGCGCCCCGCCTACTCGGTGCTTGCCTCTGAGCGCCCGGAGGCGCTGCCGATGCCCGACTGGCGTGACGGGCTCGCTGGGTATCTTGCGGCTCGGGCTGGGATGATGCGTACATGAGACTGCTCGTCTGTGGCGGCGCCGGCTTCATCGGCTCGACGTTCGTGCGTATGCGCCTGCGCGAGGAGGGCGATGCGGTGACGGTGCTCGACAAGCTCACCTACGCTGGACGCGAGGAGAACTTCAACGACTTCGCCGAGGATCCGAGCTTCAGCTTCCTGCGCGGCGCGATCGAGGACCCCGAGGCGGTGGCGGGCGCGATCGCCGCGTGTGAGCCCGATGCGATCGTCAACTTCGCGGCCGAGACCCACGTGGATCGCTCGATCGCCGAGCCCGACGCGTTCGTGAGGACCCACGCACTCGGCACCTATGTGCTGCTGGAGGCCGCGCGCGAGCACGACCTGCGCTACCTGCAGGTCTCCACCGATGAGGTCTACGGATCGATCGAGGAGGGGACGTTCACAGAGGAGTCGCCGCTGCGCCCCTCCTCGCCCTACTCGGCGACCAAGACGGGCGCCGATCTGCTCGTGCAGTCCTACTTCCACACCTACGGCCTGCCCGCGACGATCTGCAGGGGCTCGAACAACTTCGGGCCCCACCAGTACCCGGAGAAGCTGATCCCGCTGATGATCCTCAACGCGCTGCACGGGGATCGGCTGCCGGTGTATGGCGATGGGATGCAGGTGCGCAACTGGATCCACGTCAGCGACTTCGCCCGCGCGATCGGTCACGTGCTCGCGCATGGCGTGCCCGGCGAGGTCTACAACGCGGGGGGGCCCGACGAGTGCGCCAACATCGAGGTCGTAAGGCGGATCGTCGAGTTGACGGGAGCCGAGGAGTCGCTGATTCAGTACGTCACCGATCGCCCGGGTCACGACCGCCGCTACTCGCTCTCCTCCGAGAAGGTGCGCGCGCTCGGGTGGCTTCCCCGCGTGCGCTTCGCCGAGGGCCTGGAGGAGACCGTGGCGTGGTACCGCGAGAACGCCTGGTGGTGGGAGCCGATCCGTTCGGGGGACTATCGCGAGTACTACCAGCGGCAGTACGGTCTGGGGCTCTCTTAAGGCAGCGTGCCCGGATGGGCTCCGACTGCACCGCCTAATCTTGAAACGACCCTACGCGAGGCCCGAAATCTTCCAGGCACCGCCCTCTTTGAGGAGCCGCATGGTGGAGAAGCGGCTCTTGCCCGACCAGATGCTCCTCACGCGAGCGCTGGCGGTGGCGCCGGTAATGGCGATCGACTCGACCTTCAGTTCGAACACGTCCACCTCGCCGAGCTGGGTCTTCATCGCCGCTTCGCACTTCCCGCCGGCGGCCTTCAGCCGTGCGAGCACGACGCTCGCGAGGTCGTTGTTGCACACCTTCTGCTCGTTGAGTCCAGTGGCGTCGCTCTGGAAGTTCGAGATGCGCTGCGCGACGGCCTTCTGTTCGCCCTTGAAGCTGCCCGTTGACACCGCTGCGGTTCCACAGGCGCTCGCTGCCAGCGAGGCGAGGGTCATCGCGGCCAGGGCTACGGTGGGCTTGAGTACAGTTGGGGTCATCGCGGCTGTAGAGGCTACGCAACCGGCGTGAGCGGCGCTTCTAGGCAGGAGAACCTTGCTGAGCTCGCCGAGGAGGTGATGGCCTGCAGGCGCTGCCCGCGCCTGGTGGCATGGCGCGAGCAGGTGGCCCGCGAGAAGCGCGCGGCGTTCGCGGGTGAGGAGTACGCCGCCCACCCGCTCCCCGGATTCGGCGACCCAAGGGCGCGCGTGCTGCTGCTGGGTCTTGCCCCGGCGGCGCACGGGGGCAACCGCACGGGAAGGATCTTCACGGGCGATCGCTCGGGAGATTTCCTGTTCGCGGCGCTCTTTCGCACGGGCTTTGCCAACCAGCCGACCTCAACGGGCCTGAACGACGGTTTGCGCCTGCGCGATGCGTGGGTGACGGCGGCGGTGCGCTGCGTGCCACCCGCCAACCGTCCCAGCACCGAAGAGCGCGATAACTGCCTGCCCTGGAGCGAGCGCGAACTCGCGCTGCTTGTGCGGGTACGCGTGGTCGTGTGCCTGGGCGCCTTCGCGTGGGACGCTGCCTTGCGTCTGCGCGCGCAGGCAGAGGGTCGGCCCCTCCCACGTCCGCGGCCGCGTTTTGGGCACGCCGCGGAGTCCCCCGGCGAGCGGATGCACCTGCTCGGCTGCTTTCACCCGAGCCAGCAGAACACCTTCACGGGCAGACTCACCGCGCCGATGATCGACGCGGTGCTCCTGCGCGCGCGGGGATTGATGAAGGCGTAGCCCCCCAAGGGGGGCTCTTGCCGGACGAAGGCGTAGCCCCCCGAGGGGGGCTCATGCCTGCCTATTTGCCTATTCGCGCTCGTCGTCGCGACGGTAGCCGAGTCGCGCGGAGATGCGGTCGGCCGTCGAGACGAGGTGCGGTCCGAGGTGGTCGACGAGCTCCTCGAGGGAGATCATCGAGGAGTGCGCGGCCATGTTCACAGCGGCCACCACCTCGTTGTTCTCCGAGCGCACGGGCGCGGAGATCGAGTGCAGGCCCTGGGCGAGCTCCTCGTCGTTGACCGCGAAGCCCTCCTCGCGCACGTGCTCGAGCTCGCTGCGCAGGGCCTTCTTGCTGGTGATGCTGTTGGGGGCGCGGCGGGTGAGCTTCATGTCGCCGATCAGGTCCTTCTGCTCGTCTTCGGGCAGGTAGGCGAGCAGCAGCTTGCCCATCGAGGTGCAGTAGGCGGGCAGGCGCGAACCGAGGCGCAGCCCGAGATCGATCTGGCTCTGCCCGCGCCGGTAGCTGCGCGCGCGATCGACGTAGAGGATCTCCGGACCGTCGAGCACTGCCAGGTTGACGGTGTAGCTGGTGCGCTGACGCAGCTCCTCGAGATAGGGCTGGGAGTGCTCGCGCAGGCCGGTGGAGTTGAGCGCGGACATCCCCAGGTCGGTGACGCGCAGACCGAGCCGATACTTGCGCGAGGCGCCCTGCTCCAGGTAGCCGAGCGCGACGAGCGTGATCACGTAGCGGTGCGTGGTGCTGCGGCTCATCCCGAGCTCGTCGGCGATGTCCGCGATCCCGAGCACGGGGCGCTCGGGCGTGAAGCACGCGAGAATCGCGAGGCCGCGCTCGAGCGACTGCGAGTAGCGCGGTTCGCGCAGGCTGGGAACCGAGCGCCCTCGGTCTCCGTTGGTGTCTCTATCGATCTTTGAACTTGTTCTTGGCATCGTTGGTAGCCCCTGTCCTAGTGTCCCAGTTGACTCATCTCACCCAAAAGAAACTGTGTCTGACTTCGATCTGAACCTTCATCATAGGCCGAAGTTCGGATGTTCTCAATCATAAACACTCTGCCCTGCTAAAACGCCACTTCGCGCCCTCATCTGCAGTCGGCGCTCCTGCGGATCCCAGGAGATCGCCACGGAGAGGTCCTCGCTGGGCTCGATTCGCTTTGGATGCGTGCCACCACAGGGGAAGCTGGCGGTGCCCTGGGGCAGCTCGCAGGACCAGGTTCTGTGCTCCTGTAGGCGAGAAATCCCCGGTGTCACCTCGATCTGGAGGGTTGACTTCAGCCACCCCCCGGTGATCTGGGCCACTTCGCGAGCGAGGGCCTCGGGTTCGCTCAGCGCTTCTGCGGGGAACCCCGCCTTGCGGAGGTGCTTGCCGGCGCGATAGATATCCACCGAGCCGTGCTCTTCGATCCTGCTGCTGAGGATCGCGAGCTTGTCGAAATCGGGGTTGCCCAGGGAGTCGCGCGCGGGCGGCTCCCTGCGCCAGGCATCGGCGAGGGCCGCGTTGAGCGCGAGGCTCGCGAGGTGGCAGCGGGAATGGCTGCGCGAGATCAGCTCGCGAAAGCGCTCGTCGACGCTCAGCGTGACTTCGTCGCCCGGCTGCAGCGCCAAGCTCTCCTCGACGCGGTGAACGACGCAGCGGATCGCCTGCGGCTCGGTGGGATGCGGGCCGTTGGGCGTGTGCGTGTCCTCGCCGGCGTGCGGGTTATCGCGATGCTCGCTCAGGCTCGGGGGCTCGCCCACGCCGAGCCTTCCTTCGTGCAGCCATCCCTCCAAGCATTCCACGGGTGTCTGCTCGGACGCGGAGGGACCCGTCACCGTGCAGCGGTCGGCCGGCTGATCGGGCCAGCGCGGCGACTCGGGATGGCAGGGGGTGCGCTCCACGGCAAACAGCAGATGCGTGCCGGTTCGCGTCGTGGCGAGGACGGTGGAGCGCTCGGCGGTGCTGCCCGCGGGGTAGGTGATGAGCGGCTCGGTCATATTCGGAATGCGGGGATGGCGTGCATTACGTTCTGTAAGCCACTGTACCCCGGGGAGGCGGTGCGCGAGCTTCTAACTGCGTCAGTGTCTCCGACTGTTTGACTTGACGCCCTCGGCCTGCATATGGTCAGGAGCGTGAGTCCTCAGAGCGCCAATCGCCAGCGAGCTCAGCGGGCCGTGCCGCTTTCGAGTGCGCCTGCGCCGTCGCCGACGAACCGCGAAGCGCTCGTGATGAGCGAGCGCCGCGCGAAGGTCGAACGCGCGCGCCGCCGTGGCCAGAACCCCTACCCGCACGACTATCCCGATCGCACGATGATCGCGGCGGTGCACGGCGCGCACGATCCCTCGGCGCTCCAGGCCGGCGAGCACCCGCGCTGGCGCTACCGGATCGCCGGGCGGGTGGTGGCCCACCGCGGGCACGGCAAGACGATGTTCGTGGACATCCGCGACGCAAGCGGCTGGATCCAGGTGGTGGCGCGACGGGAGAGCACCGGCGAGGAGCTCTTCGAGCGGATGCTCGAGTTCGATATGGGCGACCTGGTGGGCATCGATGGGGCGGTCTATGTGACGCACAACGGCCAGCTCTCCCTCGCGGTACACGCGTGCACGCTGCTGGCCAAGGCGCTGCGCCCGCCGGCGGCCAAGCACCACGGCCTGGAGGATCTGGAGACCCGCTACCGCCACCGCGAGCTGGATCTGATCGCGAACGAGTCCACGCGCGAGCTGTTCGTCACCCGCGCGCGCACGATTGCGGCGCTGCGCGAATGGATGAACGAGCACGGGTTCATCGAAATCGAAACGCCCGTTCTGCAGACGCTCGCGGGGGGCGCCAACGCGCGGCCGTTCGTGACTCACCACAACGCGCTCGATCGCGACCTGTCGCTGACGATCTCCGGCGAATTCCACCTCAAGCGCTGCGTGGTGGGAGGCCTGGAGCGGGTTTACATGCTCGATAAGTGCTTTCGCAACGAGGGCATCTCGCACAAGCACTCGCCTGAGTTCACGCTGCTCGAGTGGGAGATGAGCTATGCGGACTACCGCGACGTGTACGCCTACATGGAGCAGCTGATCGCGGGCGTGGCCGAGCGCGTGCTCGGAACGACTGTGATCGAGCAGCACGACGGCAAGACGCTCGATCTGACCCCTCCCTGGCGGCGCGTGTCGGTGCGCGATGCGATCGCTGAGAATCTCAACCTCGATGTGGCGGTGGCCGAGCGCGAGGAGTTGATCGAGCGCCTCGGCGATCGTGTGCCAGCGCACGCGACGTGGGGCCAGCTGGTGGAGGCTCTGTATTCCAAGCTGATCGAGCCCCACGTGGTGGCGCCGACGATCTTCTACGACTTCCCCGTGGAGTTTCACCCCGTGGTGAAGCGCCACCGCGAGCAGCCCGAGCTGATCGAGCACTTCGAGGTCGTGATGCGGGGGATCGAGGTGGCGAGCGGCTCGACCGAGCTCAACGACCCCGACGAGCAGCGAAGGCGCTTCGTGGAACAGCGCAATCGCCGCCCGCTGGACGAGGGCGAGGAGCCCTACCCGGCCGATGAGGAGTTCGTGCGCGCGATGGAGCACGGTATGCCGCCGCTGGGGGGCGCGGGGATCGGCGTGGATCGCCTGCTGGCGATCTTCACCGGACGCGAGACGCTGCGCGAGGTAATTCCCTTTCCCGCCCTGCGCGATCCGCGGTGAGCGTGGCGGCGCAGATCGAGGGCACCGCCGCCGAGCGGCTCGGCGAGCTGCTCGTGCGCACGTGTTTCGCCGAGCGCGTGGAAGCGGCGCGGCGCGCGGGCTTTGCGAGCTATGAGCCCTGGCCACCACTCGATGAGCACGGCAGGCGCTCTGGCGATCTCGGTGAGGATTTGTGGCGGCTGGTGCACCTGGGCGAGCTCGCTCGCGAGCGCTTCGAGGATGCGGTCTGGGAGGACCTGTGCGCCGTGGGTCTCGCCGCAGAGGGCGATGGCTCCACTCCCGCGGCGGACTCGATGGGCGATTTGATGGGCGATCGCGGCTCCACCCATCCCACCAACACCGGGCGCTTCGAGCTGACCGCCCACCGCAGTCTGATCGCCGCGCGCGATCGCCCGCGCGAGGGCGCCCGCGGGGGCGTGCACATCGGGGAGGATTCGCTGCGTTTCGCGGAGGCGATCCTGGGGGTTGCCCCGCGCGGACGCGCACTCGATGTGGGCTGCGGCTCGGGGATCTCGAGCTGTGCGCTGGGACGCACGTGCGAGGAGGTGCACGCGATCGACGTGGTGGAGGTGTGTGTGGAGGCGACGGTGCTCTCGATGGGCCTCAACGGGATGGGGGGGAAGGTGCGGGCGAGCCTCGCGCAGCTCGATGCGTATGAGCCGCCGGCGCCGTTTGACTGCGCTGTGGGCAATCTCCCCGGGGTGCCTGTGCCGCCGGGCCTGGAATATCCGCCAGATGGGGCCGGAGGGCCGGATGGATTGCAGCTGATGCGCCTCTTCCTGGATCGCTGCCACACCTCGCTGGTGAACTCGCGCGGGGTGGTGGTGATGCGCTTTCAGAGCCTCGGCGACGCGCATGGCCCGCTGCTGCTCGCCGAGCTGTGCGAGCTCGCTCCGCGCGTGGGGTGGGATATCTCGGTGATGACCGAGAGTCGCATCGCGGCGCTGGTGCGCGCGGCTCTCACGGCGCACCATGCGCTGCCGGTGAACCCCGAGATCGCGCCGCTCGAGATGCTTGCTCGCGCCGATGCGCACCTCGCGGAATTGGGCTATGAGGAGTACTACGCCTCGACGCTCGTTGCGCGCCCGGGGGAGGGGTCTGTGACCTACACGAACCTCTCGGGCCTGAGCCTCGTGGGACGCACGCTGTGCCCCGCGCCGGGGGTTGGCCGCGCGGAGGCGGTCGCGGGCGCCGAGAGGGCCGTCTCGGCGTACTACGGGCGCGCCCACGACCTTCCCGACAGCTTCTGGGAACTGGGCTCGCAGGCGTTTATCGACGAGCCGGTGGCGCGCCTGGAGGAGCTGCTCGATTGTCTTTCCGCACCCACCACGGTGATGGAGCTGCTGGAGCGCGTGTTCGCCGATCGGATCGCGCTCGATCCGATCGGCGCGCGGTTCATGTATGTGACGCTGGAGCTGCTCGTGGCGTGCCTGCTGGAGCAGGAGATCGTGCGCCTGCAGGGCGCTTGAGACGATTCAATGCCTTCGGGGCAGCGCCTGAAGCAGCTGCAGCGCGAGCTGCCGGTCGCCGGTGATCTGCAGGGCGCTGGCCTCGCAGCGGGGGCCGAGCGCGTCGATCCAGTCACCGGGAGGGCCCACGAGGCGTGCCCAGGGCATCATCGAGCCCAGCTCCATGGGCATGACGTGTCCCTGGGCGATGTTGAAGAGGTGGCGGTCGACTTCGCCCTCGGGCAGCTCGACGATCATTTCGATGACGCCGTCGGGTGGGTCCTCGTCGATGAGGAGCGTGGGCAGGAGGCGCAGCAGCGAGCCCACGTCGATGCGCTCGCGGGGGTGCGGAGGGGACCACATGTGAACCATTCCCCAGCGCGCGAGGTCGGTGACGATCGGCAGCAGCGTGGCGCCTGCATGGGTGAGCTTGTATTCCACGCGTGGGGGGAGCTCGCGAAAGCGTTGGCGCAGGATGAGCTCCAGCGCGAGCATCTGCTGCAGGTGGCGGTTGAGCACGCCGGTGCTGATCCCCGGCAGCTGTGCGCGCAGATCGCTCAGGCGTCGAGGACCGTTGGCGAGGGCGAGGACGATCAGCAGCGTCCACTGGTCGCCGGTTGCGGCGAGCGCGCGCGAGAGAGGTGTCCAGGGGCGCTGTCCACGCGAGGCGTGCGCGTCCCGCGCGAGCTCCTGAGGGGGAACGGCGGCGAAGGGCTCATCGGGCTCTTCGAACTGTCCCGGCCAGCGGCGGCTCTGGATGGGCTCTCCGCATGGATCGAGCTCGTCGTCTTCTCCCCCACCGAGCATGAGCGCCAGCATACTGAAACTATCCCGCGTGCGGAATATCGTTTAGTACACACTCGAAAATGATCCACTTGCGTCCAATCGTGGAGCTGGTGCGGTGGGTGGCGCCAGAGCTGCGGATAGAGCCGGCGCGGTGTGACGCGAAGGGCGCGAGTGGAGTCGTGCGGTGGGGCACGAAGGTGGAGGCGAGTGGGGAACCTAGGAGTACTCGGCGGCGATCGTACGCCCGTTGTGGGGGCGGGCGTAGCGCGTGCGCACGAGGTCGCGTACGGCGAAGCTGCGGATGATGAACCTGTCGCGACCGTCGAAATGGGGGGTGAAGGGCGAGCGGCCGTGGACGGCGCGCACGTTGTCCACGAGGAGGATCTGACCGGGCTTCGAGCACGACCGAGCGGCGCTCGGCGCGGTAGACCTCGACGACACGCGCGATCAGCGCCTGGGCCTCGTCGGTGAGACCGCGCATGAGGTCCTGATCGAAGACGATCGTGGGGTCCTCTTCGTCGCCCTCGACGATCGCGAGGGGGCCGCGTTCGTCGCCTTCGATGAACTCGTGGCCGTTCTGGCGGAAGGACCCATCGACGCCCGTCATCCAGAGCGGCTGACGGAGCAGTTTGCGCTCGAAGATGTTCATCTGCGCGAGCAGCGCGTGGGCTGGCAGCACGTAGGTGTGAGCGTCGGGGTGGCCGCGCAGGCAGGCGAGGCTCAGCACATCGGGACGCAGGCGCGAGAATGCCTGCTCGGTGTGCAGCTCGAGCTCCACGCGCGAGCCGAGGCTGGTCTGGCTCTGGGCGAGGGCGCGGTTGGGCACCATGTCCTGGTAGAGGCGCCCGTAGCCCTCCGCTGCGTAGGCGAGCATGTCGCCGCAGATGTGGTTCACGATCGCCTGCACGCGCGCCAGGCGGGTGCCCTCGCCGAGGTGCCGGCGGTTGTCGGGCGGGGTGGGGGGAAGCTCATCCGGGGGTACCCCGGAAGGGGATGCGCCCGCGAGGGCCTCTGGGGGGATGCGGTGCAAGAGCATCGTGCCCGAGGCGGTGCCCTTTGCGGCGAAGTCCGCGAGCAGCTCAACGAGGCGATCGGGGGCGCGACGGGCGGCGCGGCGAGCCTGGCGGCAGAAGAGCTCGGGGGACTCCGAGGGGGAGAGGGTGAGTTCATCGGCGAGTGCGAGCAGCTGCTCGCACTCGGAGGGCTCGAGCGTGACCACGTCGGGCGCGCGCTCGCTGGTGGAGGTGGGTGAGGGGGCGAGTGTCGAGTCCATGTGTGCCCCGAGTTTTGGCAATCGAAGGCCGTCAATCAACGCTCGCGGCGAGGATCCCCTTACGGAGCGCTAGCCTCGCCTTGCGGTGTCTCCAATTCAGAAAAGCGAGGGCCCCTGCCAGGCGGCATCGGGTCCCCCGCCCGACCCGGATGGGAAAAGCGAGGGGGCGAACCCTCTTCGCGCTTTCAGCCCGCGCGTGCGGGAGTGGTTCGCGGGGGCGTTTCCCGCGCCGACGCCCGCACAGGAGCTGGCTTGGCCGGCGATCGCGACGGGCGAGCACGTGCTGCTCTCGGCGCCGACGGGCTCGGGAAAGACGCTGGCGGCGTTCCTGTGGGCGCTCGATCGGCTGGTGGCGGATCCGCTGCCCGAGGGCGAGCGGCGCACGCGCCTGGTGTATGTGTCGCCGCTGAAGGCGCTCTCGCACGACATCGAGCGCAACCTGCGCGCGCCGCTGCGGGGCATCGAAGCGGGCCACGAGGGGCCGGGGAGGGTGCGCGTGGCGATCCGCACCGGGGACACGCCCCAGCGCGAGCGCGCGCAGATGCTGAGAGAGCCGCCCGATGTGCTGATTACGACGCCCGAGTCGCTCTACCTGATGCTGACCTCACAGGCGCGGAGGATCCTCACGGGGGTGGAGTGGGCGATCGTGGATGAGATCCACGCGGTGGCGGCCACCAAGCGCGGCGCGCACCTGGCGCTGACGCTCGAGCGCCTGAATGCGCTGGTGTGCGGCTCGGGCGAGGCGCCGCAAGGGCGCGAGATGCAGCGCATCGGCCTCTCCGCGACGCAGCGCCCGCTGGAGGAGGTGGCGCGCTTCATGGTGGGCCCTCAGCGGCAGTGCAAGATCCTCGATGCGAGCGCCTCGCGAAAGGCGCTCGATGTGCAGATACAGGTGCCGGTGGAGTCGATGCGGGAACCGGAGGCGAGCATCGAGCTGGACCCGTTGGCCGGCGGCGAGCCCACCACAAAGTCGATCTGGCCGGCGATCTATCCCGAGCTGCTGAAGCTGATCCGCGAGCACCGCTCGACGATCGTGTTCGTGAACAACCGCCGCTCGGCGGAGCGTCTGGCGCTGCGCCTCAATGAGCTCGCGGAGGAGGACATCGCGCGTGCACACCACGGTTCGCTGGCACGCGAGGAGCGCATGATCGTGGAGGAGCTCCTGAAGGCGGGCGAGATCCCTTGCATCGTGGCCACCTCGAGCCTCGAGTTGGGGATCGATATGGGCGCGGTGGATCTGGTGGTGCAGGTGGAGTCGCCCAAGTCGGTCGCCGCGGGCCTGCAGCGCATCGGCCGCGCGGGGCACAACGTGGGCGATACGAGCAAGGGCCGCATCTTTCCGAAGTTCCGCGGCGACCTGTTGGAGTGCGCGGTGGTGGCGCGGCGTATGCGCGAGGGGGCGATCGAGCCCACGGTGGTGGTGCGCAATCCGCTGGATGTGCTCGCGCAGCAGATCGTGGCGATCGTTGCCGCCGAGGATGAGGAGGGCTCGGTGGAGGTGGATGAGTTGTATGCGCTCATCACACGCACATACACCTACGCGGAGCTCTCGAGGGCGCAGCTTGAGAATGTGCTCGACATGCTCGATGGGCGCTATCCATCGAGCGAGTTCTCCGATCTGCGCCCGCGCTTAGTTTGGGATCGCCTCGCGGGGACTCTCCGCGCGCGCAGGGGCTCGCGCCAGCTGGCGGTGACCAACGCGGGGACGATTCCCGATCGCGGCCTCTACATGGTGACCCTCCCCGATGGGCGCCGCGTGGGGGAGTTCGACGAGGAGATGGTCTACGAGGCGCGCCCCGGGCAGGTCTTCCTGCTGGGGGCCTCGAGCTGGCGCATCGAGGAGATCGGGCGCGATCGCGTGATCGTCACGCCGGCCCCCGGTGTGCCCGGCGCGGTGCCCTTCTGGAAGGGCGATGGGATCGGTCGGCCAAAGGAGCTGGGCGAGGCGATTGGCGCGTTCGCGCGCTGGTCCGTGGATCAACAGCCGGAGACGCTCGAGCGCGAGTACGACCTGGATCCGCGCGCGGCGCGCAACCTCGTGGAGTACCTGCGCGAGCAGCAGGCCGCGACGCGCGTGGTGCCCTCCGATAGGACGATCGTGATCGAGCGCTTTCGCGATGAGATCGGCGATTGGCGCGTGTGCGTGCTCTCGCCCTACGGACGGCGCATCCACGCCGCGTGGGCGCTGGCGCTGGCGGCGCGCATTCGCGAGGAGCTGGGGCTGGAGGCCGATGCGATCGCCTCCGACGATGGCATCGTGGTGCACCTGCCCGACGCGGACGCGGTGGAGGGCCCCTCGGCGGATGGGCAGGCGGGCGGCCTGGGCTGGGATCCGCTCGAGCTCGTGCTGATCGAGCCCGAGGAGCTCGAAGATCGCGTGGTTGGCGAGCTCTCCTCCTCGGCGCTGTTCGGCGCGCGCTTTCGCGAGGCTGCGGCGCGCGCGCTCTTGATCCCCCGCGCCTATCCGGGCAAGCGCAGGCCGCTGTGGCAGCAGCGTCTGAAGGCGCAGACGCTGCTGGAGGTGGCAAGGCGCTACGGCGAGTTTCCGATCGTGCTGGAGGCCTACCGCGAGTGCCTGCGCGATGTGCTCGATCTGCCAGGCCTCAGCGAGCTGCTCGGTCGCCTCCAGCGGCGCGAGCTGAGCGTGGTGGAGGTGCAGACGCCCACCGCGTCGCCCTTTGCCTCCTCGCTGCTGTTCGACTACGTGGCGACGTACATGTATGAGGGCGACACCCCCAACGCCGAGCGCCGCGCGGCGGCGCTGTCGCTGGATCGCGATCTGCTGCGTGAGCTGCTCGGGCAGGAGGAGCTGCGCGAGCTGATCGATGCGCAGGCGCTGGCGGCGCTCGAGGACGATCTTCAGCATCGCTCCCCGCGCACGCGCGCGGCCACGCGCGATGAACTGCACGATGTGCTGCGCCGCGTGGGCGACCTCAGCGCCGCGGAGGCATCTCTGTGCGTGCACGAGGGCCTCGACGCCGCGGCGATGCTCGCGGAGCTCGTGCGCGAGCGCCGCGCGGCGCCGGTGCGGGTGGGGGGCGAGGAGCGCTTCATCGATGCGGCGGACGCGGGGGTGTATCGCGACGCGCTCGGGGTGGTGGCGCCGGGGGGCCTGCCGGAGGCCTTCCTCGCGGATGTGCCCGGCGCGATGGTGAGGCTGATGCGCCGCTACGCGCAGACGCATGGCCCATTCCCCACCGAGGACCCCCGCGCGCGCTATGGACTTGACCCGGGTCCAGCCCTCGCGGAGCTGGAGCGCGGGGGCGAGCTGGTGCGCGGTGAGCTGCGCCCGGGGGCAGCGGAAGGGAGTGGTGCGATGCGGAGGTCCTGCGCCGCCTGCGCCGCGCCTCGCTGGCGGTGCTGCGAAAGGAGATCGAGCCCGCCGATCAGCGCGCCTTCGCGGCGTTTCTGCCATCGTGGCAGGGGGTCGATCGCTGGCGGGCATCCAGCGGCGGGCTCTCCCCGGCGGCGGGCATCGAGCGCCTGCGCGAGCAGCTCGTTTCGCTGCAGGGCCTTGCGTTGACGCCAAAGACGTGGGAGCGCGATGTGCTGCCGCGGCGCGTGGGCGACTACTCGCCCACGTGGATCGATGCGCTGTGCTCGAGCGGCGAGCTCGTGTGGGTGGGGGCGGGAGCGCTGGGTCGCACAGATGGGCGCGTGGCGCTGTACTTCCGCGAGGACGCCATTTTATTGGGCCCGCCCACCCCGGCCGCCCCGCCCACCAGGCCCACCCCACCGCCGCGTAGGGGCGAGTCTTCCACCGAGACCGAGAGCACCCACGAGCTTCTGCGCGAGCGCCTGAAGGCAGGGGCGTGCTTCTTCGCGGATCTCCTGGCGCTCGAGCTGCCCGCGGAGGCGGTGGCGGAGTCGCTGTGGGATCTGGTGTGGGCGGGGGAGGTCACCAACGACGCCTTCGCGCCGCTGCGCGCACCACGTATGGCGCTCGCTCGCGCTCCCCGCCCGGCGCCCGCGGCGAACGCGGGAGCTGGGGCGGGCGTTCGGCGTCACGGCCACGTGCCGCGCTTCTCAGCGCGCCGCGCTGTGCGCCCATCCACGCGCTCGCACCCGCCGGGGCGCTGGTCGCTCACCGCCCCCCTGTTTGGCGCGAACGGCGTCGGCGTGGACGCAGGCGCGCGCGGGCGCGCGCAGGCGGAGCTGATGCTGGAGCGCTACGGCATCCTCACCCGCGAGCTCGTCCTCGCGGAGGGCGTGCCGGGGGGCTTCGCGGCGCTCTACCCCGAGCTCTGCCAGCTGGAGACGCTGGGCGTTGCCCGCCGCGGCTACTTCATTGAGGGTCTCGGCGGCGCGCAGTTTGCGCTGCCCGGCGCGGTGGAGCGCCTGCGCGCTGAGCGAGCGCCGGAGGAGAGGGGTGCGCTGGTGCTCGCCGCAACCGACCCCGCGCAGCCATATGGGGCCGCGCTGGCGTGGCCGGCGCGGCAGAGAGCCTCCGCGCGGACCGGCCCCTCCCCCTCCCCCTCCTCAAAAGCGCTCGCATCCACCGCGCGGGCGCCTGCGACCGCGCGGGCGCCTGCGCGCGTCGCGGGAGCCCACGTGGTGATGGTGGGAGCCGAGCCCGTGCTCTACCTCGAGCGCGGCGCGCGTGCGCTGCAGGTGCTCCTACCCGCGGAGGACGCGCGCGTGGAGGTGGCGCTGGGGGCCCTCGCCGAGCACGCGCGGGGAGGTGGGTTTGGCCGCGTGGGGATCGAGCGGGTGAATGGCGCCCCCGTGATGGGCACCGGCTGGGAGGTGGCGCTCGCTGCGGTGGGCTTCCACGCGGGCCCTCGCCGGCTCACTCTCGCCGGCCACGCCCGTTAGGTCTCTTTGGACTCCCAAGCGGGCCCCCGCCGCTCACCCTCGCCGGCCACGCTCGTTAGGCCCTCATTGGGCTTCCAAGCGGGGCCCCCGCCGGCTTACCCTCGTAAAAGGCCCTTCGGGCCGGCGCGCAAGTTTGGGGCCGTTCCTCCGTTAAGTCCCTGCATATCCGGATCTTCAGCAACTCCCCGCGAGGGGGGCTAGAAACATTCGGACGCATCCCAGCAATAAATACTTGCGAACCACTGAAATTTCTGCTTGTCTTCTGAATCGTGGGGATGAGCGGAACCGGGAGACACGTGAGGCCGCTGTACCGAAGATTACCGCACGGTCCGCATGGGATGGACCGGGAAGTGGTGGCACGTCATCAGCGTACGCGCCTTTATGGCGCGATGACCGAGGCGGTGCACAAGTGGGGCTATCCGAATACCACGGTCGCGCACGTGATCGGCCTCGCGGGGGTCTCGCGGAGGGCCTTCTACGAACAGTTCGCCAACAAGGAAGAGTGTTTCCTTGCGACCTACGACATCTCCGTGGCGCGCTCCAAGAAGCGGGTGCTCGACGCGTGGCTCACCGATCGCGGCTGGGCCAACCGCATGCACAAGTCCTGCCAGGCATTCGTGGAGGACGCGGCGCGCAACTCCAAGAGCACCCGCCTCGTGCTGATCGAGGGGCTCGGGATCGGTCCGCGCGCCCGCGAGCGACTGCTGCTTGCCGCGGGCGCCTATGAGCGCGTCGTCACAACCGGTTTCAGCGTGGCGCCCGATGGGATCAAGCTGCCGCCGCTCGCTCCCAAGGCGATCGTGGGCGGCGGACGCTACGTGACCTCGGCGCGTTTGCGCCAGGGTCGCGAGGCCGAGTTGCCGGGGCTCACCGATGAACTGCTCGACTGGGTGAGCGCCTACCGCGCCGCCGTGGCGGGGCGCCTGACGACGATCGCGCTGCCCAATCCGCCGCACGTGCCCGCCTCGCCCGCGGCCTTCCTCTCCGGTGACGACCGCCGCTCGAGGGTGCTGGGCGCGGTGGTGCACCTCACGCTCGATGAGGGCTTCGCCGATCTCTCCGATCCGCAGATCGCGCAGTTCGCGGGGATGTCCACCGAAGCGTTCCACAAGCAGTTCCCCAACAAGGAGCAGTGCTTCCTCGCGGTGCTCGATGAGTTCGCAAACGAAACGATCGAGACCGTGAAGGCCGCGGCGGCGCGCGCCAGCTCGTGGCCGGAGGCCGTGTATCTCGGGGTGGGCGCCGCGGTGGAGTACTTCGTGGCGCACCCCGGGCTCGTGCGGATGGCGTTCATCGATCTCTTCGATGTTGGCCCGCGCATGGTCGACCGGCTCAATGCGACGCTCGACCGCTTCGTTGCGCTGCTGGCGGAGAACGCTCCCGAGCCCCGCCGTGCGCCCCTGCTCGCCGCGGAGGCGGTGACGGGCGGGCTGTGGACGGTGTTGAGCGGCTACGCGGTGCGCAACCGCCTGCGCTATCTGCCCTGCCTTGTGGACCACCTCGCCTTCCTCGTGCTCGCGCCCTACCTCGGGCCCAAGCCTGCGATCGAGGCGATCGAGAGCGCCAAGCGGCTTCCCAGGCCGCGGCTGGCGCCTGTGATCTCCTGATCTGCGCTCCGTCTGTCTCTCTGCGCGCTCGGAGGCGGCCTTCTCGATGAACCTGCGTGCAGGTGGCCGCAGCCCCCTGCGTCGCTCGCCAAGGCGTCGCTCGCAGCGCCTCTCCAGCACCTATCTTAGGGTCATGCCAGAGCCACCAGGGGTGAGTGTGCCGCGCCCGCGCCCGCGGCGGGTGGGCCACAAGGGCGCCGCGCACATCGCGCCCGGCAACACGCTTGCCTCCTTCGAGGCGGCGGTGCGCACGGGCGTTGACATGATCGAGTTCGACATCCTCCCCGAGCGCCCCGATGGCAGCGGACGGCTGCTGCTGGCGCACGACTACGAGGCGCTGCGCGCGAGCGAGCCGGTGACGTTGCAGGAGGGCCTCGCGCACCTCGCGGGGACGGCGTATGAGGGCATCGAACTGGATGTCGACGTGAAGCTCCCGGGCTATGGCGCGCGCGTGGTGGCGGCGCTGCGCGAGGCCGGCCTCGTGGAGCGCTCACTGGTGAGTTCGACCTATCCGCGCGAGCTCGATGCGATGCGCGCCGTCGAGCCGCGGCTGCGCGTGGGCTGGTCGGTTCCGCGCGCGCGGCGCGACTACACCGAGAACCGCCTCACGCTGGCGCCGGCGCTGGCGATACTCATCGCCTACCGTGCGTGGCTGCCCCGCCGCGTCCGCATGGAGCTGCGCAGGGGGCGCTTTGACGCGATCATGGCCCACTGGCGCCTTGTCACGCCTGCGCTCGTGCGCGCGGTGGACGCGGGCGGGGGCGAACTGTATGTGTGGACCGTGGACGACGCCACGCAGATGGCTCGTCTCACGGCGATGGGGGTCGATGGGATCATCACCAACGACCCGCGCCTGTTTGGCTAGGGCTCAGGCGGCGAGCGGCGGGGCGTCTTCCTCCGCGGGCGGCTCGGGTGGCGCCTCGCGATAGGCGAGCGCCGAGGGCACCGCACGGAGGGGGCCCTGCAGCTGGCGGAGTACCTGCACGGCGGGTGTCTGCGCGGGCCACCCATACTTCTCCACCAGCTGCCTGCAGGGCTCGGCGTCGGTGGGCTGCAGAACCGTGGCGGCCATCTCCTTGGCGAGGCTGCGCAGGCCCTCGTGCAGTCCCTCCATCTCCCACTCCACGTGGCCATCCTCCCGCAGCCGCAGGAAGCCATTGGCGAGCAGGTAGCCGAGCTCGACATAGGCGGCGCCGGCGTCCCCATACAGCCGTGGTCCGCGGCGAAGGTAGTGGAGGAGCTCGGCGAGGAACACATCGGCGATGTCCACCGGCGATAGCCCTGTGAGCGAGAGCCAGGTGGGGGTGAGCGTGAGCAGCAGCCCATACACATCCGAGACGGCCTCCTGCATCATCATGAACGGCTCGTGCCCCAGATCCAGCCTCCAGCGGTAGTCGGTGCTGGGCAGCGTGGCGGTGTGTCCGATGTCGTGCCCGCGAAACCACGCCAGCAGGGCTCGCTCGGGCGCCGCCTGCGGGTCGCGCGCGGGGCCTTTGAAGACAGCCTCGCCCAGCGGCTGGCTGATCACCGTGAAGCGGTCGCGGTAGGCGTTGCGGAAGACGATCGTCTTCTTGCGCTGTCCCGGCTCGCCCTTCACGCCCTCGTCCTCGGGTAGGAAGTAGGCGAAGTGCTTGGGGTAGGCGTTGGCCTCGCCGCCACAGGCCACCATGTCGGTTACGCGCATCGGATAGGACTCATCGAGGCGCAGCTCGGGCAGCCCCAGTTCGCCACGCAGCTCGGCCGCGGCCTGGGCGAGGTGATCGTCGAGCGAGCTCACCAGCTCGTCGTAGGGGCGGTTCGCGACAGCGGCCACCACCGTGTGCAGTGGAGTTGGCGTCTTCAGGCGCCACGTGCACTGCGGCCCGCACAGCACCGTGAGGTTGGGCAGCTCATAGAGGTTGCCCTCGCGCAGCGCCGCCTCGCTGTGGGAGCCTCCTTCGAGGAATGCGGCGGCGCGCATCCGCACGATCTCCGCCTCCTCGCCCTCCATCGTGGCGGCGATCTCCTGCAGCATCTGACCTGTGCGCTCAGCGAGGGCGTCGACGGCCTGCGCGTTGAGTGGCGCTCCCTCGCGCGTCTGCAGGCTGCGCAGTGCGTCGCCCACGGCGGCCAGCTCTCGGAGCTTCGGCGCGAGGGGAGCGAGCTCCTCGTTCAGCTCGGCGTGCAGGGGCACATAGCGCACCCCGTGCTGTTCCTCCTCGGGCCAAAACAGCGGGCAGGGGGCGGCGATTGGGTCCCCGCCGGCAGGGCCATCAGGGGGGTGGGCATCGGTGTATTTCATCGTGGCCGGGACGGTAGAGGGGCTGCTGGAGGCCTTCAAGAAACGCCATCCGCCGTGCCCAACTCACGCCTCGCGGCGCTGCTTTGTGTGTCTGACTCGGCCTCAGCCGATGGTGCACCGCGTGAGCCTCAGCCGATCGTGCACGTCGCCGCGCTGTACCCCGTGGGGTCCGCGCCGGCGAGGCTCTGGCGCCCCGCGCTGGTTGTGCGCGTCACCGCGTGCAGCACGTGCGCGCCGCGGCGCCACTGAAAGCTCACCACCCCGCGCAGCACGAACTGCCCCGCGGGTGGCACGAGCTGGAAGTTGCGGCCCAGCTGGCTCGCCGCACCGGCCGCGTGCACCGGCTGGAAGCCCGAGTCGGCGCCCTTGGCGATGTAGAGCCACTGCTTGCTCGCGGCGTCTTCGTACTGCACGCGAAAGCGCATGAAGAGCTTGTCGGCGGTGTGCCCATCGCTGGGCATCGAGCCGCGGATGCCGATCGTGTTGGGCTGGTCGTGGGGATTGCACACATCCACGGTGGCCCACAGCTGGCGGGACTGCGCGAGCGGGTGTGGGGCGCTCAGCGCGCCGGCCGCCGCGAGCGACGCGATCAGCTTCAGGTAAACCATGAGCTGACCATAGCGCCGGAGTGCGGCGGAGAGCGTCGCTCAGCGCACACGCGGGTGTGATATCCCCTCAAGGCGTGGTGGGAGCGAGCTCAGCGGAGGTGGTGGAGCTGCTCGCGCGCGTGCCCGTGTTCTCCACGCTCGTGCCCGAGGATCTGCAGCGGATCGCACAGCTCGCGGTGCCGCGCAGCTTCGAGCCCGGCCAGGCGGTGTTTCGCGAGGGGGACTCGAGCGACACCTGCTACGTCGTGCGCAGCGGCCACGCGCGCGCGGTGCGCGAGCACGGCGATGGGCGCACGATCACGCTCGCCACCTTCGGGCCCGGCGACATCTTCGGCGAGCTCGCGCTGTTCGAGGACGAGCGTGCGCTCGGCAACCGTGGAGGCGCTCGAGGCGATCGGCGTGGTGGCGGTGCTCGGCCCGGATATGCGACGGCTGATGGTGGAGCACCCCCAGATCGCCACGCGCCTGGTGATCGCGCTCGGACGGCGCCTGCGCGAGAGCAACGAGCGGCTCTCGCGCCAGTCCTTTCAGACCGTTCAGAGTCGCGCGTGGCGGCGGTGCTCGGCGAGCTCGTCGCGCAGGCGCGTCGCCGAGGGCGCCGAGCCCGCAGAGGTGGCTGTGGTCGCCACGCAGGCCGACCTCGCGCAGCTGGCGGGCTCCTCGCGCGAGTCCGCCAGCCGTTTTCTGGCGGTGCTCGAGCGCGCCGGCGTGATCTCGCAGGGGCGCGGGCGCCTGGTGGTGCACGATCCCGAGGCCTCCAGTCGTATGTCTTCTAAAGAGCCATCTCGCCCGAAGAAGTCCTCGGGGCAGTCCCGCAACGAGAAACCCTCGGAGTCCTCTCGCCCGAAGAAGAAATCTTCGGAGTCCTCCCGGCAGAAGAAGTCCGGACGTCAGCCGACACGCCCGCGCGAGCGCTCGGCGGGAGGAGTCGTGGTGAGGGGAGGCGAGGTGGTGGTGATCGTCCCCACGCGCCGCGCCGCCGATGGCTCGAAAGTGCTCTGCCTGCCCAAGGGGCACCTCGATCCCGGCGAGTCCGCCCAACAGGCTGCGCTGCGCGAGGTGCGCGAGGAGACTGGCATCGTCGCGGAACTCGTGGAGGATCTGGGGGAGGTGCGCTACTGGTACCGCCGCGATGGCCGCTCGGTGCCCAAGGCGGTGCGAGTTCTTCCTGTTTCGCTATCTCTCCGGCGATACGGCCGATCACGATGAGGAGGTGGAGGAGGCGCGCTGGATGGACCTGCGCGAGGCGCCCGAGGCGCTCAGCTACGAGGGCGAGCGCGAGGTCGCGCGGCGCGCGCTCGCGGCGCTGGGGTAGCCTGCTGTCTGTGCAGGTGCTGAACTTCTACTCCACGATCTTCGCCGATGAGCTCAAGCGGGGCCGCAAGACCGCCACGATCCGGCTCGGCGACAAGTCCGCGAAGTACCGCAAGAACCAGCTCGTGCTGGTCACAATCGGCTACCAGTACTCCCCACGGGAGCGCATCTTCGAGGCGGTGATCGACCAGGTCGAGGTGACGCGCCTGGCGGAGCTCTCGCCGCGGGACATCAAGCACGACAACCCCGAGTTTCGCCGCCACGAGGAGCTGATCCATTTCCTCGAGCAGATCTACGGACGCACCGTCACGCTCGACGATGTGGTGACGGTCGTGCGCTTCTCGCAGATCATGGACAAGCCTGCGGGTATGACGGAGGCGATGAAGGGCTTCGGCGGCGCGCAGAACTGAAAGGCAATTGGCACTCTCGTGAAGAAAGTGCCAACGGCCCTTGACGCGCGCGCTCTTTCGTCTATATTGACCGTCGTTGGCACTCGATGGGCTTGAGTGCCAAGGCGGCGGGCCGAGAGGCCGCCGAAGTTCTCTTTCCATGCAAGCGGAGGTTCTTTCAACATGAAGCTCAAGCCCCTGGGCGATCGGCTGATCGTGCGGGCGATCGAGGAGGAGGAGACGACCGCGAGCGGTCTCGTCCTCCCCGATACCGCCAAGGAGAAGCCACAGAAGGGCAAGGTTCTCGCCGTCGGCGACGGCAAGGTCAACGAGGACACCGGTAAGCGGACGCCGCTTGATGTCAAGGAGGGCGACGAGGTCCTCTACAGCAAGTACGGCGGCACCGAGATCAAGGTCGACGGGGAGGATCTGCTCGTGTTGCGCGAGTCCGATGTCCTCGCCAAGGTCCTGTAAGGAGATCTGAGGAGATATGGCTCACAAGGAACTGAAGTACGGCTCCGAGGCGCGCTCGGCGCTCGAGGCCGGCGTCGACGCGGTCGCCAACGCCGTCAAGGTCACGCTCGGCCCGAAGGGTCGCTACGTGGTGCTCGACAAGAAGTTCGGCGCCCCCACGATCACCAACGACGGCGTCACGATCGCTCGCGAGATCGAGGTCGAGGACGTCTTCGAGAACCAGGGCGCTCAGCTGGTGCGCGAGGTGGCCACCGCCACCAACGACGTCGCCGGCGACGGCACCACGACCGCCACGGTGCTGGCCCAGGCGATCGTTCGCCAGGGCCTGAAGAACGTCGCGGCCGGCGCCAACCCGCTGGCGCTCAAGCGCGGCATCGAGAAGGCCGTCGACCAGGTCGTCGCGAACATCGCCTCGCAGTCCAAGGAGGTCTCCGGCAAGGACCAGATCGCCCGCGTGGCGACGATCTCCGCCGGCGACGAGGAGATCGGCGACGTGATCGCCGACGCGATCGAGAAGGTCGGCAAGGACGGCGTGGTCAACGTCGAGGAGGGCCAGACGTTCGGCATGGACCTCGAGTTCACCGAGGGCATGCAGTTCGACAAGGGCTACATCTCCCCCTACATGGTCACCGATCAGGACCGCATGGAGGCGACCCTGCAGGACCCCTACATCCTGATCGCCAACCAGAAGATCGGCTCCGTGCGCGACGTGCTGCCGGTGCTCGAGGCCGTGATCCAGTCCGGCAAGCCGCTGCTGATCATCGCCGAGGACGTCGAGGGCGAGTCGCTCGCGACGCTCGTGGTCAACAAGCTGCGCGGGACGTTCACCGGCGTAGCCGTCAAGGCGCCGGGCTTCGGCGATCGCCGCAAGCGGATGCTCGAGGACATCGCGATCCTCACCAACGCCGAGGTGATCACCGAGGAGATGGGGCTGAAGCTGGAGAACACCCAGCTCTCCCAGCTCGGACGCGCACGCACCGTCGTCGTGGCCAAGGACACCACCACGATCGTCGACGGCGCCGGTGAGGCCGCCGCGATCAAGGGCCGCATCAACCAGATCAAGGCCGAAGTCGAGAACACCGACTCGGACTTCGATCGCGAGAAGCTCCAGGAGCGCCTGGCCAAGCTCTCCGGCGGCGTTGCCGTGGTGAAGGTCGGCGCGGCCACCGAGACGGAGATGAAGGAGAAGAAGCATCGCGTCGAGGACGCCCTGCAGGCCACGCGGGCGGCGCTGGAGGAGGGCATCGTGCCCGGCGGCGGCGTTGCGCTGCTGCAGGCCTCATCGGCGGTGAAGACCGACGATGGTCACGACGCCGACGGCTCCGATGACGAGCGCACGGGGGCACGCATCGTGCTCCGCGCGCTGGAGGAGCCGCTGCGCCAGCTCGCCGAGAACGCGGGCCTTGAGGGCTCGGTTGTCGTCAACGACGTGCGCAAGGCCAAGAAGGGTCAGGGCCTCAACGCCGCCACGAACGAGATCGTCGATCTCGTCGCGGCTGGCGTGATCGACCCGGCGATGGTCACGCGCTCGGCGCTGCAGAACGCGGCATCGATCGCCAAGAACATCCTCACCACCGAGGCGATCGTCGCCGAGGTGCCCGAGAAGGAAGCCGCCGGCGGCGGTGGCGGTGGTATGCCCGACATGAGCGGGATGATGTAAGGGGAAACCCCCCTTTGGAGTGCGGGCCGCAGGTGGCCCAAGCGAGGGCCCGGCAATTGCCGGGCCCTCGTCGTCTGAAGAGGGTCTCAGTGGCGCCTGTAGGAGAACGCGAGCAGCCCCGCCGATCCGGCGGTGTGAAGGGCCTGTTCGCGCATCGCGTTGGCGTCGAACCCGGGCTTGGCGGCGAGGTGCGTGGGCAGCGCGTAGAGCAGAAACGCAAAGCGCGTGTTGGCGCCTTTGGCTGGGCACAGGTTGTAGCGCGCCTGTCCGCGGCTGTTGGCGCCCACGATCGCCCCGGCTGGAAGTTTGCCGGCGGAGAGGCCGTGCAGCGAGGGGCTCAGGCCGGCGACGGCCCAATCGGCGAACAGTTTGCCTCCCACGGGAAGGAAGTTGAACACGAACAGCTGCAGTTCCACGGTGTGCGGCGGGATCTGGCTCCAGCTGATGGGCGGCGAGATGTTGGCGCCGTCGCAGGTGTAGGTGGCGGAGATGGGGTTGAGGTTGGTTGAGCTCTTCAGCGGGATGTCGATGGTGGGCACTTTTTCGGAGCTGCTCGTGCTGCTGGTGGTGGTGGTGCTGCTGGTGGGAGT
>CAVRYP010000009.1:0-583825 GCA_963725525.1 uncultured Solirubrobacterales bacterium
CGTTCGACACGACCACCGCGCACGTTTCCTGATCTCGGTTCCAGAGCCGGGTCCAGCCTCACCCCGACGACATCTCCCCGGCGGCACCGGAGTTGTCACGAGGCCAGTCTCGCCGTCGAGGGACGCGATCGCGGCGAGCTGGCGGCGCCGATCCTCTTCCGCGCGGTCTTGTACGCGCCGGTCGAGCGCTTCGCCGTCGGAGCGGAGCCGCGCGCGCGGGACGCTTCGATCAACGCGTTGATATGCCGGGCGGAAGCTCCTCTTGAGGCGCTGGTAGGCTTCCGATCCATGAGGATGTTGACGCGGCTGTGCGAACTCGGACCAGCGACCGAAATTGCTCACAGGGTCGCCAAAAGTCCCTGGGCTACGCGGTAGGCGCGCACTTCACGCTCGGGTAGCCCTCGGCCCAGCCTCCGCCGCCGTCGGATCAGGCCGCGCGGCCTAGGCTGCGTACATCGTCTCCGCTTCGACGAGCGCCGGCCGGACCTCGGCCGCGATCGCGGCGGCGTTGGCGTGTCGCGTGCACGCAAGGGGTCGACGCGCAGCGGACCGCCGTCCCGTTCGCGCACGGTCCGCGTTCGAGGACGAAAGCGAGCGCGCAGCGGGCCGCGGCCGCGGATCTTCTTCCTCGATGCAGGGCGTCAGGAGCTCGGCGCGGACGAGCGAGACCGTCGCTTCGTACCCGCATCCACGAACCCCCGCCGCGACGGCGAGGCCCAGAGCGCGTCCGGCTTCGAGGAGCTTCGACCCGGGCGACGAGACGAAGAACGAGGGACCTCGAAACGCTCCACACCCGCACGCGCCCACCGCGGAACGCGACGGCTTCGTTGCCGCGTCGCGGCGGCGTGATAGAGCGCCCGGTGGTTCGACGCCGTGGCTAGTCCCCTCTTTCCTCGTGGACGATGTTGCGCCAGCGCCTCGACCTACCGCTTCACGAGGGCCTCATTCCGGCCGGGGTCGAGCGCGACCGCGTCCGCCCGAAATAGGCACGATCCTGGTAGGAGGTCCGCCTGGATCGCCACCCCCGGCGAGCGCGAGGCGTGACGAACCGCGCATGGAGTACTCGTCCCCGGCGTCTCCTCCGCAGGCGATGTTCACCGTGCGAGACCGAGCGCATCAGGGCCGGCATCGTCGCCGCCCTCGCCTCCGTCGAATTCAGTACGACCGAGCGTCGGCCCTGCTGCGGAACCGACGAACAGGCTCGGTCATGTAGTGTCTCGGGAGTCACGCGGAGAGCGCACTCGCGCGCGTCGACCCGACCTTCGCGCGTCGCCACGGGACTCTCCGAAGCGCACGTCTCGGCCGGCGGCGTGCCGCGCGGGGATGAGGTTGACGGCGAGGCCCACGACGGCGATCTTCGGATAGCCGCCGTCGTGGCTTCGGCCAGGCAGACGATGGGTGTCCGTCGGCCGTCACCTCGACGCTGCCGCGCGTCGTCCCCTTCGACACGCGCGAAGCGGATCGACGAGGCCGAGGACGCGCCGAAGCCGAGACCACCGGTCCGACTCCGGGAGGTCCTCAGGAGCGCCCCAAGAAGGCCGCGAGGGAGCGGCGTGAAACGCGGCTCGTCCGGTCCGCGAACGCGCAGGACGACGTCGCCCCGCCTCGGCTGCGGAGGTTCCCCGCCTCCAGGAGCGGCGCCGCCGAAGGGGCGATACGTGCCGCGCTGGAGCGGCGTTCCTGAATCCGCCGAAGCGAGCCCAGGGAACGGCTGCCGAGGACCTCGTGAGGAGTCCCGGCTCCAGGACGTGGAGTCCGCGCGCCTCGGTCACAGCCGGAACCGCACCCGGTTCGCCCGGCGCGAAGAGAAAAGGCGGATCGGCGCGAAGGTCGAAGAGCCGGCGCGCCGTCGGCCGATCCGGCCAGGCCCGAGGGTGAGGATGCAGTTCCCCGCGTACGGCCCCGCGAGGGCGACGCTCCCGGCGGGCACGGCGGCGCGCGGCGTGCCCCGCCTCGGCAAATGAAACGAGACGCTGCGGCAATCGGTAGAGGTTGTCGCGAATCCCGGCGAGAAGCCGAGGAAACCGACGGTAAAGTCGAGCTGGACGAAGACCTCGAGGAAGGCATCGGCCGATAGGCCGGAACGCGAAGCGATCTCGTCGAGGTCCGCGCCGTCCGGCGTCATACGGATCTCGTGCCTGCGCGGCGAAAGGGCGGGGCCGGACTTCGAGGGACGGTCTCGAATGCCTCGAGCCGCGAAGCGGAAAGCGCCGGCGATCCGAGGACGAGGACCGATCGTGCCGCGGGCACGACGTCCACGAGGACCAGGCATCCCGGAGGTCCTGATCGCGGCCGCGGCGGCCCGCGCCGCCTCGTTCCGCCTCCGCCTCTTCCCCCTCGAAAGAGAGAAGCCACGCGTACTCGCCGGCTTCCTTCACGCGGTCCGCCCCATCCGGCGCGCGAGAAAGACGGGGATGCCGAGGAGCACGAGGCCGAAGCCGGGCAGCGTGGTCCGCGGGCTCGCGATCGCGAGCAGGATCACGACGGCAGCCGCGAGGCAGAGGAACAGCACGGACGTCGCCGGGTGGCCCCACGCCCGATAGGGCCGCGCGTGCGCGGGAGTTTCCGGCGAAGGACCGTCACCGCGAGAACGAGGAGTATAGGACGACGAACAGCAGGCCACGACATAGCGCAGCAGGTCGGAGTCAGTCCCCGAAAGGACGAGGACGAGCGCCCACGCGGCCTGGAGCGCGAGCGCGACGCCAGGCACGCCCGCCGCGTTCAGGCGGGCGGCCGCAGCCGGCAGATGGCCGTCCGCCGCGAGCGCGTACACCACGCGCGCCCCGGACAGGACGAGACCGTTGGCGCACCCGAACGTGGAGGCCGAGAAGATGGCCAGCGGCCATCCACGCGCCGCCGCCGGGAAGGAGGGCCGCCGCCGCGGCGGTGCCGACGCGATCCTGCGAGGCACCCGGGCGATGCCCGGGAAACCCCAGCGCCCTGAGGTACCCCACGTTCGCGGGCGCCGGTCGAGACCCGTGACGAGCGCACAGCCGAGGAGGAGCGCGAGCGGGAAGGTGCGGCCGGGCTCCCGGACCTCGGCGCCCGGAAACGTCACGTTCGTCCAGGCCGACTGCGAGAACGCGGGCCCCACGGCGCAAGCGCGACACCAGAAGCGCGAGCGGCCGAGGAAGGAGACTCCCCGGCGGCCGTTTCCGTCTCGGCTCGCCCGAAGAAGATCCCGCCCGCCGTCAAGGCGACGAGCGCCGCCACCTTGAGGACGGTCAGGACGTTCTGCACGCGCGTCCCGGCCTTGAGCCCGAGCGCGTTCGTCGCGGTCAGGGCCAGAACGACCGAAGCGGCGACGGCCTTCGTCGCGCCCGCAACGGACGGCACGAGAAGGCCGAGAAACTTCGCGAACGCGACCGCGACCGCGATCGTGCCGGTCTGGATGACGAGCGCCATCGTCCAGCCATAAGAACCCCGCGAGCGGGCCGTACGCCTCCCGGAAGAAAACGTGGGCCGCCCGCGAAGGGGAACATCGTCGCGAGCTCGGCGCAGGCGTTCGCGGCCAGGAGCGTGGAGCGCGCCCGCGAAGATCCACACGGCGAGCAGCCGGCCCGGCGTGCCGACGAGGCGCGCGGACTCGGCCGAGACGATGAAGATGCCCGAGCCGATCATTGAGCCGACGACGAGCGCCGTGGCGTCTACGAGGCCGATGGAGGAGGAAGAAGGCGCCGGGGCGCGCCGAACGAGTGATCGGCCAGGTCAGCGTACTCAGTCTGCGGATTCCCCGCCGGGGATTTCTTTTGGAAGAAGACGGAAGATTCCCAGAAGGTCAAGAGGAAGAAATTCCTGGAATAGAGAGCAGGGGCCGCGCGTTCGAGAAGCGTGGCGCGGCCCGACCTCCGTCTTCCCGACAACGTCCCCGGCGACTTCTTCGTGGACTCGACCTGCATCGACTGCGATGCCTGCCGCAGATCGCCCCGGCGGTCTTCGGCGAGGCCGCCGGCCACGTCCTTCGTCAAGGCCCAGCCGGTCAGCGGCGGACGGCGGCAGGCGTTGCGGGCGCTCCTGGCCTGCCCCACCGGTCCATCGGCTGCCTCGGCGACGACGACGCGAAGGCGGTGATGAAGGACTTCCCGCTGGTCGTCGAGGAGCCGGTCTACTACTGCGGCTACAACTCGCCGAAGTCGTACGGCGGCAACAGCTACTTCGTCCGGCACGCCGCCGGCAACTGGCTGATCGACTCGCCCGAAGTTCGTGACCCCGCTGGTGCGGCGGCTTGAGGCGCTCGGCGGCATCGCCCACATCTTCCTGACGCACCGGGACGACGTGGCCGACGCCGAGCGGTACGCCGAGCACTTCGGCAGCGCCGCATCATTCACCGGGACGAACTGTCGTCGCAGCCCGGTGCGGAGGTCGTGCTCGACGGCGACGGGCCGTGGGAGTTGGCTCCGGGCTTCCTCGCCATCCCGACGCCGGGCCACACCAAGGGGCACTGCGTGCTGCTCTTCCAGGACCGCTTCCTGTTCACCGGCGACCACCTGGCCTTCCGGGACGCGGCAGCTCGCGGCTTCGCGAGGACTGCTGGTACTCGTGGGCGCAGCAGAGCCGTCGATGGGGCGGCTGCTCGAGTTCTCCTTCACGCGCGTATTGCCGGGTCACGGTGAGACGTTCCGCGCCGACTCCCCCGCGGCGATGCGCGAGGGGCCTGGGAAACGCGTCGGCTTCGATGAAGACGCCGAAATGGTCGCGCGCTGATCCCCTACGCCCCCTGCATCGCCATGCGGGTCGTCGCGAAGGACTTGAAGAGGCGCGCGCCGTCCGTGCCGCCGAGGAGCTCTTCGGACGCGCGCTCGGGGTGCGGCATGAGTCCCACGACGTTGCGCCGCTCGCTGCAGATCCCGGCGATGTTCTCCATGGCCCCGTTCGGATTCGCGTCCACCGTGATCCGACCGTCCGGCGCCGCATAGCGAAAAACGATCTGCCCCTTGGCCTTGAGCGCCGCCAGCGTCTCCGGCGCGGCATAGTACCGGCCCTCGCCGTGGGAGATGGGCATCTTGAGGACTTGCCCAGGCCGCAGCCCTCGCGTGAACGGCGTTTCCGCACTCTCTGTGCGGAGATGCACCCACCGGCAGCGGTACTGGAGCGACGTGTTCCGAAGCAGCGCGCCGGGCAAGAGCCCCGCCTCGCACAGAATCTGGAAGCCGTTACAGCTTCCAATGACTGGGCCACCCTCCTTCGCAAACCGGACCACCGCCTCCATGATGGGGGAGAATCGCGCGATGGCGCCACAGCGCAGATAGTCCCCGTGGGCAAATCCGCCGGGCAGGATCACGAGGTCGGGATCGCCGAGCGCGCGCTCGTCGTGACGCACCATCTTCACGTCGGCCTGGAGCACGTTCCGCGAGGTGCGTGCGGCATCCTCGTCGCAGTTGCTGCCGGGAAAGACGACGACGGCGACGCGCGCCGCTCCGGCGCCGCTCACCGGGAGTCCCCGGCCGGCGCGGCCGCGGTCTCGAGCTGGATCTCGTAGTCCTCGATGACGGGATTCGCGAGCAGCTTCGCCGCCATCTGCGCGCCCGCTTCCTTCGCCGCCTTCGGGTCGTCCGTGCCGACCTCGACGCGGAAGATTTTCCCGGCCCTCACGTCCGAGACCGATTCGTAGCCGAGGCGATGGAGCGCGTCGGCGATCGCCTTTCCCTGGGGATCGAGAACTCCCGGCTTGAGCATCACCTTCACGAGTACCGTCATCGGCGACTCCTGTCCTTGTGACTTAGATCCAGTCCGTGGGCGCATCGTGCCGGGCGACCGCGGCGCCCGAATTTGGTCTCGTCGAGCGCCTCCCGAAAGACGCGCTCGGCGAGCGCGCTCGTGTTGTTGTGCCTCGACACGTGGAGCGCCACCACCGCGGCCGTCCGGGGCCCCACGAGGCGCCTGAGACCCTCCGCCGCGCTCTCGTTGGACAGGTGCCCGACGGCCGAGAGGATGCGCTTCTTGAGGTACGGCGGATAAGGCCCGGACCGGAGGAGATCCTCGTCGTGATTCGCCTCGAGCCCGAGCACCTCGCAGTCGGCAAGCGCTTCGAGGACCGCGGGCGAAAGATGTCCGAGATCGGTCGCGATTCCCACGCGGCGCCCGCCCCCGTCCGCGAAAACGAAGCACACCGACTCGGCGCCGTCGTGCGGCGTGGACGTGACGCGCACGTGGAGGTCGCCCAGGATCATCTCCGTCCCGCCGGCGATGGGCCGCAGCGTCGGCGAAGAGCGGCCCCGGGAATCCGCCGGCCACGGCCGTGCCGCGCGACGCGAAGACGGGGATGCCGCGCCGGCGATTCAGGTCGAGAGCGCCGTGGATGTGGTCCGCGTGCTCGTGCGTGAGGAAGATCGCGGAGATCGCGTCCAGGGACGCTCCGCGCAAGGCGAGGCGCCGCCCGATCTCCTTCATCGAGAGACCTGCGTCCACGAGGGCTACGCCGCCCGCGCGCACGACCGCGCAGTTCCCCGACGAGCCGGAGCCGAGGAAGCTGACCTCGATGCGGCTCACCTCGCCCCCGTGCTGCCGAACCCACCGGCCCCCGGCGCGCGGTGTCGACGAGGTCCGCCGCCTCCTCGAAGATCGCGCGCGCGACGGGCGCGATCACGAGCTGCGCGATCCGGTCGCCGCGGGTCAGCGTCACGGCTTCCTCCCCGAGATTCACGACGAGGACGCCCACTTCACCGCGGTAGTCCGAGTTGATCGTCCCGACGCCGTTCGCGAGCGCGAGCCCCTTCTTCAGCGCGAGGCCGGCGCGGTCGAGCTTCAGATGCAGATCGGAGCCCTCGCGGCTCACCAGCTCACGCAGAGCCGCTTGCACGTCGAACATGCCCTCCACATCGGCCCCCGCCGGACCGCCTTGAGCGCCGGGCGGGCCGCTGGCACGGGCTACGCCACGTCGCGGAGCTTCTGCGCCTCCGCGAGCGACTGCAGCTTCTTGAGCGACTGGTTCTCGATCTGGCGGATGCGCTCGCGCGTGACGTTGAAGGTGCGCCCCACCTCGTCGAGCGTGCGCGGGTGCTCGCCGCCGAGCCCGTAGCGCAGCTCCAGCACGCGGCGTTCGCGGTAGGAGAGGTTCTCCAGCGCCTCGCGCAGGGCCTCCTTGGTGAGGATTTCGGCGGCGCGCTCGTAGGGGGACTCGGCGCGCTCGTCCGCGATGAACTGGCCGAACTCCGACTCCTCCTCGTCGCCCACGGGCTTCTTGAGCGAGACGGGGGCCTGCGCGGAGCGCTTGATCGAGTCGACCTCTTCGGGGTCGATGCCGGTGACCTCGGCGATCTCCGCCGCGGTGGGCTCGCGGCCGAGCTCGGTGACCGAGCTTGCGCTCGGCCCGCCGCATCTTGTTGAGCTTCTCGCACGACGTGCACCGGGATGCGGATCGTGCGCGCCTTGTCGGCGAGCGCGCGCGCGATCGCCTGGCGGATCCACCAGGTGGCGTAGGTGGAGAACTTGAAGCCCTTGCCGGTAGTCGAACTTCTCCACGGCGCGCACCAGGCCGAGGGTGCCCTCCTGGATCAGATCGAGGAAGGGCAGCCCCAGGTTGCGGTAGCTCTTGGCGATCGACACCACGAGCCGCAGGTTCGACTCGACCATCTTCTGCTTCGCCGTCGAGGTCGCCGCGCTCGATGCGCTTGGCGAGATCGACCTCCTCCTGGGCGGTGAGCAGACGGACCTTGCCGATGTCCTTGAGGAACAGCTGCAGCGAGTCGGTCGTCATGTCCGGCTTGAGGTCGAGCGCCGTCTTCGCCTTGCGCCGCCCGCGCTTGTCGGGCGCGCGCTCGACCTGCGAGCCCGCGGCGGTCGCCGGGTCGATGTCCTCGACGAGCTCGATCTCGGACTTCTCGAGGAAGCCGTGCAGCTCCTCTACATCGGACTCGTCCAGATCCAGCTCGGAGGTCGCCTTGGAGATCTCCGTATAGCTGAGCACCCCCACCTGCTGGCCTCGGGCCAGCAGGCCCTTGACCTCGTCAAGCTCCTGAAGTTCGACTACTGACATCTATTTCCGTTTCCGTCGTGGGACCCCAACGAGGGCACCTATCTTAACGCGTTGCGCCATGATTGCCGCATGAACGACTCCGCGAGGCCCCCGCGACCCCCGAATCACAGCCGGGAGTCATGAGCAGCCTACCCAAGACCCGCCCGCAGCGCCCCAGCGCGCGGCGCGCGAGCGCGCGGCGGAGCGGCCGCCGACGGCCGCCGACGGCGGCGGACGGCGCCGGGCCGCTGCTCCGTCGCGCGCGCGGCCGGCCGAAAACGGCCCGCAAGAAGCCGCCCGCGCCCAGGTCGGCAGGAAGCCCCGCGCGCCAGGGGAGCTACCGCGCGCGCCCCGACAGGGCTTCGAGGCCGAGAGCGAGATCGAGACCGGTACGCGCCCGTGACGCCTCCGGACGGCGTCGAGCTGGCCGCGTCCGTGGTCGAGCTTCTGGGCGAGCTCGCGCAAAGCGGGCTGCGCAGCGGCGAGCGCCTGCTCGAGACGCCCTGCTGAGACGTCCGGGAAGCTGACCTGTATAGTTCGCCGACAGCCGAACTCGTGCCGCTCCGGTGGCATGAGACGGGGGACCCATTGCGGATCGTCTACCGATCCGCGGGGGCGAATCGGTCTCTTCAGGCCGTAGCGCTAACGCAGCGCGAGCCCGTCAGCTCACCCCGCAGGCGCCGAGATGACGATGCGCACGAGACTCGCCCTGAAAACACTCCCTGCTCTGCTCGCGTTGCTGGCGTGCGGCTGCACGACGAGCGTCGCCGCGATCGCCGCTACGGGCGGTGTGGCAAGCGGGCCCGCCGGCGCTCCGGCGCCCGCCCACACCCACAGAGCCCACATGGCGAGCTGGTTCGGGCCGGGCTTCTACGGGCAGAAGACTGCGTGCGGGCAGACGATGAGCCCGACGATCGTGGGCGTCGCCAACCGCACGCTCCCCTGCGGAACGCTCGTGAAGTTCTCCTTCAAGGGACATCAGCTGACGCTGCCGGTGCTCGATCGCGGCCCCTACGCAAAGGGCGTGGACTGGGATCTCGACGACCGCCGCGGCGCAGGCGCTGGGCGTGCAGGAAACCGTCCCGGTGTCCACGCGCGTGGTGGGTCAGATCGTCAACACACCCACGCTCGGTGTTCCCGCGGGCGCACCGGCCTTCGAAGCGGCCGGCGGCACGCCGGCCGGCTGAGAACGGCTACGCCGCGAAGTCGTCGTCCGGCGCGATCGAGCGCCCGGCGGCGCGGGCCGCATAGACGCCCACGTCGGCGTGGGCGGCGAGCGCGGCGGCGTCCTGGCCGTCCTCGGGACAGACGGCGATGCCGATCGCGACCTCGAGCGGCACACCGCGGTGCTGGGCGGCGAGGCGCACGGCGCGGGCGAGGCGCTCGGCCAGCCGCCGCGCGCCGGGCGCGTCGGTCTCGGGGGTGACGAGCCAGTAGCGCCCCAGGGCTTCGTGGGTGAGCACGTCGGCGGGACGCAGCTCGGCGCCGACGGCGCGCTCGACCTGCGTCGTGAGGCGCGCGAGCTCCTCGCGCGGCTCGGCGTGGGCCAGACGGTCGATGTCGAGCACTTCGACGAGGAGCACGGCGAACGGCAGGCGGTCCTCGCGGTAGCGCTCCAGGCGGCGCCCGATCGAGCCGGTCCAGGCCGAGGGGTGGGCGGGGCGCTCCTCCTCGCGGGTGTCGTGGATCTGGATCGCGGCGTCCACGGGCGAGGGATCCGGCGGCTCCAGCGGCGCCGGCGGCGAGAGGGGTTCCTGGGCGCCCGCGAGCAATACGAGCGCGGAGCTGACGTCGGCGAGCCGCTGGGCGAGCAGCGCGGCGCGTTCGCTCCCCGGATCCGGCGCCGCGCCCTCGCCCCCCGGCCAGGAGGAGGCGCCCTCGGGGCGCCCGGCGGAGAGCGACTCGTGCAGCGAGGCCCAGAGCGCATCGCTGAGGTCGTTCGCCCCCCGCGCGGCCCGCACGAGACGTTCGGCGGGGGTCTCGCGGGCGTCGCTCATACCCGGTTGAATAGCAGCAGCCAAGGACACGACGCGCCGCAACGGGACGCATGGGCGAGGGGAGCGCGACACAGGGGCGCGAGATAGCCTGGCGGGACATGCCCCGGGCGAGCATCAGCGAGCTGTCGGACCAGTCGAGCGTGGACGAGGACACCGGCGCGGTGCGCTCGGTGCAGTCCGCGGAGCTGAGCCTGCCGGCTGAGGTGCTGGAGCGGATCTGGTCACCCGTGTACCTGGAGCGCCTGGCGCGCACGTACTGGCGCTTCCTGACACGTGTGACGCTGGGACTTGTGCGCGTGCGCTACACCGAGAGCCAGCGCTTCCTCGTGCTGGTGGGCAGACCGCTGAAGCTGATCACATTTCAGGCGCCCGAATACGAGCTGGAGCCCGATCACGGCGTGGTGCGCTGGCGGATCGAGCGGGGGCTGCTGGTGGCAAGGAGCGGACGAGGTGCGGGCGGCCACCTGCAGATCGACGTGCGCCGGCTGTCGAACGCGAACCTGCGGGTGGACGTCGAAGTGGCCAACTTCCACCCGGCGATCGCGTCGGGGATCGGACGGTGGGTCTACAACCAGACGCAGTCGCGGATCCACACGATCGTCACGCACGGCTTCCTGCGCTCGATCGCGCGCCTGAAGCTGGCCAAGTCGCGCGTGGGGCGATTCGATTAAAACCGCTCGCCGCCAACCGCGCGCAGCTTGGCACGATCGTGGCGCGCAGCAGATGCGGCGGACGGTCCCCGAGCGGGTGCGCATGACGAGCGACTCGGTGGTGGCGCCGCCGGCAGAGGGGTAGCGCACGCCCTGCAAAACATCGCCGTCGGTGATGCCGGTGGCGGAGAAGAAGACGTCCTCGCCGGCGACGAGGTCGTCGCGGTCGAGCACGCCGATCGAGGTCGTAGCCGGCCTCGAGCGCCGCGGTGCGCTCGGTCTCGTCGCGCGGCCACAGGCGCCCCAGGAGCTGACCGCCGAGGCATTTGATGGCGGCGGCGGAGATGACGCCCTCGGGCGTGCCGCCGATGCCCCAGAGGAGGTCGACGGGCGAGCGCTCGGTGACGGCGAGCAGCGAGGCGGAGACGTCGCCGTGGGGGATGAGGCGCACGCGCGCGCCGGCCTCGCGCACCTCCTTGATGGCGGCCTCGTGGCGGGGGCGGTCGAGCATCACGACCATGACGTCGCCGATCGGCCGTCCCCTTGCGCTGCGCGACGAGCTCGACGGTCTCCGATAGCGGGCGGTCGAGGTCGAGCAGGTCGGCGACTTCGGGGGAGCCGGCCATCTTTTCCATGTAGACGCAGGGCCCGGGGTCGAACATGGTGCCGCGCGCGGAGAGGGCGATGACGGCGAGCGCGGAGGGCATGCCGTGGGCGGCGAGCGTGGTGCCCTCGAGGGGGTCGACGGCGATGTCGACCTCGGGCGGGGAGCCGTCGCCGATGCGCTCGCCGTTGGCGAGCATCGGCGCCTCGTCCTTCTCGCCCTCGCCGATCACGACGAGGCCGTCCATCTGGATCGACTGGAGCGCGTAGTGCATGCCGTCGACGGCGGCCTGGTCGGCGGCCAGCTTGTCGCCCGCGCCCGACGAGCGGCGCGCAGGCGAGCGCGGCGGCCTCGGTGACGCGCACGAGCTCCAGCGCGAGGTTGCGGTCCGGACGCTGGTGCGTGGGGTCGGGGTCAAGAGAGGGCGGAGGGGCGCGGAGGGAAAGCAGAAACGTACACCAAGCGCACGCGCGGGGGCAGTCTCACAGCGCGGGTCCTCCCGCGCAGACTAGGATCGTGGCGTGAGCGAGACACTGCCCCTGAGTGCTCACGTGCCCCCGTCGCTGGAGCAGGCGGCTGGAGGCGAAGCTCGCGCGGGCGCGCGAAGGAGCGCGTGGCGGCGCGCGTGCGGGCGGGCGACGCGACGCTGTGGGCGCCGGCGGGGTCGCCCGAGGTGGCCAACCGCCTGGGCTGGCTGACGATCGCGGAGCGCATGCGCGCGCAGGCGGGCGAGCTGCTGGCGTTCGCGCAGGAGGCGCGCGAGGAGGGGATACGCGACGTCGTGCTGCTCGGCATGGGCGGCAGCTCGCTGGCGGCGGAGACTATGCGCCTGAGCTTCGGCGACGCAGCCCGGCCGGCCGGCGCTGCACGTGCTCGACTCGACCGACGCGGCGAGGGTGCTGTCGGTGGAGCACGCGATCGACCCGGCGGGGACGCTGTTCCTCGTGTCGTCGAAGTCGGGGGGCACGGTGGAGCCGCTGTCGATGTTCGCCCACTTCTGGGCGCTGGCGCCCGAGGGGAGGCGCTTCGTCGCGATCACGGACCCCGGCTCGGGCCTGGAAGAACTGGCGCACGCGCACGCCTTCCGCCACGTGTTCGCGGGGGACCCGGACATCGGCGGGCGCTATAGCGCGCTCTCGGCGTTCGGCATGGTGCCGGCAGCCCTCGCGGGCTATGACATCGAGGGCCTTTTGAAGAGGAGGAGGCGGCCCTGAGGGCCGCCCCGGTGGGTCGCGAAGCCGGCGAGCAGCGCGAAGCGCGGGCGAGCTCGGAGGGAGCTCCCGGCGCGGGCTCCGCGGAGCAAGGCGCCGAGGCGCAGGACCCGGCGTGGCTCTGGCTCGGCGCGGCACTCAGCGCGTGGGCGCAGGAGGGGCGCGACAAGCTGACGATCCTCTCCGAGGCGCCGCTCGCGAGCGTGGGGCTGTGGCTGGAGCAGCTGGTGGCGGAGTCGACGGGCAAGCACGGGACGGGCATCCTGCCGGTCGCGGAGGAGCCGCTTGGCGAGCCCGACGAGTACGGCGAGGACCGCGTGTTCCTGTACCTGCCCGACCAGGCGCGGCCGGATGAGGCGCGCGCAGAGAGGGTGCGCGCGCTGGCGGGGGCGGGCCATCCGGTGATAACCCTCCCTACGGCCGGCCCAACGGATCTGGGGCGCGTGTTCATGCTGTCCGAGCTGGCGGTGGCGGTGGCCGGCTGGGGGCTCGGGATCAATCCGTATGACCAGCCGAATGTGCAGCAGGCCAAGGACGCGACCAAGCACGTGTTGGAGCAGTACGAGCAGACCGGCGGGCTGCCCGAGAGCGAGGACGCCGACGATGCGGCGCTCGCGAAGCTGCTGGGCGAGGCGGCGCCGCCCGACTATGTGGCGATCATGGGATACGTGGAGCCCTCCGAGGACTTCGATGCGGCGGTGGCGGAGCTGCGCACGAGCATCCGCGCGGCGACGAAGACGACGACGACGTTCGGGTATGGCCCCCGCTTCCTGCATTCGACCGGCCAGTTCCACAAGGGCGGCCCGCCGGTCGGCAGATTCCTGCAGCTCGCTGCACGACGGCGTCGAGGACGCAGAGATCCCGGGGTCGCCATACGGCTTCACGACGCTGAAGAACGCACAGGCGGCGGGCGACCTGGAGACGCTGCGCCATCTGAAATTGCCCGCCGAGCGGGTACGGCTGCAGGGAGATGACCCCGCGAGCGCGCTGCGTTCGCTGACCGCGAAGATCAAGGAGTTTTCATGACGCAGATCGGCTTCGTCGGGCTGGGCAAGATGGGCGGCAACATGGTGCACCGCATCCGCCGCGACTCCGACTGCGAGGTCGTGGCGTTCGACTTCGACAAGGACGCGGTCAAGCAGGCGGTGAAGCACGGCGCGGTCGCCGCGAGCTCGCTGGCGGATCTCGTCAAGAAACTCGAGCCCTCCGCGCCAGGTGTGGATCATGGTCCCCGCTGGCGAGGCGACGCAGCAGACGGTGGACAAGCTCGCAAAGCTGCTCGATCGCGACGATGCGATCGTCGACGGGGGCAACTCGAAGTGGACGGACGACAAGCGCCGGGCGAAGGAGCTGAAGGGCAGCGGCATCCACTACGTCGACGTGGGCACCTCCGGCGGCGTGTGGGGCCTGGAGGTGGGCTACTGCATGATGGTGGGCGGGCCCGCCCAAGGCGGTGAAGCGCCTCGTCGCCGATCCTCGACGTGCTGGCGCCACCAGACGACCGAGGCGAGCAGGGCGTCGATCGGCGAGCGCGGCTGGATGCACTTCGGCCCCTCGGGCGCGGGTCACTACGTGAAGATGGTGCACAACGGCATCGAGTACGGCCTGATGCAGGCATACGCGGAGGGCTTCGATCTGTTCGACAAGAGCGAGTACGAGCTCGACAACGCGAAGATCGCGCACCTCTGGGGCCAGGGCTCGGTGGTGCGCTCGTGGCTGTGCGAACTCGCGGCGCGCGCGTTCGAGCAGGATGGCAACGATCTGGGCTCGATCGAGGGCTACACCGCCGACTCGGGCGAGGGCCGCTGGACGATCGAGGACGCCACCGCCCGCGACGTGCCGACACCGGTGATCACGGCCTCGCTGTACGCGCGAATGTACTCGCGCGGCAACGGCGACTTCACGCACAGGGTGCTCGCTGCCCTGCGAAACCAGTTCGGAGGACACGCGGTGAAGAAGACCGCGATGATCCGCATCCGTCGGCCACGCGATGAAGAAGGCGTTGCGATGAACTCCGCATCTATAAAGGACCGAGAACCCCCCTGGTGGAGGGCCTCCAAACGCGGGCCCTGCCGGTTCCGCCCGGCGACGCGTCCCTCACGATCTTCGGCGCCACCGGCGACCTCGCGCGCCGCAAGCTGCTGCCGGCCCTCTACAACCTCGCGCACGAGGGGGGGCTGCCCGAGCGCTTTCACCTCGTGGGGGTCTCGCGCGGCGAGAAGGCGCACGAGGAGTACCGCGCCGAATGCGAGGAGGCGATCCGTGCCTTCTCGCGGCGCACGCCCGACGAGGATGTGCTGGCGGCGCTGCTCGCGGATGTGCGCTACGTGGCGGGGACCTTCGAAGAGGCGAGCGTCTACGCGGAGCTGCGGCGCGTGCTCGAGCACTTCGATGAGCGGGATGGCGCGATGCTCAACCGCGCCTTTTACCTGTCAACCGCTCCGAGCTACTTCCCGGTGATCGTGGAGGCGCTCGGCGAGCAGGGGCTCGCGCACTGCGAGCAGGCGGGCGTGGAGGTGCGGGTGATCATCGAGAAGCCCTTCGGCACCTCGCTGAAGGAGGCGCGCGAGCTCAACCGCCGCGTATTGGGCGTGTTCGAGGAGAGCCAGGTGTTCCGCATCGACCACTACCTCGGCAAGGAGACCGTGCAGAACATGCTGGCGTTCCGCTTCGCCAACGGCATGTTCGAGCCGCTGTGGAACCGCAACTACATCGACAGCGTGCAGATCACCGCCGCGGAGGACATCGGCATCGGCTCGCGCGCGGGCTACTACGACCAGTCGGGAGCGCTGCGCGATCTGATCCAGAACCACATGCTGCAGCTGCTCTGCCACGTGGCGATGGAGCCCCCGGTGAGCTTCACCGCCGAGGAAGTGCGCAACGAGAAGGTGAAGGTGCTGCGCGCGATCTCCGCGCCGACGCCGGAGGACGTCGCGGAGATGGCGGTGCGCGCGCAGTACGCGCCGGGCCACGCCGGCGGGCAGGAGGTGCGCGGGCTACCTGCGAAGAGGACGGCGTGCGCGAGGCATCGAACACCGAGACCTACGCGGCGCTGCGCCTGGAGGTGGACAACTGGCGCTGGGCGGGCGTGCCCTTCTACCTGCGCGCGGGCAAGCGCCTCGCGCGCAAGATCACCGAGATCGCGGTGACGCTCAAGCCGGTGCCCCACCTCGCCTTCAGCCAGGATGGCTCGCTCGGGGTGAAGCCCAACCAGCTCGGTGCTCACATTGCAGCCCAACGAGGGCGTGACGCTGCAGCTGGGGGCGAAGATCCCCGGCACGCGCATGTTGATCCGCACGGTGAACATGGAGTTCCTGTATGGAACGTCGTTCCTCTCGCAGTCCCCGGAGGCATATGAGCGGCTGATCACCGACGCGATGCGCGGCGACCCCACGCTGTTCACGCGCAACGACGAGGTGGAGGCGCAGTGGACCATCTGCAATCCGATTGTGAGCGAGTGGGAGGAAGAGCCCGGACCGCTGCCGCAGTACGAGGCGGGCTCGCGGGGTCCCGTGGAGGCCGAGGGGCTCCTGTTCGAGGGCCACAGCTGGCGGGCGATCTGATGCGCCGAGCGGGAGACAGCGCGCCGTCGCGTGCCCTCGGGGAGCCATGCCGGCCGTAAGCGACGCGGTGTGGAGCGCGCAGGGCACGACCCCCGACGCGATCGAAGCGGCGCTGCGTGGCCTCCTGAAGGAGCGCCACGAGGAGAACGGCGGGTATGTGCCCGCGCGCGTGCTCAACATGGTGGCCTTCGTGGATCGCGAATGGAGCGGGGAGGTCGCCAACCGCCTGCGCGGCGTGGGCCGCTACCACGCCTCGCGCCTGGTGGTGCTGTCCTACGACCCCAAGCGCGAGCGCCTGGACGCGCGTGCGACGGTGGCCTCCGAAGGCGAACCGGCGCCCGGCGAGCTGGCGCTGCTGCGCGAGACGGTGATCGTGGAGATCGGCCCCGCCCACCTCGGGGATCTGCTCACGATCGTGGATCCGCTGGTGGTGAGCGACCTGCCCACGCTGCTGTGGTCCCCGCACGGACACCCCGAGGCCGTGCGGATGCTGCTCGGCCTCGCGCAGGCGGTGCTGGTGGACTCGATCGACGAGCCCGTGTGGCGCGATGCGGTGCAGCGCGCGCAGGAGCTCTCCGAGCACGCCTACGTGGTGGACCTCGCGTGGCTGCGCTCGATGCCCTGGCGCGAGCGGATCGCAAGCACCTTCGACCCTCCGCAGATGCGCATCGAGGCGGCGCAGATAAGGGCGCTCACCGTACGCCACCACCCCGAAAGCACCGTCGCGGGCGTGCTGCTGGTGGGCTGGCTGGCCTCGCGCCTGAACTGGTACACCAAGCCCCTGCGGGGCGATGGGGACACCCTCGAGGGCATCGCCCAGGCCGATCGCCAGAAGGTGGCGATCCGCCTGGAGAGCGCCCCCGAGCTGACGGTGCGCGGGCTGGAGGGGCTCACCCTGCGCACGACCTCGAAGCTCGAGGTGAGCCTCGATCGCGCGCCGGGGGGCCTGCGCGCCCACCGTCGCGACATCCGTGGGAGCGAGCACGAGTGGACGATCCTGGGCGCCTCGCGCGGTGAGGCGGGCGTGCTCGGCGAGGGCATCCGCCAGGCGCTGCTGCGCGACCCCACCTACGTGCCGGCGCTGCGCGCGGCGCTGAGGATGCTCCCGTGACGCGCCTCATCACGCTCGCCGACGCCGAGGCCGTCGCGGTGCGCGCCGCGCGCGAAATCGCCCAGCACATCGAGCGCGCCCGCACGGAGCGCGGCATCGCGCACCTGGTGCTGAGCGGCGGCAGCACCCCCGAGCGCTCCTACGAACTGCTCGTGGAGGCGTTGGAGGACTGGCAGGGCGTGGAGGTGTGGTTCGCCGACGAGCGCTGCGTGGGCCCCGAGCACGAGGACAGCAACTACCGCATGGCCCGCGAGAAGCTGCTGGATCGCATTCCCGTGCCCGCCGAGCGGGTGCATCGGATGGAGGGCGAGCTCGGACCTGAGGAGGGCGCCGAGCGCTACGCACAGGCATTGGCGGCAGGCGTCAAGCCCAGCGAGGGACTTCCGGTGCTCGACGTGGTGGTGCTGGGCATCGGTCCCGACGGCCACGTGGCCTCGCTGTTCCCCGAAGCCCCCACCCTCCAGGCGGGAGAGCAGGCGGTGTGCCTGGGCGTGCACGAATCGCCCAAGCCGCCACCCGAGCGCATCACGCTCAGCCTCGCGGTGCTGCGCGCGGCGCGACGCTGCCTGCTGCTGGCCACCACGGCGGGCAAGGCGCAGGCGATCGCCGGGGCATTGGGCCCGCCCGGCGCCCGCATCCCCGCGAGTCTGCTGAGACGCGAGCGATTGACTGTTATCGTCGATGACGCTGCGTCTCCATCCGATGCAAGTTGAACTGGGAGAACTTCCAGCAGGCCTGAGGGCGCTCGCCCAGACGCGGGAGCGCACGCTGGCGCTCGTCGAGCACCTCAGCGACGCGGATCTGGAGCGCCAGCACTCGCCGATCATGAGTCCTCTCGTGTGGGATCTCGCCCACATCGCCGCGTACGAGGATCTGTGGCTGGCGCACCGCCACGCGGGCCTCGAGCTGCTGCGCCCGCAGCTGGCGGAGCTCTATGACGCGTTCGAGACCCCCCGCGCGGTGCGCGGCGAGATCGAGCTGCTCGACGCCGGGCAGGCGCGCGAGTACATGCGCGATGTCAGCGAGCGCACCGCCGCCGCGATCGAGCGTCACGGCGTGGGCGATGGGCTCGATCCACGAGATGGTCGTGCGCCACGAGTTCCAGCACACCGAGACGATGCGCCAGACGATGGCGCTCGCGGGGCTGCTGGCACCCGGAGAGCCCTCGCTCCCTGCGATGCAGGAACCCGAGGGCTGGATCGAGATTCCCGACGGACCCTTTGCGATGGGCGCGCCACCTGAGGGCTTCGCCTACGACAACGAGCGCCCCTGTTTCGCAACCCAGACCGTCGCCTTCGCGATCGCGCGCCGACCCGGTGAGCAAAGCGAGCTGGCTGCGCTTCAGCGAGGGCGGTGGCTATGAGCGGCGCGAGTGGTGGTCGGACGAGGGTTGGGCGTGGAAGGAGGAGTACGACATCACCCACCACCCGAGCATCGCCGAGGGCGACCAGCACGACCGCACGCCCGCGTGTCACGTCAGCTGGTTCGAGGCCGACGCCTTCGCCAGAGCCCACGGGGCTCGGCTTCCCACGGAGGCCGAGTGGGAGAAGGCGGCGACCTGGGAGCAGGGGATCGGTGAGACCGGTCGGGTGTGGGAGTGGACCGGCAGCTGGTTCGACGGCTACCCCGGCTTCAAGGCCCACCCCTACCGCGAGTACTCCGAGGTGTTCTTCGGCCGCGACTATCGCGTGCTGCGCGGCGGCTCGTGGGCCACCAGCCCGCGCGTTGCCACACCGACGTTTCGCAACTGGGATCTGCCCCAGCGCCGCCAGATCTTCGCCGGCGTGCGACTGGTCAGAGACTTGAACTCGTGAAGCTCTCCTATCAAGACGACCGTCGAGTGCCGGCGGGAAAGGTGACCCCATGAACCCGCTCGTCCAGCCCGAGATCCGCATCGACTCCTACCTCGGCGAAGGCGATGAGCGCTCGCTCGCCGACGACGCCCGCGAGGGCCTCACGCGTCCCTTCAAGGAGCTGCCGCCCAAGCATTTCTACGACAGCCGCGGCGCGGACCTCTTCGACCAGATCTGCGAGCTCCCCGAGTACTACCCCACGCGCACCGAGCGCGCGATCCTCAACGACACCGCCTCGGAGCTCGCCGCCGTCACAGGCGCGGTGGAGCTGGTGGAGCTGGGCTCGGGAACGGCCGCCAAGACGAGGGTCCTCCTGGACGCGCTGCACGCCGCGGGCACGCTCACCCGCTACGTGCCCGTGGACGTCACCGAGGGCATGGTGCGCGACTGCGCGCAGGAGCTCATCGAGGAGTACCCCGGCCTGCAGGTGCACGGCGTGGTGGGCGACTTCGAGCGCCACCTCGACCGCGTCCCCGAGCCCGCGGGCCCGCGCATGGTGGTGTTCCTCGGCGGCACCATCGGCAACTTCCCGCCCTCCGAGCGCCGCCGCTTCCTCACCCAGATCGCGGCGCTGCTGGGACCCGAAGACCACCTGCTGATGGGCACCGACCTCGTGAAGGACCCCAACGTGCTGGAGGCCGCCTACGACGACCGCCAGGGCGTCACCGCGGAGTTCAACCGCAACCTCCTGCACGTGCTCAACCGCGAGCTCGACGCCGACTTCGACCCCGCCGACTTCGAGCACGTCGCGCGCTTCGACGCGGGCAACGAATGGATCGAAATGCGTCTGCGCTCGCGGCGCGAGCACACCGTGAACGTGCGCGCGCTGGAGCTTCCGGTGCACTTCGCCGAAGGCGAGGAGATGCGCACCGAGATCAGCGCGAAGTTCACGCGCGCGCGCGTCGACGAGGACCTCGCCGACGCCGGCCTCGAGCTCGTGCGCTGGCTCACAGACCCCGAGGAGCAGTTCGCGCTGACGCTCTCCGCGCCGGCCGGCTGAGCCGACTCCGCGCGGCCCAGCCTTCGGCCGCGTCGCGGCCTCCGCTTGGGGCATGGCGGTGTGGATGCCAGTGCGGCGCTCCATATCTGCGTCCCGACCCAGCGTTGCATCTCCAGCGGTGAGTAGCCTCGCCTGCCATCATGCAAACCGTGAGCAGACAGGCCCATGTGACACTCAGCGGCGACATCGCTGGGGAATACGTGGTCGAGGATCAGCGCCCCGACGGGCGCCTGGTGCTCGTACCAGACCCCGACCTCAGCGTTGACGCCATCCTTGCCCGCCACGGCGCAAAGCCGATGAGCGCAGAGGATTTCGAGCGGCACTTCGGGGACCTGCCCACCGACGACGAGGGCTGAGATGGCTCACCGCCCAGCGGCGAGGTTCTTCCCGATCGTCTTCGACGAATCGATCCTGAACAGCGATCTTCAACGACTGCCCGCGGCAGCCGAGACCGCCCTACATCGCTTGCATGCACAGACACAGCGCGACGGAGGCATCCCACGCGGACATCTCAAGCGATGCCACGGCGAAGCCAGAGACGGCACCGACCTCGAAGGTTGCGTGAAGACGTACGTGGAGTGGCCCAACGGGCCATGGGGCATCGTCTTCCGGGCGGGCGACGACCCTCGGCGACCCTTCGCGCTCTACACGCTCGCTTATGGACGCCGCCACCATCCGCGCGACTCCCATACGCCGACCGTCTATCAACTCGCCCACCAACGTCTGCACAGCCCACCGCGAGTCCCACCGCGCTGAATGGTCGCTTGAAGAGCGTCGCTCCCACCGCCAATCCCTCGCTTGTCCGCTAGGCTCCCGCCCGTTATGCGGATCGAGGGCAGCTCAGCGATCGTCGTCGGCGGAGCCTCCGGGCTCGGCGAGGCCACCGTGCAGCGCCTGCACGGGGGCGGTGCGATCGTCACGATCGCCGATGTCAACGCCGAGAAGGGCCAGGCGCTCGCCTCCGAGCTGGGAATCGAGTTCGTCACGTGCGACGTGCGCGAGGAGGAGCAGGTGCAGGGGGCCGTCGAGCACGCCGCCAAGGCCGAGGGCGGACTGCGCATCGCTGTGTGCTGCGCGGGCATCGGCTGGGCACAGAAGGTCGCCGGCTCCAAGGGCCCTCATGCGCTGATGCCTTTCGAGGTCACCGTTCAGATCAATCTGATCGGAACCTTCAACGTGCTGCGCCTGGCCGCGATGGCGATGATCGCGAATGAGCCCCTCGACGACGGCGAGCGCGGGGTCTGCATCCAGACCGCCTCGATCGCCGCCTTCGATGGCCAGGTCGGCCAGATCGCCTACTCCGCCTCCAAGGGCGGCATCGTCGGCATGACCCTTCCGGCCGCGCGCGACCTCGCGCAGTACTGCATTCGCGTCAACACGATCGCCCCCGGCCTCTTCGACACCCCGCTGCTCGCCGCCCTCCCTGAGGAGGCGCGCGAAAAGCTCGGCGCGGGCGTCCCCTTCCCGCAGCGCCTCGGCCAGCCCGCGGAGTACGCGCAGCTCGCCGCCCACATCGTCGAGAACGCCATGCTCAATGGCGAGACGATCAGGTTGGACGGCGCGCTGCGCATGCCTCCACGCTGATCCCGCCGTCAGCGTCTCACCCACACCAAGCGCCCGATCCAGCGTTGCGTCTCAAGCGCTGCGTAAGCTCGCAGGCCTATCATGCAAACCATGAGCAGACAGGCCCATGTGACACTCAGCGGCGACATCGCCGGGGAGTACGTGGTCGAGGATCGACGCCCAGATGGGCGCTTGGTGCTCGTACCCGACCCGGATCTCAGCGCGGACGCAATCCTCGCGCGCCACGATGCACGCGCTGCGACCGCGGAGGAGTTCGCCGCTTTCGAGGCGGAGCATGGGCCCTTTCTGCCGCCCGACGGCGAGGGGTAGCTTCCATGTCGCCAGCTCCACGCCCGGGCTATGCCCCGGTGGTGTTCGATGAGATGGCATTCAGCGAGGATGTCGGGCGTGCGAGCGCCTCGGGAGCCAACGCTGCCCTAGGAGACTTCTGCGAAACTCCCAAATCCCGCATCGCAGAGCCAAGTTTAGAGTCGTCTTCTAGGCCGATCCCGCAAGATCGAGGCAAAGCTACCCCATGAGGCCCTTTGTCTGCTTCGTGGCCTGATTTGGCTGCGAAAGGATCTGCGAAACTGAGCATATGCCGTTGATCGCTGCTGCGCCCGATACGTTCGCCCTCTTCACAAAACCAGTCAGCGACGACTCGACTGCTCAAATGTGGGTGGTTGAGACCGTCGTTGCGTTCGATACTGAGGATGGCGGTGCTTACATAGTGGGTGGTCGGAATCGCTCGGGTGTACTTGTGCGCCTGGATGAGACCGTCACCGAAAATGGCTTCACGCTTGCATGTGTCTGGGAGCAGGACGCTGGTGGCAAAGATGCCGCGAGGGAGTGGGCCAAGCGCCATATAAAGTTGCTCTATGAGGACGCGATCCCACTTGAAGTGGACGATCCTCGCCGCAACGGCTGACTAAAGCTCCCACGCCCTGGCGTCGGACGCGATGCCCTCAGGAGCACCTTTTCGGACTCCCTCTATCGGGTTAATCAGCAAAGAAGATTTTGAGCACGGCGCAGTTCGGTCGAGCGTGAGTTCGGGAGACTCAAGAACGAATGGGGACTCACTCCACTGCGAGTCCGCAGGATCAAGCGAGTGAAGCTGCACGCCGATATGACGATTCTCACCAAGCTGGTCTTTGAGCTTGCGAAGGCGCGTGGAGCCCTTCTGGACGGAAGGTGAATGTGGTAAACTGCGGATGCGGGTTGTACTTCTCGGAGATTGCGCCTTCTCAAGCGCCGTCGAGGGGACAATGCTGGATAGGAGTTCGGGCTCCTATCCAGTAGGGTCACTCCCAGGACAATCCAGCAGCTAATCTTCTATATGCTTACTTCTCGTAAGAAGACTACAAAACAACTTCCATAAAGCATACCACAGCAAATAGCATTAGTTTGGAACTAAGTTTTAGACGCTACTTTGTTCTTAGTTTTATCCGCCGTCTTCGTATTCGACTTTTTCCTTGTCTTTCTGAAGCCGTTCTTCCTCCGGCTTGTCTTTCTGTTCCTGTTCGGAATAAGCCTTGGATTCGCCTTCCTGCGCTTTGGCGGCGTTGTCGTGAGCAGCTTCTTCAGACGCCGTATGCGCTTCGCAGTGGGAAGGAGCTTCGTTCAGGACTTCTTCGGCCTTCGCGTGCTCTGGGCTTCCTTCTTCAAGATCCTTGTACGGAGCATGTGCCTCGATGTACTGGACTTGGCATTCGCAGCTTGAGGTCGAGTCGCCGTCTTCTGAGCCGCAGTGATTGGCCTGAAAGTAGGTTTCCTTGTACTGCGAGGGGTATTCGGCGGCGTAGGAAGCCGTCGTGCTCTGAGTCGTGGCCGGGCTTGAGGAAGCCGACCCGCATCCAGTGAGAAGCAGTCCAACTACTAGAAGAATTGAGCTTTTGGCCCACACGGGCGGCCAAGATAGCGGACCTTTGAGGTTTTGGCCCTAGAGCTTTTGGCCTCATGGGGCCAGCATCGCTGGCATGAATGCCCGCGAGACCTTCGCCGCCAACCTTCGAGCAGAGAGGAAGCGCTTGAAGCTGAGCCAAGAGGCCCTTGGACACCGATGCGATCTCAACATGTCGGAGGTATCCCGCCTTGAGCGCAGTCAACGCGATCCAAGACTGGCCACCATCGTGAAGCTGGCGAAGGCTCTGGAGATCCCGCCAGCGAAGTTGCTGGACGGGATTCCTTAGCCTCCTAACAGGAAACGAGGGTGCGTCGCTTCTGCGTAGCTGTAAGAAGCTCGCGCGATGCGGTCTCAACGCGCTCAACCGCAGCCTCGCGGTCCTCGGCAGTTGTCCCGTCGTCGTGCTCGCCCAAGACGCCGTCGATGTAAGCCTCTGCTAGCTCCTTGATCTTGGTATCGGTCATGCCGTCTCCTTAGATTTCTTCCCAGACCTCGTCCACGACATACTCTCCAAACCATGTGATCCGGTTCTGCGCCAGTTTCTTCTTTTCCACATGGGGGCGGAGAGTCACGTCAAGCTCAAGTGCTGGAACCAAGATTGGTATCAGGTCATCCGGATGGATGTCGCTGATGTTGACGAACTGGGCTACGTAGGTCTTGGCTTGTTTGGCCATTTCCTTCCAGTGTTCCCTGTGCTTCGTGAACAGATCGACAAGACCTGCGTTTTCTAGCCGGACAGTCTTGAGCGTCGTGATCGCCATGACTACGCGAGAACGACGCGATAGACGGTGACCACAGCCATGACCAGCAAGGCGACGAGCAGCACGACAAACGACCAAAGCATCGACTCGTATAGCGCTCCAGCCCCAGTCTGGGTTGCGAGCCATGCGACAGCAAGTCCGGTGCTAAGCAGACTTAAGGCGAACGTGGCGAGAATGCCTGCCGCAGCCCGTCGGAACGGACTAAGGACAGACGCCGCAGTATCGCTGTCGTAGGAAGAATACCCAGCTATCACGACCCCCAAGAACACGAGGACAAGGCCACCGAGGGCAGCGCTCGCCGCTCCCACCGTCGTCACGACTTCGTTCCTGGTCGTTGCGACTAGCCATCCTGACTGCACGAATCCAAGCTACAACCTCGCTCGGACGGCTCGAACACTTTCGCAGATCCTTTCGCAGAAGCCTCCTAGCAGCACGCAAACGTTATGAAGAGAAGGGAGCGCCGACGGAGCGACTACGACTCTGCTCCGGGGAAGGTCATGACCAGACGAGCCTCCCCGGATGCCTCAAGATCTATCTACCCGAACCCACAGGCCGGTTCGGCATGGTATTCCAGTTGGAGGTCCACCAGGCCAGGGCACGACTCAGCTATCTCGCCTTCGGCGTGCGCCACCACCCCCATGATTCTCACGCGCCGAGCGTCTATCAACTGGCGCACCAGCGACTGCACCGCACACCGCCTATCACCCCCATGTGAGACCCAGCCGGGCGGGGCGCCGCGCGTGTCACCTCGCCCCGCCCCGCCGCGGCGCCACGCGACCCCGCTAGGGCCGCCTCCTGGCGGCCCCTCCCTTCTTCCTACCCCAGCCGTTCCACCAGCATCGCCATGCCCATGCCGCCCGCGACGCACATCGACTCGATGCCGTAGGTCGCGTCGAGCGTCTCGAGGTCGTTTAGCAGCGTGGTCATGATGCGCGCGCCCGTCATCCCGAAGGGGTGCCCCAGGGCGATCGCGCCGCCGAAGGGGTTCAGCTTTGCCTCGTCGAGGCCCAGCTCCTTGATGCAGGGCACGATCTGCGCGGCGAACGCCTCGTTGATCTCCACCACATCGATGTCCTCGATCTTCATGCCCGTGTTCTTCAGCAGCGCCTGGATCGCCGGGATCGGTCCCAGGCCCATCACCTCGGGGCGGATCGCCGCCACCGTCGAGGCCACGATGCGCGCGCGGGGCTTGCAACCGAGCTGCGCCGCCTTCTCCTGGCTCATCACCAGGAGCGCCGCCGCGCCGTCGTTGAGCGGACAGGCGTTGCCCGCCGTCACGCTGCCGTCCTCCTTGAACACCGGCTTCAGCGCCGCCAGCTTCTCCATCGTCGTCCCCGGGCGAGGGCCGTCGTCCTTGGTGACCACAGTCTCGGGCACCTCGATCTCGTTGCCCTCCTTGTCCGTATCGCGGTGCGCGGGCACCGTCACGGGCACGATCTCCTTGTCGAAGTGCCCGCTCTGCACCGCCTCAACCGCGCGCGTCTGCGAGATCAGCGCCCACTCGTCCTGCGCCTCGCGGCTCACGCCCTTTTCCGCGGCCACGTTCTCCGCGGTCATGCCCATCGGGATGTACACGTTGTAGGCCGAGCCCTCCGAGCCATCCACCATGTGGTTGAACTCGAACTGGCTTCCCCTCCCCGTGCGGCTCACTGCCTCCACGCCCGCTGCGATGTAGGTGTCGCCCTCGCCCGCCTTGATCGCATGGAAGGCCATCCGCGTGGTCTGCAACGAGGACGCGCAGAAGCGGTTCACCGTGCACGCCGGCACGTGGTAGTCGATGCCCGCGATCAGCGAGGCGATGCGACCGATGTTGTAGCCCGACTCGCCCTCCCCATAGCCGCAGCCCATCATCACGTCCCCGATCGAGGTCTGCTCGATCTGCGGGTTGCGCTCGATCAGCGCGCGCAGCGGGATCGCCGCGAGGTCATCGGCGCGAACGGACTTGAGCGACCCCTTCGCCGCCCTTCCAATGGGCGTGCGGATGGCGTCGACGATCACGGCTTCGGGCATCTGGTGCTCTCCTTGGTAGTTCCGGGGGCCGCGAATCCTACGGCAGAGGCTTCGGCAGCGGCCCGATCGCCACCCTCGCCGCCTCCTCGGTACCGATGAAGGGCGCGAGCGCAACATACGTCCCGCAGATCCCCACGCTCGGCAGCTCGGCGACGCGATCGCGCATCACGCAGCTGTACATCAGCTCCCCCAACGCGCCGCCGATCGCCTCGATCGTGATCGCCGGCGGGCGGCGGTGCTCGGAGGTCTCCTGGAAGCCCGGCTCGAGCACCGAGAGGTACTCGGTGATCCCCGCGTTCGCCCGCTCCGCCGCGCGTGGCGTGGCGATCAGCATGTGCAGCAGCGCAGAGCCGCGCGAACGCCGGCTCCGAGCCGAGATACTCGAGCAGCGTTACGATCGCCGCCTTCACACCGCGTGGCCAGTCTGGCTGCGCCTCGTACGCGCGCTCAACCAGCGCCAATCCACGTGCGTGACCAACCTCGTAGGCGAACAGAAACGCCTCTTCCTTGCTCTTGAAGTGGTCGTAGAACGTCTGCAGCGACATCGCCGCCTCGCCCGCGATCTTCTCCACCGTCGAGATCCGCATAGCCGCCCGCAGCGGTTAGATTCGCCACCGCATCCACGATCCGCTCACGCTGCATATGCAGCGTGAAGCTGCGCATCACATTGGGCATCCCGCGCACCAGCCCCAGATCTCCGCCCGAGCTCGAGGCGAGCGATGCCCGGCGCACGGCCGCCCAGCGCATGGCGATCCCTGGCGAATGTCTCCTGCGAAGACGCCGTCGCCTCCTCCAGACCCTGCATGAGCACGCTCGGGGTCGGGCGAAAGCACGTCACCCAGCGCATCAGATCGGGCACCAGCTTGCGCAGTTCGGCGCGCTGGCCGTGGCGCACGCGGCTGTAGAGGATTCTGTTCAGACCCCCCACCACGCCCCTGACAACCAGATCGGGGACGGTTCCGTCATTGCGTTCCTGCTGGAGCATCCCCCGCACGAAGTTGCGGTACTCATCCACGGCTCGCTCACGACGCTCGATGCCCGCGGGTCCGGCCGCAACGATCTCCACCATGTTCAGGCGCGCCGCCGCGGGATTGTCGATCGTCGCCTCAAACAGCGCCCTGATCGCCGCTTCCACGCGCTCCTGGAGATCCCCCTCGGCCCGTTCGTAGGCGGTGATCGCCCGGCGTCTGCCATCCTCAGCGATCATGTCGAAGGTCGCAAGCAGGCACGCCTGCTTGTTGGGGAAGTGCTCGTAGAAGGTCTTTCGCGAAACCCCCGCGCGGCCCACCACATCGGAGATCGTCGTCGCGCGATACCCCTTCTCCCCCACGGAATCGATCATCGCCACCAGCAGACGCTGCAGCTGATCGGCCGCCACCTGCTCGCGCGGCAGCGCCTGGGAGCCCCGCGGCAGCGTGCGGCGGGCTGGGCGGCGGGGCGGATTGTTTCTTGTGGATGCCATTCGTGTGGACTTCTCGTTGCGGATTATCGCCTTGCCGCAGGCAGAAGCGCGAAGGCAGCCTTGCACGGCGAAAATCCAGCGATCACGCTCCGGCGCAAGTCGCCAGGCCGAGAAGCCCCGCACTTTGGGGCGATTCCGCCGCTTTCGGTGGCGCCGGGGCCTTCAGTAGGCTATCGTACCGATGAACGAGTACACTGTTCTTATAGCGGGGTTTCGTAACGGACCGACCTTGACAAGACAATAAGAACCTGTTCTTATGACCGCATAAGCTTGAGCGCTGTCTGCTACCCCATTCGGCGGCGCTCAGGGAGCCTCCAGTGTCTTTCCCCATGGGCGCTGGCGGGCCTCTCATCGGGCGCCGTGACCAATCGACCCTGGTCACGGCGCCCTCTTTCGTTCCGCGCCTTCGTCCCGCGGTCTGGACTCAATCGACCTGGCGCCCTCCGCCGGCGCGCTATAGATCCAGCCGGCTCACGCCCAGCTCGTCGAAGCCCACGTGGTGCGCCAGCTCGTGGCGCACCGTGCGCGTCACCTGATCGCGCAGCAGCCCCGCGTCATAGCCGAAGTCCCGCCGCAGCGTGTCGCGGAAGATGATGATCCGATCGTGCGTATCGTCGCGGCGGCTCTGCCCTCCCTGATAGAGGCCGTAGGCCCCCGCGCGGCGTCCACCATCGGAGACGACCACGGGCACGTGCGCAAGCGCGTTGCGCAGCAGATCCGGCAGATCGTCGAGGGCATCGCGCACGAGCTCTTCGAAGTCGCGATCGTTCAGCGGGTCGAGCTCCATGAACTCGCCTTCTTCGGGGTCGGCCGCGAGCCCTTCGCGCGCCAGTTCCTCCGAGCGCAGCACCAGCTCTTCGAACTCGCTCTCCGAGCGCGGGTCGCGCCAGTCGGCCAGGCGCACCGCCACGAACGCCGCGGCGCCCAGCAGGAGCGCGGCCACCGCGATGCCGAGCGCCAGGTCCTCCACCGCGCGCACCGCGCCGATCGTGCTGAAGCCCTGTCCCACCACAACGACCACCAGACCGAGCGAGAGCGCGATCAGCGCCGCCACGCCCACGCGCCGCAGGGTCCAAGGTTACCAGGGGGCTTGAACGCGGGCATCGACGCTCGATGGCCCTCACCCACCCGGCTCTACTTCAACGTACGGGCGATCACGAGCCGCTGAATCTCGTTCGTGCCCTCGTAGATCTGGGTGATCTTCGCGTCGCGCATCATGCGCTCCACGGGGTACTCCTTCACGTAGCCGTAGCCCGCCCAGCACCTGCACGGCCTCCACCGTCACCGCCATCGCCGCGTCGGAGGCGAAGACCTTCGCCATCGAGGAGTACTGAGCGCGCTGGGCGTCGCCGCGATCGGCCATCGCGCAGGCCTTGTAGAGGAGCTCGCGCGCCGCCGCCGTGCGTATCTGCATATCGGCGAGCTTGAACTGAATGCCCTGGAACTCGTTGATCGCCTGCCCGAACTGACGGCGCTCGCGCGCGTAGGCCACCGCGTAGTCGGTGGCTCCCTGCGCGATCCCCACCGCCTGCGCGGCGGCGCCGAGACGGGTGCGCTCAAGCGTTCCCAGCGCCACCCGCAGGCCCCTTCCCACCTCGCCGATCACATTCTCCTGGGGCACCCGCACGTCCTCGAAGATCGGCTGGCCCGTGGGCGAGGCGCGGATCCCCAGCTTGTGCTCGAGCTTGCCCACGCTGAACCCCGGCCGGTCGGCCTCCACCACGAACGCGGTGATCCGCCTGCTCTCGCGGTCGGTTACCGCGAAGCAGATGTAGAAGTCGGCCACACCGAGGTTCGTGATCCAGTTCTTGGTGCCGTTGATCACCCACTCATCGCCGTCTCTCACTGCCGTCGTCTTCATCCCCGCGGGGTCCGAGCCGGCCTCGGGCTCCGAGAGTGCGAAGGCCGGCGACCACTCGCCGCTCGCGCACCTCGGCAGGAAGCGCTCCTTGAGTTCGTCGCTGCCGAACAGCTGGATCGGCAGCGTGCCGAGCTCCTGCACCATCAGGATCAGCGCGCACGCCGCATCCACCTTCGCGATCTCCTCCACCGCCATATTCAGCATCAAAGTGCCCGTACCCGTGCCCCCATACTCGATCGGGAAGGGCAGCCCGAGGATGTCCTGCTCGGCGAGGATCCCTCGGATGTCCCACGGGTATTCGGCCTTCTCGTCGATCTCCGCCGAGCGAGGGGCGATCTTCTCGCGCGCGATCTCGCCGATCGTCGCGCAGAAGTCCAAGTGCTCCTGGGGGATGGTGTAGATGTCGCTTGTGGCCTCCATGCCTGTGATCCTACAAGAGGGCCGCGGGCTGCCGAGCCGGACGGGCGGGATCCCGATCGATCGCCCATCGTTTCCTCATCGTTTCCCGGCCGGATCGCTACGCTGCGAGGAATGAGCGCTGGCGCCTCCACCGAGATCGGGGTCAATCCCCAGCAGGTGGAGAGCTGGCTGGCGGAGGATCCCAACGTGCAGGTGATCGACGTTCGCGAGGGCTACGAGCGCGAGGCCGGCCACATCGCCGGAACCCGCCATATCGAGCTCGTGGATCTCACCGCGCAGGCGGGTACGATCGAGCGCGAGCGCCCCGTCGTGTTCTACTGCCGCGTGGGCTCGCGCTCGGATATGGCCGCGCAGGCCTTCCGCGCCTCGGGCTTTCAGGCACACTCGATGCTCGGCGGCCTCGTGCGCTGGGCGCAGGAGGGCCGTCCGCTCGAGCCCGCCGATGGACACGTTGCCGACCACTGACCAAGGAGAAGAGATGGACACCGATTACCCCGGAGTGACCACAGGCGAGGGCTATGCCGTCGGCGGCCTCGACGACCTCGGCGAGGGCCCCGGCTTTCGCAAGGTGCGCAAGGGCCTCGGCGTAACCGCCTTCGGCATCAACGCGATCGTGATGCCCGCGGGCTATGAAAGCGGCTCTCACTTCCACGACGTGCAGGAGGAGCTCTACTTCGTGCACCGCGGCGTCATCGAGATGGAGTTCGGCGACGGCTCCGTGCATCGCCTCGAGGAGGGCGGCTTCGCGCGTGTGGACGCCGCCACCGTGCGCAAGGTGCGCAACGTTGGAGACGGCGACGCGACCTACCTCTGCGCCGGCGGCAAGGACGGCTACGTCGGCCGCGATGGGCGCCTCCCCGAGGGCGAGACGCGCGTGGGCGGCGGCCCTCCCGGGGTCGCACATTGAGGGGTCGGAATGGTGCACAAGCCCCGCGTTCGGGCGGCGCCTGGAGACACCCATCTGCAGCGCGTCGACGACCAGCTCCGCGCGCATATGATCGACCATCGACCACTCCAGGATCCGGCGAGTGGTTCTCCCTCCTTGCTCGTCCAGGGGGTGGGAATTCGGGTGCCCCGGTAGATCCGAACTGCATGTGTGTTCGTCATGTCCCGTTGATGGGATGAGAGGATGAACACGACCATGAAGCGACACAGGCATACGCCGGAGCAGGCAGTCAGGGACGATCCGTGAGGGCGAACGGCTGTTGAATGAGGGGCAGGATCTCGTCGAGGTGTTGCGGCATCTCGAGGTCACGGAGTCGACGTTCAATCGTTGGCGCGCGCAGTACGGTGGGATGAAGGCCGACGAGGCGAAGCTCTCCTCACACGCATCCACAACTTCTGGGTATAGCTCTCTACCAAGTCTGCCCAGCAAACGGCTCGGGTGCTTGTAGCACGCCAACAGCGGCACCTGCAGAAGGACCGGCGACGGTGACGGTGCTCGGCCCTGGGACCTGGACGCTTGCGGTATGGCTGAGCGACGCTGCGGGCAACAGCAGCTCCGCGAACGCTGCAAGGGCGATCTTGGTCGTCCCAGTCTCTGGAGGACCGGGAGGCAGCGACAACTCCGGCGGACTAGGCGGGCACGACGGGTCTCCTTCGCCGCAGCCGACGCTTCACGTCGCGGAGGCGCTGCACGGACGCCGGCTCGCCGTCCGTGTAACAGGGCTCTCCTCCACCGGAATGGTCCACATCAGCTACACCGCCCGCTACCGCGGAAAGCTAATCGCGACAGCAACCAAGAAGGCCCCGCTACGAAACGGCAGGCTGCATGTGACGTTTAAGCTTCCCTTTGCGCGCCGCAACGCAAGCCTCGATCCTGGTAACTGTGACGCTAGATCACCAGGTGGTTCATAGCAGCATGCTTCATCGGGCAACTGAGCGGCGCGCAAGGCCACGTGCAGCCGCGTAGCCGCAGGCAATACACTAAAACACATCCTTCCAGCCACGCCAGACGACGCAGCTATCAAGGTGTCCACTAAACCGGGGGAACCCCACAGAACGCAACTAACTGCCGCACCTTCAGGGCTCGGCTTGACTTCTTTAATCATCTCCCCTGGATCGGATCGTCTTAGTTCTGAAGCTGATCCATGATCGGCGTATCACCCGCACTGCCCAAATGGCGATTAACACAAGTATGACAATTGTCGGCCAAAATACTGAAGCATGGCGGGCGCCGGAGGTAGTCGCATCTAAAATCACCACGGCCGTGTAGCCTACGAATATAGTAAGCACAGCCATAACGATCAGTAGCAGCGACGCCGGAGCGTTCGTAATACTAATTCGCCCCTCCCGCTTCTTATTGGCTCTAGGCATTATCGTATATTAGGTCTGGGACTAGCTGATTATCTCTATGGATTACCGCAGCCACCCCCCTTATACTTATAGAGTTCATAAGCACACTTCAATACACCGAAAACTTCCTTGCCCGTTTCCACTATTTCGCCCACAGTCGGGCCGCCCTCTCCGCCCTTCCAATGATTAGGGCACTTTCTGTGGCTGGGAGAATTACTCCCGCACGTGGCCCCCGGACCGCCCTTATACAGGATGACGCCGAAGCCCTTACTACCGCCGGAGGCCCCGAGTTCGATTTCCTCGTCGTATTGCCCTTCGGCTGATGTGGTGAGGGCGATGGGGGCGGCCCAGGGTGGGTTGGCGAAGAATGCTTCCTCGATTTGCATGTTGACGGGTGGTGGGATGATGGCGCCGGGGACTGTGTCGTGTCCTTCGGGGGTCTGTATGCCTGGGCCTGTGGATACGTCTGAGAGGGTGCCGTAGGTGATGGTGCTGGTGTAGTTGCCGCTGGGGTCGCTGCTGTTGACGGGATCTCCTGCTGTGTAGGCGTAGGCATTGGCTGATCCGCCTGGCGTCGGGTCGGCCTGGAGGAATCGTCCGAGCTGGGGGATGTAGCTGCGGGCGCCCATCGCGATCACACCGGAGAATAGTTCGGTCGGAAGCTCCCCTGCGCCGAGCCAGGAGTACTTGGCGGGCGTGGAGACGCGTGGTACGCCGTACTCAGTGGTGTCGGTGATGGAGAGCAGTTTGGTTTCCGTTTCGCTTGCTGCTGCTGTGGCAATGATATCGCCATGAAGGTTCGCGAGCTGCAGGACGGGTGCTTCTGTGTTGTTCTGCGTCGCCGCGAGGCCACTGAGGCCAGGGATCAGGCGGGTGTAGTGCCCTGAGGGCGTTTCTGTTGTCCAAACAGGCAGGCTTCCAGGCCCCGCGTAGTGGTTGATCGTGTCGGCCGTGCTCTTGCCAGTTGCGACGGTTTCGCGGGTGCGCAGCGCGGGGTCGAGGTTGTAGCCGATCGTCTCTTCGCTCTGGGTCTGCGTCGCGAGCCTGTTGTTGGCGTAGTAGCCGCTCGTGATTTCGCCGCCGCCCGCGTCGCTGCCGGGGATCTTGAGGAGGTTGCCCCAGGGGTCGTAGGAGACGCCGTTGTCGGTGAGACGGTCGGCGGGGTCATACGCGTGGATTTCGGCGGTCCCGCCAGTGGTTGTGCATTCTGCGGTTGCGGATTCCCGGGTCGTTAGCGTCGTGCGGTTGGTGTCTTCGTCATACCCGTACAGCCTGGCGGTGCAGTCCTTGCCTGTGGGGGTATCCTGTGTTTCGGTGAGACGCCCAGCCGTGTCGTAGGCGTAGGTCTGCTTGGAGAGGCTCCCCGCCTGAGTGATCCACTGTTGCCGAATGGACGGCACGACGCTGTCGCTGAACCACGTGCACGTTTCCCCGCAGTGCGCATTCTTTATGTATTCGAGGCCGACGGGAGTGTCAGTCGGATCGTAGGAGTGCTTCGCGACCATGTTGTTGGGGTAGCCTTCGTTGACGATCTCGTTGTCGAGGTTGTACGTCGCGGTGAACGTGAGCTTTGTCGCGCCGTATTCGTTGACGAGTTCTGTTGGTAGGCCGGTGGTGGTGCTGTAGGTGTATGCGTCGGTGCCCTTCCCGGTGTTGAGCTTCTTCGCGCGGCCGTCTTCGTCGTATTCGTAGGTCGAGGTGTTTCCGTCGGCGTCGGTGTAGGACGTCATCTGGCCGAGCTTGTTCGTCGTGCTCGTGATCTTCACGGTCGTGCCGCCAAGAATCCAGCTCTGTTCTTCAAGGCCGCCCTGTGCTTCGTTGTACTTGTCGGTGATCGTTGGCAGCGCCGTCCCAGACGTCGCAGCGATCCCGGTCGTCTTCACACGGCCACCAGGATCATAGGTCACTGTCGTCGTGCGGTTGTTCGTGCCGTTCGTGTCGGTTGTGGTGAGTGGCTCGCCCCACACGTTGTAGGTGTACCGCGTGGTCGGGAGGCCCGGTAGCCGTCCTGTTTCTGGCTGTGCCGCGGTCTGCTCTTGGCAGGGGAGGGTTGCCCATTCGGCGTGGTTGCCGCATTCGGGGTATTCCGAGTTCGCCGCGGTCGTGTAGTAGATCGTCTGGGTGTTGTGGACCGCCGGGTTGACGGGGTCCCATTCCTCGAGACGGTTGTTGTTCGTGTCGCTGACCCAGATATCGCCGTGGCTGTTGACAACGATGCCGCGGGGTTCTTCGAACTGGCCGCTACCACCGGTGCCCCTGGACCCCAGCTTCGTGACGTAATGGTGCGCTTCGTTGAGCTCGAGAACACGGTTGTTCTTGGTGTCCGTGATCCAGAGGTTGTTGTGGGAGTCGAGCGTGAGGTGCTGTGGCCAGTTGAACTGTTCGCTGCCGGTGCCTTCTGAGCCGAACTTTGTGGTGTATGTCTCGTTTTCGTTGAACTCCTCGATGCGGCTGTTATCGGTGTCGCTGACGTAGATATGCCCGGTGCTGTCGACGGCGATGCCTCTGGGTTCTTCCATCTGCCCATTGCCTTCGCCGGCCGTCCCCGCACGGCAGCTAGTGGTGCAGGTCTCTAGTTTCGCTTCGCCGTTGCTGACACCGAAACCAAAGGTGGACTGGAAGACCCCGCTTTCGTTGAACTTCTCGACCCGGTTGTTCTTCGTGTCCGTGACATACACATTGTTGTGGGAGTCCACCGCGATCGCCTTCGGTTCCTTGAATTCGTTTGCGGCGATACCTTCCTTGCCGAACTGGCGGACGAACACACCAGCACCCGTGAACTCCTCCACGCGGTCAAGCAGCGAGTCCACGACCCAGATGTTGCCGTGCGAGTCGATCGCCAAGCCCTTGGGTTCCTTGAACTGCCCTTCACCGGTACCCCACGACCCAAATTCCCCAAGATAGCTGCCCGTTGAGGAGAGCTCCTGAACACGGTGGTTGCCGTCGTCGGCGACCCACAGGTTCCCGTGCGAGTCGATCGCCAAGCCCTTCGGTCCACGGAACTGCGCGTTACCGCCACCTTCGACACCGACCTGGAATGCAAAAACCGGCGTAGGCGACGTCGCCGAACTCGCCGGACCCCTTGTTTCCGTGACTTCGCCCGTGCTTGAGCTGTAGAGCGTCGCGGTCGTCAGTTTCAACCCCGAAGGGTCGGTCGTGACCGATGTCGGCGCGTGCAGCTTCCAACCCAGGTTTTCCTGGCCAGCATAAGCCGTCGTGGTGGTGCGCTTGTCGAATTCTTCGTGGCTCGCGGTTTCGGCGCCTTCGATGCTCTTTGTCACCAGATGGTTGGTTTCGCCGCCCGGTGACCCTTCGTCGTAGTAGAAATGGACGCGCTTACGCGCCAGCACTTCTTCATTAGCCTTCACCTTGCCCACCGCGAGCTTCACCGTGTGCTGCGGGCCGAGCGTACTGACGAGCTCGCTCCCGTCAGGGCTGTATTCGCTCTTGGTTTCCAGTAGTTCTGACTTCGCGACCGACCCCGCGCCAGCTTCGATCGCCACCTGACGATTCGCAGGTGTCAGGGTCCGCTTGACGTTGTAGTGCGAATCGTATTCGGCGGTCGAGACCGCGCCGCCGGGCTGCTCGACGTTCACGGTGTGATCCAGCTTATCCAGATAGTAGACACTGGCGCGACGGTAGTCCGGGGCGGGCCAGTTGACGGTCTCATCGGGCGGGAAGACCGCGGTCCCTTCGAGCGGGTAGTCCTTCTGCCCCCACTTTTCGACTTCGCTCTTCGTCAGCGACTGCAAACCCGACCCCGACAGCGGCACACCGTACTCGACCGTCCAGCGGGACGCTGTTGCCGGCGGCGCTTCGCCTTCGTGGGGTGTCCCCGTGGACTGCACCGCTGTGCTTGAGGTGCTGAGGCTTTCGACCATGCCTCCGCCGTTGATCGCATAGACCCGCACCGCCAATGGGTGTCCGACGTCGCTCGCTGTCGGTGTGTATGTCGGGTTCGTAGCGCCGGTGATCGGGGTGCATTCCGAGACGCCTTCTTTGCAGCATTCACCGCCCGAGGTCTTGCAGTCAATCCACTGGTAGCGGTAGGTCACCGGCTCGTTGCTCCACGTCCCGTTGTTGATGCTCATCTTCACCCCGACGATAGGCGTCCCAGAGATCACGGCCCTCACAGTGTTGGCGGGCGGCTGGCCGTTCCACAGCCCGGCACTGGCGCTGGCGCGGGTCACCCCGAATAGGCGCCCCGGATTACGATCAGACCCCTGCAACCCATAGGTGAACGCCCACGTCTCTTCGCCGGACGGCGTCAACGCAACGACGTGACCTTCGCTGTCATAACCATAGTTCGTCTTCAACGCGGGAGAGATACGTGGGTCCCACTCCGCGAGCAACCGACAGTTACCGTCATACGAGTATTCCGCGACCGCCGGAGAGGTGATTTCGCCCTTCGATGGGTCCCATGCCTTCATATCGATCTGCTTCAACTGGTTAAGGCAACCCGAAGATTCGTAATAGACGAACACCAGTGCGCGGCAGCCCTTCACGAACGTTGAGGCACAGCCACTGACGCCGGCGGGTTCAGGCGCCAGCATCTCTGTTGGCTCGGTAGCCCCGGTCGAGAGCTTCTTGAACATATACTTCACCTGGTCAAGGCCGCCAGCACCAGTCGCCTGAACGACCGTCTTCGGCACGAATATCGTTTCGTTCGCGGGCTGTTCAAACGTCGTAGCGTTCCCTGCGGCATCTACCAGCTTGTACGTCGCCGGGCTCCCTGTCGGTCCGGTCAACGTGTCGGCCTCATAGCCAACCGGCGAAACATAGCCACCACTACCATTCGACGAGAACACGAGCTGGGCGCCGCTCGCATTCTTCAGCGAGACGCTTCCGCTCGGCAACGGAGTGAGACTCTGCCACTCCGCTACACCCTGGTCGGGGAGACTCAACGTCCACCCACGACCAAGCGCTTCGCCTTCCCCCCGTGTCGGGTAACGCGAATCATACACCCTGCTAACCGCCAACGTCGCACCGTTACCAGACTGCGAGACATCTGTCGAACTCAACCGGAAATCACCCGTCCCGAGATTCACAGCGCCCGGCCCGACCTGCTGAAAAGCAGCTTCACTGACCGTAATCGTCAAAGACCGTGTCGATTCGTTACCCAACCAGTCCTTCGCTTTCACCGTGACGGTGTGGGTACCAGCACCGAATTCCTGCCCATTGAATGTCCAGCTGCCTTCCAAACCGAAGCACTGTGAATTGGGCACTCCACGAGGAAGAGCGCAGGACGTGTGAGTAGTAGACTTGACCGCTCCATCCACAACTACTTCAAGGGTACCCATCCCTACCTGAGGAGCCCCCGAAGTGCCATCCGTCGCGGAAAACGAGAGTGTGTAGGAGCCATCGCCGACTTCACCGCTAGGCGCTTCAGCAAGCGAACCTGTAAGAGGAGACAACACCGGGGCCGAATGATCTATGTAGACTTTTGACTGCTGCCAGCTCCGGTTACCCGCCGCGTCGACCACATTTGCCCCCAGCGAATAAACCCCCGTGTTCAACGTGGACAGCCCAGTAATGGGGAAAGAAAATTCCGAATGTGGGCACCCAGCGAAACCAATAGACCCACCGCACGACAGTTCCTGAGTAAAGAAAGGCGGGTTCCCCTCCGGGATCTGGAGTTCAAAGCGCTGCACCCCCAAACCCTGATCAGCCCCAGAAATCAAAGTTGTGGATCTACCATAACGGACCCATTCTTCACCAGAGCTACCCGCCAGGGAAACTGAGCTTGGCGGTACTTCGTCGAGATAGGTTATCGCCGCTCCAGACATTTCGACATAGTTGTAGACCGTACGACCGTTGGGGCCGAGTATGTCCGCAAACTGGAAATACTGACCCGCAGCCGTCTCATCACAAAGAGGCTGCTGACCCCCATCGTGACCGCCCGCTCCCTGCGCGCAGAACGCGACTGCAATATTTGAATAGCCTTCGGCGGTGTAAAGTGGTGAAGCGCCGCTGGCTCCAGCGAGCCCGTTGAAGCTGTAAACCGGGTTATTACCATCACTCAGACCAATAAGCGCATAAATATATGACTGGTTCGTGAACTGGTGGCTCACTCCGGTTAGATCGACTCGTGTGATCCCCGAACCTCCCGGTTCCCCAGCGCCCGGCGCAAAAATAGTCCACTCGCCATAAGCACCGTTAGGCCAGCCCAACCCCGCCCCAGCCTGAATCGAAGTCGGATACTGCGGGAACGCGAAACCTTCAGAGTTCGTAGAAGGTATCCAATTCGGCCACCCATCCGCGTTATTCACAGACCCATAAGCCCCCGCCAAGATAGGATCCACCAGCACAGGAAAGTCTACGGTCCCACTGAGATCTACATGCGTCGTCAGCGTACTCCCGCTGACCGAATAAGAGACCGGCAACAACTGGCCATCCGCAGTGACCGCAGACGCTGGCGGAATCGCCAGCTGCGTCTTGCCTTCCTCCACTACTTCCGCACCACCCGGCACCTCAGGGCTCATTTGCAGCGAAGCCCCCGTCGGTAGCCTGAAGACGATCGCGTTATCCTGTGGGCTTTGCTGTGAGCGCAGCTGCCAGGATACCTCGGCGCCCGCCGGTAGCGGTTCGACCATGAAATCGGTGTCCTTAGCCGTGTTAGCGAACGACACACGATTACCGACAACGGTGGGAGCTTCCCCACTTTCGGCAGATGCAGGCGCTGCGCTGATCCCAACCGGAAACGAGACCCCACCCGACGCGCTCTTCGAAATCGAGACCGGCACCAACGGAGCCGCGGGAGCAAAATCTTCCCCTTGATCCTGAAGCGTCAACGAAACCGGCACCTCCTGGCCAGACCCATCAGCGATCCGCAACGGTGTCGTAGAGCCCACAACAACGTTCTTGCCGCTGGGCAACACCTCGACCAAGCTATTTTCCCCGATGTACTTCGCGACATGCCCACCATCGTCATGCCCCGGCGGCGTCCAGGCCGGTCTATCAACATGAAAACGCTGCACAGCCAACGCAACCGCACCTTCCCTACCCAACCCCTCATACGCCGAACGCGACTGCGCATCCAAACCCAACTGTTCCGCCGAAGGAACAGAAGAACCACCCACAGGAGATTCAACCAACGAAAGACCACCTGGAACAAGCCCCCCACCCACAGGCAGCGCCCCTTCCGCGCCCGCAGTCACAGACCAACACGCAAGACCAATCAAGCACAGACACCAAGCCGCGGCCAGCTTGAGAGAGGCCACCGGTGATACGTTGCCCAATGGGTTCTTGATCCCGCCTCGCATCATAGTCACTGCTGCCCCCTCATGGTGTCGAATCTCCGATTGGTTGTAGGGTTGAGGATCCGACGCATTTCGTTTCCGTCGGCAGAAAGTCGTAGGGTCCTTGGCCATCGATCTTGGTCGGTTGATCGGCATAGTATCGACTTATGGGCCGGTGTGCTATCCCCTTTACGGGTGATATTCGGGTGAGATTCGGGTGAGTTTGGGGATGATCCAGCCATCTGACGCCGCCAGCCCTTGGAGCTACCGTTTGTACCGGACCGGCTCGTGCAGGCCAACAAGATCCGCCTTGCGAGACACCCCGAGCTTCCGGCGCACTCCAGCTGCATGTGTGCGTGCCGTCTCAATGCCGATACCGAGCTTGTCGGCGATCTCGCCGTAAGACCATCCACAGCGCATGCCATCCAAGACCTCCCTCTCACGGTGGGTAAGAGAAGCCGCCCAAGGCCCAATCAGACTCTCCCGTCGCAGATCTTGCCCGAGGGCTAGAACATGATTTCCCTTCGCTGCGTGATGGATCATGGCAAGGATGTCGGCAGCGGACGCATCGGTCGACAAGCACGAGGCGCCAGCTGCTATCAGCTGCGCCCCATACAGACGCCCAGGACGATGCGCAACTACAACAACCCCGACCGCGGGGTGTCGATTACGCAGCCGCTTCAAGGAAGTTGGCTCGGCCACGCTCGCCGAATCCAGGATGACCACGTTCGGCCGCCACTGCGCGATAGCGCGCTCCAGTTCAGCATCATTAAGGTTGCTTTCGGCAAGCCGAAGGCTTGCGTCCTCACCAAGGATCTGTGCTAGGCCGCGCCCCAGCAGCGGGCTGATCTGGCCCACCAGGACGACACTCCGCCTCGCTCCGCCGTTAGACATCATGGGTGCGTGCGGTCCATCGTCAATGCTCAGATCCTTCATGCCGCCCAGCCCTCCCGTTCGCCCCGCTCGTCTCCCCGGCGGTAGCCGAGCCGCGCGGAGATTCGGTCGGCGGTGACCAGCAGGTACGGCGTGAGGTGCTCGATCATCCCCTCCAGGGTGATCCTCGCTGTTGGGGCGTCGATGCAGATCGCCGCAACGACTTCTGTCTGGTCGCGCACGGGCGCTGCGATTGCGTTCTGGCCAAGCGTGAGCTCTTGGTCGTCGACGGCAACGCCCTGCTCAGCCATTGCGTTGAGCTCGGCGCGTAACTCAGTCTTGCTCGTGATCGTGTTCGGGGTGTGCCGCTTGAGCGTCAGCTCGGCGATCAGGGTGTCCTGCGCGTACAGGGGCAACGAGGCAAGCAGCGCTTTTCCGACCGCAGTGCTATGTACGGGCCGCCGCTCACCGGCAGCGGGCCCCAGCGCGTTATCTCCTCTGCGCGCGGCGGACAGCCGTTCGACGTAGACAGCCTCGGTCCCGTCGAGGGTGGCGATCGCCGTCGTGTAGCTGCTCTGGCAGCGCAGCTCGTGCAGGTAGGGGTGCGCGTGCTCGCGTAGGCTGCCTGCACTCATCGTCGACAGGCCGAGGCAGGTGAGAGCAAGCGCGAGACCGTATTTGCGCGAGGCATCCTGCTCCAAGTAGCCCAGCGCGAGCAACGTCGTCAGATACCGGTGGGTCGTCGCGGGCGACATCCCCGTCTCATCGGCGATCTCTTTGACTCCGGGCAGCCGCCGTCGCGGGGTGAAACATTCAAGAACCAGAAGACCTCGCTCCACCGAAGACGAATACCCCTGAAAGTCAACAAGACTGGACACATACGCATTCGCCGCTGCCTGTGTTACCCGAGGCATCGGGTCTACGTGCTGCGCACACTGTCGGGGGGCGGGATACGATACTTGCGTCCCCGTGCCTGCTCCAGGAGCCCGACCGCGGCGAGCGCCTGCACATACCTGTAAACCGTGCTGTGGCTCATCCCCAGGCCATCGCCGACTTCCTTGAGTCCCCGTATGGTGCCGGGCGGCGCAAAAGCACAGAACACACCCAGCGTCCTCAACGACGTCACGGCAATCCGCTGGATATCCAGCTCCGGGTCACCCAGCTTTGCGGCGACCGCCCGCTGGAGGTCATCCACCTGCTCCACAAGCAGCTCGCGCAGGCAATCCGCACCCGTCGCCTCACGCAGAACACCCCTCACCTGGTGCGGAGAGAGTTCGACAGTTATGCCCTGCACCCTGGGAGCCGAGGGGGGCAAGCGCGATCCCTCACGCTTGCCCCGATCCTCGGGACGGCCCCCCAAGCTCACTGCCGGAGCCTGCGCGGATAACAAAGGCGCGGGCCGAGCAGGCCAGGAGCCGCCCAGCCCGCGCCCTCGTCGGCCTGAGGCAGGTCGATCCGTGCTCTGCGATCCAAACACGAGTTGCTCCTGCTCAGTTCGGCTGGCCTGGGGGCTACCGCCCCACACCAGCGTCGGAGCTTCCTCCGGCGCTGCCCGAAAAACGGCAGGCCCTGGCTCATATCCCACGTGTCCGGCATCGTGGATCGAAGTCTGTCGCTCTCAGAGGCTTTTGCCTACTCAAAATTTGAGGTTTCAAATTTTGAGTAGTGTCGGCTCTTCGATTCCAGCGTTGCTGCTGCCACCCTGGATTCGGTGCCGAATAGCTCCGGACGTGGGGGCTCAGCAACCTTTCGAAATTGTCTACGCTCTTCTCAAGAGGGAACGAAGTCGGAAACGTTCCTTGCCGACCGTTCGAGCTTTGACTAGCCTAGATTGTTCATGAGTGTGGACGGAGGCTGCTCACGTGGTTTGGTTGAGCGGCGGACGTGCGAGGAGAGTCGTCTCGCCTCAGATGCCAGGCTTGCGTGGGTCCAGTTCGCTCGCCGCGAGCTGAAGGAGAGCGCCAGGAGCCAGGCATCGTCGCGATGACGCTGCTTGAGCTCGAGCGGGTCAGCAAGTCCTACAATCACGGGGGACGCGAGCGTGTTGCGCTTCGTGAGGTGTCGCTCAAGCTCGATACGAGCGAACTGGTGTCGATCTGGGGCCTTCGGCGCTCCGGTCGCTCGACGCTACTGCGTATCGCCGCCGGAGTAGAGGCACCGAATGCAGGTGTCGTGCGCTTCGCTGGGTCTGACCTGACAGGGCATAGCGAGGATCTGTTGGGGAGGGGAGTCGGCTACTGCCGACGGGTCTTTCGTCCTGCCGAGGGCCGTACCGTCCTCGCACAGGTGATGTCAGGTCTGCTTGCGCGGGGCAGTTCCGGGTCGCTGGCGCGGTCCTGTGCCCAGGCTGCTCTCGAGCGTACGGGTGTCGAGCGGTGCGCAGCACTCAGCCCCCGCGAGCTGGATAGCGGCGAGGCCGTGCGCGTCGCGATCGCCCGAGTCCTCGCCTATCACCCGCGGCTGCTCGTGATCGACGAGCCCACCAAGGGCGTCGACCTCCTCGACCGAGACAGCATCCTACTGTTGCTGCGCTCACTCGCCGACGACGGCATCGCGGTGCTCGCGAGCGCCGTAGACGGCACTTGCCTCTCCGGAGTGGATCGCGCCCTCGCGCTCGGCGAAGGCGAACTACGAGGCAGCCACGAACCCGAACTCGCACCAGTCGTACCACTGCACCCCCCGGCAGAGCGCCGCGCGAGCGCATGACCAAACCCCGGCGAGAAGGGTCGGAAACATTTCTTGCCGGCTGTTTGAACTTCGATTAGTTTGCATTGTTCATGGGCGGACAGGCGGAGTGGACTATCCACGGGGAGCGGGGCAGACGGCCCATGGCGATGCGCTCGCCGATCAACTGGGCGCTGTTGGGCCTTGTGATTGACCGTCCGAGCTACGGATATGAGCTGGCGCACAGGTTCATACGTGTGTATGAGGGTGTGCTGTCTATCAGCAGCGAATCGCATATCTACTCGGCACTCGATGCGTTGGAGAGCAAAGGGCTGATCGAGGAGACCTCCGGCAGACGGGCGATTGGGCCGGTTTCCGAGCGTCGGCGTCAGCCCAAACGGCACTATCACGCGACTGCTGGGAGCGCTGAGAAGTTCGAGGAGTGGCTGCTGGCGCAGACGCTTCAGAATCGTCAGCATTCCCAGCTGTTTGTGCGGCAAATGGCGATGTACCCTCCGGATGCTGCGCTGCGGGTCCTTGACCGTTACGAGCAAGAGTGCTTGAAGGACTGCGCCAGAGAGTTGTCGGCGTCCGCAGGCTCCATCGGTGGGGATGACTCGAATGGTTTGGTTGAGCGACTGACGTTTGAGGAGAGTCGTCTGGTCTCAGATGCCAGGCTTGCGTGGGTCCAGTTCGCTCGCCGCGAGCTGAAGGAGAGCGCCAGGAGCCAGGCTTCGTCGCGATGACGCTGCTTGAGCTCGAGCGGGTCAGCAAGTCCTACAACCACAGGGGACGCGAGCGTGTTGCGCTTCGTGAGGTGTCGCTCAAGCTCGATACGAGCGAACTGGTGTCGATCTGGGGCCTGCGACGCTCCGGCCGCTCGACGCTGCTACGTGTCGCAGCCGGAGTGGAAGCACCAGACGCGGGCGTGGTGCGCTTCGATGGGTCTGACCTGACAGGGCATAGCGAGGATCTGCTCGGGCAGGGAGTCGGCTACTGCAGGAAGGTCTTTCGTCCTGCTGAGGGCCGGACCGTCCTCGCACAGTTGACGTCCGGTCTGCTGGCGCGCGGCAGCTCCTCCTCCTCGGCGCAATCTTCCGCCCAGGCTGCTCTTGAGCGTGCGGGTGTTCAGCGGTGTGCCGGGCTCGGGCCGCTCGAGTTGGACAGCGGCGAGGCTGTGCGCGTCGCGATCGCTCGGGTACTCGCCTTTCGGCCAAGGCTGCTCGTGATCGATGAGCCCACCAAGGGTGTCGACCTCCTCGACCGAGACAGCATCCTGCTGTTGCTGCGCTCGCTCGCCGACGACGGCATCGGGGTGCTCGCGAGCGCCGTGGACGCGACTTGCCTCTCCGGGGTGGATCGTGCGCTGGCGCTCGGCGAAGGCGAACTGCGAGGCAGCCGCGAACCCGAACTCGCGCCAGTCGTGCCACTGCATCCCCCGGCAGAGCGCCGCGCGAGCGCATGACCAGATCCGGCCGGCCGGTATCCTATCCAGTGGGACTGTGAGCGCACTTGAACTGGAGCGGGTAGTCAAGCACTACCGCGGAGCAGGAGAGGAGGTACGCGCGGTCGACGGCGTGAGCCTCACGATCGCTCCTGGGGAGATGGTTGCCCTGCAGGGGCCGAGCGGGTCGGGAAAGACGACGTTGCTGCTGCTGATCGCGGCGCTGCTGACGCCTGAGGCGGGGACGATCCGTTATGGCGGGCGTGATCTGGCCTCGTTCTCCAATGACGAGGCGTGTGACTACCTGATGCGGGATGTGGGGTTCATCTACCAGAGCTTTCATCTGCTGCCGCGCGTCTCAGCAGTCGAGAACGCCTCGATCAAGCTCATGTTGGGCGGGGTCGGGATGCGCGAGGCGCAGGCGCGCGCGATCCCGTGGCTTGAGCGGGTCGGTCTCGGCGAGCGCTTGGTGCACACGCCGGGTGAGCTTTCCGGCGGCGAGCGCCAGCGGGTCGCTATCGCCCGTGCCCTGGCGGGCGAACCCAGACTGATCCTGGCCGATGAGCCGACCGGGAATCTCGATAGCGCTCGCAGCCGGGAGATCGTGGAGATGCTGGGGTCGATCGCGCACGAGCGCGGGGCCGGAGTGCTGCTGGTGACCCACGATCCCGAGGCGGCGGCCATGGCCGACCGCTCACTCACTTTGCGCGACGGCCGGCTCGTCGATACGAGCACGGACGGCAACCGGGGTGACTCAACAATCCCGGGTGGGTCGAGGTCGGCGGCGCCGGGGTGAGCCCCCCCGACCATAAGCCCCTGAAGGCGAAGGCCCTGATGCGGCCCTATGCCATTTTCTACTTCTACCGTCGGCGGCTGCGGGTGCATACCGTGCAGGAGATGCTCGCGGGCCTGGGAGTAGCGGTTGGTGTTGCGCTGGTCTTCGCGGTGATGATCGCCAACGGCAGCATCGCTGGGTCGGCTGCAGAAGTCGCTCATACAGTGGTGGGGCCCGCCCGTTTGCAGCTTCGCGCGCGTAGCCCCGACGGCTTCGACGAACGCCTCCTCGCACGCGTCGAACATCTTCCGGGTGTCAAGCAGGCCGCACCGTTGCTGGAGCAGACCGCGACGATCGTCGCACCGAACGGGCGTCGTGTCACGGTCGATGTCGCGGGCACGGACATCAGCCTCGCGGTCCTGGACGGGCTCGCTCATACCCTCCCGATCGAAGCGCTGTCTCCTGGTGGGATCGGCCTCAGCAAGACGACTGCCAACGAACTGGGAATACCAGCGTTCAGCACGAAGGCGAGCGGTGCGCGGTCGGTTTCGCTGTGGCTACGCGGGCGCGCCATCCCGATGAGGGTCACTGCCGTGCTGGGGGCTGAAACGGCGGGTGCGCTTTCGCAGGCACGGGTGGCGGTCATGCCGTTGGAACGCCTGCAGCAGCTTGCCGGGCTGTGGGGCAGGATCACGCGTGTTCTGGTGAAGCCGCTGCCCGGACGCGACGCGGCCGTGCGCGGTGAGCTGCAGGCACTCGCGGGGAATCGACTTACGGTTGCCTCCGCTGACCAGGATGTCACGCTTTTGCACGAGGCGTTGCGCCCGAGCAACCAGGCGAGCACGTTGTTTGCGGCGATCAGCGCGCTGCTTGGCTTTCTGTTCGCGTTCAACGCGATGCTGCTGACCGTTCCCGAGCGCCGGCAGGTGATCGCCGACATGCGCCTGGATGGCACCAGGCGCACTGCGATCGTGCAGATGGTCCTCGTGCAGGCTCTCTGTCTCGGGGTCATCGCCTCGCTCGTCGGGCTGCTCGGCGGCTACGCGTTGTCGCTGGGGATCTTCGCGCAGTCCCCCGGGTATCTCACCCCGGCCTTCACGCTCGGAACGAAGACCGTCGTCGGCTTGGAGCCGGTGGTGCTGGCGTTCATAGGCGGGGTCCTCGCGACGTGCCTGGCCTCGCTGGTACCGCTGCTTGACCTACGCCGCGGGCGCGCGTTGGACGCCGTACATCACGAGGACGACGAGCCAGGCAACACGCTCGGGCGGCGCGCTCGCCGTCGGCTGTCCGCGGCGGCGGCGAGCCTGATCGTGCTGAGCGCCGCGTTGTTCGCGTTCGCCCCTTCGGCTGCGATCCTCGCCTGTTTGATGCTCGCGTTGGCGACTGTGCTCGCGGTCCCGCTTGTGTTCGCGGGTGTTCTACGGGCTGCTGGGGTGCTGGCCCGGCGCTATGAGCGTCTCACGGTGCTGCCGATCGCGCTGACATCCTTGAAGGCCACGACGCTGCGTTCGTTGGCGCTCGCTGCGACTGGTGCGCTTGCGCTGTTTGGCAGCATCGCGCTGGATGGCTCCCGCGATGGGCTGCTGCGCGGCATCGCGGGGTTCGCCTCCCATTACTCCAACAGTGCGGATGTGTGGGTCGTGAACCCGAACGACAACCAGGCGATCGACGACTTTCTACCCGGCCGTGCTTCGGTGGGGATCGCGCGTGTTCCCGGGGTCGCCGGTGTCAGCACCTTCCAGGGCAGTTTCTTGGATGTCGGTGAACGCCGTGTTTGGGTCCTCGCGTGGCCACCGGCGACCGGCTTTGGTGTGCTGGATGGCCAGATCATCACGGGGAGCTCAGCTGTCGCAGCCGGACGGTTACGCGAAGGAGGCTGGGTCACTGTCTCCCAGCAGATCGCCGCCGAACACCACGAGGGTGTCGGAGACACATTGACGCTGCCAACCCCTACAGGGAATCCTCGGTTGAAGATCGCCGCCACGACGACTAACTTCGGCTGGAGTCCCGGGGCGATCCTGATGAGCAGCGCCGACTACAGCCGCCACTGGGAAACCACAGCGCCGACCGCGCTCGGCATCAACCTCACCTCGGGCACGAACGTTCCGGCGGCAGCGGGAGAAATCCAGCGGGCCCTCGGCGCCAGTGGACTGGAGGTACTGACTGCGCAGGCGCGGGAGGCGAGGATCAATGCGTCTGCGGGTGAAGGCCTCGGGCAGCTCGGGGAGATATCGACGCTGCTCATCCTCGCGGCGATCCTGGCGATGGTCGCGGCGCTGGGGTCAAGCATCTGGGAGCGACGCGTCTCGCTGGCAGGGCTGCGCCTGGATGGCACGAAACCCAGGCGGTTGCGGCGCATCCTGCTGGTGGAAACGACGCTGATGCTCAGCGCGGGGTGCTTGACGGGGGCACTCGCGGGCATATACGGTCAGGTCGTGATCGACGGCTACCTCAGGCACGTCACGGGCTTCCCCGTCGCGGTCGTCGCGACGGGAACACGCCCGCTCGAGATCTTCGCGCTGGTGCTCGCCACCGTCATGATCGTCGCGGTTGTCCCTGGCTGGCTGGCCTCGCGAGTGCCCCCGAGACTCGCCCTGCAGGATGAGTAGGCCGCATCGACCCGCGCAAGGGTGCCTTGGGCCGCGAAACCGAATCCGCCGGTGGGGTGCTGCGCCGAGGGCTAGGGAGCGTATTCGCTGATCGCCGGCTGATGGCGCGAGCGGGCCTCGCGCTCGCGCTCGCAAACTTCCGCTTCTGGCCCACCGTCGCGCCCCACGTCCGCAATCAGCTACGCCGCTGGGAGCACCAGGCAAGAGCGATCCCCGACCCAGCCCTCCAAGAGCTGGCGCTCGGCAAGCTCCGCGAGGAGAGCTTCAACGCCGAGGTCGCCGCGACCCTCGCGACGCTCGCGCCCCGCGCGCACCGCACGCGGGTAGTCGAAGCTATCGTCGCTCTGGAGGTCATGTACGACTACCTGGACGGGCTCACCGAGCAGCCCGTACCCGAACCATTGCTCAACGGACAGCAGCTCTACCACGCCTTCACCGACGCAATCACGCCGCACCCCCCACCCCACCGGGACTACTACCGCTACCACCCACACCCCAACGACGGCGGCTACCTGGCCGAACTGTCCAGCACAGTCAGAGACGCCATCGTGCAACTGCCAGCGGCAAACACGATCGTCAAGGCCGCACAACGTGCTGCGGCGCGGTGCGCCGAAGCACAGACCCGTATCCATGCCGCACCTCGCACCGGAACCCTCCAGCTCGAACGATGGGCAGCCAGCGAGGCGGCAGGCACCGGACTGGGGTGGCGAGAGTTCCTCGCCGGCGGCGCAGCGTCCGTGCTATGCATACACGCGCTGATCGCGGCCGCCGCCGACCCCCGCACGACGACCAGGCAGGCAGCAGAGATCGACACGACCTACCTCTCGATCTGCGCGCTGAGCACCATCCTCGACAGCCTCATCGACCACGAACACGACACCAGCACCGGCAGCACAGGGCACCTGGAGTACTACGAGAACCACGACGACCTCGCCCGGTCGCTCACCCATGTCGCCGAGCACGCAGCAAATCACGCTCGCAGCCTCCCCCATGCCGCGCACCACACCATGACCCTCGTGGGTGTCGTGGCCTATTACACCTCCGCCCCAACGGCTAGGAGCCAGTTCGCTGAGCCGCTCACCGCCCGCCTGCACCAGCAGCTGAGACCCCTCATCACCCCGACGCTCGCCGTCATGCGCTCGTGGCGCCGAGCCAAGCAGATCCGTCACCGCCGGGTGAAATGATCGCCTACCGCGACGTTTCTCCCGCATGGGATGTCCCCCAACCCCTCGATACGTAGCGATCATCACCGACGGCAACCGCCGCTGGGCGCAAGCCCACAGCCTGCCCGCCAGCCGCGGTCACGAAGCCGGCGCCGACACCCTCAAAGCCCGCCTATGCGACGCCGCGCAACTCGGCATCCGCGAGCTCACGGTGTACTCCTTCTCCACCGAGAACTGGACACGCCCCGCCCAGGAGGTACAAGGGCTGATCTCGATGCTCGCGCAGCGCATCGCCAGAGAGACCCCCGACCTGCACGAAGGGGGCGTACGAATGCGCTTCATCGGACGCCGCGAGGGAGCCACCCAAGAGCTTCTTCGAGCAGATGCGCCGAGCGGAATCCCTCACCGCAGAGAATCACCGCATCACGCTCTTCATCGCGTTCAACTACGGCGGGCGCGCCGAGATCATCGACGCAGCACGGCGCTTCAACGGGAGCACGGAAGAGGAGTTCCGCCGCTGCCTATATGCACCGGAGATGCACGACCCCGACCTCATCATCCGCACCGGCGGTGACCGGCGGCTATCCAACTACCTGCTCTGGCAGTCAGCGTATGCCGAGCTCGTGTTCCGCGACGAGCTCTGGCCCGACTTCACGCGCGAGGCGTTCCACCAATCGCTGGAGGAGTTCCACGAGCGCCACCGCCGCTTCGGCGGACGATGAACGCGAAAGCCACCCCACGCGAGCCACAGCCCACCCGAACGCGCTCTGACGAGATACTACGCACCGGCCATGCCTATCCTGGTAGGCTGAGTTCCAGTAGTCAGATGCTTGTTAGTAGGGCAGCATCGGGCAACACAGGGACCATGCCGAAGACGCAGACACCACACTGGGCCGCAGTCGCGGCGGCGCTCATACTCGGGTGCGCAGGGATCATCGCGTTCGATACAGGACGCGCGACGGCCACACCGAACGCGAGAACAGCACGCGCCCTGAACGTGACGGACAACGCGCAGCTGCACCTCACCACCACCTCCGGCTCGCTGCTGATCGAGGAAGGATCAGCTTCGGGAAAGCTGCCAGGCACACTGAAGGCGCGCTTCCGGTTCGCCGCCAGCGTGACCGCATCGTTCACGATCTACCCGCGCGGCGGCGGGTCGATCACCGGCAGCGGAGCAGCAACCCTGCACTCCTCGACCACCTACTCGAGCTTCGCCGGCACCGTCAAGATCACCAGCGGCACAGGACGCTACAAGCACGCAAACGGAACCGCAGGCCTCTACGGCACCTACAACCGCCGCACCTACGCGCTGACAGTCCAGACCACGGGCACACTGCGCTACTGAACCCCCTGTGCAGCCAGTGCGATTTGCGCGTCGAGCCTGCGCCCTCACCGCCACCCTCCTGACCTGCGCACTCCTCGCACCAGCCAGCTGGGCCGCACCTACAGCCAAACTCGAAGTAGGGCTCACACCCGAGCAGCTCGGCGCAGGCACCACGATCACCTTCGGCTTCCAGATCACCGGCCAGAACGGCCAGCTCCCCCCTCCCGTGACCGAACTCAACCTCCTCTACCCCGCCAACCTCGGCATCGCCACCAGCGGAGTCGGCCTAGACGCCTGCACCGCCCCCAAGCTCCAAGCACACGGCCCAACAGGATGCCCCAAAGACTCCATCATGGGCTACGGCACAGCACTCGTACAAGCAGCCTTCCAGCCACACATCCACGAGCCCGTCAACATCACCATCTTCTCCGCCGCCGTCCAAGAAGGACACCTCGCACTACTCTTCCTCGCCGAAGGCTCCAGCCCGGTCAACGCAGAAATCGTCTTCCCCGGCCTCATACTCCCCACCCCCGCGCCCTTCGGAGGCCGCATACAGACGATACTACCCGCCTTCGAAGCCATCCCCGGAGGCCCCTACATCACAGTCACAAGACTGAACTCCACAATCGGCCCCCTCCACATCCACTACACCGAATACACCCACGGCAGAACAATCACCTACACCCCCAAAGGCATCCTCCTACCCAAGACCTGCCCACACGGAGGCTTCCCATTCGCCGCCGAATTCACCTTCCTCGAAGGAAACCACACCACCGCCCGAGCAACCGTGCCCTGCCCAGTCGATCGCAAACATCGACACCTGCACGCTGGCCGACCTCGACGCGCTGTCGGCTAAAGAATCAGCCCAGACCGACAAAGCACTATTGGGCTTTCAGGGCCAGGCCGTGGACCGAAGACGGCGCCCGCGGAACGGCCCCCTCAATTCAAAAGCTCCTTCACATAACGCTGGTGCAACTGCCCCAGCGAGGTCTTTTCCGGTTCGAAGCCGATCGACCTGAAGACGTTGCCCGCGAGCGGCGCCCACACGAGCATGAAGAAGATGCCGAACCCGATCGCCGTCGCGCGCAGCGCACGCGAGCGCGAGAGCGCCGCGAGGGGCAGCACCCACAGCACGTACCAGGGGAGCACCCAGCTGAGCGTGAGGAAGAGACCCACCGAGGCCCACCCAGCGGCGGTCAATGAGTCGCGTTTGCGCCACGCCAGCGCACACGCGCCAAGCACCCACATGGCGAGCACCAAGCTCAACAAGTGAAGCAGGGATTCGGTCGCACCGCCCTTCCCGAGCGCGAGGCCGAGCAGGTTGGAGGGACTCTGCGCGGACACCAAACGACCCTGCGTGCTGAGGTCGGGGAGGTGCAGGCCAAACGCCATCACGCTCACCCCCGCGAGCACCGCGCCGGCGAGCGCCATTCCCCCGAGCACCTGCAGCAAGCGCCGTGGCGTCGACAGCAACCCCGCGAGCACCACCGGCAGCAGGATTCCCGCGGAGGCCTTCACGGCAAGCGCCGCCACGAACGCCGCGCCGGCGCCCACATCGAAGCCGATCGAGCGCTCGGCCTCCCGCGCGCGCAGCAGCAGGTAGAACCCCAGCACGACGAGGAACATCATGATGAAGTCGTTGTGGTCGCCCCCAAGGCCCCACACCAGCACCACCGGGTTCAGGCCCACGAACACGATCGCCTTCACCGGATCGAGATCCAGCAGCCGCGCGCACTTCCACACGAGCAGGATCGTGCCGAGGCTGGCCGCCATCAGGATCGCCTTGAACGCCCAGAAGGACGCCGCGACGCCGAGCGGCACCACCGCGAAGGTGATCAGCGTGAACAGCGGCCCGTAGGGGCTCAGCAGGTGGTGCCAGTTGCTGAGATCGAAGGCCGGATCGTTGTGGGGCTCGTAGATCGGGATCGTCGTGTAGGGATTGAGGTGGTGCACCACCTCCATGCGCGCGTAGTTCACGTAGTTGAAGATGTCCGTGAGCGCCAGCGGCGGCGCGAGGAAGATGATCAGGTGCACCGCCACCACCGCGCCCACCACCCAGCGCACGCGTAGGCCCTGCACGAAGCGCAGGCTCAACAGATAGCTCGCGTACATCGTCACCAGCGAGAGCGTGAACACCCACTTGAAGGCTTCCCCTCCGTGGGGGAACCCCGGCCACAGGCCTCCCAGTGGACCCGCGAGCCAGTTCGGGAAGAAGTGCGCGTGGGTCGGCGGGAAGGTGGGCCGATCGGCGGCCACCACCACCATCAGCACGCTTCCCACGATGATCGTCAGCAGGCTCGCCACGCCGATCCTCGTCGCCCGTCGCGTGGCCGCGGGCGCCTCCGCGTGCGCGCCATCGCTGCTCTGGCGCCCACGTCCGCCGACCTCCTCCCTGTGCCCGGAGGGGCCGCCGAGGAGGGAGTCTCTCAGAGGGAGTGCTGAGGCGTCGGTGGACATTACATACTGAGGGCCCGCTGCTGTGCGGGCCCTCAAGGTTAGGGACTTGTCCCCAATCCGGTGCTAAAGCGACGCGGCCCGCCGAAGGCGAGCGCGCCGCGCGACTACATCGGGGTGACGTTTACGGCCTTGGGGCCCTTGTCGCCCTGCTCCGGATCGTAGGAGACCTTTGAGCCCTCCTGGAGCGAGCGGTATCCCTCGCCGTTGATGCCGGTGTGGTGCACGAACAGGTCCTTGTCGCCGTCATCGGGGGTGATGAAGCCGAAGCCCTTGTCGTCACTGAACCACTTCACGGTGCCGGTAGGCATGTGATGTTTCCTCCACGGTACGTGCGTGCTGCTGCGCGGAGGACGCTTCTGAGAGCTTCGCCTGCGAGAGCCTGCACTGCTTTTCGCCGACTCTTTTCGCCGGCCAGACGCTCCTGAAGGTAGCAGGTCGCACCGCCGATGTGTTAGCAAGTGGTATATGGCCCCGCTGAAGTCGCTGCTGCCGCCCGGCCCGCCCGCAACCGCGATGGAGATCGCCGAGCGCCTCGGCCTGCACACCGCCGCGGCGCCCGGCCCCTCAGAACGTCCCCGCGTGCTGCTCAACATGATCAGCACCATCGACGGACGCGCCACCCTGGGCGGGCGCTCGGGGGCGCTCGGCAACCGCGCGGACCACGAGCTCTTCCACGCGCTGCGCTCGGTCGTGGACGCCGTGATGGTGGGCGCGGGCACCGCGCGCGCCGAGCGTTACGGACGGCTGGTGCGCGAGGAGTCCCTGCGCGAGCAGCGCCGTGCGCATGGCCTGCCCCCCGAACCGCTCGCCTGCATCGTCTCTGGGCGCCTCGCGCTGAACGCCGAGATACCACTGCTCGCCGATCCCGCGGCGCGGGTGGCGATTCTGACCGCCTCGGCGGCGAGCCTTTTGGACTGCGACGCGCACATCGACTACATCCGCGCCGCCGCGGAGGGGCGGCTCTACCTCCCGGACGCCCTGGGAGAGCTGAGCAGCCGCTTTGGCGTGCGCAGTGTGCTCTGCGAGGGCGGACCGCACCTCAATGCCCAGCTGCTCTCGGCCGGCCTGGTGGACGAGCTGTTCCTGTCCCTCTCCCCTCTTCTCGCGGGCGGGGACGCCACCGGGGAGGCGCTGCGCATCCTCGCTGGCATCGACCTCGACCCGCCCGTGAAGCTCGAGCTGCTGGCCGTGCACGAGAGCGAATCGAGCCTCTTCCTGCGCTACGGGGTGCGCTCCTCTGCGGCGAGCGAGCCTCTCTGAGTGACGATCGCGACATTCAAGACCACGCTGTTGGGCACCATCACCGTGCCCCCCTCGGTGACGACGGTGGTGTAGAGGAGCCCCAGCGAGCTCACCACGCCATCCACCTGCCCGCCGATCTGCCCGCCCTGCAGCAGCACGCGGTCGCCCACGCGAAAGGGGCCCGCGCTGAGCAGCACCGTTCCTGCGAACACGTTCCCCAATGTCTGCTGCGCGGCGAGGCCGAGGATCACCGCCGTGAAGGCGCCCCCCAACAGCAGCGTCGCCGGGTTCACGCCGGCGACGTCGAGCGCCACCAGCAGCGCCACCCCCACCGTGAGCAGGCGGATCAGGAACCCCACCGTGCCCGCCGTGGCGGGCTCCATGCGGCGGAACAGCGCGGGGCCCAGCGCGCGGCCGAAGTCGCGCGCGATCGCCCACCCGAGCACCAGCAGCACCACCACCACGATCACCTTCAGCGGCGTTTCGATTTCGCGCAGGGTGGACTTGCCGATGAGGTCCTCGCGGTGTTCCCAGAGCACGATCACCCCCACGAACAGCACCGCCAGCAACAGCGCCTCCACGCGCGCGCGGCGCGCCGCCGCGGGGCGCACCTGCTCGAGCAGGCCCACCTCCTGCCACGCCTGGCTGCGCGTCTCGAACATCTTTGGGGGGGTCTTGGGGAGGGGCATGCGTCCTTTCAATCATCTACGCTTCGGCGGCGATGAGCGCCAACACTCTGCGCAAGCTCGTGATCCCCGCCGTAGTTCTCGGGGTGGTGCTGCTCGTGATTGCGGTGGTCTACTTCGTGACGCCCGAGCACTCGCTGCCCTCGTTCTTCCCCGGCCACACCTCGACGACGGACATCGAAGCCAACCACCACCACACCAAGCACGGTATCGCCGCGCTCATCCTGGCGCTGGCGCTGTTCGCCTTCGCCTGGTTTCAGACGGGCCCGAAGACGAGCACCGCCTAATCCAGCGCGAACACCACCGTGCAGAGGCTCCCCAGCGCGATGCAGTAGAGCCCAAAGGGGGTGAGGCGATTGGTTTGGAAGAAGCGCAGGAGGAACTTCACCGCGAGGAACGTCGTAACGGCCGCGCAGAGGCCCGCCACGAGCGCGGGGCCGCGCACGCCATCGCCCTGCGAGCCCATCAGTTCGGGCAGTTTGAGCGCCGCCGCCGCGAGGATCACGGGCGTGGCGAGCAGGAAGGAGTAGCGCGCGGCGTCCTCGTTGGATAGTCCCACCAGCAGGCCCCCGCCCATCGAGAAGCCCGAGCGCGAGATGCCGGGGATCAGCGCCGCCGCCTGCGAGGTGCCCACGCCGGCCGCCTGGCGCCAGCTGAGCTTGGCGATGCGGGCGTCGCCGTCCCCCAGGTAGTCGCCCGGGCGCGGCGGGCGGCGGCGCAGACGCTCGAAGGTGAGCAGCGCGATGCCGTTCACGATCAGAAAGGCCGCGCCGAGCTCCGGCGAGGCGAAGAGCGAGCGCAGCGACTTCTCCAGCAGCAGCCCAATGATGCCCACCGGGATCGTCCCCGCGATCAGCAGCCACCCCAAGCGCGCGTCGACGTCGTCCTCGCGGATCTCGCGCATCGCGAGCGAGCGCCAGAGGCCCTTCGCGATCCGCACCCAATCGCTCCAAAAGAAGCCCAGCAGCACAAGCGCCGTGGCGAGGTGCGTCGCCACCAGGAAGGTGAGGAAGAAGGGGTCGTTCTGGTGGATATCCCAGCCCGCCAGTTTGGGCAGCACCACCGCGTGCCCGAGGCTCGAGACGGGGAACGGCTCAGCCACGCCCTGAGTGAGCCCCAGGATCACCGCTTGGAAGTAGGAGATGGGGTGCATCGGCGCGACAGCTTATGGATCGCGCTTGCACGATGGCGCGCCCGGAGTACCTCTGCGCGCGTGAAGCCGCCGCGAACAGGCTTGAGAGGCGGCCTTCCGGCCGCCTGCGCGGGTCGCGCTGTGCGCTAACGACGGCCGCGGTGGGCTATGGCTTGGCGTTGAACACGCTGCTGTCGAACGTGAGCAATCCCGTCGCGCCGGCGTAGCCCAGGGGCTGCAGTTCGAAGAGCTTCTCGATGCTCGCAAGCAGGGCGAAGTGGTTGTATTCGCCGCTCACGTTGAGTGTCCCCGGCTTGACGTACTTGGAGATCAGCAGCAGCCCCACGCGTCCGCCGCCGGGGGGTGCGCCGGTTGGTGTCGTGCCCGTTGTGCTCGGCGCTGGCGTTGTGGTCGTCGTCGTCGATTGTGTGGTTTCGACGCTCGTCGCGGTGCTCGTCGTCGTGCTCGTGTTCGTGGCGCTCGCGGGGAGGTTTGGATAGGGGGTCGTGGTGCAGCACCCGCTCGCATCCGCCCCCGCTCCGCTCTGGGGCGCCTGATCGAAGGTGATCGCGATCAGCCCCCCTTCCTTGTACGCCGCCGATGCCTCGATCTCTCCCACCACCGTGCGCAGGAACGTTTCGGACGCTGGGAGCCCCGCGGGCTGGCCGGGCGCACACGGCGCATCGCTGCCGTCGTGGCAGCGATCGGGGACGATGTAGGCGAAGCTGGGCGTGCTCTTCGCGGCCTTCAGATCGCTCGCCAGCTGCGGGAGGCCCACGTCGTTCTGCGCGCACGTGGGCGTGTCGACGATCGAGTGGAAGTACACGAAGGGGTTGCGCCACGTCACATACCCATCCCCCGGAGTGGGCGCGTTGCTCGGATCGGCCGCGCCGAGCGCCGGGTGGCGGCAACTCGCGGGCTGCGAAGGGGCGCCCGCTTCGATGCCCTGCAGATAGGCCCTCCACGTCCTGCCCGCGTCGCTCAGCTGATTGGCGAGGGTGAGCGTGGCGCGCGGGTACACGCAGCCGCTCCCCAGCACCTGCCCCTCGGCGCCGAGCGTGCCCGGCATGAGATCGGTGTAGAGCTGGCAGTTCGCCTCCGTCTGCGGGGTCGGCCCCTGGCCGCTCGACCAGCGCTGTGCCGTTGGCGAGCTCTCCGCCGTGACAGCGTAGTAGTTCTCCAGCAGCTCGCCTTCGCGGGGCAGCGTCTTCGCCAGGTAGGGCGCCGTGCGAGCCTGGGCCAAAGGCCGCGGGGTAGCCCTCGTCGGAGAGCACGATCAGGAACACGTGCGTGCACCGGCGGCAGTTCGCCTCCGGCGGGCGCGGGCTGGCCTTCGCTTTCGCCCTTTCCGTTGCCGTTGCCGTTGCCCGCAGCCGACCGCGTGTTCTGGGTGGCGCTCTGGGAGACGGTTTCGGTGATCGTCGTCTGCGTCTGCGCGGGCGCCGGCGCTGCTTCGGGCGCCGCGGCGGGCGGGGTGGGCTGGGGGCTGCGCTTGGCGCGTGCGAAGTGGCCGTCGTGGCGGCCGGTCGCACGAGCGCGACCAGCGTAGGGGCGTCGGCTCCGCTCTGCGCCACGGGGCTGATCGCAGAGCCGATGAGCACGCCGAAGGCGAGCAGCGCCATCACCGCAACCGCCGCCGCGCGGGGCGTGGGCATCGGCAGAGCCTCGGCGCCCGCCTCCCCCGCCTCATCCGCGGCCGCGGCCGACGCCGAGGCCCCCTCAGCGTCGATCAGCTCGGCAATGAAGGAGCGGAAGCGGTCCCCGTCGCGCGCCGCACTCCACGCAGTAGCGCTGATCGGTTGCCATACCCGCGCCGCACACCTCGCAGCATCCGGGCGCAGGCGTCGCGGAGCGCTCCGGGGGAGTCGAGAGTCCGGCCACCCTGGAAGTGTCACCTATCGGCAAGAGGCCCGCAGCGGCGATAACGATCTGTTCACATCCCGCGCGCGCGAAGAGTGGATACTGCCCGTCAACGCCTCTGCTTGGCGCTTCTTGGGGCGCTTGCGCCCTTTTACGAGGGGCTCACAACGTGACCGGCATCGAATCCAGCACCCCCACCGGCGAGTCGCAGTTCGGGTCCCCCCAACCGGGCTCCCCCCCTCCCGAGCCGGGCATCTCACCGCTGCCCGCCGCGCGCGAGCGCTGCGCGATGTGCGGCGCCACGCTCGCCGCCGATCAGCGCTACTGCGTGGAGTGCGGGCAGCGCTGCGGCCCCTCGCGCCTCCCCTTCACCCTCACCGATGCTCCCGCGCAGAGCGCGCAGGCCAAGGCGAGCTCCGCGCCGCGCTCGCGAAAGCCGCGCGCCTCGGTCAACGCGACGCTGATCGCCGGCGTCGGCACGCTGCTGCTGGCGCTCGGAATCGGGCGTTCTGATCGGAAAGCTCGGCAGCGACTCCACGAGCTCCAAGCCCGCGGTGCAGGTCGTGACAGTGGCGGGCGGCGGGGGCGCCGCCGGGACCGCGGCCGCCACCACGGGCGCCGAATCCTCGACGACCCCAACCGGCGCGGGCGCCGCCAAGACGGGGGCCGCGGCGGCGGCGGCGAAGAGCGCCAAGTCCACCACGAAGCCACCCCCGGTGCCGCCCACGAAGGTCGTGAAGGTCGGCAGCAAGGGCAGCGGTCCCGGCTACCAGCACGGCCACTTCACCGGCAACTTCTTCGGCAACTGATGGGGGTGAGCGAGTGAGCGACGAGACCCCCACGGCGCCCTCCACGGTGCGATCTCACCCGCCGTCGCGACGAGCTGACGCGCGCGCATGGCCGAACTGCAGTGGGATCTCGGCGGGCTGCTGTACGAGATGGCGACCGCAACGCCATCCGCGTCGACGTGCTCGTGCGCCGCGCCGCGGTCCTCCAGGAGGTCGACGGCGAGCTCAGCGAGGTCGAGCGCATCCTGCGCATCGAGGAGACGGGCGCCGCCGGCCAGTGCGCATCCTGCGGCGCCCCGCACTCCAGCGGCGCGGCCTACTGCTGGCAGTGCGGACAGCCGCTGCTCGAGCAGGTCCCGAGCGCCACGGCGGATCGCGCGCTCCAGCCGGCCACGCGCTCGCGCGCGCGCGGCCTCAGCCGAAGCGCCCAGTGACGTAATCCCCGGTGCGGGGATCGCGCGGGCGGGTGAAGATCGCGCTCGTGTCGTCGTGCTCCACCAGCACCCCCGCGCGCCCGCGCGGCGACTCGCCGAGGCTGAAGAAGGCCGTGCGATCGGCGATCCGTGCGGCCTGCTGCATGTTGTGCGTGACGATCACGATCGTGTAGCGGTGCTTGAGCGTCAGCATCAGCTCCTCGATCGCGCTCGTCGCGACCGGATCGAGCGCCGAGGCCGGCTCGTCGAGCAGCAGCACATCGGGTTCGATCGCGATCGCGCGCGCGATGCACAGCCGCTGCTGCTGCCCGCCGGAGAGCCCCAGTGCGGACTGGTGCAGGCGGTCCTTGACCTCGTCCCACAGCGCCGCGCTGCGCAGCGCGCGCTCGACGCGCTCGTCGAGGTGCGCGCGCAGCTTCGAGATTGCGCGGCGCCCAGGCGACGTTGTCGTAGATCGACTTGGGGAACGGGTTGGGCTTCTGGAAGACCATGCCGATGCGCCTGCGCACCTCAACCGGGTCGACCCCCGAGCCGTAGACGTCATGGCCGTGGTAGAGGATCTTGCCGTCGATCCGAAAGCCGGCGATCGCGTCGTTCATGCGGTTGAGGCTGCGCAGGAACGTGCTCTTGCCGCAGCCCGAGGGACCGATGATCGCGGTGATCAGATTGCGTTGGATCGGCAGCGTAACGCCCGCGATCGCACAGCTCTCGCCGTAGTAGACGCGACACGTCCTGCGCGTCGAAGATGACCTCCCGCATGCGCTCGGCGGAGGGCGCTGGGCGTCCTCGCCGGCTCCGCGGCGGGCGGGTCGGCCTGGATGCGCACACGGCGGCGGACAGCGCTCTCGCCGGGATCGGCCCTCTCCATGCTCTCCATCGTCTCGGATCCTCTCATCGCGCAGTCCCGGAGTGGCCTCGGTTGAGCAGCGTCTTCGCGGCGAGGCTCGACGATGAGTATGAACACAAGCAGCACGAACCCCGCGCCCCACGCGCGCGCGAACCCGTAGGGATCGGCGGCCTCGGAGGCATTGAAGATGTACACGGGGATGTTCGGCAGCGCCTGCACCGAAGAGGTGCAGCGACACGCTGTTGCTGAAGATCGAGCAGGTGAAGATCAGCGGCGCGGTCTCGCCCGCGGCGCGCGCGACGGCGAGCACCGTAGCCGTCAGGATGCCCCCGCGCGCGGCCGGCAGCACGATCGCCGCGCACGGTGCGCCAATGGCTCACACCCAGCGCGTCGGCCGCTTCGCGCGTTGCGCTCGGCAGCGACAGCAGCACCTCCTGCGTGGCGCGCGCGATCAGCGGGAGCATCACGATCGCGAGCGCGAACGCGCCGGCGAAGCCGCTCTGGTGGTGCCCGACGACGAGCAGGCCGAAGACGAACAGTCCGATGAGGATCGTCGGCAGTCCGTTGAGCAGATCGAGCGCAAGGCGGATCGTGCCCGCCACCCGCGGCGGCGCGAACTCGGTCTAGATACAGCGCGATCAGGATCCCCACGGGCATCGCGATCAATGTCGCCATCGCCATCAGGATCGCGGTGCCGACGATCTCGGGCGCGATCCCGCCGCCGGGCGTGTCGGGCAGCGCCGGCGGGTCCTTGGTCAAGAATTCGAGGCTCAGCACGCTCGCACCGCGCGCGGCGACGGAGTAGACGACGATCGCCAGCACCGCCACCGCGAGCAGCGCAGCGGCCGTCTGCGCGCCCTCGAAGAGGCGGCTGAGGAGCTGGCGGCGGCGCAGGTTGCCCGAGGCGCTGAGCGGCCGCGCGGGATCGAGCCCCTCGCCACCGAGATCGAGATCCTCGCCACCGGGGTCGAGCCCCTCGCCCTCGACCGGCTCGCTCATCGCGAGATCGCCGTGCGAATCGAGAGGCGGCGGACGATCAGCTGCGCGGCGAGGTTCGCGAGCAGCTCGATCACGAGCAGGATCACGCCCAGATAGAAGAGCGAGGCGATCTGCAGCTTCGTCGTCGCGCCCTGGTACTGATCGGCGATGCGGCTGGCGAGGGTGTCGCCCGTCTGGAACAGCGAGGCGTGGATGCCGTTGCCGGCGCCGATCACCTGCGTGACCGCGATCGCCTCGCCCAGCGCGCGGCCGAGGCCGAGGAAGGTGGCCGCGACGACGCCCGAGGCCGGCGGTGGGCAGCATCACGCCGCGCACCATCTCCCAGCGGGTGGCCCCCAGCGCCGTTGCGCCTTCCGCAGCTCGTGGGGAACCGTCGAGGAACAGGTCGCGGCTGATCGAGGCGATGATCGGCACGACCATGATCGTGAGGATCAGGCATGCGTTGAACAGGCCCGTGCCGGTCGTCTGCGGCGCGCCGAAGATCGGCAGGAAGCCGAGCGTGCTGTGCAGGAAGGGCTCGAGGTGCGCCTGCAGGAAGGGCGCGAGCACGACGATGCCCCAGAACCCGAGGATCACGCTGGGGATCGCCGCGAGCATTTCCACGAGCGGGCCGATCGTCGCCGCGCACGCGCGCGGTGCGCGACGGTGCTGAGGTAGAGCCCGATCGAGATCCCGATCGGCACCGCCAGCAGGAGCGCGCCGAGCGAGGTGACGGCTGTTCCGTACAGGAGCGACCCCGCCCCGTAGACGTTGAAGTTGGGCTTCCATTCGCTGCGCGTGAGAAAGCCCAAGCCGAACTGCGACATCGCCAGCCCCGCACCCGTGATCAGCTGGTAGGCGATCGCGACGATCGCGGCCACCCCGAGCAGCGAGGCGAGCACGCACAGTCCGTACAGGCTTGCGTCGCCGATGCGATCGACCATTCGACGGCCACCGCGGCGACCGCTTGCCGGCATGCGCAGGCGGGCGCCGGATGGGCCGGCCAAGGCCCGAAGGTCTGGCGCCGTCGCTCATGCGGCGCGCGAGCTTAGTGGAGCGCCCCCCGACCACCCTTTCGTTCACAAGATTTATACATCTTTCTTCACAATTTGTACACATTCGTGGCGGGCCAGGTCATGAGATTACCACGGGAAGCATTACCACGGGAAGCTGTCCGCGCGGTGAAAGCTGCGTGCGGCCAATAACACGACATTCACCAGGAGGACACTTGATACGCGCAAGAGATTCCGATGCTCGCCGCTGCCGCGGCGATCGCATGTCTGGCAACAGGTCTGATGGCCGGCAGCGCCGCGGCGGCCGGTTCGCTCACCGGCGCGGGCTCGACGCTGGTCGCACCGCTGGAGGCTTACTGGGGTCAGGAATTCCAGCATCTGACACGGCAACACCGTCACCTACGCCGCTGTCGGCTCGGGAGCCGGAATCGCGCAGATCTCCGCTCGGACGGTTGACTTCGGCGCATCCGACGCCCCGCTCACGAGCACGCAGGCGGCGGAATGCAAGGAATGCGTCCAGATCCCCTGGGCGCTGAGCGCCACCGGCGTGGCGTTCCACCTCGAAGGCATCCGCAAGCTCAACCTCACCGGCCCCGTCGTCGCGGAAATCTTCCTCGGCAAGATCACCAACTGGAACGCCCCGCAGATCACGAAGCTGAACAAGGGCACGAGCCTGCCGAACCTGAAGATCACCCCGGTGTTCCGCAGCGACGGCTCGGGCGACACGTACGCCTTCACCGACTACCTCTCGCACGATCAGCCCGACGTGGAAGAGCCAGATCGGCGGCGCCGCCACCGCGGTCACCTTCCCAACGGGTGTCGGCGGCAAGGGCAACGCCGGCGTGACGGCGGTCGTCTCCTCGACCAACGGCGCGATCGGCTACATCTCGGCCTCCTACATCATCGCCCACCAGCTCGGCGGCCGCCGCGATTCAGAACGCGGCCGGGTTCTTCGAGTACCCGAACCTCAACAACATCGAGCAGGCGGCGCAGTCGGTGAAGAAGGTGCCGGCGAACAACGAAATGCACATCGTCAACCCGTCGAAGAAGTACAGCATCGCCTACCCGATCTCGACGTTCACCTACGTGATCGTGCCGAAGGCGGCGCCGCAGAAGGCAACTGCTCGCCAGCTTCATCTACTACGCGATGACGGCCGGCCAGAAGTTCGGCGCGGCGCTCGACTTCGCGCCGATCCCGAAGGTCGTGCTGAAGGCCAGCCAGAAGTCAGTGAAGGGGCTGTAGCAGTTACAAAATGGTGACAGCTACGAGCACGGGGCCGCGTAGACTGCGGCCCCGTGCGTACGGCCTCGCTGCTGACGATCGCGGCGACCGCCTGCGCCTTGAATTTTTCAGCCGGCGTCTCTGAGGCTGCACAGCCGCTGAAGGCGATCTACGGGCCGCTCACGATGCCCGACGGCATCCTCGGCCTTCCCCGTTTACCGCCGCCTCGGCGTGCGGGTATTGGAGCTGAATCTCTCCTGGAATCGCGTGGCCGCGAGCCGGCCCGCCGGCCCCGCCGACCCCCGGGATCCCGCCTACCGCTGGCCGGCGAGACTCGACGGCGCAACGCGGGAGGCCGCGCGGCTACCGCATCGCGGTCGCGCTGCTCGTGGATGACTGTCCGGGATGGGCGAACGGTGGCAAGGAACCCTCGTGGGCGCCCACCGATCCGCGCGACTACGCCGACTTCGTGCAGGCCGCGGCGCGCCGTTACCCAAGCGTGACGGCTGGATGATCCTCAACGAGGTCAACACCACCAGGAATTTCAATCCGCTCCCGCCCAACTCCCCCGCGGGCCCCGAGCGCTACGCGCAGTTGCTCGACGACGCCTACGGTGCGCTGAAGGCGGTGAGCACCGTAAACACGGTGATCGGCGGCATGACCTACTCCGCGGGACGTGATCGACGCGCGCGACTACCTGCGCTGGATGCGCCTGCCCGACGGAAGGCCGCCGCGGATGGACTACTACGGGCACAACCCCTACTCGGTGCGCTACCCCAACCTGGCGAAACGGCCCTTCTCGCCGCTGGTCTGGGACATCGACGACATCGACACCCTTCACACCGAACTGAGCGGACATCTATCGCCGCTACGGGCCTGTCCCCAAGCTGTGGCTCGCGGAGTTCGGCATCAGCGATTCCTCCAACCCCTCGTTCGACTACTACGTGAGCCGCCCGGTGCAGGCCCGCTGGGTGAGCGCCGCCTACAGGCTGGCCAACTCCGTGCCCTACGTAGCCGCGCTCGGCTGGTTTGAGCTGCTGGACGAACCCGCCACCAGCGAGGACCGCTGAGCGAGGGACTGATGACGGCGGCGGCGTGCCCAAGCCGGCGTTCTACGCCTACGCAGCGGCACCCTGAGCGCCCCGTCGCCGCTGCGGCAGCCGGCCCCACGACAGTCCCCAGGCTTTCACCCAATCGTCCCGAATAATTACATGTCTCCGATCTCTCGGGATGGACGATGCCCACATGCCTACAGCCGCCAGCCGAGCCAGGCGCTAGCAAGATGCCGCGGGCGCTGCTGTTGTTCGAGCCGCCCGACGGCGGCTCGCCCGAGGTCGTCATCAATCTGGCGCTCGACATGGAGCGCCACGACTGGAGCACGCTCGTGGTCGGACCCGAGCGGGCATCGATCCGCGAGCGTCTGGAGGAGCGCCGGGCGGTGGAGTACCTTCCCGTGGGCGATCTGACCCGCGGAGTCACGCTCACCCTTCAGCGACCCCGCGCGCTCGGAGAGTCTCAGCGCGCTGCTCACCCGCGAGCCTTCGACGTGATCCACTGCCATTCCAGCAAGGCCGGCGTGCTGGGACGACTGCCGGCGCGCGCCGAGGGAGTCCCGGTCGTCTACAGCCCCCACTGCTTCGCCTTCCTGCGCGATATCGGCCCGCTCCCACGGATTGCCGGCGGCAGTGGAGCGGGCGCTCGCGCCGCTGACATCGGCCTACGTGTGCGTGTGCGAGTCCGAGCAGCGCGCGGCGCTGAGACTTCCGTTCGTCACCCCCGAGCGCGCTCACTGCATCTACAACGGCGTCCCCGACCCCCCCTCGGACAGCGACCCCGAGCGAGCCCTGCTCGACTTCAAGGGAGATGGGCTCCTGGTTGGGGCGGTTACGGTGCTGCGCGAGCAGAAACGCGTCGACGTGCTGATCGACGCGATCCCCACCGTCCTCGAGCAGGTGCCGAGGGCGCGATTTGCGATCGTCGGCAATGGACCGATGCGGGGGCAACTCGAAGAGCAGGCTGGCGCCGCCGGACTGAGCGAGGATCCCCGCTTTGCCTTCTTCGAGTTCACCCCGCCGAGCGGGCGCTATATGAGCGCGCTCGACCTCTACGTGCTCTCCTCCGCGTGGGAGGCGATGCCGGTGGGAGTCCTGGAGGCGCTCTCGTGGGGCGTTCCCCAGGTGGTCACCAGCGTCGGCGGCACCGCCGAGGCGGTGAGCGCGGAGACCGGCCGGCTGGTTTCACCCAAGCGTCCCGCGGCGCTCGCCGACGCGATCGTCGCGATGCTGCGCTCTCCGGAGCTGCGCGCCTCCGCACAGCAGGCGTCGCGCGCGCGCCACCGCGCGATGTTCGACGCCGAGCGGATGGTGCGCGAGACCGTGGGCGTATACGAGACCCTCGTGACCGCGCCGCAGCCCGCCACGGAGCCCTCGATCGCCTCGATCGGGGTGCTTGACACGACGTCAGGGAAAGCCTCGATCGCCGCGGGCGGCGCTCTGGACATGACGCCCGATACGCGCGTCATGCTCCCACTGAGCTGAACCCCGGATGGTGTCTAGTCAGCTCCTCGATCCGTGGATCCTGCTCGCAGGCGTCCTGCTGGCCTATCTGGTGCTGGCTCGTCCCGACGTGTTCGTGCTGGTGATGATCGCGATCCTGCCCTGGCAGGGCGCCCTGCGCTTCCCCACCCACAGCGTCACGATCGTGAAGCTCGTGGGAGGACTGCTGTTCGTCTCGGTGGCGCTCGCCACGCTGCTGCGCGACCGGCGCCTGCGCTTCACGCCCGTGATGGGCTGGGCGGGGCTGCTTTGCACGGTCGCCACGCTGTCGTTGATCGCCGGCGGCCTGAGCGGCGCGAGCATCACCGAAACGCTGCGCTATTGGACGCTCACGATGTTCCTCTTCCTGCTCGTGCAGCTGATCGACAGCCGCGAGGCGTTCCTGCGCGCGCTGCGCGTGCTTGCGATCTCAGCGATCGTGGGCGCCATCTGGGCCTCGGTGCAGTTCCTCGACGGCAGTGTCGCGCGCGCGTCGGGACCGATCAGCGACCCCAACGACTTCGCCTACCTCCTCGCGGCGGTGCTCCCCCTCGTGGTCTACCTGTTCATGACCGAGCCTCGACGGCGCTGGCTGTGGGGTATCGGCTTGGCGTCGCTGGCGCTGGGCATCCTCGGCTCCTCCTCGCGCGGAGCCTTCGTTGCGCTCGCGCTCACCGCGCTGTGGGCGATCCTCACCCGGCGGGTGTCATCTGTCGTAGTGGTGGGCGCGCTCGCGGCAGTCGCCCTGATGGTCGTAATGGCGTTGGGAATCTCCACCGCCAAGACCTCCCAGAACCTGCAGGTGCGCGAGAACGGACTCAGCAGCAGCGTGAGCCTGCGCAGGTCCTACTGGTCGGCGGCGCTGCGCATGAGCGCCAACCACCCCCTGCTGGGCATCGGGCCGGGGCGCTTCGAAGCGCTGAGCCCGGGCTACGTGCGCGACACCCCGAAGCTCGAGCATGAGGTCGCCGTCAACAGCACCTATCTCGGAGTGCTGAGCGAAGACGGTGCGATCGCCCTGCTGCTTTTCCTCGGCCTGCTCGTGGCCACCAGGAGGCAGATCCTCACCGCGACCGCCACACGGGGCGCGAGAGGCGATCCGCGAGCACCCGAGAACTGGCTGCGCAGCGCATTCATGGCCTCCTTCCTGATCGCGCTCACCGGCGGAATCTTCTTCAGCGCCCAGCTCAGCACCCCGCTGTGGTTCATCGCGGCGTTCGCGTCCGCTCTGGCTTTTCTGCCAGCAGGCGAACTGAGTTCAGCGGCTTTCGCCACGGCCCCCGCAGCAACACGCGGCGCGCGCGGAACGGAAGGCCCTGGAGCGCTCGCTCCGGGAACGTGAAGGGCCAAGCCGGTACCACTCGCGCGCGCGAGCGACCCACCGGCACAACCGCGTGCATGCGCCCGAAGCCCGCCTCGGCAAAGAGCCCCGCCAGCTCGCGGTTGGAGTACTCGCGCAGGTGCAGCCCGGTGGGTGTGGCCGAGAACATCCGCGATATGTCCCACGGTCCCGTGAGGCGGTTGGGCGTCACACACAGATAGCGCCCCCGGGTGCCAGCACGCGGAAGACCTCGCGCAACTGTTCGAGCGCATCCTCGGGGTGCAGGTGCTCCATCAGCTGATTGCTGTAGGCGAGCCCGATCGAATCCGCCGGCAGCGGCAGGCGGCGACCGTCTGTCAAATAAGTGTGAAGATTTCCCACCGCCGGCTGGGGCGAGGCGATTTCGCTGGCAACGTCCACGGCGTGAACCTCCCCCACCAGCCCCGCAAGGCGCCGCGAGAGCGCCAGATCGCCCGCCCCGATCTCCAGCACCGACAGCTCGGGGGCCAGCAGGGGCGCCAGAAAGCAGAGCTCCCGCTCCACCCGTGCGGCGCGCTCGCGCGAGGCGCGCAGGAGCAGTTGCGGGTGATGGGGGATGCTGCTGAACAGCTCGTCGTAGACCTGCGCATAGAGCGCTCCCCGCTCCGCGGCCGGAGCTCTCAGCAGGCGCTCGGCGAGGCGGCGCTCGATGCCGTAGTGCTCGCGCAGCTGCACCGCCGTGCGCTGGTCGCCCGTCCAGCGCCGCGCGGCTGCCTCAAGGCGGCGATCGGCGAGCGTGGCTGCCATCGGAGCAGCATATGAGCGGCTCGGTCGGCGGTGGTGAACAAATGGAGAGCGCCTCGAGGCGACCCTCCTACGGCCACGGACTCGGCCATGGCGCCTCGAGCTTCCTCGCCAACACGCTGCTCGCGCTCCTCACGAGCGTCGTGGTCGCGCGCCTGTACGGCGTGAGCACGATCGGCGAATATGCTCTCGCCGGCGCCCCCGCCGGAGCGGTGTGGCTGCTCTCCACCGTGCGCGAGCAGCCCGCTCTGATGCGCCGCCTCACGCCGCTGCAGCCGCGCGATCCGCTGGTGACCGGACTGTTCGCCGCGGTGCTCGGCTTCTCCACCGCGCTTACCGCGGCCGTCTCGCTGCTGGCCGGCCTGCTTACGTGGCTCCTCTTCGAAGGCCCCATCGACCATCCCGAGCTGATCCTCCCGGCAGAGGCGATGCTGGCGGCCTCGCTGCTGTTCGTCAACACCTCCTGGAACTTCGACACGGTGCTGGGCGCCTTCCGCGCCGGCCGCCCGCTGCTGCTGTGCAGGCTGCACCAGGCGCTCCTCTACCTCGTGCTGTCGATCGTGCTGAGCTTTGCGATGCCCACCGTGTGGGGGCTGATCCTTGCGTGGTACGCCTCCTGGGCCACCTCACTCGTGCAGCGGGCGGCGAGCTGCCGCGCCTTCATGCGCATGCGCGTGTCGCGTTCGGTGCTGGTCGAGGGGTTCTCGATGCTCCCCGAGCTGCTGCGCTTCGGCCTGCGCCTGACTCCGGGGTTGCTGGCGGAGGGCGTGAGCGACGAAGCGGGCACCTGGATCCTCGGGGCGCTGGCGCCCGTGGCGGCGATCGGCGCCTACAGCCGTGCCTGGACGATCGCCCGCCGCGGCTTGGAGCTCGAGTACCGGATCACCGAGATGCTGTTCCCGACGCTCGTAGAGCGCCGCCTGGGCGAGGATCGGGAGGGCTTCGACCGCGCGCTCGTGGATTCGCTGCGCTACGTGGCAGTGGCCATGCTGCTGCCCGCGGCAGTCGCCGCCGGGGCGGCCGCGCCGATCATGAGCATCTATGGCCCCGGCTTCGCGGCGGGCGCCGGCGCCTTCGCCTACCTGGTGTTCGTGCCAGGGGTCGTCACCCTCTCCGCCGTGCAGTCGCAGGCGCTGTTCGCCGAGAACCGTGGGCTGGGCGCCTCTCTGTATGGGCTCACACGCGCACTCGCGACACTCGCGGCGGGCATCGTGCTCACGCGAGCCCATGGGGTGAGCGGGATGGGCGCGGCGATGCTGATCGGCGCCTGCGCGCAACTGCTGCCGCTCAGCGTCCGCCTGCCACGGCTGCTGCACGGCGGGCTCGGCGAGCTGTGGCGCCCGCGCGAGGGCCTCTCGCTGCTGTGCGCGGGCGCCACAGGGTTCGCCCTCGCGCGGCTGCTTTCGATTGCGCTCTCGGGTCCGTCCGCACTATTGCTCGCGCCAACGTTGGGACTCGCCGGGGCAGGCGCAGTATTCGCTCTGGTGGGGGGAGTGCAGCCGCGCGACCGCGAGCGCGCGCGTCTGCTCAGCCGTGCTTTCGGCGCGCGAGCGAGCGTCGCTTCGGGCATGCGAGGCTCGTCCGGAAGCTCTTGAAGCTGGAGTCCGGGAGCGTCCCCGAGGCTTCGAGCTGGAGGGAGGTGTATACCGAACGTCCGCCGCAGTGCCCAATCGCACCGAGCGTCACCACCACCGACTCGTCGTAGAAGGGCGAGACCGAGCAGCTTTCTTCCACGCAGAACTGGAACGTGAAGGTGCCCTGCGCCGTCGTGCTGGGAGCGCCCCACCCACTCCAGGCGAGGTTGTGGACTGAGATGTGGCGGTAGAAGCTGTGCGGCTTGATCTGCAGTGTGGTGGGCTGGGCGCTTTCGGTGAATACAGCGCTCGAAGCCGACGGCTGGGGCGAGGCCTGCGCGGTGGCGAGCGGCCCGGCAGCCGGCACGAGCAACGTAAGGAGCACCGAAAGCAGGCCAATCGGGGAAGCGTCCCTTCTCATCGGCGCCGGAGGCTAGAGCAGGGTCACACCGAGACGGTGAAACAGATGTGAACGACGGCGGCCCGTCGACGATGCCGGTCGACGATGAACACGCATTGTCAAATGAATGCGAAGAGCATGTGAAAAACGACGGGGCTCAGCATTTCCTGCGGTGGGCTACCCACCGATTTGCGCACCCTCCACCTCAACGATCTGGTGCGTGCGAGGTTGTGAAGAAACGGGGCAAAGCTCTTCTTCAGACCGTGCGCCTCGCCTAGCATCACGCTCGCCGATGCGCACCCGCTCCCTCCTCACAGCTCTTCTGGGCACGGCGGTTCTACTGCTGGCCTCCACGGCAGCGGCGAACGGCGGTAACTCGCGGGCGCATCGCCACTCTCCCGCCTACCGCAAACATCGCTCGCCGCCCACCGGGCACGCATTGAAGCTGATCTGGGGACCTCTGAACATGCCCGACGGCTCCTCGGCCTTTCCCACCTATCGGCGGCTGGGCGTGAACGTTCTGGAGTTGCAACTCAGCTGGGCCTCGGTCGCCTTCGAGCGCCCCGCAAACCCCGGCAACCCCTCGGACCCGGCCTACGTTTGGCCGGCCGCGATGGATCGCGCCGTCAGCGAAGCCGCGCGATATGGCATCTCGCTGGCGGTGATGGTCAAAGAAACCCCCGCTTGGGCCAACGGCGCCCAGAAGCCATCCTGGGCGCCCGACGATCCAGGGGACTACGCCGCCTTCCTGCAGGCCGCCAGCCGCCGCTATCCCTCGATCCGCGACTGGATGATCTGGGGCGAGGTGACGCGCGCAGGGAACTTCAATCCGATGCCCCCCGAATCCCCCATCGGCCCGCAGCGTTACGCCGTGCTGCTCGACGCCGCCTACGGTGCACTGAAGGCGGTGAACCCGGCCAATCTGGTGATCGGCGGCATGACCTACACGGTGGGCCTGGTCTCGCCGAGCGACTACCTGCGCTGGCTGCGCCTGCCCGACGGCTCGCCGCCGCGGATGGATCTCTATGGCGATAACCCCTACTCCACGCGCTACCCAAAGCTCTCCGAGAGGCCCTACTCGCCGGGGGTGCGCGACATCAACGACATCGACACGCTCCACCGCGAACTGGCGGGCGTCTATGCCGGGCACGGTCCCACGCCGAAACTGTGGCTCTCGGAGTTCTCGATCTCCGACGCCCCCAGCCGCGCCTTCGACTTCTACGTCAGCGAACCCGTGCAGGCGCGCTGGCTGACGGCGGCGTTCGGGCTCGTGAACTCCGTGCCCTACGTCGCGGGACTGGGGTGGTATGAGCTGATGGACGAGCCGACCACGACCGCCGAACGGCTCACCGAGGGCCTGTTGAACGCCAGCGGCCAGCCGAAGCCGGCGTTCTACGCCTACGCTCGCGCGCGCTGAGGAGCGCGGGCGAGTTCCAGGTACAGCTCCCCGAAGCGGCCCGCGACGCGATCGAGGGTGAAGTTGTCCTCGATCCGCGCTCGCGCGCGGGCGCGGATCTCCTCGCGCGCCGCCCCGTCCAATGCCAGCAACGCCACGACCTCTCGCGCGAGCCCGTGGGCGTCGCCCGGGGCGACGACTCCGCCGGTGTCGCCGACGATCCTCGCGGAGTCCCCAACATCGGTGGTCACGCAGGGCACCCCGCTCGCCATCGCCTCGCCGAGGACCACGGGGAAGCCCTCGCCGAAGGCCGAGCTGGAGACGAGCACGTCGAGGGCGTTGAAGGCGGCGCGCGTGTCCTCCACCGGCCCCGTCAGCCGGCAGCGCTCGGACAGGCCCGCCTGCGCGAGCAGCCCCACGAGCTCACCGTTGGCGCCGTCGACGCCAGGACCGCACATCACGAGCTGTGCGCGGGGCTCGCGGCGCACGATCTCGGCGGCGGCGCGCACGAAGGTGGCGTGGTCCTTCTGCGGGTGATAGCGCGCGACGATCCCGACCAGGGGCTCCGCCTCCCCCACCCCCAGCCAGCGCCGTCCCTGCGCGCGCAGGGCCGCATCGGGCCTGAACCAGGAGAGGTCGAAGCCGTTGGGGATCACCATCATCCGCTCTCTCGAATAGCCCAGCTCGATGTGCAGCTCCGCGAGGCGCTCGCTGCAGGAGACGACGCGATCGGGCAGCCACCGCGCGGTGGCCGCGCAGGCTCGCGCGGTGAGGCGCGAGCTGCGTTTGGACAGGCGCGGATCGATGCTGCCGTGCACCCCCCACACGACCCTGGCGTCGCCGGTCAGTCGCGCGAATACCCCGCCGAGCAGGTCCGCGTGGTACATCCACGTGTGCACGACGTGCGGGCGCTGCGCCGCGAGGCGCCGCGCGAGACGCCCCAGCGGACGCGGCTGCAGGCGCCCACGCGCCATCCGCAGCGCGCTCACAGGCACTCCCAGAGCAGCGATGCGCCCCGCCAGCGGTCCAAGCGTGGTGAGCGAGATGACACTGTGGCGCATGCGCTCGCGCTCGCCCGCGGCGAGCAGCCGGTAGAGCATCATCTCCGCCCCCCCCAGCTCGAGGCCGGCGATCACATGCGTCACCCGGATGGGACCTGCCATCTCAGGACACGTTCTCAGGCGTAGGCGCGCGGCGCGGGCACCTGTGGCTCGCGCTTGACGTAGTCGACGAGCAGCGCGAACAGCAATCCCAGCACGAGGCCCAGTACGGCGGCCGAGCCGACGATCAGGGGCGGCCGCGGCGGTACGGGCTGCGTGGGCAGCGAGGGTGGGGAGATAACACTCACTGTGAAGAAAGTGTTACCGCGCATCGTCCCCTGGAAGACCTGCAGCAGCGCGAGCGCATCACGGTAGGCAAGGAGCGCAGAGGTCGATTGCACCGCCAGGGTGACGCTGTCGTCTCCAGCCTGTGTGAATGAAGTTGCTGTGCCTCCCAGGGGTCGCCCCAGCAGCTGGCGCGTCGCCGCGACGGTTGCTGCCGAGCGAGCGGTCTCCGCGTAGGCGTTGATCAGCGCCTGGAGGCTTTCCTGAGCGGGGATGAACGTCAGATTCTTGCCCAGCACCGGCGTGAGCACCACCTTCGCCTGCGCCTGGTAGCGCTTGGTGTGGGTCGCCGCCAGCACCAGGCCCACACCGAGCGTCACCACGAAGACGATGAGCAGAGTTGAGGCGCGCCGACGCAGAAGCCGTCCGAGCTCGCGGAGTGTCACCTGTGAATCTATCATTGGCCTTTTACATCCCTGTTGGCTTTCTCTCGACGTGCCCGTGGCGTCTCTGCCACTTTCGCGGACGCGGCTCAGAGTACAGTTTTGCCTGCGCCAATACCTCGCCATACAGATTGGCAGTGGCTTCAGCCACAACCGAAGGATGGAATCTGGCTCGCGCCTCGCAGCGTGCGTTCATCGCCAACTCCCGTGCCAGCGGAGGATTTCCCAGCACCGCGAGGATCGCCTCCGCGAGCGCCTCGGGAGCGGCCTCGCGCGCGTACACACCGGTGCGCCCCTCGACCAGCAGATGGTTAAGTCCCGGGATCTCCACTGCACACAGCGCGAGTTCCGCCGCCATCGCCTGCGCCACAGCCACCGGGGAGCTCTCCTCCGCGGCCGCGTGCACATACACGCTCGCGCGCCGGTACTCCTCCAGCAGCTGGGCGTGGGAGAGGCCGTGCAGGAAGTCGACCGCCCCGCCGAGGCCGAGCTGCGCCACGAGCCCCCGCAGTCGCGCCAACCGCGCGCTGTCGCCGGCCTCGACGTTGCCAACGATCCGCAGATGCGCGCCAGGCATGCGCTCGCGCACCAGCCTCAATGCCCGCACGATCAGATCGTGGCGCTTGCGATCGTTCAACCACCCCACGCTCAGCAGAACCGGGCCGTGCGGTTCGGAGCGCTCCAGCTCGAAGAACGACGGGTCGACCGGGTTGGGGATGTCGTGCAGCTCGGCGCGTGTGCGCCCCGCGATCAGTCGCCGCACGTAGGGACTGATCGTCACGATGTGCCTCGCGTGGGCAAGGCACCAGTTCTCGGTGGCGCCCCACAGCGCCTCGCGCACGCGCTCGCCGCTGAGCGCGCGCGAGCCCTCGGGCGCGCGCTTCTCCTGGAGCAGCATCCCATGCGGAGTCACAACGTGGGGCACCCCACTGCGCAGGGCTCCGATCGTGTACCCCACCTGCCCGTGGGCGTGGACCAGCCGCGCGCCCGTGGAGCGGATCTTGCTGCGCACGTACTCCGCGTCGGCAGTCCATGAGGACAGCACGTGCGGAATCGCGCTGGGCGTGCGCCGATAGTGGGCGGTGCAGCCACCCCACTCGCTGCGCCAGCTGCGGGCGGGCGGCGGGTGGTGCCAGAAGCGCTCGCAGGTGGCTGTGTGAACGTCGAAATCGCCGCATTCAGCCAGGCCGCTTGCCAGCTGCCACGTCACCGCCTGAATCCCACCCACGGTCAGCGGGGGGCGCTCGGGAAAGTCACCCGCCAGCAGAATCCGCGGACGCTCGTCTTGCCGTCGCGCCCCGCGTCGGTCCCGGATGCCCCGATCAGCAGCTTCGAGTTGAAGCTCCCCGAGCATGCCGCTCTGGCGCACCTGACTCATACGGCCGCGAGCTCGACGGCGTGCGTATTCGCGCGGCGCTCGCCCAGTTGCACACCCCCCGCAAGCAGTGTCCGCGCGAGGCCCTCCTCGAACTCCACCCGCGGCTCCCAACCGAGCAGCCGGCGTGCGCGATCGCGGTCGGCGACCAGAAAAGGCCTATCCACCGCCCGGCGCCGCGCGCTGCTGGAGACGACCTGGAGCGTCCGTCTGAGGAGCCCTTCGAGCACCTCTACGACCTCGGCCACCGAGCGGCCTTCGCCTCCGCCGATGTTGATCGTGGTGTGTCCGGGGAGCTCCGCCTCAACCGCGGCGAGGATCGCCCGTGCGACGTCCTCAACGTAGACGTAGTCGCGCACGCTCGTGAGGTTTCCCAGCCGCAGCCGCTCTCCCGCGAGGCGCAGCTCGCTCACCATCCGCGGAATCAGATGGGGATTGCGATCACCGGGCCCGATCGTGTTGAAGAGGCGCAGCACCACGGTGTCCGGACCCCCTGCCCGCTGGGAGGCGAGCCTCATCAGCTGCTCGCCCGTGGCTTTGGAGACGCCGTAGACGTCGTCGGGACCGAGCGCGCAACTCTCCTTCAGAGGTTGCAGCGAGGGCCCGTAGACAGCCGCGGAGGAGGCGAATACGAGCTTGCGCACACCACCCGCGCGAGCGCCCTCGATGACGTTCTCAGAGCCCACCACGTTAGTGGCGAGCGTCGCCGCCGGAAAGCGCTCGCACCAGGGTATGAAATGCCTGGCGGCCAGATGCACGAGCACCTCGGGGCGGTACATCTCCACGAGGGTCTGCACCTGCTCGCGCCGTCTGATGTCGAGCCGCCGCCACGGCAGCGCATGCGAACCGGCGGGCATCGGGTGCAGGTCGCTCACGAGCACCTCGTGGCCGCTCTCCAGTAGCAGCCGCGCGCTCGCGCGGCCGATCAGCCCCGCGGCTCCGGTGAGCAGCACCCTCATGAAGTCGCAACGCTAGGCGTGGCGCACGCGGGGCGTGTGAAGAGCATGTGATTGCTCTTTGCCCAACCGAGTTTCACCCAATAATCACACGCCGTCGAGGGGCGGCGCGCGAGGATGCCTGCGTCGCACCGCAATACGACACGACAAGGACGTGGGTGAATGTCGGCGTTACCAACAACAGCTCAGGAGATGGCCGCTGGCGGCGAAATGCGGAGCCCCATCCGCGAGCGATCGATCCCCTCGCTCGCTTTCGACGACTCCACCGTCGCGCTCGCACCCGCCGCTGCGAGCGCGCCCGCCGCTCCCGCGGCGCTGAGAGCGTTCGATCTCACCGTGTGCCTGCTGCTGGCGCCGCTCGTGCTGATCGTCGGCGCCGTCACCGCGCTGCTGATCTACATCGATTCGCCGGGTTCGGTGTTTTACCGCTCCACGCGCGTGGGACTCCACGGAGAGCCCTTTCAGATGCTCAAGTTCCGCAAGATGCGCCGCAGCGCTCAGGGCGGTCCGCTGACGATCGGAGCGGACGAGCGCTTCACCCCGATCGGCGGCTTCCTCGCGATGACCAAGCTCGACGAGCTGCCCCAGCTGTGGAACGTGCTGAAGGGCGAGATGCGCCTGGTGGGACCGCGCCCGGAGGTGCCTGAGTTCGTGGCGCGCTACAGCCACGAGTACGAGGAGCTGTTGAGCGTGCTCCCCGGCATCACCGGCCCCGCCGCCGTCGAGTACGCCAGCGAGTCTCACCTGCTCAGCCTGCAGCAGGATCCGATCAAGTTCTACGAGGAGTCGATCATGCCCCGCAAGATCGAGATCGACCTGCACTACATCCGCACACGCACGCTGTGGGGGGATCTGACGATCCTCACGCGAACGATGCTGGTGCCGCTCACGAAGGTCGCGGGGCGCATGGCGAGCGACCCCAAGGTGCGACGCATCGAGGCGGGTCTGCTGCTGGGTGTATGCACGGCGCTGATGCTGATCTTCGCGATCGCCAGCAGCACCGGCGCCTGAGCGCGCACCGTGCGCGTCGCGATGCTGCTGCACAAGTCGGTCGAGTTCGACTCGCGCGTGCGCCGTGAGGCCTCCGCGCTGGCAGCAGCCGGGTTCGCGGTGACGGTACTCGAGCTGGCGAGCGTCCCCGTCGGCGTCGGCGCAATGGACGGCTTCAAGCGCAGCTCGGTGCTCCCGCCCGCGTGGCTGCGCCGGTGGCTGCCCTTTCATCTCTACCGCGCCGCGTTCCTGATTGTGGTTCGTAATGGGAATCGTGCGCGCGCGCCCCGATGTGGTGCACGCGCACGACGCGGCGATGCTCCTGCCGGGGATCGTCGGCGCGCGCCTCACCGGCGCGCAGCTGGTTTACGACTCCCACGAGCTGGCCACCTCGGTGCCCTACCGCGAGCGCTCATGGGCCGCCTTCGTGGCGGGGATCGAGCGGCTGGTCGTGCCCCGCTGTGCCGCCGTGATCACCGTCTCCGAGGGGATCGCAGAGCGCCTGCGAGCGCGCTATCGCCTCGCGCGCACCCCCACCGTCGTGCGCAACGTCAGCGCCCTTCACCCCAGCGGGCGCGGAGGTCTGCGCGAGCGCATGGGAATCGAGGCCGGCACGCCGCTCGTGCTCCACCAGGGCGCACCGGCCCCGGCGCGCGGCTGCGAGGTGCTCGTGGAGGCGCTCGCGACACTTCCCGGTGCGCATCTCGCGTTCCTTGGCGACCCCGAGCCGGGTTACGCCGCGAGCCTGTGCGAGCTGATCGCCGCGCGGGGCCTGCAGGAGCGGGTGAGGCTGCTCGGAAGCGTCGCGCTCGAGGACCTGCTGGCGCACACCGCCGAGGCCGACGTGGGGGTGACGCTGCTGCAGGACACCTGCCTCAACCACCGCCTTGCGCTGCCCAACAAGCTGTTCGAGTACATCGCCGCGGGAGTCCCCGTGGTCGCCGCCGACCTACCCGAGACACGGCGGCTGGTCGAGGATTATGGCGTGGGCTGGTGCGTCGCGCCCGCCGACCCCGCCGCACTGGCCGGCGCGCTGCGCGTAGCCCTGTACGGCCCCCGCGACCCGGGCCTGCAGGAGCGACTCGCCCGCGCCGGCGAGGAGCTGTGCTGGGAGCGCGAGCAGGAGCGGCTGCTCGCGCTGTACGAGCAGCTGGAGGCGCCCGCGTCCGGAGACGAGCGGCTGGAGACAGCCACGCCCGCAATAATCGGTGCGCACTCAGGGTCGAGCGAGCACGAGGCGGTGCGTGCGCAGCAGCGGCACGCGCGCGAGCGCTCCATACATGCGCCCGGCACGCCGCGCAAGTGGCGGAGCGAGGGTGAGCGTGCGGACAGTCAGCTCCCCGCCCAGACCCTTGCGCAGCTCACCGAGCCCCACGAGGCGGGTGTGGCGATTGGCGGTGGGCACGCGCGGCTCCCATACAGCCACCACGCCGCCGGGAGCGAGCACGCGCCGCACCTCGCCGAGGGCAGCCCGCACATCCGCGCGCGAGCCCATGGCTGATAGCACCGTGAACAGCAGCACCGCCTCGCAGCTCTCATCTTCAAGTGGCAGTCGGCGCAGGTCGCCCTGCACGACGCGCGCCCCCGGCACGTGTTCGCGGGCAGCCCGCACCCGCTCGGCGAGCAGCTCCACCCCAGCCAGCCGCGCGGGCGCGAGGCCCTCGCGCGCCAGGCGCCCAAGCCACCAGCCCGTGCCGCAGCCGGCGTCCAGCACGAGTCCCTCGCCCCCCAGCCACGGCCCGGCCAGATCGAACAATGCGCGCAGGATCTCCTCGCGCATCGCCGCATTCCCCACGTTCTCCGCGCTCCAGGCGCGCTGCTTGCGAGCGTCCTGAGCGTACCCCGTATAGACACGCGCGACCCTCTCCCTCTCCTCCTCCAAATCCACCCTCGGCTCCCCTCCCCCCAGCGGCCCATGCGTGTGCTGTTGCTCACCCACTACTACCCCCCCGAGGTGGGCGCCGCGCCCGCACGCATCGCGGCGCTCGCGCGTGGCCTGGTGGATCGGGGTATGGAGGTGACGGTGCACACAGGCTTTCCACACTACCCCTCGGGCACGATCGCACGGCCCTTCCGCAACCGGCCGTTGCACGTGGGGTATGAGGATGGAGTGAGGGTGGTGCGCAGCGTTGTCTACCCCACGCCCAACAGCGGCTTCGCGCGGCGCCTTGCCAATCACGCGGTGTTCGCCGCCGGAGCGCTCGCCACGTGCGCCGCGAGCGGGCCGCTGGACGTGGTGGTGGCGGAGACCCCTCCGCTCTTCACCGCCTACGCCGGCGTGCTCTATGCGAGGGCCAAACGCGCGGCGCTGGCGCTCAACGTCTCGGATCTCTGGCCGGAGAGCGCAATCGAGCTGGGTGTCATCGGCGAGGGATACGCCGCTCGCGCGGCGCACGTGCTCGCCCGCGCCTGCTACCGCAACGCCCAGCTGATCGTGGCGCCCACGAGGGGCATCGTCGAGAGCCTCAACGCCCGTCCCGAGGCTCGGGGCAAGGTGGCGCAGGTGCTCCCGGCGGTCGATCTCGAGCGTTTCGCCGGTGTGGCGCCCCTGCAGATGCGTGGCGGCGCGCCGCTGCGCGTGCTCTACGCCGGCACGCTCGGGATGGCGCAGGGGCTCGGCACCCTCCTGCAGGCCGCCGCGCTGGCCGGCCCCGAGGTCGTGGACCTCACCATCGTCGGCGACGGCCCCGACGCAGCAGCTCTGCGCCGGGAGATCGCCGCTCGGGGTCTCGGGCAGGTGCGCCTGCTGGGCGCGGTGGCGCCCGCGCGCGTGCCGAGCCTCTACGCCGCAGCCGACGCAGGTGTCGTGGTGCTGCGCGACCGCCCCATCTTCGATGGGGCGCTCCCCACGAAGCTCTTCGAGGTGCTCGCCGCCGGGCGCCCCGCGATCCTCGCCGCCCGCGGCGAGGCGGGGGAGCTCGTGCGCGAGGCGCACGCCGGTTTGGTGGTGACACCCGAGGACCCTTCGGCGCTGGCGGGCGCCTTCGAGCAGCTTCACAACGCGCCGCGCGAGGCGCTCGCGATGGGCGAACGCGGGCAAGCGCACGCGCGCCATTTCGACCGGGTCGCGGCCGTGGGACGATGGGAGCAACTGCTCCTTGGCCTAGGATCGCGTCTGGCGCCAAATGAACTACGAACGCGAAGTTGTCATTCCTCTCCGTGACGGGATCCGTATCCGCTACTGGTCCGACCGCGGCCCCAACCAACGCTACGCAGTAACACTCGAGGCCGTCCTCGACGACGAGTGGCAGACGATCCGCTCATGGGACAACTCCGATGCCCGAGACGAGCATCATATGCATCGCCATACGAGAGCAATCGGCAAGATGTCAGCCACCGTGCTGGTACGACCAACGGTGAATGAGGCCATTCACGCAGCGATAGAGGACGCTCGCCACGGCTGGGAGGCTATCCTGACCTCATGGGATCGTTAGACATCGAGACTCCCGGACGCGAGGCCGTCTTCGATTTGGTCCATGCGTTGGTCGACGATCCAGCATTCGGAGATCGCTTCCCCGACCGGGCCGCCTTCATCGCATCCGATGCACCCAGCTTCTCTGCATTCGTGCGCGACGCGCGGAACGAGGGAAGGCCGATCGTAGTCGTATTCCCCGGACGCGAGTATCTCGTGGTTGAGGGCGCCCAGACAGCCGACACGCTCGTCGGCGAGCTTCACCTGGCCTGACAGGACTTCCTCACGAAGAGGCCGAAGACCGCCCGCCAGTGCGAGCCAGCTGCGCGAGTCCCACATCGAGCGGGTCGAGCGCGAGCGCCCGGCGGTAGTAGCTGCGCGCCCGCGTGTACTCCCCGCCGCGCGCCTCGAAATCCCCGAGCAGCCCCAAGGGTACGGTATTGGCGGGCTCCATTCGCTGCGCGTCGAGCAGCTGCTCGCGCGCCGCTGCGCGCTCGCCCATGCTCTCCAGCGCCGAAGCCTCGAGGTAGTGAGGATCCACCGACCACGGCGCGATGCTCGCCGCGGTGCGCGCATCGGCGAGCTGCGCCGAGGGGGAGTGGCCGGCTTCATCGCGCGCCCGGCGTACATAGAAGTCAGATAGGTAGAGGCTCCCGGTGAGCACCACCGCGCCCAGCAGCGCGGTGGCCGCCACCAGGCGCAGCGCCACCCGCGCGCGCACCCCGCCGCCGCGCGCACGGCCCATCCGCGGAACCCCACCGTTGCCGTTGGCCTGCCCGTCCGCGAGAGAGCCGCGATCGTCGGCGGGGAGCATCGATCTCCCCGCATCGGCCTCGCGCGCCGCTCCCGCGCGCGCGAGCAGCGCGGCGGCCACCCCCAGGCACAGAACCCCCAGCGCCGTGAGACCGGGGATGCGCCACATCCAGTCCACCAGCGACTGCCCGATGAAGGTCGCGCCCGCGGCGCTAAGGCCACACACCTCGCGGCGCACTGAGAGCGGGGCGAAGCGCCACCAGCGCCTCAACGAGCCCACGAGGCCCAACGGAATGAGCGCGAACAACAGGAGCCCCACCCCACCAAGCTCCCCGCCGAGCTGGAAGAGCAGTCCGTGGGGGTCGTCGAGATTGCGGTTGCTGCGCCGCTGCAGGTAGTAGGCGAACTGGTAGGACCCCTCTCCCACCCCTCCCACCGGCTTGGAGCCCAGCTCATTCAGCGCTACCCGCCACAGGTCATAGCGCTGGCCCCCGGCGGAGGTGTAACGGGTGGCTGAGGTCGAGGTTGTTTCCAGACTCTTGAACTCGCTCCACTTGACCCTCAGCTCGTGCGCCGGATCGCCGTGCACCGCCGCCAGCCCGCCGGCGAACGCCGCCACCACAGCTGCCACGAGCGCGAGGCGTGCGCCGCGGCGTACGCGCGCCATCGCGGGACTCGTCACACGCAGACCGGCGTCGAACACCGCGAGCAGGAACCCCACGGCCACGCCCACCGCCGCAAGCACCAGAAGCGCGCGGGCGGCCGTGGCGATGTCTGCGGCGCTCGCCACGCCGCCGGCGCCGGTGAAGGCGTGGTAGGGGGTTAGCAGCGAGGGCGCCGCCGCCGCGAGCAGCACCAGGCTGAGCAGCGCCAGCCACGCGCGGCGCACCTGATCTGGGCCCAGCACGAGCACCACCACCGCTCCGCAGCCCAAGCCCAGAACGACGCCGCGCGATTGGGTGAGGAAGGCGAGTCCCAGCATCAACTCGGCCAAACCGAGACACACCGCTCGCAGCGCCCGCCCGCGCCCGCGCGTGGCGGCGACGACGATCAGCGGCCAATAGGCCAGGCAGAACAGCAGCGCTGTGGCGTTGCGGTATTCCACCGGCCCATTGAGGCGACCCGCGAGGAAGATCGAGGGACCGTCCACGAGCATGCGCCCCAGCGTGTAGAGGCCGATCAGAACCACCCCACCCACCACGCCATAGGCGGCGACGCGCAGCGCGCGCAGATCCCCGAGCGCTAGCAGCGGGAGGGAAAAGATCGCCGCGTACATCGTCAACTCGCCCGCGCCTTCCAGGGCAAGCGCCGGCGAGGCGGCCCACGTCGCCGACAGCGCGGCCCACCCCGCCAGCCCCCACGCACCGCCGAGCGAGAGCGCCAGCCAGCTATCCGGCAGCCGCTGCACGCCCCCCCGCAGCACGAGCGTGAGCAGCACGATCAATACGAACGCCGCCGGTGGCGCCCATTGCGCGACCTTGAACGCCCCCGCATAGGCGGTGGCGAGCGTGAGCAGCGCGAGCACCAGCACAGTGGGCCCCGCCACGAGCCAGATCGACGTGTGGTGCTCACGCGGTTGCGAGGGTGTGCGCAGCCGGCCGTCGGCGGCCGCACGCGGCAACGATTTGGCCACATCGGCGCTCAGCGGTTGATCTAGATTCGTCGCCATGAGGACTCTGTCGATCGGCGGTTCGCTGGTGGCGGTGGCTTTGGTGATGGGTCTCAGCGGTGTGGCAGTGGCCCAGGAAGTCAGGACCGACCCGCATGCCGGCAGCCCGGCGGGGGTCATCTACCAAATCCCCCTGGATAGTGGCCGACGCGACGCAGCGCCGGTGTTACCTGTTGGTAGCCGGCCCGGCGGCGGATCGAGCGCTTCCGGCGACGGCGGATCGGGCGCGTCCGCGAGCGGACGCTCGGGTGTTTCCGCGAGCGGCGGGTCGGGGGCTCCCGTGAGCGGTGGAGCATCGGGCGCAGCCGCCGGCCATAGTGCGTCGAGCGGAGAGAGCGCCTCCGCGACTCCCGCGGAAGGAGGCGCTCCCGCCGACGGAGGCACTCCCAACGACCCCTCCTCGATCCATTCTGAGAATGGCTTTGGCTCCTCCTCAGAGGTACCCGGCGTGAATCCCGCCGCGGTGCGTATCGGCGCGGGCGTGGCTGCCACGCACACTGCAGGATCGACTCTCCCCAGCTACCTGTTGATGGCGCTCATCGCGCTTGCCGCGATCGGCGTGGGCCTGGTTGCCAGTCGTGGTCGCGGCAGCTCCAAGTAAGCCCGGAGTGCGCACGCTGCTGCTCGTGCGCAACGGTGTGAGCCACGATGCGCGCGTGCTGCGCGCGGCTCGCGTCGCCGAGGAGACGGTGGGTGGCGGAACGCTCGTTCTCGGTGTCGCCACGACATCCGCGCCAGCGGGCGAGGTGACGATCGAAGGCGTACGTGTTCTGCGTCTGTCCACAGGCGTGAGAGCCCCCGTGGCGGGGAATCTCCGCGCCCCGCACAGCCCGCCACAGTCCCTCACGCCGCAATCCAGCACCCCCCAGCCCAGCCCCACCCAACGGCGGATGACCTGGAGGGCGCGAACAGGGCGCCTACTCAACGGAGCCACCTTCGCGTGGCGAGCCCTCGGCGTGGCCCGCCGCGAGCGCCCGGTGCTGGTGCACGCCAACGACTGGAACACGATGTGGAGTGGGCTCGCGATCAAACTGACATGCCGTGCGCGACTCGTCTACGACAGCCACGAGCTGTGGGCGGATCGCAACGGGCGCTGGGAGTGGCGCCCGTGGCTGGTTGTGAGCGAGGCCCTGTTCACCCGCGCCGCCGACGCGATCCTCACCGCCAGCCCCGGGTACGCCGATGCGCTGGCTGCGCGCTATCGCATGAGGCGACCCACCGTGATCCGCAATATCCCCGAGCGCACCGCCGAAGGCTCCGGAGAGCCCGATCCCCACGAGCCGCCCCTGCTTGTCTACGTGGGGGGGATTCTTCCCGGCAGAGGACTCGAGCAGACGATCGATGCGCTCGCGTTCGCGCCGGCGATCCGCCTGCGCGCCGTCGGCCCCGGCGCTCCCGCCTATCTCGCACAACTGATCGAGCGAGCACACCAAAGAGGCGTGGAGGACAGACTGGAGCTTGCGCCTGCAGTCCCCCCGGGAGCTGTGCACTCTCTGCTGGTGCGAGCCACCGCCGGGCTCTGTCTGATCCAGCCCGTGTGCCGCAGCTACGAACTGACCCTCCCCAACAAGCTCTTCGAGTATGCCGCAGCGGGCGTACCCGTGCTGGCAAGCGACCTGCCGGTGCTGGCTGCGATCGTGCGCGGAGAGTCGCTCGGCGAGGTCGTCCCCCCCAGCGACCCGCAGGGGATCGCGGCGGGACTGGAACGCCTGGTGGAGCCCCAGCGCCGCAGCGAGCGTGCGCGCCAGATCCGTGCCTTCGCGAGGGCGAATGACTGGAGATCGGAGTCTCAGACTCTGGCCGCGCTCTACATGCCGTCGCCGGCTCGAGGACGGAGATGAGGCTTCGAGGCGCCACCAAGTCGCCTGAGAGCGAGCCTGAGGAGATCAAGCGGGCCGCGCGCTACAAGGGCGCTCTGCAGGGGGTGGGCGCGGGGACCGCACTGGGCTGGGCGGCGGACGAGTCCAACGGCGACGCGCGGGTGGAGGTATCCCTGGTGGTCGACGGAGAGATCGTCGCCGAGGGCGTCGCCGACATCGCGCGAGACGATCTGGTGGACAGCGGCCACGGGGACGGAGCGCACGGCTTCCTGCTGAAGCTTCCCCAGCACCTGCAAACGCCCGCGCGACGCCAGATCGCGGTCCTCGCGGGACCTGAGCAGGCGCCGATCCCGGCAACGCCATCCTTCTGGCAGCAGCCCGCGGCGAACGGAGACTGGAGCGACGTGGTATTCGAGCCGGGCGGCGGGCTCTCCGCGAGCGTTCCCCCGCCCCCGCCCATTGCGGGGGACCGAGCCATCGTGAGCGACGGCTGGCTGTTGAGCTTTGAAGAGGAGGAGGGTCGCGCTGCGCCCGAGGAGCGCGCGATGGATCGGCTGGCCGCGCTGCTCACCGATAACGCGAGTCGCTGTGCTGAACTGGGGATCGCCTACATCCCGGCGCTCGTTCCCCGCAAACGCGAGGTCATCTCGGCTGCACCCTCACCCGAGCGCGAATGGGTGGCGCGGCTGCTGGCAAGACTCCGCGACATCGATACGGTCGAGCTGATCGATCTGCTCGGCGTGCTGCGCGACGGCGCCGCGCGTCACGGTGGCGCATACCACCGCACAGACGCCGATTGGAACGATCGGGGCGCATTCTACGTGGCCCGAGCGCTGCTGAAGGAGGCGCACAAGCGAGCGCCGGCCCTGCGTCCCCCACCCCTCTCACAGATGCATCTGCGCAGCGTCGCGGAGTACCGCGGAACCCTTGCGCAAGCGGCCCTATATGAAGTCATCGCAGGAGAGCTGCAACCCTGCGCGGAGCGAGCGATCGAGGACGAGCCGGGTGTGGTGCTGGATCCAGCCTCGCTGAGCGCACTGCGAATGCCGGTCGAGCACGCGCTCGCGCAGATCGGCTCGGTGCACCTGCGCGTCTATGCGGCCTCCCACCAGGATCCCCATGCGCGCCTGGCGATCCTGGGTGATTCGGCGGCGCTGGCACTGCTGCCCTGGCTGGCGGAGCACACGAGCCGCACCACCTTCTTCTGGACCTCCGAGCTGCCCCTTGCCCAACTTCGAGCTCGAGCTGCCGCGGGCCGTGCTTCATCTCATGCGCGAAGCGAACCTCGACGGCAGATGAGCAGCGTTCCACGGTGGCGACCCTCGCGGTAGGCGAGAACGTCCACCTCATCGAAGTACTCTCGAACGACGTCCGGCAGATCGGCGCCAAAGCGCCACACGTTGCCGAATGCTGCGGGAGGCTGGCTCTCGGACTCCCGGCGGGTGGCGTCGAATGGGATCTCCAGCAAACCCACCCCATCGTTGGTGAGCACGCGCGCGATCTCCGCGAGAGCACCCCGGTAGTCGACGATCTCCTCGATCACGTGTTGAGCCAGCACGAGCTGCATCGAGGCATCGGGGAACGGCGCGAGGTCGCAGAGATCGACCTCCAGGTCGATGAAGCCGGTGTCGCGCGGATCCAGCGGGTTGCCACGTCGCGACTGATCGACGCTCGTATAACTCCAGCCGCGCGCGCGCAGGAACTCACCAAACACGCGCGGGTTGAGCGGTCCCACCTCCAGAGCACGCCGCCCGGCCCCGTTTTCGAACAGAGCCGACTGGGAGCGGGCGAGCTTGCGATGGCGCTCCATCGCGTTGCACTCCGCACAGCGCGCTGTGGGACGCCCGGAATACTCGGCGCGCTCTACACACCCACACACCGGGCATGGAGCCACTTCGGTGGCAGGGCTCACGGGCCGCAGCGTAAACGGACATCGCCCTTAGCGGACCACTCAAGCCGATCGATTCACGCTCTCTTCACACGCGCCCACGGATCCGACTTCTAGGTTGAAGGCCCCCCAGCGCATCCTCACATTCCGATCCAAAGGCCGCGAGGCAACCACCGTGAACGTCTACGACGAGACGAGCGAGGAGTACGCCACTCGCGTGGGTGAGCACTGGGGACGGCGCGGGGCGCACATCCGCTCGTGGTGGCAGAGCCCAATCGTTCTCGCCGAGCTTCGCCGCCGTGTCACCGGCGATCCCGCGATGAGCTTCGAGGAGTACTTCCACGAGCGCTACTTCCCCACCCCAGCGCGCCGGGCGCTCTCGCTTGGCGCTGGCAGCGGCCACTTCGAGCAGCGGCTTCTGGGTCTCGGCACCTGCGAGGAGATCCTTGGCGTGGACATCTCGCGCGCCCGCGTCGAGCACGCAAACGCGCTCGTGCCCGAGGGCATGCGCGAGCGTCTCACATTCGAGTGCGCCAACCTCGAGGTGTGGCGTCCCAGCGGCCGCTTCGACCTGCTGATCGCCAGGGACGTGCTGCACCACATCTCACGACTGGAGGAGCTCTGCGGGTCGCTCACGGAGCTGCTCGAACCAGGGGCGCTGCTGTACGTCGACGAGTTCGTGGGACCCACGCGCTTTCAGTGGACCGACAAGCAGCTGGAGGTCATCGGACGGCTGCTCGATCGCCTCTCTCCCGAGCTGGTCACCGATCTGGTGCTGGGCGACGGCACGCTGCGCCGGCGGGCGATCCGCCCCACCGTCGAAAGCATGATCGACGCCGACCCGAGCGAGTCCGTGCGCAGCGACGAGATCCCAGCAATCCTCGCCGAGCACTTCGAGCTGGTTGAGCTGCGCCCCTACGGTGGCGCGATCTTCCATCAGCTGTTCAATCGCCTGATGGGTAATTTCGCGGGACACGACGACCTCGTGCGCGTGCTGATGGAGTTCGATTTCCTGCTCACCGACGAGGCTGTGCTGCCAACCAACTATCAATGGGCTATCTACCGCCGACCTTGGTGAGCTGGATACGGGCTCGCCGGTGAGCCGTGAGCTCCTCCAGCGCGTTGCGCATGAAGCGCTGCAGGCGCTCATCGGCGCAGCCCTCATGACTCCAGTCGTCAAGGCCCCAACTGAACTGCAGCGATCCGGCGGCGAAGACAAGCGCACCCGAAGCGGCCCGGTGAACGAGCGCATCCGCGTTTGAGAGTTCGCTCTCGTAGTGAAAGAAAACAGTCGCATCCTCGGGCTCCAAACCCTCCTGCAGCGCGTCCCACTCATAGCCCACGAGCCCCTGCAGTCGCGCGGGGTGCTCAAAGCCCGTGCCCTGCATCCACGGATGGGAGAGACAATCCGGATCGAGCTCGTAGTCGCGCGGCGGCTGTCCCACGGGGGTCAGCCCATCCTGGTACTGAACCCCCCAGAGCAGGCACTCCGGGCGGGGAGGGTCGAGGTCGCGAAACAGCTCGGTCTTCAAGGCCCGCTCGGGCTCGGGGTCGCAGGCGCGCCAGCGGTACTCCACCAGCGTGCGCTCGCCGTCCTCCAAACGTGCCTGCCAGTAGGCTGTGTTGGCACCCATGCACGCCAGATTGGTTCCCTCGTCAAGTGCCACATCGAAGGCGTCGCGCATCTCCCGAGTCCAGTACTCATCGTGCCCGGATGTGAGCAACAGGCGGTGACCAACCAGGCTCCACGGCTCGCGGTGGGTGTCGATGTCGGTCGTATAAGCCACGTCGATCCCTCGCGCTCCAGGAAGCGAAGCAGCTGGTAGTCCCACACGAACGGCCAGCGGGCGTTGAGATTGGCGGCCTTCCAGGCGGATAGGGACGATCGAAGCTGACCTTCACGGCCGCCTGCCGGTCGGTCGAGTTGGAGGTGTAGAGGCTCTTGCCGCCCCAGTTGTTGTACGCGTGGGCGGTCGTCACCGGCTGCTGAACGAGCACCTCGGCGATGCCGTCGAGCGGCGCGCGCACGACGAAGGGAACGAATGCGCCCCTGCCCGCGCGCGGACCGCTCGTGAGCGTCAGCCGCGCGATGTAGACACCGCTCGTCCAATCCTCGCCCGTGTGGATCACGTCCGTGACCGGCCAGCGCGCCGCAACGATCTGCGGGCCAGGCGCGGGCCGGCACCTCGCGCTCGATGCCCTGCAGATCGCCACGGGCTGGATGACGCGCGACGTGCGACCACCGCTGCCTCCGTACCAGCCGAGGCGGTGCACGCGTCACGTGGTAGCGGGCCGCGGGGCGTGTGCTCACGCATAGCTCCAGCCGCCCTCCGGGCGCTACAGAGCATTGCGTGGCGTAGCCCTCGATCGAGTGCGACGGCGCGTGTTCGCCCCACCACTGCTCGTCGCCGTCGCGGGCGTTCTCGCGCGCGACGGGATTCAGTGGCCTCCCCCAGGTGCTCACGGCGCCAACATACGGCACCGCGTCGCTGGAATTGTGAACGACGTGAACAAGCCGGACGGCGTCGACAACTCGCGAGAGACCCTGGAGCGTCGTGAACATGTTGTTACAGACACATTCGCGAGCCATTTCGGGCGGTTACCGCAGATACGCTCCGCGCATGTCGCAGTCCGATCCGCGGTCTCACAAGTTCCTGACGCTGATGGGCGGACGCTTCACACGCGATACTGCGATCTACGTCGTGGGGATGCTCGCAGTCGGGCCGTTCAGCCTCGTGAGCGTGTCGTGCTCACACGGCTGCTGGCCCCTCCGAATACGGCGAGCTGGCGGTGCTGTTCTTCTTCGCCGGCTATCTCACGATGCTCTACAACACGGGCAGCCTGCACGGCACGTTCATGTGGGTCTACGGCGCCTCTGAGGGCGAAGGCGACGATGTCGGTGCCGATGAGGACCTCTCTCGGAGACCCCGCGGCGCGCGCTCGGCACGGGGTGACACTCACGCTAATGATCGTGACGGCAGGCACCGCTGTGTGCGTCGTGACTGGCGCCCGCGCTCGCGCAGCTGCTGCTGCACAACCGCACGGCCGCGACCTGGTCTGCTGGGCGGCGGTCTCGGCGGCCGCCGGCTCGCTGTGGCGGCTCACCGTAAACGTCTTTCGCATGGAGCGCCAACCCGCACGCTTTGCCACCTTCAACGCGCTGCGGCCGCTGTTCGTGGTCGGCGGCTCGGTCCCGCTCGTGGCCCTCGGGCTTCGGCGGATCGAAGGGGCCCTGGCGGGCACCACGCTGGGCACGCTCGCCGCAATCGCGGTGTGCATTGTGATCGCGCGCAAGAGCTACGCGCTGGCCTTCTCGTTCGCGGACGCCCGTGAGATCGTGCGCAGAGGCTCGATGGTGGCGGTGCCCGTGATCGCCCTGTTCGTCGTGCACAACGCCGATGTGCTGCTGCTCTCGCGCTTTGCCCCCGCGCACGAGGTTGGTCTCTATCGCGTCGCCAGCCGCTTTGCCGCGGTCCCCTCCTACTTTGCGGGGGCATTCCTGATGGCCTGGGCACCGCTCGAGCGGGGCGTGCTCTTCCAGGCCACCTACCGTCACGTCGGCGAGGATCGCGTTCGGGGCGCGATCCTCACCTACTACCTGTTGGCGGGCATGACCCTCGTGGTGCTGCTCGATGTCGCCGCGGGAGGGCTCATGCTGCTCGGCGGGCCCCGGCTACCGCTCCGCCGCGCCGCTGATTCCGCTGGTGGGGGTTGGGTTCGTCTGCTACGGGCTCTACATCGTGCTGGTGCGAGTCGTCAAGGTGGAGCGACGCATGTTCTTCTACGGCGCCGGCGCGGTTCTCGCCGAGCGGACTCGACATCGGCCTGAGCACAGTCACGATTCCCTGGCTCGGCGCCTACGGCGCGCCGGTCGCGATGATCGTCGGGGTGCTCGTCGCGTGCACCTGTGGATCGCCACGGTACGCGGCCTGATGAACGCGTCGATCAGCTTTCAGGCCCGCCCCCTGATCGGCCTGCTCGGCGCCGTCGCACTCGCCACCGCGGTACAGGCGATCGGCCTGCGCCTCTGGCCCGCGGGGCGCCCGGTGGTGCTGGGGGTTGTGCTCGCAAGCTACCTGGGCGCGGTGATCTCGCTCGGCGTGGTGCCGCCTCGCCACCTGCGGCTGCTCGGGCGCCTCGCGCGCGCTCGCCTGCGCCGCGGGCATGGGCAGCGCGGATCCCACGCGCGGCGCTGGCGCGCCTGGCCCCTCCACTCGGCGCAATCTGCTCAGCGCGTTGGAGCGCGATGGCCTCCCCGTCGGCACGCTCGCCACGCGGTTGGGCTGGTCGGAGCGGAAGGTGCCAAGGCGAATACCTCGTCGCCCTGCACGAACTGATCGGCGGCCGGCCGCGCCCTCGGAGCGCGTCGGACTCGGATGTCGCCGGCTACCTCCTTTCCAGAGCAGCCTCCTCGCCGAACGCGACACGCTCGGACGAGAACTGGTCGAGGAGGGGGTCGACGCGCTGGAGTTGATGGAGCTCGACGAGACTGGCCAAGCGGCTGCGTACGCTGCGCACGCGAGGACTGGCCAGCACAGACCAGGGGATTTCGAGCGCCCCGCGACCAGAGCCCCGAGGGTCGCACGGGTGCATCGCCCGTTCGAGGCCGCGACGGCGCAGAGGCGGCCTTGGTCGACCCGCGCGCAGCCGGCGAGCCGCGGCGCATCGATGCCCCCGCAATTCGTCGCGCTCGCGCATGACCTGCGCAACGAGATCATCGAGCACTACGAGCGCCACGGCGAGCGTCTGGATACGCCGGCGGGTCTGCTCACGCTCGACACCAACTCGGTGCTCGCCGCCACCCGCGGCAGGTTGCTGCTGCGACTGCTCGCCGAGCGGGCATGGGATCTGATCGCCGGTCTGCGCGTGCTCGACCTCGGCGCGGGCTTCGGCGCGCTCGCACTCTACTTCGCTCACCTCGGCGCCGCGGTGGTGGCGGTCGACCCCAACGAGCAGCGCACACAGGTGGCGCTCACGATCGCCACGCGGCGGGGACTACGATCTGAGCGTCGTCGCCGCGTGCGCCCAATCGCTGCCCTTCGCCGATCGCTGCTTCGATCTGGTGGTCGCCAACAATTCGCTCTGCTACATCGTCGATCGAAGCGAGTACGGCGGGCCGCGCTGAGCGAGACGCACCGTGTCCTGCGCCCGGACGGCTGGCTGATCGATGCGCAATCCAAACCGCCTGCACCCGCGCGACCAGTTCACCGGGCTGCCGCTGCTGGCGACTCCTGCCGGCGTCGCTCGACCCAGCGGGTGGCGCACGCTCTCGGCCGACACCGCTCGCAGGTGCGCTACATTCCCCCGGTGCGACAGCACGACAGCTGCGCGGCGCAGGCTTCACCCACGCGCACTGGCGCCCCCATCCCGGTCCGGAGACTGCGCGACAGATTCGCCAGCTACCACCACGTGCTGGCGAGCGCCCGGCGGCCGTCCCTGGAGCCTGCGGCGGGCTGGCGGCAAGACCCTCACTCGTGGCAGGCCGGGCTGAATAGGCGCGAGCGACAATGAAGATCGAGATCGGCGCAGGCACGAAGCCCACCCCTGGCTACGTCCACGTCGACGCGGTGGCGCTGGAGGAGGTGGATGTCGTCGACGATGGACGCGTCCTCGGCAAGTTCCAGGACGGCCAAGCGGAGGAGATCTACTCGCACTGGTTCCTCGAGCACGTCGCCCGCCATGAGGTGCGGCCGATGCTCGAGCACTGGAAGCGCGTGCTCACCCCGGGCGGACTGATCCGGATCGTGACCAACAACCACGAGGCGCACAATCGCTGCCTGGCGGAAGGACAGATCAGCTGGCGGGAGTGGTCGTATCTGATCTATGCGGTGGAGAACAAGATCGGCTACAGCGTGTGGGACGTGCACAAATGCGCATGGAATCGAGAGCTGCTCGAAGAGGTCCTCGAGCGGTGCGGCTTCGTCGAGATCGAGGTGCAGGCCCAGTGGAAGTGCCGCGAGGAGGACGGTCGCCTGAAGTGCCCCGCACTGATCGCGCAGGCACGCAAGCCGCGATGAGCAGAGCGCGAATACGCAGGCCGAGATGAACCGAACGCGAGCCAGACGGGCCGCAATGAACCCAATCGAGCACCCCGCCGCGCCGATCTTCGTGGGCGGCACTGGACGCAGCGGCACGACGATCCTCGGACGGCTGCTGGGCCGCCATCCCGGACTACACCGTCATCCCCGTCGAGGCGCGGTTTCACTGCAGCCCCGACGGCCTTCCGGGAGTGCTGCTCGGGAGCGTCACAGCCGATGAGTTCGCGCGCAGGATGCTCGAGGAGTGGTACCACCCTCCAGGACGCCAGGAGAAGCTCGCCGCCTTCGTGCGGCGAGACTCGCTGGAAGCCGCGTTGCGGCGATTCCAGACGCGTGCCGAGGACGACCCCCTCGCCGCCGGACGGGAGCTGATGCAGGAACTCTTCGGTGGCTACGCGCGCGAGCAGGAGCGACGTGGATGGGTCGAGATGACGCCCATCAACGCGATGTGGGGCGCCCCACATCTCGCGCGCCTGTTCCCCGAGTTGCGCTTCCTGAACGTCACCCGCGACGGGCGCGATGTCGCCAGCTCGCTGATCTCCGTGGGCTGGGCCTCCGATCCGCTGCGGGCGCTGGGCTGGTGGGAGGAACGGATGCTGCGCGGCCACGAGCAGTGCCGCGCGCTCCCCGCCGGCTCGCTGCTCACGGTGCGCTTCGAGCGCCTGCTCGTGGAGGATCGCGAGGCCGGCCTGCAGGAGCTGCTGGCCTTCATGGAATGGGAGCCGGAGCCCTCCCTGCATCGCTTCTTCATCCGCCGCATGCCGGTCGAGGACGCACACGTCGGGCGCTGGAAGTCGCACTTCACGGATCCGAGCGCACCCTTCTCGAATGCGAGTATGACTCCATCCTGGCGCGCCTTCAGAGCGCCGGCGTGCCCGCACCTTGAGCCTCACGGAGAACCCTCCCGCCATATCTCGATGGACCGCCGCGGAGAACCCACGGCGCGGGCTATCAGCCGCTGCGCGTGCTCCCCACACGGTGGAGCCCGACCAGCGCCACCTCCACCAGCTTTGTCATGACCTCCGCGTCATTGCGCTGCGCAAGGCGCAGATGCGAGCGAAAGCGCGTGTACTCGCGCTCGAGCACCGCACGCAGCTGCTCGACGCTGCCGGGATCGAACCAGCGGGTCTCCTGCGGCAGGTGGGAGAGCAGCGGCTCGATCCGCGTCGCGGCCACCGGCGTGCCGCAGGCGAGCGCCTCGGTGCAGGGCATCGACCAGCCCTCGCGGTTGGCGTTCTTGAGAAACAGCCACGCCTGCTGGTAGAGCGCGCGCATCTCATCGAAGGAGAGCGACGCCGTCGATCACCTCGATCTCGCGCCGCGCGATCCCCGGTCAACCCCAGCTCCAGCCTGGATCGCCTGCAGCGCCGCCTCGAACTCCGCCGGTTTCCACTTCCACGTCTTGATGAGCAGACGCACGGCATCATCCGCGGTGAACGCCTCCAGGTACGCGCGCAGCGTCTGGCGCCAATCCTCGCGCGAGGTCTCCCCGCCGAGGTTCTCGTGCACGCACAGGAACGTGCAGCGCCGGCCCGTCACGGGGTAGTAGGCGCTGACATCGATACCGAGCGGCACCACCTCGATCGGCGTCCTCACCCCCGCCCGCTCCCAAACCCTGCGGTTCCAGCTCGTGGGGGTGATCACGAGGTCGAGCCGGTTGAGGATCTCGACCCAACCGCGCTTGGCCTCGGGCAGCTCATCGAGCTCGTGCATCGTGATCGCCGCCGAGCGCACCTGGCGTCCGAATTTGATCTTGTCGGGAGGGCACACGAACAGCGCCAGCTCCATCCCCGGAAACTCCTGAAACTGCACATCGTGCCCGAGTTCGATCAGTCCGCGGGAGACCGCCGCGGAGACCTGACCGTAGCCGTTGCCATCGAGCAGACGGCGATCGCCATCGCTGAGCCAGATGCGCATCCGCCTCAGACCGCCACCGTGACGCAGCCGCCGGGCATGGCGGGGCTCCCGCACGCGCTCGGCGACGATCTCGAGCAGATCGTCCACGCGCCTTGCGAAGGTGTGCTCGGCGAGCACCGCGGCGCGCCCCAGCTCGCCGCGACGGCGCAGCTCCGCAGGGTCGGCGAGCAGCCGCTCGATCAGCTCCTCGAGCTCCGCGGCCGAGCGGTAGACCGCGACGGCCTCGCCGAAGCGCTCGCTCAGACCGGGCACGTCGTCGCTCAGCACGAGCGTGCCGCAGGCGAGCGCGTCGTAGATGCGGTTTGAGATGTAGCCGTGCTCGCGCATGTCCTCCCAGTGGTCGTTGAGCACGATGCCCGCGGAGCTGTAGACGTGGCGCAGCTCGCCGTTGGGCACGTGCTCGCCCACCACGCGCGCGGTGTCGATCAACCCATCCCAGCCCGAGCCCCAGATCGCGAGGTCGCGCTCGGTGTCGAGCAGCTCGGCGGCGATCGGGCGCAGCACACCGCGCGAGTTGGCAACGTACACGAGCTCGTGCGCCAGCTCAGCGCGTGGTTCGGGATGCATGACCCAGGAGTCGGTGGCCTGCTCCAGCACGACCACGGGCGTGCGCGTGCGCTCGCGCAGCTGCTCCGCGAACAGCGGCGAGGCGACCGCCACGAGGTCATAGCCATCGCACTCCTCGCCGATCAGCTGCGCCGGGGTGGCTGATCGACCAGAGCACGTTGAACTGACCGGGCTTGGGGTGAAAGCGGGAGAGGCCCTTCAGGTGAACCACCACGTCGCACGTGAGACCGGCCTCGTCCTCCCACTCGTCGAGCGTCTGCACGAGCGCGCGGTGGCCGCGGCGGCGCAGCTCGCGCGCGATCGACTCGGCGAAGTGCAGATCGCCCCACAGGGGCGCGACCGCGCGGTTGGGCGCGCCGATCTTCAGGCGAAGGACACACGCTGCTCGTGCTCGATCAGAATCTCGCGCAGGCGTGCGGCGCGGTGGGCGTAGGTGTGGCGCGTGAGCACGATCTCGCGGTAGCGCGCCGTGAGCTCCGCGCGCCGCGGCGCGTCGTCCAGCAGCTCATCGAGGCGCGCGCGCAGGGTCTCCGGCGAGTCCCACACCGGGAAGTCCGCATCGAAGAGTTCACGCACGCCCGCCTCGCAGTTGGTGATCGGCAGCGTCCCCGCAGGCGAGCGCGTCGAACACGCGCGCGTTGAGCGCGCCATAGGGCAGCGTCGGGCCCTGGGTGTCGTCGAGCACGAGCGTCGCGCTCGGATACAGCAGCGCCAGATCCGCGTAGGGAAGCTCCCCGCGTGCGTGGGAGCGCGAGCTCGGGCACCTTCTCCCAGTCCTTCCCATAGATCGCGACGCGCTCGCCCTCGCGCGGTGCGAGCGCGCGCTGGATGTCGCGGTCCTTGCCCCACCAGTTGCCGGTGAAGACGTAATCGGCGGCGAAGCGCTCCTGCGGCGGCCGCGGGCGAAAGCGCGCCGGGTTCACGGCCAGCGGGAAGCGGATCGTCTCGCGCCCCGTGCGCTCCTCGATCAGCTCGGCGGTGCCCTGCGAGGAGGACGAGCAGCACGTCGGCGCGTTCGAACCAGGGCTGCTCCAAGCCAGCGCTCGGTCCAGTTGCGGATCCACGCGATCGTGCAGACGTGGTCGGGCACGCGGCGCAGGTCGAAGGGGTCCATCAGCGAGAGCACGTAGTCGAGGTCGTCGGGCAGCTCATACCACTGATCCCCCTTGCGCTGGATGTAGGTGACCCTCCAGCCGAGGCTCTCCAGCGCGTCGCCGATCTCATGTCCGGAGTACCAGTCCCCCCAGCCATCGGCCACGTCGAGGCTGGTGAGCGTGATCGCCACGTGCGCGCCGGCGCCATCGGTCCAGAAGGACTCGAGGCGCAGCCTCGCCAGACGGTACTCGCGCAGCATCTGCGGCCCCCAGCACTCGAGGAAGAGGCGGCGGTTCTCGAGGCGGTTCAGACGGCGGAAGTCGCGGCTGGCACGGTTCTGGCTCGAGGACTCGCGGTGGATCAGCACCGAGCGCCCGACCCCGGCGCTCTCGCCGCCGCTCACGAGCAGCTTCAGGCCGAGGTCGACGTCCTCGGTGCCGTACTGGTAGGACTCGCCGAAGCCACCCACCCGCTCGAAGGAGTCGCGCGAGATCAGCATGCACGCCGCGGTCACCGCGGGGGCTCGCAGCTCGATCCCGACCGGGCCCTCCCACAGACTCTCCCCGTCGCCGTCGTTGAAGCTCTTGACCATGCCGTCCTGCCAGCGAAAGCGAATCGCCCGGTGCTGCACGCGCGGCTCGCCAGCGGGGCGATCGAGATCCTCTCGGGTGCAGCAGCGTGGCCCCCACCGCCTCCACGCCCTCGCTCTCGAGCGCGCACACCAGCTCCTTGAGCCAACCGCGCTCGAAGGGCTCGACGTCGTTGTTGAGGAACAGCAGCAGCTCACCGCTCGCGCGCTGCGCCACCGAGCGCATTGGTCTGCGAGAAGGAGAGGTTCTCCTCGTTGGCGACCACGTGAACGGGGAAGGGGGTCTGCAGCGACTCCAGGTAGGCGAGCGTCCCGTCGCTGGACGCGTTGTCGACAACGATCACCTCGAACTCCGGGTAGCGCGTGTGCTCGATCAGGCCCTTGAACAGCCGCTCCAGATGGTGGCGCCCATCGCGCGTGGGCACGATCACGCTCACCGAGGGCCAGCGCTCGCGTTTCGGCGGCGGCCCTAGGCGCTCGCGCAGACGCTCCGCCAGCGCGACACGACGCTCGGCCAGCTCGCGCTCCTCGGCGGGGGTGAGACGCAGCTCGGCCGGCGCTTTGCTCGGCGGAGCTGTGGGCAGCAGCGCGATCGGCGCGGCAGGCGGGGGCAACTCGTGGACCGCGCCCTGCACACGTTCGATCCGTGCCAGCGCGGCGAGCAGTGCGCCCTGGGTGCGCACCCGCCGACGCGCCAGCCGCGAGAGGGTGCGAGTCGTCAGGTGCCCCAAGCGCCACGCCCTCGAGCGCAGCGCACGTTCGATGTCCTCCCGGGTGTGCCGCAGGCCGACCGACAGCGCCGACACCTTCTGCTCCAGCCGGCGCGAGCGTGTGGAGTGCTCGGCGGTCTCGCGGGCGCGCGCACGCTCGGAGCCTCGAGCTCTCTGCGCGATGTTTCGAGCTGCGTTTCGGCGCGCTCCAGTTCTCCACCGAGACGCTCGACCAACCCCTCCCGCTCAGCGGCGAGAGCTCGCAGCTGGCCGAGATCGCGGCGCAACTCGGCCAGCTCGACCTCAGTTCCAGTGAGGCGCGCAAGCGCCGCCAGGGTCTGCTCGCGCGCAAGGTCGAGCTCCGCCTGGGCCCCCTCCACACGAACCTGCTCGAGTTGCGAGCGCGAGGCGCGCGAATGACGCGCGAGCTGCTCGGTGAGGCGCGCCATCTCGCGCCGCGCGGCGCGCTCCTCGCGGTCGCGGATCGCGAGCTCCCGCTGCAGATGTGCGACGTGCTGCTCGGTAACGGCGAATGGCTCGTCGATCTCTATGATCGCGCCCGTGCGGGCGGTCTCGAGGCCCATGACGCGGGCAGTGTAAAGGCGCCATCCACGATCGGAAACCCCGATAACCAGGTGATAACCAGACGCTCCGGCAAAGGCTCGCACGCGCGGACGCATGAGCCGCACGCTGTCACGGTCGCGTTGGGGCGAGTACACGAGCTCCTTCGCATCGCCACAGAGCAGGGCTACTCCGTGCTGTCGATGGAGGCGTGGCTCGAGAACCCGGATCTGGGCGGCAGACACGCCGCGACTGTTGCTGCGCCACGACGTCGACCAGCACCCGGCGTCGGCGCTGAGAATGGCGAAGATCGAGGCCGAGCTCGGCGTGCTCTCGACGTGGTACTTCCGCTGGCGCACGGCGCGTCCGGCGGTTGTGGATGCGATCCGCGCGCAGGGGCACGCGGTGGGGCTGCACTACGAGACCCTCACACGCGAGCTCTTGCGCCGCGGCCTGGCCCGCCCGCGAGCGGAGGCGCTGATCCCGGAGGCCGGAAGCTGTTACGCCGACGAGCTCGCGGCGTTCGCCGAGCGATTCGGCACGGTCCGCTCGGCGTGCCCCCACGGCGACACGCGCATGCCGGGGGTACACAACGGCTTGCTTCTGCTCGGGGAGGACTGGTCGGAGTACGGGCTTCGCTGGGACGCCAACGCGGCCATGCGCGATCACGCCGTCGACGTGTGGCTCACCGACCGCAGCGTCGCCGAGGGCCGCTGGAAGGAAGGGCTCGATCCGATCGACCTGCTGATCGACCGCCGCTCGCCGATCCTCGCGGTAGTGCACCCCAACAACTGGGTCTCGGGACCGGGCTTGTGGTGGGATCGCGTGGCGCCGGGCGCGCTCCACACCGGCAGCGACGAGCCGGCGCTTCACGCCCGCGGCGCCAGACTCCCCACACGTAGTCCGAGCCCACCACGCCGCGTCGGTCAGTATCGCGTCGACCTCCATCAGCACGGCCACCAGATCCGGACGCTCGGAGAAGTTGCCCATGATGCGGCTGAAGAGCTGGTGAAAGACCGCTCCCCCGTAGGGACACACCTCGACCCGCTCAAAGCGCGCGTCGAGCGCCGGCAGGATCTCCTCGCTGCGCACCGCCTCGTGGGGGTTCGCCGCGAGCCACGCCGCCGGGTCGGGGCGCTCGACACTGCGCTTGCGCCGCCCATCGCTGGCCGTCAGGTCGGTCAACAGCTCCTCCGGCAGGCGTGCCAGCAGGCGATTGATCGCCTCGAGTTGCGCGTCGCTCCACTGAAAGCGCGAGGGCCCCACGAAGTCCTCGACGAACAGCAGCCCCCCTGGAACCAGCAGCGCGGCGAGCCGGTCGAGCACGGCCTCGAGATCCTCGCGGCGGTGCAGGAAGCTGCGGCACACAACCGCCCCCAGCGGCTCGGGCGGTTGCCACTGCTCCAGCGCGCCGAGCTGAAAGCGCACGCGTTCGCGCAACGGCTCCGGCACGCGTCCCGAGGCGAAGTCCACACGGCCCCGATCCTCGTCGAGCCCCGTGAGGCGCTCGCACGATCCGGCCTCCACGAGCGCCAGCTCGAGCTTGGCGTCGCTCGCGCGCAGCGAGAGCACATGGGGCGCCTCGATCGCGGGACCGTGACGGCGGGCGTAGTAGGTCTCCGGTCCCAGCTCGGGGTCGCCCGTGATACGCCGGTTGATGATCGCGCGCGCAACCGGGCTCTGCCAGAAGGCGAGCTGATTGGGGTTGACAGTCAGCTGCGCCGGCTGCGCGCCCAGTGTGGCGGGCGCCCCCCGCGAAAGCTCCGCCTGCAAGGGCTGCTGGGAGTCGGCGGGCGCCAAAGCCCCAACGCGCGAGGCGTGTTCGCGCAGGCGCTCCACGAATGGACTCGCGTTCACTACGCCGCGCTTTCGGCGGTGAACAGATCCAGCTGACTGCGCGCGGCGTGCGCGATCGAAAAGCGCCCCGCATCGCGCATGCCCGCCTCGCGCAGACGGCGCAGACGCGCCGGATCGCGCGCGAGCGCCACCGCCGCAGCCGCGATCTCCCGCGGAGCGCCGCCGTCGAGGATCACCGCGTTGCGCTCGTGCGCGTACTCGTGAACCCCACCCAAATCGGGGAGCAGCGGTACGGCGCCGCAGGCCATCGCCTCCAGCCCCGTGCGTCCAAACGCCTGGTAGGCCGAGGCGTCGATGAACACATCGCAGCGGCGCATCAGCTCCGCCACCTCCAGCCGGCTGAGCAAACCGAGGTGGCGTTCTCCGAAGCTCTCCAGGCAGTCCCCAACATTGCATTCGAGCCCATCATCGGGAGGAGTATCCGCGAGACCCTCCACGAGCCGGGTGAACGATTCGTGCTCACAGCCAAACGTCGAGATGCTCACCTCGCCGCCCAGCGCCTCGCGAATCGCGACCAGCGCCCTGAGCGTCGCGGCGGGGCGCCGCCGCGGGGTTCGCGGGCGAATCATCGCCGCGACGTGCACCGCACCCGGTGACTCGCGCCGTCCCCCTGGATGAAACAGCCGGCGATCGAGGCTGGGGGCCACCTTGGCCACCCGCACCCCGTGCAGCGCGTGCACCAAACCGCAGAGCCACTCGGTCTTGGCGAACAGCAGCAGATTGGGGAGCGCGCGATAGGAGAGCAGCGCGCGATCCGCGCGCGAGGACCCCGGCGCCGCGAACAGCGGCTCGTAGTCCTGCACGTAGTAGGCGCACAACGTCGCCGGGCGCTCATGCGCAAGACGCGAGAGCAGATCCACCGAGGGGTACTCGGTGGCCACCACCACGTCGGCCTTCGCCACCACGTCGAGCACCGCGCGATCGACGGGAGAGTCGCCGGGGTACGTCGCGAACAGGCCATCCTCGTTGCCATACACGGCCGCCGCCGTCCCCAGCGAATCCTCCGGCACGCAAACCCTGCTCCGCGCCCCCAGCTCGCGCAGCCCGCGCGCCTCCTGCACCAGCGAGTGCGATCCACCCGACCCCTCCGGGGGCAGGCCCGGGAGCAGGTAGGCGACGCACGGCAGCGGCGCCCCATGTTCCTCGGCCAACGGGCTTTCAAACGGCGCCGGGGCTTCCGGGGCCGGGGGAACTTCGGCGAACCATCCGTGCAGCAGAGCCTTGACCGACTCCTGCGTCGGCTCATCCAGCTGCTCCACCCGCTCCAGGAGATTCGGCATGGCCTCAGCACAATCGCCGCAGCAGCCCGCACCTCTGTGAAGAAGCGGTGAAACAGGCCTCCATCGGACATTCGCGAGCCAGCCTCGGCCCTACACTGCGCAGGCCCAGGGCCTCCTCGGCAGACGCCTCGAGGCTGCCGCGCCCAGGGATCGACGGCCACCATGCACTGGTTTCTCAAGCTGCTCATCTACCCGCTGCTCGATGCGCTCGGCCCCCGCACGATCGTCGAGGTCGGGGTCGAGGTGGGGACCGTCACCGGGCCGCTGCTCAGGTGGGCCCAAGCCAACGGGGCGATACTGCACGCAATCGACCCCGACCCCGCGCTCAACGTCGAGCGCCTGACGGCGCAGTACAGCGACCAGCTTCACTTTCACCCCAACAAGAGCCTCGAAGTGCTCGCCGGCATCGACGCCGTCGATCTCGCGCTGATCGACGGCGACCACAACTGGTACACGGTGATCAACGAGCTGCGCGCGCTCGAGCAGCGAGCCCGCGAGGACGCTCGCGAGCCGCCCGTGATCCTGCTGCACGACATCGGCTGGCCCTATGGCCGGCGCGATCTCTACTACGACCCGGAGGCGATTCCCGAGGCCCATCGCCAGCCCCACGCCCGCAGGGGCATGAAGCCCGGCAGGATCGAGCTGGGAGCGGGGCTCAACGCGCATCTGGAGAACGCGCAGCTGGAAGGCACCCCCGCCAACGGCGTGCTCGCCGCGGCCGAGGACTTCGTCGCGGAGTCCCCTACCGCCTGGCGCACATGGTCGATACCGGGGCTCAGCGGGATGGCGATCCTCGCCAGCGACGCCACGCTCGAGCGGTGCGCGGCGCTGCGCGAGCTGCTGGACTCGATCGACAGCCCCGCGTTCCTGCGCGCCCACTGCGAGGCGATCGAGCAGGCGCGCATCGACGCCGAACTCAAGCGCGCCAACATCCAGCGGCGCCTCGCCGAGACGCAGCTCAAGCAGGTGATGCGCGCGCCCGACCCGCGCGAGACCGTCGCGCTGCACCGGCAGGTGCGAGAGCTCAGCGAGCGCGTAAGCGAACTGGAGGGCGAGCTCGAAGGCAAGGCCGCGCTGCAGGAGCAGGTGCACGTGCTCGAGGAGGAGCTGCAACGGTCGACAGACGCCGAGGGCGCAGGTGGGGAGGGCGGGGACACGGCACCGAACCCGGCTGCCCGCGAGCGGGAGGAGCCCGACCCGCGCGTCGAGCGGGAGGCCTGGAGCACCCTTCTCGACCAGTACATGCCGCTGCTCGACGGAGCGCTCCCCTGCGAAGACGAGCGCGACCCGCTCTCTCTCCCCACCCCGCTCGATGTCCGCGGGATCCTCTGCGAGGCCGGCGAGGAGCAGGAGGCCGCCCTCCCCAGCGTCGACATCGTCGTATGCGTCCACGACGCCCTCGCCGCGGTGCGCGAGTGCCTGTGGTCGCTGCTTGCCAAGACCGAGCGGCGCCTGCGGCTGATCCTCGTCGACGACGGCAGCGCAGCTCCCACCGCGGGCTTCCTGCGCGCCCTCGCCGACCGCAACCCCGCCATCACGCTGATCCGCCGCGCCGAGCCCCCCCACGGCTACACGCTCGCCGCCAACCGCGGCCTGCAGGCGTCCACCGCCGACTACGTCGTCCTGCTCAACAGCGACACCCTCCTCACCCCCGGCTGGCTCAGCGCGATCCTCGCCGCCGGCGAGGCCCACCCCGAGATCGGTGTGCTCGGACCGCTCTCCAACGCCGCCTCACACCAGTCCGTGCCCGCGGTCCGCGAGCACGGCGCGTGGGCCACCAACCCCCTCCCCGCCTGGCTCACGGTCGACGGCATGGCCGCAGCGCTGGCCGCTGTCTCACCACACGCGACCCCGCTGGGACCGCCCCCGGCGGTCCCCTTCCCCTTCCTCAACGGCTTCTGTTACGCCATCAAGCGTCGTGTGCTCGAGCGCGTCGGGCTCCTCGACGAGGAGCGCTTCGCGGCGGGCTACTGCGAGGAGAACGACTACTCCCAGCGCGCCCGCGACGCCGGCTTCGCGCTCGCCGTCGCGGAGGATTCCTACGTTTATCACGCCAAGTCCGCCTCCTACGGCGCGGCGGGGCGCGCGCAGCTAGCGCAGGCCAACTACGAGACGTTCCTCGACAAGCACGGCCGCGAGCGGATGCAGGCGCTCGTCGCGGAGATGGAGGACGATCGCGGCCTCAAGCCTGTGCGCACCGCCCTCAGCGAGCGCCTTGCCAACCCGCGCGCCGTCGCCTCGCTGCTCGGCGGCTTGGGCGCAGAGCCGCTGAGCGTCGTCTTCCTGCTCCCCGGCCTCGCCCACGGCGGCTCGGGCGGATCTCACTCGCTCTACCAGGAGACGCGCGCGCTGCGCAGCCTCGGCATCCCCGCGCGCATCATGCTCCCGCGCTGGGACATGGAGCGTGCCGCGGCCGTCTACGAGGACGCCGGCGAGATCTTCGAAGCCTTCGCCCACGAGGACGAGCTGGTTGAAAGGACCGCCGACGCCCACGTGATCTCCGCGACCCATCACAAGTCCGTCGCGCTGCTGCAGTCGATCCGCGAGCGGCGCTCGGATTTCCTGCCCGCCTACTACGTCCAGGACTACGAGCCCTTCTTCACCGCCCCCTACATCGCCCAGGAGGCCGTCGCCTCCTACACCGCGCTGCCCAACATGCTGCTCTTCGCCAAATCGCACTGGCTCTGCAACGTCGTCGCCGAGCGACACGGCCTCTTCGTCGCCAAGGTCGAGCCGAGCATCGACCGCGAGGTGTTCGCGCCCGCGCCGAGCCGCCGCCGGGAGGGACCGCTGCGCGTCGTCGCGATGGTCCGTCCCCGCACCGCCCGCCGCCAGCCGCTCGCCACGATCGCCACGCTGCAAGCGCTGCTCGCACAGCACCCCCGCGAGGTGCACATCAGCACCTTCGGCTGCTACCCCAACGAGCTCGAGGAGCTCCACCCCACGGCGCACGCCATTCACCAACGCCACCTCGGCCTGCTCGGCAGATCCGAGGTGGCAGAGCTGCTGCGCGAATCCGACGTCTTCCTCGACATGTCCATCTATCAAGCCTTCGGGCGCACCGCCCTCGAGGCGATGGCCTGCGGCGCCACCGCCATCGTGCCCTCCATCGGCGGCGTCTGGGAGTTCGTCGAGCCTCGCCAAAACGCGCTCGCCGTCGACACCCTCAGCACCGACGGCGCCCTCTTCGCGCTCGGCGAGCTGGTCGCAGACCGCGCGCTGCTGGAGCGGCTTCAGGCGGGGGCGCTTTCCACCGCCCAGCGCTATTCGGCCGTCCGCGCCGCGCTTTCGGAGTACGTGCTGTTCGAGCGTGCCTATCGCGCACGCTTCGGGACCCAACTGGACTCACCCAACCCACTCGATACGGCCGCCGTCTAAATGGACCCTCCCAGCGCCTGCACCACGAGCGCGCGATCGCGTTTGCTTCGAAGGTGTCGAGCGTGCTCGCGCAGATCGAAGGCCGCGTTCATCGCCGCGACGAGATCGGCGGCCTGTGCATCGATCTCCACCTTCGCATTGCCGAACTCCATGAGCCAACGGGCGACGTCCGGCCAATGCCAGAGGCGAGTCCTGCTGTCGGGGTATGCGATCGGCGGCGGAAAGCCGCCGGGGCCTCGCTGTCGGTTGGAGAGCAGACGCACGTACTCGCGCGAAAGACCGCTGCGCTTGGCGATGGCAGCCATCGTGACAAGCTCATCGGGCTCGATCCGCACGACCCGCAGGCCCGCCACCGCAGACGTCGCATCGCGGATGGCGCTTGCCAGCGCCTCGCTGAAGCTGCCAGCCTCGCGATCGAACGCCCCGTACTGAGCGCCATCTCGCTCCCCGAAGAGAGCGTCGTCGCAACCTGCCTCGTACAGCGCATCCAGCCGCTCGTCATCCAGCGCATCAGCACCGCTGAAGAACAGGGTGAAGCTGTAGATGGCCGGGGCGACCGGCTTCGTGCTCGTGTTCACCTGTTCCTCCGGTTATCAGATTAGCAGCTTGTTGGAGGTTGTCAACTTTCCTCTGGAGTGGCTTCGCTCGGGCGGGAGACAGCCGGTTTCGCCAGCTGCGCGAAGTTGGGCCACAGCCGCACATCGATCTCCGGGAAGCTCGCAACCAGCTCTGTTACGTCCTCGCTGTAGGCGTCGATGAGCGCTTGGCGAGCATCGGCGTGCAGCGCAGGCTTCTCGGACTGGCGGTTGGGGTGGGCTCCCACGTCGAGGTCCCGCCCCAGGTCGTCCAGGCCGAGGAACTCCCATGTTCGCCGCAGCTCGCCCTGCGGGTCGCTCACACACCGCTCGTACTGCAACACCAGCACCTGCGCACGCTCGAAATGGGCCAGCAGGCACTTCAGCTGCGCGCCGTAGAGCCCGCGCAGGAACGCGTCGTGCGGCGCCAGTGCATCGAGCGGCCTTTCGTCCGCTTCAGCCGCGCGGCGGTGGTGCTGCATTGCCGACCGGTAACGCTCCACCGGATCGCGCAGCACCACCAGCAGGCGCGCATCCGGGGCGGACGCCGCGAGCATCGCCGGCACCCACACCGCCGTCAGGTAGAGCGGTGTCCACTCGCCCGTCACCGCCCCGGGCGGACGGGGAAAGTGTGCGTGGTAAGCCTCGGCCTCAGCGGCGCCAAAGCCCCCTTCGTGGTAACGATCGAAGTAGTGCAGCTCCTTTCGCAATCCAGGTGGCTTCTGCACCTGCGGATGCGCCGCGATCAGATCGAACCAGCGCGTCGTCCCGCACCGTTGCGCGCCCACCCCCACGAAATCCGGCGGTCCCGTGCGCCAGCCCTCGGGGCAGAGCGGGGGTGGCGGAGGCGTCCTGACGCCTCGCTCGCGTGGCCTCGGCGGCTCCGCGCCCGGTTCGCTCATCGCATGGGAGCATAGGGGCCGGCCTGTGAGAGTCGGGCCGGCCGGGGGCTTCTCGAGGCTTCGGTTGGCAGGAGGAGTGACAGCAGTCCGGCGAGGATGAGAAACGCGGCTGATGTCCAGAGGCAGGCTGTGAGTCCGTGCCATTGGTAGAGCAGTCCTGAGAGGATCGTGCCGGCGAGGCGCCCGATGGCGTTGGCCATGTAGTAGAAGCCAACGTTCATGGCGACCTTGTCGTTATCGGCGTAGGCAAGGATGAGGTAGGAGTGCACCGCGGAGTTCATCGCGAAGGCGATCCCGAATGGGATCAGTCCGCCGAGGATCACGACCGTCGGGTTGACGCCGGCGTTCAGGGCCACCGGCCATCGCGGCTGGGCACAGTGCCACCCCGAGCGCCAGCCACACGGCGGTCCTGCCGTCGGGCTCGCCTTCTGGGCCGTTGCCGCGGCGGCGCACGAAGCGCGGTGCGGCTGCCTGCACGGCGCCGTAGCCGATCACCCATACCGCGAGGAGCGTTCCCACCGCCCAGAAGCTCCAGCCCAGCTCGGAGTAGAGGAAGAACGGAAGGCCGACGACGAACCACACGTCGCGGGCGGCGAACAGGAAGATGCGTGCGGCGGCGAGGATGTTGACCGCGCGGTTATTGGAGAACATCTGCGTGAACTTCGCGGTCTTGTCGGGGCGGCCGAGGTGTCCGTGCATCAAGGTCGAGGTGGCAATGAGCGCGACGAGCACGAGCGCGGCGAGGGCCAGCGCGGCGGTCTGGAAGCCGAACAGCGTGAGCAGCACGCCGCCGAGGAAGAAGCCGACTCCCTTCAGGGCGTTCTTCGATCCGGTGAGGATCGCCACCCAGCGATACAGCGAGGACTGGTCGTTCTCGGGCGACGACGAGCTTGACGGCGCTCTTGGAGCTCATCTTGGTCAGGTCCTTCGCGACGCCCGAGAGTGCCTGGGAGGCCATCACGTAAGGCACGACCAGCAGCGACGGCCGGCGCGAAGCCGAGCATGCAGGAGCGCCAGGACCTGCATCGCGAGGCCCATGAAGAGCGTGATCTTCAATCCCAGGCGAGCGGCGAGCCAGCCGCCGACGAGGTTCGTGACGATGCCCGCGATCTCGTACAAGCACGAACAGCGAGGCGACCTGCAGCGGCGTGTAGCCGAGCTGATCGAAGTAGAACAGTACGAGTGTGCGGATCGCGCCGTCGACGAGCGTGTCCGTCCAGTACGCCCCGGTCACCAGGACGTAGTTGCGAAGGTCGCCGCGCCGCTCTGGCGCGGTGGCCCCGGCGGGCGCTGCGGTGCTGCTAGCCATCGGCCGCCGTGGCGGAGCCTGCGGCCCGCGTCGCCCGCGGGAGGCTCTCCGCGACCGTGCGCGCCAGCTCGACGAGGCGGTTGGCGTAGCCCCACTCGTTGTCATACCACGCCAGGATCTTCACCTGGGTCTCGTCGGTGACCATCGTCGAGGGCGCGTCGACGATCCCCGAGCGCGGATCGTCCTTGAAGTCGACCGACACGAGCGGCCGGCGCTCGTAGCCGAGGATCCCCGCGAGCGGCCCGTCGGCCGCCGCCTCGAGCAGCCCGTTGACCTCCTCCACGGTGGTGGGGCGGGCGACCTCGAAGACGCAGTCCGTCAGCGATGCGTTGAGCAGCGGCACGCGCACCGCGAGGCCGTTCAGCTTGCCCTCGAGCTCCGGGAAGATCAGCCCGATCGCGGTCGCCGACCCGGTCGTCGTGGGGATCAGCGAGACGCTCGCGGCGCGCGCCCTGCGCAGGTCCTTGTGCGGTGAATCGATCAGCGTCTGCGTGTTGGTCATGTCGTGCAGCGTCGTGATCTGTCCGTGCCGGATCCCGATCCCCTCGTGGATCACCTTGACGACCGGCGCGAGGCAGTTCGTGGTGCAGGAGGCCGCCGTCAGCAGATCGTGGCGCTGCGGGTCGTAGAGGTGGTCGTTGACGCCGACGACCACGTTCAGCGCGCCGGCCTTGACCGGCGCCGCGACTATCACCTTGCGCACGCCCTGCCGGAAGTAGGCGTCGAGGAGCTCCGGTGTGCGGAACCTGCCCGAGCACTCGAGCACGATCTCCACGCCGAGCTCCCCCCACGGCACATCGCCGGGCTCGGCGGCGGCGCTGTAGCCAAGCTCCGTCCCGTTGACCGTGAGCACCTCGCCGTCGCCGTGGACGTCCTCGGACCAGCGCCCGTGGATCGAGTCGAACGTCAGCAGATGCGCGGCGGTGCCCGCATCGCCATGCAGCTCGTTGACGTGCGTGAACGCGAGCTCCGGCCAGCCCCATGCGGCACGCAGCGCCAGGCGCCCCATGCGACCGAAGCCGTTGATGCCGACCCGTGGCGCTCATCGAGCGCGGCCCGGGTCACGACGCACTCCGGCCTGCGAGTACGTCACAGGTGTCCCTGCGCAGGCATTCGCGGGTCTGTCGGTGCGCGAGGGTCAGGATGTGCGAGCGCACGCGTGCACCCGTCGAAGCCTTCCAGGACCGCGTCGGCGCACGCACGGATTTCCTCGGCGGGCTCGTGGTCTCGCGAACTCGTCGGCGAGCAGCGGCAGCAGTCGCGTGAGGCGCAGCTCGTGCGCGGTACGGTCGCTGCGGATCGCCTCAAGACGCTTGTCGATCAGCTCACGGACGTGCGCCTCGATCCCGTCGCGGATCGCGCGCACATCCGTCGATCGGTCTGCCGGCCGGGTCGGGTATGTCCCACTGCCTCGACCGTCGTCGGCACGTAGGGGCACGCGTCGCCGCAGCCCATCGTGATCGCCCAGTCGGCGTGGAGCTGCATCTCAAGCGTGAGCTTCTTCGGCTTGCGGCCGCGAGGTCGATGCCAACCTCGCGCATCACGTCGACGACGGCCGGCCAGATCTCAGGCGCGGGTTCGGTGCCGCCGACTCGGCGCGCACGTCCTCTGGGCCGTAGCGCTCGAAGAAGGCCTGCGCCATCTGCGAGCGTCCTGCGTTGTGGTTGCAGACGAACAGCACGTACCGAATCGCTCGCTCCGCCGAGGCCGTCGAGGGATGAGGCGACGTCCTCGGCATGTTCATGCCGCGATCGTATTACATCGACAGACATAAGTGTTATTGATATAAGTAGATCGATGTCCGTCGATCTGGAGCTGGCCCCGAAGCAGAAGCGAGCGGCCGGCGAGCGCTGCTGCGAGCCGGTCGTCTACCCCGACGTGCAGCGCGACGACGCGCTGCGGATGGCCGAGGTCGCAAAGGCCCTCGGCGACCCGATCCGCCTGCAGCTCGTGGACGTGCTGCGCAAGCACGCCGGCAAGGTCTGCGTCTGCGAGCTCGTGCCGCTGTTCGACATCTCCCAGCCCACGCTCTCCCACCATCTGAAGAAGCTCCGCGACGCCGGGATCGTCGACTCCGAGCGCCAGGGCCTATGGGCCTACTACTACGTCATCCCCGACGCACTGAAGGAGCTGTCCGCATGGCTGACATGACCCCAGCCGACACGGTCACCGACCCCTGCTGCGCTCCCGAGCAGCAGGCGACGTGCTGCGAGCCGAGCGCCAAGGCCGACTGCTGCGGCCATGGCGAGAGCTGCGGCTGCAACGCCGGGCCCTTGACGACCGCGGCCCGCCGCGCACCAAGCGCGACGGGCCGCCGGCAGCTCTAGTTCCGCGTCAGCGGATCAGTAGCCGATGCCCGGGGTCACGGCCTGGTGGATGTGCGCCGCGAAGCCGGTCGGGAACCGCGTGTAGTCGTGGCTCTGGATGTCGATCTGGCCCTGCCCTGTGATGTATTCGAACAGGTCGTGCACGGTGTTGGCGACGTTGTGCGCCGTTTCGGTCTTTCCGTACAGGTGCGTGTTCGAGTAGTGGTGCCAAACGAGGTCGTACGTCAGCGCGCAGATCGGGTAGTCCGTTGGTCCCGCGTCAGCCGCGATGTTCGGGTCGGTCGCCGCGATGCCCGCCCACGAGTCCGTATACGAGTAGGGGAAACCCCTGTCGGACGGAATCAGCTGGGTGGTCTCGCAGTTGGCGATGCTGCTCGCGGGCAGGAGCGGGTCGGCGTACGTGCCCACCGCGCCCTTGCCGTTGTTCTGGATCTCCGCCCACAGGATCTGGTGCGCGGGACTGTGCCCTTCGCCGCCACCGGTTCCATACGTGCTCGACGTCGCCGAGCTCGTGAAGCCGCCGTTGGCCCCGGCGTCAGCCGGGTTGGCGTAGCCGACCGAACCGGGGTTCGCCGCGGTGTTCCCCGCGAGGTGGCTGCCGGTGTCGCTGACCTGCGTCCCCACGTTCGGGGGCGAAAGCGGATCGGAATCGACCACCGCGCTGGAGGGCCAATTCACGAAGTCGTTGGCGTACGGGCCCCACAGCGAGTAGTTGATCTGGGCGAGGTAGTTCTTGAACGCGTACGACGTGCCGGATGCAAGCTGGCGAACGTTCGGAGTGATCAGCTGACTGCAGCCGGTCGCCCCGCCTTCGTCGAGAACCTGCCCGCTTCCGGGTGTGCCGCTCGTGATCTTGCTGTAGCCGAGCTGCGTGAACAGCGCGCCCCACGTGCCGATCGCGTAGCCACCCTGCGCCTGGACGCCGCCGGGATCCTTGCCGCTGGGGACGTTCGTACCCTCCCACAGCTGCCCGATCGTCGTGTTGTTGAGATCCACCGCGCTGCCGGACTGGATCTTGCAGCCCGTCGGCAGGCTCAGCAGCACCCCGACCGGCGACTGCGCGACTGGGATCGTGATCTCCGCCAGGGCCTTCGCGCCGGCCGCCGCCTGCGCGTTGCTCAGCTGGCCCTGGGTCGGCGGGTCGTCGGTGCCGACGAACCAGTCGAGCACCTGCCCCTCCGCGTCCGGCGTGCCAGTGGTGGAGTTGAAGGCCGTCGGGTCTTCTTCCGGCTGGAGTTCGCCCGTGTTGTTGCCGAACTCTTCCAGGCCGGGCCCGCTGCCCGACTTGGTGTAGGTTATCGACGCTGGCGAGGAGCAGGACGTATGCGCCCCCCAACCCCCGGCCGTGAGCCACACCGTGTTCAGGGCGGCGGACTGCAGCGAGGAACCCGTCGCGTATCCGGGCGACTGGCAGGTCACCGACGCCATGGCCGACCCGGCGCCGCCGAGCGCTGCGATTGCGGCGGTAGCGCCAACGCACGCCGCCAGAGCGGCGAGACGTCGGCTCCTGTGATGACGGTTCATATGAACCGAACCTCCTTCACTCCCGCGAGGGAGAATAGTGGACTGTGCCAGGCCACCGTAACCTGGCGGAATCACCAAGGCAAAGCAGGTCACACATTAATTCCATCCCCGACCCCACCTCGTCACATTCCGTATCCCACTTTGTCACCAGAAGATAACCATAGTTACCGTCGGTAACATCTCAGTGCGATCGAGGCTCAGCTTCGCTGCTGCGCGCCGCGCCCGCGCAATCCGTGTGCGTGCGCAGAAGCGGGGCTCAGAGTCAGCCGGAGCGAGGTGGTGCCAGGGTCACCGAGCGAGTCGTGCGCGGCGACGATCACCAGAACATTCAGGTGCTTCACCTTCTTCAGCAATGCCACCCCCTTCGCCGAGAGGCGCACGGTCAACTTCTTGGGCCGACCGCCGGGGATGCTGAACGTGGCCCCTCCGAGCAGCAGCCGGCTCAACTTATGACGGCTCCTACCGGCTCTTCCCGCCGCGAAAGCAGCAGCCGTCTCAAGGCGCACCGTCCCCGCGCACAGCACCTTGGTCGCGGGACAGGAGAGCGTGACACTCAGCGCTCCGCCGACCAGCCGTGCGCGGGGGGAGAGGCGGGTGGGATCCCTGTTCGATGGCGCTGAGGGGGTCGGATAAAGCGTGAGCGGAGGGATATCGTAGAGCGGGCCGGTGAACGCGCCAGCCACTTCCGCCACCAGGCGCGGGCTCGCTTCGACAGTCACCGTCTGGGCCGGCGAGGTCGCGGACTGGTAGGAGCTGTTTGTCACCTTCAGCGCGACCTTGTAGCTGCCGGGGAGCGCGTAGGTGTGGGTGACGATCGGCGTCCGCGGGCCGTCGTCCTCGCCGCTGCCGTCACCCCAACTCCAGTGGTAGTTATCGATCGTGCCGGCGCCGGGTGCGGAGCCCGACGCGTCAAATGTGGCCTGCTGGCTGCCGGCGGTGCCGGTGACGGTGAACTGCGCGTGCGGGCCGACGGGACTCGTGACGATCACGGTGCCGGAGGGTGTCGTGTAGGTGCCATAGTCGCTCAACAGCCGCGCGCGCACCGTGTACCGGCCGGGGCGTGTATACGTGTAGGCGGCGGTTGGAGGGGGCCAGTAGTAATAGGGAGACTGCATCTGGTCGATCTTCTCGAACCCATCGTGGTTAGGCCCGTCGCCAGCGTTGCCGTCGAGGTCCCACTCGTACGCGAACGGCTTGCCGCCCTGCCGTTCGATCGAGCTGGCGTCGAAGGTGACCTCCGTGCCCGCGGATACTGTCAGCGTCGTGTCTCCTGGCTGACTCGACCCGCCGGCAGGTTCCATCGTGAACGTCCCTGAGGGCTGCGGGCAGAGCCCGCGGGCGCCCGGCGCGAACTCGATGACCTGGCGTCCCACCCCAGCCCCGGTCGCGCCTGCGGCATTGGACTGGATTCCCCTGTCGAGCACCCACAGCGTCCCTTCAGCGCCGGCGGCCAGAGCGGCCTCGGGGGCCCCGACGTGGCACGGCCCGCCCGAGGCCACATTGCCGAGCGTGTTGACGATCGTGCTCCCTTCGGGGCCGGAGATGGCACCGCCAGCAGCGGGTTGAAGCAGCCGGATACCAAGATTGGAAGCGTAGCCTTCGCCGGCAACGCCCTTGACCCAATACTCGGGCCCTGCTTCCCCTTCTTTGAACTGGTAGTCCACGCTTTCATCGGAAAAGATGTCCGCGGCGTACGGTCCGTCGTCGGCATTGGACATGGCCGTGGAGAGCTGAGCGACCTCTGGGCCGGCACCCGGAAAGTTGGAGATCCCGACTCCGGCAAACGCGAAGAAGGGTGACCGGTCGATATACAGCGGCGCCTCGTCCAGGTCCGCTAGGGCTGGCTCAACGGTATCGCCGTCCAACACGACGGGGTTGTTGAGGTCGGCGTTCAGCCTGACGGTGTAGGCGTCGGTCGCGGTCAGGTTGCTGGCGTCCAGCAGCACCGTCAGCGTCCCGTCGGGGTTGCTGGAGATCCCGAGCGGCCCCCAGCTCGCGCCGAGCGTGTCGGCGACGCTGGCACCCGACCAGTTGGCGAGCAAATCCCCTGTGCTTTTGCCACCCTGCGGCTGAGTCGCGACCTGCTGCACGATCGTATCGCCCGGGATGGGGCTTCCCTCACCCGCTCCGGGAATGAGGTCGCTGGCCTCGATCGCAATCGGATTGTCCTCGACACCTGGGGCTTCGAGCCGGTCGACCACGATCCCCTGCGGCCCGTAGAGCGGCGTGCCGCCTTGCTGCAGCTGTGCTTCGCTGCTGACCAGAGCTCCGACCGTGCCCAGGCCTCCGGGGATCTCGTGCGCCAGCGGGTCTTCGGGGAGGTCGCCGCCATCGCTTGCCTTCGCGGCGACCAAACCATCGGAGACCGCCGTCGTCGACCACGCCAGCAGCTCCTGCGCGACGGGCGTCGTGTGGTTCGGACTCGAGACCGGGGGCGAGCCGATTAGCAGCGCATACAGCCGGCCCGCCCTGTGATCGACGGCAAGGCCAGCAAGCGCCGATGCCCCGAAGTTGCCATTTGGCAGCGTGAACGTCGTCGTGCCCAACACCGCGCCCATCGGGCTGAACTGCTGGATGCGCCAGGTGGTCGGATTGCTTTCCCAGGTCGAGGTGCGATCGGCGACATAAACAGTGTTGTCCTGCGGATCCACGGTGAAGCCGGTGGGATCGAGGAACTCCCCCGAGGTTGGCTTCCCGCCGTAGTGACCGCTGTTGTATGCGCTGCTGTCAAAGCCGCCGAAGCGGATCGCTTCACCGTATTCCGAGGGGGAAACGGCGATCGCCGGCACAGCGCAGATTAGCGCCGCGATGGCGAGTATAAGCGTGGCTTGGAGCGCTCTGACCATCGTCTGGGCCGTTAGTAACTCTGCGCGGAAAGTCATAGAGAATTCACCTCTGCGTAACAGCTCAACCGCCCTCGACGGTCCCCATGATCGAGGTCCGAGGGATGGGGCCAAACGCACGGCTGTCGTCCTGGTAGAGCGGGCGGTAGTCGGACATCACGAAGTAGTGACCGGCTGGCACGGTGATCGCCTTGGGGAACTGGCAGCCGGCTTCTTCCCTGCAGGCGACCGTCGGCGGTTCGGGCTCAGGCCGGCCGTTGCGGATCAGGTGGCCGCCGCGGATCGCGATCGTGTCCCCGGGCAGGCCAACGACGCGCTTGATTGAGAGTGTCCTACCGATCCCCGGAGCGGGAACCCGACAGGTTTCGCCGCCCACCTGAATGGCGCCGCACCCGCCGGTGGGGAGGCGGAAGACGATCACGTCGCCGACCCGTGGCTGAGTGCGAGTCGGATCATAGTAGGCGGTGGTTTCGGGTTTGTAGGTGGGAGTCATCGACACGGTGCGGATCTCGTAGGGCACGCCACTGTTCGGGTTGGGCGCGCCCGTGCCGGAGGCGTGAGCCGGCACACCGCTCGCTGGAGTTGTTCTCGTGACGCCGGTGGAGCTCGTTACGGCTTCGCCCGCTGCGGTGGTGGCACCGCCGGTGGAACTCGCGCCCTGCACGGAGGCTCCCGCGGCGTCTGCTGCAGCCGTCTTCGCCGCGTGCGAACTGCCCCCGCAACCGGCAAAGCCCAGAGCGCCCGCGAGTACGAGCAGCGCAAGGGAACAGTGAGCGCGAAGAGAAGCACCCCTGCTCGCACGGAGGGCCGCGAACCTGTCAAATCGGATTGGCACGCATCCCGAGCGTAGGCGCGGTCCACCCGCTACATGTGACCGCATTGTGATCGACAGAGGCAATCTCACCAGCGGCGGGCGCGCACGGCGCGGGCCCTCGCGTAGGCGGGCGTTCTCTGCCCGTCGCGGCCCCGACGCGCGCGGCGGATCACGGTGCCGGCGCCCGCGGCGATCACGAGCAGCGCGAGCAGCGATCCGGGCGGCAAATGCGGGTCTTCGGGTACGTAAGCGGCCATGTTGGCACGCGCGTTCTCCACGGCCTCCTCGTCTTCCTGCTCTTCCTTGGGGGCGACGGCCGGCACCGATACCGTCGCCGCACCCGACGGTGGGATCGGACGCGCCAGCACAGGGGGCGGCGGCAGCACGACCGCGAACAACGGCGCGACGAGCAGCGGCTTGAAGAAGAACGGCGCCGGAGGAGCGGGGGGCTTCGGCGGGGAGATCGGCGCCGGCTTGACAGGAACGGGCGCAGCAGGGGGCGCCGGCGGGGCGAGAACAAGCGGCGTGGGCGAGGTGGGCGGAGAGGACGCCGGGGGCAGCGCGGCGACGGGCGCCACAGCGGAGACGCCCGCAGTGGCGGGGTTCACGAGCGGCACTGTCCCGCAGGGCTGTTGCACGCTGCCGGCCTGCACGGTGATCTGCTCGGAGTAGGTCAGCCCACCCGTGGCGATGGTCACGATGGTGGTGCCGGAATTGAACGCGCAGAACAGCCCTGAGTGCGGATCGACGATCGGCTTGCCATCGCGACCCAGCGCCACCGCGCGCGGGTTGGGGTTGCTCGGTTCCTGCTCGACGAAGTCGCCGATATCCGGCCGTGAGGAGGTGAAGGTGTATTCGGGCGCGATGAACTGCGCGCAGGCTGAGCCGATGCAGGTCTCGGGGATCGGCACGTAGGGGTCGGGAACGATTTCGCCGCTGAGGCCCGCCCCGCCTGCGAGCTCCAGCCCCCCCGCCGGGCGGCGGGCGAGCGCCCGGAACAGCGCGACCTGGCTGCGCCGCAGCAGCGTGCCGTCGCTCGCGTCGATCGCGAGCTGGGAGATGCTGGGAACAAGCGTCGCGCTCACGGGCGCCACATTGGTGGCGGGGTTGCGCGCACCAGCGTCGACGCTTGCCAGCAGGAAGCCGCTGGCGCCGAGGAATTCTTCGGGCAGCGGGGAGCGCGGCACGTAGCCGAGCGTGCCGCTGCCGAGCGCCGGGATCGAGCTCGCCCCTGCGCCGATCCGCTCCGAGCGGTTCTCGCCGATGCTGTCGAACAGGTACGCCGACGCGCCGCCGTTCAGTAGGACGGCGCTGAGCGCGGCGGCGTCGTGGGCGTCGTAGTTGGGCGCGCGCGCTTCGACGATGTCGGCGCTGCCCATCACGATCGCCGGCACGTGCGCCACGCCCCTGGCCTGCTGGAGCTGTTCTGCCAACCATCCCAGCTCGCCGGGCGCGAGCCCTGAGGCCGAGAGGTCGAGCACCACTACGCGCACTGTTCCCTCGCTGCCCGGGGAGTCGAACGCATAGGCGCCGCTGCCGGCGGGTGGAGTCGGCGTGCCCGCGGGAGCGCTGCCGGCCGGAGCGTGACCCCTCAGCGCGGCGTCGAAGCCCGCGAGGCCGCCGCCCGCGTCGACGTCGGAGGGCGAGGGCGCGACGTACACCGGCAGGGCGCCGCCCGCTTCCAGATCTCCGCTGTAGGCATCCAGCTCGCGAGCGAAGGCCCCGGGCGTGCCGCCCAGCGCCTGCGCCGCGCCGCCGGCCACGCGCGCACCGGTGTAGAGGAAGGCACGCAGGCCGGAGATCTGTGCGGCGCGCGCGAGCGCCGAGGAGAGCCACGCGTCGGGGCCGGTGCCCTCGTTGGCGAAGTCCGCGCAGGGCCCAGCGCACTGGGCGTTGCCGCCGAGCGCAAACGTAACCTGGCCCGCGGGGGTGGAGATCGGCGCGTCGGCGCTCTGTGGCGGTGAGATGTCTCCGCCCAAGCGCAGCGCCGCGGCGCTCTGGCTGGTGAACTGGGCGCCGCCGATCTTGGACTGCTCGACGATCCCGCCGGTCTGCCCGCCGACCGCCCAGCCGCGCGCGCCGTCGGGGGCGACATCGATCGCGAGCACCGCGTCCGGCCAGTTGGGCAGGTCGGTTTCGGTGATCGAGGGCACGTTCGGGTACGCCTGCCCCTCGACGTCCTGCCAGCCTTCCGCGGTCTCGCGCAGCAGGTAGCCGCTGACCGGCAACGGGTCGGGGCCGATCACCAGCCCAGGCTGGCCGAAGCCGGGGGCCGGCGGGCTGTCGATGTCGAAGATGAATTTATTGGTGTCGTTGGGGTTTGAGGCACTCGCGAGGTCGACCGATGCGAGCGCCCGCACGCTCGGCCCTTCGCGGATCGCGGCGAGCGCGGCGATGTTCTGCGCGTCGGGGAGCGGCTGGCTCGAGAAGCGCCACGGCGCGCTCGCCGAATCGCGCTCGATCACAACCCCCGGGCCCGCGGCCACCGCGCCGCCGTCGGGCAGCCCGGCGACCTTCGAGAGCACGCTCGCGTGCGGGTCGGAGAGCCCCGCGAGCAGCGCCTGGGCACTCTGGTCCACGTGCCAGCCCGAGCCTTCGTTGACGATCAGCCCCCCCGTCTCGCCCCCGGCCGTGTCGGGGAGGCGGTAGGTGGCCAGCGCCTCCCCGCCGGCGAAGGCCACCGCGGTGAAGTCGGCCTGCGCGAGGCCTTCGGGGAGCGGCTGCTGCTTCCAGGTCTTGCCGTAGGCGAGCAGCGCGCCCTGCTTGCCCACCGCGTAGCCGATCGCGGGATTCAGCGGCGAGAAGGCCGCGCCCGCCAGGTTCGCGTGGAAGTTCAGCGGCTCCGCCGGGTCGGACTCCCACAGTCCGGTGTCGCTGCGCCATACCCACATCGCTCCTTCGTCGCCCACGGCGTAGGCGCGACCCGCCTCCGGCCACGCGACGCCGCGCAGGCGCGGGGTGGCCACCGCGCCCGTGGCCTTGTAGAGGAATTCCCGCGTCCACCCCTCGCCCGGCAGATAGCGCGCGATCTGGCCCTGGTCGCCGACCGCAAGGGCCTGCGCGCCGGCATCGCCCGGGGCGCTGCCCGGCTGCGTGGCGATCGCCAGCAGCGGGCGGCGGAAGGGCAGCGGCCACGCCTGCAGCGGCGATGGCGTGGGACTCGTGGTGACGTGCTCCACCTGCGCGCTGTTGGCGCCCGCGGCGCTCGCCGCGGAGATCCAGCCTTCGCTCGGGGACGCGAAGGCCGCGTCGGCCGAGGAGTTGCCGCCGCCGCCCACGAGGTAGCGAAAGTCGCCGGAGCCCTGGAAGCGGAGCAGCGCACCGTCTTCCAGTCCGCTGACGATGCGCGTGCCCAGGTCGGTGGAGCCCGGCCAGGCGAAGCTGCGGTAGTCCGCGGGCAACGGCGCGCCCAGCGAGCCCTGATTGCAGGCGCTCTGCGGGTAGCACCACATTCCGAGCACGGTGCTCGGCGCGTTTGCGTCCAGCAGCAGCGATAGGTCGGCCGTTTCGTTGGGCGCCGCGGGAGTCGTGAACGCGGCATCGACCCACACCCCCTGGCTCGTGACGGTGAGAGCCTGTCCGCTGGTCCGCGCGAACATCTGGTCTCCGGCGGGCGCCCAGCTAGCGGGCTGGCTCTGCACCCACACCGGCGGACCAGCCCCGGCGGGGGTGCGCTTGAAGAGCATCAGCGGTTCGCTCCCCGAGCTGGCCAGCAGCCACGCGTTTCTGCGCGGAGCCGGCGGCGATCGCGAGGACCTTCAGTCCGCTCGCGGCGGTGCACTTGCCGCCCGCGTACTGGGTGCAGAGCTGCTCGCGCGTCCACTTCGCGCCGTCGTAGTGCACCACCGCGCCGGGCGAGGAGGAACCGGCGGGCGCCACCAGAGCGCCGGTGTGCGCGGTGGCGCCGGGGAGAGGCGGCTCTTCGAGAGCTGTGAAGATCGGCGCCTGCTGAGAACCCTGCGCCTGGTAGAAACTCTCGCCCGCCAGCAGCACCGCTTCGGCGCCGCTGCTGGGGGAGGGGGCGCCTGGACGAAGGCGCCGCCGGGGTCGCGCGCGATGAGCGTCTGCACCTCCGAGTTCTGCTGAGCGGCGACGCTCGAGAGCAGCACGATGCCCCCCGCGGGGGTGACGCTCGGCGTGCCGTTGAAGGGCAGCGCGCCACCGTGTTCGTCGGCGACGGGCACGATCTGCCAGCCCGTCCCCTGAGCGTGGCGCAGCAGCACCGTCGTGTTGCTGAGCTGCTGGGCGCCCACGCTCGCGGGCACCGGGCCGATCACCCCGGTCGCCCACACCGCGCCCGGCGCTTCCAGGGGCGCGGCGCCAACCATGTTGACGGCGCCCGCGGGCAGGCCCAGCTGCGGCTGGAAGCTGAGCCCCCCCGAGACCAGGGTTGCCTGAGAGACGGGGCCTGCGCCGGTCGCATTCTGCGCGGTGAGGGTGAGCTGCGGTGGGAGGCCGCGGGCGGGCGGCGGCAGATCGACGCCCCCCGGCCGATCTGGCAGCGAGGCGCTCGTGGGCGTGAGCGGCACGCGCGGCTGGGGCAGCTGTGCGATGCGAGCCAGCAGCTGCTGCCATTGAGCCTTGCTGAGCCCACCCGCGGCGCCTGCCGCGGCGGCACGCGGCGAAACGGCCAGGCGCCCCCCGGCATAGGCGGGCCGGTGGCCCTCGGCAAAGGCTGTGAGCGACTTCAGCAGGCCGGCGGGGATGCCCGCGAGCAGGCGCGCGCGCAGCATCACCGATTCGACGTACACGCCGGAGTGGTTGTAGGCGAAGATCGCGCCCGTGAGACTCTGCGCGGCGCCGGCGGCGCGCAGGTAGCGCGCGGCGGCGAAGATCGCGTCGGCGGGGTTGTAGGGGTCGCGCAACCCCTTGGCGGTGGCGTCCACGCCGTACTCGGCCCAGGTCTGGGGCAGGAACTGCATCCACCCCTCGGCGCCGGCGCTCGACACAGAGAGATCCTGTCCATAGTTGGTCTCGACTTCGTTGATCGCCGCGAGCACCTCCCAGGGCACGCCGTAGCGCGCCGCCGCGGACTGGTAGATGGGCAGCAGCACCGGTGGCACGCGGTAGGTTTCGATGAAGAAGCCGGGAACCTGGCCGGGGGGGAAGGGGGAGCCCGCGAGCAGATTGGCCCCTGCGCCCATGCTCGCCGCGAGCGGTTCGGGTGGGAGGCCGACGGTCGCCCCCAGAGGCGAGTCGCCCGGCACTTCCGAGGGGGAGGGGCCGGCCTGCACTCCACCGGTGTCGGGCGTACCGCGCGCGCCCCTCTTTGCATGTTTGGCGTGGCGCCGATGGCGCGCGTGCCGCAGGCGCAGATCGACCGTGTCGGGCTGCGCGCTCTGTCCGGACACCAACAGCGCGCCTCCTTCCCGCTTTTCAGAGGCGGCCTTCGGCGGAGCTGGAGTTAAGGTTGAGGTTGAGACTTCACTGGTGGAGGTCGTTGGAGCGGGGATCGGGTAGAGGCTCGTGGAGGTCGTGGAGGTCGTGATTGTGGAGGTTGTGGCAGTCGTGCCGGTGCCGGCGCTGGTGGGGGTGATGCTCGACGTGGTGGTGGTCGTCGTGGTAGATGTCGAGACGATTCCTTCGGAGGCGAGCGCCGACGCGCATGCGCCGACGCAAGCCAGCGCGACGAGCACTGCCAGGACATGTAGGACGCGGCTCACGAGGTCCCGGCGATGCGTGGAGGAATGGGCATAGAACAAGGAGAGACGGCCCGCCGGGCCGCCTAACGTCTTGTAATCTCGCTAGATGGAGTCGGCGGTGGGTGAAGAAATGGTGACCCTTGGCGGTTTCCTCTGTGCTCCTGTGAAACTGTCGTGAACCGGTTGCTGGGCCCCGCGCGGCGCACCTAGCATGGCCGCATCCGTGTGCCCCCTCTGTATGTCCGCGCAGTGCTCGCGCTCGCCCTTGCCTGTGCACTCTCCACGGGTAGCGCTCGCGCGCAGTTGAGCCCCGCGGTGAGGATCGAGGGCCCCAGCGCCACGATCCTCGATGTCGACGGCGCCGCGATGGCGCCCGATGGCAGCGGCGGAATTCTGTACCGCAAGCTGCTCGAAGGACAACCCCACCTCTACGTGGCGCGCTTCTCCGGCGGCGCCTGGCAGAGCCCCGTGCAGGTTGACAGCGGACAGCCTTTCGGCGCCAGCTTCCCGGCGATCGCCGCCGGCAACGGCGGCCGGCTGCTCGTGGTGTGGGCCGAGCCGTGGGCGGTTGTCAACCAGGCGACCCGCTATCAGCTGATGTCAGCCGAGATCGACCCCGGCGCCTCGCAGTTCGGGCCCCCGATCCAGGTCGACCCCAAGGACATCGGCGACGGCACCGCCGCCTATCCCTCGCTGGCGATGGCGCCCAATGGGCAGGCATACGTCGCCTACCGGGTGGTCACCAACTCGCTCGTGGGCAGCACGATCGTCCCGCTGCGCCCCGGCGACGAGCTGATCGACGTGCGCGTGGCGCACTACAACGGGCAGGGGCTCGCGTGGACCTCGCTGGGCAACCTCAACGACCACCCGCAGCTGACGATGCGCCACCCCAGTCAGAGCAACGCGCCGGCGATCGGGGTGAGCCTCGCCGGCAACGCGGTCGTCGCCTGGCAGGAGCCCGACGCCTCCGGCGTGGCGCGCATCCTCGCCCGGCGCATCTTCGGCAACCGGCTCGCCACGGCCGTGCTCGACGTGAGCTCCACCAGCGTGAACGGGCAGCCCGTCACAGCCGAAGCCGACTCCCCGGCGATCGCGGTGAGCGAACTCGGCGAAGCGAGGATCGCCTACCGCCTGGCGGGCGGCTCGGGCTCGCCCTACGGCAGCGCGCGAATACTGATCAACACGCTGCCAGGAGAAGTGGTCCCATCCGGGGCGAAGCTCCAGGGCGCCACCGCGGTGGGCGCCGCAAACGCGCTCGGCCCGCCCAGCGTCGCGATCGACCGCGTGGGTGAATTCCGCCTCGCCTTCGGCGGCGACGGCACGGCGCAGCTGCTCGGCGGCAACAACTACCAACCCCCCCGCGCCCCTGCATCGCTCGGGGGCGCCGCGGCCACGCAGGCGCTCACCACGATCAACCCCGCCGGCGGCGGGGTAACGGTCTGGCCGGCAACGAATGGCGTCCGCCCGCCCCCGCTCTGCCCGCGATCGAGGCACGCGAGGACTTCGCCGATGGCGCCTGGCAGTCGGCGCTGCTCTCGGCGCCGATCAGCGGGCCCACCGGCCCACCCGCACTCGGCGGTTCGGGCAACGGCGACGCGCTCATCGCGTTCGCTCAGGGACCGCCCGAGCAGCAGCAGGTGATGGCCGCCGTCGCCAAGGCGCCCCCCGGACGGTTCCTTGCGACCACACCCGTGGGGTGGGTGAGCGGGGGCGCGGCCCCCGTCAGCTGGGAAGCCCCGCTGGAGGCGTTTGGGAGCACGACCTACAGGGTGCTGGTCGATGGCCGCGTGCACACCCGCCCGCTCACCGCGCTCTCCACCCGCCTGGATCCGCGCGGGCTCGGCGACGGCGTGCACCACGTGCAGGTGCTCGCCACCGATGGCCTCGGCCAGCAGACGATGACCGCGCAGGCCACCCTCAAGGTCGACGCGAGCCCGCCGGAAGTCACCGTCAGTCGCCAGGGCCGGCGAGTCGTGGTGCGGATCCGCGACCGGGCATCGGGCGCCGTCGCCGGGCGCACGTCGGTCTCATTCGGAGATGGAGCACGCGTCGTGCACAGGCTGAGCGCCCGCCACCTCTACCCGACCGCGGGCGCACACACGATCGTGGTGCGCAGCCGCGACCGGGTGGGGCACGTCCTCGATGTGGCACTGAAGGTGAAAATCCGATGACGCCCAAAGCAGGCCCCGCGCGGCGTGCCCTGGCTGCGCTCGCGCTCCTCCCGGCGCTCGCGCTGGCCCTCGTCTGCTGCGACCCGGCGCAAGCGCTGTTCGCCGCCCCGACGCTCGTCTCCAGCGACCCTGCGCTGCAACTGCAGGCCGACTACGCGTATGACCCCGCGATCTCAGCCGATGGGCGCTACGTCGCCTTCACCGGCTCTGTCGCCTCGCTCGCGGGCGTGTACCGCAAGGATCTCAGCGACGGCCGCCTCGAACTCGTCGCCGCGGGCGAACTGGCGGGGGCGCCGGCGATCAGCGCCGACGGCCGCTACGTGAGTTTCACCACCGCCGCGAACCCCGTAACGGGCAAGGCCGCCGGCGGCGAAGCGTGCAGCAGCGTGTACGTGCGCGATATGAACGAAGCGCTCAACAGCCCCGGGGCCTTCACGCTTGCCTCGGCGCGCGACGGTTCGCAGGCAAGCCTCGACTACGTGCCCTCCGCCGCGGGCAGCAACCTGCCGTGCGGATCGGCCTCCGCCGCGCGCGTTGCGCTCAGCGCCGACGGGCGCAGGGTGGCGTTCACCGTGCTGAGCCCCTCCGACCTCACGGGGGCCTGCACGGCCGTGGGGACGCCCGCGATCGCCTGCCCCACGCCGCCCGATCAGGTGGCGGTGCGCGATCTCGACGCGCACAGCACGACGCTCGTGAGCGTCACCCGCGCCTCGCTCGCGGGGGCGGGGCCGCCCCAGCCGGTCCCCCTGGCGGGCGCGCTCGCGGGCACGACCTCCACCGGCAGCGCCGGGGGCGGCAACGGCGCGGGCATCCTCGCGATCTCCGCGAGCACGGCCGCGCTCAGCGCCGATGGCAGCACGGTGGCTTGGATGGGCGTGAACGTCGCCGAACAGGTCCCCATCGCCCAACCGCCGCCGACCGAAGGGCACGTCAACGGCTACGCCGAGCCGCTGTGGCGGCGGATTGCCAGCGGACCAGCGACGCCCACGCGCAGGGTTCTCGGGGGTGACGATCCCTCCGCGCCCGACTGCCCGCCCGCCTGTCCCGGCGGCCTGGACCTCGACTGGGACACGCAGGGCATCTCCCCACAGGAATACACCGGCGCCGCGCCGGAGTTCGGCAGCTACACATCGCGGGCCGCCGTCGGCACCGGCTTCAATTCCGGCAACGGATTCGCCGACACGCTGGAGGCCGTCACTCCCCAGCTGAGCTCCGACGGCACGACCGTCGCGCTGCTCTCCACCCAGCCCAACTACGGCCAGGATCCGAACTTCGGGCTGTTCAACCAGACAAGGCCCCCTCCCGCCAATGCCTTCGTCGCCAGGATGACGCCCGGACTGCACGCGTGCGCAGGCGATCGTGCGCCTCACCGATTGGGCCTCGCTGAACTTCACGAGCCCGGCGTTGGCTTCGCCGGTGACGAGCATCGCGCTCTCCCCCGATGGCACACGCGTGGCCTTCACCACCCAGCGGATCGCATTTCCGCTGGCGCCGCCCGCGCTGATCACGCCACCGCTGAGCTCGGCGGGCGCGACGCAGCTGTATGAGGCAAACCTGCCCGCCGGCACGCTCCAGCTGGTCAGCGAGGGCTACGACGGGCAGCCCGCCAACGACGGGGTCTTCGCCGCGGCGCTCAGCGGCGATGGACACACCTCGCGCTCGCATCGGCCGCGGCCAATCTGGTGTACGGCGTTGTCAACCAGGGCAGCGATGTGTACGCCACCGAAGAGATCGACTCGCCGACCGTCTTCGGCGCGCAGAGCCTCACGCCGCTGCCACCCGCGCCGCAGGCCGAAAACCCCTGGAGCATCAGCGCGAGCACCGCCCCCTCGCCCGATGGCACGCTGCTCGTATACGTCTCCGTGCCCGGCGCCGGGGCGCTCAGCGCGAGCGCGGTCGCCGCGGGGGCGTTGCGCGCCGCACGGCACAGGGTCTCCAGGCACAGGGTCTCCAAGCACAGGCGCAAGGCGCGCAGGGCGCGCGCACCGGCCAACGTGCGGATCGCCCAAACGGCAATGCCGGCCAACGGCCCCGGCGTGTTCGAGCTGCACCTGATCCCCGCCGCGCGTTACCGCTCGCTGCTCGCGGGCAAGCGCGGGCTGTACGCAACGATCACGGTGACCTTCACCGCGCCCGGCCACCGGCGCCTGCGCCTCATTCTGCGCGCGAGCTTCCCGCACCGCCCGGCGATCTACAACGTGCCGATCCCCGGATATGGGCTGCCGCACGCGCCGCCCAGGCGCCACAAGGCACATCCCAAGCACAGCGGTCGGCGCAGATGAGAAGACTCGTCACGGTGTTGGCGGCGCTGCTCGCCGTTGCCGCGTTCCCACCGGCATTCGCCACGGCAGCCGAAGGCGGGGCGGGCGCGAGCTGGCAGTTCGCGCCAGCCAGCGCGCCGCCCCCACCGGCCGGGGTCACCTCGGCCTCGTTCCCCGTACCGCTGGGCCAGATTGGGGACATCGAGTTCTGGGCGCCCAACAGGGGACTGCTGATCACCGGAGGCACCGGCAGCTCGTGCGCCTCCAGCGCGAACGCAGCGGTTCCCTGCGGGCTGTACGCCTACGACGGGCGCAGCTGGCACGAGCTCTCGACGGTCTGCGGCGGCGCACACGGAAGGATCGCCTGGGCGGGCGCCGATGAGTTCTGGACGATCTCCGATCAGCGTCCCGGACAGGCGATCGTGGCGGGCGCGGAATACGGCGCCATCTCGCTCTGCCACTTCCAGAACGGACAGGTGGTGGCCTCCTACGCGATGTCGCTCAACCAGCCCTTCTCCTATATGGCGATGGACGCCGCGGCGTGTTTGAGCCCGAGCAACTGCTGGTTCGGCGGCGAACTGGGCCAGTCGCCCAACTTCGGCGCCTTTCACCTGCACTGGGACGGACAGAGCGTGAGCGCCGTCTACTCGCCGCAGGACCACGCGGTCGCGTCAATGGCGCTGGCCGGTGCAGGGATCCTATTCGAGAGCGTGGCGCTCGCGCCCGAAGATGTCTACGGCTCGGAAAGCACCACCAACCCGTGGGTGCTCCACCAGCTCGACCCGCCCGGTTCGAGCGTGGACTTCCACAATCTGTTCATGCCCGACCCCAGCTGCGCAACGGTCGAATTCTGCCCGCCATTGCCCAACTACGGCATCGACGGGGAAGGCCGCCCGGTGGAACCGGCCACGCTGGGTCCCTTCGCGCTCAGCGGCGACTACACCCCTTCGCAGAGCAACTCGGGCTCCCCGCAGCTGTGGGCGGTCGCCGCGCCGAACGGGATGGAAGCGGCGAGTTCCGGCGGCGGCGCCGCGCATCCGCTGGCGCTGCGCTACGCCGAAGACCCTGCGACTCACGAATACGCCTGGAAGCAGATCCTCGGCGGCGAAGACCCTGGGGGAGACGATCCCTTCGGCCCCGGGGAAGTGCCGCAGAGCATCGCATCCGAACCGGGGGCCGCGGCCGCGTGGGTCACGCTGCGAGTCGGCGACGGACAGGCCCACGTGGCGCGCCTGGGCGTCGACGGCAAGCCCTCCGAGCGCGACGTGCTCGGCGAAGCGCAGGCGGTGGGGCGTCGCGGCAACGCCGGCCCGATCGCGTGCCCGGCCAGCGGCGACTGCTGGCTGGCAACCGACCGCGGCTGGCTCTTTCACTACACCGAGGAAAGCCCGAGCGAACCGCAGCTGCCCCAGGACGCCGATCCCAACTTTGCGGGCGTCATCACCTTCAGACCCTCCGACGACGGCGTGCCCGAGCTGCCCGCCGACGAACCGCCCCCCGACGACTCGCTCGCCAACCAGGCCCCTCCCCCACCGCCTCCCCTGCCCGCACCCACCGTGCAGGCGCCCGCAGCCTCGGGCGCGTCGGTGCTCGTGGGTCTGCACTCGAAGGTGATCCACGGCAACGAACTCGAGCTCACCTTCAGGCTCGTCGCCGAAGCGCACGTGCAGCTGCTCGCCAAGCGCGGTGGGCACGTGGTCGCGAAGACGCCGCTGAGGACGCTCAAGGCGGGGAAGCGCAGGCTGCTGCTGCGCCTGGACCGCCACCGCTGGCCAAACAAGCTCGACCTGAAGGCAACACCGCTGCATCCGCTCCCGGCTCCCTCGAGCAGCAGCGACGCGAGCGGCGGTCAGAGCACGCCCGCTCCCAGCAGCGCCAACAACATATCCACCTAGAAGATCCTCTTGGGCTACACATTCTGATCAGAGTCAAGCCGCTGCGCCAGCTCGCCTCCATCCACCCCCGCGAGCGCCTGCTCGGAGAGGAACTCGCGCCTCTGCGCCGCATCGCGCCAGGGCCGGCGGAAGAGGGGCTCGCCCCGCAGGCGCGCCGAGAGCTCGCGGTTGCGGCTCGCCTGCAAAGGCTCGCGAAAGCTCGTCGCATCGTCGTTCACGAGGCCTCCCGAGAGGTAGAGCTGGGCCTTGGGCCGACGCCCATCGGGGAGGGTGATGCTCTTGAAGCCATAGCCCGCGCGCTTGATCCGCGTGGTCCACTCGGCGTGCTCGTGCCCCCATCCAATGAAGCGGCTGTCGAGAAAGCCCACCTTTCCCACCACCTCCGCGGACACCGAGAGGCACTGGGCCGTGGCCGAGCTGTTGACGAACGGATCGGAGGGGGTTCCACTGCCGGATACGGTGCGCCGCGCAACCTTGGGGTGGTGGTAGGCGAGGTGATGCCACGCGCGCGTCCCCTCGATCCAATCGCGCTCCCAACCCTGCACGACGGGGTAAACATCGTCCTCGATCAGGAGCAGCGGATCGCAGCCCAGGGCCATCAGCGCGAAGAGACCTCTGTTCTTGTTCCACGCCACGCCGCGATTGGCGCCGGTGATGACCGTGTGGCCGTGTGCGCGGCACCACTCGGCGCTGCCATCCTCGCTGCCGTCGTCCGCGACGACGATGTGGTGGGGGCTTTCGGTGAGTGTCTGGAGGGCGCCGAGCAGCCGCTGCAAACGCTCCAGCCGCCGGTAGGTCACCACCGCGATGCCAAGGATCGGGCCGGCGGGCGCAACGCCAGAGCTGGACACGGCGCGCACGATACCTGCGCACCGCGCACCAATCCCTATCGGCGAGGTCTCGGCAACATCGTGGCAACAGCGGGCGCTTTCACATCCTCTTGACTGCGCACGTGGCTCACACCCTGGACTTTCTCGTGATCGGCGCCCAGCGCTCGGGCACCACCTCCCTGTGGCGCCATCTGGCTTCCCACCCCGAGATCCATCTCCCCTCCTCCAAGGAGGCTCCCTTCTTCAGCCACGACCAGCCCTTCGCGCGCGGTCTCGGCTGGTATCTGAGCGAGTTCTTCGCCGAGGCGGGCGCCGCACAGCTGTGGGGCACAGTCTCGCCCCACTACATGATCGGCAGCCCCGGTGTGCCCGTGGAGGAGGTGGCACGGCGAATCCACTCGCTCCTCGCGCCGGTGAAGCTGATCGCGCTGCTGCGCGATCCGATCGAACGCGCGCAATCGCACCATCGCATGGTTCTCCACCGCGGACGCGAGACGCGGGATTTCGATACGGCGGCGCGCGAGCTGCTTGTGCCCGAGATGCTCGAACGGGCACGCCGGGAACCCCCGCTCGTGCAGCCCTATTTCGTGGCGGGTGAGTACGGCCGCATCCTGGGCGCCTACCTGGCCCTGTTCGATCGTGAGCGGCTGCACGTGCTGCTCACCAGCGAACTGCACGATCGGCCGCAGGAGACGATGCGAGCGGTCTTTGCGTTTCTCGGCGTGAACGCGCTGCACGAGCCGCCCGAACTCACCGAGCGCCATCACCGCGGTGGACACGCGCGGCGCCTCGATGCCGACGCCGAGCTGGCGCTGAAGGAGCACCTCGCACGCGAGGTGTGGCCGCGGATGGCCCACCCTGCTCAGGAGCGACGCGCGTTCGACTTCTGGTTTCTGCAGTGGAACGTGATCCCCGAGGAGCGCCTCCTGCCGGTGGACGAGGGGGTGCGAGCGCAGCTGCAGGAGCACTACGCCCGCGACGCTGAGCTGCTGCTTGGGCTCACAGGCGTGGCGGCGCCGTGGCGCACAGCAGCGCAAGCGCCATCCGCCGCGCGGTCTCCGGCCACTGCGGCATAGCGGTGCGCAGATGACACTGGCCGGCGCTCACCAGGCGCGCCCGCAGCTCGGCGTCCTCGAGCGGCTCGAGCACATTGTGCGCGAGCGCCCGCGGGTCGCGCGGCGCGCTCACGAGCGCCGTGTGCCCGTCGATCGCGTAGTCGCGGCTGCCCTTTGTTTCGGTGGTGGCCAGCGCGGCGCCGCAGGCGATCGCCTCCGCGCCGGTCAAGCCGAAGCCCTCCTCCCAGCTGGCCACCATGTGCACCGCGCTTTCACCCAGCAGCGCCGCGACCTCTGGCCGGGTGGGGCTTGCCACGAACGTGCCCTCCCCGTCGATCGGCTCGCTCCCGAACAGCGTCACCTTCAGCTCAGGGCGCCGCTCGCGCACGATCGCGAGCGCGGCGAGCGCGTCGTCCAATCCCTTCCAGTCCAGCCGATGGGTCATCAGGCTCACGCTCGGCGCACGCTCCGCCGGCCCCATTGGGCCGGGCGCGAAGACCTTCCGATCCAGACCCTGGGGCACGTAGGCGCAGGGAACGCCACGGGCCAGCGCCAGATCCTGCAGCCAGCGCGCAACAGCCACCGCCTCGCGTGCGGCCGAGAGGTTGGCCTCGACCACGGGTGACCCGGGAGTGCCATAGCCCTGGAAGAACATCACCGGCCTTCCCACACGCGCGGGCAGCTCGAAGACGCGGTCGGCGTCGCGCAGATCCGCGGGGTACACCAGCACGTCCGCCCGCGGCAGCGCATCGCCGTGCAGACACTCCAACCAGCGCACCTCCACGCCGGGAATCTCGCGCGAAGGGCGCTCGCGTACAGCCACACAGACATCGATCTCCCCAGCGAGGTGGTGCGCGAACTGTTCGATCACATACACCCCTCCGCTCGTCGCGCGCTGGTGGGGAGAGATGAAGGTGACGCACGGGCGGACCCGGCCGTCGGCCCGCACGAGCCGCTCCCCGCGCCGAACCAACTCGCCGGCCTGCTCCACGAAGCGACGCTCCAGCACCTCCACCTCGTCCTCCGCGCGCCGACCGGGGTGGCGCATTTCCTCCAGCAGCTCGCGGCGCTCGAGTTCGAGTTCGCCCAACTCCTCCGCGGAAAGAGGCTCATCCGCCGGGGGTGCAAGCGGCTCGACCGCCGCGGGCGCAATCGACTCGACCGCAGGCGTCCACGCGAGCTGGCGCTCCATCCGTTGCTGCACCCACGAGCGCAGCTCGTTGTCGACGTGGGCCTGCACATGGTCCACGAGCTCCGCCTCCGCTGGAGGAGCAGCCGCGCGTGCGCTCCAGCTTCCGGCCAGGCGCCCGTACTCGGCCCGCACGCGGGTGCTCGGCGGAACCCCGGCAAAGGCCAGCAGGAACTCCAACCACCGCTCCTCTCCGGAGAACAGCGCCTCGTAGGAGAGCAGCGCGACCCTCCCCTCCTCCTCCTCTCCCTCCCGAGCCCGCTCTCCATCCACGGCGTGTACCGCGGCGAGTGCCTCGTTCCACATCCTCACCGCCAACCGATGGTCGTTCTCTGCCGGCCACCAATCCTCCGGGTCCTCCGCGCGCCGCTTGAACGACCTCGCCACCGCCAGCGGATCGCGCACCAGCACCGCCACCCGCGCGTGGGGAAAGCGCGCCAGCAGTTGCGGCAGCACGCGTGTGTAGAGCGGCACCTTGTCGCCCACCACCGCCACCGACCCACCCTCCCAGCGCGCGCGCAGGCGCCGATAGAGAAGCTCCCCCCGAATATCGGTCTCGGCCAGTACGGGTGAGAAGAACTGCGCGGCGCTGAAGTGAAAGGGGTCGAGCTGCGCCCGCACGCGTTTGAAGCGCTCGAACCCAAGCGCAACGTGAGGGTGCTCGTTGAGCAGAAACGCCAGCGCGCTCGTCCCCGAACGGGGGCAGCCGGCGATGAACAGATGACGCTGTGGCATCGCGCCGATGCTCGCATCCAGGCGCCATTTCACATCTATTCAGGCGCCAACGTTCACCAGACCTTCACACTGTGGTTGCGGCCTTGTCACAAAAAATGCCCCTTTGCAGGCGAATCCTATTAGTAGAAATGTCTGTCTCCAGGGTCGATCTGCACTGTCACTCCACAGCCTCCCAGGTTTCGCGGCTGGGAGTGCAGCGCGCGGTGGGGCTCCCCGAGTGCGCCACGCCGCCCGAGGAGGTCTACGAGCTGGCCAAGCGCCGCGGCATGGACTTCGTGACGATCACCGACCACGACACAATCGCGGGCGCACTGGAGATCGCCGACCGTCCCGATGTATTCGTCTCCGAGGAGCTCACCGCGTGGTTTCGCGGCGAGCCCCAGGCGGTGCACGTGCTCTGCTACGGCATCTCTCCCGAGGACCACGAGTGGCTGCAGGCCCACAGCGGTGATGTCGAGGCCTGCGCCGGCTACCTGCGCGAGCGCGGCATCGTGTGCGCGCTCGCGCACCCCTACTACACCGTCGGCGCGCCGCTCACCGCGCGCCACCGCCGCCGCCTCGCCGATATGTTCGAGATCTGGGAGGTGCGCAACGGCGCACGAGCCCGCGAGCTCAACCGCCCCGCCGCGATCTACGTGACCACGCGCGAGGGCATCGGCATCGGCGGCTCCGACGACCACGCGGGCGTGGACATCGGGCGCACCTGGAGCGAGACCCCGCCGGCGTCCACCCCGCGCGAGTTCCTGGCACATCTCAGCGCCGGGCGTGTCGCCGCGCGTGGCGACCAGGGCAGCGCCGCCAAGTGGGCGCACGCCGCGATCGCCCTCGCGGCGCGCGCGCTGGGGCGCGGCGCGTGCGACGAGCACGCCGCTGGACCCGAGCGCGGTGATGAACATGGTGCAGCGCCTGCTGCGCGAGGGCGACGCCCGCCACGGGCGCCACCGCCGAGGATCTCACGCCCGACGACGCCCGCAGACTGCTGCGCGCGTGGCTCGCGGCTGTGGATCTCGACCATCTCGATGCGCGCGAGCTGATCGCCTACATGCAGGAGGATGGCTTCCGCCACTCCGACCTCTACCGGCGCGCGTGCCGCGCGCACGAGCGCAAACTGCGCTGCGCCGTCGATGCCGTCGTGCTCGCGCTCACGAGGACGGGCGCCGATTCGGCAATCGCCGACGGGCATCTTCCAGGGCTGCATCGCCGCGATCCCCTACGCGCCCGCCACGGCCTTCCTGGGCAGCGAGAAGGCAAAGCTCGATTCGCGCGAGGGGGAGACCCCGCGCGTGGCGATCCTCGCCGACGGCATCGGCTCCACGCACGGGGTGACGCGCACGATCGAGGAGATCCGCCAGCGCGGCGTGCCGGGCTTCGAGATCGAGGTGATCGGCACCGATCCCGAGGTCGACCGTCGCCTCTCGGCGGTGGCCGAGATCGAGGTGCCCTTCTACCCCGGCCTGCGATCGGCGTGCCCAGCCTCACCGTCGCCGTGCGAGACCCTCGCGGAGGGCGCGCTTCGACGCGATCCACGTGTGCTCGCCGGGGCCGGTCGGCATCGCCGGCGCGCTCGTTGCGCGCGGTCTGCGCCTGCCGCTGGTGGGCAGCTACCACACCGAGCTCACCGCCTACGCCGCGCTGCGCTCGCAGGATGCGCGGAATCGCGAAAGCGATGGATCTCGCGGTGCGTTCCTTCTACGGCGCCTGTGACCTCGTCCTCTCCCCCAGCCCGGCCTCCGACGAGGCGCTCCGAGCAGATCGGCGTGAGCGGACGAGCGCACAGCGCGCTGGGATCGCGGCGTGGACACCGCGCGCTTCGACCCATCGCTGCGCGAGCCAGAGCTGCGGCTGCCCGGCGCGATCAACGTGCTCTATGCGGGGCGCATCACGCGCGAGAAGGGCTCGGAGCTGCTGGCGGATGCCTTCCTGCGCGGCGCACCGCCAGGACCCGCGTCTGCACCTGGTGCTCGCGGGCGGCGGCCCCGAGCAGGAGCACCTGCGCGAGCGCCTTGGCCAGCGCGCGACGCTTCCTGGGCTGGCTCGAGGGCAGTCGAGCTCGCGCGGGCGTACGCGGCGCCGACATCTTCCTGTTCGCGAGCGCCACCGACACCTTCGGGCAGGTGATCCTCGAGGCACAGGCCAGCGGCCTGCCCGTCGTGGCGCGTCGCCCGCGGCGGGCCCCTGCTCGCTGGTTGCAGCACGGCGTCGAGCGGCCTGCTGTGCGAGACCGAACGCCGAGCGAGCTCGCGGCGCGCGTGCTCGAGCTCGCCGGCTCGCCGCTGCTGCGCCGGCGCCTGGCGAGCGCGGGCCTGAGCGCGGTGCGCGAGCGCACCTGGGAGAGCGCGCTGGAGCGCCTCGCCAAGGGCTACCGGAAGGTTCTGATTCGACGAGCACGGCACCCGGCGATGGCACGCGGGGCGCAGGAGAGCGCGCCCGCACCGCTCGCGAACCCGCGCAGAACGCCCACCCCGAAGGAGAGCGTCGTGCCGCATAGGGGCACCATCGCCGTCGCGCTGCACGACATCGAGCCGGCCACCTTCGAGCGCTGCGCGCGCATCCGCGACTGGCTCGACGATCACGGCGTCGACCGGGTGACGCTGCTGGTGATCCCCGCGCGCGATCTGCACCCCCTGGGAGAGCGCTCGCCGGAGATGATCGAGTGGCTCGCCGAGCGCCGCCGTCGCGGCGACTCGATCGCCCAGCACGGCTTTCAGTACAAGCAACTGCGCCGGCCCAGCGCGACCCAGCGGCATGCTCGGGAGCGCGCGCGGGCGCCAGCGCTCGGCCGAGTTCGTGGGCCTCGACTGCGAGGAGACCCGCCGCGCCGTCGAGGCCGGCTGGCGCGTGCTCAAGCTCGCCGGCGTGGAGCCCGATGGCTTCGTCGCCCCCGCCTACGCCTACACGCGCGCGCTGCGCGCCACGCTCACCGCGCGCGGCACCCTCAGCGTTGGCTTTCGCTGGTGGGCGGGCCTCCTGCGCCTGCACCGCGCGCTCACCGGATCGAGATCGGCGGGCTGCGAACGAGCGCGAGTGCGGCACGGACGAGAAGTCTCATCGACTGCTGGCGCCCGCCTGGGATGTCGGCAGCGAAGGCGACGATGCGCCGCATGCTCTCGCCCTCGCTGATGCGCGCCGGGAGCCTGCTCGCCAGGCGAGCACCTGCGCCTGGATCTGCACCCCTCCGACCTGGAGCGTCCACGCCACATGATGGCGCTCGGAGCGTGTCCTCAGCCGCGTCGGTCCACGCCGCACGGCGATCACCTATAACGAGCTCGCGGCGAGTCTGTGAGCGACATCGGCCGCAGCGCAAAGGGACTGCTTCAGGGAGCTCAGAGGGGCTGCTGTTCGAGCAGCCGTCGCTGCAGCAGCGGGTTGATGATGCGGTAGTCGCCTCTGCCGAGGCGTTCGGTCAACCCGGCTTCGAGCATCTTCTTCAGCGCCCGATCGGCCTCGCCGCGGTGCATGCCCTCGGTGAGCGTCCGCCTGACAGCGATCCGGCGCGCGATCTTCAGCGCCTGGCGGTGACAGGAGCGGATCTGCTCCACCAGTTGATCCAGCAGTGCGCTATCCCCGTGGTAGGCGCTCTCATAGCCCTGCCGCACGAGCGCCACGTCGATCTCCCGCCGGTCCAACAGCACGCTGAGCAGGTGCGTCTTCTGGGCGATGAGCATCGTCACCCGAGGATGCAGTTCAGCGAGTGCGACGATGTGCTCCAAGGCATGCTCATCGATCGTGCAGCCATCGACCGCGAAGCGCTCGCGCAGGCCCTCGCACCAGTCCTCCCGCGCGATCGGACGCAGACCGGTGGAAGCTGCCAAAGCCGCTCAGCGCCCGATGCTGAGGGGCGAAGAGATCGCGCATCACATGCTCGAGGCTCCCCGCGAAGAGATAGCTCACCTGGGCGCTGCGCTGGAAGATCGCTCGCATGCGCTTGGTGAGCGCGTCCGGGTCGCCATAAGGGTGACGCTCGCCCGCAACCTCCTGGAACTCGTCGAAGAAGACCACGCAGCGCCTATCGTCCGCGAGCGCCACACGCTGGGGAAGCTCCAGCGCTTCCGCGAGGGCTCGCTGCGGGTCCCGGGCGGCCAGTCCGGGGGTCAGGGCCAGCTCGACGGCCTCGCCGAGCTGACTCTTCATCTGGATCACCAGCGCGCCCTGAGCGGCGGTGAGCGCCTGCCTGCCCAGCCTGCGTGCCTTGGGCAGCAGACGCCTGGCCGCGGGGCGATTGCTCAGGACAGCCGTGACCAGGGCCTCCGCGAACTCGCCATCGTCGGCGAGACCGAAGAGATCGACCGAGGCGACATACAGCCCCCGCCCCCTTACACGGGTGAGCACCGCGTCGCATACGCTCGTCTTGCCCGTGCGTCGCGGACCGGCCATCACGAGGCTGGTTCCGTTCTCCAGCGCCGCCGCGAGTTCCCGCACGTCCTCGCCGCGCCCGATCATCTGGCTCGCGGGGATCGGCTCGTCGGTGGGGAACAGCTCTCCGCTGGGCTCTCGATCTGATTGTACACGCTTCATGCATGCATTGTACACGTCTGACGTGTATATCCACGATCCATCTGGCGCGGGAGCTCTTCGAGAGACCAGAGCATGCCCACCCTTCTCTACACATTTAGTGTGAGCAATGTACACATTTACTGTGTACCAGTCCCCATCACATCGGCATGCTGGTCGGACAGCCGCCGCCGCGGCGGCCCATATGCCTCCGTTCAGGCCCATACGCCTCCAGCCATGTGGAAGAGTCTCGGCCAGTCCCATCGGGGGCAATCATGAACCTCAGACCAAGCACATCCCAACAATGAGTGGCGCAGACATAGGACTGGCCCTCTCGGTGTTCCTCGCCTGCACGGTGGAGGCCGTGGAGGCGCTTACGATCGTGCTCGCCGTCGGCGCCACGCGCAGCTGGTCCTCGGCGCTGAGCGGAGTGGGCGCCGCGGTGCTCGCGCTCGCCGCGATCGTGGCGACGCTCGGCCCGGCGCTCACCTCGCTGCCGATCGACGCGGTGAGGATCGTCGTTGGCGGCCTGCTGCTGATCTTCGGCCTGCGCTGGCTGCGCAAGGCGATCCTGCGCTCGGCCGGGTTGAAGGCCAAGCACGACGAGCTGGAGAGCTTCCGCGAGGAGAGCGAGGCCGCGCGCACCGCCGGCGCGCGGCGCCCCGGCTTTGACCCCTACGCCTTCACGGTCTCCTTCAAGGGGGTGCTCCTGGAGGGCCTCGAGGTGGTGTTCATCGTGCTCACCATCGGCGCCAACCAGAACCGCGTCCCGCTCGCCGCGGCGGCGGCGACACTCGCGGCGCTGCTGGTGGCCGCGGCGGGTTTCGCCGCGCGAGCTCCATTGGCGAAGGTGCCCGAGAACACGCTCAAGTTCGCGGTCGGCGTGATGCTCACCTCCTTTGGAGTCTTCTGGTTCATCGAGGGGGCCGGAGCGAGGTGGCCAGGTGGCGATCGCCGCATTGCTGGCGATCGGTACGGGAGTCCCGTGGTCGCGGCGAACGCGATCGTGTGGGCGCTGCGCCGAACTACCCTCCGAACACAGCCGCGTTGAACGCATTCACCCCGCTCGCCCCGGCGTACCCGAGGTGCCCGAGTCCCAACAGGTCCTCGATCGTGCGCAGCAGTGCGAAGTGGTTGTAGGGGTCCTGGTCGACCGTCCCGGCCTTCACGAAGGGCGAGAGCAGCAGCGCCCCCACCTGCCCGCCGCCCGAGGGGGGTAGCTGTCCACCGCCTGGCAAGGGAGCGGGAGCGGGCAGCCCAGGAAAACGCGGCTGTCCGCAGCAGGAGCTCGAATCGGCTTCGACCCCGGTGCCGGGAGCCTGATCGACGGTGATCGCCAGCAATCCCCCATCCTTGTAGGCCTTTGAGGCGAGGATCTGCGGCACCACCTGGTGCAGAAACCCTTCGGCGGGCGCCAGCCCCGCGGGCTTGCCTGGTGCGCACGGCGTGGGGCTCCCGTCGTCGCACAACGAGGGCACGATGTAGGAGAGCGTGGGTGTGTGCTTGGCGCTCTTCAGATCGGCGCTCAGTTGCCCCAATCCCACGTCCTCGGCGGCGCACGCTGAGGACGAGTCGATCACGCCGTGGAAATACATGAAGGGGTTGCGGAAGGTCGTGTACGGCACACCCGCCACAGCCCCGTTGGCCGGCGTTGGCTGATTGACCGCCCCCGGCGTTGACGAAGCGGGCGGCAGGACTCCCACGGTGGGGTCGGCGGCGCCGAGCGAAGGGTGCGCGCAGGTTCCGCTCATCCCCTCCACATAGGCGCGCCAGGAGAGGTGCTTCGCGGTGAGCTGCCCTCCGATTGTCTGTGTCGAGCGGGGATACACGCATCCCTGCCCAGTCACCTGTCCATCTGCGGCGGCGCTCGCGGGCGCAACATCGGCGAAGGTTGGGCAGTTGGCGGCAGTCTGCGCGTTCGGGCCCTGCCCGCTCACGAGCGCGAGGGCGTTGGCCAGCTCGTCGTGGGCAACCGCGTAGTAGCGCACCAGCAGCTCGCCCTGCTTCTCCAAGCTTTTGCGCGAGGTAGGGCGCCTTGGACGCCGGCCCGAAGACCGAGGCGTAGGGCTGGTTGGCGAGCACGATCAGGAACACGTGCTTCACCGCCGGGGTCGCGGTTGCCGAGCCGGCGCCGGTACCCGAGCCGGCGCCTGCGCCGGAGCCCGCGCCTGCCCCGGAGCCGCCGCCCACACCCGTCCCGGAGCCTCCCGATCCTCCCGCGCCCGACCCGGAGGAGCCCTTTGCGGGGGGCGATGTCGAGGCTTGCGGGGACGGTGCGGTGGGAGTGGACGTCGGATTCGCTGCCTGCGGAGTCGATTCCGAGGAGACCAGCGGAGCCACCGCGCCGGGCGAGGTGGAGGCGCCCTGGGGTGAGGCATATTTCGGCCCCAGCACCAGCCGCAGCGGTGGCTGAGCCGCGGCGCTCAGCGTGCCGCTCGAGCTGGAGGTGATGTTCCCCACGAACACCCCAAAGCCCAGGAACACGAGCACCAGCACGCCACGCACCCAGGGCGGCGGCAAGGGGAAGTCGAGGCGGCTCACTATGCCTCGGAGGCGCTCACGGGATCCATTACCAGCGTGTCCTGCTTGGCCATCTCGCCGGGCGCCGCATCGCCGCCCGCCAAATCGCCGGCGTCCGTATCGCGTGTTGGCGCATCCCGCGTCGCGAGCACCGGCGGGGCGGCGCCCGCGGCAGCGGTGCTCGGCGCACGCTCCATCAGCGTCGCGCCGCACTGCCAGCAGAACAGCGCCCCACGGCTGTGCGGCGCCGCACACACGGGGCACGAACCGGCGCTCGCGCTGTCCTCCAGGCGCAGCAGCCGTTCGACCTCGGCAAGCTCGGCATCGCGCTCCTGCAGGAGTGCGGCCTTGCGCACCACAAGATCCAGGCGAAAGTGATCGCGAATCGCCATCTCATAGGTGAGACCTCCCAGTTCCCACTGCAGCTGTGCAACCTGATCGGCCAGCTCCTCGCGACGGCGAGACAGCCGCGAGTTCGAGTGCTCGCCCAGCGGCATCAGCCGGTGGAGACGACGTTGGGGAGGTTCTTGGACTTCTGCTCGTAGCTCTGCCCGCTGCCGCCGGTGCGGAGATTGTTGAGCACCGTGGGCGGCGCGGGCTTACTCGGCGAGGACCCCGCCCCCGAGGGGGCGGTGGAGATGCCCGCCCCCTTGTGTGCAGGTGACTTCGAGGGCGTAGGCGTCGTCGCGAGGGGCGGCGTCGTGGCGGTGGCCCCACCAGCCCCCGGAGAGGCCACGCTGATCACCTGCGCCGGCGCCGTGGCGGCCTTGCCCGTCGGCGACCCGGAGCGGCCGATCAACACACCGATTCCCATCGAGAGCAGCAGCACGCCGACACCGGCGATCACGGCGGTGGGCCCGCTCGAGCGCGTGGACGTCGGCGCCGAAGGGACCACCGGCGCCACGGGCGCCACGGGCGCCGAGGCCACGCTTGTGGACGCACCTGAGCCCCCGGTGCGCAGACGGTCGAGCAGCTCGCTGCCCAAGTGTGTGCGGCAGCCGCCGCACTCCAGGCAATAGCTCTGATCGGAGGCCATCGGAGCGCCGCAGGCGGTGCACGAATCTGCGGCATCCATAGCACCCGATGGTCCAAGCAAGGGCCCTACTCCCGCGTGAAAATCTTGTGAACCGAACTCTGGTGTTCACCAATTCTTATCCACTACGTCACCGCGGCTTCACCTCCGCGGGAGCGGGCGCCCGGTAGCTTCGCGCAGTCAGTGGACGATCGTGCGCTGCGCTCATATTACGGGGGGACCACAGCGGATGCGGCGGTTGTGGAAGTCGGCGTGGTACGTGGCGTCGCGGCGGATGGCGTATCCGACGCACACCCGCCTGCGCCTGGCTCTGGTGAAGCGCCTGCCCGTGTCTATGGCAACCTCGAGATCCGCGCCGACGAGATCCAGGCGCTCGTGGACGGCCGCCGCGTGGGGCTGACGGTGCGCGAGTTCCAGGTCCTCTCGGTGCTGGTGGCGCGCGAGGACCGCGTCGTGCGCAGAGGCGACATCTACGGGCTGGTTTGGGGTGGCGAGATGAAGCACCGCGATCGCTCCGTGGATGTGTTCGTGCGCAAGGTACGCAACAAGCTCGCCCATGTGGCTCCCGATTGGTCATACATCCACACGCACTTCGGCGTGGGCTATCGCTTCGCCGCGACACCCCCGCGCAGCGTTTGAGGCGATCGGAAACATCACTCTCCACCATCTGTTTCCGACTGACCGCTGGAAACCTGCACCAAAAACCTAACACTGGCAAGGGATTTTCGCCCCGCCGCTGGCAGATCTCGTGATTCTCACGAATGTTTCCAATATTTAGCTTGACGTAGAGCTTCTCGCCGAACAAGATGGACTCGAGCCTCAGAGGGAGGACTCAGGGCAATCGTAAGCCCCAATCGGCAGCGAAGCCCTTCATCGGAGCGCCGTCAGGTGCTCCCCGACTCCATTCATGACAGAGAAGGAGCAAGCATCATGTTCAGAGCAAAGTTGCTGGCGATAATCGTCGGCATGCTCGCCACGCTGGCCGTCACGGCGGTACCGGCGTTCGCGGAATTCCGCTCGACCAATGGCAAAGTAACGGGGGCCGGCAAATCGGGCCCCGTCGTCCTTGAAGGCGGAGGCGCAACGCTTGAATGCAGCAGCGCGGAAGGCACGGGCACGATCCTCTCCGGCCCCGGAGGCAAACAGCAGCTCAAAGGGACCGTCATGCAGCTGAAAACAACAAAATGGAACGGTTGCAAAGCGAAAAGCAGCGAAATCAAAGAAGCTGTACCAACAGTCAAAGCCTGCACTCTCAACCTGACTCAAGCAGCGGGCGAAGCGAGCGCCAAAGGGTCTGTGGTAAGCCCATGCACGGTGGTGACCAAAATCCTCTTCTTCACCTGCACGATCACAGTCTCTCAGGAAAATGCAGCCGAAAAAATCAACTTCGGCCTTGAAAAAAATGCGCTGACAAACATCGGTGGCAACCTGAACATCAACGCCGAAGACAGCGGCATCACAACGACGACCGCGGGTACATGTCCCGGAATCAAAGCCAGCAAAGAAAACAAACAGAAAGCCAAAGTCGAAGGCGAAGGTGCCAACTTCTCATAGACCTATAAGAACTCCCTGAAGATCGACGTGGGGCGGGCCGCAACGGCCCGCCCCACTGTCAGTGCGTGAACTGCCGATATCGACATCGATCGAGGCCGCCTCCGTACCTGCTCCGGAGGGGTATCCGTCGCGGATCGCCTCTGGCGCCGCCTCTCAGACAGGGCGCCGCTCGCAAGGCGGCCCCACGCCCGAGCAGCCAGCCTCCGCGCCGAATATCCAAGAATCGGAAACATTTCTGCGGACTTCTACCCACGAGGGACCTGCTTAGGATGGATGCCGAAAAAGCCAACGCCGATACCGGCCTTGGACCGCACGAGAGCACGCAGCGACAACGAATGGCGGTAGCAGGTCGCACTATTCCGTTTGACGGAAAAGCTTCCACGACGCACGATTGCGGAGGGCCCTCAGAGGGAGGACTCAGGGCAATCGCAAGGCCATCCGGCAGCGAGGGCCCTCCACCGGAGCGCCAGCGGCGCTCCCCGACCCCATCAATCCAAGAGAAGGAGCAAGCACCATGTTCAGAGCAAAGTTGCTGGCGATCGCCGTCGGCATGCTCGCGACGCTGGCCGTTTCGGTCTCGCCTGCGTTCGCTGAATTCAAATCCACCAACGGGAAAACGTCGGGAGCCGGCAAATCGGGTCCAGTGGTCCTCGAAGGTGGGGGCGCGACACTGGAATGCACCAGCGCGGAAGGCAAAGGCACGGTCGAGAATGCCAAAGGCGAAGCGGCACTCAGCGGCCCGACGCTGGAACTCAACACAGAAAAATGGAACGGCTGTAAAGCCAAAACCAAAGCAGGTATCACATCGACGCCGACGGTCGGTCCCTGCGTCCTCCTGCTGAAACAAAAAGCCGGAGAAGCGGAAGCCCTCGGTTCCGTGAAGAGCGCTTGCAAAATTGTGTCCAAAGTCCTCTTCATCACCTGCGAAATCACCGTGGTGCCTGAAAGCGAAGGCAACATCAATCTCAAAAAAAATAGCCTCGCGAACAGCGGCGGCAACCTGACCATCACAGCCGCAGACGAAGGCATCACAACCAAAGTCAGCAGCGGCTGCAAAACGGGAGGCGTCGTAGCCAGCAAAGAAAACAAACAGAAAGCTACGGTCACGGGTGAAGGGGTGAACTTCTCCTAGTCCTCGACCAGGACATCCGGTAGATGTGGGGCGGGTCGAGCAGACCCGCCCCACGAGCGACACGCTCGCCCGCCGGCCGATCAGCCGTTTTCGGTCCTGTTCGCCCCCGGCGCCTTCTCAAACGCGCAGCGGAAGTTCTCGGGCTGCGAGACCGGCTCTGACCCCGCGAAGCCGCCCTTCTGGCCGTTGGAGTACACGGTTACGTACTGCAGTGTCGCCGGCTGGGGCACAGCGGGGAGGGGCACCGGATTGGGTTCGCCGGTGCGGGGGTTGCCCAGCGAGCCCTGGCTGACTCCCTCGAAGCCGGCGGCGTCCGAGCCCGCGGCGGTGGTTACGAGCGTGGCCGACATCTCGCGCTGGTCCTTGAGGCCCACGCTCGGATCCAATGGGATCGTGGCGGTGACCTGATTGTCGTGGATCGTGGACTCGAGCTTCACGCGCTTGGCGGCGCCGATCAGCTGCGCGGCGGTGGGCAGATAGCCGCCCTGTTCCACGCACGTCTGCGCGGCCCAGAAGTAGTTGTTCTGGCCGATCTGCTGGGTCTTGAGCGGATAGGGGGACTCTTCCAGGCACCAGGTGCCGATGTCGGCGGTGGTGGGGGGGCAGGCGGAGAGGTTGCTCACGGTCATCCCCCCCACCTCGCTCGAGTTCTTCACGGTGGGTATCGCGGAGGCGGGGAACTTGCGGTTCTTGCCCAGCAGGAGGATGCCCCCCGCGTAGGGCTTGGCGCTCACGTGGTGCCCGCCGATGCTCGATACCGCGTGACCGACTGCCTTGCGCGCGGCGTCGGCGAGTGGCGTGGTGGCGAAGACGAGCGCCAGCACGGAGATGACCAGCGACGGCGAGGGCAGGCGACGAAAGCGTGGCGGACGGGGAGAGCCGGGCTGGCGTTGAGCGCGGCGAGCCTTCATCGTTTCTCAGGCCGAGGGTCGGCCTCGGGGGAGTCGCGGCGAATGTCGCGGAGATCCTCGAGCGTCATCTCCTGCACGGTGGAGAGCACTGCCTCGAGCGCCACGCCGGAGAGCGTCTCGTGCTCGAGCAGCGCGTTGGCCGTCTCCTCAACGGCCTGCCAGTTGCGATCGAGCACCGCGGCGGCGCGCGCCTCGGCGTCGCCCACGAGGCGCTCCACCTCGCGGTCGATGAGGTCGAGCGTGGAGGGTCCAACCGAGCCGAGGTCCTGGAGTGAGGCTCCGAGGAACACCTCGCCGCCCTTCTCGCCGATCGTAACGGGCCCCAGCGCCTTGGACATACCGAACGAGGTCACCATGCTTCGCGCCAGTGCCGTCGCGGCGTGCAGGTCGTCGCTCACGCCGGTGGAGACGTGCCCGAAGGCCATGCGCTCGCCGGCGGCGCCCGCGGCGACCACGATCAGCTGGCGCTGCAGGTCGGGTTCGGCCTGGATCACCTGATCGCGATCGGTGAGCATGTGCGCGGCGGTGCCGAGCGTGCGCCCGCGCGCGACGATCGAGAGCTTGCGCGTGGAGGACTCCTGCCCGAGGGCTTCGGTGACGACGGCGTGGGAGGACTCGTGGATCGCGATCAGCCAGCGCTCTTCGCGCGTGAGGATGTGCTTCTTGGCGGGGCCCGCGACGACGCGGTCGATCGCCTCCTCGAGCGTGGCCTGCTCGATCGTGGCCTGCGCGTCGCGCACGCTCAAGAGCGCGGCCTCGTTGATCACGTTGGCGAGCTCGGCGCCGGAGAAGCCGGGGGTCTGGCGGGCGACCTCCTCCAGCGAAGCGTCTGAAGCGAGGGGACGCTTGGCGCCGTGCAGGCGCAGGATCTCCAGGCGCCCGTGCACGTCGGGCACGTCGATCGTGACCTGCCGATCGAAGCGCCCGGGACGCAGCAGCGCGGGGTCGAGCACGTCGGGGCGGTTGGTGGCGCCCATCACGACGAGGCCGCCGTCGCCGGCGAAGCCGTCCATCTCGACGAGCAGCGCGTTGAGCGTCTGCTCGCGCTCGTCGTTGCCCTGACCGATGCCCGCGCCGCGCTTGCGCCCCGCGGCGTCGAACTCGTCGATGAAGATGATCGCGGGCGCCGCCTTGCGGGCCTTGGCGAAGAGGTCGCGCACGCGCGCCGCGCCGACGCCCACGAGCGACTCCACGAAGTCAGAGCCCGAGAGCGAGAAGAAGGAGGCGTCGGCCTCGCCCGCGACGGCTTTGGCGAGCAGCGTCTTGCCGGTGCCGGGGGGTCCCACGAGGAGCACGCCCTTGGGGGCCGCGGCGCCCACGCGAAGGTACTTCTCGGGTTCGGCGAGATAGTCGCGAATCTCGCGCAACTCCGCCACGGCCTCGCCGGCGCCGGCGACGTCGGCGAAGGAGACGCGGTCGGTGGTGCCCTTGCCCTTGCGCTTGCCCTTGCCGGTGAAGCGCGAGAAGCCCGCGATGCCGCCGGCGCCACCATCGGCGCCGAGGCGGGTGAAGAAGGCGAACAGACAGACGAGCAGGAGGATCGGGATGAGGAACTGCACGACGATCGTGCGCAGCGACTTGCCCGACTGCTGATCGACGGTGACGATCGCGCCGCTCTTGGCGAGGCTCCCGAGCAGCGCCTGAGTTTGCGCGCCCGAACTGGGGTAGGAGGCCCAGACCTGTTCGCCGGGCCCCACGGGCAGCAGTGAGGGGGAGGCCGAGGGGACGGTGTTCGAAGATGACTTGGGGAGCACCGCGCGGGTTGTGATCTCGACGCGGTTGTCGTGATCGAGCAGCACCGCGAGGGCGATTTCCCTGTTTTTGGTGAGCGATTCGACGCGGCTGAGGGGGATCTGACGCCCAACGCTGGAGGGGCCGATCGAACCGAGCAGCAGCGCAAAGGCGATGGCGAGGCCGATCGAGGCGAGCGCGAGGAAGGTGGTGAGGGGATCGCGCAACAGCACCCGAGCGACCATCTGCAGAGCCGCTTCTGCGCCCGCCAGCACCGGGTTGCGCCGCTGCGCGAGACCCGAGCGCACCTGTCCGGAGGATGGACGCCCGTTGGCGGGAGCGCCATTGGAGGCCATCGAGCCGTTGGGCTTGGGGGTCTGGTCGTCGTTCATGAGGGCGAGCGGGCAGTGTCACAGACGTCTCAACGTGAAAGCAACGTTGTTCACAAATCCGTTACGGGTTATCCAAAAATTCTCAGGAGTTATCCAAATTTTCTCCAGAGAGACACCTGCTGTTCACCTGCAAGAGCGGTGAGCAATCGACACTCCCGAGACCCCTCAGGGCCGCCCTGCTCAGCTACCCAAAGGAGTCCTCGACGTGCGAACGATCCGCCTGATGACCTTGACCCTGCTCGCAGCGCTCGCGCTGGCGAGCGTGCCCGCCGCCGCCTCGGCGCGCTCGCTGCTGATCGACGGCTCGACGTCGGTGTTCCCCTTGATGAACCAGCTCGCGGCGGCCTACCACAAGGCCACCCGCCAGCCCACGCCCAAGGTTGGGCAGGGCACCTCGGGTGTGGGCATCAGCGATGTGAGCAGCGGCAGGGTGGACATCGGCGACGTCTCGCGCGATCCGATCATCGGCGTGGACCCCAAGGGACTGGTGTTCACGAAGATCGCACGAGATGGAGTGTGCGTCATCACCAACCCCGCGAATCCGCTGAGCAACCTCAACCAGCAGACGGTGCAGCAGATCTTCACGGGGCAGGTGCGCAACTGGAGCGAAGTGCCCGGCGCGAGCATCAGCGGTCCGATCGATCTGTTCCAGCGCGTGTCCTCCTCGGGTACACAGGACGCCTTCCAGAACATCTTCCTCGGCGAAAACCTCAAGATTTCTCCCGGCGCCTCCTCCGAGGAATCCAACGGCACGATGCGCCAAGCTGTGATCGGCGACAAGAACGGGATCGGGTTCGCCTCGTTCGCGTTCACGCAGGGCGTCAATGCGGTGAGCTATCAGGGCATCCCCTGCACGCTGCGCAACGCCAAGTCGGGCCAATACCAGGGCGTGCGTAACTTCTGGATGGTCACCAAGGGCGTGCCCAAGGGCGCGGCGGCGAAGTTCATCGCGTGGGCCGTGAAGCCGGGCAACAAGGCTGTGCAGAAGGTCGTGGCCAGCGAGTGGATCCCGGTCCACTGAGACTCTCGGCAGAGCGCCGCGCCGAGCTGGGTCTCGGCGCGGTGGCGGTGGGCGTGCTGGCGTTCGTGGTGGCGATGCTGGTGACGGTGGCGGTGAAGGCATGGCCGTCGTTCGCGCACAACGGCTACTACGAATGGTTCCTCCCCGGCGGCGATGTGGGGGTGCAGCTGAAGGCGATCATCAACAGCCCCGCGGACCCCGCGCACTACGTGTACCACCTGCGCGCGTGGCCGCTGATCTGGGACACGCTCCTGACGACGGGTTTTGCGGTTGTGTGCGGGCTGGCGCTCTCGCTGCTGAGCGCGATCTTCATCGTGGAGTTCGCTCCGCGCGCGCTCACAAAGGTGCTTGAACCGGTGGTGCGACTGCTGGCGGCGGTGCCCTCGGTGATCTTCGGGCTGATTGGGATCCTGGTGATGGCGCCGTGGGTGAACGAACACCTGATCTCGCAGGCGCGAAAGGAGTCGGTGGCCGAAGTGGTGCAGCTCAACGGCGCGGGATTGCTCACGGCGAGCCTGATATTGACGGTGATGATCACGCCGATCATGGTGGCGATCACGGTAAATGCGCTCGCCGCGGTGCCGCGCTCATGGAGGGAGGGCTCGGCGGCGCTGGGCGTGAACCGCTGGCGGACGATGTGGCGCGTGTCGGTGCGCGCGGCGCGCCCGGCGATCGTGGCGGGGGCTGTGCTGGCGACGGCGCGCGCGCTGGGTGAGGCGATCATGCTCGCGATGGTGGGCGGCAGCCGCGTCTTCCCGGTGAACCTGCTCGATGGGCGTACGGCGCTGTTCGAGCCGGTGCGGCCGCTGGCGGCGAGCATCATCACCTACAAGGACAACCTCTCGGTGGTGCCGATGAGCCAGACGCTGTACGCGATGGCGGCGGTGGTGCTGGTGTCGACAGCAATGCTCTCGCTGGCGGCGTGGGCCGTGAAGCAGCCGCTCAAGCGCTACGGGATCCGCACGTGATGGCGGCTGCGGGGCAGCTCGCGGCGCCCTCCCCCAGCCCCACACCGCCTGCCCGTGCACCACGCCCGCGCAGCCGCGGACTGGATTCGATCTCCTCGTGGCCGCTGCTCGATCAACTGGGATACGTGGCGTGCTGGGCGGCGGGCCTGCTGCTGTGCGCGCTGGCGGCGGTGATCGTGGGGGTGATGCTGGTGAAGGGCATCTCCTATTTGCGTCCGAGCCTGCTGGTGAAGCCGCCGCTGCCCTCGCCGAGCCAGAGCGGCTCGGGCGGCTTTCTGGATCCAATCGAGGGGACGCTGCTGTTGACGGCGATCGGGATCGCGCTGGCGGCGCCGATTGGAGTGGCGGTGGCGGTGTGGCTGACGGAGTACCGCCGCCCGGCGGGGCTCGCGCGCGCGGTGGAGTCGGGGGTGGAAATGATCGCGGGCGTGCCGAGCGTGGTGCTGGCGTTCTTCGGGCTGCTCGTGTTCGCGCGCCCGGCGCTGGCGTTCCTCTCACAGACCTCGGCGGGAGGCGCGGTGTACGGGCGCTCGTTCTTCGCGGCGGGCGCGATGATGTCGCTGCTGGCGCTGCCGCTGGTGGTGGGCGCGACGCGCGAGGGGCTCGCGCAGATACCGGCGCAGATGCGCGAGGCCTCCTACGCGCTGGGCAAGACGCGAGCGACGACGATCCGCCGCGTGCTGCTGCCCTCGATCCGCCCGAGCATCGCCAGCGGCGCGACGCTGGGCATGGGGAGGATCATCGGCGATACGGCGATCGTGGTGATCCTGTTGGGGAGCTCGCTGCGCCTGGAAGGCGCGGGCGGCGCACCGGGATTCTCGATGCTGAGGGGAACGGGCGGAACGCTCACGAGCTATGTCTTCGAAAACTCGCCCGCGGGCGAAGGCAATGCGCCACAGAAGGCATATGCGGCGGCGTTCGTGCTGCTGATGATGGTGGTGGCGCTGAACATGGTGGTGACGCGTGTGAGCGGGAGTGGACGCCGATGAGCCCGACGATGCCCCCGCCGGTGCGGCGGCTCACGGTGGAGGCAGATCCGGCGGTGATGGCGCAAGGACCGATGGCGGCGGAGCGGCCGACCCCCACGCGCTCGCACACACGGACTCAATCCCCGGCGAATGTCACCCAGCGGATGCACATCGAAGACGTATCGCTGGCCTATGGCGAGCGATGGGTGGTGCGCAACGTGAGCCTGCCGGTGCGCCAGGGGGAGGTGCTGGCGCTGATCGGCGCGTCGGGCTCGGGCAAAACGACGCTGCTGCGCTCGCTGAACCGCCTCACGGAGGTCACCGATGGAGCCTCGCGCGCAGGAAGGATCGCGCTCGACGGGAGGGATGTGGATGAGCTCGAGGTGACGGCGCTGAGGAGGCGCATCTCGATGGTCTTCCAACAACCCAACCCGTTCCCGATGAGCGTGTTCGAGAACGTGGCGTATGCGCTGCGCGAGGAGCGCCGCGGCGCTCGCGGCGCACGCGGGCGGCGGGGGCGAAGGGAGCTCGAACCGGCGGTGATCGAGGCGCTGAGGCGCGCGGGCCTCTACGAGGAGGTGAAGGCGGACCTCGACCACCCGGCGCTGCGCCTCTCCGGGGGGCAGCAGCAGCGTCTGTGCATCGCGCGGGCGCTGGCGGTGAAGCCAGAGGTGCTGCTGCTCGATGAGCCCTGCTCGGCGCTCGATCCGATCTCCACGGCGACGATCGAGGAGCTGATCGTGGGCCTGCGCGAGAGCGTGGCGATCGTGATCGTGACGCACAACCTCCAGCAGGCCTTTCGCGTGGCCGATCACGTCGCCTTCATGCACCTCGGCGAGCTCGTGGAGTATGGCCCCAGCGAGCAGATCTTCGGGCGCCCCCGCGAAGAGCGCACGCGCGAGTACATCAGCGGCGCCTTCGGGTGAGCCGCGGCGCGAGGCAACGGACGAAGGCCATGCCGAGCGCCAGGCCCAAGAGAAGAGGAGGGGCCCCGCAAGGGGGCCCAGCGGGCCGCGTGGCGGCGATCGTACTCGTGGCCTTGGCGGGCGCGCTGGGAGCAGGCGGCTGCGAGACGAATGCGCAACGCAGCGCGAAGCTCGAAAAGGAGCGCCTCGCGCACCCGCTGGCGGTACAGAAGGGGCTCAGCGTGACGCGAGAGAACCCCCATGTGAAGGTCGTGGAGAGCGCGGTGGTGCACGACGAAAACGGGGCCGCGGTGGTGGTGCGCCTGCGCGATACGGGCGCCCATGCCCTGCACGACGCGCCGATCGCGATCGCGGTGAGCTCGGCGAGCGGCGCGAAGCTCTACGAGAACAACGCGCCGGGCCTGGACTCGACCCTCGTCTCAATACCCCTGCTGGAGCCGGGGAGGGAAGCGGTGTGGGTGGACGATCAGATCCCCGCCGGCGCAACGGCGCCCGCGAGGGTGAGCGCAAAGGTGGGCGAACCTGCGGGGGCGAGCGGACAATCTGGCGAAGGCGCCAACTCGACGAGCGCGACCGTGCCTGGGGTGAGCGTGCGCGGGGTGCACCTCTTCGAAGATCCCAGCAATGGCGTGGGCGAGGAGGGCACGGTGCACAACGCCTCGAAGGTGCCCCAGCAGAAGTTCGTGGTCTATGCGGTGGGGCGCCGCGGAGGACGCATCGTGGCAGCGGGGCGAGCGGTGCTCCCCGAAGTCCCCGCCGATCAGAGCGTGCCCTTTCAGGTGTTCTTCATCGGCGACCCGCGCGGAACGCAACTGCAGGTGAGCGCGCCGGCGAGCACGCTCGGTTGAAGCCCTCTCGGCGCCCTCGCTTTCCGTCCGGCAATGCGGCGAACATGCGTTCGTCCCCAGACTCTCACCTCCACCTAGGGGGAGAAACGAGCCGACGAGGTCCGCCCTCAAATCGGGCGAGCTGGCCCCAGGGACGCCGTTTGGATGCATAGGCTGCCAGAGGGCCACACAGCCCCCGAAGCCCGTTTTGATCGAGACTGAATTTTGCTCCTCACCGCCAATGAAGAAGCCACAGGAGACCACGGCGAGGTCTTCACACGCCGCTGGGTGGTCGAACTGATCCTCGATCTCTGCGGCTATGTGCCAGAGCGAGATCTCGCGCGTATGGTGGCAGTGGAGCCTGCATGCGGATCCGGCGCGTTCCTCGTTCCAATGATCGGCAGGCTGCTCGCCTCGGCGAGGCTTCACGGCCATCGCCCGCACGACACGTTTGATGCCATCCGGGCCACCGACCTGCTGCGAGCCAACGTCCGCGCGAGCCACGACGCCTCCCGTGAGACGCTCATCGAGGCGGGCACCAAGGAAGACCTCGCGTCGGCCCTTGCGCAGACGTGGATCAAGCCCGGAAATTTTCTGCTGGACCCGCCGGAGGAGAGGTCGGTCGACTATGTGCTGGGCAACCCCCCATACATCCGACTGGAGGCCGTTCGGGAGGATCTATCCGATGCCTATCGTGAGGCGTGCGCCACGATGGGCGGCCGCGCAGACGTTTATGTGGGGTTCTTCGAGCGCGGCCTTCAGGCTCTCAGAACCGGCGGCACACTCGGCTTCATCTGTGCCGATCGGTGGATGCGCAACGCTTATGGCAGTCGTCTGCGCGCCATGATCTCCGCGGGTTGGTCTGTAGATGCAATCGTGTCCATGACGGGAGTGGATGCCTTCGAGGAGGAAGTGGATGCCTATCCCGCCATCACCGTGCTGCGGCGAGCCGAACAGCGATCCGGGCCGCTGGTGGTTGAGGCGGCCGAGGGATTCTCTCCCAAGGGAGCGAGGGAGCTCTCCTCGGGACTTGGGAAAAAGGGCCGGGACCAGTGGACGGGCTCGGGATTCCGTGCCGCACGACTGCCGACGTGGGCCGGAGGTCAGCGCGGCTGGCCGCACGGGTCTCCGGAGAGACTGTCCGCGATCGCAGATCTGGAGGCCAGGCTGCCGCCCCTCGAAGACCCTGAGACCCAAACGCGCGTGGGCATCGGCGTGGCAACGGGCGCCGATCGCGTGTTTATCACAGGCGACCTGACGGTGGCCGAGCCGGAGAGGCTCCTGCCATTGGCGCTTCCGCGCGATCTTTCCTCAGGAGAGGTCGAGTGGTCGGGGAAGTATCTGATCAACCCCTGGGACTCCGAGGGACTGGTAGACCTCGATGACTGGCCGCTCACAGCTCGCTACCTGGAGACCTACAGGACTGATCTTTCCCTGCGACACACGGCGAAGTCGGGCAAGTGGCATAAGACCATCGATCGAGTGATCGAAGGCTTGGCCGAGAAGCCGAAGCTGTACGTCCCGGACTTTGGAGAGGTCATTTCACCGGTTCTGGATGCAGGAGCGACATATCCGCATCACAACCTCTACTGGATCACCTCCGAGGTCTGGGATCTGAGCGTCCTCGGGGGACTGCTTATGAGCGAGGTCGCCAATCTGTTCATCGCCGCCTACTCGGTGAGAATGCGAGGCGGCTATCTGCGGTTTCAGGCGCAATACCTGAGACGCATAAGGGTCCCTCCGTTGGCAACGATAGACGGCCCGGCCGCGCGGGAGTTGGCTTTGGCCTTTCGCGATCGCGATCGCGCGCGCGCCACCGAGGTGTCGCTCCCCCTTTACGGGCTCGACGAGGTGCCGGGATAACCATGGCACCGACCGAGAGCGATCTTGAGCTGGCTGTGCGCGCCTACTGGCAGACGAAGGACAAGCAGAGGGATGCGGCCCTCGCCATCGCCTCAACTGCCGAAGGAACCGCCAAGGCCGTCCGTGGAGGTGGCCACTTCAACCCAGTTGTCAATCTGATCGGGCGGTTCTTCACCGACGCAGGCTATCCCGTGGAGTCGATCCGCGCCGGCCGGAAGGGCACCACCCTTCCAGGCTTCTACCGCCCAAGCAAGGCATGGGATCTCGTGGTAATCCACCGTGGGGTCCTTGTGGCCGCAATCGAGCTGAAAGGTCTCGGTGGCCCATCTTTTGGCAAGAACTTCAACAACCGTGTTGAGGAGGGACTGGGCAACGCCGTCGATCTATCGCGGGCCAACCTGGCGAGACTATGCGGCGAAGAGCCGCCCTGGATTGGATACTTCTTCATCATGGAGGACCAGACGGGCTCTGAGCAGCCGATTCCCAAACCGCAGGAAGGCTCCTTCCCAGCCGAGCCGAACTGGTACGACACCTCCTATCAGGACCGTTTCGCGATCACAGGAGAGCGGTTGCTGGACGAGGGCCTGTATGACGCCGTCTGCTACCTGGTGTCCTCGGCGGAGGATCCACGGCCGGTGCAACCCGCGCGCCGACTCGATTGGCGCCACTTCGCGGCCGCCATCCAAGCTCGCATCAACTATCTGGCCAACCTCGGATATCCATAGCCGCTGTCGGCGACTGTGCGTTGGCTTGTCCTCAGCGGCCCCGTCACGCCCCCTGGGCGCGATGCTCAGCGGCGCCGCCCGCGCTGCTTGAGCGTGATGCCCTCCAGCACGTGGGCCACCGTCTCGCAGGCGTCCACGGCGGCCTCGAGCGACTCGAAGATGTCCTTCCAGCGGATCACCACCATCGGATCGATGCCGCCGACGAACAGCGAGGCGACGGCGTCGCGCTGGAGGCGATCGCCCTCGTTCTCCAGGCGGTGGATCTCCACGAGGTGGGGTGCGAGCTCGGTGCCCGTGCGCAGGCAGCGCAGCGCGCGCGCGATCTGCTCGCCGGCGCCCACGAGCACCTCGGCGAACTCCAGCGACTGCTCCATCGGCGCCTCCACGCCGTAGAGCCCCAGCTGCGCGGCGGCCTGCTCGGTGTGATCGACGATGTCATCGAGCGCCGTCGCCAGCGCGTAGCCGTCGCCGGTGTCGAAGGGCGCGCTCACGCGCCGCCCGCCGGTGAGGCGGTGGATGATGTCGTGGGTTATGCGATCGCCCTCCTGCTCGCACACCTTCAGATCGCGCGCGAGCGAAGCGTGCTCGGGGAAGTCGGCGAGGAGGTCGCGGAGCAGGAGGCCCGAGCGTTGCACGTTGCGCCCCGCCTCCTCCACGAGGGCCATCAGGATGGGGTCGGGGCCGCGGCTCAGGAAAGACACGGCGCAAACACGCGATCCAGCCGGGGCTGCGGGGCCAGCCGGGGGGGGTTCGGGAAAGACATCGGGGCAGGATATTGACGCCTGCGCCGCCACTACGACTTTTTCACGACTTTTTCACCTACCGATCACCGGATCGCAACGCGATCGCGCGCAGAGGGATCGATCATGCCCGCCGATGGAGGAGTCTCGCGAGGATGGCACAACGCTCTACGCGGGCGAGCTGGAGATCAGGCTCGGCGAGGGTCTGGTGCTTGCCACCGGCAGGGCGCTCACACTGTCCGTTCGCGAGTTCGAGCTGCTCGTGGCAATGGCCAAGCGAGCCGGCGCGATCGTAACCCGCGAAGAGCTCTACAGCACCGTGTGGGAACGGGAGCTGCGCGCGGGGGACCGCTCGGTGGATGTCTACGTCTCCAAGCTCCGCGGCAAGCTCGAAGTGGCGATGCCCGATCGTCGCTTCATCCACACCCACCCCGGCTTCGGCTATCGCTTCCAGCCCCAGCCTTCACGAGATGTTCACACACAGGCCGTTCTGAGCTGATGAGACTGCGCAACGGCACTCGGCAGGCAGAAACGCCCCTGCCCTGAAGGGCACGGTTCGGGCTGCCGCCGTCCAACAATCAGAGCCAGAGGAGACGTAGTGACCAAGAACAAGGTAGGCGCGACCCTGGGCGCCGCTGTGCTCGCACTCGCCCTTGGCGCGTGCGGCTCGAGCAGCTCCAGCTCCAGCTCCACGACCAGCAGCGCGTCGGGCACGATTTCCGGCGCGGGCTCCACCTTCGCGGCGCCGGTTTACCAGCAGTGGGGCTCCCAGCAGTCGGGGCTCACCGTCAACTACCAGCCCGTCGGCTCGGGCGCCGGCATCACCGCGCTGGTGAGCAAGACGGTCGACTTCGGCGCCTCGGATCCGCCGCTGAAGGCCCCCGAAGAAGCCGCGCTGGCCAAGAACGGCAGCCCCGCGGTGCAGGTGCCGATGTTTCTGGGCGCGATCACCGTCTCCTACAACCTCCCCGGCGTGAAGACCGGCCTGAAGCTCGATGGGTCGACGCTCGCGGGCATCTTCCTTGGCAAGATCACCAAGTGGAACGACTCCGCGATCGCCGCGCTGAACCCGGGCGTGACGCTGCCGAGCACCGCCATCACCGTGATCCACCGCTCGGACTCCTCGGGCACCACCGCCGGCTTCACCGGCTTCCTCGCGGCGGTTGACCCCGAATGGGCGAGCAAGGTGGGCTCGGGCAAGGACGTGCCCTGGCCCACGGGCACCGGCGCCAAGGGCAACGCGGGCGTCGCGGGCGCGATCTCGCAGACGACTGGCGCGGTGGGCTACGTGGAGCAGGCATATGCCCTGCAGCACAACTTCACCTACGCGAGCGTGAAGAACAAGGCCGGCAACTACGTCGCGCCCACGCTCGCCTCCACGAGCGCCGCCGCCGAAGGGATCGAAGTGCCGGCCAACCTGGGCTTCGCGATCAAGAACCCCTCGGGCGCGGGCGCCTATCCGATCACCTCGCAGACGTTCATCGTGGTCAACAAGGACCTCTGCAAGGCCGGCACGCCAGGCGGCGAAGGAGCCGCGAAGGGCGTGAAGGCGTTCCTCGAATACGGGCTCGGCTCGGCCGGTCAGAGCGTGCTCGCGCAGGCCGACTACGCGGCGCTGCCTGCGTCGATCCTCGCCAAGTCAAAGGAAGCGGTCGCGGGCCTGCAGTGCAACGGCTCGCCGCTGAGCTGAGCTGATGCGCGCACCGGGGCGACTCAACAGATTCGCCCCGGTGTAGGCTCAGAGCAATCGTGGAGGCTGCTTCGATCACAAGCGGGGGCGGCTCGAGACTCGGGCGCTCCCCGCTTGCGCGGCTTCCCGATCGCGCGCTTCGCTACGGCCTCACCCTGCTCGCGGGGCTGATTCTCGCGCTGATCGTCTACTTCTTCGTGCGCCTCGTCGGCGAAGCGCGTCCCGCGTTCGCCAAGGAAGGCATCCTCGGCTTCGCCTTCACCAACAACTGGGATGTGAGCGCCGAACACTTCGGCGCGCTGCCTCTGGTGGTGGGCACGCTCATCACCTCCGCGCTCGCGCTTCTGATGGGGGTGCCCGTGGCGATCGCCGCCGCGCTCTACATCACCGAGCTGTGCCCGCGCCGCGTGAAGGGCCCCATCACGGTGCTCGTGGAGCTGCTCGCGGCCGTGCCCTCTGTGGTGTACGGGCTGTGGGGCATCTTCTTCCTCGCCCCCAAGCTGCAGCCCGCCGAGCAGTGGGTCGCCGACAAGCTCAGCTTCGTCCCCTTCATCGGCGGCGGCGTGGTGACGATTCCCAACTACTTCATCGCGGGGCTGATCCTCGCGATCATGATCCTCCCGATCGTGAGCGCTATCGCGCGCGAGGTGATGTCCACAGTGCCCCCCGATCACAAGGAGGCCGCGCTCGGGCTTGGGGCCACGCGCTGGGAGATGATCCGCATCGCCGTGCTCCCCTACTGCCGCCCGGGCATCGTCGGCGGCGCGATGCTCGGCCTCGGGCGCGCGATCGGCGAGACGATCGCGGTGACGCTCGTGATCGGCAACGCCCCCCAACTCGGCAGCCACCTCTTCGGGCAGGGCTACACGCTCGCGGCGGTGATCGCGAACGAGTTCGGCGAGGCCACCGGGCTGCACCGCTCGGCGCTGTTCGCGGCGGCGCTCGTGCTGTTCGTACTCACACTGCTCGTCAACGCCCTCGCGCGCCTGGTCGTAATGCGCGCCGCGCGCAGCAGCACCCAGTCCCGCGACGGGGCGAAGCCAGGCGTCGCCGACGCGGCCGAGACGGCGGCGCTGGGCGCATGAACCGCATCGAGCGCTTCGCGGTGAGCCCGCGTCGACGGCGCACCGATCGCGTTGCGCGCGCGACGGTGCTCGCGGGCACGGTGATCGCGCTCATCCCCCTCGTGCTCGTCATCTACTACCTCCTGCGCGAAGGCCTCGGCGCGTGGAACCCCCGCTTCTTCACCACCGACCCCACCGGCAACACCTTCTTCAAGAACTCCGACATCGGCGGCATCCGCAGCGCGATGCTCGGCACGATCGAGATGGTCGCGCTCGCCTCCGCGATCGCCGTACCCGTGGGCGTGGGCGTGGCGGTGTGGCTCGTGGAGTACGGCAAGGGCCACTGGTTCGCGCAGCTCGTGCGCTTCTTCGTGGATGTCCTCACGGGGGTGCCCTCGATCGTCTTCGGCCTGTTCATCTACATCGTGCTCGTGGTGGGCACCGGCTTCGCCGGCTACAAGGGCGCCTTCGCACTGGCGCTGCTGATGCTCCCCGTGGTGACGCGCTCCGCGGAGGTCGTGCTGCTGCTCGTGCCCGGGGCCCTGCGCGAGTCCGCGCTCGCACTGGGCGCCGAGCGCTGGAAGGTGATCTTCCGCATCGTGCTCCCCACCGCGCTCAGCGGTCTTGTCACCGGCGTGCTGCTCGCCGTGGCGCGCGCGGCGGGCGAGACCGCGCCGCTGCTCTTCACCGCGGGCGCCACCAATAAGACGAGCTCCAACCTCAGCCAGGTGATGAACTCGCTGCCGGTGCAGATCTACAACGACATCATCTCCCCCACACAGTCAGTTGTGAACCGCGCATGGGGCGCCGCATTGACCCTCGTTGTGCTTATCTTGATCCTCAACCTCGTGGCCCGCCTGGTATCCCGAAGGAGCCGTCTTGCATGACCCCCGACGCATCGCCTCCCACGACAACGGGGACACCTGAACAGATGCTCCAGCCAGACGCCCAGCCGGCGCCCGCCACGGGAACCGCCTCTCCCCCAACCACGAGCCCAGCGAGCGTCGTCAAACACGGTCCGCAGGTGCGCCTCGCCAAGCTGCGCGCCTTCTACGGCTCCGCCGAACAGGTCAAGGGCATCGACCTCAAGTTCCCCGCCAATCAGGTCACCGCGATCATCGGCCCCTCCGGCTGCGGCAAGTCCACGATGGTGCGCTGCATCAACCGCATGCACGAGGAGATCCCCGGCGCGCGCGCCGAGGGGCAGGTGCTGCTCGACGACCTCGACCTCTACGACTCCTCGGTGGATGTCATCGCGGTGCGCCGCGCGGTGGGCATGGTCTTCCAGAAACCCAACCCCTTCCCCACGATGTCGGTGTTCGACAACGTCGCCGCCGGCCTTCGCCTCACCGGGGTGAGCCGCGGCGAAGTGCGCCCCAAGGTGGAGGCCGCGCTGCGCGACGCCGGCCTCTGGGGGGAGGTCTCAGACCGCCTCTCCGAGCCCGGCATGGGCCTCTCCGGCGGCCAGCAGCAGCGCCTGTGCATCGCGCGCTCGCTCGCCGTTGACCCCGAGGTGCTCTTGATGGACGAGCCCTGCTCGGCACTCGACCCGATCGCCACGCTGAAGATCGAGGAGCTGATCGCCACCCTCAAACAGCGCGTAACGATCGTGATCGTCACACACAATATGCAGCAGGCCGCCCGCGTGGCCGACCGCACCGCCTTCATGCTCAGCGGCGAGCTCGTGGAGGTTGGACCCACGCAGGAGATCTTCACCGCACCCTCCGACCCCAGAACAGAGGAATATGTCACTGGAAAGTTCGGCTGACTCCGCAAGCGGGCGCAAGGCCGGGCGCGCGCACTTCCAGGAAGAGCTCAAGGAGCTCGAGAAGCGCGCGCTCGGCGGGCTGGATCTGATCGTCGAGCAGCTCGATCGCGTGCTCGAGGCGCTCGACCACCAGGACGTGGAGCTCGCACAGATGGTGATCGACGACGACGATCGCGTCGACGGGCGCTACCTGGAGGTCCACCAGGGGATCCTCTCGCTGCTCGCCCTCCAGGCCCCCGTCGCCGGCGACCTGCGCCTCGTGGCAGCGCTGCTGCACGTGATGAAGTGCGTCGAGCGCATGGGCGATCAGTGCGTGAACATCGCCAAGCTGATCCCCCTCTCCGGCCACGAACCGCCCGTGCGCCGGGAACTGCTCGACACGCTCATGAAGATGGGCGCGCTCGCGCGCTCGGAGGTCACCCAGTCGAAGACCGCCTTCGCCAACCGCGACGTCGAACTCGCCGAGGACCTCGTGCGCCAGGACCGCGAGATCAACCGCCTCAACCGCGAGATCTTCCGCATGGCGCTCGAGATCGGCCACGACGTCGACATCCGCGAATGGGGCATGCACATGATCCTCGTCGCGCGCGCCCTCGAGCGCGTGGGCGACAACGCCGTCGACATCGGCGAGCAGGTGGCCTTCGTCGTAACGGGTCTCTTCCGCGAGTTCTCGGACTCCTCGCACCCCATGAACGTGGGCGGCGCCACCGGCGGGGGCTCGGTCTGAGAGCCTCGGGCGCCTGCGATCTGTTTCGGCAATCCCCTCAACTCGCGCGACGCGACCCTCGCGGGTCGGCTTTGCCGGCCCTCTCCCCTCCTCACCCCCGCTAATTGCGAACCTCTCTGTGAACAAGCTGTGACTTCTGTCTTCGCCGCAAACATTTCGCGGCGTTCCTTGCATACACTTCCAAATCGATGACCGAGAGTGGCACCCCTGAGGCCCACGGCGCATCCTCCACGGCCTCGCCCCTTCGCATTGCGGTCCTCGATCGCGATAGCGGCTTCATCCAGGTCCTGAGCAAACGCCTCGACCGTCTCGGCTGGGAGCACCGCGTGCTCGGCTCGCCGGTGCCCGCCGACGCCGTGGTCTCGATGCGCCTCTCCGCGCTCGTCGTGGATCTCGCGATTCTCGGACCGCAGGCCTGGACGTGGCTGGAGCGTCTCTGCGACGCCCTCCCCGAGCTCGGCATCGTCGTCTGCACGGGCCCCTCCACCGTCGCCCAGCGCGTGCGCGGGCTGCGCCTCGGCGCCGATGACTGGATCACCAAGCCCTGCCACCCCGAGGAGGTCATCGCGCGCGTGCAATCCGTCGTGCGCCGCCGCCGACGCTCCGCAAGCCGCGGCGAGGTCAAGCCCGTCACCGCCGGCGAGGTCGAGATCCGCTCCGACCGCTTCCAGGCCTTCGTCGCGGGCTCCTCGATCGACCTCACCCGCCGCGAGTTCGAGCTGATCGAGCTGCTCGCCTCCGCCGAGGGGCGCGTGCTCGAGCGCGAGGAGATCTACTCCCGCCTCTGGGGCTACGCGATGGTCCGCGGCGACCGCTCCGTGGACGTCTTCGTGCGCAAGCTCCGCCAGAAGCTCGAGAAGGCCTCGCCGCAGTGGCGCTACATCCACACCCACTTCGGCATCGGCTACCGCTTCGCCGCCGAGGCCATCGGCGCGGCGCGCGCCACCGAGGAGCTAAACGTCGGCGGTGGCGACGTCGGCGATCAGCGCGAACTCGCGGGGGCGCAGCAGGACCACGAGCTCGCCTCCTCCGCCTCCTAGGCGCACCACCGCAAGCCCACCCTTCTTGAGGTCTATCCGGGCGCCCGTCAGTTCGGCCACCACGCCCGAAAGGTCCGGCTCGTGGCCAACCACCATCAGATGCCCCTCGGGACCCACGGCGGCGAGCGCATCGAGCGCCTGCGCGGCGTCGAAGCCCTCCGCCAGCGGCTCATGCGTCTCGATCAGCGCCTGCTGGGACTCGCTCCAGTCCTCCACCGCCAGCTGCGCCGTCTGCTGGGCGCGCGCCTTCGGGCTCACCAGGATCGCATCGAGGTTTACCTGCAGGCGCGCCAGCGCCACCCCCGCCAGGCGCGCCTGGCGTTCCCCGCGCGGCGTCAATCGGCGCTGCGAGTCGGCGCGGGTGCCGTGAGGCTCCGCGTCGGCGTGTCGTAGCAACCAGAGCTGGCGAGCCATGCCTCACATCCTCCTCCCCGCAGAGTAGCGCTTGAGGCGCTAGCTTTGGTTCGGTGCCCGCGAGCGATGACGCCATCAGAGACCACGCTGGAGCCCGCGAGCTGAGCGACCCCTCGCTGTACATCAACCGCGAGCTCTCCTGGCTGGATTTCAACGAACGCGTGCTCCAGCTCGCCGAGGACGAGAGCGTGCCGCTGCTGGAGCGTGTGAAGTACTGCGCGATCTACACCACCAATCTCGACGAGTACTACATGGTGCGCGTTGCCGGCCTCCTCGACCAGATCGAAGCGGGTGTGGAGAACCCCAGCCAGGACGGCCTCACGCCCTCGCAGACGATCTCCGCGATCAGCGCGCGCGTGCGCGAGCTCGGCGTGCGCCTCACCGACTGCTTCGAAGGCCGCCTTCGGCCCGCGCTGGCCGAGCACTCCGTGCGCATCGTCTCCTACGAAGAGCTCAGCGAGGAGCAGCGCGCCTACCTTGCGGGGCGCTTCCAGAAGACGATCTTCCCCGCGCTCACCCCCCTCGCGGTGGCGCCCGGACGGCCCTTCCCGTACATCTCCAATTTGTCTCTCAGCCTCGCTGTGCTCGTGCGCGACCCCTCAACCGACCAGACGGTGTTCGCGCGCGTGAAGGTCCCCACCGAGATCCTCCCCCGCTTCGTCACCATCCGCCTCCCCGCCGCCTCGCCCTCCAGCGCCGCGGGCGACTCCGGGGAGCACTCCGGGACCCACGGCGGGGGGGCCCTAACGACGCTCGTCGCGCTCGAAGGAGGTCATCGCCCACCATCTCGACACGCTCTTCCCAGGGATGGAGATCGTCGACTACGACTTCTTCCGCGTCACCCGCGACGCCGATCTGGAGGTCTCCGACGACGCCGCCGACCTGCTCCAGGCCGTCGAGGACGAGCTGCGCCGCAGGCGCTTCGGCGAAGTCGTGCGCGTGGAGGTCGGCGAGCGCTGCTCCCTGCAGCTTCGCACCGCGCTCGTGGGGCTCCTCGGGATGGCCGAGGAGGCGATCTACCCCGTCGCCGGCCTCCTCGACATGGGCGCGCTGTGGCAGATCGTCAAGCTCCCCGGCCTCACCGAGCTGCGCGACCCACCGATGGTCGGCATCACCCACCCCAGGTTGCAGCGCCACGAGGGCGAGCGCCCCGATGTGCTCGGTGCGATGCGCGAGGGCGACCTGCTCGTGCACCATCCCTACGACTCCTTCGCCACCTCCGTGGAGCGCTTCGTTGAGCAGGCCGTCGCCGACCCCAACGTGCTCGCCATCAAGCAGACCGTCTACCGCACCAGCGACGACTCTCCCCTCGTGCCCGCGCTGATCGACGCCACCGAGCGCGGCAAGCAGGCCGTCGCGCTGGTGGAGCTCACCGCGCGCTTCGACGAGCGCACCAACATCCAGTGGGCCAAGGCGATGGAGGAGGCCGGCGTGCACGTCGTCTACGGCCAGCCCGCGCTGAAGACCCACGCCAAGTGCGTGCTCGTCGTGCGTCGCGAGGGCGACGGCGTGCGCAACTACGTGCACATCGGCACCGGCAACTACCACTCCACCACCGCGCGTCTCTACACCGACTTCGGCCTCTTCACCACCGACGAGCAGATCGGCGCCGATGTCACCGACATGTTCAACTACCTCACCGGCTACGGGCGCCCCCTTCACTACCGCAAGGTCCTCATCGCCCCCGCCCAGTTGCGCGACGGGCTACTCGAGCAGATCGAGCGCACCATCGCCGCCCACTCCCCCGAGCACCCCGCGCGCATCGCGATGAAGATGAACGCGCTCGTCGATGGCCGCTGCATCCGCGCGCTCTACGCCGCCTCCCAAGCGGGCGTGCAGATCGATCTCAACGTGCGCGGCATCTGCTGCCTTCGCCCCGGGCTCCCCGGCATCTCCGAGAACATCCGCGTCGTCTCGATCGTGGGGCGCCTCCTGGAGCACTCGCGCGTGTACTGCTTCGAACGCCACGGCGAGCACACCATCTACATCGCCTCCGCCGACCTCATGCCGCGCAACCTCGACCACCGCGTCGAGCTCGCCGCACCCGTCGAGACGCCCGAGCTGCGCGCCGAGCTGCTCGACACGCTCGAGCGCGCCTTCGCCGACAACCAGTCCTCGTGGGAGCTGCAGCCCGACGGAGTGTGGCTGCGGCGCACGGCTGGCCCAGGTGAGGCGCCGCGCAACCTCCAGCTGGAGCTCATCGAGCTGCATGCCCGCCGCGCCGCCGAGGACCGTCCCGGCGAGCGCGAGAGCACCGGTCTGTTGATCGCTTCGGAGTAGTTTCTTGTCTGGTGGCGAGCCCCAGCGCGAAAGGCACATCGATGGGCGATGAGGTGTTGTGCGTCGGTCTCCTCGGGGTGTTCTCCGTCGGCGTCGGCGACAGGATCGTCGCTGACGACGCCTGGCGGCTGCGCAAGGCGAGGACGCTGATCAAGCTGCTCGCTCTCGCGCCCGAGCGCCGCCTCCATGTCGAGCAGGCCGCCGAGTTGCTGTGGGCGGGGCGGGACCCGGACTCCGCCCGCAACAACCTTCATCAGGCGATATTCGCGGCCCGCCGCGCGCTCGACTCGATCGGGCTGGACGGCAGTCGCTACCTGGAGCTGCGCGAAGAACTGATCCTGCTCGGCCCCGAGGACCCGGTCCGGATCGACGCGGTCGCCTTCGAAGAGCTCGCCGCCGCGGCGCGCGAGCAGGGCGAGCCTGGCGCTTATCGCTCGGCCCTCGAGGGCTTCGACGCCGAGCTGCTGCCGGCGGACCGCTACGAGGACTGGAGCCGGGAGCGGCGCGATTCCCTCGATGAGCTCCGCCTCGCCCTGGAGGCCGAGCTGGCCGAGTTGGAGCAGGATTCCGGGCCGCACCGGGCAGGTGCCGGTCGGCCCGAGCTGCCGCCACAGCTGACGAGCTTCGTCGGCCGCGAGCGCGAGCTGGCCGAGGCCGCGACGCTGCTGCGCGACGCGAGGCTCCTCACGCTGACCGGTGCCGGCGGCTGCGGCAAGACCCGGCTGGCGCTGCAGCTCGCGGGGCAGCGGGGGGAGGACTTTGCCGACGGGGTCTGGCCGGTCGAGCTGGCGGCGCTCGGCGAGCCCGAGCTGGTCGGGCCGGCGATCGCTCAGGCGCTGGACACGCGGCTGGCCTCCGACCGGGCGCCGGAGGTCGCGCTCGCCGGGCACATCGGCGATCGCCGGCAGCTGCTTCTGCTCGACAACTGCGAGCACCTGGTCGAGCCGGTCGCGCGCCTCGCTGAGGCTCTGCTCAGCCGCTGCCCGAACCTGACCGTGCTGGCGACCAGCCGCGAGCCACTCCGTATTCCCGGCGAGGTGACCTGGCGCGTCCCCTCGCTCTCCCTCCCCAGGCTGGTCCCCGGAGCGCCCGCGGAGGAGTCGCTGGAGGCGGAGTCGGTGCGGCTGTTCGCCACCCGGGCCGCGCAGGCCGCGCCCGGGTTCGAGCTCGGACGGCGACAACGCGGACGCTGTCGCCTCCCTCTGCCATCGCCTCGACGGGATGCCGCTGGCGATCGAGCTGGCGGCGGCGCGGGTGAGCGTCCTCACTCCGGCTCAGATCGTCGAGCGCCTCGACGACTCGCTCGACCTGCTCTCGGCCGGGCCCCGCACGGCGATGACCCGGCAGCAGACCCTGCGGGCGACGCTCGCCTGGAGCTTCGAGCTGCTCGACGCCGACGAGCAGGTGCTGCTGCGCCGGCTCGCCGTGTTTGCCGGCGGCTTCGGGCTGGAGGCGGCTGAGGACGTCGTGCGCCGAGGATCCGCTGCGGCGCAGCGAGGTCGTCGCCGTGCTCGGCCGGCTGATCGACAAGTCGCTGGTTCACGTCGAGGAGGGATCTGAGGAGCGCCGCTACCGGCTGCTGGAGACCGTGCGCCAGTACGCGCTCGAGCGTCTCGAGGAGGCGGGAGAGCGCTCCGCCTTCGAGCGGCGCCATCGCGACTGGTACCTCGCGCTGGCCGAGAGCGACCCGACGCCGGCCGGCGAGCTGCCGGCCCGGACCACGCTGCGGGGCCTCGATCGGGAGCGCGACAACCTCCGCGCCGCGCTGGCCTCGGCGCTGGTCGCCGATCCTCAGGCGGCGCTGCGTCTTGCCGTCGCCCTCTGGCGCTTCTGGCTGATGCGCGGCTACCTCGCCGAGGGGTACCGCTGGCTCACCGCCGCCCTGGCCGCGGCGCCCGAGCCGACGGCGGTGCGCGCCCGCGCGCTGCTCGCCGCCTGCGTGATCGGGCTGCGCCGCGGCGTCCCCGGGCGGATCCACGAGTTCGCGGCCGAGAGCGTGGCGATCTTCCGCGAGCTCGAGGACCGGGCCGGGATGTTCGACGCGGTCGAGGTCTCGGCGGCCTACCGGGCGATCGTCAGTCCCGCGCAGGACGTCGAGCTGCTCGTGCGCGAACACGAGGCGCTCGTCGCCGAGGACCTGCCAGCCGCGCGGCCGCCGATGTGGGCGGCGCACACGCGCGGCATCGCCGCCTGGTTCCGGCGCGAATACGGCCCCGCACGGGAGCAGCTGGAAGCCGCGCTGGAGCACGCCGGCGCTCTCAGCGCCGAGCCGCGCCCGGCGCTCTGGCCGCTCAGCTACGGGATGATCTCGGTCGAGCCCGAGACCGGCTACCCGCTCTTCCTGCATGAGGACACCGGGCTCGTCGCCCGCCGCGTCGGCGGCGCCGCGGCCGCCGCCCACATCCTCGTCAACCTCGCCGCGGTGGATCGCGCCGAGGCCGATTTCGCCCACGCGGAAGAGCTGATCGAGGAGAGCCTCGCCCGCTTCGAGCAGCTCGGCGACCAGCAGGGCGAGGCCTTCGCGCTCAACGCCTTCGGCAACCTGGCCCGCTCCGGCGGCGACTTCGAACGAGGCCGGTCGCTGCTCGAGCGCAGCCTCGCCCTGCGGCAGGAGATCGGCGACCGCCGCGGCGCCGGGATCACCCTCGGCTGCCTGGCGATGCTCCTGGCCCGCTCCGGCGACGCGGACGGCGCCCGCATCTCGGCCGGGCAGAGCCGGACCTGGTTCGCCGAAAACGACGACCTGATCGGCCTCGGCGCCGCCGAGCTGAGCCTGGCGAGCGTGGCGCTCTGCGCCGGCGATCGCGCCGATGCCCGGGCTCACCTCGAGGCCGCCGCCTCGGTCTTCGGAGGGATCGAGACGACCCACCAGGAGGGGTGGGCGCTGGCGGTGCTGGCGGCGATCTGCGCGGAGGACGGCGAGGCGGCGACGGGGCGTCGCTGGCTGGACCGGGCGAGCCGGCACTTCGAGCTGCTCGGCGGCGAGCGCCGGCATCGCCTACTGCCGGGAACTGGAGGCTAAGACGCTGCAAAGTGAGCGCTAAGAGGCGGCCCGTAGCCTCGCTGTGCGTCGTCGAGACGCGACGTCAAACAACCCAACTGAGAAGGAGCGGGCATGGCTACGCAAGGAGTGCTTGGAGCGGCAACGCTGAAGGAGTTCGAGGACGGGCTGCACGGAGAGCTGATCCGGCCCGGCGACGGCGCCTACGACGAGGCGCGCTCGATCTGGAACGGCGCCCACGACGCCCGCCCGGCGGTGATCGCCCGCTGCGCCGACGCCTCCGACGTGCGCCACGCGGTCGGCTTCGCGCGCAGCGAGGGGCTCGACGTCGCCGTGCGCGGCGGCAGCCACAGCATTCCCGGCTTCTCGACCGTGCGACGACGGCATCGTCATCGACCTCTCGCCGATGAAGGGCATCAAGGTCGATGTGGAGCGCCGCGCACCGCCCCCGCCGAGGGCGGCGTCACCTGGGGGGAGCTCGACGCCGCCACCCAGGAGCACGGCCTCGCCACCACCGGCGGCCTGGTCTCGACCACCGGCGTCGCCGGCTTCACGCTGGGCGGCGGGATCGGCTGGCTGATGCGCAAGTACGGCCTGGCCTGCGACAACCTGCGCTCGGCCGAGGTGGTCACCGCCGACGGCCAGATCCTCACCGCGAGCGCGACGGAGAACCCCGACCTCTTCTGGGGCCTGCGCGGCGGAGGCGGCAACTTCGGCGTCGTCACCTCCTTCGAGTTCGACCTGCACCCGGTCGGCCCGACCGTGGCCGCCGGCCCGGTCTTCTATCCGGGCGACCGCGCCGAGGAGATCATGCGCTTCTACCGCGATTTCGCGCGCGACCTGCCGGATGAGCTGACGACCCTGGTCAACCTGATCACCGCGCCACCCGCCCCGTTCCTGCCCGAGGATTGGCACGGCAAGAAGCTGGTCGGCCTGGTCGGCTGCTACTCCGGCGACCCCGAGGAGGGGATGAAGGCGATGCAGCCGATCCGCGATCTGGGCGACCCGGTCGCCGACCTGGTCGGCCCGATGCCCTACGTGCAGATGCAGAGCCTGCTCGACGCGCTCTGGCCGAAGGGCACCCAGGCCTACATGAAGGCGGGCTACTTCCGCGAGCTCGACGACCACGCGATCGAGACGATGGTCCGCTTCCATCAGAACGCGACCTCCCCGTCCTCGGAGATCCACATCCAGCACTTCGGCGGCGCGATCGCCCGTGTCGGCGAGGACGAGACCGCCTATCGGCGAGCGCCAGGCGCCGTTCGTGCTCAACGCGATCGCCGTCCACCCACGAGCCGGGCGGGTCTCGACACCCACATCGACTGGGCGCAGCGCCTCTACGCCGAGATCGAGCCGTCGCTGACCGGCGGCGCCTACATCAACTTCCTCTCCGCCGAGGGCGAGGATCGGGTGCAGGCCGCCTACGGGGCCGAGAAGTTCGCCCGGCTGCGCGCGCTCAAGGACCGCTACGACCCGACCAACCTGTTCCACCTGAACCAGAACATCCCGCCATCGTGATCGCGGCGATGGGCAGGTCAGACGCGATCCGCGGCAGGCGATAGGAATCATTGCCGCGTGCCTCTCGGCAGGGCGCCGCGGCCTTACGCCGCTGACGCGCTTGGCAGCGCGTCGAGCACCGCTTTCAAATCGTCCACCGACTGGTAGTCGAGCCCCAGCAGGTGGTCGTGGCGGTGGCGCACCACGCCCTCCTCGTCGATCACGATCACCGCGCGCTTGGTTGCGCCCAGGCGCGAGGCGAAGGCGCTGTAGCCCTTCGCCACCTGCTTGTCCGTGTCGGCCAGCAGCGGCACATTGAGACCGTGCTTGGCCGCGAAAGCCTCGTGCGAGTCGAGGCTCTGCGAGGAGATGCCCACCACCGTCGCCTCCAGCTTCGCGAAGTCCTCCGCGCGGTCGCGATAGCTGCAGAACTGCTTCGTGCAAACCATCGTGTTATCGCCCGGATAGAACAGCAGCACCACCCGCTCGCCGCGGTGCTCGGAGAGCTTGAAGGAGCCATCTGTCCCCGGCAGCTCGAAGTCAGGCGCCCTTTCGCCCACCTGCGGAGTCCTCGCCATGCTCGACCCTCTCTACGTTTTGACAACCGGAATGCGACCCGGCCAGGATATCGCACAAAATCGTGACCGTGAGGACGCATCGCAGGGCGCCGACAGGGTTGCCGACCCGTGCGCTACAACACCACTGCATGTCCTCCAGCACCCGAGTCCTCGCTGCGGTGTTCGCCTGCACGTTGGTGAGCGCGTGCGGCAGTTCGGGCGCGCCCGCCGTTAGCGCCCCTCCAGCACCAACCGCATCCTCGGCGAGCATTCCGCCACCCGCCGCTCACCGCGCCGCGGCGCTGCTGGAGTGGCCCGAGTTCGGCCTGAACCCGCAACGCTCGGACGTCAGCACGGACTCCACCGGCATCACGGCGGCAAACGTCGCGCGCCTGCACCGCCAACGGATCGCGCTGCCCGGGACCGTCGACTCCTCGCCGATCTACCTGCACGGGGTCACCGTCGCCGGCGCCACGCGCAACGTCGCGATGCTCACCACCACCTACGGACGCACGCTCGCGCTCGACGCCAACAGCGGGCGCATCCTGTGGGTGTTCACGCCGCCCGGCTACTCGCACTGGGCAGGAAGCGCGCAGATCACCACCACCTCGCCGCTTGCCGACCCCGATCGCAGCGCGATCTATGCGCCGTCGCCCAACGGGCTCATCCACAAGCTCTCGCTCGCCACCGGCCAAGAGGAGAGCGCGGGCGACTGGCCCGTGTCGATCACGCGGGATTCGAGCCACGAGAAGCTCACCGCGGCGCTCAACATCGAGGGGCCCTACGTGATCGCAACCACAGGGGGCTACATCGGCGACGCCCCGCCCTATCAAGGCCACGTGGCGCTGATCGAACGCTCCAGCGGCCACATCCACGCCGTCTTCAACACGCTCTGCGCGCCCCACCGCGCGTTGATCGTGCCGAGCACCTGCCCAGCAAGCGACTCAGCGATCCTCTCGCGCGGGGGGCCCGTGGTGGAGCCCGGAGGGCGCATCCTCATCTCCACCGGCAACGGTCCCTGGAACGGCTCGAGTACGACTTCGGCGACAGCGTCATCGAGCTCAACTACCCCTCTCTCACCCCGCGCCAGGCCTACACGCCAACCGATCAGGCGCAGCTGAACGAAACAGACACCGACCTCGGCTCCAGCGCGCCCACACTGCTCGGCCACGATCGCGCGCTGATCGCGGGCAAGGACGGCATCATGCGCGTGCTCGCGCTCTCGCGCCTTGACGGTCGCCCGCCGCGGGGGCGCGCGCTGGGGGTCGCCGGGTCGCGCGAGCGATTGGGAGGCGAAGTGCAAACGCTTGCCCTGCCGGGCGGCGGGGAGCTGTTCACCGCGCCCGCCGTATGGCGCCAGGGCACACACACAACCGTGTTCGTGGCCGGCGAACACGCCACCGGCGCCTACACCCTGCACGGTGGGCGCCTGCATCTGGTGTGGCAGAACGGCACCCCCGGCACGAGCCCCGTGATGGCCGGCGGCCTGCTCTACGTGTATGACCCCTCCGCGGGCGGCATCGACGTCTATCTCCCCCGCTCGCCCCATCCGATCGCCCACCTCGCCGGTGAACCGGGGCACTGGAACAGCCCCATCGTCCTCGACGGCCACGTGCTCGAGCCCGAGGGCAACGCCAACGACCACGCCCAAACCGGCGCCCTCGATCTGTTCTCGGCGGGCTGAGGGCCTATCAGGCCTGGGAGCGCACTGAAGACACTCCCCCAACACGGAAGGTGCGGAAGACTGACGTACAAATCCGCAGCGTCGCCACGGTAGCCTCGGTGTATGGACGAGTCTCTCAGCGGCCAGCTCCTGCTCGCCGCGCCCACCTTGATGGATCCCAACTTCAGCCGCGCGGTGGTACTGATCGGGGCTCATTCCGAGGACGGGGCGATGGGGGTGATTCTCAACCGCCCTTCCCAGGTGACGGTGGGCGAGGCGGTGCCGCAGCTGGAGCCGGCCGTCGACGAGCAGGAGACCGTCTACCTCGGCGGTCCCGTACAGCCCGACTCGATCGTCCTGCTGGGCGAGTTCATGGATCCCTCGCCCGCGGGGCTGCTCGTGCTCGGGCGGATCGGCTTCCCCGCACCCGAGGCCGGCATCGAGGAGCTGGCCGCCGCCACAGCGCGCAGGCGCGTGTTCGCAGGCTACGCCGGCTGGGCCGAGGGCCAGCTCGACTCCGAGCTCGAGCAGGGCGATTGGATCTCCCAAACGGCGCTTCCCGACGACGTCTTCACCGAGGATCCCGATGAGCTCTGGAGCACGGTGATGGCCCGCAAGGGCGGAACCTACGCATTGCTCGCGCGCATGCCCCTCGACCCGAGCGTGAATTGATCTTCTAAGCTTCAGGCGATGCTCGAGCTCGCGCGCTGGTCGACCACGCACCGGCTGTACATCATCCTCGGCTGGATCGTGCTGCTCGTTGGTGTCAACATCGTGGCGCAGTCGGCGGGGACCTCCTACTCCAACAATTTCACCCTCCCCAACTCGGACTCCCAGCGCGCCTCCGATCTGCTGCAGAAGAGCTTCCCCGTGCAGGCAGGGGATCGCGACACGATCGTCTTCCGTGTATCCAGCGGCACCGTCAGGAATCCCGCTGTGCGCGCGCGCATGGAACGCACATTCGCGCAGGTTGCCAAGCAGCCGCACGTCGCGAGCGTCGTCAGCCCCTACTCGCCCGCCTCGGGCGGCGAGGCGATCTCCAAGGATGGGCGCATCGCCTTCGCCACGGTGCTCTTCGACGAAAAGGCCAACGACCTGCCCAAGTCCGCCGGCGAAGGAGTCGTGAAGGTCGCCACCGCCGCGCGCCAGCCCGGGCTGCAGGTCGAGCTGGGCGGATTCGCGATCGAGGCCACCCAGCGCGAAGGCTTCGGGCTCTCCACCGCGATCGGCCTGCTCGCCGCGATCGTCGTGCTGCTCATCACCTTCGGCTCGCTCGTCGCGATGGGGCTCCCGATCGTCACCGCGCTGTTCGGTCTCGGCACCGGACTCGGGTTGATCGCGCTGTTCACGCACGTCGTCGACACCCCCGACTTCTCCTCCGAGCTCGCCGCGATGATTGGCCTCGGAGTGGGGATCGACTACTCGCTGTTCATCGTCACCCGTTTCCGCGAGGCATACGCCGTCCCCGGCCCCACCGCGGGCCTTGTGCGCGAGTCGGTCGTGCGGGCGATGGACACCGCCGGGCGCGCCGTGCTGTTCGCCGGCTGCACCGTCGTGATCGCGCTGCTCGGCATGATGGTGCTCGGCGTGAGCTTCCTCTATGGCGTCGCCATCTCCGCCTCGATCGGCGTGCTGCTGGTGATGCTCGGTTCGCTCACGCTGCTGCCCGCGCTGCTCACCTTCGCCGGCCCCCGCCTCGTGCGCCCCTCGCGCAGAGCAAGGCGCCGCGGCGAGCACGCCCCGCGCGCGGCCGGCGGCGGCGCATGGCTGCGCTGGAGCCGCTTCGTGCAGCGCCGCCCGTGGACGATCGCGATCGTCTCGACGCTTGTGATGCTCGCGATCGCCGCCCCCGCGCTCGCGCTGCGCCTGGGTTCCAGCGACGCCGGCAACGACCCCAAGAGCTTCACCGCGCGCCGCGCCTACGATCTGCTCGCCGAGGGCTTCGGCAAGGGCTTCAACGGACCGCTGCTGATCGTCGCGCAGAATGGCACCCCCGCCGCGCTGCACCAGCTGCAGGGCGCATTGGGCGCCGCACCCAACGTCGTCTCGGTCACGCCGCCGCGCCTGAACCCCACCGGCCAGGTGGCAACGCTCTCGGTCTATCCCCACTCCGCGCCGCAGGACTACGCCACCAGCCAGCTCGTCTCCCACCTTCGCGAAGACGTGATCCCGCCGGTGGCCGCACAGAACCACATGAACGTCTACGTGGGGGGCGTCACCGCGAGCTCGGTCGACTTCGCGGTCACCCTCGGCCACAAGCTGCCCCTGTTCATCGGCGTCGTGGTGCTGCTTTCCGCGCTGCTCCTGATGGTCGTCTTTCGCTCGCTGGTGATTCCCCTGCAGGCCGCCTTCATGAACCTGCTCTCGATCGGCGCCGCGCTCGGCGTGATCGTCGTCGTCTTCCAGTGGGGCTGGCTCGATGGGATCATGGAAATCAGCAAGGGTCCGATCGAGTCCTTCATCCCCGTGATGCTCTTCGCGATCGTCTTCGGACTCTCGATGGACTACGAGGTCTTCCTCGTCTCGCGCATCCACGAGCAGTGGGCGCGCGGCAGCGACGCCAAGCAGGCCGTCGGCGAGGGCCTCGCGCTCACCGGGCGCGTCGTCACGGCCGCCGCCGCGATCATGATCTGCGTATTCCTGTCCTTCATGCTCGGCGAAAACCGCGTCATCAAGGAGTTCGGCCTCAGCCTCGCCTCGGCCGTGTTCCTCGACGCGGTCGTGGTGCGCTGTCTGCTGCTCCCCGCCGTGCTCAGCATCCTCGGCGAGCGCACCTGGCGGATCCCCGCGTGGCTGGACCGCGCGCTGCCGCATTTGAACATCGAGGGCGCGGCGCCAACCATCGCCGTGGGCTCCAGCCCCGAGGGCAACGGACACCTGCCTTCCGAGGAGCACCCAAATGGCGCCGCGGCGAACGGCGGGGAACCCCGCAGGGACATCCTCAGCGGAAGAGTGGACGACTGAGCCGCATCCCGGGAGGGCCATCGCTCGTCCTCCTGTTCTGCCTCCTCGCGTCGCTGCCATGTGGCGCGTCCGCCGCTGCCGGCGCGGAGATGCATCCCACAGTGGTGCTCGTGTTTCTGCCCGCGAGCCCAAACGTAGCCGAGGCGGAGCCGCCCTCGCTCTCAACAGGGCTCCTCAGTGCAACTCAGGGCACCTACACCACGGCCCAGTTCCTGCTCGATCTCTCCCAAGGTGCGAGGGTCTCCTACTCCTCATACACCCCCCAGCACCCGCCCGTGCTGTCGCTGGCGAATGGCTATGTAAGACCGTGGTCGCAGGTGCTCGAGCGCGCCCACGGCGCGCCGCAGATCCTCGAACCGGGCCTGCTGGCCTCCTCGATCCCGGGCGGCGCCGCCTATGTGGGCCTCGCCGGCTCAAGCGACGAGAACGGCGCGGCTGCGGCCAATCGCAGCGGCCACATCGCCGCGATCTCGCTCGGCTCTGCCGCGACGCTGCTCGCGCGCATCCAACGCCAGAGCGCCGCCCATCGTCTCGTGCTCGCCGACCTGCCGGCGGGTCCCGCGGGCTACGCCGACCTGCGCACGCTCACAGCTGGGCGGCCCGCCGGCGAGCTGCTGATCGTGCTGCCCCGCGTGGCGCCCGCGCCGGGCAACGAACTGCTGTGGCTCTCGCTCGCGGGGCTCGGCGGCGGCCGCACGCTCACCTCGCAAACCACCAATCAGCGCGGCCTCGTTGCAACCACCGACATCGCCCCCACGATCCTCGCGCATCTCGGCCTGCCGGTCCCCTCGGCGATGCGCGGCCGGCAGATCGCGCTCGACGGCGCCTTCGAAGGCTCCAAGCTGCGCTCCTTCAGGGCCCGCCTGCTCGTGCTCTACCCGCGCCGGCTCCCCGCGCTGGCCTGCCTGCTCGCCGCCTGGGCGCTGCTCGCGCTCGCCGTGTGGCTACTCCCGCTTCGCCCCCCGGTGAGAGCGCGCGTCCGCGCATGGACGGTGCGCGTGGGCGCGCTCGCGCTACTGTGGACGCCCGTGGCGGTGCTCCTGCCCGCGGCCCTCGAGCCCTCGCGGGCGCTGGAAGTCGCGTTGCTCGTACTCGCCTGCTTCGCGCTCGGCGCGCTCACCGATCGCCTGCTTCCGTGGCCGCGCGCGCCGCTCGCGCCCGCGCTCGCCGCGATCCTTGCGCTGAGCGTCGACGCGCTCGCCGGCACGCAGCTGCTCGTGCGCTCGCTGCTCGGCCCCAACCCCGCCCTCGGCGTGCGCTTCTACGGCATCGGCAACGAGCTCAAGTCGGGCCTCGCCGTGCTCGTCTTCGCCGCCGTCGCCGCCGCGCTGTATCCGCTTGCACCGGGAGGCCGGGGCCGCGCCGCCATCGCGATGGCCCTCGCCGGCATCGCGCTCGCCGTCGTCGAGGGCTCCGCGCGCATCGGCGCCGGCGTCGGCGGCGTGATCCTCGTCAGCGCCGGCGCCGCCGTGGCCGTCGTGCTGCTGCTGCCCGGCGAGCTCACGCGCAAACGCGCGCTGATCGTGCTCCTCAGCCCGCTCGTGGGCCTCGTGGCCCTCGCGGCGCTCGACCTGCTCACCGCGCACGGCAGCGGCCACTACACCGGCAGCGTCCTGCACGCCCGCTCCGCGGGCGACATCCGCGACATCATCGTCCGTCGCTACACCGCCGCGTGGGATGAGCTCAAGCACGGCGCGATGCCGCTCGCCACCGCATTCGCGCTGCTCCTCGCCTTCCTCGGCGTGCGCCGCCGCGAGCGCCTCCTCGCACCCGTGGACAACGACCCCGTATGGCTGGCCGCGCTCGCCGGCGGGCTCACGGCGGGCGTAGTGGGCGCCCTCAGCGAGGACTCCGGACCGGTGCTGCTCGTGGTAGCCGTGTTCGTGCTCGCCTGCCTGCTCGGGTATCTCTGGAGCGCCCCACCCGAGGGCGCCGCGCGGCTCACACCCCAGCGCACTCCCGGCACGCCCCGTGCAGCACGATCTCGTGCTCGGACACCGCCAGGGGCACTCTCGCGCTGAGCTTGTCGATCGCCTGCTCGAGCGCTTCATCGGAGAAGGGCATCACCAGCCCGCAGCTGTCGCATACGAGGTGGTGGTGGTGCTCGGAGTGCTCGTGCACCCGCTCGTAGCGCACCATCGCCTGCCCCGTCTCCACGCGCTGCACCAGGCGCAGGCGCTCGAGCTCATCGAGGATCCGGTACACGCTCGCGCGGCTCGCCGCGCGCCCGCTGCGCGCGCGCAGCGCGTCCTCGATCTCCACCGCCGTCAGCGCGCAGCTCTGGGCTTCGAGCAACTCCAGCAGCGCACGGCGCGCCCCCCCACGCTTGCGTCCCGCCGCGCTCAACGTCTCCTCGGCGCGATCGGCCCACGTCTGCGTGCTCATGGCAGGATGGTAGAGGCGGCGTAGACACCAACGGCGAGCGCCACGATCGCGGTCGAGGGCGGCAGCCCGGGCAGCGCGTAGCTGAGCGCCAACCCTCCCCACATCGCCGCCACCCCCAGCAGACCGGCGAGCGCGATCCCCGCGAAGGGGTTGCCCGCAACGCGGTGCGCCGCCGCGGCCGGAGCGGTGAGCAGCCCCAGCAGCAGCAGCGCGCCCACCGCCTGCGTGGCCTCCGCCGCGACAACCCCCAGCAGCATCAGGAAGCCCACCCCCAGCAGGCGCGTGGGCACGCCCCGGGCGCCCGCCACCTCAGGCGAGACCGAGGCGAACAGCAGCGGGCGGGCGATCGCCAGCGTCGCCACCACCGCACCCGCGCCGATCGCCGCCGCCAGGCGCGCTTCGCCCGCCCCCAACCCGAAGATCGAGCCGAACAGGGTGCGTGCCGTCTCGATGCCCGAGCCCCCCTGGGCGCTCACGCTGAAGAGCGTCAGGAAGAACACCCCGAGCGCCAGCACGAACGTGAACACCGCTCCGATCGCCGTATCGTCCGCCGGGCGGAACCCAGCCGCCCCACCGGCGCCCGAGCCGGCGAACGTGCGCACCCCGAGCAGCCCAATCCCCGCGCCCACCGCGATCGTGGCCGCGAACAGCCCCACTCGCTCGTCGATCCCCGCCGCCGCAGCCGCGAGCGCCCCCGGGAACGCCACATGGCTGAGGGCATCTCCCGCGAACACCTGCCCGCGCAGCACAACGAACCACCCGCTCACCCCGCACGCCAGCGCGATGAACGTGCCCGCCAGCAGCGCATTGCGCATGAATTCCTGCGAGAGCATCAGGCGATCACCCCCTCGGACGGCAGCGCCTCGGTCTGCGGAGCCCGTTGCGCAGACGCGCGGCGCCCGCGCAAGCCCACCGCCACGCGCACCACAACAAATACGCCGAACGAGATCGCCGTGATGAAGAACCCCGCGGGATACACCGAGAAGTAGGCCACGCCAAGGCCCACCCAAACGACCGCCAAGCCGAGCGCCACCGTCAGCGCGAGACTCAGTCCCGGCCGCGCGGTGATCGCCTGCGCGCTCGCCGCCGGCATCAGCAGCAACGCGAACACAAGCAGCACGCCCGTCACCTGGCTCGTCTCCGCCACCGCCAGCCCCAGCGCGACCAGGAACGCGATCGAGACCCCTCGCGTCGGCACACCGCGCGCGCTGGCCACGTCCGCGTCGACCGATGCGAACAGCAGCGGGCGTCCCAGCGCCACCAGCACAGCCAGCGTCCCCACAGCAACTGCCGCGAGCACCAGCACCTGATTGTCGGAGATGCCCACCACAGTCCCAAACAGGAGGTTCTCCAGATCCCCGAGCACGCCGCCATAGAGGCTCAAAAACAGGTACCCCGCCGCCAGCGCAAGCACCTGCACCGAGCCGATCAGCGCCGACTGCTGGCTCAGCGAGCGCTGCCCCGGCCCCGATAAACGCCCGATTGCCACTCCCCCTGCCGCGCAGAAAACGAAATACCCCCAAGCCGCCGGCACCCCGATCAGCGCCGCCCCGCTGGCGCCGGGGAACGCCATCAGCGAAAGCGTGTGCCCCGCGAAGGCCTCGCGCCGCAGCACCATGAACCACCCCAGCGCACCCGCCGTTACCGCCACGATGCCGCCCGCCAGCAGCGCATTGATCATGAAGTGGTATTCGAGCACCTCGCTCACATCGCGCGCCAGGTTCCAGCTCAGCTGGGGGTTGGCGACGTCAGCTGTCATGAGCGTGGGAATGAACATGGGCATGGCGATCGTGGTGGTGAGCAGGCGCCTCGGGCTGCCCCACCACCACCAGGCGCCCATCGGAAGCCTTCAGCACCTCCACCGGAACTCCATACAGCCCACTCAGCGTCTCGCTCGTGATGACCTGCGCCACCGGCCCCTCCACCGCGTGCCCCGCCGCGAGATACACCACCCGGTCGAGGTAGGGCAGCAGCGGGTTGACATCGTGCGCCACCAGCAGCACCGTCACCCCCGCACTGCGGCAGATCTCGTGCACGAGCGCCGCCACCACAGCCTGGTTGGGCAGATCGAGGCTGTCCAGCGGCTCATCCAACAGCAGCACCTCCGGGCGGCGCACGAGCGCCTGCGCGATCAGGAGTCGCTGCTGCTCGCCGCCGGAGAGCTCGCCGATCGGACGCTGCGCATAGGCCTCAGCGCCCACCATTTCGATCGCCTCCACAACGCGCTCGCGCTCCCCGTGCCGGCGCCTGCGCATCGCGCCTCCCGCCAGCCCAAGCCCCAACGGCACCCCCCAGCGATCGCCATCGAGGCCCAGGCGCACCACATCGCTGCCGCGCAGGCGCGTGCCCGAGTCGAACGAGCGCCGCTGAGGCAAATAGCCGATCGAGCTGTTCGCCTCCCCAGCAGGGCGCCCCAGCACTGCGATCCTCCCCGCGCTCAGCGGCAGCGCCCCCAGCACGGCTTTCAGCAGCGTCGACTTGCCCGAGCCGTTCGCTCCCAGCAGCGCCACGAACTCCCCCGCGCCCACGCTCATCCCAACCTCGCTCCAAATGGTGCGCCCGCCGAGGCGCACCGCCGCATCGACCATCTCCACCACCGGTGGCCCCTGCGCAGCCATGCCCACTACCACTATCTCCCCGTCGCCTCGTGCAGCGCCCGCTGGAGTCCTTCGAGCTCCGCCACCTGCCACTGCTCGAAGCTATCTGAGGCCGGCGCCAGCGTCTCGGTGACGGTCGCGATCGGGATCCTTGCCGCCCGCGCGATTTCGTTCACGCGCTGTACATCCGGGGTCACGTTCTGGCTGTTGAACACCCACACCGCGATCTGGCGCCGCTGGGCCTGTTCGTCCACGGTCTGCTTATCCCTTGCGCTCACATCGGTCCCCTCGGCGATCGCCTTCGCGAAGCTGTAGGGGGTCTCGAGCTTCAGTCCGAGGTCTTCGCCGAGCGGCCTGAAGATGCTCTCGCTGTAGCCCACCGGCGTACCCCCGTAGCGCGCGCGGATCTGCGCGCGCAGCTGGTCATAACGCGCAAGACCCTGCGTCCTGAACGCCCGCTCGCGTTGCGCGAAGTACGCCGCGCCGGCCGGATCCAGGCGCTCGTAGTCGGCGGTGATCCGCCCAATCACTCTCAGCACCGCGCTCGGCGAGTACCACTGGTGGGGATTGTCTCCGTCCTTCAAGCCCAGCGCCTCGCCCACGTTCAGCACCACGCGTCCGCTCGCCGGGCTCGCCGCGAGCAGCCTCGGCGCCCAGCTGTCGTAGCCGATGCCATTCACGATCGCCATCCCCGCGCCCGCCATCGTACGCGCGTCGCCCACCGTCGGCTCGTAGCTGTGCGGATCGGTTTCCGGGCTCGCCACGATGCTCCGCACGTTCACGCGATCTCCTCCCAGCTGCGCCGCGATGCTCCCCCAGAAGTTCTCCGCCGCCACCACCTGCAACCTGCCCGTATCGGTGCCCGCGATGCCCTGCGAGCCACAACCGCTCACAATCCCCACGAGCAGGAGCGCGGCCAAAACCGCCAACGCCCCGCTCACCCACGGACGCGGCCGAGCTGCAGAGCCGCGCGCGGCGGTGGAGCGGGAGCTCCCACAAAAGCATTGCCGGGACATACGCTTCGGCAACCTATCATAGGATTGAGTCTTATTCTTACCCCGAGGGCCTGCCCGGAGAGTGGGCTCTCAGCCGGCGGGCGGTGGCGCCGCGCTCGCCTCGGCGCTCGCACTCTGCGCGGCCTCGCCCGCACCCTCCTCAACGAGGTTGCGCCTTCGGCCGATCAGCAGCACCGCGAGGATCGCCAGGATCACAATCACGAGGATCCCGCCCGCGATGTAGCGCAGCGTGTGGTGCACCTTCGCGGTCTTCGTCTTGTGCTTCTCCACGCTCACGCTCACGCCCTTCGCGCTCAGCGCCGCCGCGATCTGGGGCTCGTCGTGGGAGGGGTAGATCGCCAGCACATGCCGCCCATCAACCAGCAGCACATGCACCGAGTGGGGCTTCTTGTTGAACGTCGCCGTGCGGATTTCGCCATGCGCCAACTGGCTCTGGAAGGTCCGGTAACTCTCGTGCTGGTAGTGGATTACCGTCGCCGTCGCCGCCATCGCCACCTGCGTGCAGAGAGCGAGCGCGAGCAGGCACGCCAGCACGCCCACCGCGCCTCTGATCGATCTGTTCATCGCCGAGACCCTAGCGGCGGGGGCAGACGCATGCGCCGTCCACGCACGCCTCATCGCACCGCGACCCCAGCGGCACGCAGAGACATGCGCCGTCCACGCACCCGCTCCGTGGCGCGTGGACGGCGCTCTGCTCCCCCTTTGGCGCGTGGCACCCTCGCGCGGCGCGCTTCCCCCATACGCGCGGCGCACCCCTTTCGGGTCCCCCCTCGCGCCCGCTCAGCGCGCTCCCGTACGCTCGTCCTCGCGTCGGTACCCCAAGCGCGCCGAGACTCGATCTGCGGCGGCCACCAGGTGTGGGCCGAGGTGCTCCACAAGCTCCTCCAGCGAGATCATCGAGGCGTGCGCCGTCATGCTCACAGCAGCCACCACCTCGTGGGACTCCGAGCGAACCGGCGCCGCGATCGCATACAGCTCCGCCGCGAGCTCCTGATCGTTCACCGCGAACCCCTCCTCGCGGATGTTCTTCGAGCTCCGCACGCAACTGCGTCTTGCTCGTGATCGTATTCGGCCCCATACGCGTGGGCTTCACCTCAGCCAGCAGCGTCCGCTGCTCCTCCTCGGGCAGAAACGCCATCAGCAGCTTCCCCATCGCCGTGCTGTACGCCGGCAGCCGTGCCCCCGGCGCCAGATCGAGGTCCATCCCACCCTGCGTGCGCCGCGAGGAGCGCACCCGATCCACATACACGATCTCCGGACCATCGAGCACCGCGAGGCTCACCGTGTAGGAGGACTGGCGGCACAGCTCCTCCAAGTAGGGGCGCGCGTGCTCGCGCAGCGCCGTCGAGTTGAGCGCCGACATCCCCAGATCGGTCACCCGCAGGCCCAGGCGGTACTTGCGCGCCGCGCCCTGTTCGAGGTATCCCAGCGCCACCAGCGTCGACATGTAGCGATGGGTCGTGCTGCGCCTCATCCCCAACTCATCCGCAACATCCGCGATCCCGCGGATCGGGCGCTCGGGCGTGAAGCTGGAGAGGATCGCCAAGCCGCGCTCCAGCGACTGCGAGTAGCGCGGTTCGCGCAAACTCGGGATCGACCATGCCTCGCCCTCCGGCTCCGGCTCGTAGAAGCTGACGACATCCGAACTGCTTGCTGGCATGAGCCCTCCTGGTTGGCCTTTGCATCCCTCCGGCCGCACTCAGCCGGGTTGTGGATAGATGGGCCTATCCCATCTTTATCGGTAGATACCCAATCTTTACGCATCGCACGCCCCGCGACTACTCTCATGAGAGTAAACGTGTTCTAACTATGTGCTTTGCGGCTGCGCAAGACGACTCGCGAACCGGCGTGGGGGGTGACTATCACGCTGCGCCAGCGTGGGCGCTCCATGCGCCTCGAGGCTGGCGCCACGCTGACGCTCGACAGCACTGTGCGCAACACCGTCTTCATCTCCAACATGACCATGTGTCTGCCTGGGCAGCGCTTGCGACCTCCACCCCACGGGAGCCACACAGGCCCTCCCGGCACGTTCCGCAGGAAACGCTCCGGGCGAAACTCCTCGGGCCTCGGGTGAAGCACAGGATCGTGGTGCACGAGGTAGATGCAGGCCAGCAGGTGGGCTGGCGGCCGGTAGCTCCATTCGCCGATGTCGATGGTCCGCTTGACCGCCCTTGGGATCGCAAAGAGAAATACCGGCCGGTGGCGCAACACCTCCTGGATGGTGGCGGTCAGATACTCCTCCCCACCGTCCTCATCGATCTCGGCCACAAGCCGATCGCGCACGGGCGGGTTGTGAGCCAGCAGCTGAAACGCCCACGCCAGCTCAGACGCGGTGGTCTCGTGCCCGGCAAGGACGATCGACATGATGTTGTCGCGCACGGCATCCCGCGACAGCGGCCGTCCATCGGCGCCGTGCTCGATCAGCAGCGCCTCGAGCAGCTCGCTCTGCACCCTTCCGTTGCGACGCCCGCCATCGACGATCGAGAAGATTAGTTCATCGACTTCTGTTCGCGCGCGCAAGAAACGCCTCCAGATCGCACCGCCGGGGCCGCGGCGCAACATGGGCTGCGGGAGCACCACACTGGCGGTCACCGACAGCATCGCGAGCAGCCGATTGCGCAGCACACGCAACTCGGCATCGTCGAGAACTCCCGCTCCGGGGGGACCGAAGACGGTGCGCAATACGAGCTCGAGGGTCAGGGTGCGCAGGCGTGGATGCAGCGCGACAGGAGTGCCGCGCGGCCAGCCGGCCATCTCACGTCGCACGACATCAGCGATCCACTCGACATGCCGCTGCACCGCCTTGGCCTGAAAGAATGGCAGGATCAGCCTGCGGCCAGCCAGGTGCTGGTCTTCGTCGAGCAGCATAAAAGATCTGGCGCCAACGATCGGCATGATCGTCCCTCCGCCCTCTCCGGGGTAGAGCTGATCGGCGGGGGCGTTGAAGAGCGTCCTGATGTCCTCGAAGTCGGACAGGAAGATCAGTGGCGGGTAACCGCTCGCGCGCACTGTGAAGCGGCTTCCGTAGCGACGGCGACACCACTCCAAGTCCGCCAGCGGCCACCTCCAGAGCATCGTAGTCTGTGCCGTCGCAGGGAGACGTACCCCCTTTGGAAGCTCGCTTCGGGCGAGTCGCCGCAACGCTTCACTGCCGGCCACACTAGGCCGAGCCCAGGTCATGAGCGATGCGCCAGAGCCGCAAGACGGGCAGGAGCAGCCTGGTGAGCGAACCACCTGCGCTGGCCAGTCGCTCGGTTGTCGGTCGATTCGATGTCTCGCGGGCGCTGTCCCGCGACAGGTACATCGCGACCATACACGCCGCAATAACGGCGTGCCGGTGACCATCCTCCAGAGCCCGAGCCGCGTGGATCGAGCGGCTGACAATCTCCTGCAGGCGCGAGATCGCCGTCTCCAGGTCCCCGTAATGAGCTATGTAGCTATGCCCGCCGTTTGCCGCATCCTCAGCACGGTCCACATAACTGTCGAGCATCGTCGTTGCCAGCGACAGACCGGGGAAGTACACGGCATAAGCGGCATCGACGGTGCTCTGGGTGCTCGCCGCCTCGGCACCCAACGCAAGCAGGACGTGCACCGTGAGCGAGGCTGTGGCGGCAGCGCTCAGCTCAAACCAGGTCCAGCCAGGTGCGTCTGGGCATGCGCGCCGAGCCCACTCCCTGAGCGCTTCATCGCGACGGCTCGAATCTGGATGGTGATTGAGTGCGAGCACCTGACAACGGACAGCCTCGCGAATCACCGGCTCACCGACGAGCGCGTAGGACGGCAATGAGGCGCAGTCATGCCGGCAGGACTCTGCGAGCGCTCGCAAATGGCCACCATCGTCCTTCCAGGGATGATGCCGGTAGTAGTCTGATATCGGTCCATCGAGCGTCAGCGCCTCGGCGAGCGCGAGGTGCAGCTGGCGACCGTTGGCGGGGCCAGCGTCCGCCGCACGCTCGTTGGTGTCGTCGAGCAACTCCAGGGCGGTCTCGTAGGTGACCAGCAACCGCAGCAGCCGTCGATTGCGGCGGCGGGGGACGATCCAGAACAGAGCAGCACCATCGAGATGAGCACGCTTGGCCGTAAGGGAGCCCAGCGCGTCTTCGCGGATCGGCGTGTCAGGGATGCTCAGCGCACGCGTGCGCCACTTCTCGACCTCTCCCGAAACAGCCCGCAACCCCCACAGCAGCTCGCGGATCGCAGCCGCACACAGCACCCAGATCTGCTTGAAACTCAGAGGTGCCCGGTCTGGGTCCCAGAGGGTCATATTGCTCTCAGACGCAGGAGTGATCGCAAGGCAACGCCGGCCGGCAGAGACCTCGGGCTCAACCCCTGGGCCAGTCGCCCTTCAGGTCGTTGGATAGGGACGAACGCTGGCCGCGCGATAGCCAGGCACCGCAACGATCGCTGCCGCCGCGAGCGTGACAATCACAAAGCAGGCGAACGCGGGTAGGACCTCGATCGAGAAGGAGACCGGAAAGCCCGTAACCGCAAGCAGCGCATGACTCAGCAGAAGCTGCCCATAGACGCCGAAGAGCGCGCCCAGCAGACAACCCGAACCGAGCAGCAGCGCGCTCTCAAGCAGGAGAGAGCGCCACAGCCCGCGCCTGGGGAACCCTTCGAGCTTCATGCGCGCAAGCCGAGGGCGGCGCTGAGAAACCATTGCGCTCATCGCGACCGAGATCGCCAACACTCCGGCGATCAGCACAAGAGCGGCGATCTGGGTAAGCCGCGCAAGGCCACGGCGGCTGGCCGCCTGCTGGTTCTGCTCGCGCTGCTTCGCCGTCTCCACGACAAGCCCCGAAGCCGGACCAAGCGCCTGCTGGATTTCCCCGCTCACCTTCGCCGACGAGGCGCCCGGGGCAAGCATGACGTTATATGCGCTGGCGTCGCTGCTACCCCAGGCCCGTATGTAGTCCTGCGACCCAAGGATGATCGCTCCCGGCGGCCAACCAAGGTTGGTGCTGAGCGCGGCCACGCGGAAGCGCATGGGGTTCGGCGAGGGCAGCGTAAAGGCCTGACCAACCTCGAGGTGGTGCTGGACGGCGACAGCCTCGGACAGGACCGCCCAGCCGCCGTGCTTCAGCCTTGCGGTCGCGGGGGCCACATCTCCGACCACCAGCTGGCTGGGCGGAATCGGGTCCGCGGCGCTGCGCGGTGGCGCGATCACCCATAGACGACGGCCGTCGTCGTCGAGAAAGCCCGCGCGATACACGGCTACAGACCGCACGCCGGCCAGATGCGCCAGCGCAGGCCCTCCGCTGTCCGAGAACGGGGTAGTTGCCAGCAGATTCTGCGCGCCGGGCGGAACAACCCACAGATCCGCGATCGTCGAAAGCTGGTTGACGAGGCGATCGAGCCCGTGCTGCAAATTGTCTGTGGCGCCTCTAATCGTTACGCCTGCGAATACCGCAATGGCCCCGGTCCCAGCGACTGCCAGCATGCGCGCCTGGGCGGGGGGCGAGCGTAGCTCGACGATGGCCAGCCTCGTCGCGCCCGACGCAAAAGACTTCTGCAGCCAGTCGAATGCTGCAACCACCCCGTGCAGCAGGGGCCTCAAGAAGAGCCCCAGGCCAAGGATAAGTATCCCGATACCCACGACCGCGGACTGAGGCGCGGCGAGGAGGATGGCCGTTGTGGCCGCCAGGCACATGACCCCTCCCGCGAGAAACCATCCCATCCCGCCCGGACCGCCGCGAGGTTCCGGACGCGAGAAGGACCGCAGGGGGCGCATGAGAATCTCCCCCAAAGGCGTGAGCACACCCACGCAGGCCGCCACCAGGCCAGCGCCAACCGCCAGTGTGACGCTCTGCCAGCTCACAATCCGCTGCGAGCCGACGGGAAACGCGAAGGAGAGGTAGCCCGGTTCGGAGTGCAACAGCGTGATCGAGAGCAGCTCGCCAAGCGCCAGCCCAAGAATCGACCCTGCGACTCCCACAGCCAGCGCATCGAACAGCAGCGTCTTGATCGTCATCCAGCGGGTGGCGCCATCGCGCCTGAGATCCCTGATCAGGCCACGTCGCAGCGGCACCGTCAGCAGCATCGCGCAGTAGGCGAACATGAAGCCCACGAGCGCTCCGATCGCCGAGAACGTGCCCATCGACTGGTCGATCGGACCAGCGGCCTGGCTGAAGAAACTCGCGTCGGAGTCGGCCCGCTCCACGTTCAGATGTCCCGCAGCCAGCTTTTGGAGCCCGGCCCTCACTTCGTTGTCACGTCCCGTGGATGGCTGCACGAGGATGCGTGTGATCCTGCCCGGCATACCATCCAACCGCTGTAGGTAGGCGATCGGAGCGAGTGCGATCGGGCTGTACGCCAGCGCCCCGATCTGTTCGCTGCCGAGCTCGGTGCCCACCAGCGTGCGAACGGTGGTAGACCCTACCTCGAGCGTCGCCGTCTGCAACGGCCCCACCCCAATCTTCTTGGCGACCTGCACGGGCAGCGCAAGCGCCCGCTGTCCGGAGAGCTGGGCCGCGTTGAAGCTGCGCAGCAAAGGACCCACCAGGTGCTGCACCGCGAGAATCGCCCCCGAGGACATCCACCGGTTCCTCGCCGCTCGGACCGGCCAGGTTGGCGCGGACCTCGAGCACGGGGGCAGCCGCACGCACGCCGGGGAGCGCCTGCACCTCGCCCAGCAGCCGCTCGTCAAAGCCACGCGGATCGCGCGCCACGAGCTGCAGCCTCGCCTGGCCCACGATCCCGCTCGTGAGCTGACCGACAGAACCGTTGAGACTGGCGCTCGCGACCTGTGAGGCAAACAGCAACGCCACCCCCACAGCGATACCGAGCACCGCGAACAGTTCCTGGACGAGCACCGCCCGTGCCCGCAGCCGAGCACGATAGAAGCGCAGAATGCTCGACAGCCTCATCTTTCTGGGCTTTGTGCTCATTCCCGCCCCATGCCCGCAGGAGGAGCCATGAACAGCTCGTCCGGCTCGTATTCCACCAGGCGCCCATCGGAGAGCATATGGGCGCGATCGGCGAAAGCTGTGGCCTGAGGATCGTGGGTGACGAGCAGGATCGCCGTCCCGCGCTCGTGGCAGAGTTCGCGCAACAGCTCCAGAACTTCGCGTCCTCTGCGCGTGTCGAGGTTGCCCGTCGGCTCGTCCGCGAGCAGCAGCTTCGGATCGGTGGAGAGTGCCCGCGCGAGCATCACCCGCTGGCGCTCGCCCATCGAGAGCTGATGGGGGCGGTGGCGCAGCCGCTCCCCCAGCCCAAGCCGCTCCAGCAGCGGCTTCACCTTTCTCTCCGCATTGCGTGCGTCTGTCAGCCACAGCTTCATCGCGGCGTTCTCGATCGCACGCGCGCCGGGCAGCAGATCGAGCGACTGATCCACATAGCCCAGCTCGCGCAGGCGATAGCGCGCGCCGTCGTCCTCGGAGAGCGCGGAGACCTCCCGCCCGTCCACCAGCACCGACCCGCTGTCCGGCGCCAGCAGCGCGGCGATCATCATCAGCAGGGTCGTCTTGCCCGAGCCGCTGGGCCCATAGAGCGCGACCAGCTCGCCACGGGCGATCGACAGCGACACGCCATCCACGGCGCGCACGGGCTCTCCCTCCCCCACCCGGTAGTGCTTCACCAGCTCGCGCAGCTCGAGCACCGCTCAGGCCAAGCGCTCTCTGCTGGAGAGGTCGATCACGTCTCCCTTCCCCTCGGGCGGGTCGGGCTGCGCCGGCAGCGACTTCGCCGGATCGGACAGCCGGCCTCCGGAGAGCGACAGGGTGCGATCCGAGCGCCTGGCGGCGGCGGCGTCGGAGACCGTCATCAGCACACCGATGCCCGACTCCCTGGCAAGCGAGCGCAGCAGACGCGTGAGCATGTCCGTCTCGCGGATGCCGAGGATCGTGGCAACGTCGTCCACGAGCAGCATGCGTGGGCTGCGCACGATCGCATGCGCGATACCCACCATCCCCCGCTCCCAATCGGAGAGTGTCTCCCACTGCTGCTGTGCACAGTCCTCCACGCCCACGCGCGCGAGCGCCTGTTCGGCGCGCGTGTATGCCGCGCGATCCCCCAGCGCGATCAAAAGGGGCAGCGCCACGTAGTCGAGCACACAGACTCTGCTCTCCGGCCCACCGCTCTGCACCCAGCCGATCTGCTCGCCCAGCAGGCGCGAAAGCTGGGAGTCTGAAAGCTCTGGCAAGTCCCATCCATCGAAACTTACTCTACCTCCGTCAGGTGGCTCCATGCCTGCGGCGACCTTCAGCAGCGTCGTCTTGCCCGCGCCGCGCTGTCCCAGCACCGCCACCATCTCTCCGGCGCCCAACGTGAGCGACGCGTCGATCAATACGCGTAGCTCGTGGCGTCCGCGTCGGTAGCTGCGGCTGACCCCCGTGAGCGTCAGCAGGGGGCCGGTCACCGCGCCCTCCAGGCGGCCTGCGCGGCATGGCGCTCGGCCTCCTCGCGCAGCCCCTCGAAGAAACAGGCGCACGTCCTGCAGCCATCTGATGCGCGCGTCCCAGAAGCCCGCCTCGGCGTGATCCACCGCCATGTCCATCAGCCGCGCCCATTCGCGTGACCCATCCAGCGGCTCATCGTCGTCCTCGATGCTCCGCTGGAAGTCGCCCAGCATCCGCAGGCACACCATTTCCTCGCCCGTGATGATCTCGATCAGCCGCGGCAGCTCGTGGGGTTCGCAGAAGGCGATCCGCAGCTGCAGCTCCTCGCGCACGAGCGGCACCGAGGAAGAGGCGCGCAGCCAGTGCCTGAAGTAGGCCACTCCTTCGGGCGTTGCCTCATATTTGATGCGCCGCGAGCGCTCGGCGTCGAGCAGCTCAAGATCCTCCCCGCCCACCACGCGGATCAGGCGGTCCTTCTCCAGGCGCCCCAGCGCCTTGTAGATGCTCGAGGCGACGAACTGCGCCGAGCCGAAGCGCTCCTTCACGCGCTGCTCGAGCTGGTAGCCGTAGCCGGGGCGCTGAATCACGAGACCCAGCACCGCCTTGCCTGCTGACATGTCCGATCCGCGGCGCGCCCCCATGCACATAGACGGTACCCAATCTGGCAGGCGGAACCCGGCCCGCGTGCCTGAGGGGGCCGCGGGCCCCTATTTGCGCAGCCGCGCCGCCTTCATGCGGTCGGTCTTTCCCAGCACCGCCTTGCGCAGGCGCACGCTCACGGGGGTCACCTCCACGCACTCGTCGTCGCGCACGAACTCCATCGCCTGATCGAGCGTGAGCTCGCGGTGGGGCACCAGGCGCACGAGCACATCCGAGGTCGAGGAGCGCATGTTGGTGAGGTGCTTTTCCTTGCACACGTTCACGTCGAGGTCATCCGAGCGCACGTTCTCGCCCACGATCATCCCCTCGTACACCTCCGTGCCGGGGCCCACGAACATGGTGCCGCGCTCCTGCAGGTTCATCAGCGCGAACTGCGCGGTGTCGCCGCGGCGATCGGACACGAGCACTCCCGTTACGCGCGTGCGCAGCTCTCCCGCCCAGCGCTCCCAGCGGTCGAAGACGTGGTGCATCAGGCCCGTGCCGCGCGTCTCGGTGAGGAACTCCGTGCGAAAGCCGATCAGCCCGCGCGCGGGCACGAGGTACTCCATCCGCACCCACCCCGTGCCGTGGTTGGTCATGTGCTCCATGCGCCCCTTTCGCAGCGCCAGCAGCTGCGTTACGACGCCCACGTAGTCCTCGGGCACGTCGATCGCCAGGCGCTCCACCGGCTCGCAGCGATGGCCGTCGATCTCGCGCTCGAGCACGCGCGGCTGGCCCACCGTCAGCTCGAAGCCCTCGCGGCGCATCATCTCCACGAGGATCGCCAGCTGCAGCTCGCCGCGGCCCTGCACCTCCCACGCGTCCGGACGCTCGGTGTCGAGCACGCGCAGCGAAACGTTTCCAACCAGCTCCGCATCCAGGCGCGAGCGCACCTGGCGCGCGGTCAGCCTCGAGCCCTCACGACCCGCCAGCGGCGCCGTGTTGATGCCGATCGTCACCGACAGCGAGGGCTCGTCCACGGAGATGATCGGCAGCGGGCGGGGGTCCTCGAGGTCGGCGAGCGTCTCGCCGATCGTCACCTCCTCGAGGCCCGCCACGGCGATGATCTCCCCCGGACCGGCCTCCGCGGCGTCGACGCGATCGAGCGCCTCGGTGACGTACAGCTCGGAGACCTGCGCGCGCTCGATCGAGCCATCCGCGCGGCACCACGCGAGCGTCTGGCCCTTGCGAATATGGCCCTCGCGCACCCTGCAGATCGCCAGGCGGCCCACGTAGGGGGAGGCGTCGAGGTTCGTCACGAGCGCCTGCAGCGGGTGCTCTGGCTCGTACGTGGGCGCGGGGATGTGCTCCAGCAGCAGATCCAGCAGCGGCCCGAGATCCCCCTCGGTTGGCCCGCCCTCGTGGTACTCCAGGCTGGCGCGCCCCGCGCGCGCGTTGCAGTAGACGATCGGGAAATCGATCTGATCCTCCTGCGCGTCGAGGTCGAGGAACAGCTCGTACACCTCGTCCACCACCTCCGCCACGCGCGCATCCGGCCGATCGACCTTGTTCACCACGAGGATCACCGGCAGCCGCGACTCCAGCGCCTTGCGCAGCACGAAGCGCGTCTGCGGCAGCGGCCCCTCGGAGGCGTCCACCAGCAAGAGCACCCCATCCACCATCGTCAGCCCGCGCTCCACCTCCCCGCCGAAGTCCGCGTGGCCGGGAGTGTCGACGATGTTCAGCTTCACGCCCTTGTAGTGGAGCGCCGTGTTCTTCGCGAGGATCGTGATGCCCTTCTCGCGCTCGAGATCCATCGAGTCGAGCACGCGATCGGCCACGTCCTGCCCGGCGCGAAACGCGCCCGACTGCCACAGCATCGCGTCGACGAGCGTCGTCTTGCCGTGGTCGACGTGCGCGATGATCGCCACGTTGCGGATGTCGTTGCGGGGTGTGGGCATGGTGGAATGGGCGATCGGTCGATACGGATGGGCCGCGCAGGAGTGTGTCGAGTGAAGCGCAGAGAAGCAGGCCGGCCCGCAGGCAGGCTAGCGTGCTCGGGCGCCGATCCCGCGCCGGGCCATGCCCAGGCCTAAGCCGGCGAGCGCCCGCGGCAAGTGCTCGGCGTGTGCCACGACCTCCTCCAGCGCCGCCGCGAAGCGCCTCAGCTCGCTCTCCTCGATCGTCAGCGGCGGGAGCGCCTTGATGACGTTCATGCGGTGGCCCGCCACCTGGCAGAGGATGCGGTGCTCGTGGAAGAGCGGCAGCAGCACCAGCTGCGAGTAGAGCCCCGGCTGCGCGCTCTCCAGGCGCCTCCACAGCGCACGCGCGGAGCGCCCCTCGGGGGGACCCAGCTCGATCGCCCACATCAATCCCAGCCCGCGCACGTCGCGCACGCTCGCGTGGCGCTCCACGAGCGGGCGCGTGAGCTCCAGCAGCAGCGCCCCCATCTCCGCCGCGCGCTCCACGAGCCCCTCGCTCTCCAGAACCCGCAGCGTCGCCAGGCCGGCGGCCGCCGCGAGGTCGTTGCCGCCGAAGGTCGAGCCGTGGCGCACCGCGCGCTCCATGCCATCGAACACCGCATCGAAGGCGCCGCGCGCCACGAGCACCGCGCCGATCGGCACCATTCCGCCGGAGAGGGCCTTCGCGACGCACACGATGTCCGGTTGCAGGCCCCAGTGCTCCAGCGCGAAGAAGCGCCCCGTGCGGCCGAGGCCGCTCTGCACCTCGTCACACACGAACAGCGCCCCCGCGGCCCTGCAGGCTCGCTGCGCGCCCTCCAGATAGCCCTCGGGGGGCAGGTTCACGCCCTTGCCCTGCACGGGCTCCACCACGAACGCGGCGACATCCCCGCTTTCCAGCTCGCGCGTCAACGCGTCGAGGTCGCCGAAGGGCACCGCGTGGCAGCCGGGCAGGAGCGGGCCGAAGCCCTCGCGGAACAGCGGCTCGCCGTTGAGCGAGAGCGCCCCCAGCGTGAGGCCGTGGAAGGCGTGCTCGCAGTGGAGCACCCGCGGGCGCCCCGTGGCGGCGCGCGCGATCTTGATCGCCGCCTCCACCGCCTCGGCGCCGCTGTTGGCGGGCACCATCGCGCCGACGCTTCCAGGCGCGCGCGCGAGCAGCTGCTCGGCGAGCACGCCGCTCAGCAGCGTCACCCCCAGCTGGGGCAGATTCGCGGTGCGCGCGGCCATCACCTCCTCCAGGGCCTCGATCACCGCGGGGTGGTTGCGTCCGAGCGCGAACACCCCGTAGCCCCCATACAGATCGAGGTAGCGCCGGCCCTCGGCGTCGATCAGGTGCGCGCCCTCGCCCTTCACCCACACCCGATCGAAGCCGAGCGTGCGCAGGATGCGCCCCATCTGCGGGTTCAGGTGGCGCTGGTTGAGCGCCATCTCCTCGCCCACGCGCCCGGCGAGGATCTCGCGCACCGAAGGGACGCTCGGCATGGGCGCCTCAGACGGCGACGCAGCGCTTCTTGGTGCGGCGCTCCTCGGGGACGCGCACGACATCCCAGGCGAGCCCCACGCGCTCCATGCCGCGGATGATCAGCGCGGAGGCGTCGAACTGGCGCCAGCTGAGGCCGTGCTCGGCGGAGGTGGGGAAGGCGTGGTGGTTGTTGTGCCACGCCTCGCCGAAGGACAGCGGCGCGAGCCAGGCGAGGTTGCGGGAGTGGTCGCCGGTGACATAGTCGCGGCGCCCGAAGAAGTGACAGAGCGAGTTGATCGAGTAGGTCACGTGGTGGAGCACGAGCATCCTGATCGCCCCGCCCCACAACAGCCCGGTGAGCGCCGCGCGCCAGGTCCCGCCGATCAGCCCGCCCAGCGCGAAGGCGGCCACGAGCCCCCCGATCGCCCATACGAAGAAGGTGCGGTCCACGAACGACACGACGGGGTCGGCGAGCAGATCGGGGGCGTAGCGTTCGCGCGAGCCGCGCTCGGTGTGGATGAACAGCCAGCCCAGGTGCGCGTGGCCGAGGCCGCGCAGGGTTCCGCGCAGCCCCTTCGCGTGATCGACGTGGGGGCTGTGCGGGTCGCCCTCGCGGTCGGAGAAGGCGTGGTGCTTGCGGTGATCGGACACCCAGGAGATGATCGGCCCCTCGATCGCGGCCGAGCCGAGCACCGCCAGGATCCCGCGCATCGCCGCGGAGGTCTTGAAGGAGCGGTGCGTGAAGAGGCGGTGAAAGCCGACCGTGATGCCCAGGCCCGTGAGTGTGTAGAGGATCGCGAAGACAATCAGGTCAGAGCTGTGCAGCAGACCGTTCCATAGCTGCCAGCCGACGATCACCAGCGCGATCATCGGGCCGACCGTAATGAGCCCCGTCAGCGCGCGGTTCAGCCATTCATATTCGGGAGGCTGGACGTCGTCTGGTCCAGGACGAGCTTCCAGCGGTCCGCCGGAGACGTAGTTTGTACTCATGAGGCCTATCGCAAAGGTATCAGCGTCGGCGGCGTGAGGCGCTGTTCCGCGGCCTGCGGCGAGTGGTGTCACTGGCGAACCCACCGAGTGCGAGCTCGCGGTGCAGGCCGAGGTCCCCGACCATGCCCACCAGCTCGCGCGCCTGGTCCTGCGCTACGAGCGTGAGGCCCACGCCGGAGGCGCCCGCGCGGGCGGTGCGCCCCACGCGGTGCACGTAGTCCTCGCGCGTGGCGGGGATGTCGAAGTTGATCACGTGCGTGATGCCCGCCACGTCGATGCCGCGCGCGGCGACGTCGGTGGCCACGAGCGTGTCGACCTTGCCCGACTCGAAGCTCGCCAGCGCGCGCTCGCGCTGGGCCTGGGACTTGTCGCCGTGCATCGCCACCGCGCGCACTTTGCTGGCGGTGAGCTTCTTCACGAGGCGATCCGCGCCGCGCTTGGTGCGCACGAACACGAGCGTGAGCCCACGCTCGGCCTCGTTTAGCTCGCTGACGAGGCGCGCGACCTTGCCCTCGTGCGGGACGGAGAGGAAGCGGTGCTCCACCTGCGCGGTGTGCTCCGCGGAGGCCACGTGCTCGTGGCGGCGGGGGTTGGTGGTGTAGAGCTTCGCCAGGCGCCCCACCTCGCCGTCGAGGGTCGCGGAGAAGAGCAGCGTCTGGCGCTTGGGGGCGGTCATCTTGACGAGGCGATCGACGACGGGGCGAAAGCCCATGTCGAGCATGCGATCGGCCTCGTCGAGCACGAGCACGCGCACCTTTGCGAGCGACACGTCCCTGCGCTCGATCAGATCGAGCAGGCGACCGGGGGTCGCCACGAGGATGTGGGCGCGCGCGGCGAGGCGCGCCTGCTTGACGATCCCCGCACCGCCATACACCGCGGCGATCGAGAGCGCGCGGGCGTGGGCGAGCGCTCGCAGGTCTTCGACGATCTGCAGCGCGAGCTCGCGCGTGGGGGCCAGTACGAGCGCGGAGGGCCGCGCGTCGGAGTCCTTCAGCCCTTCCACCAGCGGCACGCCGAAGGCGAGCGTCTTGCCCGAGCCGGTGGGGGACTTCGCGAGCAGGTCGTGCCCGGCGAGGATGTCCGGGATGACCATCTTCTGCACCGCGAAAGGGGTGGTGATCTCGCGCTGGGCGAGCTCATTGCATACGACCTCGGAGATGCCGAGGTCGGCGAACGTTTCATGCGTCATGTTGGTGATGCTCCTTGTTGTGGCGACCATCGTGGCCGCGTGCTGCGGAGGGAGATTCGGCTTACTGACCCCATCCGCGCTTCAGAGCGCCAACAAAGACAAACAAGACAAGAACCTCACGGGCGACCTCGCCGCCCATGGGAGGACCGTAGCAGGGTTCTCGACCATCCCCCGGCTTTGGGGGCTCTCAGCCAGGCGCCTGTACGGGGATGCGCACCAAGTCCGGCAGCAGGTCAAAGCCGCGGTCGAAGCTGAGGATTTGGCGCACCCCGTTGCGGCGCATGACGGCGGCGTGAAGCGCGTCTCGCGCGGACAGCTGCTGGTGGGCATGGGTGAGATCCTTGGCGGCGAAAACATCCTCCTCGCGCACGGAGAAGACGTTGTCCACGACGCTGCTCAGCGCATGGAACGCCAGCTCGATTTCTCCGCGCCGGTTGGCTGCGATGTAGCGATGCAGGATCTCTTGATAGACCTCGCTGCTGGTCACCAGGCGCCGGCGTTCGCTCGCGAGGCGCTCGACCAGGCGCTGGGACTCGACCTTGCGCGGATGGTCCTTCCCAATGATGTACATGGGGATATTCGAGTCGACGAAGATCACAAGTCCAGGCCTGGGAGATCCTGGTCGAAGCGCGTATCGATTTCGGCGATCATCGTGTCGATATCGACCTCAGGGTGCCCGTTGTGGGCGGCCGCCTTGCGAATGGCAGCCAGCTTCGCCTCGACATCCCCGCTCAAGCGTTCTCGCTCGGCGGCGTTCATCGCCTGGCGAGTCCACTCGGAGAGCGTCTGCCCGGCCGCCTGCGCGCTGCGCTCGTAGCGTTCGAGGTCGTCCTCCGCGACAACCACCTGAAGCCTCTTACTCATAGCGTGAGTATATCGCACTACCGATGCGAGTATCGCGGGGGATGCGGGCGAACCGCGGCGATAGTGAGGCCGGGCGAACTATTTAGGAGAGGACCCCACAAGGGGGTCCTGATGGGCCGGTGGGTGGCAGGATCGGGCGCTGCGGCTCATGACCTCACACAGCCAGCACCGAGAGGCCCGGCACGCGCTCGAAGTCGCGCGCATTGCTGGTCACGACCGTCAGACCGTAGGCCAGCGCCGTGGCGGCGATCCAGAGGTCGTGCGTGCCGATCGTTTCACCCGCTGTTTCGAGATTTGCCCAGGTCGCCGCATGAATACGAGCGATGCCTGCGGTGATCGGGATAAGCGGGAGCGCGCCAAGTGTCTGCTCGATGAAGGCCTCCCGTCTCGCTCGCACCGCTCCACCCACCGCGCGGTGCAGCCCGTGCAGGATCTCGCTGACGGAGATGACGCTGATCAGATGCTCCTCGTCGTCGACCTGCGCGAGCGGCGACCCTCCGCGCTCGAGGTCCACCAGCACCGACGTGTCGATCAGGACGGCCACTTGCTCACGGGTGGCCCAACGCTCTTGCGTATCTCTTCCAGATCGTGGACGAAGTCCGGGTCCACCGGCGGCAGGCTGCGTACAAACTCCTTCCATGCCTCCCCGGCGAGACCGCGTGGACGCGAAGGCGGGTGCAACTCCCCGATCGGCGCGCCATTACGCACGATCTCAATCTCCTCGCCCGCGCTCACGCGGTTCATCACGGCGGAGAAGTTGCGGGCGACCTCGGTTGCGCTCAGCTGGACCACGATCGAAGATTATCAGATAAATCAGATCAGCAGGGCCAGGACCGCCCTCGACGAGTTCGATCCCTACGCGCTCTGCAAGCGAATCGCCCCCTCCACCTCCTCACCGCGCGGGGTGAGGCGCCAGGCGTTGGGGGCTCCCTTGGGGTGGCCTTCGCCCGAGTTCTGCACGAGGCCGAGCGTGGAGAGGCGCGCGAGCAGCTTTGAGATCTGGCCCTGGTCGGAGATGCCCGAGCCCGCGGCGACGGTGCGGTTGCTCGCGTCGGGGTGCGCGGCGATCGCCATGAGGACGCGTACGGTGCGATAGGTGAGGCGCATGTCGAGGCCCTCGAGCGGGTCGCGGCGTGGACGGGATTTGATTTTAAGAGGGGAGGGGGCCGGTTTGTGCAGTTCCTTCTGTGCTGCCGCCGCTCCGAGGTAGGGGAGCACGATCACGCCCATCAGCTCACCGAGCAGCGCGCTGAGCGGGGGTGACTTGGCCCCGTTTGCGCCGGCCGCGTCGCGCGCGAGGATGCGGGCGTGGACGATCGCGAACACGGCCCCCACGACCCCCTCGCCCGTGAGGGGCGGGGGTTGCTTGGCCTCCGGTAACTCCTTGCGCGCGCCGTCCACTGCTTCGATCAGCGCGGCCACGCACTGCGCGCGGCGCTCCAGCGCGCGGTCGCCGGCGCCGAGCGCCTCGACAATGCACAGGCGCCCGAGGCCGGGCTCCTCGTCGAGGAACGCCAGCAGCGCCACGAGCCCCGCGCGAATCCGCTCGCGCCACTTGCTCTGGCTCTCATACGCGGGTAGAACCGCCGCCGACGCCAGATCGATCGCTTCCTCCAGCGCCGCGAGCAGACAAGCCTCGCGGTCCTCGAACTGCTCGTAGAACGTCCTGCGCGAGATCCCCGCGCGCGCCACGATGTGCGCCACCGTCACGTTCGCCGCGCCCCGCTCAGCGGCGACCTCGACGATCGCGCCGAGGATCCGCGCGCGCTGGATCTCGGCCACCTGACCCGCGACCGCCGCGCGGCGGCCGGGGCGCTTACCGCCGTGCGCCCCCTGGGTGTGTGCCCTTTGGGTACGCGCTCCGGCCGACCGGCTGGGAGTAGACATGACAGTGACGGTGCTCACACCCACCCGCTTACTTCTTGCCCTTCCTCTTCTTGGGGTGCGCCTTGTGCTTCTTGGCCTTCTTTGGCTTGGCGCAGCCGGTCACGGCGATCTTCGTGCTCTGCTTGATCTGCGCGCCGTTCTGCCCCGTGAGCGTCGTCGGCATCGCGAGGCTCGTGCCGCACAGGTTGCCCTTCGCCTTCGCCGGCAGGACCGCCGTGAGACCGGAATGCGGACCCTCGGGGAGCTTCAACTCGAACGTGTCGATCGGCGCGTCGGGGATGCTCGCGAACGTGCTGCTTGTCACACCGTGCTTGATGTCGATGCTCCCCACCAGGTCGAGCGTGACGCCTTCGCCCTGCAGGATGATCACTAGATCGGGGAACGCCGCGCCGCCGTGAGACACGAGATACGCCGGGCCCGACACCGCACTCGAGAGGATCGGCGTCGTCGCCGTCGCTGTCCCGATGTTCGACCCGCCAGGGCAGCTCGCGGGGTTCGCCGCGAACGTCGCCTGCGGACACGCCTGCTGGATCGTCGTCAACCTGGACGGGAGCTGCTTGGGGAGACTCACCGCGACCTTCGCGAGATTCGCCTGACCCCTACCCGACGTGACCCTCACATCAAGGCTCGCACCCTGCTTCTTCGAGGTCTTCGCCTGCGTTGAGACCTTGAACGTCGGCTTGAACGCGAGACTCGCACAGTTCGTGACCTGGAACGGCACACTCGCCGGGAAGCTCCCACCCGACCCACCCGAGATGGTTCCGGTGGTGTTGAGGTGTTCGCAGCTGGTGGGGTTGAACATGAACCCTGGACGGTCGACCGTCACGTTGACGTGCTTGACCTGTAGGGGGATGCCCTGCAGGATCGTCGGCAACGGATCGGTCTCCACGATCGCCTGCGCGGTATGCGGATCCACATCCAACTTGGCACGCACCACCACACAATCACACGGACCTGAGCCGATATCGAACGGGCCGGCCTTCGCGGGCACTGCGATCGACAGCCCAAACGGCGCGCCGTGGTAGGGGCCCGTGATGAACACCTGGCCCGTGGGGACCGTAAACGGATCGGTCCCCAACCCCGCGCTCACCGTCGTATGCCCAATCAGGCTGTCCGGGCCACAGGTCCCGAGCGCTGCTTGTGGTTCGGGGCACTGCTTCACCAACGCCAACGACCCCAACAGGCCCGGCGGGAGACGCAGCTGCACGCCACTCAGGGTCTGTTCGTTGTCCTGACGGCCCAGTGTCGTCGTGAACGGGGTGAACCCACCCGCCTGGATGTTCGTGCTCCCCGCCGTCACCGACGGCGCGAACCCCAGACCACCCAAACACGGCCCGCCGGCCAGACCCGAGACGATCGGGAAACTCGACGACGAGCTGACCGCCGCGTTGCCCGACCACGGCGTGAAGGACGCCGCAGTCGTATACGTCCCGCAGAACGCCGGGGTCGCCAACGGCGCCCTGGACCCACCAAAGAAATGCAGCTTGATGGTTTCCACCGGGACCTGCGGGGCGCCATCGAACACCGCCGTCAACCTGCCCGTCACCGGATCCAGGGTCACGTTCCCCGCGATCTTCGCGCGAACACCCGACACCGGATCTTCAGCTACCAAATACAACGCCAGCAACGACCCGAACGGGTTCGCGTTCTGCGTGGCAAGGTAGATCGAGCCGGTCAACGCATTTTCCAGCAATGGCGACTTGATTTCATCGACGGTGCCGACCTTGGACGCGTCCGGGCACGCGGCCGCGTCCGGTGTGAACTGTGCGATCTCCGCTTCCATGCCCTTATACCCGACCTGGCTCATCGAACACGCTTCCAAGCCATCCGCGGAGGACGGGTTGATCTGCACCCCTTCAGGGAGCGCGACGGCGGTGTCCTTCAGCGCTGCCTCAGCGAGCCCGTTGGGGTTGCTGCTCGTGTCCTGCGGGATGTGCACCCCAACGGTCAACCCTGTGGGGGTACTCGCCGCATTCGTGTCCGGTGTGACCTTGATCGAGGGGGTGAACGGGAGCTGGTCACAGCCGGTCAATCCGATTTCACGGCCCAGACCGTCCTTCAGCGAGAACGTTTCCGGCGTCAACTGCGGCCCTTCCGGGCTGCCCTTCGTCGGCCATGCGCGGCCTTCGACGCTCGCCACGAACGGCAATTCACACGACGTCGGAAGTGTCAACAACGGCACAGGATTCCCCTGGTTCTGAGGGATACACGGCAGTTCGTGATTCGTCCAGAAGCCGCCGGCCAGACAGTCCCAGCCGCGTGATTGGTCGTGGCTCGGGTCGCCCGGCACGCCCCAGAGCGTCACCCGGACAGATACCGGGTTCACGAACTGCGAAATGTTGCTCACCGTGGTCGTCACACCATAGTCACCACCACTACGAACCGCGGTATCGAGCATCACCAGCGCATTGGATACCTTGAACCCGAACCGCACTGGCTCACCACGCGAAGGAACGAGGTTGAACAGCGGCACCGCGGTCGTGCTCAGCCCCACGGTCACGGGTTCGTCGAACGTGACGAGCACGACGCCGACCGCCGCATCAGCGGGACAGAGATCTATACCCGATCCCGCTATGGTCGCGAAGTCTCGTTCGTTGCACTGCGGAATCACCGTCGCGTTGCCGACAAGGCCAGCGGGGAGCTGGATCCGCGTTTCCCTGACCAACGCCGGTGGCCTGGCGAGAGTCGCGGTCTGGTTGAGCGCGATACCGGTCGACAACTGAAACGGGTGCGAGCCTGCCCGCGCATCCACGCTACCACCCTCTTCTTCAGGCGCCACCTCGAAATCTTCGACACCGAACGGTGTCGCGCCGCCCCTGACCGTAAGTGGCCGCGCGAGTGACACTGTGGACGCGCCGCCACCGCTCACTTCCGCCCGGTTCTGGCCCCCGGACACGGCGTTCGCGGCGACCTGAACGTCGACACGCATTTCGATCGCTTCATACGGGTTCAACGCGGACAGGAACCCTTCCCCCGGATACGTACATTGCACACGACCCGGCTGTGTTTCACACGACACCAAGTGGATCGACGCCAGATCAAAGCTTCCGAAGCGCGGCACTAAGAAGAAATGGACGCTCTGGGCCGTCACTCCCGTGGGCAGCGTGTCGCTGAGCGTGACCGCACCAGGTGTCGCCGTGCCATCACCGCTGTTGACGGCCAGCACAGCGATCGTGCCTTCCCCACCCGACGTCAGCACCACCGGCCTAGCGCTCGAGGACAGGTGCCACCATGGCTCCGCCGCGAACACCGGCGTCGCGCTCAGCCCCGCCAGCAGCACACTGGCGAACAACACACCAAGCAGTCCTCTACCGATCGAACGCAACATGATCACTTACTCCCCTTCCTCGTCGAGGATCGCACAGCATGCTGCGCCTTGACACCCACCCGATAACGCCTCCGCACCAGCGCTTCACACAACACCCGCTTACGCGGCGGCTTCACCCGACACTTCCGCAACGCCGCCGCGCGCTTCTGCGCAACGGACAGCCCCTTCTTCCCAGTTACGGTCTTGGACACCGCGGGCCGGGGGTTCCCCGCGCCGGAGAACGTCGAGCTCGGCGGGGTGCCGAACACGCCCGGCTGCGAAGAGGGCGCCGCGCGACACGAATCCGCCGTGGCACACGCCACCGCCGGTGGCGGCGGGCTCGCCAGACACGGCGAGGAGACCGAACACACTCGCGCGTCATACACATCCAGCGCATGATCCAAATCCTGAGGCGCCAGCTGCGCCGCCGTCAAGAAGAACGCATCGTCACCCGTTTCGCTCGCGTCCAGAAACGCCGATTCCTCACCCGAGGTTCCCGAAGACATCAAACCAACACAACCCCCCGCTTTCCCACACCCACCAACACCCGCCGGCTCATACTCGTAGACATCCTCCTTGCCGTTCGCATCACTCGCCACCAGCCCATCCGCGCTATCGAAGAACAACCGGCCACCATCAGACAGATACCGGGACCGGTAAACCGCACCGTAATGATCACCGTTCCTAGTCCAGCCCGGGATCGACCCCGCAAGCCAATGACCACCCCAATTACGGTTAGGATCGACCAGCAGTTCGGAGCCCACCGACGAATCGGGCGGATCGAACACCCCCGACGACCGCGCACCCGACGGGTCACACGACACGCAAGTCACATGACCCGTATCGACACTGTAAAGAAAGACCTCCACATCCGGCTGGCCGCTATGCGCATCTATATTGTCATACCCCGTCAGGCTTATTTCCGACATGAACGCCAGATACCGCCCATTCGGCGACACACCCGCCGTAAGTTGATAAAGCCCAGCGTTGAAGGCTTCCCAATCTCGGAAATCCCTATTCGCAAGCCGCGCGACAAACCTCACTTCACCCACCAGAGCATCGTACACATAGAGATTGCACACGACAGCACGAGCGTGTGCAACGTCAGATTCAGTTTCCACGCACCCACCCGGGGTAGCACCGGCAGCCAGGGCGCCATTCGCAACGAAATACGCGTACCTGCCGTCTTCGCTCGCTCCGATCACCGTGCCCAGCACGTCAGCAGATTCCCCGCTGTTGTGGTCCACCGATATGTCCTTCAACCGGCACGCGAGCTTCCCAGTCACTTCCACCATTTCGCACATATAAAGATCAGGCTTTCCTTGCCCAGCCTTAGAATCCAGGGTCAACCGACTTCCATCCGTGAAGAACACCCTCGACCCGTCACCACTCGCCACCGCGAACCGCGGGTTTCCAACACCTCCCCGCGCACCTGGCTGAACGACGTCCAATCTTACCGTTTCACCCTTGCGCATATCACGCAAGTAAAGAGAAAAAATACCGCCCGCTCGTTCGGCCTGCCAGACGATGCGCGACCCATCGTCAGAGACCGCATGCCTGACATTGCCGGGAGCAGAGCCAAGTTGAGCCGTCATTTCTTCTTCGCTCGCAGCCTTCCCGGTATTGGGCAGCACACTTACGAGCCGCAGCGAACCATCAAACCACTCAAACAAGTTTTCGTTCGTGCCGCCTTCGGGCGGCCTCGCGACGTCTTCAGTCAACGGTTGCAACGAATCGACAACGATATGACTCAAATCGGGCGACGCACCACGAAACGCAACATCTCCGGTCACTGGAGTTCCTTCGTTTTCTCCTTCTCCTTCGTGCAGTTGCCCGAACTTGGTTCCCAGTGGGACGTTCGCGGCCGTCACCAACGGCGTGTATTCACCATTGGTCTCCCGCCGATAGGGCGTCCTTTCCGTCGCTCGCGGCGAGAGCGGAGTATCGCCCGCCTGCTCCAAGAGCCCAACCGACAAGTCCGGCGAGAAAACACGATACTCAGCAAGCAAGGTTGTTGCCAATCCCACGACCGCTTCGTGAGGCGTCGTGATATCCGACGAGGACCACCCACCCGCCGTGCGCTGCGCAAGGGTCTGCGAAAGCGCAAAGCTGCGGTTGCCCTTCGGTTCAGCTTCGACGGACCCTAGCGCGGCATACGTAATCGCGCTGCCATCAGCCGACGCCTGGACCTCAGCGCCTTCAGAGCCGCCGTCGATCGGTTCCAACGCGGCACCCCGCTTATCCGGCGGGGAGACCATCTCCCACGCACGACCATCCAGCAGGCCCCCCGCTTCGCCGCTCAACGTCGTGAACACGCGATCCGGACCGTCGACGGTGCCGAGCGAGTTGCTCGCCACGACGCGATAGTGGTAGACCGCCCCAGGCGTCAGACCCTCGATCAGCGCGCTCAACGACACATCGCTCGTACCCGACCCCACATCGCCGTCAGGCACCGGGACGCTGCTTCCATACGCCGTACTGGACCCGTACTCGAAGCGGTAGCTGGTATCCCGGCCCAACGGGTTGATCTGCACCGCGAGCGTCGCATCCCTAGCCGTCACACCCGACACCGACTCACTATCGATTGATGCGGGCGGGAGCGTAGTGAACGTCTTATCTTCTCCGAACGCCGTACCAGCGCTGTTACTCGCCACGACACGGAAGTGATACGTCGTCCGCGGCTGCAGTTCGCTCAAAGCCACGCTCGCGGGTTCGTCTTCGAATGTACCGCTCAACGACGCCGTAGGCGTGCTCGACCCATAGGCCGCGGTCGTGCCGTACTCCACGTGATACGTCGTTTCGTGGCCCTCGGGGTTCACGACCGCGTTGACGCCCACCGTCGTCGGCTGCGATTCGGCGGCCGACGCGCTCACGACGAGCGGCCCCGGAGCCAGCAGGCTGACGACACGCACCCTACCCCGGTTCAGGACATACAACCCGCCGATCCCGCTGGCGAACGCGACACCATGCTCGTTGCCTTCGCCGTTCGCGTCGAAGCTCGCGACCTCGACACCTGCGGCGTCGAACTCACGAATATGATCGCTGAGCCCTTCCGTACCGTCGGCGACGAACAGTTCACCGGACGCGCCCAACGAGAGAAAACCACGCGCGAAATAACCGAATTCACCGGAGGCGTCACGCGGTTCGCCGAGTTCGACACCCGCACACGCGCCCGAACACCCTTCGAACTTGCGCACACCACTCAGTTCGCCGCCCTGCACATACACATCGCCACTGGCATCGACCGCGACCGCCCTGACGTACCCCGCGCCAGCGAGGGCGATCTGCGCCACGGGTGCGCCCCCCGGGCTGAACTCCTGCACCCGGTTCAGATCTCCGACGAACACATCCCCGGCGGCATCCACCGCAATGCCGCCGCCTTCACCGAGTCCTTCAAACTCGCCGGATTCCGATCCGGCCGTCCCCGCCTGGCACGCTTCACCCGCAATACACACATTCCCACTGGTCGTTTCGTTCACACCGCCACCGAACATCAACAGAAGGCCCCCCGCCGAATCGAACTTCTCCACGCGAGCATTCGCCGAATCGACCACGTACACATCCCCATGAGACGCGCTAAACGGATCGTTATCGACCGCCACACCCCGCGGTTCCCGAAACTCACCTGAGCCTCCACCAGCGACACCCACGAAACAATCAGTCGTACACGTCTGCAGCGCTTCGGTATGGCCATCCGCGACACCCCAACCAAACGCGAACAGGAATTCCCCGCCCGGCCCAAACTTGTCCACCCGCTCGTTTTCCTTGTCGGAGACATACACATCACCGCTTTCCTGCTCCACCGCGATCCCCTCAGCCCCCGCGCTGAGCTGTCCCGATTCTTCACCCACACCACCACCAAAACTCCCAGGCAAAGCCAGCGCCACCCCACCCCCCACAACCAGCAGACAACCCACCACCGCAACGACACCAACCAAAACCCGAAAACCCCTCATCGACAAATCCCCTCCTCGAACAAAGAGGGGCATGCCCCTCGTCAAGTGGACTCCAAACCGGACCTATGACCTCAGGCGACCATCATTGGGTCCCTGACATCAACAGTCTAGACAGAAACGTCGATGAAAGTCAACCCCCCAACAGAAGGAGGTCCCAAACAACCCCTTCCGCCTCAGACAAGTGTATGCTTGGAGGAGCATGTCCTACGCCTACTACGACTCTGAGGCGGATATCGCCTACCTCCCGACGGGGAAGTCCGAGAGCGTCGTCAGCGAGCAGGTCGAGTGGGGGCTGATCGACCACGACGAGGATACGGACGCGGTCGTCGGTCTGGAGATCTGGGCTGCGAGCAAGCGTCTGCCCAAGCCGATCCTCGATGTACTGCCGTCGCCAGGAGGGCCACTACAATCCTCTTCATGACCACCAAGGAACGCCTGCACCGATTCGTGGACGAGTTGTCCGAGCGCGAAGCCGACGATGCCTTGCGGCTTCTCGCCACACGCCGCGAGGATCCGGTTCTACGGCTGCTCGAAGATGCTCCCGAGGACGACGAGCCCTTCACGCACGAGGATCGAGCAGCGCTAGACGAGGCGTATGCCGAGTTGGACCGCGGCGCACCGACCATGCCCGTCGACGAGTTTCGCCGCCGCTACGCGTGAGCGATACCGACTGGCACCTCGAGCTCGCGCCGAACGCGCAGCGCGACCTGCGACGCTTGGACCGACCGATCATGCGGCGGGTGCTCGACGCAATCGACCGCATCGTTGCCGACCCCGACCAAGTCGCTGGGGTGCGAAAGTTGACAGGGCGCCCAGAGCTGCGGCTGCGCGTCGGCGATTGGCGCGTGCTGTTCACACGCGACGATAAGGCACGAGAAATACGGATTCTGCGTGTCCTGCCGCGAGGGCGAGCCTACGACCGCTGAACTCAATCGAGCGATGCCATCACGTGCTTCGTGACGGTGTAGTCCTCCAGCGAATACACGCTGAGATCCTTGCCGTACCCCGAGTCCTTGAACCCCCCGTGGGGCATCTCGGAGACGAGTGGGATGTGGTCGTTGATCCAGACGCAGCCGAAGCGCAGGGCCTTGGAGACGCGTAGCGCGCGCCCGATGTCGCGGGTCCACACCGAGGAGGCGAGACCGTAGCGCGTGGCGTTGGCCCACTCGATCGCCTGGGCCTCGTCGGCGAAGCGCTGCACGGTGACGACGGGGCCGAAGATCTCGCGCTGGATCATCTCGTCCTCCTGGTTCAGGCCCGCCACGACCGTGGGCTCCAGGTAGAAGCCCGGTAGCTCCGGCTCCCGTCCGCCGGTCACCACCTCCGCGTGCGAAGGGCGGCGCTCGAGGAAACCCTCCACGCGCTCGCGCTGGCGCTGGGAGTTGACGGGACCGAGCGTCGTGTCGGCCGCGAGGGTGTCGCCTATTACCAACCCCTGCGCCTGCCCCGCGAGACCAGAGACCACCTCGTCGTAGACGCCCTCCGCGGCGAGCACCCTCGTCGCGGCGGTGCAGTCCTGGCCGGCGTTGTAGTAGGCGGTGCCCGCGATCGTCTCCATGGCGGCCTCCATGCCGACGTCGTCGAAGACGATCACGGGCGCCTTGCCCCCCAGCTCGAGGTGCACGCGCTTGAGCGAATCCGCCGCCACGCGCGCGATGTGCTTGCCCGTGTCCACCGACCCCGTGAGCGAAACCATGTCCACCTCGGGGTGCGTAATCAGCGCCTCGCCCGTGGGCTGCCCGTGGCCCATCACCACGTTGAGCACCCCCTTGGGCAGCACGTCGGCGGCCAGCTCGGCGAAGCGCACCGTGGTGAGCGGCGTGGTCTCCGCGGGCTTGAGCACCACCGTGCAGCCGGCGGCGAGCGCGGGCGCGATCTTCCAGATCGCCATCATCAGGGGGTAGTTCCACGGTGTGATCTGACCCACCACCCCCACGGCCTCGCGGCGCACGAACGAGGTGTAGCCCTCCATGTACTCACCCGCCGCGCGTCCCTCCAGGCAGCGCGCCGCGCCCGCGAAGAAGCGCAGGTTGTCGGCCATCACCGGCAGCTCGTCGTTGCGCACCGCCGCGAGCGGCTTGCCCGCGTTGAGCGCCTCCGCGCGCGCGAGATAATCCGCGTGCTCGTCCACGAGGTCCGCGAGCGCCAGCAGCGCGGTGGCGCGCGTGGCGGGCGTCGCGCCCGACCAGCCCTCAAACGCGCGCCGCGCGGCAAGCACCGCGCGATCCACGTCCACGGGGGTCGACAGCGGCGCGCGCGCCAGCTCCTCGCCCGTCGCGGGGTTGAGGATCGACTCGTGCTCGCCATCGGAGGCGAGGGGCTCCCCGTCGATGAAGTTACGCAGTACGTCACTCATGCCATCGCTCCCAGTGTCAGGCCGAGCGCGTGCGCAACGGCAGGATTTGTCACCTCTCCGCCACGCACATTCACTCCAAGCGCAAGACCGGGCTGACGCGCGATCGCCTCGTCCACGCCGTGGTCGGCCAGCTCCAGCAAATAGGGGAGCGTTGCGTTGGTGAGCGCGTACGTGGAGGTGATCGGCACCGCGCCGGGCATGTTCGTAACGCAGTAGTGCGTGATCCCCTCCTCCTCGAAGGTCGGATCGGTGTGCGTCGTCGGCCGCGAAGTCTCAAAGCAGCCGCCCTGGTCGATCGACACATCCACCAATACCGCGTGGCGCTTCATCAGCGCCAGCTGCTCGCGGCGGATCACCCACGGCGCGCGCGCGCCGTGGATCAGCACGGAGCCGATCACGAGATCTGCCTGCGGCAGCATCTCTTCGACCGCCAGCGTCGAGGAGTACACGGTCGACGCGCGCCCCGCGAACGCCACTTCCAGCTCGCGCAGGCGATCGATCGAGCGGTCGAACACGAACACGTCGGCCTGCATCCCGATCGCGATCGTCGCCGCGTTGGAGCCCACCACGCCCCCGCCGATCACGAGCACGGTGGCCGCCGCGACGCCCGGCACGCCGCCGAGCAGGATCCCGCGCCCGCCCATCGGCTTCTCCAGCATGAACGCCCCCGCCTGCGTGGCGATCTTGCCCGCCACCTCGCTCATCGGCGCGAGCAGCGGCAGGCGGCCCTGCGCGTCCTCCACCGTCTCATACGCCACGCAGGTTGCGCCGCTCTGGCGCAGCGCCTCTGTAAGCGAGGGCAATGCCGCTAGGTGCAGGTATGTGAACAGGATCTGCTCCTCGCGCAGCAGTTTCACCTCATCGAGCTGGGGCTCCTTCACCTTCAGCACGATCTCCGCCTCGCCCCACACGGCCGCCGCGTCGGGGAGGATGTGCGCGCCCTGCGCGCGCAGCTTCTCATCGGGGAGCGCGCTGCCCTCGCCCGCGCCCGCCTGGATCAGCACTTCGTGCCCGCGGGCAGTCAACTCGCGCACGCCCGCGGGGGTGATCGCGATGCGGTACTCGTCGGGCTTTATCTCGCTCGGTACGCCGATTCTCACCGTGAGAGCTCCCGTCCTCGTAGTGCGAGCCAGAACTCGATCCTATCTCTGGCGTTCGAGAAATCGCGGCCCGTGAGCTGCTCCACGCGGCGGATGCGGTAGCGCAGGGTGTGGCGGTGGCAGTAGAGCGCGCTCGCGGCCTTCTCCCAGTGGCCGTTGTGTTCGATGAACACGTCGAGCGAGCGCAGCAGCTCGTCGCCGTAGTCGCCCTCGTTCTGCTCCACCGGCCCCAGCACCCCGCGGCAGTAGGAGATCAGCGCGTCGTCGTCCTGCAGCGAGAGCAGCAGCTGAAACGCGCCCAGGTCGCGGTGCGAGGCCACCTCGGGGGCGCTTCCGTTCTGCAGGCGCGCCGCCTCCAGCGCGCAGCGCGCCTCGTGGAAGCTCAGCCGCAGGCTGTGCGTCGGTGCCGCGCGGCTGGCGCTCGCGCGCACCTCGCCCGCGCTGGACTCCAGTTCCGCGCGCGCGCGCCGCGCGATCTCGATCGGATCGACGCCCGCGCCGTCGATCACCGCGCACAGCAGCCCCCCGCGCGTGGCCACCAGTCCGCGCGCACCCGCGCGGTGCAGCGCACGCTCCAGCACCGGCGCCGCCGCGTCGGGATCGCGCAGCGCGAAGGCCAGCACCGCGGCGTCTTCGCCGATGCCGAAGGGCTCCAGGCGCGCCTGCAGCTCCTCGGGGTGCAGCCTCCCCGTGAGCGCCTCCGCGAGCACATCGCCCGCGAGCCGGCGCTCGGTGTCGCGTTCGATGCGCATGTGCATCAGCTCCAGCGCCACCACCGTCACCGCCTGGCGCAGGATCAGGCGCTCGAAGTCGCCCAGCTCGCCCTTCACGCTCGCGCCGATCAGCCACGCATGGGGGGCCGCGCGGTCGCGCGCCACCACCGGGAGGGCCAGCACCGCGCCGCGCCAGCGCGGCAGGCGCGGTTCGAAGGGGGCCGCGGGGCCGCCCACCCCACCGCTCGCGGGAGTGCCCGCGCCCGCTCCCGCCGCGGCCACCGCAGGCCTGCCGTGCGCGCCCGCCGGTTGGCTTGCCTGGCGCACCTCGCGCGCGATCGCCTGGCGCTCGGCGTCGCTGAGGGGCCGCACGTGCGCGTGCCACGCGAGCTCCTCGCCGTGCGCGTCGAGCACGCCCACAACGCCGCCGATCGCGCCCGCCGTCGCGCGCACCACCTCGGTGAGGCCGCGCTGCTCCAGCACGAGGCGCTCCAGGCGCTCCTGGATCGCCATGCTGCGGCGCAGCGTCTCGAACTGCTGGCCCGCGAGGTGCGTGAACGCGCGCTCGGTGACGGCGATGAACGGCAGCTCGTAGGGCACCTCGAACACCGGGAACTCGAGCTTGCGCGCCGCCGTCAACAGCGCCGGCGGGATCTTCTCGTGGACGAAGCCCGTGCCGAAGCCCACCGCCGCGATGCCCCGCTCCTTGAGGCGTTCCACGAACTCGCGCTGGGCCTTCGGCTTCTCCAGCTGCAGGCCGGTGGTGAGCAGCAGCTCGCCCCCGCTCAGCCACGGGGTGGGGTCGATCAGCTCGGTCGAGTGCACCCAGCGCACGCGCGCCCCCGCCGACTCGTGGCCGCTGGCCAGGTCGAGGCCCAGCTCGTCCAGCAGGCTCTCGACCGTCAGCTCCATCAGTGGCGCACCACCCGCTCCCAGGCCTCCGTGAGCGTGGGCCGCAGGATCGCCTCGATTTCCTCGAACTGCTCGCTGTCGGCGATCAGCGGCGGCGAGAGCTGCACGATCGGATCGCCGCGATCGTCCGTGCGGCAGATCAGCCCCCGCTCATACAGCCTGTGGGAGAGGAAGTCGCGCAGCAGCACCTCCGCCTCCTCGTGGCTGAAGGTCTCCTTCGTCTCCCTGTCCTTCACGAGCTCGATCGCGTGGAAGTAGCCCGCGCCGCGCACATCGCCCACGATCGGCAGATCGCGCAGCGACTCGAGCATCGCGCGGAACTCGCCCTCGCGGTCGAGCACGTGCTGGGGCAGCTGCTCGCGCTCGAGCACATCGATGTTCGCCATCGCCGTCGCGCACGCCATCGGGTGGCCGCCGAAGGTGAAGCCGTGCACGAACGTCTCCTTCCCGTGCAGGAAGGGCTCGGCGACCCGATCGGAAGTGATCACCGCGCCCATCGGGGCGTATGCCGAGGTGATGCCCTTCGCCGTCGTCACCATGTCCGGGTGGTAATCGAAGCGCTCGCAGCCGAACATGTACCCCAGGCGCCCCCATGCGCAGATCACCTCATCGGAGATCAACAGCACGTTGTGCCTATCGCAGATCTCGCGCACCCGCTGGAAGTAGCCCTCCTGCGGCACGAAACAGCCACCGCCGTTCTGCACCGGCTCGAGGATCACCGCCGCGACGGTGTCCGGGCCCTCGAAGAGGATCGCCTCCTCGATCGCGTCGGCGGCCCACAGAGCGTGGCGATCCTCGGCCCAGCGGTATGAGTTGGTGTTCGCCGCGTGCCTTCCGCCCGGCGTCAGCGGCTCGAACGGTTCGCGCAGCGGCGGCAGCCCCGTCGCTGTGAGCGCCCCCATCGAGGTGCCGTGGTAAGCAAGGAAGCGCGAGATGATCTTGTGCTTGCGCGGCGCCCCCGTCGCCGCGTGATAGCTCTTCGCGAGCTTCCACGCGCTCTCCACCGCCTCCGAGCCGCCGCTCACGAAGAACACCCTGTTGAGGTCCCCCGGCGCGAGTTCCGCGATGCGCGCCGCCAATTCGATCGACGGCGGGTGCGCGTAGCTCCAGTTGGTGTAGAAACCCAGCTCCTTGGCCTGCCGCGCGGCGGCCTCGCCCAGCTCCGTGCGCCCGTGGCCGATGTTCACGCAGTACAGCGCGCTCAGCCCATCGAGGTAGCGCTTGCCGTGCTGGTCGTACACGTAGCACCCCTCCCCGCGCACGATGATCGGCACCTCGTGCGCAGGATCGGCAAACGCGCCCATGCGCGTGAAGTGCATCCACAGGTGGCGCTTCGCGAGCTCCTGCAGATCGCCTGCCACCGCCTGCTCCTCCAGATAACTGGACATCGCGCACAACGCTACCCCTCTGCGCTGTGTTCATCAAGCGGCTACACGTTCAACTGTCCTCAAGGGGATTGTCCAAAACGTATAAAGAAGAGGAAAGATTTTGGGGATCGCGCCACTTGGCCCGCGCGGTGCGAGGACGTAACGTTTGCCACGACCTTTCCGAGAGGAGCCCCCGATGGCCAGTGTGAGCGTTCCCGCAGCAGGTGCCCCCAAGCCCCAGGGCCAGGGCGAGGGCGTGATGGACAAGGGCCTCAAGAAGAACGCCATCGGCTATCTCTCGAACATCGTGATCGGGGTCGCCTCCACGGCGCCGGCCTATTCCCTGGCGGCGACACTGGGGTTCATCGTCGCCGTCAAGGGGGTGGGGGTGCACGCGCCCGCGGTGATGCTCGTCGCGTTCCTGCCGATGCTGCTCGTGGCGAGCGCCTACAAGTACTTCAACCGCGCCGACCCCGACTCGGGCACGACGTTCGCGTGGGTGACGCGCACGTTCGGCCCGATGACGGGCTGGATGAACGGCTGGGCGATCTTCCTCTCCGATCTGATCGTGATGGCCTCGCTGTCGGCGATCGCGGCGATCTACACCTTCAAGCTCTTCGGCTTCACCGAACTCGGCGAATCCAAGGCCGCGATCATCGCCGCGGCGGCGCTGTGGATCGCGATCATGACGTGGATCTGTTACCGCGGTATCGAGCTCTCCGCGCGCATCCAGCAGGTCCTGCTCAGCGCCGAGGTCCTCATCCTTGGGCTGTTCTCGGTGGTGGCGTTCGTGAAGGTCTACGGCAGCCACCCCCCCGCCGGCTCGATCAAGCCCTCGCTCTCGTGGATCAACCCCTTCGCGATGAGCTTCGGCGACCTCGTCGTGGCGCTTCTGCTCGCCGTCTTCATCTACTGGGGGTGGGACTCCGGCGTCGCCGTCAACGAGGAGTCCGAGGACCCCGCCGAGGGACCCGGCAAGGCCGCGGTCGTCTCGACGATCCTGCTCGTGGTGATCTACGTCGTAGTCACCGCCGCCGCCCAGTCCTTCCACGGCACCGCCTTCCTCACCGACGAAGCCAACCAGTCGGACATCCTCAACGCGCTCGGCGGCGGGGTGCTCGGCAGCACGCTGAACAAGCTGCTGATCATCGCCGTGCTCACCTCCGCGTCGGCCTCCACGCAGACCACGATCCTGCCCACCGCCCGCACCAGCCTCTCAATGGCGCATTGGAAGGCGGTGACGACACTGCTCGCGCGCGTGCACAAGCGCTACCTCACGCCGACCGTCTCCACGCTCGGCTTCGGATTGCTCTCGATCATCGTCACCGTCACCCTGCTGCTGCTCTCCGAAAGCGTCCTGGAAGACTCGCTCACGGCGATCGGCTTCCCGATCTGCTTCTACTACGGCTTCACCGGCATCGCCTGCGGTTGGTACTACCGCCACGAGCTGATGAAAAGCGCGCGCAACTTCCTGCTGCTCGGCCTCGGCCCACTGCTCGGCGGGTTGATGCTGTTCGGGATCGGGATCAAGGCAGCCTTCTACTACTGGAACTCCGAAAACGTCTCCTCTTCGCCGATCCTCGGCATCACGCTGCCGATCTGGATGGGCATCGGCGGCATGGTCCTCGGCGCGATCGTGATGCTCTTCTCGAGGCCCTTCTTCAAGGAGTACTTCGCGCGCAAGACCGAAACCGCGCCGCCGGGGGTGCTGGAGCAGCCGCCGCCAACCGGGCCCGTGCCCGAGCGGGTGGAATTTTAAACTAATCGGGACCCACCCACCCGGGCCGGCCGTGGAGGCCGGGAGCAGGCACGCGACTGGGACCCGCCCACCCGGCCGCGCGCCGCTCCTAATCGTCGCGCTGGCCGTGCGGTGAGCCCAACTCCGCGAGGCGCTCGAGGAACGGTTTGGGCGGGAAGGCCTCGGGGCCGAGCACGCCCCTGCCCTCCCACAGGCCCTCGTTGAGCAGCTCGAGCGCGACGACGGGATTGATCGCGGTCTGCCACACCACCGCCTGCGAGCCGTAGTCGCTCATCGTCTGCTCGTTGTCCACCACGTGGTAGAGATAGGTGGAGCGCGGCTGGCCGTCCTTGCCGACGCCCCTCACCCAGGTGCCGGCGCAGGTGCGCCCCGTCATCCGCTCCCCCAGCGTGGCGGGGTCGGGCAGCGCGGCGGCGACGACATCGCGGGGGGAGACCTTCGCGCCACGCACCTGGAGCGGCTCGGTGGAATCGAGGCCGAGCTTGTGCAGCGTGCGCAGCACCGCGATGAACTCCTCGCCGAGGCCGTACTTGAAGGTCACGCGCTCGCAGTCGACCCAGCGGGGGATCAGCACGACCTCCTCGTGCTCCACGTTCACGCACTCGATCGCGCCGATGCCCTCGGGGAACTCGAACACCTCGGGCTCTGAGAAGGGCGGCGTGGTGTAGAAGCCGCGCTCGCGCTCCCAGATCAGGGGAGGGTTCAGGCACTCCTCGATCGTCGTCCAGATCGAGAAGGTGGGCGCGAAGTCGTAGCCCTCCACGAGCAGATCGGCGCCGTCGCGCACGCCCGCTTCCTCGATCTGCGAGAACAGCTCGTCGGCGGCGTAGCGCGCAAACACATCGGAGAGCCCCGGCTCGACGCCCATGCCCACGAGCGCCAGCACCCCCGCCTGCTCCCACGCCTCGTGCTGGGCGAGCTGGTACTCGCCCAGCATCGTGCCCGGCAGCTCGTGCGGGCGCGTGGGATGGGGACTCGAGAGCGTCATCGCCATGTCGAGGTAGGTGGTGCGCGTGTGCAGGCACGCGTCGAAGATCTGGCGATCGAAGCGCGGGTCGGTGGCGTTCAGCACCGCATCGGGTTTCGCGCGTTCGATCAGGCCCACGAGCGAGGCCCCATCGGAGGCGTCGACCTGCTCGGCGCCGAAGCGTCCCGCCTCGCCGAGCTTCGCCACGGCCGCGTGTGCGCGTGAGGGCGAGAGGTCGGCGAGCGTCACCCGCTCGAAGGCCGGCCGTCGCTGCGCGATGGCGGCGAACGCCGCGCCCACACCGCCTGCGCCGACCACGAGCACGCGCATGGATCAAGTGTGGCACGACCTGACATATGCTGCCCGCTTCGATGGCGACTGCGCTCCTCGACACGCCGGCGTCCTCCCCTGCCGCCAAAAAGCCCGCGCGCTGGCCCGCCTCCCCCACCTTGGGGTGGCGCGAGTTCGTGTGGGTGGCGCTCGCGGGGGTGGGCCTCGCGATGCTCGCGACCTGGCCGCTCGTGCTCCATCTGAGCACCCGCATCTCCCCCGACCTCGGTGACCCGGTGCGCACGGCGTGGCAGGTCGCGTGGGTGGGCCACGCGCTGCTGCACTCTCCCGGGCACCTGTTCGACGCGAACGCCTTCTACCCGCATCCCCTGAGCCTGGCCTTCTCGGACTCGCTGCTCGGCTACGGTCCCGCGGCGTTTTTCGGTTCGGGCGCCGTGGCGGCGCTCGTGCGCTACAACCTCCTCTACCTGTTCGCGTGGTCGCTCTCGTTCGTGGGCGCCTATCTGCTGGCGCGCGAGCTGGGCGTCGGCAAGCTGGGCGGCGCGGCGGCGGGGATCGCGTTCGCCTACGCGCCCTACCGCGTTACGGAGGCCGGGCACCTGCACGTGATCTCCGAGCGGCGGCATCCCGCTCGCGCTGTTCCTGCTGCTGCGCGGATACCGCCGCTCATCGCGCGGGCTTGTGGTCGCGGGCTGGCTCGTCGCGGCATGGCAGATCAGCCTCGGCTTCACGCTGGGCCTGCAGTTCTCCTACCTGCTGCTCGTGCTCGCGGTGCTCGCCGCAGTGTTTTGGTGGCGCGCTGGGCGCCCCGGACTGCCGCGCCATCTGATCGCGGTGACGCTGATCGGCATGGCGGTGGTGGGCGCGGTGACGGTGTACGAGGCGCGCCCCTACCTGAAGGTCGCCAACGAGTACCCCACCGCGAAGCGCACGATCCGCGAAGTGAAGACCTACTCCTCGGGCCCCGCGGCGTTCCTGGCGGCCTCGAGCGAGAACCGCGTGTGGGGCTCGGCCACCGCGTGGGCGCGCGAAGATGTGCACTCCAAGAACGAGAGCGTGTTGTTCCCCGGTCTCACCATCTTCGTGCTGGCGCTGATCGGGCTGTGCACGGGCCTGTACACGCGCCGCCTGCGCTGGGGTCTCGCCGCGGGGGTGGTCGTCTGCTCGGTGGCGGCGCTCGGGCTGGGCCTCACGGGCGCGGGGTACCCCTACCGGCTGCTCTACGACTACGCCCCCGGCTGGGATGGCGTGCGCGTGCCGGGAAGGGTGTTCACGATGGCGACGCTGTTCCTCGCGCTGCTCGCGGGCGCCGGCGCGCAGTGGCTGATCGCGCTCGCGCGCACGCGCGGCGCGATGGTCTCGGCCTTCTGGCGCGACGGGCTGCCGGCGCTCGTGGGAGGTTTGCTGCTCGTGGGCCTCCTCGGCGAGGGCGCGGGGCACATGGCGACGCCGGTCGTGCCCCAGCCCACGCGCGTGGAGATCGGGGTGGGGGCGCCGATCCTCTACCTGCCCACGGACGGCGCCTCCGATCGCCTGGCGCAGTACTTCTCCACCGACGGCTTCCCCAAGATCGCCAACGGCAACTCCACCTTCGACATCCCCCAGATGGACGACCTGCGCGGCGGCATGAATGGCTTCCCCGACAGGGCAAGCCTCGAAAAGCTGCGCTTCTACGGCATCCACACGGTGGTGCTGCAGACCAGGCCGCCAAAGCTGCCGGGGCTGCACGGCTACGCGATCTCCGAGCCCCCCAACCCCGCGGCGGCGGCTGAAAAGCCGGTGAAGGGTCTCGGCGTCACCCGCACGCAGGCGGGGAGCGTCGTGGTCTTCAAGATCGGCCCGGGACCGGCGGCGCTGCACCCGCGCGGATGATGGGCGCCCCCGGCCTCTCTCCCGCCACCCCGGCCCCCGCCCCAGCTCCGGCGCGCCCCGCCCTCGCCGCAGGCGCCTTCACCAAGCGCCGCCTCGCGCTCGCGGCGATCCTGCTCGTGGGCGTCGCCTACGCGACGATCGTCCAGAGCTTCTCCTGGAACCAGACCTCGCACTACGACCTGATCCGCGCGCTCAACCAGGACTCGACGACGATCGACCAGTACCAGGAAAACACGGGCGACAAAGCGTTCTACAAGGGCCACTTCTACTCCGCCCGCGCCCCCGGCCTCGCGCTGTTCGCGCTGCCCTTCTACGACACCCTCAACGCCTTCGACGCCGACAGGCTCGCGCGCACCATGCAGGCGCAGCGCGGCGACGACGAGATGATCTACCTGATCGGCCTGTGGGCGAACGTGCTCCCCGGCCTGCTGCTGCTGCTGCTCGTATGGCGCATGGCCGACCGCTTCGAGCCAGGCTACGGCGCGGCCGCGGCCGTGACGCTCGGCCTCGGCACGCTCGTGCTGCCGCTCTCCACGCTCCTGTTCTCGCACGTGTTCGCCGCATTCCTCGGCTTCCTCGCGTTCACGCTGATGGTGAAGGAGCGCGACGGCCCGGCGAGCCCACTGCTGCTCGCGGGCGCGGGCCTCGCGATGGGCTACGCGGTGGCCTCGGAGTACCCGCTGTTCTTCGTGGGCGCGGTGCTCGGCCTGTACCTGCTCTCGCGCCGCGACGCCCTCACCGCGCAGGGTGTCATGACGCGCGCGGGCGCCTATATCGCGGGCGGCCTCGTCGGCATCGTCCCACTACTGCTCTACAACCACTACGCCTTCCACTCCTGGACGCACCTCGCCTACTCGAGCATCCCCCGCCAGCAGCAGGGCTTCTTCGGGATCGGCGCCCCCAGCCTGAAGGTGCTCGCGACGCTGCTGTTCGACTCGCGCGGCCTGCTCACGCTATCCCCCGTGCTCGCGCTGGGTGGCCTCGGCACCGTGGTCCTCTACAACCGCGGCAAGCGCGCCGAGGCGCTCACGATCGCAGGCGTGTGCCTCTGCTACGTGGGCTACAACTCCGGCTACTACCTCCCCTTCGGGGGAGGATTCATGGGCCCCCGCTTCCTAACCACGATGCTCCCCTTCCTCGCCGTCCCCCTGGGGATCGCCTACAAGCGCTGGCCAGGCCCCACGATCGCGCTCGCCGCGGTGTCTCTGACGACGACGATCGTCGCCACGATCACCCACCCGCTCACCGGCTACGAGACCGAGACGGTCGTCTGGGCACGCTACCTGCGCCAGGGCCTCTTCCAGCCGACGATCGCCAGCGCCGTCGGCCTCGGGCGCAGCTGGGGCGGGATCTGGCCCTTCTTCCTCGCCGCGGGCGGAGCGATCCTGCTCGCCGCACTGGCCACCCCCCGCACCAGCCTCACACGCAACTCCCTGCTCGCGGGTCTTGCGTTGCTGGTGGGCTGGGCGCTGTTCGCCGCACTCGCGCCGACCGTGCTCGGGATCGATCATCGGGGGCTGCTCAGCATCGTCGGCGCCGGGGATCACAAGGCGGCGAGCACGATCGCGCACCCGACCTTCAGCAGCTACCCGCTGAAGGTACTCGCGCCGCTGGCAGCTTTCGTGGGGCTGCTCGCGCTCGCGACAGTCACTATCAGCGCTTGCCTTGGCCGGAAGGGCGTGGCCACCAGAATGGCGACCACGCCCACCCGTGATCTCGACTGATCCAAACATTGCTGCAACAGGGCCGACTTTAGTCGATCGAGATTTCTATTTTGATTTTGATTTCACATTTGATCGACATTTCTGCCGAATTGCCGGCAAACACCAACCCTGGCGTCGCGCCAATGGATTCTTTGCCGTTCCAGAAGTGCTCTTGTTTCCATCCCGGGAAGGTGGCCGTCGGCGTCGAGGTCCATTCTTTGACGTTGACCGGTTTCGGGGTTGCGGCCAAGCTTCCTTTGATGGCAAATTTACCCGCCAATACTCCACACCCAGAGCCGCTCAGAGTAATTTCAGTGAAGGTTCCTTCGGGCAGTTTGGTCGCACCTGCTTCTATAGGTGCGGGAGTAAAGATCAGACCAGGACTTTGACCTACAGGAGGACTTTCTTCAAGCTGTTTTTTTTCACCGTTCCATTTCCATGCAAGATGACCTTCCACTTTGACTTCATTGTTTGTACCGAATTTTACTTCGCACCCCGACAACGCCGGTTTGACCAGTTTCGGTTCGTGATTTATCAGAAGCAATTTGACCTGCCCCTGGAGAGCATTGTTGTAGAAGATGCCTTTCTCTTGAACCGATTTCGATACTATTTCAATGGGTGTAGCCGAAATTGTGCCTTTTATGATCTGTTCCGACCCTTCGCCGACGACTTCCACCGGTTTGGATTCGCTCAGCTTTTCCCCTTCTCCTTTACTGCCCGCTTCTCTTCCGAAGAAGAACGGTCCCGCTTCCGCATAAGCCACCCCTGCCGTACTCGAGCCCACCAGCAGCAATGCCACCAGGCTCAACAGCAGAACCCTCGCTTTGAACAACATCCGATCAATCTCCTTCCGCCCCGGCCAAACCCAGGGCAACCGTGAAGACGCCGCCCGGCCCGCCTCGACGCACGAACGGATCGCTTGGCGTCCATAACGCGCCTCTCTGGGGACCAAACTTGCGCCGCGCCAAATCCCCAATGCCGAAGACGCAATCCCAATTATGCAGCTTTATACAGAAATGTCAAATCAGCTTGGGGGGCTCAGCCGATCAACGTCCTCTTGCTCCGACAGAGCCAGGAGACCAGGACACGATCGTGTGCCCGCCGCCAGAAAGGGGCTCTACGGCCACCGGCCGGCCCACGGACTACGATCCGATGAACACGGCCTCGACGCCCATCGCCTCGTAGGTGGGACGGGCACGCTGGTCGGCACTGAGCAGGTCGGCCCCGTGCTGTGCGGCCGTGGCGGCGATCAGGGCGTCGTATAGCGCGCCACCCCGAACTCCTCGCTCCACCGCCTTGCCAAGACAGGCGTGTTGATCGCTACCGGAGAGTGCAAGCCAGGGCTGGGGGAAGTTGCGCTGAAGCGTCTCCAGGACAACGGTCGGAGATATCCGCTGGCCCTCGGGCATGCGGCTGAGCGCAGAGGTGGTCTCGAAGGCCACGTGGGCGGGAAGACGGACATCCACTCCTGTGAGCGCCGCGCGTGCAGTGTGATGGGCCAGGTGCCAGGGTGCCACCGCCGCGATCACTACGCTCGAGTCGGGCGCGATCACCTGCGTACGCGTTCGATCGCGGCGCGGGCCTCCGCAACGCTGAGCGATGCGATCGGCTGCTCAGGCACGATCACCGAGAACCCATCCTGCTCCTCGATGTGCGCCGGAACATCGGGCACGGTCAACTCCAGCCTGCCGTCGGCGGCGGTCAGCTCCAGGTCGGTGGGGCCGCTGATCCCAAGCTCCTCGCGCAGCGGCTTGGGAATGACGATGCGGCCGACCCCATCGATGGCAACCTTCATGGCATCAGATTACCAAACCAGGATTGGCCCATTCAGGCCGGGAGTGGCCCATTGCTACGTCTGCACTGCCACGTCTTCAGTGACTTGAGATTTTCACGTTCCCGCAGCCCGAGGCGTGCAGTTTGCGGCACACGATCACGTAGCCGGGGCGCGGCTTGTGGTGCGCGTCGGTGAGGCCGGCGTCAAAGCGGGTGGTGGGACCGCCGCCCGACCAGTCGTAGATGTACAGGCGCGTGATGCGCCGATTGGAGCCCGCGAGCGCGAACATGTAGTTGAGCGCGCTCGCCGCGCGGCCCAGGCCGGCCCCGCGCGCGTTGGGGAAGGCGCCGCCGAACTGCACGATGCCGCCCGTCTCGGTGAGCCACACCTGGCCCGGCACCGCCGCAAGCACCGCCCGCGTGCGCTGGCTGGAACGGCGGTTGGTGTCGGAGTAGTTGTGCAGCCCCCACACGCTCGGCATCACCGTGTGCAGCACCGCGACCTCGTGCTTGAATTCGGCGATGTAGTTGAGCGTCGGGACGACGTTCTGCTGATCGAGGATGTCGAGGCCCACCACCGTGCAGTGGCTGCAGCTGCGCTTCAGCGCCTGGTAGTACTGCGCCGCTTGCACCGCCGTCGGGCTCGCGAGCACGTGCGGGATGTAGCCGCGGTTGGCCTCATCCCACGGCTGGTACTGGCGAACGTGCGGGAAGAGCTTGACGAAGCGCCGCACATCGCGCGTGTAGGCGGCCACGCTCGGCATCTTCGTGGGCGTGTACTCGGAGTGGTAAAAGGACACCAGCACCTGCTGGTGCGCCGCTTCGGCGGCGTGGATCCACACGATCGCCTTGTCCAGCGAAAAGGAGCGCACCGCGGCGTCATACGGCGCGATGTAGCGCGCGATCTTCGTGTGCAGCCGCAGCCAGTTGGGGTCCGTGAACATCTCGGACTGCTCATCGCCGATGCCCGTGAGGAAGCCCGCACCGGCGGCGCGGGCGGGGGCGCGTGGGGGAGAGGCCGCCTGGGCGGCGGCCAGCGCGCCGAGCGAGAACAGCAGGCCGCAGAGCGCGAGCGCGGTGGCCAGGCGCGTTGCGGCCAGGCGGCGCGTGGTGACCAGGCGGCGAAGAATGGGAGCGTTTTCGGGCATATGCATCGGAACAGCTTAGGGACTTGAGGGTTGCGCCCGTCGCAGTGCAATCAACCATCCAGCGAATCGGCGCGCGCAGGCAAGTCCTCGCGTGGGGAAGCGCCTCCGGAGGGATCGTCGCTCCCTGGGACCGTACCGGAGGAGTCCTCTCGCCAGGGCGCGCCGCGCAGAGTGGGATCCGCGACGATGCGGATATCCACGCCCGGCAGTCCCGCCAGCAGCCTTGAGAGCAGCGATTGCCCAGAGAGCAGGGAGACCGTGCGGCGCAGCCCATGGCGCTGAACCGGCGTGCCCATCAGCACGTAGGTCGCGCCCAGCTCGCGTGCCAGCTTGATCGCGACAGCGGCGACGTCCTCGCCTTCCTCGACGTGCAGGCGCAGCCCCAGCACCGCCACCAGGCGCCGCAGCGCCTCGAGCTGCTGGCGATCCTCGGGGCTCGGCGCGCGCCCGGGCGGGCGTACCACGAGCACGTCCAGCTCGGCGTCCAGGCGCTGCGCCGAGCGCCACGCACGGCGCACGATCCGCTGCGACTCCGCCTTCAACGTCACGAGCGCCAGCAGGCGCTCGGCGATCGCCTGGGGAGCGCGCTCCTGCGCGAGCGCGTCCTCGCGGCGCCCGAGCTGCGGCTTGGGCGCGAGGCGTTTGATCTCCACGCCCTCCGCCACCTGACGCAGCGCCGTCTCGCGCAGCGCCGACAGGTTCTCGATCTTGAAGAAGTTGTTGAGCGCCGCGGGCACGCGCTCGGGGGGGTAGATCTTGCCCGCCTGCAGCCGCGCGATCAGCGCCTCGGGGGTGAGGTCGATCAGCACCACCTCATCCGCCTGCGCGAGCACCGCGTCGGGGATCGTCTCCCTGACGAGCGTGCTCGTGAGCTGCGTCACCTGGTCGTTGAGGCTCTCCAGGTGCTGCACATTGACGGTCGAGTACACATCGATGCCGGCGTTCAGCACCTCCCCCACGTCCTCGTAGCGCTTCTCGTGCTCGAGCCCCGGCGCGTTGGTGTGCGCCAGCTCGTCGATCAGGCACAGCTCCGGTTCGCGCGCGAGGATCGCCGCCAGGTTCATCTCCTCGAGCGGCGTGTTGCGGTAGTACACGCGCCGGCGCGGCAGCATCTCCAGGCCCGTCGCGAGCACCTCCGTCTCCACGCGACCGTGGGGCTCCAGGTAGCCCACCACCACATCGCGCCCCGCCTCCGCTTCGGCCTGACCCTCCTGCAGCATCCGGTAGGTCTTGCCCACGCCGGCCGCCATCCCAATGAAGACCTTCAGGTGGCCGCGCGGAGTGGACATGCGGCCATTGTCCCTGCTGAGCGGGCTGCGGGCGTCTACGCCCCCAGCAGGTTGTGGATTATCAGGTCGATCAGCTTGATCCCGATGAACGGCGCGACGATCCCGCCGAGCCCGTAGATCAGGAGGTTGCGCCGTAGCAGCGCGCTCGCGCCGATCGGCCGGTAGCGCACGCCGCGCAGCGCGAGCGGGATCAGCAGCGGGATCACCAGCGCGTTGAAGATGATCGCCGAGACGATCGCCGACTGCGGCGTACCGAGGTTCATGATGTTGAGCACGTGCAGCGGGCCTTCACCGCCTGGTGTGCCGGCGTAGGTGGCGATGAAGACCGCGGGGAGGATCGCGAAGTACTTCGCGACATCGTTCGCGATCGAGAACGTCGTCAGCGCGCCGCGCGTGATCAGCAGCTGCTTGCCCACCTCCACGATCTCGATCAGCTTCGTCGGGTTCGAGTCGAGGTCCACCATGTTGCCCGCCTCGCGCGCCGCCTGCGTGCCCGTGTTCATCGCCACGCCCACATCCGCCTGCGCGAGCGCGGGGGCGTCGTTGGTGCCATCGCCCGTCATCGCCACCAGGCGCCCGCCCTCCTGCTGCTCCTTGATCAGCGCCAGCTTGGCCTCCGGGGTCGCTTCGGCGAGGAAGTCGTCCACGCCGGACTCCTCCGCGATCTTCGCCGCCGTGAGGCGGTTGTCGCCGGTCACCATCACCGTCTTGATGCCCATCGCGCGGAGGTGCTCGAAACGAACCTTCATGCCCTCCTTGATCGTGTCCTTCAGGTACACGACGCCGAGGACCTGGTTATCGCGCGCAACGGCCAGGGGAGTGCCGCCCTCGCGGCCGATGCGATCGAGCTGGCCCTGCAGCTCCGGCGGCGCCTGGCCGCCCTCGTGCTCGATGAACTGGACGATCGAGTCGCCCGCGCCCTTGCGCAGCTGCTGGCCGTCGATGTTCACGCCGCTCATGCGCGTCTGCGCGGTGAACGGCACGAACTCCGCGTTCAGCTGCGACATGTCGTGCTCGCGGATGCCGTACTGCTTGGCCAGCACCACGATCGAGCGCCCCTCGGGAGTCTCATCCGCAAGCGAGGAGAGCTGCGCGACCTCCGCCAGCTCAGACTCCGCGACACCTGGCATCGGGATGAACTCACTCGCCAGCCGGTTGCCGATCGTGATCGTCCCTGTCTTGTCCAGCAGGAGCACATCCACGTCGCCCGAGGCCTCCACCGCGCGTCCGGAGAGCGCCAGCACGTTGCGGCGCACCATCCGATCCATCCCCGCGATCCCAATCGCCGAGAGCAACGCGCCGATCGTGGTGGGGATCAGCGCCACCAGCAGCGCGATCAGCGTCGTCTCGGAGATCGAGGTGTCCGCGAACAGCCCGAATGGGCGCAGCGTCGCGACGACGATCACGAAGATCAGCGTGAGCGCCGCGAGCAGGATGTTCAGCGCGACCTCGTTCGGCGTCTTGCGCCGCTCGGCGCCCTCCACCAGCGCGATCATGCGATCGAGGAAGGAGTGACCGGGCTCCTGCGTGATTTCAACCACGATCTCATCAGAGGTCACGCGCGTGCCGCCGGTCACCGCGCTGCGATCGCCGCCGCTCTCGCGGATCACCGGCGCGCTCTCGCCCGTGATCGCCGACTCGTCCACCGTGGCGATGCCCTTGGTCACGGTGCCATCGCCGGGGATCAGCTCGCCCGCGCTCACGATCACCACATCGCCGCGCACGAGCTCCGAGGCCGCCTTCGTGCCGCCCTCGAGCATCCGCGCCACCGTCTCCTTGCGCATGTTGCGCAAGGTGTCGGCCTGCGCGCGGCCCCTTCCCTCGGCGAAGGCCTCGGCCATGTTCGCGAAGATCACCGTCAGCCACAGCCAGATGGCGATCGTGAACGTGTACCAAGCGGGCTCATGGCCGCCGCCGAGCGGCTTGCCGCCAAACGCCTGGATCAGCCACGTGATCGTCGTGATCACCGAGCCGATCTCCACCACGAACATCACCGGGTTGTGAACCTGCACCCTGGGGTCGAGCTTCTTCACGCTATCCAGCAGAGCGCGTGTAACGATGTCGCGCTGGAACAGCGAGATCGCCTGGCGCTCGTGCTGCTCGGGAGTTGCTGCATGGGTCGACATCAGTGCGTTCCTCCGGCGAGGCGATCAAGGGCGAGGTTCAGTTCGAGTACGTTCACGCCGGGTTCTCCGGAGAAGCCCAGGCCGCGCCCAGACGTGTACTTGGCGATCAGGCCGTTTACCGTCGCGAGGGGAATACCGCGCTTGGCCGCGATGCGGTGCGCCTGGATCCACGCATTCGCCTGGGAGATTTCGGGGTCGAGGTTCGACCCAGAGGTGTTCACCGCATCCACCGGCACCTCCGCGGCGGTGAGACCTGGGGCATAGGGCTTGTTCAGTTCGAGGTAGGACTTGAGGTTTTCGGCGTCTTCTTCCTCGGTGGCCTTGTCGTTGGGGCCGCGGTTGGAGAACGTGCTCGCCGCCGCGTTGTATGCGCCGCCTTCGGTCGCCGAGGGACGGCTCTGGAAGTAGCGCGCAACGGGTTCTGTGACGAGTTCTTCTTCTTCTTCCTTGGGCTTTCCGTCCTTGCCGATCACCGGCGCGGCGAAGCTCTGCCCGATGATCTTCGAGCCCACGAGCTTCCCGTTCATGTGAATCTGCTGCCCGTTCGCGTTCCCCGGGAATGCCACCTGGCTCACGCCGGTGATCGCCAGCGGGTAGACCACGCCGAGCAGCACCGTGAAGACGAGGATGCCGATGATGGATGTCACGATCTCGCGGCGCATATCAATAAAGCGTCCCGGTGAGGCCCTGCACGATCGGTCCAAGCAGCAGCGCGGGGAAGAACGTCAACGCGCCCACGAGGATCACCACGCCGATCAACAGCACCGCGAACGTGGGGTTATCGGTGCGCATCGTCCCCAAGCCCGCGGGGGTCACGCGCTTGCCCGCCAGGGCGCCCGCCACCGCGAGCGCGAACAGGATCGGCGCAAAGCGCGCGAACAGCATGTCGAAGCCTCCCAGGAGGTCCGCGAAGGTGACGCCGTGGGAGCCCACGTTGCCCGCGGCCGGCTGGATGAAGCCCGTGTACCCCGCGAACGCCGAACCGTTGTTGTTCGCCTGCGAGAGGTATGCGTAGAAAGTCTCGGAGAATCCCTGCGGCCCCTTCCCCAATTCGGAGATCGACGCGCGCCCGGCGTGACTCGCGGTCGCCATCGCCGTGCAGAACAGCGCCGCCAAGGGCGTCACCAGGATCCCCAGCCCGGCGAGCTTGATCTCGCGCGCCTCGAGCTTCTTGCCCATCCACTCCGGTGTCCTGCCCACCATCAACCCGCCGATGAACACCGCCAGCAGCACGTACAGGAGCATCGAGTAAAGGCCGGTGCCAACTCCGCCGAATATCACCTCGCTCGCCGACAGGTTGGCCATCGGAACAGCGCCGCCGATGCCAGTGAACGACTCGATCGCGCTGTTCACCGCGCCGCACGAGGTGACGGTGGTCACGACATCGAACAGCGCCGAGCCGGCGATCCCGAAGCGCTGCTCCTTGCCTTCCATGTTGCCCCCGCCCGAGCCCGCGATCACGTGCGTGTGCAGCCCGGCGGCGTGCTGCGCAGGCGACCCGTGTGCCTCCGCGACGTACGCGACGGTCGCGGCGCCGAGGAACATCACCATCATCACCCCGTAGATCGCATACCCCTGGCGGCGGTTGCCCACCATCCGTCCGTACGCGAACACCAGCGACGCGGGGATGATCAGCACCAGCAGCATCTCGAAGAAATTGGTGAACGCCGTCGGGTTCTCAAACGGGTGCCCGCTGTTGACGTTGAAGAAGCCACCACCGTTCGTGCCCAACTCCTTGATGACCTCCTGCGAAGCCACCGGACCCATCGCGATCGTCTGCGTGAGGCCCGTGATCGTGTGCGCCGTCAAATACGTCGTGAAATTCTGGATCACACCCTGCGACACCAGCACCAGCGCACCAATGATCGAGATCGGCGCCAGCACATACAGCACCGTGCGCACCAGGTCCTGCCAAAAGTTCCCCAGGCTCTTGCCCGAGCGTCCCGCGATCCCCCGGATCAACGCCACCGCCACCACGATCCCCACGCCCGCCGAGAGCCAGTTCTGCACCGTCAGCCCGATCATCTGGCTGAGGTAGCTCATCGTCGTCTCGCCGCCGTAGTACTGCCAGTTCGTGTTCGTGACGAACGAAGACGTCGTGTTGAACGTCACGTTCCACGGGGCGCTGTGATACCCCAGCGGGTTCAGCGCGTGAGGTACATAGAACGCGTTCTGAGTGCGCAGAATCACATACAGCAACAACCACCCCGCCGCCGAGAAGATCAACAGACTCTTCGCGTAGGACTTCCAATCCTGCTCGCGCCTGGAATCCACCCGGAGGATCTTGTAGAGCAGACGCTCCAGCCACCCAAACACCGGCGTCAGGAAGACCCGCTCACCCGTGTACACGTTCGCCATGTACCGCCCCAGCGGCAGCGCCAGCGCGGTCAGGATCACCGCGAACAGCACGATCGTGAGCCAGCCGCTGAAGGTCACAGCTTCTCACCCCTTATCAGCGCGTAAAACAGGTACGCGATTATCAGCACCGACACGACCAGCCCAAAGAAGTCCGCCGCCGACATGTGCGCGATGAACGCGCCGAAGGGAAGATACGCACTCATACCCTGTCGATCCCCTCGACCATCCACAGGAGCAGCGCGAACATCACGATGCCAAGCGCTATTGCGAGAATGTCCATGCGCACACTATGCGCGCTCTCCCATCACGGCCGCGTGACGATCCGCGTGCGAGGTATAACGATTTCATTACGACCCGGCGCATCCAACGCGCAGTGAACCTCCGCTTGCGTACTTCACCGCACCACGCGACCCTCGCAGGACCCCGGTAGGGGTCCTCTTCAAATGGAAAACCTGTACCCCACGCCCGGATCCGTGACGATGTAGCGCGGTCGACCCTCCGGCTCGATCTTCGCGCGCAGGCGCGCGATGTGCGTGCGCAGGGGCTGGATGTCGTCAACGTACTCAGGCCCCCACACCTCGCTCAGGAGCGCTCTGTGTGTCAAAAGGCGCCCGCGGTTGCGCACCAGCACGCGCAGCAGCTCGAACTCGATCGGCGTCAGGTGGATCGCCTCGCCGTCGCGCTTCACCGTGCGCGCCGCGAGGTCAACCTCCAGGCCCTCCACGCTCACCGCGGGCTCCTCGGCCGAGCGGCCCGCGCGGCGCAGCGCCGCCTGCAGACGCGCCACCAGCTCGCGCGCGCCGAAGGGCTTGGTGATGTAGTCGTCCGCGCCCGCCTCCAGCGCTCTCACCTTCTGATCCTCATCGCCCACCGCCGAGAGCACGAGGATCGGCATCTCACTCCACTTGCGCAGCTCGCGCGTCACCTCCACCCCGTCGCCATCGGGCAGCACCAGATCCACGATCGCCGCCTGCGGGGGGCGCACCGCCGCGCGATCGAGCGCCTCGCTCGCCGTTTCCGCGGGCACCACCTCGAAGCCCGCCTCGCGCAGCACCACCTTCAGCGCTCGGAGGATCTGGCCCTCGTCGTCCACCACGAGCACGCGCGGCGCCTCGGGGGTCATGCCTCGGGGTCCGCTCCCAGCGGCAGTTCGAACACGAACGTCGCCCCCTGCCCCGGCAGCGACTCCACGTGCAGCGCCCCGCCGTTGGCCTCCGTGAACCCGCGCGCGATCGCCAGGCCCAGGCCCGAGCCGCGGTGCCCGCCGCTGGCGGTGCCCGCGCGGTAGAACGGCTCGAACACGCGCTCCAGCTGCGCGGGGGGAATGCCCGGGCCGCGATCCACCACGCGCACAATCAATTTCCCCTCGCTCCCGCCGAGGCTCCGCACCGCGCGCGCCCGCACCGACACGGGGTGCCCGCCCGAGTGCCGCCGCGCGTTCTCGAGCACGTTCACGATCGCCCGCTCCATCTGCGTGGGGTCGGCCAGCACCAGCGGCAATTCGCGATCGATCGACAGCGACCACTCGCCCTCGCGCCCGCCGAGCTCATCGAGCGCCGCGCGCGCCACCTCCTCGATCGAGGTCCACTCGCGCCGGGGCTCCGCCGCGCCCGCCTGCAGGCGCGAGAGGTCGAGCAGGTTGTCCACCAGCCGCGCCAGGCGCCCGCTCTCCTCGAGGATCACGCTCGCGAGCTCCTTTCGCTCCTGCGCCTGCAATCCATCGAGCGCCAGCGCCTCGCCCGCCGTCACGATCGCCGTGAGGGGCGAGCGCAGATCGTGGGAGACCGCGCGCAGCAGCGCCGTCTTCACCACATCCGCGCGGCGCAGCGCCGCCGTCTCCACCACCTCTCCCTGCAGCCCCTCGCGCTCGAGCGCCGCGCTGAGGAGCGCCTCGAGCGCCGGCACCACGCGCTCCTGCAGGCGGCGCAGGTCGCGCTCGGGGGTCCCCGCCGGAACCACCAGCGTCCCCAGCCGGCTCGCGCCGTCGCGCAGCGCGAAGGCCACATGGCGCTCATCGCCATCCACCGCCTCCAGATCGATCGCCGCGGAGGGCAATTCCAGCGCGTGAGCAAGCCGCGCCGCCGCCGTCGGCAGCGTCTCGCTGAGGCTGTTCCCGCGCAGCAAGAGTCGCGCCATCTCCGCCGCCAGATCAGCCTCGCGACGGCGCTCATCGGCCTCGCGCGCCCGCGCCCGTCGTCACCTCCGCCACCGAGCTCGCCAGGCCCGCCGCCACCACGAACGCCACCAGCGCCACCCAGTTGCTCGAGTCGCTGATCGTCAGATCGCCCACGGGCGGCAGGTGAAAGAAGTTGAACGCAAATGCGCTCAACAGCGCCGTGGCGATGCCCAGCCACGCCCCCCAGGTAACCGAGACCAGCAGCACCGCCAGCAGATACACCACGCCCAGCGACACCACCGGCGCGATCTGCTTCAGCGGGTACACGATCAGCGTGCACAGCGCCACCAGCCCCACCGCCACCACCACGCCCACCCGCCTCGGCGGGGGGTCGGGGGACAGCAGGAAGCCAAACGGCCACGGCACGCTGGGAGCGTAGAGCACCGCATGGACTCCTCAGGGCCCTGGGCGCTCGAACGAATGCGGAGAAGTACCCTTGAGCGGAGCCCCCGCTCGGCCGACGACCGATATACCAAGGATGGAAAGCAGCCTGCGGCCCATGCGCACGATCTTCAGAGCCCTCATCGCGGCGAGCCTCACTGTGGGCGCGCTCGGGTCCTTTGCGGCCTCGGCGAACGCCGACGCCAGCATCAGGGCGGTGTGCGCGCCGCCGGCGCCCGGCCACGCGAGCTGCCTGGGACTGCGACTCGTAACGCTCACACCCACAGCGCAGGGCGCCACGGCCTCCCCCGCCAACGCCAGCCCGCCGAAGGCGGGGCTCTCGCCCGCCGCGCTGCACAAGGCATATGGGCTCCCGCTGGAAAGCGCCGAACCGCAGACGATCGCGATCGTCGACGCCTTCGACGACCCCAACATCGCCGCCGATCTCGCGGTCTTCGAAGGGCAGTACGGCGTGCTCCCCTGCGGCGGCTGCTTCACGAAGGTCAACCAGCTGGGCCAGGGCTCGCCGCTGCCCGAAAGCGACGGCGAATGGTCCACCGAGATCGCCACCGACGTCGAGGTCGCGCGCGCGGTCTGCCAGAACTGCCACATCCTGCTCGTGGAGGCCAACACCGCCTCCTACGCCGACCTCGAAGCCGCCGAGGAAACGGCTGCCGCCGAGATCGTCGCGGCCTCCAAGCCGGGCAAGCTCGAAGGCGAGATCTCCAACTCCTGGGGAGGGTCCGAACCGCCCTTCGAAGGCCTCGCCTTCAACCACCCCGGCATCGTCATCACGGCCTCCGCGGGCGATGCGGGCTACCTCAACTGGGAAGAATTCGGAAAGAGCGCCGAAGAAGGCTACTTCGCGGGCCCCGACTACCCCGCCTCATCGCCGCGCGTGGTCGCGGTTGGCGGGACCAGCCTCGCGCGCAACGCCTCCGGAGAATGGGCGGGCGAGAGCGTCTGGAACGACAGCGCGGGCGCCGGCGGCGGCGGCTGCAGCGAAATCTTCGCCGCCCCCTCCTGGCAGGCACAGGTCTCCGACTGGGCCGGCGTGGGCTGCGGCTCGAAGCGAGCCGTCGCCGACGTGTCGGCGGACGCCGACCCCTTCACGGGCGTGGACGTCTATGACTCCGCCCCCGAAAAGCCCGGAGGCGCGGCGCCCAAGTGGCTTCGATCGGCGGCACCAGCGTCGCCTCGCCGATCATCGCCTCGATCTTCGCGCTCGCCGGAGGCGCGCACGGCGTCGCCTACCCCGCCTCCACGCTCTACTACCACGCGAGTTCCGGCGAAACCCCCAGCGGGCTGCACGACGTCGTGGCGGGCGGCAACGGCGAATGCGACGGCGTCTACACCGGGAGCTGCAGCGGCTCCTCCAACTCGCCGCTCGACTGCGGCGCGCTCGAGAAGATCTGCAACGCCGCCCCCGGCTACGACGGACCCACGGGCGTTGGCAGCCCGAACGGCCTCGCGGCGTTCCTGCCGCCCCCCGCCAGCTCGGGCAATCCTGGAGGCTCGGGGGGATCGGGCTCCGGTTCCGGATCCGGCGGGTCCGGCTCGGGGTCGGGTTCGGGAGGCTCGGGCTCAGGCTCGGGCTCGGGCGAATCGGGCTCAGGCGCCTCGGGCTCCTCTGGAGGCGCAACGAGCGGCGCCGGCCAGTCGGGCGGGGGCCAGTTCATCGCGAAGCCCGGAGCGACGAGCGGCGCCGTGCGGCTCACCCGCCTCTCGCTCACGCTGGGGGCCGTGGTCGCGCTCAACCGCGGCCGCTCCCCCCTCTCGCGGATCGCCTTCACCTTCGCCCTCAGCCGCGCCGCCGCGGTGCGCGTGACGCTCGCGCGGCGCATTCGCGTGCACGGACACTGGCGCTGGAGCGCGCTGCGCGGCGCCGACACGATCGGCGGGCGCGCGGGCGCCAATCACGCGCACCTCAGCGGCCGCGGCGTGCTCCCCTCGGGTTTCTACCGGCTGACGCTCACGCCGGCCGGCGGCGCCGCGCGCTCGCTTGCAATCTCGATCGGGTGAGCTCCACCCCGCGGCCGCGGGCTCTGCGCGCAGATTTTCAGTAGCCGAGCGGCCCCGCCCGATCCGTCCGGCGCGTAGCGCAGGATGCCTGACCCTCTGGCACCCTCGTCTTCGACATCTCTGCGCGCCTGGCAGCGGCGCACGCTGCAGGCGCTCGCGGAGTGGCAGGGTGAGCCCTTCCTCGTCTCGGCGGCGCCGGGGGCCGGAAAGACGCGCCCTGCCCTCGAGCTCGCGCGGAGGCTGCTCGCCGAGGGCGCGGTGGGACGCGTGGCGGTGCTGTGCCCCACGACGCCCCTCACGCGCCAGTGGGCCACGGCGGCGGCGGCGCTGGGGGTGCAGCTGGCGCCCGACGCCGAGCACCCCCGCCCGCCGAGGGGCTTTCACGGCGTGGCGGTGACCTACGCGCGCATCGCCTCCTCGCCGCGCGAGTGGGCCGCGGGCGCGAGGGCGGATACGCTGGTGATCGCCGATGAGGCGCACCACCTCGGCGAGGAGCTCGCCTGGGGCGCGAGCTTCCAGCGCGCCTTCGCGGCCTCGCCGCGCTGGCTGTTGCTCTCGGGCACGCCCTTTCGCTCGGATGCCACACCAATACCGGGCGTGCGCTACGACGGGGATGGGCTGGCGGTGCCCGACATCTCATACACCTACGCGGAGGCCGTGAGTGACGGCATCTGCCGCCCCGTGGCCTTCGTCACCTTCGACGGGGCGCTCTCGTGGCGCAGCGGCGACGATGTGGTGGAGTCCACCTTCGAGACCGTTCTCAGCGCGCGCGAGGCGGGCCGGCGCTACCGCACCGCGATCTCCACCGAGCTGCCCGATGGGCTGCCGCGCATCCTGCGCGAGGCCGACGCCCGCCTGCGGGCGCTGCGCGCGGAGGGCCACCGCGATGCCGGCGGCCTGGTGGTCGCCGCGGACTCCAGCCATGCACGCAAGATCGCGGGGCTGCTGCGCGAGGCGACGGGGCGCTCGCCGGTGGTGGTGCTGCACACCGAGACGCGCGCCGCCGCCAAGCTCGCCGCCTTCACGCATTCGCGCGACCCCTGGATCGTGGCGGTGAACATGGTCTCCGAGGGCGTGGACATCCCCCGCCTGCGCGTGGGCGTGTATGCGACGGCAGCCAAGACGCCGCTCGTGTTCCGCCAGATCGTGGGGCGCTTCGTGCGCACGATCGGCGGCCAGGCGCCCGCGCCGAGCTGGCTCTACCTGCCCGCGGATCCGCTCCTGCGCCGCCACGCCTCGGAGGTCGAGAGCGAGCTGCGCCACGCGCTTCGCCGCCGCGAGGACGAGGAGGGCCTGGAGCTCGACGAGCGCCCCGAACGCCGCCGCAGCGAGCCGTCGCCTAGCGCCGAGTTCGTGCCGCTCAACGCCGAAGTGGCGCCGCAGATGACCCTCTTCGGGTCAAACCCCGCCCCGGCGGGGGGTGCGATGAGCGCGGGCGCAAGGGCCGCAGGAGCAATGGCGGGCCCGCCGGCATCGGCGGGCGGAGCCACGCATAGCGCCCCGCAGGGCGCTCCCCCACCAGAGCCCGCGCCGATGGCGGCGTTCGAGCGCCGCGCGCACCTGCGCGCGGAGCGCAGCCGCCTCGTCGCGGACGTGCACCGCCGCGATGGGCGCAGCCACCGCGAGATCAACTCGTGGATCAACCGCGAGGTGGGCATCGCGCGCGTGGACGACGCCACCATCGAGCAGCTCGAGCGCTCGGTGGCACGGCTTGTGAAGGAGCTCACGCGGAAGAGTCGCGCGCGCTCGAGCTCGCCCCGCGCTCCAGACGCTCGCCCCGTGGGGTGAGCACCCAGGCGTTGGCGGCGCCGCGGCTGGACGCGCCCCCGGCGGCGCCCCCGCGGTTGGCGATCAGCCCCAGGCCCTCGAGGCGAGCCAGCAGGCGCGAGATCTGGCCCTGGTCGACGACGCCTGCCTGGTCGGCCACCTCGCGGTTGCTTGCACCGGGCCGCTCGCCGATCGCCTGCAGCACGCGCGCGGTGCGGTAGGTGAGGCGCATGTCGAGGTCGAGGTCGAGGTCGTCGTGCAGCGCGCCGACGGGGCCATCCTCCGCGGCAGCACTCTGTCCGGGAGCCGAACGCCGCGAGGGCCTGTTGAGCTCGCGGCCCGCCTTCGCGGCGCCCATGTAGGGGAGCAGGATCAGACTCATCAACGGCCCCCGCAGCTCGCTCAACGGCCGTGGGTCGCTCTGCCCGCCCGCGGCGAGCAGGCGCGTGTGGATCACCGCGAGCACCGCGCCCACGACGCCCTCGGCGGCCATCTCGGGCGGTTCGGTGCGACAGGCGCTCTCCAGGCGGCCGCGATCGACGTATTCGCCGAGCGTTTCGAGCGCCTCGGTGCGTCGCTGGAGCACCGGGCCGCCCGCGCCGAGCGCCTGCACGATGCACAGGCGCGCAAGCACGGGCTCGCGGTCGAGCAGCTCGAGCAGCGCGCCGAGCGCCTCGCGCACCCCGTCCTGCCAGCGCGACTCGCGGCTGTAGGCGGCGTACATCTCCGCGCCGGCGAGCTGGAGGCCCCACTCGAAGGCATCGAGCAGGCACTCGTCGCGGTCGCGGTAGAGGTCGTAGAAGACGCGGCGGGAAACGCCCGCGCGCGTGAGGATGTCGGCGACGGTGACCGCGTGGGGGTCCTCGCGAGTCGCCATCTCCTCGGCGATCGCCCTCACGATCCGCGCCCGCTGAAGCTCCTCTCCCATGACCCCCTCACTCGACTGCCCCGATGACCGAGCAGTCCCGCGCGAGGGCCCAAATCGCGCCCGCGCAGCGCCGCTTGATCTTTGCAATAGCAAGCATATTTCAGGTGTCCAGCCAAGTGTGCAAGTTCGGTGGCAGGACCCGAGAAGAGGAACCTGGGAGCCGAGAAGAGGAGCCGTGGCCTGGGGGGAACAGGCCACGGCTCCGGTCTCGAAGAGACCTCCGGCGCAAAGGGGGGGCTGTGCGACCAGACGGTCCCCTGAGGCGCTACCCGGAGAGTTGAGGGGCGGTAGCGCTCCCAGCTTGGCTTCAGTCGGCTTCCCTGCCGGCCAAATATGTACACAATCGGTAATAAAGCATACCCCTCGATGCTTGTCAAGAGGGGTCATCACCGTGGAGTACGTGACAAACCCCTATTTGACCAGTAGTTTCCACGGATTTCACGGTTATTTTGGTGTCTTTTTGGCCACAATGGCCAAAATCCGGCGCGCACTTCAGCGGACCCATCGAGGGGGTGATGTACAGTGTCGTTACAGATGAAGGCTCCATCCTCGGCTCCCCCCTCACAAGACGACCAGCGCGGGCGTCTGCTGAACGGGATGGCGCGAGCGGTCGCGCGCCGCGGCTACGCGGAGGCGACGGTCGCCCAGGCGATCGCCAATGCGGGCGTCTCGCGGAGCACCTTCTACGAGCACTTCGCGGACAAGGAGGAGTGCTTTCTGGCGGCCTTCCGCGAGCTCGCGCCGGTGCTTGCGGGCGAACTGATCGAGGCTGTGCGCGATGTCCCCTGGCAGCGCAAGCAGCGCGCGATGCTGAGCGTGGTGCTCGATCCCGATAAGAGCGAAACGGCGATGCACTGGCGCCTTCTGCTCACACAGGCGCGCGCGGGGGAGCCGCGCATCCGCGCCGAGCGCGATCTGTTCGCGGCGAACCTCGAGCGCGCCTTCGAGGCGCTGCTGGATGCCCCGCCGGAGGGGGCGCCCACGCTCGACATCCCCCCCAAGGCGCTGCTGGGGGGCGTGCGCAGTGTTATCTCCACGCGCCGCTACACACTCACCCCCGGCGAGGAGGATCGGCTCCTCGATGACCTGGAGACCTGGACGGGGGCCTACGCGGTGCCCGCGGGGTACGCGCGGCGCGATGGCGAGGAATGGACCGAGCTGGGGAGGGCGCTGTGCGAGCGGCGCAGCGCCAGGCGTCGCGGCGGCGCGAGCGGGCGCACGCCGCTGCCGCGCGGGCGCAATCGCCTGCCGGCGAATGTGGTGGCGAGCGAGTACCACACGCGCATCGTGGAGGCGACCGCGCGGGTGGTTCGCGCGAAGGGCTACCCAGCGAGCACGATCGCGGACATCGTCGCCGCCGCGGGGACCTCGCGGGGTGTCTTCTACGGCCAGTTCCAGAACAAGCAGGAGGCGTTCCTCGCGGCCCAGACGATGGCCCTCCAGCAGGGGCTCACGAGGGCCTCGGCGGCGTTCTTCACCGGACGCACGTGGCCCGAGCAGGTGTGGAACGGCCTCGATGCGCTGTTTGGCTACCTCGCGGGCGTGCCCGATCTCGCGCATCTGATGCTGATCGAGCCCTACGCGGCGGGGCGCGCGGCGATGGATCGCATCATCGACACGATGCGCACGCTGAGCCTCTTCCTGGAGGAGGGCTACCACCGCGGCACGCGCTCCGAGCGCCTGCCGCGCACCTGCTCGGATGCGATCGCGGGGGCGATCCACGAGCTGCTCTACGACGCGGCCGAGCACGATCGCGTGCCCGAGTTGCGCGAGCTGCTGCCCCAGGCGGTGTATGTCGCGCTGGGGCCCTTCCTCGGGCCGGTGAAGGCGCGCGAGACGGTGGACGAGCTGGCGGCGGGCGCTGCAAGCAGGGCTGCACCGGTTGGTGGCGCGGGCGTAGCCGGCTAGCTTGCGCAGTTCGCGCCAGCTCCGCGAAGCCCCCGCACATGCGCCATTTTCACCGCTCCCACAACCGTAGTCGCGCGCGCGCTCGCGCCGGCCTCGCGGCGGCGCTCGCGATCGTAGCGCTCAGCGCCGGCGCGCTCGCGGTGGGCCCGGCTGGGGCGAGCTCCTCGGGGAGCCTCGAAGGGCGCATCGCGGCCGCGCAGAGTCGCGGCGGGGAACTGCACTCGGGGATCAACGCCGACAGCCGCCGGATCGAGGGGTTTCAGGGCAGCATCGACGACCTGCGGACGCGCCTGAGCGCGCTGGAAGGGAGCCTCGCGCTCGAGCGCGCGCAGCTGGCGAAGCTGAAGGTGGAGCTGGCGAGCGCGCAGAAGCAGATGGCGGCGCTGCAGGTGCAGCTGGCACACGACAAGAAGGCGCTCGTGGCGCAGCTGGTGGCCTCGTATGAGTCGCCCCCGCCGAGCATCGTGACGGTGATCATGGAGGCGCATGGCTTCGCGGATCTGATCGAGCGTTTCGACGATCTGCGCGCCATCTCGCGTGAGAACGCACAGGCGACGACGCTGGTGGCCGAGGAGCATCACGCGGTTAGTGTGCAGGCGGCGCAGCTCGCCGAACTGGAGGGGCGCCAGCAGCGCGCGACGGGCGCGATGGCGGTGCAGCGCGATGAGGTCGCGCAACTGCACCTCGCGCTGGTGGATCGCCAGCTGCAGTACATCCACGCGCGCGATCGCAAGAGCTCGGAGCTGGGCGCATTGCGCTCCCACCAGCACTCCCTCGAACACGAACTCGCGACGATCCAGACGCGCGAACTGGCGGCGGCGGGCAACTCGCTCGCGTACACCGGGCCGGTGGGCCCCGTGAACCTCTCAACCGATGGCGAATACGGCTTCTTCCAGGCGGCGGGAACCAACTACAGCGTGGGCGAGGAGCCGCAGATCGCCGCGCGCCTGAACACGCTCGGCAAGGCCCTGCACCTGCACCTGATCGGCGTCTCGGGCTACCGCTCGCCGCAGCACTCGGTGGAGGTGGGCGGCTTCGCCAACGACCCCCACACGCGCGGCGAAGCCTCCGACACCCCCGGCGTGGAGGGCGTGCCCGAGGCGACGCTCAACCGCTTCGGCCTCACGCGGCCGTTCGCAGGCGCGGCCGAGGCCGATCACATCCAGCTGGAGGGCAGCGCGCGCTGAGAGATCGGTTTTTGGAGAGGCTCCGCTTCGCTCCGCCGCGAGGGTCGCGTGGTTCGCGAGTCCTCGCGACGCACGCCATAGGGGATCTGAGAAGGACTCCGGCTCAGGCCGGCAGCAGCTCGAGCGCCTCGACATGGCGTGGGCGCATGACGGAGAAGTGGCGATGGTCGAGCGTCGCCAGCTTCGGCTCGCGCAGTCGCTCCACCACGGCGAGCACGGCTGCGTCGACGAAGCCGACGCGCAGGTCGGCGTAGGTTCGCATCAGCTCCCCCGCCCGCACATAGTCCTGTGCACTCAGTGCAAGAACGTCGAGCTCGCCGCGTTGCACGGTTTCGAGCAAAGCCGGAAACGCGTGAGGTCCAACCTGGCGAGTGAGAAGATGATCGAGCTCGACCAGCACCGGCGCCACCATCACTCGCCGCTGGCCCGGCAGCTTGAAGAGCTGCACACAGGCGTCGTGATCAGCGTCGCCCGCATCCAGGGCGGCAACGATCGGGCCGGTGTCTAGGACGAGCGCCAAGGCTCGGGCTCGAAGATATCCTCGCTCGCCAGCCGCGAAAGATCGCTGCGACCAGAGCGAAAGGCTCCGATCAGCGAGAACGGAGGCTGCTCGGGCTCATCCCCCAGCTCGTGCTCGATCGCCTCGCGCACGACCTGCGCAACCGACACGCCTCGCTCCGCCGCCCGGCGCTTGGTGCGTTCCACGAGCTCCGGCTCAGCCTGAATCATCAGTCGCTGCATCACGATGCCATCATGATAGCAAGCAGTTCCGCTTCCGAGTAGCCGATGCTATGATGCAGGTATGAAGCGCACCACTTTGTCGCTGCCCGACGATCTCGCGCAGGCTCTTTCGCGCGAGGCGCGGCGGCGTTCTAGTTCGGTGTCTGAGGTAGCGCGCGAGGCGCTGGCCAAGCAGATGGGCCTCTCCCTGGGAGCGCCCCGCGAGCTGCCCTTCGCCGCCGTGGGCAACAGCGGCGTGTCCGATACGGCAGAGAACATGGAGGAGCTGCTGCGCCGGGAGTGGGATGGCGAGACTGGCCGTCGTTGACGCCGGGCCGCTGTATGCGACAGCGGACGCCGGCGATGGCGCCCACACCGCCTCACGCGCAGCGCTCGCCCGCGCCGACCTCCAGCTCGTGCTGCCCGCGCTCGTGGTCGCCGAGGCGACCTACTTCGTAGCCACGCGCCTGGGCCCGCGCGCCGAGTCCGCATTCCTGCGCGGCCTCGCGACACTCGAGATCGAGGCCCCAACCGCCGGGGACATTGAACGGATGGCCGAACTCGTGGACGAGTACGCCGACTTCCCCCTCGGTGGCACCGACGCCTCGATCGTGGCACTCGCCGAGCGCCTGCAGGCGCCGATTGTCATCACCCTCGACCACCGCCACTTCCAGGCCGTCCGGCCTCGCCACCGCGAGACCTTCGAGCTGCTGCCCTGAGCGGGGAGACCCCACCGGCGGCCTACACCCGCAGCGGATCGACCCACTGCACGCCGGGGAAGCGTGAGAAGTCGCTGTCGCAGGAGCAGACCTGTGCGCCGTGCTCGATCGCGAGCGCGGCCAGGTGCGCGTCGTTTGCGAGGTTGCCCGCCGTGCCGAGCGGCGCCAGCAGCTCGCGCAGCACTGCCGAGTGGCGATCGGTGGGATGCACCACCGTCGTGCATGGCTGCGCCAGCCACCCATCGACGAGATCGATCGCCTCCCCCACCTCCAGCGGCGCCTCGAAGAGGCTCGGGTGCGTGCTCAGGCGCACGAAGCCGAGCAGCATCGTCCACGCCAGGGCCACCGTCTCGGTTCCTGAAAGCGTCTCCTGCACCCACTCCCGCGCAGGCGCGTGACGGGGCGAGGTCTCATCGACCGCGTAGAGGAACAGGTTGACATCGGGTAGCTTCACTTGCGCAACTGCAGCTTGCGCGCGATCTCCGCGTCCTCGAGCTCGCCCAGCAGTCGCCCGGTGTGGTCGAGGTCCACACCCCTGCGCACACCCATCCGGCGCGAGGGCACCCGGTACGGGCGGGCAGCGCGCCCCTCTCCGCCGATGCCGGCGCGCACCGCGTCGTTGAGAGCCACCTTGAACGACACCCCGCGCTCACGCGCCACGAGCCGCAGCTTGCTCGCCACATCCGGATCGAGTGTCACCGTCGTGCGCATCGACGCATCATAGCAGCAGACTCTTTGCTGTCATGATGCTTCGCAGTAAGATGGATTTTCGGTACTAATTCACCCGCGAGCTCGTTTCTGCCGAGCGCTCGCGCGAGCTGACCGCTGCTGAGCGCTCGGCACCTCGGCACGTGTCGGCACCGCGCCTTGCTCTCCGAGTTAGCAGACGCTAAACTCCGAGTTAGCAGGAGCGATTTTCCGGATTGACAGCCCTAGGAGTCGCATCGGTGGGCCGAGGGGAGTACGCCGAGATACTCCTCGCGGGCGGCTTCCCCGAGGCGCTCACGCGCACTGGGGCATCCCGCGGGAGATTCTTCGAGAGCTACGCGACCTCGCTCGTGGAGCGAGAGGTCGCCGACACCTCGCGCGTGCACGACCCCGAGGCGGTGGGAACCCTGCTGCGCCTGCTCGCCGCCCGCTCGGGATCGCTCGCGCGCTACGACGCTCTGGGCCGCGAGGGCTCAACCAGCGGCAAGACCGCCAAGGCTCACGTGGAGGTGCTCGAGCGCCTGTTCCTGATCCGCATCCGCCGGCCGTGGCACGTGAACCTCGGCCAGCGGCAGGTGAAGGCACCGAAGCTCTACCTCTCCGACACTGGCCTGCTCGCCGCACTGCAAGGAGCGAACGCGCGCCGCGTGCGCGAGGACGACGGCTTCGCGGGCGCCCTCCTGGAGACGTTCGTCGCGACCGAGCTCGAGCGGCTGGCATCCTGGGCGCCACAGCCGCTGAGCCTGTGGCACTACCGCGAAGGCGACCGCGAGGTCGACACGATCCTCGAGCGGCCCTCGGGCGAGATCGTCGCCGTCGAGGTCAAGGCCGGCGCGACCGTCCGCGCACACGACTTCCGCGGCCTGACCCACCTGCGCGAACGCATCGGGCGGCGACTGCTCAGCGGCATGGTCCTCTACACCGGCGAACGCACCCTCCCGTTCAGCGAGCGCCTCTGGGCGGTGCCACTGCAGGCGCTGTGGGCAGGCTGAGAACGAAAAGAGTAAGGAGAGGCTCCGCTTCGCTCCGCCCGAGGGGTCGCGTCGTGCGCCGACTAGCGCAGGCTGCATGCGACGGCCGACGCCCCGTACGACGGAGGCGTGGTCGAGGCTAAACTTGAGCCATGGCGACGCGCGATCAGGTCCACAAGCTTGTTGACGAACTGCCGGAGACCGACCTCGATCCCGTGGCGGAGATCCTCACCTTGCGGCGTGAGAGCGGAGCGTCCGATGTCACTTCTAAGCCTGGGGACATCGTCGACGAGTGGGGCAACCTCTCCGCCATGAGGCGGGCGTCCACAGCGCGAAAGATGCGACGGCTCGACGAGGAAGAGGCTGCGGCCGGACACGATCCGTGGTGAATCGCGGAGAGGCTTGGTGATGGGCGAGATCTGCCGAGCGCTCGCGCGGGCTACCAACTGCTGAGCGCTCGGCGACTCGCCTTCTTTACTTCTTTCGCTTCCCCTTCTTGGCGTGCTTGGGCTTGAGCTTTTTCTTTGCCTTCGCGCAGCCCGTGACCGCGATCTTCGTGGTCTGCTTGACGACGGCGCCGTTCTGTCCGGTGAGGGTGGTGGGCATTGTGAGGCTTGTGCCGCACAGGTTACCCTTGGCCTTGGCGGGGAGGACCGCCGCGAGGCCGGAGTGGGGGCCCTCGGGGAGCTTCAGCTCGAAGCTCGAGACCGGTACGTCGGGGATGCTGGCGAACGCGCTGCTCGTCACGCCGTGCCTGATGTTGATGCTCCCCACGAGGTCGAGGGTGACGCCTTCGCCCTGCAGGATCACGACGAGGTCGGGGAACGCCGCGCCGCCGTGCGAGACGAGATACGCCGGACCCGACACCGAATTCGAGAGAACCGGTGTCGTGGCCGTCGCCGTCCCGATGTTCGAGCCCGCGGGGCACGCTGCCGGGTTCGCGGCGAACGTCGCCTGCGGGCAGGCCTGCTGGATCGTCGTGAGCCTCGACGGGAGCTGCTTGGGGAGACTCACCGCGACCGCGTGGAGGTTGGCCTGGGCGCCCTTGGGGTAGCCGACCTTCACGTCGAGGCTGGCGCCCTGCTTCTTGCTCGTATTCGCCTGGGTGCTCACCGTAAACGACGGCTTGAACGGCAGATTCGCGCAGTTCGCGGCCTGGAACCGTGAGGACACGTTCGCCGTCGCGCCCTGCGTGCTCGTGAGCGAACCGGTCACCGACAACGGTTCGCAGCTGGTGGGATTGAACGTGAACCCCGGGCGGTCGACCGCGACGTTCACCGTGCGGACGTCCAGCGGTACGCCCCGCAGAATCGTCGGCAACGGGTCGCTTGCCACCGTTATCTGGGTGGTGTGGGGGTCGACGTTGATCGCTGCCCTCACGACGACGTTGCCGAGGTTGAACGGGCCGGCTACCGCGGGCACCACGACGGACAGGCCGAACGGGGCGCCCTTGTAGGGGCCCGTGAGGAACACCTGGCCACCCTGCACCCAGAACGGGTCCGGACCAGAACCGGCCGCGACCGTGGTGTGCCCGATCAGGCTGTTCGCCCCGCAGGCGCCTTGCGATGCCTGCGGTTCGGGGCAGCGTTCCACGCCCCGCAGGATCCCCAGCAATCCCGGCGGCATCGTGACCGACACCCCACTCAGATTCTGATCCTGGTCAGAGCGCGAGAACGTCGCCGTGAACGGCGCGAACCCACCCGCCTGGTTGCCCGTCGTACCCGCGTTGAACGTTGGGTTGAACCCGCCGCCGCAGCCGCCAGTGATCTGGAAGCTGTCCGAGCTGGTCGCGGGGGGACCCGAGTCGGGCGCCGACCACGGTGTGAGCGTCGCGTTCGTCGTATACGTCCCGCACCCGGACGGGGTCATCAACGGAGCCCTCGGGCCGCCGAAGAAGTGCAGCTTCACGTCGCTGAGCGGGAACTGGGGTGCTTCGTCGAACGTCGCGGTCAACTGGCCCGTCGTCGGGTCGGGGTCGATCCTTCCCGGGACCTTCACGAGCACCCCCGTTGTGGGGTCGTCGATCACGATGTACCCGGCGATGAGGGTGTGGAACGGGTTGTCTTCCTGGGAGGCGAGGTAGACGGAGCCCTGGAGCACTCCCGCGACGGCGGGGGATTCCACTTCGACGCTCGCGATCTTCGACGCCTGCGGACAGGAGGGCTGCACGTTGGTGCCCAGTGCGATCTGTGCGGGGGAGCACGCCTGCAGACCATCGGCGGCCGACGGGGATACCACCAGCCCGGGGGGCAGCGTGAAGACGGCTTTCTTCAGCGACGGGGTTCCCAGCGAGCTGGGGTCCACGCGCTGGGGGATCTTCAGCTCGACGTTCAACCCCGTGGGGGTGCTCGCCTGTGTCGTTTCCGGTTGCGCCGCGATCGAGGCGTTGAACCGCAACGCGTTACACCCGCTCACCGGTGGCGATTCGGAGGTCGCGGACTTCCAGTTCGGGTCGCTGAGATCGGGGGTGCCATCGGCGTTATACCTCCCGGGGGTCTGCCACGAGTCGACGTGGATCGTGCTGAGCACCGGTGCGCCCGAGCAGTCTGAGGGGTTCGTGAACATCGCGACCGGGGTGTTCCCGCCCTGATCCCTCGCCGCGGGGTTCCCGAAGAACTCGACGTTGATGCCCGTCAACGTCACCTGCGGGATTTCACGGCTCACCGCGCGCAGCACATAACCCGCGGGCGTCGGCACGACACTCGCATACAGCACGAGCGAACCGTGCACGATACTGTCGAAGTACCCGAACTCGGCGGGATACCCGTGCTCGGGCACCATATTGTAGAGCGGGCTGACGATCTGCGTCAGGCCTCCCACCGGGTTGGTCTGGACACGCCCCACCTGCGTGTCGGCAGGACAGTGAGCTTCGGAGGCCAGCTGCACGAGCGTGCACGTCGGTGTCGCCAGCGCGCTGCCGGCGAACCCCACCGGCAAATCGACCATCACATCCCTCAAGTCCTGCACGCTCGTAACTTCGAAAGACTCTTCCGGGGAGACCCTGAACTCGCTGTTCAGATCGATCCGTGTCCCGAACTCATACGGGTGCGCGCCGGCCTGAGAGTCAACCCCACCATCGGCTCCGAACGCCAACGCGGCGAACGCGTTCACACCAAACGGCGGCGAAACGGCGCTGTTTGCGTTCCGTACGCTCGTCGAGGCTTCGCGCGCGCCACCGCCGGACACACTCGCGGTGCTCGCCAGCACGGCCGAGGCGCCGGGTTCGACGGTCACGAGGACTTCCATCTGCAGCCTGTCGTCCGCCCCGACCGGCGGCAACCCGAATTCGGCGCTCGGGAGTTCACAGCGCACCGGGCTCGTGGTACAGAACACACCGCCCAGATCAGACCCCATCGGATTTCGTGGTTCGGGGCCGCCGTCTTCTGCGGGGAGCCCAGACCAGTAGAGCTTGACCCGCCGTGCCGTCACACCCGCCGGCAGCACATCGGAGATCACGACAGGGCTGCCCTCCATCGCGACGCTGCCCGCGTTGCGGACAAGCACCTGGTACACATCACACTTTTCAAACTGACCCAGGCAGCCGGCGGTGTCCCCCGCGGAGAAGCTGCTCGGCGCCGCCGAGGCATGAATCGCCCAGCCCGGGACCGGGGCCGCGGCGAACGCCTGGCCGGCACACACCACAGCGAGTACAACGGCGCCCAGCAATGACGTTAGAAACCTCGTAGCCATGATCTAGCTCCTCCCCCGCTTGACACGCCCGCCAGACCTCACGGCCCTGCCAGACCCTCGTTTACGCTTGACCTTCCCCTTTTTGTGCCTCGCCCGCTTCTGCTTGACCTTCTCCTTGTTCTTCTTCTTCACTGCCGCCGGACTGTGTGGTGGTGCGGGGTTTCCGGCGCCGGCGAACACCGAGCTCACCGCCGCCCCCAACGACGGGACGCCACCCGGCGCGCCACGACACGCTTCGCCCTCACACGAAGACACCACCGTCGGCGGCGCGATACACGGGTCGCCCGAGGTGCAGACCCGCGCATCGTAGATATCCACCTGCGTATCGGTGTCCTGCCCCACCAGAGAATCCGCGGTCTGGAAAAACACATTCCCACCAGACCCATCGCTCGCGATCAGATGCACCGAACTGAGATCGAGCCTGCCGGATTCCATCACGTGCTTGCCGGCGGCCGACACATCCCGCCCGTCGGAGATCAGATACACGTGCCCTTCATGCCACTCATACACATTCTGCTCGTAAATGACGCCTTCTTGTCCGCTGCCGATCTGGACGTCGTTCAATGCGCCCGGCGTCAGCCCCACAGGGCTCTCGAAGAACACGAACGCCCCATCATGGGACATCGTCGGGTCGGTACGCACCGGGCTCGCCTGAAAGAACCCGCTCGCCGAGACGATGCTCGCATCCTCCGGGCAAGAGAAAGCGAAGAGACATGGTGCGCCACCGGGGGCGTTGCCGTTGTCGGCGAAACCATTCTCACCGATCGAGATACGCACCAGCGCACCCGTCACGGCGTCGTAGCGAAACACCTGCGCGGCACCCAACGCGCTCGTATCCTCAGACGTCAACAACCCGCGACTCGCAAACACCAGGAAACGTCCATCGGGCGTCACATTCGCACCGATAGGCGGCGTCCACCGTCGCCGATCAGAGCCGGGCAGCGACGCGATGAACGCAACGCGACCCTCCGGATTACCCGCGTCGCGCTCAAACACATACAGGTTATCCGCGCCGTTGCGCGCCACCGTCCCCTCGCTGTTCGCGGCTCCCGTCAACACCCCCTTCGCGACGAAATAGACATGCGACCCATCGAGGGCGAACGCCACGACGCCCTGAACCCGCGGGCCGGCACCGCTCGTATCGCCGGCCGAGACCGCCAACAGGTTACGCCCAGCGGGATTCGTGAAATCATACTCATACAGGTTGCAACCATTCACACCAGTCGTTTCTTCGCATCCCGTCGCGCCCGCGGCGGTATCGCCGCTGTGATTGTCCTCGCTCGCCGTGTCCGTGAGCTGCTGCGTATCCAGGAAGAACACCTTCGACCCATCCGCAGAAGCACCCCTGAAATTCGCGGCGCCCGCGGGCGAACCCAGACACACACCCGTGCACCCAAGCGGCGAGCGCCCCGACACCAGGACCGTCCGCGACCCACCGATACGCGCATACAACGCGTCCGCCGGCACCGCGACACCCGCATTGACACCCGAACCCGACGCACACGCCATCGCAGTGAAGAACACCGTGCCACCATCAGCCGACAACCCACGGGAATCACCACCCCTCGGTTCGCCCAGTAGTGTTTCGCAGGCGCTGATCAAATCGGTGCTGCCGGCCCCGCCACTCACCCCCACAAGCACAGGCGCCGAGCCACTACCCGCATACTCATACAGAGACCTACCTAGCCCTTGGGTCGCATCAAAAGGCCAACCATGGCCCTGGTTTTCGAAAACGAGATGCGAGAGATCCGCAGTCATCGCCTGGCTGCCAGACGGGCTCCCGTTCGCACCCAATGCGGGCGGACTCGACGGACCGATATCCACAAACGATCCATCCGGCCGGCGCGCCAGGAAATCGTCCTCCCCAAACGGCGCAGTCGGAGAGGTGAACAACGCCGTATCGCCTTCGGCACTGAACCTGACCCTCGTAGTCGCATCGGCCGGCAGCGCCGGCGGCGCAAGCGGCGTAGGCGCCCAGCCACCACTCGTACGCGAGAACTCGAACGGCTCACCATTGCTATCCGCACGCGACGCCGTACACGAAACGGAACCCGCGAAACACTGGATGCTCTCGATCATCACACGCGAACCATCGTCCGACACAGATGGGTTACTGCCAAACAGGGTGCCCAGCACCGCACCGTTCTTCTGCGGGGGCGAGACCATCTCATACGCACGGTTATCCGGCAAACCACCACCATTCGTTTCATACACGAACGTGTGATCCACACCCGTGGTCGTGCCGCTCGGGTTGCTCGCGATGACCCGCCAGTGATAAGTCGCGTTGGCGCTCAACCCCGCCAGGTGCGTTGTGACCGCGACACTGCCCGTGCCAGAGCCGATATCGGCGTCTGGCACGGGGACGCTCGTACCATACGCCATGCTCGTGCCCCACTCGAAGCGATAGCTGGTATCGGAGCCATTGGGGTTGATCTGGGCGTTGAGGTCCGCGGAGGTCGCGGTCAGGCCCGTCGCGTTTGCGCCCGTGATCGACGGCGGGGGAGGCGTGGCGAACGTGGCGTCTTCGCCAAAGCTCGTGCACGAGGCGCAGTTGGCGTTGGACGCCTGCAACCGGAAGTGATACGTCACACCCGGCGTGAGCCCCGCCAGACCCGCCGTCACAGAATGTGGGCTGGAGTCCGCAGGAATCGAACCGGCGGCAGGCACGCACGGCGCGCTCTGCCCGTAGGCGGTGCTGGTGCCGTAGTCGAAGCGGCAGTCGCTCAACTGTACCCCAGACGGATTGACGGACCCTTCGAGCTTCGCACTCGTGGGATGCACTTCCCCCGCCGAGCCGCTGGCGACATCGGGCAGCACGAGCGGAGCGAACACGTCAAGCAGGCCCGCCGAGGCATCGTCGACGAACACACCGCCGCTGGAGGGATCGAAACCGACACCGCTACCGCCACTCAGAGTGCCCGCGCCGAACACGTCCGTTGCGACGCACCCCGCGTGCGACCCAAGCGTGCAGGTCCTACCGCCCGGCTCGCTCACGACCCCCGGTTCGGCGAACGCGTAGTGCGCGACACCACCGGGTTCGGCGACATACAGATCGCCAGACGCGCCAACCGCGAGCCCTGAAGCGTTCGTGGAGCCCCCCAGACCCACACCTTCAGGCGTGACCTGCCCGACATCGCTGTTCGCGCCCGTGATCTCCTCGACGCTGAGATCGCCATTGACCTTGAAGATATCCCCCGCCGCGTCCACCGCCAGCCCGTGCGGTTCGGTGCCGCGCGCGACTTCGAATTCCGTGGCGAACGTCCCGTCCTGTTCAAACTCAAACACTCCAGACGCCGTGTTCAGGACGTACAACGTGCCAGTGCCGCCAGGGCCGACCGCGACACCCGCCAGCGCACCGAAGACCCCCGCGCCCGTGGTGGAGCCATCCAGCTGGCCCCCCACCCCCCACGCCCCGACCACAGCACCGGCAGCGCTGAACTTCGTAACACGATTATCGCCCACATCCCCGACATACACGTCGCCCGCCGAAGGCCCAGCGGAATTATCGACCGCTATGAACACTGGGTTCACGAACTGGCCGGCCGCCGAACCGGAGAGCCCCTGCTGACATGACAGGGTGCACACCTCAAACGCCGGCAGCCCATCCGCGACACCCCAACCCCACGCCCGCACAAACACACCAGCCGAAGAGAACTCGTCAACCCGAAAATTACCCGTATCCGCCACATACACATCACCCGAACCAGCATCCACCGCCACACCGCTACCCGCCACATTAGAGCTGGCCGCGCTGAGCAAAACCTGGCCCGCCCCCGAACCAGCGCTCCCAAAACTCCCCGAGAACAGATGCGTGTTCAACGCCGACGCGGACCCCGCGCCCAAAGCGAGCGTCCCGCAAGCCACGACCGCAAACACAACGACCAGCACACCCTTGAAACCCCTCATCGACCTGCTCCCTCCTCGTGGTTTGCGATGGCGGCGCCCTCGCCGCGAACTGCCTGCTCTATCTCCCGGCCCCTGCCCGTCAGCTGCCAGGCATTGGGCTCGCCCTTGATGTGCCCCACGCCCGTGTTGCGGATCAACCCAAGACCCTCCAGGCGCGTCAACAGCTTCGAAATCTGCCCCTGGTCGATCACACCGGCCGCCCGTGCCACCTCGCGGTTGCTCGCACCGGGCGCCTCGGCGATCGTCGCGAGGACGCGCAGAGTGCGGTAAGTGAGGCGCATGTCGAGACCATCCAGTGGATCGGCGGCCGGGGCCTTGCGGCGCGTGCGGCGACCGGCGGGCAGTGGGCGCTCGAGCTCCTTTTCCGCCGCCGCCGCACCCAGGTAGGGGCGCACGATCATCGCCATCAGCGGGTTCAGCAGCTCGGTTAGCGACTCGCCGTTTGAACCCAGCAGGCGGGTGTGCACCACGGCGAGCACCGCGCCGACCACGCCCTCCGCGGTGAGGGGGGCCACGTCGCGGCCGCCGCGCACCTGCGCGCGGCCACCCTCCACGACCTCGATCAGCTCGGCCACGATCCCTGCGCGACGCTCCAGCACCGCGGGGCCGGCCTTCAACGCGTCCACCACGAGCACGCGGCCCGCCAACGGGTCGTCCGCAAAGAACGACAGTAATGCGGCGAGACCGGCGCGTACCCTCGTGCGCCACTCCCGCTCGCCCGCGGCGGCCTCACACGCGAGCGCGCGGGCGCCCTGCACAGTTTCGTTGAATGCCGCGAGGAAGCACGCTTCGCGGTCCACGAACAGGTCGTAGAACGTGCGCCGCGAGACCCCCGCGCGCGAGGTTACTCGCGCGACCGACATCCGCTCGTAGCCCAGCTCGCCCACCACCTGCACCGTCGCGGAGAGCATCCGCGTGCGCTGCACTTCGGTCACCTGCGTGGAGCCCGCGCGGGGCTTGACAGGTGCGCTGCGCGATGTGCGCTTGCGGGCGCTGGCTCGCGATTGCGTGGCGGTGGCCATCTAGACCACCCGCCCCGTCAGATACAGGGGAACAGCGGGCGCAGCGATTCCCCAACTCCCACGGGGGGAGCGAAGGTGGCGTCGCGGCGCCGAACGACCAGGGTCAGCGACTAGCCAATACCGCCAAGAGAGAGAGAGAGAGAGAGAGATGCATCAGGATGCTGATGCATCTAGTTACGGCTCCCGTTGGGGTCACGAAGACCCCTGGCACGTCTGTCTCTCTCGGACTCACGCGGATACAACCCCTCATCGTTCTGACCCGGCCCTCTCCCAAACTTCCCTCAGTTGCGCAACAACCGGTCCTGAGAGGACCACACCCAACCCAGTGCATATTTCATTGCAGCCACCCGGGGGGTGGATGCCTTGTTCGGGCATTGTAACCATAAAACAAAGGTGACGTCAACCCCCAACCCTCAACATCAAACACGGAGCGTGCAAACAGGCAACCCTCAGGGCACAAAAAAGGCCGGCACGGGGCCGGCCTTTTCCGCTGCTGCTCAGGTCAAGCTACTCCTCGATCGGAGGCGCCTCTGTCATCTCGAGCTCCGCGAGCTCCTCCACGAAGCCGGGGTCGGAGTCGCCTGCGCCGATCTTCTCCAGCGAGGCGAGGTCTGCGTCGAACTCGTGGCCGTAGGCGCCGAAGGCGTCTCCCTCGGAGATGCCCAGCTCAGCTGCTATCTCGTCCTGGTCGAGCAGGCCCACATCGTCGATCGCGCGGGGGAGCGGTTCGGTGGGCTCGATCTCGATTCGCCGGTAGCGCTTGAGGCCGGTGGCGGCTGGGATCAGCTTGCCGATGATGACGTTCTCCTTGAGGCCGTTGAGGCGGTCGATCTTGCCCTCAAGGGCTGCGTCGGTTAGCACCTTCGTCGTCTCCTGGAAGGAGGCCGCACTCAGGAACGAGTCGGTGTTGAGCGATGCCTTGGTGATGCCGAGGATGATGTCCTCGTACTGCGCCTGCTCGCCCTTCTTCTCGCCGAGATCGGCGTTCACGCGGGCGAATTCGAAGCGATCCACGAACTGGCCGGGCAGGTAGTCGGTGTCGCCCTTCTGATCCACGCGCACCTTCTTGAGCATCTGGCGCACGATCAGCTCGATGTGCTTGTCGTTGATGTCCACGCCCTGGCTCTTGTAGACCTCCTGCACCTCCTTCACGAGGTAGCGCTCGGTCTCCGTGCGCCCGCGCAGCTTCAGCAGGTCGTGCGGGTAGAGCGAGCCCTCGTTGAGCTGCTTTCCGGCGGTCACCTTCTCGCCCTCGCTCACGAACAGGCGCGTACGGCGCGGGAAGGCGTGGCGGTGCTCTTCGCCGGCCTCATCGGTGACCACGACCGTGAGCGCCTTCTCGGACTCCTCGATCGACACCGCGCCATCCTGCTCGGCGATCTGCGCGAGGCCCTTGGGCTTGCGCGCCTCGAACAGCTCCACCACGCGCGGCAGGCCGTGCGTGATGTCCGCCCCGGCGACGCCGCCCGTGTGGAAGGTGCGCATCGTGAGCTGCGTGCCGGGCTCGCCGATCGACTGCGCCGCGACGATCCCCACGGCGTCTCCGATCTGCGCGGTCTGGCCCGTGGCCATCGCGCGCCCGTAGCAGGCCTGGCACACGCCGCTGAGGGCCTTGCACTTCAGCACCGAGCGCACCGGCACGAGCATCTCGGCGCCCTTCTCGTGGTCCTCCTGGAAGGCCGCCACGATCTCCGCGAACTCCGCGCGTCCGATCTCCACGCCACCCTCGGCCAGCATCCGGCCGCGCTTGGTCGTGATCGGCTCCGCCGCGACGCGCCCCACGAGGTTGTCGTTGGCGTCGCCGCCGGCCTTGAACACCGGCATCTCGATGTGGTCCTCGGTGCCGCAGTCGGGCTCGCGGATGATCACATCCTGGGCGACGTCCACGAGGCGACGTGTGAGATAGCCCGAGTCCGCCGTGCGCAGCGCTGTGTCTGCCAGTCCCTTGCGCGCGCCGTGCGTGGAGATGAAGTACTCCAGCACCGACAGGCCCTCCATGAAGTTGGCCTTGATCGGGCGCTCGATGATTTCGCCCTTCGGGTTGGCCATCAGCCCGCGCATCCCCGCCAGCTGGCGGATCTGCTTGAACGAGCCACGGGCGCCCGAGTTGGCCATCATGAAGATCGGGTTGAGCGTGTCGAGGTTCTCGATCATCGCCTCCGCCACCTCGTCGGTCGCGGCGTTCCACTTCTCCACCACGGCCTCGTGGCGCTCCTCCTGGGTGATCAGGCCCATGTCGTACTGATCTGAGATCTCGGCGACGATGTCCTCGTACTTCTTGATGATCTCGCCCTTTCGCGGCGGGATCACGACGTCGTTCTTGGAGATCGTGATGCCCGCCTGCGTGGCGTACTTGAAGCCGAGGTCCTTGAACGCGTCGAGCACCAGCGAGATCGTCGTCGCGCCGTAGGTCTGCACGAGCGCGTCGATCAGCCTCGTCGTATCGCGCTTCTTCATCGACTGGTTCACGAACACGTACTTGGTGGCGTCGAAGCTCTCGCCCACCGCCTCCGCGAGCGCGCGCTCGATGCGATCGTTGTAGATGATCCGCCCCACGGTGGTGAGCACGTGGCCGCCCTCGCGCCCGAAGGGGCGGAACTCCGCGATGTCGTGCAGCTTCACGACGCCCGCCTCGTAGGAGAGCTCGGACTCCTGCGCTGTGCGGAACACGTGCGGACGCGGATCGTGCGTGGCCCTGTCGATCTTCGCCAGCTCCTCTGCCTCGGGGCCATACGTGAGGTAGTAGGCCCCCAGGATCATGTCCTGCGTCGGCGTCGCCAGCGGCGCCCCGTGCGCGGGCGAGAGGATGTTGTTGGAAGAGAGCATCAGTATGCGCGCCTCCGCCTGCGCCTCCGCGCTGAGCGGCAGGTGCACGGCCATCTGGTCGCCATCGAAGTCGGCGTTGAAGGCGTGGCACACGAGCGGGTGCACCTGGATCGCCTTGCCCTCCACCAGCAGCGGCTCGAACGCCTGGATGCCGAGGCGGTGCAGCGTCGGCGCGCGGTTGAGCAGCACCGGGTGCTCGTGGATGACCTCCTTGAGCACGTCCCAGACCTCGCCGATCATCGAGTCGACCATCTTCTTGGCGGCCTTGATGTTCTGCGCGCTCTTACGCTCGACGAGGCGCGCCATGATGAACGGCTTGAAGAGCTCCAGCGCCATGATCTTCGGCAGACCGCACTGGTGCAGCTTCAGGTAGGGGCCCGCGACGATCACCGAGCGGCCCGAGTAGTCCACGCGCTTGCCGAAGAGGTTCTGGCGGAAGCGGCCCTGCTTGCCCTTGAGCATGTCGCTCAGCGACTTCAGCGGCCGGTTGCCCGGTCCGGTGACGGGGCGCCCGCGACGGCCGTTGTCGAACAGCGCGTCGACGGCCTCCTGCAGCATGCGCTTCTCGTTGTTCACGATGATCTCCGGCGCGCCCAGATCGAGCAGCCGCTTGAGGCGGTTGTTGCGGTTGATCACCCTGCGGTAGAGGTCGTTGAGGTCAGAGGTGGCGAAGCGTCCGCCGTCGAGCTGCACCATCGGGCGCAGCTCCGGCGGGATCACCGGCACCGCGTCGAGCACCATCTGCTCGGGGCGGTTGCCCGACTGGATGAAGGCGCTCACGACCTTCAGGCGCTTCGACCGCGCGCGCCTGCTTCTGGCCCTTGCCGGTCTTCACCTGATCCTCGAGGTCCACCCTTTCGGCCTCGAGGTCGACCTGCTGGAGCAGGTCGCGTACCGCTTCGGCGCCCATGCCGCCGCGGAAGTACTCGCCGAAGCCGTAGGGGCAGCCGAAGCGCTCCTTGAGCTCGCGGAAGGTCGTCTCGTCGTGCTCGATCTGCTTGGGCTCCATCGTCTTGAAGAGCTCCCACACGTGGCGCATACGCTCGGCGGCGTCCTCGATGTAGGCCTCGGTGTCGGCGATGTCGGCCTCGAAGATCTTGTTGAGCTCCTTGATGAGCTTCTCGCGCTCCTCGTCGGAGATCTTCGCGAGGTTGAGGTCCAGCGAATCGGCCCACAGGTGGTCTTCGTCGGAGAAGTGCGTCTGCTTGCCGCTCTGCAGATACTTCTCACGACGCTCGAGGCGACTCGCGCAGCTCGAGCACGCGCTCCTCGCGCTCGGCCGCGTAGGCTGTCGAGGACCTTGTTGACCTCCTTCTCGAGCGTGTCGACGTCCTTCGTGCGGGCCTCGTCGTCGACCCACGTGACGATCGAGGCGGCGAAGTAGAGCACCTTCTCGACTCCTTGGGCGCCATGTCGAGCAGGTAGCCGATGCGCGAGGGGACGCCCTTGAAGAACCAGATGTGGCTCGACGGGAGCGGCCAGGTCGACGTGGCCCATGCGCTCGCGACGCACCTTCGAGCGCGTGACCTCCACGCCGCAGCGCTCGCACACGATGCCCTTGTAGCGCACGCGCTTGTACTTGCCGCAGTAGCACTCCCAGTCCTTGGTGGGGCCGAAGATGCCGCTCGCAGAAGAGACCGTCCTTCTCGCGGCTTGAGCGTGCGGTAGTTGATCGTCTCGGGCTTGGTCACCTCGCCCGAGCTCCAGCCGCGGATCTGCTTGGAGGAGGCCAGCGAAATCTCGATGGCATCAAAATTGTTTATGTCGATCATGCTGTCTCCTCAGGCTCGTCTGTTGCAATCGACTCGAGGTCGATGTCCGTGTCGATGTCCACCCCTGCCCCGACCAGGAGGTCCTCCCCGCCTAGCGGGTCCTCCTCGTCGTCGTCCCCGTCGAGCACATCCCCGATCCCGAGGGCGTCCTCGCCCTCGTCGGCCACCGCCACCGCCAGCGTCTCATCAGCGGCGCCGCCGGCGCCGACCGCGGCCTCGCCGGACTCCTCCGCGGCGTCCTCGACGTCCTCGCCGTCCGCGCCGATGATCGCCGCGAGCAGGTCGCTGTGGTCGATCGTGGGGGCCTCGATGCTCTCGCCGTCGCCGTTGCTGTCGCCGCGCGGCGACCTCGTCGCCGGGCCCGCAGCGGCCTCATCGCCGCCGGCGGCTGGGGAGCCGTTGCTCTCGACGACCTCCTCGTTGACGTCACCCAGCGGCGCGCGCACTCCTGACAAATCGATGCCGAGCTCCTCGGCGGCGCGCAGCAGATCGTCGTCTTCGTCGCGCATCTCCGCGTGCTGACCCTCCTCGGAGACCACGTTGACGTCGAGCGCGAGCGACTGCATCTCCTTGAGCAGCACCTTGAAGGACTCGGGGATCGAGGGCTCGGCGATGTTCTCGCCCTTGACGATCGCCTCGTACGCCTTCACGCGCCCAACGGTGTCGTCGGACTTGATCGTGAGCATCTCCTGCAGCGTGTAGGCGGCGCCGAATGCCTCCAGCGCCCACACCTCCATCTCGCCGAAGCGCTGGCCGCCGAACTGCGCCTTGCCGCCCAGCGGCTGCTGGGTCACCAGCGAGTAGGGGCCGGTGCTGCGAGCGTGGATCTTGTCGTCGACGAGGTGCAGGAGCTTGAGGATGTACATGTACCCCACCGTCACCTGCTCCTCGAAGGGCTCGCCGCTGCGGCCGTTGAAGAGCGTCATCTTGCCCGAGGCCTGCTCGCCCTCGCGGCGGGACTTGTCGATGTCCATGCGGATGCGACCCTCGTGCGCGTCCTGCCAGGCGACGAGCGCCGCGTCGACGTCCTGCACGGTGGCGCCGTCGAACACCGGCGTGGACACATACACGCGCCCAGTGCCGCCGTTTGAATGCGCTTCCTTGTAGGCCTCGGTGCCATCGTCATACCAGCCCTGCGCCGCGGCCCAGCCGAGGTGCGTCTCAAGGATCTGCCCCACGTTCATGCGCGAGGGGACCCCGAGCGGGTTGAGAATCACGTCGACGGGGGTGCCGTCCTCGAGGAAGGGCATGTCCTGCTCGTCGACGATCTTCGAGATGACGCCCTTGTTGCCGTGGCGGCCGGCGAGCTTGTCGCCCTCGGAGATCTTGCGCTTCTTGGCGACGAACACGCGTACGAGGTCGTTGACGCCCGGCGGCAGATCGTCGCCGGCGTCGCGGCTGAAGGTCTTCACGTCGATCACGACGCCGCCCTCGCCGTGGGGGACCTTGAGCGAAGTGTCGCGGACCTCGCGGGCCTTCTCCTTGAAGATCGCGCGGATCAGCTTCTCCTCGGCGGTGAGCTCGGTCTCGCCCTTGGGGGTGACCTTGCCCACGAGCAGATCGCCCGATGCCACCTCTGCCCCCACGCGCACGATGCCGCGGTCGTCGAGGTTGCGCAGCGACTCCTCGGAGCGGTTGGGGATGTCGCGCGTGATCTCCTCCTCGCCGAGCTTGGTCGTGCGGGCGTCGATCTCGTACTCCTCGATGTGGATCGAGGTGAGCTCGTCGTCCTTCACGAGGCGCTTGGACAGAATGATGGCGTCCTCGAAGTTGTAGCCCTCCCAGGACATGAAGGCCACCATCAGGTTCTTGCCGAGCGCCATTTCACCGCGATCGGTGGAGGAGCCGTCGGCGAGCACCTCGCCCGCCTTGACCTTCTGGCCCGTGCGCACGCGCGGCTTCTGGTGGATCAGGGTGCCCTGGTTCGATCGCATGAACTTCTGCAGCTCGTACTCGTCCTTCTTGGCGTCGGTCGTCTCGACCAGGATCTGCGTGGCGTCGATGAACTCGACCGTGCCGGCGTTGCGCGCCAGCAGCACGTCTCCCGTGTCGAGCGCAGCACGGCGCTCCATGCCGGTGCCTACGAGCGGCGCGTCGGCCTTGAGCAGCGGCACCGCCTGGCGCTGCATGTTCGAGCCCATCAGCGCGCGGTTGGCGTCGTCGTGCTCGAGGAACGGGATCATCGCCGTGGCGACCGACCAGATCTGCTCGGGCGAGACGTCCATCAGATCGACGTCCTTGGGGCTCACCGTGAGGTACTGCCCGGCCTGCGTGCGGCAGAGGATTTCGGTGCCCTTGAGCTTGCCGGTCTTGGCGTCCACCGGCGTGTTGGCCTGGGCGATCAGCTGCTCCTCCTCCTGCGTGGCGTCCAGGCGCACGACCTCCTCGCCCACCGTGCCGTCCTTCACGACGCGATAGGGCGTCGTGACGAAGCCGTACTCGCTCACCTCGGCGAACGAGCTGAGCGAGCCGATCAGGCCGATGTTGGGACCCTCGGGCGTCTCGATCGGGCACATGCGCCCGTAGTGGGTGGGGTGCACGTCGCGCACCTCGATCGGGGCGCGCTCACGGGTGAGACCTCCGGCGCCCAAGGCGGAGAGTCGCCGGCGGTGCGTGAGGCCCGCCAGCGAGTTGGTCTGATCCATGAACTGCGAGAGCTGCGAGGAGCCGAAGAACTCCTTCAGCGCCGCCACCACGGGGCGGATGTTGATGATCGTCTGCGGCGTGATCGTGTCGGCGTCCTCGGTGGTGAGGCGCTCGCGCACGACCCTCTCCATGCGGTAGAGACCGATGCGGAAGGCCTCCTGGATCAGCTCTCCGACGGTGCGCAGGCGGCGGTTGCCGAAGTGCTCGTACTCGTCGAGGTGATCGGCGACGGGCTCGCGCGGCATGCTCGTGGCCTCCGCGGCGTAGTCCTTGATCTCGATCTCGGGGTTCTCCTCCTCGGGGATGCCCAGGCGCTTGGGCAGCGAGACGAGCTCGCGCACGAGTTGGAGGATGTCGTCGTGGGTGAGCGTGCGCGTGTCGATATCGACATCGAGACCGAGGCGCGAGTTGAGCTTGTAGCGGCCCACGCGCGTGAGGTCGTAGCGCTTGGGGTCGAAGAACAGCTGGTTCAAAAGCGCCTTGGCGTTGTCGACCGACGGCGGCTCGCCCGGACGCTGCTTCTTGAAGAGCTCGATCAGCGCGCCCTCTTCGGTGCGCGTGATCTCGGTGTCGGCTTCGATCGTGTTGCGGATGTAGAGCGAGTTCTCGAAGAGGCGCAGGATCTCCTCATCGGTGGCATAGCCCATCGCGCGCAGGAGCACCGTAACGGGCAGCTTGCGCTTGCGATCGATGCGCACGAAGACCTTGCCCTTCTTGTCGATCTCGAGCTCCAGCCACGAGCCGCGGGCGGGCATGAGGTTGGCGATGAAGACCTGCTTCTCGCGGTCCTTGGGCTCCATCAGGTAGGCGCCGGGGGAACGTACGAGCTGCGTCACGACGACGCGCTCGGTGCCGTTGATGACGAACGTGCCGCGCTCGGTCATCCAGGGGAAGTCGCCCATGAAGACCGACTGCTCGCGGATCTCGCCCGTCTCGCGGTTGATGAAGGCCACGGTGACGGTCAGCGGACGGGCGTATGTCAGATCCTTCTCACGGCACTGCTCAAGTGAGGCAACGGGCTCGTCGAAGATGAACTTGCCGAACTGCACGGCGAGGTTGCCGGTGTAGTCCTCGATCGGGGAGATGTCGTCGATCGTCTCGCGCAACCCACCCTTCTCGGGGTCGGTGAGCCACTCGAACGAGCGGCGCTGAATATCGATGAGGTTGGGAACGTCGACCGTCTTTGAGAGGCGCGCGAAAGTGCGGCGCGAGCGGAGAGCATCAACAGCAGCCAAGAAACGACTCCTTCGGAGGGCGAGAGACGGGCAGAGGAAGGGCGCGAAAGCGCGACCACGAAAGATAGCACACGTGATCGCCGCCCTCAAGGGGGCAGCCAGCGCTCACGGACCCCGCTCCCAGATCGCCGCGTATGTGGCGCGGCACGGTGTCGTTGGAGCGGCTGCGACTATCGGCTGGCGGGCGGGATTCTACCGGACTTGGAGCAAATTTGTAAGGCATAAGTAAAGGAGGAGCCCCGACAGTGCGGGGCTCCTCTTTCGCGGCGGATGGGCGGGCTCTACTTGACCTCGACCGAGCCGCCGGCCTCCTCCAGTTCCTGCTTGAGCTTGTCGGCCTCCTCGCGCTCGATGCCCTCCTTGACGGGCTTGGGGGCCTCGTCGACGAGCGCCTTGGCCTCCTTCAGGCCGAGGCCGGTGGCCGCGCGCACGACCTTGATGACCTGGATCTTCTTGTCGCCGGCGGCCGTCGAGGACGACGTCGACGGTCGAGCTTTCTTCCTCTTCGGCGGCGCCATCGCCACCGCCACCCGCGGGGGCGGCGACGGGTGCGGCGACAGCCGCCGCGGAGACGCCGAACTCCTCCTCGAGCGCTTTGATGCGCTCGGCCAATTCGAGCACCGAGATGCCCTTGAGCTCCTCGATCCAATCCTGTGTGCTTGTTGCCATGTGTCAGTCCTCCGGGGTTGTTGAAGTTGAAGTTGCTGGCGTTGCTGAAGCCTTCTGCTCGTGCACCTGTCCGAGCGCCACCGCGAGCCCTGAGACGAGCGCGTTGAGGGTGCGCACGAGGCCGTTGAGCGGCGAGGCCACCATCCCCACGAGCTGCCCGTAGAGCACTTCGCGCGAGGGCAGGCGCGAGACGGCGCGGATCTGGTCGGCGTCGACCTCGCTGCCGTCCATCAGGCCGCCCTTGAAGGGCAGGAGCTGGGTGGCGCGCGCGTAGTCGGCGACGGCCTTGGCCGCCAGAGCGGCGTCGCCGCGCACGAAGGTGAGCGCGGTGGGACCCTTCAGATAGGGCTTCAGCTCAGCGGCGCCGACCTCGTCGGCGGCGCGTTCGGTGAGCGAGTTCTTGACGACCTTGAAGGAGGCGTCGGCCTCGCGCAGCTTGGCGCGCAGCTCGGCTACCTGGGCGACGGTGATGCCGCGATAGTCGACGGCGAAGATCGCCTGCGACTCGTCGATGTTGGTGGCGATCTCGGCGATCGCCGACGGCCTTCTGGTCTCGGTTCACTGGGTCTCCTATCCCGGTCTTACGCGTGAACCGCCGGGGGTCTTTGGTGGCCGGTGCTGCTCTTTTCTTTCTTTGCTCCTTTCTTTCTTTTCTCTCTCAAGAGAAACGAAAGAAAGGAGGTCTAGGCGACGCCTCCTCAACGATGTCGCGAGTACGGCTCGGATCTACTTTCACGCCCGGCCCCATGGTGGAGGCAAGCGTGATCGTGCGCAGGTAGCGGCCCTTCGCGGACGATGGCTTGGCGCGGATCAGCTCCTCGATCACGGCGGCGTAGTTCTCCAGCAACTGGCGGGCGTCGAAGGAGGCCTTGCCGATCACGAGGTGCACGATGGCGGTGCGGTCGGTGCGGTACTCGACCTTGCCGGACTTGGACTCTTCCACCGCCTTGGCGACATCCATCGTGACGGTGCCGACCTTGGGGTTGGGCATCTTGCCCGAGGGGCCGAGGATGCGCCCGAGACGACCGACGACCGACATCAGATCGGGCGTGGCGATGGCGACATCGAAGTCGTCGAAGCCCTCCTGGATCTTCTTCGCCAAGATCCTCGCCGCCGACCACGTCCGCACCCGCGGCTTCGGCCTCGGCGGCCTTGGGGCCCTGCGCGAAGACGGCGACCTTGACGTCCTTGCCGAGGCCGTTGGGCAGCGCGATCGTGCCGCGAAGCTGCTCGTCGGCGTGGCGCACGTTGAGACCGGTGCGCACATGCACCTCAACGGACTCGTCGAACTTGGCGCCCGCGAGGTCCTTGACGAGGCCGATCGCCTGCGCGGGCTCGTACTCGTGCTCGCGGTCGACCTTTGCCAGTGACTCGCTGAGACGGCGACCGTGGGAACTCATGCGGCCTCCACTTCCACGCCCATCGAACGGGCTGTACCGGCGATGATCTTCGATGCCTGCTCCACGTCGTGCGCGTTCAAATCGGGAAGCTTGCGCTCGGCGATCTCGCGGAGCTGCTTCTGCGAGAGCTTGCCCACCTTCGTGCGATGGGGCTCGCCGGAGCCTTTCTCCAGGCGCAGCGTTTCGCGGATCAGCACCGCCGCGGGGGGAGTCTTGGTGACGAAAGTGAAGGAGCGGTCCTCGTAGACCGTGATGACGACGGGGATGATCGTTCCCGTTTCGGACTGGGTCTGCGCATTGAAGCTCTTGCAGAACTCCATGATGTTGATGCCGTGCTGGCCCAGGGCAGGACCGACCGGCGGCGCAGGGGATCGCCTGGCCCGCTCTGGCCTGCAACTTGATGGTTGTGAGGACTTTCTTGGCCCATGGTCCGCGGGCCATCCAGGCCCGCGTTTTGAGATGGTGGTCGCCCTCCAGGCGACCGTAACCGCCGTTCGCTTTGCTCACGGCTTCCGAGACTAGTGCTTGAACAACGCTCTGAGGGTACATGCTCGCACTAGAGCTTCTTGACCTGGTCGAAACCCACCTCGACCGGGGTCTCGCGTCCAAAGATAGATACCAGCACCTTGAGCTTGGCGGCATCGTCGTTGATCTCGGAGATCTCGCCGGAGAAGTCGGCCAATGGCCCGGAGACCACCTTGACGGTCTCGCCGATCGTGAACTGGGCGCGGGTGCGCGGGGCCGTGGCGACCTCCTTGTGCAGGAGACGGTCGACCTCGACCTGGGTCAAAGGAACTGGCTCCTGGGAGGCGCCGACGAATCCTGTTACGCCGGGCGTGCCCTTGACGACTCCCCAGGAGTCCTCGTTGAGCTCCATGTTGACGAGCACGTAGCCGGGCATGGTGCGCTTCTCGACGGTGACCTTCTGGTTGTCCTTCATCTCCGAGACGGACTCGGTGGGAACGACGACCTGGCGCACGGCGCGCTGCTGTCCGAGAGAGACGACGCGGTGCTCGAGGTTCTGCTTGACCTTGTTCTCGTGACCTGAGTAGGTGTTGACTACATACCAGCGAAACATGCGATTCCTGACGTGTTCAGATGGGGAGCGAAGAGAAGATCCTGCGAGGTGCCCGGCGGGCGAGCGAGGGGAGCGTCCGCGGCCGGCGATGCGCGCGCGGTGCGGTGGAAGAGACTAGAGGATGGCCTTAGAGGATGGCTTCCACGACTTCCTTGGCAACATAGTCGGCATGACCAAAGTAGAGCGCCGGCGACGGCGACGAAGCCGAGCACGACCGCGGTGGCCTGGCTGACCTGCGAACGGTTGGGCCACTGCACGCGCTGGAGCTCCGCCCAGGAGGCGCGCAGGAAGGCGAGCGCGCGACCGGGCAGGTGCTGGCGGGGATCGGCGGGGCGGCGGCGGGCTGCACGCGGACGGGCGCGGTGGAGGCACCGTTGGCCGCGGCGCGACCCTTGCGGGCGGCTTGGCCTCGGTCCGGCCCCAGGCTTGGCGTCAGGGGTGCTCGGACTCGTACTCGAGCTCGGCCTCAGCGCGGCGTCCTCGGCGGAGCGAGCCCGGCGCGACGGGCACGCCGCCGGCGCCGCGCACGAGCGCGGCATCGAACTCGTCGACGTCGCCGGAGTGGTCGAGCGCGCCGGGGAGGTCCCGAGCGGAGATGTGCGAGGGCGCGCCCTCGACGAAGCCCTCGGCGCCGGAGGCAGGTGCGGCGTCGACCTCGCGCCCAGCAGTCCGCTCGTCGCGCTCGGCGGCGCGACCGGCGGCACTGCGGGCCCCGGTCGGCGCTGCTGACGCTGCTTTGCGCGTTTGCGGTCACGGGCCACAATGACGCTCCCGCTAGCGCGTCTCCCGATGCGGGGTGTGCCGGCGGCACCAGCGGCAGTACTTGCGCAGGGCGACGCGATCGGGGCTGTTGCGCTTGCTCTTGTTGGTCTGGTAATTGCGATGCTTGCAGTCCTCGCAGGCGAGGGTGATAGCTATTCGAACGTCTCCGCGGGCCATATCGAGAAAGTCCTCGTGGTGGGTTGAAAAAGCGGCAGTGGGCGAAGAAAAACCCCGCCCAAGCGCGAGGTACAGAGGAGTCTAGCGCGCTTTCCGCCTGCGGGAGCGCTAGCTTGGCGGGCAGAGCCGCGAGCGCTGGCGGGTGGGGCGCGGCGGGCACGCGTGCGTGTCTCCGACAGAGCTCAGGTAGGCCGGTAGACGGCCGATAACTGCCACACCACCAGCCGAGAGGAGCCTTCCCATGCAGCTGCCCGAGCCGATCCAGAGCCAGATCCACGATGAGAGCTTCGCGGGGGTGACCTACCACGTGCGCGGCGAGCTGGTGCCGGAGCTGCAGGTCGAGGTGAGCAACAGGGCGGTGATGTTCGAGCATCACGTGCTGCTGTGGAAGCAGACGCAGCTGGATATCGAGCTGAAGAAGCTGCCGGGCGCGATGAAGCGCAAGATCGCGGGCCTTGAGTTCTTCGTGACGCGCACGAAGGGCAGTGGGCGGATCGCGTTCTCGCGCGACTCGCCGGGGCAGTGCATCCCGCTGCATTTGCGCCAGGGCGAGGGCCTGGATGTGCGCGAGCACCAGTTCATCGCGGCGACGGACAATCTCGATTACAGCTTCGAACGCATCAAGGGCGTGCAGAACATGCTGCTGGGGGGCACGGGCTTCTTCATGGACAAGTTCCGCGCCACCGAGGGCGATGCGCTGGTGTGGCTGCACGGCCACGGCAACGTGTTCCTCGTGGAGCTGGGCCAGGGCGAGCAGCTCGATGTGGAGGCCGGCGCGTGGCTCTACAAGGACCCCACGGTGAAGCTCGAAGCGGTGACGATGGGCCTGAAGACGGGCATCTTCGGCGGCGGTGGAAAGCTCACCTGGAACCGCTTCACGGGTCCGGGAAGGCTGGCGATCCAGACGCTGTTCATCGCCCCGCTGGAGGGCATGGACGGCAACGTGGGGTCGGCCGCGGCAGGCGGCGTGGCGGGCGCGCTGATCAGCGGGCTGGCGCGGGGCTGAGGCGGCGGGACAAACGACCTTAATAGGCCCCCACAAGGGGGGCCGCGAGGGTCGCGTAGTGGGGAGAAACAGGTAGCACTTCTGCTACCGTGTATCGCATGACGATCATCCCGCAGAAAGAGCTGCGCAACAACGTGGGTGAGGTTCTGCGTCGGGCCGAGGCGGGCGAGCGGATCATGATCACCGTCGCCGGTCGGCCGGTGGCGCAACTTGGCCCCGCCGAGCGCCGTCAGTGGGTCACGGGCAGTGACCTGCGCGCCGTCTGGCAGACACCCGCGCCGCGAACGCTGGCCGAGGATCTCCCGCGCTTCCCGGCCGCGCTCGAGGATCCGTTCGCCTAGAGCATGCGCGCACTGCTGGACACATCGGTCCTGATCAGCGAGGAGGCACCGGAGGATGTCGAGGCGGCCATCAGCGTGGCCTCGCTAGCGGAGTTGCACTTCGGAGTTCTGGTCGCCGCCGACGATGACGAGCGCGCATTGCGCACACAGCGGCTCGGCGCGATCGAGGCAGCTTTCCAGCCGCTGCCCATCACCGTGGAGGTGGCGCGCGAGTGGGGGCGCCTGGCTGCGGCCGTGCAGGCCCGCGGGGGAAAACCACGCCGTCGCGCTGTTGATCTGGCGATCGCCGCGACTGCCAACATCAACGGTGTCTCCCTGCTCACCCACAACACAAGCGACTTCGCGATCATCAGCGACCTCACCGATGTGCGCACACCGGACTATCAGTCCGAGTTCCCGCCGTCCTGACCGCCGCCGCCGAGCCTCGACGCGCCGTCCCGAACCATGTCCCCACCCGGCGGCAGCTACCTGCCGAGCTTGAGGCCTCGGTGGCCTGCGAGGTCGCGTTGCCAGGGACCTGGGCGAGACGCCGCAGGCGGATCGGAGCTACTCGTAGAGCGTGAGCGTGGCGAGGATCACGTAGAGGGCGACGAGCGCGAGGCCCTCGAACATCATTGCCTCGCCGTCGCCGGTGACCTGCCAGACGACGAGCGCGGTGAGCGCGAGCGCGCCCACGTAGACGGGGGCCAGCGCGAAAGTGAGCGTGGTGGCGAGCAGCAGCGAGATGAGCACGAGCAGCGGGAAGAGCATCGCCGCGATCTGCGCCACCGAGTTCTTCACCACGGAGATGGCGAGGTCGGAGCGGCCCTTCCAGGCGAGGACGATGCCGGCGACGTTCTCCACGGCGTTGCCCGCGATGGCGACGATCACAAGGCCCGCAAAGGCCTGTGAGAGATTGAGTTCTTCAATGGCGGGCGCGAGGCCGTTGATGAACCAGTCGGAGACGAACGCCGAGCTGACGCCGGCGATGCCCAGCAGTACGAGCGTGAAGGGCAGCGAGATCCGCGGCACGCCGCGGTGGGGACCGCCCGTGTCGGGGCGCTTGTCCGAGCGCAGGTAGGGAATCACCCACGCGAGATACACCACCAGCAGACACACCGCCCCCACGCTCGATATCTCCTTCACGTGGTGGCTCGCGGGATCGTGCGAGCCGAGCGAGAGACCGAGGAGGACAATGATGAAGACGGTCACCAGGAGCAGCGTCGCGGTGTCGCTGGGGAGGCGAGGGGAGAAGCGCATCACGCCATCGCCCGAGCGGCGCGCGCCGATCACGATCACGAGTCCCAGCACGAGCAGCGCGTTGGCGAAGATCGAGCCGACGATCGCCGTCTGCGCCACCACCAGCTCGCCCTTCTGCAGCGCGAAGATCACCACGAACAGCTCGGGGAGGTTGCCGAGCGTGGACTGAAGCATCCCCGTGATGGCGGGCCCAAAGCGCTCGCCGAGCTGCTCGGTGGCGAAGGACACCACCCACGCGAGGCCCGCCAGCGCGAGCGTCGCCACCGCGAAGCGCGGCACGGCGGACCAGGCCTGGTAGTTGGCGAGCCCCGCGAGCACCGCCAGCACGGCAACCAGCAGCAGCACGAGGCGCTCGATCGGGGTGGTGCCGGCCATCGACCGTCGCGACGATACCCGCTGCCCCAGCGGGATAGTCTCATGCCCATGCGCCTGGCCACCTTCCTGCCCCCCGGCTCCAGCGATCCACCTTCGATGACGACGCCCCGCGCGGGTGAGGTGCGCGGCGAGCGCATCTATGGCTACGCCCAGGAGGAGCTCACCGTGCTCAAGCGCCTCACCGCGTCGTCATCCACCTTCGATGACGACGCGAAGGTGGACCCCGGGGCGGCGCCCGTGGAGGGCGAGTCGTGGGCGCTCGCGGAGGTGACGCTGCTCGCCCCCGTGCCGGCGCCGCGGGCGATCTTCGGGATCGGGCTCAACTACGCCGACCACATCCGCGAGACCGGCGGAGAGCGCCCCGAGCAGCCGGTGGTGTTCATGAAGCTCCCCTCCTCCGCCGCGCCGCCCAACGCGCCGCTGCATTGCCCGGAGGTGGTGCGACGCCTTGACTACGAGGGAGAGCTCGCGGTGGTGATGGGCCCAGCGCGCTCGGTGGCGGGCTACGCGGTGGCCAACGACGTGAGCGCGCGCGATCTGCAGCGTCGCGAGCCGCAGTGGACGCGCGCGAAGGGCGCCGACGGCTTCTGCCCCTACGGCCCCTGGATCACCACCGCCGATGAGGTCCCCGATCCGCACTCGCTGTGGCTGCGCACGTGGGTGAACGGCGAGCTGCGCCAGGACTCCTCGACCTCCAACCTGATCTTCACGGTGCCCGAGCTGATCGAGTTCATCTCCGAGACGTGCACGCTGCACGCGGGCGACGTGATCCTCACGGGCACCCCCGCGGGCGTGGGCATGGGTCTCGACCCCCCACGCTTCCTCGCCTCGGGCGACACCGTGCGCATCGAGATCGAGTCGCTGGGCGCGATCGAGCACGCGGTGGCCTGAGCGGCGGAGTGGCCGCTCGGCGAATGCCATCGCCTACCCCCGATACCATGGAACGGCAATGACAGTCAAAGAGACATCGGCCGGGACTCCTGTGATCGACCTCACCGGAGAGGAGTACGACGCCTACCTGGCAGGCGAGGTCCACCGTGCCGTGGGACTGACCGTCACGGAGTTCGTTCGGGCATACCGGTCCGGCGAGCTGGACGATGCGGATCCTGCGGTGTGCGACCTGATTGGGCTGCTGCGCATCGGCCAGAACGGGCGCAGCGCTGCCGCGTAGAGCGGCACAGATCTATGCCGACCGCCTGAACGCCGTCCTCAACCGGACGGTCAGCGACTCGCGTCTGTCATTGATCCAGCTTCCCCACGATCCGAACGCCTTCGAACTGACGAGGTTCGTCGCGGGGGCAAGCGCACCACTTGATCTGCACGGAAGCGCCGCGTGCTTGTTCGTACGCGAGACTATCGCTGTCGTGGCCGGGCGCTGTCAGGCGGAGTCATATGGCTACCGTTTGCAGGCGGACAGCTCAGTCGGCTCCTGGCTCGTTCGGTGGGAGTACCACCGCGAGCCTCCTCGGGCCGACTACGCGTACCCCGCCGCACACGTCCACCTCAATGGGGTCTTTCCCGGGGGCCAGCCAACCCAAAGGCTTCACATCCCCACCAGCCTCGTGCCACTCGAGCTTGTGATCCAGCACCTGATCGCCGAGTGGGGTGTCGAGGCAAAGAGCGCGGATTGGCGACCACTGCTGGCAGCGTCGATCGACTCTCGAGCGGCGGCAGGCTGAAGGCCGCGTATTCCGCTGGCTCAGCCATCCTGCGTCTGGGCTTCAAGCCGCCGCCGCGCGATGGCGATGGCCTCGGGGTTGCTGTCGATCAGCACATAGCGGCGATCGAGCTGCGCCGCCACCGCGCCGAGCGTGCCGCTGCCGGCGAAGAAATCCAGGCACCACTCCCCCGGGCGGGTGGAGGCCTGCACCATGCGCCGCACGATCCCCTCCGGCTTCTGCGTGGGATAGCCCGTCTTCTCGGCGCCATTGGTGGCCACGATCGTGTGCCACCACACGTCTGTGGGCAGCTTTCCTTTGGCCACCTTCTCGGGAGTCACGAGGCCCGGCGCCATGTAGGGCTCGCGATCGACGGCCTCCGCGTCGTAATAGTAGCCCCGCGGGTCCTTCACATACACGAGGATCGTGTCGTGCTTTGCCGGCCAGCGGCGCTTGGAGCGCCCACCGTAGTCATACGCCCAGATGATCTCGTTGAGAAACCCCTCGCGGCCGAAGATCTCATCGAGCAGCAGCTTGCAGTAGTGAGCCTCGCGGTAATCGATATGGAAGTACAGCGTTCCGCTGTCCGCCAGCACCCTGTGCGCCTCACGCAGGCGGGGCTCGAGGAATGCCAGGTAGTCCTCGAACTCATCGCCGTAAGAGGACTCAGCGAGCAGCCGCGTGCTGTAGCGCTTGCCCTGAAAGCCCGTGCGATCGCCCTCCGCGTCGGGTACCGTCTCCACCGTCCTGCGCGTCTGCGCGCCGCCCGTATTGAACGGGGGGTCGATGTAGATCAGCTGAAAGAACCCATCCTCCAGGCGCGGCAGCACCTCAAGGTTATCCCCCAGGATGATCTCGTTGCCGTTGGACATCGTGAGCCTCTTATCCCGGGTCCCGTGTGCCCAGAAGCTGATCTACGGATACACCCGCCAAGGGAATCGCATCGGCGCGAAGGTTGGCGACGATTGGAGGCGGCGAGCGGCGCAACCGATCTATCTCCTCCTCGCCGATCTCGATAGTCGCGGCGCGATTGCCTGTCCATGCGCGCACGTCCTCGGCGAGCCTCGATAGCTGTATTCGCCACGTGGAGTCCTCTTCGTCTATTGCGGCCGGACGAACGATGAAGAGATCGATATCGCTCGAGGTGTCGCCATCGCCGCGGGCTGCCGATCCAAACATTGAGGCGTGCACCGGCTGAATCTCCCACGCGGTGATCGCATTCCGCAAGCGGCGGTGAAGCTCGCTGCGCATCCCCGCCAGCGTTTCAGCCGCTGGAGCCGCAAGATGGGAACGGTTCAGTGTGTACAGCGCCGCCGCCCCGGCCTCCTGTCGCAGCACCAATCCCTGCTCGACCAAACGATCGAGGGCCGCTGCAATGCCTCGCTGTGAGCCATGGCCCGCAAGGCGCGCTACCTCGCGCCCGGTCAATGGATACGTCGTCCCCGCGAGAACGCGTAGAGCCTCGCTGTCGAGGGTCGGAGCGAGAGACATATGAGGGCGGGCCACATTCATATCTATGAGCAGTATATCGCTCAAGTGAGCGTAAAGTCGCTCATCCACCCATGATCACCAGTACAGCCTCGGCCGCCACCGGCGTCACCCAGCCCTGCCCCCACAACGCGACCCTCGCGGGTCGGCTCTGCCGGCCCTCTCCCAACAACGGCCCGCCCGTTTCGCGCGTGCTAGTGGCTGTCGAGCACGCGGTCGATCAGGCCGTACTCGAGCGCCTGCTGCGCGGTGAAGAAGCGGTCGCGCTCCATATCGGTGCGCACTTCCTCCTCGCTCTTTCCCGTGTTATCGGCGTAGATCGCATCCAGGCGCGCGCGGATCGAGAGGATCTCGCGGGCGTGGATCTCGATGTCCGTCGACTGGCCTTCGAAACCCGCGCTCGGCTGGTGGATGAGGATGCGGCTGTTGGGCAGCGCCGCGCGCTTTCCCTTCGTCCCCCCGCTCAGCAGCAGCGAGCCCATCGACATCGCCACGCCCACGCACATCGTCTGGATGTCAGGCTTCACGAAGCGCATCGTGTCGTAGATCGCAAGCCCCGAATACACGCTTCCGCCGGGGCTGTTGATGTAGATCGAGATGTCCTTCTCCGGATCCTGGCTCTCCAGGTGCAGCAGCTGCGCCACCACCAGATTCGCCACCTGATCTTCGATTGGCGTGCCCAGGAAGATGATGCGCTCGTTGAGCAGCCGCGAGTAGATATCGAACTCGCGCTCGCCTCGCGCCGTGCGCTCTATGACCATCGGGATCAGCGGCATTCCGGCATCACCCTATCGAGCCTGCGCTCACTACCTGTTGACGGTCGTCATCCCCTGCGCGTCGTAGCGGTCGCCCGCGGCCGCGGGGATCGCGTCTGCGATCCGCTGCGACTCCTCTTTGCTCAGCTCGATCTCCGCGGCGGCGAGGTTCTCCTCCAGGTACTTCACGCGCTTGGTCCCCGGGATCGGCACCACCCTCTCGCCGCGACTCAGCACCCAAGCCAGCGCGAGCTGCCCCGGCGTGACGCCCCTCTCGCCCGCGAGCTCCTTCACGCGCGCCGCCAACTGCAGGTTGTGCTCAAGGTTCTCGCCTCCAAAGCGCGGTCCATAGCGGCGGAAGTCGCCCTCATCGAGCTCCTCCGGCGAGCTGAAGCGTCCCGAGAGGAACCCGCGTCCCAGCGGCGAGTAGGCCACCAGCGCGATCCCCAGCTCATCGAGTGTCGGCAGCACCTCCTCCTCCACATCGCGTGTCCACAGCGAGTACTCGCTCTGCACCGCGGCGATCGGGTGCACCGCGTGCGCGCGGCGGATCGTCTCCGCGCTCGCCTCCGAGAGGCCGATGTGGCGCACCTTGCCCTCCCTCACCAACTCCGCCATCGCTCCAACGGTGTCCTCGATCGACGTGTTCGGGTCCACGCGGTGCTGGTAGTAGAGATCGATGCTCTCCACCCCCAAGCGCTCGAGCGAGCCCTCGCAGGCTTCTCTCACATATGCGGGGCTGCCGTCGATCCCGCGCCGCGGCGTGCCATCGGCGTCGAACCGGAGCCTTATGCCGAACTTCGTCGCCAGAAACACCTCATCGCGACGATCGGCGATCGCCTTGCCCACGAGGCGCTCGTTCGTGTGCGGCCCATACATATCCGAGGTATCGAGGAAGTTGCACCCCAGCTCGAGCGCCCTCCTGATCGTCCGCGTCGCCTCGCCCTCATCGGTGGCCCCATAGAAGGCCGACATGCCCATGCAGCCAAGCCCCATCTCCGAGACCTCCGGACCGTCTGTTCCCAGCGTGCGCTTCTTCATCGCTCTGCTCCTCCACTCTCGGACATAATGCGGGGAAAATGTTCGCCCCGAACCTACCCAACATTCTCACGGTTCTTCGCATCATGCTCGTGCCGGTGCTCGTGGTCGCCCTCCTGGGCAACACCCCCGAGGGCGACGTGCTCGCCGCGGTGGTCTTCGCGCTCGCCTCGCTCACCGACTTCATCGATGGCTACCTCGCGCGCACGCGCGATGAGGTAACGACCTTCGGCAAGCTCATGGACCCGCTCGCCGACAAGCTCCTCATCGTCGCTGCGCTGCTCGCGCTCGTCTCGCTCAACCGCCTCGCCGCGTGGGTCGCGATGGTGATCATCGCGCGCGAGCTCGCCGTCACCGTGCTTCGCATGGGCGCCACGCAGGCCGGCGTCGTGATGGCCGCCAACACCTTCGGCAAGGTCAAGACCTGCCTTCAGATCGCCGCCATCCTCGCTGTCATCGCCGTGCCCGGGCCGCCCCTATGGGTCTCGCTGCTCGTCTACCTCACCGTGCTCGTAACGGTCCTCTCGGGGCTCGACTTCTTCTTCGACCTCCGTCGCAACCTCCAGCGTCAGCAGGCCCAGCCGCAGACCCGCGGCTAGCCTTCAGCCACTCGCATCGAGACCAGACGGCCGGCGATCGGCCGTTCCCGTCGAGACCCCGATGGCCGCCGTTCAGCCGCTCCCATCAAGCCACTCCTCGAGCGTCGTCTGCTTGGCCGCCGGGCGCCCCGAATCGAGCTCTCCGCGCAGCTCCCCGAGCAGCCCATGGCGCTCGGCCACCACATTGTGCTGGTGGATCGTCTCCAGGTTCTCCTGACGCGCCAACACGAAGCTCGCCCCATCCAGCTGGGGGAAGGCGGCCACCACACCCCCCACCATCTCGCGCACGCAATCCTCCACAAAGCGCGGGCGGCGGTGCGCCTTTTCCACCACCTCCACCTCATCGGAGCGCTTCATCAACTCATATATCTCCGAGCTCATCGAGCCCTCCACGATCTCCAGCAGCGCCTTCGCGTCGATCTCCGCCTCGCAGCCCTCCAGGCAGCCGATGTGCAGCGTCCCCAGCCCGCGCTGATTGTGCGTGGCCACCGGCACGCGCTCCATGATCCGCTCGATCTGCTCCTGTGAGAAGTCGTCCTCTGCGAGGCGCTCGCGCGCCCTCGCCGCCACCAGCTCCTGCGCGCAGGGGCACGCGGTCATGCCCGTCGCCGAGACCCCCACCAGCTGGCGCGTCCCCCGCGCGGAGGCCACCGCGCGGCCATAGAGCGTGTAGATCTCCTGCGTGCCCACCCCCGACACCGGCGCCGGCTTGTGCTCGGGGTAGCGCGCCGCGATCGTCACCTCCGCGCGCGCCGCCCCCTGACGCTCGCGCACCTGCCCGGCGATGCGCCTCGCGAGCGCCTCCGCGCGAAAGGCGCTCCCGCTCAGCACCACCTCGCCGATCGCCTCGTTCACGACCTCCTCGAAGCGCGACATATGCGCGCCCTTCTGTTCGCGACCCAGATCCACGAAGCACTCCAGGCGCGCGAAGAACAGCTCCTCGCGGATGCGCACCACCTTCTCCACGCCCGTTACGCCCACGCGCGAGAGCGCCACGCCGATCGCCGGCGAGCGCGCCTGCACGTCCTCCAAGCCATCCACGCCGCGCGCGCCGCTCTCGGGGACAGCTTTCGCCTGAGTGCTCGCCTCCACGTCACCCCAAGCCTACCGAGCCCCGAGGGGCAACCCTGGCGGCGCCAAGAGCCTGGTCCCGAGCCCTCCCCGCGCCGCGCCAACGAGCAGGCCCCAGACTGCGCAAGGAGCCAGGTCCCCAGCCCGCCCCGAGCGACGCCGACGAGCGCGCCCCCCCAGCCCACCCTTCGCCAACCTGCGTCTTCGCCCGCGGATTCTGGTATCACTCCGCACATCACTTGAGTCAACCCCTCCGGGTCCGGGGGGTGGGATTGGGAATAAGGGAGGAGCACGTTGGTGGCGCATTGCATCGGAACTATGGGGGGCCGCCCGCGTTGTATACAGCGAGCAAGCAACCGCATAGGAGGCCATTAGCAAGGTCGGGGAGGTCGGGGAGCAGTTGGCTCCGACAGGGAGTCGGATGGATCCTGGGGGTCCTACGTTGAGCAACAATGCTGAAGTTCTGTTGGCTGTGGCCGCACCCGCCACGGGAACCGCGGTGGCAGAGATAGACGAGCTCGACAGCCTGCTCGTCGAGGACGATGTATTCGCCCCCGCCATCGAGGCCGGAGACGGAGACACCGAGGGCGAGGGCGACACCGAGAGCGACGAGCTCGAATCGGTAGCCGAGCTGCGCTCCAACCTGGACGAACAGGGCGCTGGCGAACTCGATCTGAAGGTCGAACCGGGCCTCGACTCGCTGCGCCTCTACCTGAGCGCGATCGGCCAGGTGCCGCTGCTCACCGGAGCCGAGGAGATCTGCCTCGCCAAGCGCATCGAGCGCGGCGACGTGCTCGCAAAGCAGCACATGGTCGAGGCCAACCTGCGCCTCGTCGTCTCGATCGCCAAGGGCTACATGGGGCGCGGCCTCACCTTCCTCGACCTCATCCAGGAGGGCTCGCTGGGGCTGATCCGCGCCGTGGAGAAGTTCGACTACCGCCGCGGCTACAAGTTCTCCACCTACGCCACCTGGTGGATCCGCCAGGCCGTAACGCGCGCCATCGCCGACAAGGCCCGCACGATCCGCATCCCCGTGCACATGGTCGAAAAGCTCAACAAGGTCATCCACGCCGAGCGCCAGCTGATCCAGCGTCTCGGGCGCGAGCCCACCCCCGCGGAGATCGCCGCCGAGCTCGAATGCTCCACCAGCGAAGTGCGCGAGGTGCAGCGCATGGCCCAGCAGCCAATCTCCCTCGAGAAGCCCATCGGCGAGGAGGAGGACTCAGCGCTCGCCGACTTCGTCGAGGACATCTCCGCCGAATCGCCCTTCGAGATCGCCTCCGAGGCCCTTCGCCGCGAGAGCGTCACCCGCGTCCTCGCCTCCCTCCCCCGCCGCGAGCGCGAGGTGATCGAGATGCGCTACGGCATCACCGGCGGGCGCTCGCGCACGCTCGAGGAGGTCGGCCGCGCCTTCAACATCACCCGCGAGCGGGTGAGACAGATCGAGAACCGTACGCTCAAGAAGCTCCAGACGCTGCCCGAGGCGCAGTTGTTGCGCGAGGCTTCCTGAAGGTTGCGGACGTTGAGTCCTGCCGCGCACTTTCGGGCCGCCGCAGCCTCTGCTGATGGTAAGGCCCCACAAAGAGCCCTACAGGCCCCCAGCCTCTAAACTGCACGCTGCCCACGGCTCGACCGGGGCGCCCGGCGGGGTTCCCGAGCGGTCAAAGGGACGAGACTGTAAATCTCGCGGCTCAGCCTTCGCAGGTTCGAATCCTGCCCCCGCCATGACTCTCGACGCTTCGCAGCCGGTCGAGTGCCTGGCATAGTGTGCCCGTGTCTCGGACCTCTGATGTCTCCCCGGCAGCGGACGCGTCGCCACTTCGAGCTTGCACGCGCACAGCGCTCTGCGCGCCTCAAGATGCTCTTGGCCCGCGATCGCTTGATGCCCGCCATAGACGCGTACGAGGTTGTGCTCGCCCAGCTTGAGGCAGACGGCATTGAGAACGCGCCCGAAGCCGGACTTGAGCACCTGACGGATGTGTTTCTCGGAAGCTACGCGATTGTGCTCAAGCAGATCGTCGACTCCGGCAAGACGGGCATCGCAGCGCAAAACGCTGTGAAGCGCTCCGCCGGAACCAACTTCCAGGGGCTCTGCGAGTACGCCATCGCGCGGTGGCTCGACACGACAGACCTCCCGATTTGCATCGCGCCGAATGCTCCAGCCGCCATGAAGGACGAGCTTACGATTCACGGGATGGACCATGGTGCCGAGTTCTCGGTAGAGCCGGACATCGACATCTGCCTGTGGGTACCAGACGGCTCGTCCCTGACGCCGATTATCTTCGTGTCGGCGAAGTCGTCGTTGGTGGACCGAGCGGGTCAGGCGGCCCGGTGGAAGATGTACCTCGATCTCCATCAGACGACTTGCCGTCACATTCCTGATGTCCCTGACTGCCCGGTGAGGGGGACCAAGGTCAAGCTCCAGACGGAACGGATCATCACGCATTGCATCGTGACGGCCAACATTTACAAGATCGACACGACCCAGCCAGAGGGCGAGCTTGGCAGCGGCCAGTGCCGCAACAACACCTTTATGTTCGAGCACCGGTACACGACGCGAAACGACACGCGAGAGTTGCGACCCAGCGGCTGGGATGGCTTCAACAAGTTCCCTGAGCTTGTGCGACGGGTCTTCCTGGGCCCAGTGAGACGCGCTCCAAACCCTCTGCAGTTCGTGCTTGATAGGCACTCAGCTGTCGAGAGCTAAGGGCCGATCCGCGGAAGGGATGTGGGGCTGGGGTGGTCGAGGGTCGAGCGAGGCACGGGATCGAAGACCCACCCGCCCAAGGCTTGGTGGGCCCAAGTCGAGCCCGAGGTGGTGACGGGTGCCGTAAGGGCCGGGCCATCGGCCGCATCCAGATGTGCGACCCTTCCGGGATCGGCCCTAAACCAACTCAACCGCCTTTGCACCGCCGGTATCTGGCACCCACTGGCCACGGCGCGGGTTCGTATTGAGCTTCCATTCGCTCGTCGGCGGCGCATCGATCACCCTCATCTCGTCGTCTCGGCATGGCAATGGGAGTTGAACTCCCGCAATAGAGAACAGGGCCAGTACGCCCTGCGCGGCGGGATCGAGGTTGTACCCCGCATAGCCCGAGCTACCGCGTATCCAGCCGTGGCGCTCTCGCCTCGTTGCGATGTCCCGGAGGTCTCGCCCCGCCGCCCCCAGGCAACGGACGAGTGCTTGGCCGAGTGCACGCCCGAGCAGCGGCGGCACAGCGTTGCCCACCTGTGTGTATTGAGGGACATCGATTCGCCTCTCCATAAAGCCGGACGTGCGCTTACCGACGAACACGTAGTCGTCGTCGAAACTCTGGAGACGAGCCATCTCGCGCACGCTAGGGATCCGGTCGTGGGCGTAATGGATCATGTCATCCGGGAGCGCGAGGACGGCGTTTGAGATGCGACCCCGCGCAAGTCTGGCCATGGTGACCTTCTTCGGCCGGTGCTCCTTGGGTATCGATGCGATCGTCTGTCCTTCCGGGATGCAGCGAAAGGTCGCGAGCGCCTTCTCCCGATGCCTCGTTGCAAGGTGGTTGAACAAGAGATTCATACCTGCCCGTCGCGCGATGCCGTAGTCAAAGATCGCAGGCGTCTGATGGCGGTGAGCCTCCCATCCAGGCTCAAGAAATGAGATGTCTGAAAGCGCCTCCTCCGCAGTTACAAAGGGCGGTAGGTCCGGAGAGAGCATGTCCTGCGGCAGCGACAGGTCGCGATGCGTCGGCTCAGGCCAAACGAACCGATATGGCGTTGTACCAGGGCGCACGCCCACCATCACGAACCGCGCTCGTCGCTGCGGCACCCCGTAAGCCGGCGCATGGATGATCGTGTCCTGCAACTCGTAACCGAGAGCCTCAAACAGGCGGCTGGCCTCCAGGAATGCGGCGCCGCCGTGCATCCGCTTGAAGCCGGGAACGTTCTCAAGCAGAAATACTCGCGGCTGAAAGTGGTCGACGAGCCTCACGAATTGGCGAAACAGGTCATTCCGGGGATCGTCGGCGTCCTTCTTGCCTGCCGTGCTGAAGCCCTGGCAAGGAGGTCCACCGACGACGATGTCGATGTCGGACCTGCCCGTCTTGGCCCTCACCGACTCCTCTAGGACGCCTACGTCGAGCTCTCTGATGTCGCCTGCAAACACGTCGGCGTCTGGATGGTTGAGCGCGTGCGTGAGCGCCGGTTGTGGATGAAGCTCGACGGCTGTAACCACGCGGATACCGGCCGACTCAAGACCCTCGCCGAGCCCGCCGGCACCAGCGAAAAGATCCAGCGCCGTGGGAACGTCGACGGTCAATGGGCTCGGGTCGATGTTGCACATTCGATGAACCCTATGGCTTGCTCCAGATGGAGTGGACGCCGTCTGACGGGCAGTCTGATCTGCGCGGTTTGATGGAGTCGGGTTGCTGCTCGCCACGGCCCATAGGACCGAACGAGGCAAAAAAGGACCACCCCCTACGCGCTTCCACGGGCTACCGGCCGACCTCATGTAACGGCTGCAGTGCGAGCATGAAGGCCTCGACGACCCGTCGCACAGAGGTACGTTGCTTGCGGCCCCCTGCCGCTCTCGTGCTCCTCAGCCCCCGCCGTAGGACACGATCAGATCGGTCGCCACGCCTACGAGGAAGCCGGTGGCGATCAGGCAGAGGCCGAGCTGCTTGTGGCCGTAGCGGCGCATGCCGGTCCAGATCTCGCCCACCACGTAGAGGATGGCGCCGCCGGCGAGCGCGTAGAAGAGCAGCTCGAGCGGTTCGGAGTGGACCTGATAGCCCACGATCGTGCCCAGGAAGGTGGGGCCGCCGCCCACCAAGCCCGCCAGTCCGAGCCACGCCCACGAGGGCCGCACTCCCCCGAGGGGGCCCACGATGCCGAAGCCCTCGGTGGCGTTGTGGAGGCTGAAGCCGATGATCAGCACCGTCGCAAGGCCGACCGCGCCCGTCTTCGCCGACACGCCGATCGCCAGACCCTCCGCGAAGTTGTGCAGGCCGATCGCCATCGCGATCGTCATGCTCGTCTGCATCGCCCTCCGCCGCGCCGTATCCGCCTCGGCGTCGTAGCGCGCCAGCTGCGCGGCCTCCAGTTCCACCCTCGCCTCGCCGCCGGCCACCGGCGCGAGGGCGGGACGTGGACGAATGCGTCGCTCCAGCGCCGAGATGCCCGCGGTGCCGGCCATGAAGCCCAGCGCCAGCAGCGCGAACAGACCCAGCACATGGCCGAAGCTCGCCGTTCCGGCCTTGTAGGCGTCCAGGGCGCCCACCACGATGTTCTGGGCGTTGGAGGTGACATCCATGAAGATGAACGCCAGGATCCCCACCGAGAACATCGCGAGGCTCACGCGCAGGCGATCGTCGACGTGACGGATCCGCCCCACGGGCAAGCCCAGGAAGATCGTGAAACCCGCTATCGCGCCCAGCAGAACCGTCTCGGGGAAACCCATCGTGCCTCGTGTTTAGGGATACCTAATTAGGTGGCCCTAACTTTTATCACAGAGGCTCGGAAAGGCCGACACGATGCCGACCACGTAGACCAAAGTTAGCCGGCGCGCAGCCGCCGCGCGAGCCCCTCGGCTTCGGGGGAGCTGAGGACCACGCGCTTGAGCGTCCCCGAGCCCTTTACCGCAAAGGACACAGCCGGCACGCCGCGCCGCACGATCCACACCTCATCCAGGCGGATGGTGCGTGCCACGTAGTACAGCCACGGCACTCGCAGCCCTGCCATCAAGCCGGACCGCCGCACCTCGCGCAGCGGCTCGGGAAGGACGCGCACGTCCTCTACGTCGCTCAGCTGCAGGCGAATGTTTCCCATTAGCCCCAGGATCTTCTCCCTCCGTGACAGCTGCACTTCGAGGGTGTCGGCCGTGATCTCCACGCGCATGCGCGCCGCAGCGTAGTCGCATTCGCCAGCTGAGCGCGCGAGGCAATCGGCCCCTGAGAGCAGAACTTCCCTGAGAGCGGGGCAATCCGGGTAGAAGCCCTACAGGACCCATCCCGGCATCCAGTGGGCTTTCCGTCCGCAGGCCAGCCGAGGTCGAGTCAGCGAACGAGATCGTGCAAATCAGCCAGGAGGGAAGCCAAGTCATGGAGCACTCCACCCCCACCCGAGTCCTGGTGGTCGCCCACAAGACCGCCACCACCCAGCCCCTGCTCGACGCCGTGCACGAGCGTGCCCAGCGCGGGCCATGCGTGTTCACGCTGCTCGTGCCCAACTCCACCCACGGCCTGCACAAGGTCGTCGATCCCGAGGACCAGGGCGCCGGCGAGGCCCAGAGCGCCCTCGACCGTGCCCTGCCGTTGATCAGCGAGGCCGCCCACGCGCCCGTGGAGGGGATCGTCGGCGATCCCGACCCGCTGGCCGCCATCCACGACGCGATCAACCTGCGCGGCTTCGACGAGGTGATCATCTCGACGCTCTCCCAGCGCGTCTCGCGCTGGCTGAAGCTCGACCTCCCCAGCAAGGTCGCCGGGCTGGGCCTCCCAGTCACCACCATCACCCCCGGGGAGACCAACAGGGAGCCGGCCGGCACGGCGACAGCGGCGTCTCACTGAGGACCTCGTATACGCCGCGCGGCGGGAACCTCGCCCCGCGCCTGTGTAGGGCATGCCCCTGGCTTGACGATAGAATGAGGCTTCATTTCTATTTCGAGCCGCATGCACGATGAATCGACACCGACGCAGGAGACAAGCGTCTGTGGACCTTTCGTCTGCGAGCAGCGAGAGTCCCGATCGTGGAACCCGTCCGCAAGCAATTCGCCACCAACCTTCGAGGCTTCAGAGAACGAGCGGGCCTCTCTCAGGAGGCGCTTGCGGAAGCCTGCAATCTGCACCGAACCGAGATCAGCCTGCTGGAGCGCTGCAAGCGCTCCCCCCGCCTGGAGACGCTCGTGATCCTCGCCCGCGGGCTGGAGCTCTCCTCGCTCGCAGAGCTGCTCGAGGGGATCCGCTGAGGGGCCAAACCGCGGCGCCAGCCGGCGGGCGTCGCTGGGCTGCACAGGACGGCGAAAGGTGGAGCGGGCGCCGATGCTGTGGCACCCGTTGCGAAGCGTGACGGCCACCCCTTCGCCCACCGCCACCGCGCTAGGATTCGCGGTCCGCGCCGACGTAGCTCAGCTGGTAGAGCACCTCCATGGTAAGGAGGGGGTCCGGGGTTCGAGTCCCCGCGTCGGCTTCGCCGAGACTGCTCAACCAAGCGCCTGAGATCGCGCAGCCGAGCCGCTACACGATCACGTGCTGCTCATAGGAGTCCGGGCGACGTAACCCTCATGGACGACCTCTAGCCGGCGAGCTCAGCCACTGAGCGAAGCGGTCGCTGTAAGGATCGCGTCCTGCACGCGCCCAGCGCGATCACGCCCCCCGGCGAGCACGATGCGTCCGCCGAGCGTCACCGCCGCGAGGTCGGAGAGCGCGAGGGGCAGCACCCCGGCCGCCCGCACCGTGCCGTTCGGGGAGATCGCGAGAATTCGTCGCGTTTGGCTCGTGGGCGAGGAGCCGTGTCCGCCGAACACGAACATCTCTCCGTTCAGCGCAGCCGCTGCGGCATGGGTGAGCGGAGCGGGCAGCAGGCCGAGAGTCCCCAGCCTTCCGGTGGTGGGGTCGAAGCCATACACATCTCTACTCGCCGTTTCGCCGCTCGTGCCACCCGCGATCAAGAGCTGGCCGTCCACGGCCGCGACGGCCGCGTAGCGCAGCGGCTTGGGCAGCAGGCCCACAGTCCGCGCCGGAGCGCCCGGACGCCACGCGAGGATCGTGCGCAGCGGCGTCACGCCGGTGTAGCCACCCACGATGTAAACCGTTTCCCCGATCCTCGCGCTCGCCACATCGGAGGCCGGCGTCGGAAGCTGCCCCGCCGCTCGCGAGCTCCCATCTGCGTTCACGCGCGTTATCTGGGCGAATGAGCTCACCACGCCGCCACCGAATAGGTAGGCCGCTCCAGCCACGAAGCTCGCCGAGGCGTCGTGCAGGGCAGTTGGCAGCGCTCCGATCGTGCGCGCTCTCGTGCCGTCCACGGAAATGATATTCGCAAGCGACCTTTCGCCTTCGTCGATGCCGCCGAGGAGCAGGAAGCTGTTCGGGGACACCGCCACCGCCGCGCCATCCTGCAAGGCCAAAGGGAGCGCGCCACTGCGAACCACCCGTATACGGGCCGGCCCGGCGCTCGTGGAGCGGGAGCCTGCGCCGGAGCGCCCGAGCGCCCGCGTCCCCACCGAGCTCCTCCCGGCGGCAGAGCCCCTACCGCCCCGCGCGAGGAGCAAAACGCCCGCGAGAGCAATCGCAACGATCGCCACCCCCAACAGTGCGGCGGCCCTGCGGCGGCGAGCCTGCACTAGGGATGCACCACAGCCGCGTAGTCGGGCAGGCCATGCGGTCCCGCCGGGACGAAATCCATCCCATCGGGCGTGTTGAGGTAGCCCGCGCCAGTGCCCGGCCGATCGGTGTGACCGTACTGCCACACGATCCGATTCGTGCGCGGATCGATCACGATCACGCGATCGCGGTAGTCGTCGTTGACGGCGATATCGCCGTTGGGCAGAGCCATCGCCAGCGAGGGGTGATCCATCCGCCCGTGGCCCTGCGCGGGACCGTAACGCCATAGCACTCGACCGTGATGGTCGAGGATCAGCACATGGCCGGGGCTGGAGTAGTCCGCCAGCAGAATCCTGCCGCCCGGCAGCGGCTGGGGATCGGAGGGATAGCCCACCGGCGCCGCCACCACGAAGCGGAGCCTTCCATCGGGTCCCACCCCGTCGATCCAGCTCCCATTGACCTCGCTGATGAGCACCCCCCCATCGGGCGTCGGGGTATCGCCGTTGACGGCGCCAAGGTAGTGGGGCGGCTGGTGGCGGCATTCGCCGGAGTGCCCATAGCGGCGGACGATGCGGTGTGCGCGGATGAACAGCACGCGGCAGTTGTAGGCGTCCGCGACGATGAATGTTCCATCGGGCAGCATGTAGGCGTCATCGGGCGTGTGCAGGTGCGTGCCATCCGCGCCGGCTTCGCCGGGGTGCCCGAACAGCACATGCAGGCTGTGATCGGCGAGACCAATCTGCACGATCGCGTGGTTGTCCTCCTCGTTTGCGATCAACGCCGCCCCGCCGGGCTCCACGAACGTGTCGTCGTTGTAGAACAGCCGCCTCCCCGCCGCCAGATCGGCGGGCGAGGGGTAGCGAAACACCACCTTGCGCTGAGGATTGACGATCAAAATGCGGTTGTTGCCGCGATCGGCGATCAGGAGATACCCAGGCAGCCCGCTGCGACTCGACGCCGTCAGGTATGCGGCTGCGGTGCCAGGCTGAGTGCCCACCACGTTCCGTGGCGCCCACAGCGCCGCCAAACCGCCATCCGCGGCGGGCGCTAGCGGACCGCCGGGAAGCACCGCCGGCCGCGTGGAGGTTCCCGCCGATGTCCTGCCCGCGGCGTGCTTCCCCGATTCCCCGGCCCCACCGTGCTTCCCCGATTCCCCGGCCCCCGCATCCTCGTGCGAGCGCGAGGATCCGCCGCTGGTGCTCGCGGCGATGGCGACAACAACGAGCAGCACAACAACAGCGGCAACGCTCGCCCAGCGACGCCTATCCCGCCGCTTCGCGCGCAGGGCCTCGCGACGGCGCAGGCGCACACGTGTCTCGGCGTCGGCAGGCGCCTGCGGGTCGAGCTCGGGGATGTCGTCTCGATCGTCGCTCATGCCCACCGCACGTGCCGGCGGGAGGGTCCTCCTCGCAACCCCGGCAGCCGCGAGGAGGGACCCTCGCAACGCGGTCTAAACGAATGCGTAAGGCCTGGTGAGACTTTCCTCACGCAGGCGCGCTGTGCGGCTTGGCCCCTAACGGGCCCGATAGCTCTACCCCTCGGGATTGCGCGGCGCGTAGCGGTGGTGGAGCATCAGCGCGTTGCCATCGGGGTCGTTGAAGAACGCCATATGGCACACGCTCGTGTCGAGGATCTCGCCGCGGAACCGCACACCGCGCTCCTCCAGCAGCCTGCGCGCGGCCTCCACGTCATCCACATGCAGCGCCACCTCGTGGTGCTGCACGTGGTGCTCGAGACCCATCTTCTCCGCGTCGATGACGCTCAGCGTGAGATTGCCGGTCTCGAACTCCGCGAAGTGGCGCTCGGGCATGTACACCGAGCGGCGCAGGCCGAGCGTCTCGCCGTAGAAGGCCGCGGCCTGCTCCACATCGTGGGTGGGCAGGGCGACGAAGTCAACGCCCGTGATCAGCTGCGCTGTGTTGGTGGTCATATCTGGCGCGGCCTCCTTTGCGGTCTTGGGGCGCCCAATCGAGGGCGCCAATGGATGGGACTCTGCATGCTACGACGGTCCCGGCGTCGATAGCGTGTGGGGCAATGCTTCGCCGCGCGCTCGACTGGATGCTGCCCGAGCGCAATCCAGGCAGGGTGATATATGGGCTGATCACCGTTGGCACCCTGCTGGCAGCCGAGAGCAACCTGCACGACACCTATTTGGAGGCGGTTGGCTCGGTGGTGCTCGCGCTGCTGCTCTACTGGCTGGCGCACGCCTACTCCGAGCAGCTCGGCGATCGCCTCACGACCCACGCGCGCCTCAGCCCGCAGGCACTGGGCGGGGCGCTGCTGCGGGAATGGGCGATCGTGCGGGGCGCCGCACTCCCGCTGCTCGCACTGGTGGTGGCATGGATCGCCGGGGCCCCCCAGGAAACGGGGGTGCTCGTGGGCATGTGGACCGCTGTGGGAAGCCTGCTCGCGTTCGAGCTGCTCGCAGGGCTGCGCGCCAAGTCCACCCCGCGCGAGCTTTTGCTTGAAGGGTGCGTAGGCGCGACAATGGGACTTGCGATCGTCGCCCTGCGGGTGATCCTGCACTCCTGAGATCGCCTCCGGAGGGCAGCCCGCTCACTCAAAGGTCTGCGTTTGTAGCCATTTGTCAGCAGAGAGAGACACCGAAAGAGCCTAAAGGGACGTCTCACGGCAAGATTTACGCGATCCTCCTACAGTAAAGTGTAGACAAAAAATCGCTGACATGGAATGATTGTGTTTACCATACTCCTTGACAGTCTGACCAGTAAGATTATGCGGGGATATTGAATGTCTGCAAAGGAGAGCGATTGGCGCGGCACGGGCGTGCGAGCCATCGCGCCCCTCTACAAACGCCTGCCCAAGGGACCCCACGGCTTTGCGCCGGAGGAGGTGATCCACCACCAGCGCATCCGCATGCACGGGGCGATGATCGAGGCAGTGGCCGAGCACGGCTACGAGCGCATGAGCGTCAAGCACGTGATCGGACTGGCGGGAGTTTCGCGCAGGGCCTTCTACGAGCAGTTCGCCAACAAGGAAGACTGCTTCATGGAGACCTTCGATCTGATCGTCAACCGAACGATCAAGCGCGTCACGGTGGCGTGCCGCGCCAGCGAGGGGCCGCTGGAGGGGCGCCTGCGGGCCGGATTGCGGGCGTTCGTGGAAGAAGTCGAGACCAACTCCAAGGCCCTGCATCTGGTCGCGATCGACGCGCTCACAGCCGGACCTGAGGGGCTCCTGCGCCAGCGCAGGGCACTGGCCGCCAGCGAGCAGCTCGTGGCCAGCAGTTTCGCCTCCCCGCCCGCGGGCGCCGAGCTTCCCGCCCCCCTCGTGCGAGCGATCGTGGGAGGGCTGCACCGGGGGACGCTCACGCGCCTGCGCCACCCCAGCAGGAGCGCCGAAGGCCAGTCCGCCCTCACCGGAGAGATGCTGCGCTGGACGATGCTGTTCGCCGCGCCCGCCGCCCAGAGCCTGCGGCCGCGAGCAAGCTCACGGCGCCCGCCCTCCGGTGTCGTTCGGTTGCAGAGCTCTCTCACCGCTCCCGACGATCGCGAGCGCCTGCTGGAGAGCATCGTGGACCTCGCTCTGCGCGAACCCTACGAGGAGCTGAGCGCGCCGCACATCGCGCACGAGGCAGGACTCCCGATCGACACCTTCCTGGATCTCTTCGAGAGCCCCCGCGAATGCTTCAAAGCGGCGCTCGACATGCTGGGTGGAGAACTGCTGGAGACGGTGGCCGATCCCGCGCTTGTCTCCGCGGACTGGCCCCTCGCCGTGTGCCACGCGATCGAACGCATGACCGCCCACCTCGCGCGCAACCCAGCCTGCGCGGTGATGCTGGCCGCCAAGACGATGGCCGCGGGCCTCGAGATCGTCGAAGAAATGGTGTTCCTCGCCGATGAGGTCGCCACGCTGCTCACCGAGGGCGCGCCGCGACGGGCACGCACGCGATCGGCCTCGACGTGGATCTCAGGCGCGCTCGCGTACACCCTTCACACCGAGGTGATGGCCGGACGCACCCACCTGCTCGAGTGCCTCACAGACTACGTCTCCTATGTCGTGCTCGCCCCCTACATCGGACCTGAGCGCGCGCTGCAGACGATCGCCGAGGCGGCACCTTCAGCGCCAGAGGACAAGGCTGCGGAGTACTTCAGCCAGGAGCCCAACCGAGATACAGAGCCCCCCGGTCGTGAACAGGCGCTCAGCGCCGCTGAAGACGCCGCTCAGGAGCCGCTAGCGACGCCGGTCGGCGCGGCGGACCGCGAAGTAGGTGAGCACGATGCCGGCGAGCAGCGAGATCACGATGACGATGATGAGGGGGGCTTCGCCGGACCCGACGATCCAACTGACCTTGACCTTGCCGAGATTGAAGACGGCGAACAGCGTGATCAGCACGGCCAGCGCCACCCACCCCCCGGTGCGCGCCAGCTCGCGCTTTGAGCGGCGCGGGGGCGCAGGTGTCTGTGGGGGAGCGGACACGCCCTCACGATGCTACTCCGAAAGCGACGCGGGATGCGAGCGCGGCCGGCTCAGGTCAGCTCGTCCCTGACCCATGGGCAGCTGATCGAGAGGTCCTCCACGCCCAGCGATGCGGCGACGTTCAGCGCCATGCCGGCGCAGAAGAACGCATCGAGGCGCTCCGCGGGGGCGCCCGAGAGCTCCCGCGCGAACTCCACCATCTGAGCGAAGCGGTGGCGCACACGCGCACGCACGCGCTCGTCGTCGCAGGCCGCCGCGTAGGAGTGGTGCTGGAGCATCAGGTGGTCGCGATCGTTGGCCAGCAGCTCCCGATAGGAGAGGCCGAGCGCCTCCAGCGTGTCCTCGCAACCCTCGGGCCCTCTGCCAGCGGCGTACTCCGAAGCGGCGTGACGGAATGTATCGGCGACCTCGTCGAAGCTCCGATCCAGTGCCGCCAGGAAGAGCTCGAGCTTGGAGCCGAAGAGCGCGAACACATAGGGCTGGGCCACACCCACACGCTGCGCGATGCGCTGCACGGAGGTGCCGTGCAGACCCCCATGCGCGAACTCGTGCACGGCAGCTGCGATCAGCTCCTCGCGGCGCTCGGCCGCGGGCACGCGCGTGCGCGTCCCAGGCGCCTCTGGCTCTGTTGTGTGCGACATCCCGGCTCCTTGCTCCCTCACTCGACTGCTTGCAGGTTTTTCTTAGTGCCTGCTAAGTATGGTATTTCAGATTAGCAGTCACCAGGAGGGGCAAAGGGCGTGGCGAATATCCTGAGTGCGATGAGTCCTTCGAGCGATTGCAAGACCTCCTGGGGTCGCCGAGTCCCGCGCGATTGCAAAGCGGATCGCCTCGATCGCGGGCGCGCTTGCCATCGGCGCGTGCCTCGCTCTAATGGCAGGCTGCGGCGGGTCCTCCACCAAGACCGTCTCCGTTGCGAGCGCCCCCGAAGAATCGAGCACCATCAGCTCGAGCAGTTCAACCACGAGTTCCCACAGCACCGCCACAACCACCACGAGCACCACCGGCACGGCGCCTTCGGCGACACGCACCGCCACCGCCCCCGCATTCACCCATCAGGGCGGCAGCGAAGCCAGCGCCCAGGGGTCCGCGGCCGCAGCCGCAGCGACCGTGAGAGCCCACGGGTACACCCCCAACGACCCCTCCCAGTATCACCCCGATCAGACCCTGCGCGTGCTCGTGGCCACGCGCACCGGCTCCGGTGACGGCTACGCGCAGCAGGCGTTCTTCTTTCTCGGCAACCGCTACATCGGCACCGACACCTCGCAGCCCTCCGCCTCGATCCGCGTGGTGAAGCAGAGCGATACCGAAGTGACGCTCTCCTATCCGCTCTACCGCGCGCACGACCCCCTCTGCTGCCCCGGCGGGGGCTCGGCGACGGTGAGCTTCCAGCTCAACAACGGCCGCCTCACGCCGCTTGGGACGATCCCGCCGGAGAGTTCCACCACCGGTCTCAGCCGCCAGTAGTTCCCCTTCAGAGAACCACCCTGAGAGCCCATGCTCCGGGAGAGCCCCGGAAGCCCTATCGTGATGTGCTCACCCTCACATCTACGAGAAAGGGATGCCATGAGCTCAACTGTTGAGGGCCGCGGCGAGGAGCTGCTGCAGGCCAAGAACTTCTGCCAGGTCGCCACGCTCCGGCCCGATGGCTCGGTGCAGGTTGCACCTGTGTGGGTGGATGTGCAGAACGGGATTCCGGTGCTCAACTCCGCCGAGGGGCGCGCCTGGCCGCGCAACCTCGAACGCGACCCCCGTGTGACGCTCACGGTGCAGAACATGGAGAACCCCTACGAGTACGTCACGATCCGCGGGCGCGTCGCCGAGCGCACGCACGAGGGCGCTGATGAGCACATCGACGCGATGGCGAAGAAGTACATGGGCCAGGACAGCTACCCCTTCCGCCAGCCCGGCGAACAGCGCGTGATCATCCGCGTGCAGCCCGAGGCGGTCTATCACTACGGCCAGTGAAAGCCGCTATCCCTCCCGCCGCAGCAGCCGCCGCCACAGCGGCAGGCGGCGGGGCTGGGTGCGCAGCCAGTCCTCGCGCAAGAGCAGCTGGCCGCGTCGCCGCGCGGCGAGCACACAGGCCGTGTGTGCGTGGCGGCGGCGGCGCGTATCGCCTTCGGGGGCGATCAGCATGTGCTCGCTGAGCGCGGGCAGATGACGGCCGCAGATTGGACAGCGGTAGGTCGCCGGCTTGCGACTCGACGCCGGGCGCGCCGTCCACCACGGAGCGGGAGGAAGCCTGGGCACGCACCCATTCTGGCGGCGCTCACCACGGTCGTGGGGCTGGGAGTTGCCGCGGCGCTAGCGCGAGCCGAGCGTGAGCGCCGCGCGGTCGCCCACGCCGCCGCCGAGCGCGAGCGCCGTCGCCGGCCCACATCGCAGCTGCAGCGACTGACGCTGGAGCAGTTCGATCTGGCGATCGCGCTGCTGGAGGGACGCGCAGACACACCGCCGCAGACGCGTGTGCACGAGACACGCAAGGCCCTCAAGCGTTCGCGCGCGCTCGTGCGCCTGCAACGCGACTCGCTTGGCGCCAAGCGCTATGGGCGCGAGAGCAAGGCGCTGCGAAAGGTTGCTGGGCGCCTCGCGGGCGCGCGTGACTCCGAAGTGATGGTGGAGGCGCTCGATCGCGTCGTGAAGCACCACCCCAAGCGCCTCGCCAACTCCCGTGGGGTTCGTGAGCTGCGCGCGCGTCTTGCGGCCGAGCGTGATCGCTCAGCCACACATACGGGCGAGGGCGCACGCGCAAGGGAAACCGCCATCGCCGAACTGCGCGCCGCGCGCCTGCGACTCGCGAGCTGGGAGCCCCGCGCGAGCGACCGCAAGACGGCGCGTGTTGGACTGCGGCGCCTCTACCGCCAGGGCCGCCGACGAGGACGGCGGGCGCGCCGCGCCCAGAGCAGCGTCGCGCTGCACCAGTGGCGCAAGCGCGCCAAGGACCTTCGCTACGTCGCGGAGATGCTCTCCAGCGAGGGGGAAAGAAGAGGCGCAAGCGCCTCCAGCGCATCGCCGGGCGCGCCGATCGCCTCGGCGAAACGCTGGGCGAGGAGCACGATCTGGCGCTGCTCGCCGAGCAGGTGCGCCTGAATCGGGATGCCTTCAGGGGCGAGAAGGCCACGCGCAAGGCGCTCGAACGGGCGATCGCCCGGCGCCGCGAGCGTCTGCGCGCAAAGGCATGGCGCCTGGGCGAGCGCCTCTACCGGCGCAAGCCCACCCGCTTCGTGCGCCGCGCCCTCGGCGCCTGAGCATCCGGCGCGAAAAGCCCGCAAAGTCGCCCAGAAACACCGCTTCCGCTTCAGGGCAAGGCGTCGATGGCCGATGCATTGGCAGGCCCCAATCTGCGCCATCGAGTTCTCGGCATTGCGTACGCGATCGACACCCTCAGTCCTCTACCTGGCCTTCCTGATGGGAGGGTTGGGGGTGCTTGTGCTGCACACCACGCTCGGCTTCGGCGGCCCCCAGCTGGAGGGGCTGTTCAGCGATGGCATCTACAACCTGCTGATGTTCGGCGCCGCGCTGGCGGTGCTCACGCGCGGGGCGCTCGTGCGCGCGCAGCGCGCAGCGTGGCTCACGATGGGCGCCGGCGTGCTGTGTTGGAGCCTCGGCGAACTGTATTACACGCTCTTCCTCGAAAACCACAGCGCAGCCGCAGGCGCCGTCTCTCCGGCCGATGTGCTCTACCTGGCCTTCTACCCCTGCTGCTATGTCGCGCTGGTGCTGCTGGTGGGGGCGCATCTGCGCGAGCTGCGCATCGGCATGTGGCTCGATGGTGCGATCGGCGGGCTCGCCGCCGCAACGGTGGGAGCGGCGCTCGTGCTGCCCCCGATCCTCGACACCACCCACGGAGACCTCGGCTCGGTGGCGCTCGCCACCGCGTACCCGATCGGCGATCTGCTGCTGCTCGTCTTCACGGTCGGCGCGCTGGGGATGACCGGCTGGCGCCCCGGGCGCGTGTGGCTCCTGATCGCGGCGAGTCTCCTTGTGAGCGCGGTGGCGGACTCCATGTACCTCTACCGCACCGCAACCGGCTCCTACGCAGCCGGCACTTGGCTCGATTGCCTCTGGCCGGCCTCGGCGATCCTGCTCGCCACCGCCGCCTGGACGCCATGGCCGAAGTCGGTGCGAAGGCGCGTGGAGGACTGGCGCCTTGTGACGGTACCCACGCTCTCGCTGCTGGTGGCGCTGGGCGTGCTGATCTACGGCACCTTCCCACACACCCACCTCACCCCGGTGGCGGTGATCCTCGCGGGCGCGACGGTGCTGGCGGTGGGCGTGCACCTCATGCTCACCGTGCGCGAGAACCTCGCGATGCTCGTGGGCTCGCGCGAACTGGCGCTCACCGATCCGCTCACCGGCCTGGGCAACCGGCGCCTGCTGATCGAGGATCTCCACGTCGCTTGCCGCGCGGCCGCGGCGGGCGAACCGTGGGAGCTCGTGCTGTATGACCTCAACGGCTTCAAGCGCTACAACGACACCTTCGGCCACCCAGCGGGCGACGCGCTGCTGGCGCGCCTCAGCGGCAAGCTGAGCGAGATCGTGGCGCCCTATGGCACCGCCTACCGGATGGGCGGCGACGAGTTCTGCGTGCTCCTGCGCAGCGGCGCGGTGAGCACCGAGACGATCGTGCGCGCGAGCCTCGCGGCGCTCTCCGAGCAGGGCCCCGGCTTCGCGATCGGCGCCGCGCACGGCGTGGTGAGCATCCCCGGCGAGGTGGGCGACCCAGCCTCGATCATGCAGCTCGCCGATCAGCGCCTCTACAAGCGCAAGGATCAAACGCGCGGAATCGAGCGCGGTGCACCAGCTGCGCGATGTGCTGCTGCAGGCATTTCAGGAGCGCCACCCCGATCTGCAGGAGCACCAGCGCGGGGTGGGCGCACTGGTGCTCGCGGTGGGCCGGCGCCTGGGGATGGGCGTGCGAGGAGCTCGATGTGCTCGCGCGCGCGGCGGAGCTGCACGATGTCGGGCAAGATCGCGATTCCCGACGCGATCCTCACCAAGCCGGGGCCGCTGGATGATGAGGAGTGGCGCTTCATGCGCCGCCACACGATCCTCGGCGAGCGCATCCTGATGGCCGCCTCGGCACTGCGCCCGGTGGCGAGGCTCGTGCGCTCGAGCCACGAGCGCTTCGACGGCGGGGGCTACCCCGACGGCCTCTCCGGCGAGGAGATCCCGCTGGGCGCGCGCATCATCTTCGTGTGCGACGCCTACGACGCGATGATCTCAAACCGCGCCTACGCCCCCGCGATCCCTGCGGTGGAGGCGCTCGAGGAGCTGCGCGCGTGCGCCGGCACGCAGTTCGATCCGCGCGTCGTGGAGGCATTCGCGGCGACCCTTTTGGAGGTCGCGCCGATCCCGGAGCGAGACCTTCAGTCGATTATTCGACGCTGAGGATCTTCAGCCGGCTCTCCCCACGGGGGAGCGCCACCGAGACCTCATCGCCCGCCCTGCGTCCCTGCAGGGCGCGCGCCACCGGAGAATCTGCTGAGAGGCGCCCCTCGGCGGGGGAGGCGTCGTGCGAGGAGACGATCTTCCAGGTGCGCTCGGCGGCGCCGGAGTCGCGCACCACGACGGTCGAGCCGAAGCCCACGGTGCCATCGGCCGCGGGGGCCTCCTCGACGACGACCGCTGTTGAGATCCGTTCGCGCAGGCGCGCGATCTTCGTCTCCAGGTGCGCCTGCTCGTTCTTGGCGTCGTGGTACTCGCTGTTCTCCTTGAGGTCGCCCCATTCGCGCGCGGTCTTGATGCGCTCGGCGATCTCGCGGCGTCCCTCTCCCTCCAATGCGGCCAATTCCTCGCTGAGGGTCTGCAGCCCCTCGGGGGTCATCATGCCGGTGGAGTCGCTCACCTGCCTAGCGTACAGGGCTGAGAGGGTGGCGCAGGCGGCCGTAGGCCGCCGAGCCGGGCCCATCTCTGTTTCCCAGTCAAAAATACGTCGCAGCCGGCGTGGAGAGCAGCGCGTAGAGCTGCACGATCGCGGCCTGCCCGAGCAGCGTGGAGGTGGAGGGCGAGCCGGAGACGAAGAGATTGTTGCTCAGGCGAAGGTTCTGCCAGGCGTAGTTGACGTAGGCCTGCACGAGCTTGGGGCCGGGGGGATCGTGGCTGACGGAGTCGAGGTAGAGGAGGTTGCGCAGATACACCGAGGCGAAGAAGGGGTTTTCGAGCTCGAGCTTTTCGGTGGTGTAGTAGGCGAGCGCGGCCTTCGCTGTTTGGCGTGCCTGATAGAGGTAGGAGGCTTCGCCGGTGGCCTGGTAGAGGAGCGCGCCGGCGCCCATCATCGTGCCCTGGTTGTAGCTCCACTGCATGGGTTCGACTTCGCCGTTGTTCATCATGTGATCGGAGTAGAGGCCGTTGGGCGCGAGCAGGCACTGACGCACCCAGCCGTAGGCCATCCGCGCGAACGCGAGGTACTGGGGTTCGCCGGTGATGCGATACAGCTGCACCCCCAGCTCGGCCGCGGGGCCGTCGGTGACGGTGTTGCGCGAGTTGTTGGTGGGGGAGTTGGAGAAGGGCACCCCGCCAGGGCATGCGAGCGGCTTTCCGCTCGGGGTGGTGGTCTGCCAGCCGGCCATCACGAAGGCCATGATCTGGCGCGCCTGCTGCAGCGCGAAGGCTTCGTGGCTGAGCTCGTAGAGGCGCGCGAGCTCGATGCCCACCCACTCGTTGTCGTCGTAGTAGCTCGTGCCGCCCGCGCCCAGCGGCGGCGCGACGGTGCCCGCGAAGGAGGGCAGCGGCGCGACGGAGGCGATCTTGGACTGTTCGGTGGACTGTTCGCTTGGCGCCCGGGGGAGGGGCGCCCGGAGGCTTCCCAGTAGCGCTGCAGGCCGAACATGCGCACGCGCAGTTCGTGCGCGAGCGCGCCCGCCTCGCCGGGGATGTGGGCGAGGCTGACGGTCGCGGCGAAGGCCTGCGAGAAGGGCCAGAGAAACGAATACGGTTCGCCCTTGTAGAGGCCCGAGCCGGGGATGTAGAAGTTCTGCTGCATCGTCCTGAAGGCGAGCAGCGCACGCGCGGGGTTGCCGCGCAGCTTGGTCTTCGCCTGCCTCGCCGGCGGGACGGAGCGCGCGATTGAGACCGGGATCGCGGGGCGCTGGGCGCCCGCGGGATACTGCGGCGCGGCCAGGGCACCCTGCGCGCCGCAGGCCAGCAGCACAGCGGCCAGCGACGCGGCCAGGCGCGCTCGACCCAGGACTCGATGAGGTGCGTGCAACGTCATCAGGCGACAGGCATCGAAACAGCCAAGAGGGGACTTCGATGCGGTTTCCGATGGTAATCCCGCCCGCCCGATACGCTGCGATCCGTGTTGCAAGGGACCCGGGTCCCATGACAAGGAGATGCGGATGGGAACTGTGAGAGAGGCCGTGGTGGAGATGCTCCGCGAGCGCGGCATGGGGACGATCTTTGGCAACCCCGGCTCGACCGAGCTGCCGATGCTGAGCGAGTTCCCCGAGGACTTCCGCTACGTGCTGGGCCTGCAGGAGGCGGTGGCGGTGGGGATGGCGGATGGCTACGCGCAGGCGAGCGGGCGCCCCACGCTCGTGAACCTGCACACCGCGCCGGGGCTGGGAAATGGGATGGGGGCGATCTTCAACGCGCAGGCGAACCACTCGCCGGTGGTGGTCACCGCGGGCCAGCAGCACCGCTCGCTGATGACGCTGCAGGCGAACCTCACCAACCGCGATGCGGTGCGGATGCCCCATCCGCTGGTGAAGTGGAGCTATGAGCCCCCCCGCGCGGAGGATGTGCCGCACGCGCTGGCGCGCGCCACGCACCTGGCGGGCCTCGCGCCACGCGGCCCGGTGTTCCTGTCGATCCCGATGGACGATTGGGCGGTGGAGCTGCCCGATGCGGAGGAGGTGCGCCACCAGACAACGCGCAGCGTGAGCGGCGCGGCGCAGCCCTCCCCGGCCGTGCTCGAGGAGCTGGCCGAGCGCCTGGCCAAGGCGAAGGCGCCGGCGTTCGTGGCGGGCCCGGATATCGACGCGAGCGGCGGCTGGGAGGCCGCGATAAGACTGGCGGAGCGCCAGAAGCTGCCGGTGTACGCGACGCCCGCGACGGGCGGCGGAAGGCTGGGCTTCCCCGAGAACCATCCGCTCTTCCAGGGCATCCTCCCCCCGGCGGTGTGGCCGGTGGGAGACGCGCTGGCGGCACACGATCTGGTGCTCGTGGCGGGAACGTCGGTGTTCCCCTACTACCCCAACATCCCCGGCGCGCTGCTGGCGCCGGGAACGGAGCTGGTGGCGATCACGAGCGACCCCGATGAGGCGGTGCGCGCGCCGATGGGCGAGGCGATCGTGGCCGATGTGGGCCTCACGTTGAGGGCGCTGGCGGAGCTGGTGGAGGATTCGCAGCGGGTGGGGCCTCCGGTTAGACCGGAGCCGGAGGCGGTGGAGGTGACCGATCCGATGAACCCCTCCACGGCGGTGCGAGCGCTCGCGGAGGTGTTCCCACCCGATGGGATCGTGGTGCTGGAGTCGCCCAGCGCGACCCCGGCGCTGCGCAACCAGCTGCGCCTATCGGAGCCGGGCAGCTACTACTTCTCCGCGGGCGGTGGGCTGGGCTTCGGGATGCCGGCGGCGATCGGCGTGCAGCTGGCGTGCCCCGATCGCCCCGTGGTGTGTGTGCTGGGCGAGGGCTCGGCGCAGTACGCGGTGCAGGCATTCTGGACCGCCGCCGCCTACAGGGTCCCCGTTACCTTCCTGGTGTTGCGCAACGACGAGTACGCGATCCTCAAGTGGTTTGGGATGCTCGAGGAGATAACGGGGGCCCCCGGCCTCGACCTCCCGGCGCTCGATTGCGTTGCGGTGGCGGGCGGCTACGGCGTGAACGCGCGGCGGGTGAGCGACGCGGAGGAGCTCGGCGTGGAGCTGCGCGCGGCGCTGGCCTCACCGAGGCCGGAGCTGATCGAGGTGGGGGTGTCCCCGGGGATGGCGCTCACGTGAGCACCGAGGAGCACGAGACGATCGTGATCGGCGCGGGCCTCGCGGGCCTGGTGTGCACGCTGGAGCTATTGCGCGCGGGACACAGCGTGCTGCTGCTCGACCGCTGCCGGCCGCACGAGCTGGGCGGCCTCGCGAGGGAGGCATTCGGAGGAATGTTCCTGGTGGACTCGCCCGAGCAGCGCCGGGGGCGCATCCGCGACAGCGAGCGCCTCGCGCTGGAGGATTGGCTGCGGATCGCGGAGCTCGAGCCCGAGGACGAGTGGCCGAGGCGCTGGGCCGAGCAGTACGTGACACGCGCGCGCGATGACGTGGGCGGCTGGCTGCGCGAGATCGGCGTGCGCTTCTTCCCGGTGGTGAACTGGGCGGAGCGGGGCAACTTCGGCGATGGCAACTCGGTGCCCCGCTTCCACATGACGTGGGGAACGGGCAAGGCGCTGGTGCAGGCGGTGTGGGGCGCGATCGAAGGGCACCCCCGCCGAGCGAGCCTGGAGGTGCGCTTCGGCGCGCGCGTGAGCGAGCTGCTGATCGAGCACGGCCACGCCGTGGGCTGCCGCGTGGTGGGCGAGCCAGCGAATGAAAAAGATGGAAGAGGGCCGGCAGGAGCCGACCCTGCGAGGGTCGCGCAGCCGGGAGCCGACGCGGAGGGCAAGCACCGAAGCGAGGGAGCCAACGACCACGAGAGGACCCCCACGGAGAGCGAGGAGTACGAGGTGCGCGCGACCCGCGCGGTGGTGGTGGCCGCGGGGGGCATCGGCGGCAATCTCGAGATCGTGCGCCGCGAGTGGCCCACCGAGCGCCTGGGCAGCGCGCCGGAGAAGATCCTGATGGGCTCCCACGCCTACGCGGATGGCGCGCTGCACGAAGAGGTGACGCGCATCGGCGGCGCCGTGACCCACCTGTCGCGGATGTGGAACTACGCCGACGCGGTGCGCCACCCCCACCCCCAGCGCGAGCACCACGGGCTGAAGCTGATCCCGCCGCGCTCAGGCGTGATGCTGAACCCCGATGGGGTGCGCTACGGCCCGGTGCCGGTGATCCCGACGTTCGACGCGTACAGCGCGATGGAGCGCACGTGCGAGGACGAGCGCAAGTACTCGTGGCTGATCTGCAACTGGAAGATCGCCACGCGCGAGCTGGATGTGTCGGGCTCACAGCACAACCCCAACCTGCGCGAGCGCCGGCCGGTGCGCTTCCTGCTGGGGATCCTGCTCGGAAAGCCGGGCCTCGTGAGGCACTTCCTGGAGGACTCGCCCGATTTCGTCTCGGCGCCCACGCTCGCGGAGCTGGCGGCGAGGATGAACGCCGTGACCGGCGAAGAGGCGATCGAGGCGGCGGTGCTGGAGCGCGAGATCGGCCGCTACGACGCGACGATCGCGCGCGGAAAGGGACAGTTCAACGACGATCAGCTGCGCCGCATCGCGCAGCTGCGCAACTGGCGCGGGGACCGCCTGCGCACGTGCGCCTTCCAGCGCATCGTGGACGCCAAGGCGGGCCCGCTGATCGCGATCCGCCTGCAGGTGATGGCGCGAAAGAGCCTCGGCGGCATCCAGACGGATCTCGGCGGGCGCGTGCTGCGCGCAGAGGACGGCACCCCCATACCGGGCCTCTATGCGGTGGGCGAGGCGGCGGGCTTCGGGGGAGGCGGGATGCACGGAAAGCGCTCGCTGGAGGGCACCTTCCTCGGTGGCTGCGTGTTCACGGGCCGCCTAGCCGCGGCGGCGATCGCGGGCGCGGAGCTGCCGCAGCGCACGCCGCCAGTCCCGGTGTGAGCGGCTTTGACTATGTGACCGTGGGGCACGTCACCGTGGACGTGCTCGAAGACGGCACGCGACGACCGGGAGGCGGCGCCTTCTACAGCGCATTGCAGGCGGCGCGGCTCGGGCAGCGCACGCTGATACTCACAAAGGGGAACCCCGCGGAGGTGCAGGAGCTGCTCGCGCCCCACCGCGAGGAGTTCGAGCTGAGGGTCCTCCCGGCCGAGCACACCACCACGCTGCTCACTTCGGGAACGGGCAAGGAGCGCAGGCAACGGGTGCTCGCGTGGGCGGGCCCGATCGTGGAGCCCCTGGAGGTGGACACCGCGATCCTGCACCTCGCGGCCGTCGCGCGCGAGACCCCCACACGCTGGAGCGGGCACGCGGACTTCGTGGGCCTCACCCCGCAGGGCCTCCTGCGCGAGTGGGGCAAGGACGGCGAGGTGGCACTGACTCCACCCGATCCGCAGATGCTCCCGCAGCGCTTCGACGCGCTCGTGCTCAGCGAGCGCGAGCGCGACAGCTGCAAAGAGCTGTTGGCCGGCCCAGGCATTGTCGCCGTGACCGCCGGCTCGGAGCCCACCGAGCTGCGCCTCGCGAACGGAACCATCGAGCGAGTCGCCGTCGCAGCGAGGGGTCAACCGCGCGACGACCTCGGCGCGGGCGATGTCTTCGCAGCGGCCTTCTTCATCGCGCTGCGCGAAGGACGACCTCCCGCAGAGGCGGCCGCCTACGGCCACGCTGCAGCGGCCGTGCGCCTCGCGGGTGTGGGCGCGCGAGCAGTGGGGGACACGCGGGCAATCGCCGCAGCACTGGGAAGCTGAGGGCCTCCCGGGCCCTAGAGCGTCGCGGCGAGCAGCGTCGCCAACTGCGCGGGGTCGAGCGCGCCCTCCGCTCCGCAGGCGCGCGCGGCAAGCAGCAGGCTGCCCCCCACCGGCGTCATCCCGACCGTGGCGACCCGCGCCTGCGGCGCCGCCTCGTGGATCGCCCGCGTGAGGGGCTCCACGAAGATGGCGCCCGCCTTGTAGGCGCTGCCGATCAGACCCACGGGGAACTCGCCCCGCAGGCCCGTTTTGGCGATTACGGCCCCGATCTGGTTGGCGAGCCAGCGCGCGCCGTTCTCGTAGAGTTCGCACGCGACGGCGTCGCCGCGCTCGGCCAGGCGGGCAGTCTCAATCGCGAAGGCCGCGATCTCGCTCTTGCTGAGGGGCTTGGAGTAGACCCACACGCCGAGCGCCTCAACGCTCGGCGCCTTGAAGAACTCCACCGCGGCGTCGCTGAGCGCCGTCTCCGGACCCGAGCCGTCGCGGTCGCGCAGCGCCGCCTTGATCGACTCGAGGCCCAGCCAGTAGCCCGAGCCCTCGTCGCCCACGATGTGACCCCAGCCGCCGGTGCGCCACGCGCGACCGTCGCGGCCCACGCCGAAGACGTTCGAGCCGGTGCCCGAGATGGCGCCCACTCCCGGCTCGCCACCGGTGGCGGTGGCCCAGGCGGCGACGACGTCGTTCACCACGATCCACTCGGGTGGGCGGTGCGCGCGCACCTCGCTCACGATCGCCTCGGTGTCGGTGCCCGCCACCGCGAGCACCGCCGCGTCGAGCCCCTCGATCGAGGTGCCGGCGCCGGCGATCGCCCCATCGGCGGCGTCGAGCAGCGCCTGCGTGGCGGCGTGCGCGCCGACGGCGTCCTGGTTGGAGGGCCCGCCGTGCCCCAGGTGCAGGCGATTGGCCTCCACGTCGAGCACCGCCGCGAGCGTCTTGGTCGCGCCGCCGTCGATCCCCAGGAGAAACCGGGCGCTGCCTCCCTCCTTTGCGCCCGGCGAAGAGCCCCCGGGCGCGTCCGGCGGAGCGAGCTCGGGCGGGAGTGCAACGAGGGAAGCGCGATTCACGAGCGGGATCCTCTCAGGTTCCGGGGCGGAGCTTGCTTTAGGATCGCCGCAATGTCCGTGAGTGCCGTTTTCCCCCACGCCTCCGAGCGCGCGGGGATGTACGAGTCCTTCTACCTGCGCGCCGTCTCCCCGCACGAGCCCATCGGCGTGTGGATCCGCTACACCGTGCACAAGCCCTCCGGCGCGCCCCCGCGCGGATCGCTGTGGTGCACCGTCTTCGACGCGCGACTGGGCCGGCCCTTCCAGCACAAGCTCACCACCGAGGAGCTGGGTGTGCCCGAGGGCGGGTGGATCTCGATCGGCTCCGCGCAGCTGACCCCCCACGGCGCGGAGGGAGAATGCGGCGACGCGCGCTGGTCGCTGCGCTTTGCCTCCGTAGAGCCCGAGCTGCGCCATCTGCCGCGCGCGTGGATGTATCGCGCGCCGCTGCCGCGCACGAAGCTCACGAACCCCCTGCCCGCGGCGAGCTTCGAGGGGACGGTCGAGCTGCCCGACCCCGCCTCGGGGTCGACGCGCACGATCGAGCTGAGCGGCTGGCGCGGGATGGTGGGCCACAACTGGGGCGCCGAGCACGCCGAGCGCTGGATCTGGCTGCACGGCGTCGACTTCGAGGAGGACCCCGCGGCGTGGCTCGACGTGGCGATCGGCCGCATCCGCATCGGCCGCTGGATGACCCCCTGGGTGGCCAACGGCGCGCTCAGCATCGACGGACGCCGCCTCCCCCTCGGCGGGCTGGGCGCCCGCGGCCTGCTGGTGGCCGAGACCCCGCAGCGCTGCCGCCTATCGCTGCCGGGAGCAGAGGGAATGACCATCGACGCACACATCGACACCCCCGCCGAAACGCAGGCGGGCTGGCGCTACGCCGACCCCGATGGCGGCGAGCACGACGTGAGCAACTGCTCGATCGCCTCCCTCGCGATGACGGTGCGTCAGCCCGGCCACCCCGCCCGCACCCTGCACACCCCCCACGGAGCCGCCTACGAGCTCGGGATGCGCGAGCACGACCACGGCATCCCGATCGCGCCTTTCGCAGACGGTTAGGAAGCCCGAGCGATCGCCGCGTCCATCGCGGCGCCTGGCTCGTGCACGATCTTGCCGTGCCCGGGGGCCAGGCGCGAGGGTTCGAGCGCGCGCAGCGCGCGGGCGGTGGCGAGCGCCGTGGGGCGGTCCCACGTCGCCATCGCAACCAGTGGAAAGCGCCAGTTGGGGCGCGCGGTGGTCTCCATCCCACCGAGCGTCGAGAAGGCGTCGCCGCAGAGCAGCGTGCGATCGCGGGTGTCGAGCAGCGCGATCTGACCGGGCGTGTGGCCGGGAGCTGCCAGGACTTCGAGCGAGCCGATGCGCTCACCCGGTGTCACCGTGCGCGTGGGCACGGTCTTCGCCCCCGGGTAGCCCCCCTTGAGCGGGGTCTGCGGCTCGCCGGGCTCCAGCGAGCGATCCTGGTGCAGCAGACGCGCCTCGCGCTCGCCAATCATCACCTCCGCGCCGGGCAGCGCCGCGGCGAGCTCGTCGAGCGAGCCGATGTGGTCGCCGTGCGCGTGCGTCAGCACGATGCGCACGATCGGTCTGCCCGTGCGGGCCGCCGTTTGCAGGATCTTCCTCGCGCTGCGCGGCACCATCGTGTCGATCAGCGTGAAGCCATCCTCCTCGGTGATCAGATACGCGTTGACGAACCCGAAGCGCGTGATGCGCGAGACACCCATCGAGCCACTTCTAGCACGAACCGCCGGGTGCTGCCGGCGCGCGGGGGTGGGAGGCGCTGACATGGGTGTTTGGGGGGGCCGAGACGGCGGAACGAGGGCAGCAGACGTCGAACGTAACACCGCACACCTCAAGAAATCCGTGGGAGTGGCCGAATAGCTGATCAATGCTGAAGGACAACCCAAGCGAGCCCGTGGACCTCGCCGACGATCTGCGCCGCCTCGGACAGGAGCTGCACGCGCGCACCGAGGAGGTCGTCGAGGGGCTCACCAACCGCTCGCGCGAGTCCAGCCAGGTGCTCGATGCGCTCGTCGAAGACAGCTTCGCGAAGGTCGGCGCGGTCTCCACGATCGCCGTCGCCCGCTGGATGAGCGGCGAGGGACCCGACGTGGCCCGCGACGTGGGTCGCGACTCCTGGCGCATCTTCGGCCAGCTCGCGGCCCAGCGCGCGGCGCTCGCTGAACGAGGTCACCAAGCGCTGCCTGCGCTGGCGCGACTCCGCCGCCGAGGTGGCGCGCGAGATCGCGATCCAGCTCGACCTTCCGAAGGAGGTGCTCGTGGAGGCGCTGCGCATGCTCCAGCGCAGCCTCGATGTGACGCTCGTGCGCATGTGCGAGTCCTTCGAGGGCGAGCGCCAGCGCGCCAACGAGGAGCTCACGCGCCGCCAGGAGGAGCTCGCCTTCCTGGCCACCCACGATCCACTCACCGGCCTGCCCAACCGCACCCTGATCCTCGATCGCGTCGAGCAGATGCTGGTGCGCGCGCGGCGCAACCCCGACGCCGGTGGCGGCGCTGTTCGTCGATCTCGACAACTTCAAGCACATCAACGACACGCTCGGCCACGGCGTCGGGCGACGAGCTGCTGCAGGCCGTCGCCGGGCGGCTGCGAGAGCGCGATCCGCGACACCGACACGCTCGGGCGCCTCGGCGGCGACGAGTTCGTGGTGATCGCCGAGGGGATGTCCCTCTCCGCGGGCCCGGAGCTGATCGCCGAGCGCCTGCTCGAGGCGCTCAAGCAGCCCTTCAAGCTCGACGAGCTCCTCGGAGATGACCCGCCTGACGGTCACCGCGAGCATCGGGATCGCCGCCGGCGATCGCGGCTCCGCCGAGGAGCTGCTGCGCGACGCCGACATCGCGATGTACCGGGCCAAGTGGGACGGCAAGAACCGCTACGTCGTGTTCGAGTCGGGGATGCAGGACGCGGTCCAGAGCCGCATGGAGCTCGAGATGGACCTGCGCGACGCGCTCGCGAACGAGCAGTTCTTCCTCGTCTACCAGCCCACCTTCGACCTCGGACATGAGCCCCACCGGCGTCGAGGCCCTGATCCGCTGGAAGCACCCCGACGCGCGGCACGATCGCAGCCCAACGACTTCATCCCGCTGCTCGAGGAGACCGGCATGATCGTCGAGATCGGCGAGTGGGTGCTGCAGGAGGCGTGCCGGCAGGCCGCCGGCTGGCGCGAGGCCGGGCATCCCGATCGGCATGTCGGTCAACGTCTCCGCGCGCCAGCTCGACACCGACGAGTTCGTCGACCAGCGTGCGCGAGGCGCTGCACGCGAGCGGCCTCGACCCCGGCGCGCTGACGATCGAGATCACCGAGACGACGCTGATGCGCAACGTCGAGGAGACCGCGCGGCGGCTGGCCGCGGTCAAGGAGCTCGGCGTGCGGATCGCGATCGACGACTTCGGCACCGGCTACTCCTCGCTGGCGTACCTGCAGCAGTTCCCCGTCGACGCGCTGAAGATCGACCGCTCGTTCATCGCGCGGCTCACCGCAGGACCCCGAGGGCGAGACGCTGATCCACACGCTCGTGCAGCTCGGCAAGGCGCTCTCGATCGAGACGCTCGCCGAGGGCATCGAGCAGTCGCAGGAGCTCGACGCGCTGCAGGACGAGAGCTGCGACAGCGGCCAGGGCTTCCTGTTCGCGCGGCCGCTCGACGCCGAGGCCATCGAGGCATTCTTCGGACAGTGGCCGAGCCAGCCGGTACTGGAGTCGGAGACACAATCGTCGACTGCGGTGAGCACCCAACCCCTCTTGATTCAGCGGGCCAGTGCCGAACAGCTGGATCGATTCGACCTCAGATTCCTGCAAATTGCGTAAAATGCTCGCCAGACTGAGGCTCCGCTCTGCGGATGAGCGCTGCACGAAGGAAGCGGCCGCACTTGAGCGAAGAGCCTGCGGTCGTCAAGATCATTGGGACTGTCCTGACCTCGGGCAGGCGGTAGGCTCTGCGCTGAGAGCCGCCCAATCGGAATCAGTCTCAGATCGGGGAATTACGATCACAGGCAGACGGCCAGCAGATGAGTCCCCCGCGCGGCGGATCCCGCTCGGTGGCCCCGCAATCGCCGGTGGCATGCTTGCCGGCGGTCTACTCGGCCGGCTGGCGCCTCAGCGCCACCGCCGAGCGGCGGGCGGCCGCGCACACGCTCGCTTCGGAGCGTCGCCGGGTCGCCGCCGATGTTCACGACCTGATCATGCAGGACCTATCTCTGGCGCTCGCCAACGCACGCACACTGGCAAACGGGTACGAGAGCGACTCGCGCGCGAACGTCGTCGTGAGCGCCGGCGAGCGCGCGCTGGCGGGCGCGCGCACCGTTCTCAGCGGGCTCAGCCACCAGGCACTTGAGACCCACGGCCGCCGGCCCGCGGTGTGCCCGCCTGCCGGAGGCCGAGCCGATCGTGCAGGCGATCGAGGCGAGCGTGCAGATGGCGGCGCGCAGCAACCGCCTCATCTTCGACGCCGCCGGGGTTCCGCGCTCGGCTCGCGCGGACGAGCCCCACCCGCGCGGCCCTCCTGCATGTCGCGCGCGAGGCCGTCACCAACGCCGCCAAGCACGGCGCACCCAACACGATCGAGGTGACGCTGCGCTACGACGACGGCTGGCATCTCACGGTGCGCGACGAGGGCGAGGGATTCGATGCGTCCGCCACCGACAGCGGCTTCGGGCTGACCAGTATGCGCGCCCACGCACAGGCGCTCGGCGGCGTTCTGAACGTCACCAGCGCAGCCGATCGAGGCACGACGGTGGAGGTGCTCCTGCCATGAGCGGCGCACCCACCGCCGCAGCCGCCCGCGCGGCGAGCGGACCCGCGCAGACGCACCGGGACGCCCAGCGGCGCACAACCGACGGTCGCGTGCACACAGATGGCGACGCTCCCACCATCGTCATCGCCGACGATCACCCCGCGATCCGCCTGGGCGTGCGCATGGCGCTGATGGGCGGCGGCCTGCAGGTCCTCGCCGAGGCCGCCGATCGCGACGGCGCGATCGAGGCGGTGCTGCGCGAGCGCCCTCATCTCTGCCTGCTCGACGTCTACATGCCCGGCGGGGGCATCCAGGCCGCCGCCGCGCTGGCCGCGCTCGCGCCCGAGACCGCGGTGGTGATGCTGAGCGTCTCCGACAGCAGCGAGGATCTGCTCGCCGCGCTGCGCGCCGGCGCGGTGGGGTACCTGCCCAAGGACACCCCGCCCGATCGCCTGCCCGATCGCGCTGCGCGGGGTGCTCGCGGGCGAGCCCGCGCTGCCCCGGGCGTTCGTCGCGCCCCTGCTGCGCGAGTTGCGCGAGCTGCCGATTGCCGAGGCCCACCCCGGCAACGACGGCGCCGGCGCAGCTCTCGGCGCAGGGAGGCCGAGGTCCTGCGCCTGCTCCGCGCCGGCATGCGCACCGCCGAGATCGGGCGCAGCCTATCGCTCTCGCCGATCACCGTCCGCCGGCACATCTCCGCCGGCGTGGCCAAGCTTGGAGTGGCCGATCGCCAGGAGGCGATCGGCGCGATCACAGCAGGCCTACACGCACCGCGTGCACGGCCGCCTGCACCCGGCTATGCACGCCCAGCTTCTCGAAGATGTTCTTCACGTAGCGCTTGACGGTGTGATGACTGATCGAGAGCTCCCTGCCGATCGAAACGTTGTCGGCGCCATCGGCGATCAGCCGCAGCACCTCCGTCTCGCGCGGCGTCAGCACGGTGCTCTCGCGCACGCCTTGCGCGCCGCTGCAGCCGTGCTCTTTCAGCGCACCAGCCACCTCGCTGGAGAGCACGATCTGGCCCTCCGCGGCCTGCCGCACGCCCGTGGTGAACTGATTCGCGGGCGCGTCCTTGAGCAGGTAGCCGCGCGCGCCCGCGGCGAGCGCCCGCAGCACGTCGCTGCGATCGGTCGACACGGTCAGCACCACCACGCGCACCCCCGGCGCCTCGCTCGCGAGCACACCGAGCGCCTGCGAGCCCCGAGCGGCCTCCCAGCTCGAGATCCATCACGAGCACATCCGGCTGGCGCTCGCGCGCGAGCGCCACCGTCTGGCCGGCGTCGGCGGCCTCCCCCACCACCACCATGCCATCGGACTCGAGCATCCCGCGCAGCCCCTCGCGGAAGAGCTGGTGGTCGTCCGCCAGCACAACGCGCAGTCCCTCCTCCTCGAAGTTGGACACGCTCCCCAGCTAATCGGATGAACCGGACCACCGCAACTGTTTAGTCGCTACATACTTATGGGCATATTCGAATCAACGATGAAATGTTTCCGTCTTCTTGCGGTCCTTGCGACACTGCTCCTCTGCGCGCAGGCGCTCGGGGCGAGCGTGCACGCACATCGCACCGTCAGCCGCCACCACCGCAAGGCGCACCGGCATCACCGCAGGACCCATCGCCCGCGCCATCGCGCCAAGCACCGGCGGCCAACGGCCCGAAAGCCAGTGCCGGCGGTCATGTTGCCCTCGCCCATGCCAACGCCTCCTCCCCCACCCACGACCGTCACGACCTCGACGTCCACCGCAACGAGCGCAACCTCCACGACCACGATCCCCATCACATCGAGCACGACCTCGTCAGCGAGCACCACCTCGAGCACCGCGACCACCTCCACCTCCGCCACTTCCACAACCAGCACGTCGTCCACAACAACGACCACCTCCACCACAACCACCACAACCACTCCCCCGCCGAGCTGCACCGCCGAAGTCGCGAGCGTCGGGGAAGCCGAAGCGCAGGTGGCCTCCGCCCCGGCCGGCGCCCTTATCTGCCTCGCCTCCGGCTCCTACCCCGCGATGAGCCTCTCGGGCGCCCCCGCCGGCGCGGTCACCATCGAGCCCCAGCCCGGCGCGAGCGCCTCGATCGCCGGCCTCAGCGTCGCCGCCGACGCCTCCAACATCACCATCCACAACTTCACCATCACCGGTGGCGTGAGCCTCGGCGCCGGCGACTCGCACATCGTCGTCGACCACAACGACATCAACGGCGAAGGCCCCGGCGGGGACGGCGAGGGCGTGGAGACGGGCGGTGTCAACTGCTCCGCGCCCAACGCGCCCGTGTACCCAGGCTGCACCTCAACGGCGCCCAACACCTACATCACGATCTCCGGCAACCGCATCCACGGCTACGGCGTCGGCGCCACCGAAGACGCCATCCACCTCAACAACTGGCAGCACGTGCGCATCGTCGCCAACGACATCTACGACCTCGAGGAGCACGGCGCCCACACCGATGCGCTGCAGAGCGTCTGGGGCGGCAGCGATCTCCTCTTCGAACGCAACTACGAGCACGACAACCAGGCCCAGGGCTTCTTCATCAGGGACGGCGACGTGGCGCAGGTCAAAGTCGCCGACAACCTCTTCCTGCGAAACAACAACGAGCCGCCGATGGACGAGTACAACGTCCAGGCGATCGACACCACCGAATTCACGATGACCGGCAACACCGTCTGGGACAACCAGGCCGACCTGATCCGCGCCGAAGAAGCCGCCGAGCCGCTCACCGCGACAGTCGAACGCAACGTCGAGGAGGTCTTCAACGTGCTCTACGAAAAGGGCCCCGCCTACCAGCTCAGCGAGGACCACGACCTCTTTCAGGAATCGCCCTGGACGTTCACGATGGGCGCCCACAGCACCATCGACCCCCACCCCGAATTCCTCGACCCCGCCGCGGACGACTATCGCCTCAAGAGCAACCCCGAACACCTCGGCGTCGACTGGGCGCCCGCCGAATACGTCTACGGCCCCACCGGCGATTGACGAACTCCAAGCGCCGAGCGGGGCGGCTCCCTCCTGCCGCCCGCTCGACTGTCAACCCTTCAAGGCCCGCACCCTTCCTCCGGCCGCATCGCGACGCGGCCTTCCCCGTTCGACCCTCTGGCGGGCATTGCTGGTCGGCTGCTGGGCAACTCAACCAGCGCTCTCATACTTCGATCCCCACCTTACTCCGAGGCGGAAACGCTGTCAATATAAACATCGGCTATCTCGATATACAAGAGACGGCGGGGAGCGCGCAGGCTCAGCGCAACCGCATCAGCGTGAACCCCCTCGACGGGTTCGTGCCCCCTGCGGGCGCCGCCAGCGTGCCGATCGTCTCGCTCGCGCTCGCCGCGCCGCGCAGGTAGGCGCCCAGCACCCCGTCGTAGTCCACGCCGAAGCGCGGCGTCCCCCACGCCTCCAGATCGCGTGCGCCGATCGCCGCGAGCCTCACGTGCTCGCGACGCAGGCGCGCGATCGCGCTGCGCTCTTCCGCGGGCGTCGCCAGCAGGCCCGGCAGCAGCGTCAGCTCATATAGCGCCGGCGGCCGATCCGCCATGAAATACAGCCCGCCATCCGTCGGCGCCGCCAGGATCGGCTCACCCGGGCGTGTGGCCGCATCGATTGCGTGAACCGTGTCTTCCAGCGCCCCCGCGGCGGCCGCCGTTGTCACGAACGTCCCGCGCGGCGTGTGCACCGGCGTCGTGTCGTGCACATACAGCCCTCCCAGCGCGTATGCCGCGAGACCCACCGCCACCAATCCCAGCCCACCCATGCTCGCCGCCCGCGCGCGTGGGCGATGTTCGCCCACGCGCGTGTGCAGGATCCCCAGCAGCAGCACCAGCGGCGCCGCATAGTAAGGGGCGTAGGAGCCCTCCGTGGTGAACGCGTTGTATGCGCGCGCGCCGAGGCCCGCCGCCACCACGATCAGGGCGAGGTCCACCGGCCACTCGCCACGCAGCGGCGAACTCCCCCCGCGCGCCACCCGCACCGCCGCCAGTGCGCACGCCGCCAACCCCAGCGCCGGCAGCCAACTCATGCCGAGCGTCAGATGGCGCACCTCCCCCTCGATCGCCACCCGCTGCACCATCAGTGCCCCGCTTGCGCGCAATCCCACATCCACCAACGCCACGCCCACGGCCACCGCCGCCAGGGGCCACACGGCCGCGATGCGCCCACCGCGCGGCCCGCTCAGGGTCGGCTCTGCCGGCCCTCTTCCCCTTTCTTTCTCGCCATCGCTCGCGCGTGTCTCGCGGTGCTCGCGCCAGCCCTCCACGCTCTTCACCAGCGCCGCCAGCAGCCCCACGTAGAGCGCCGCGCGCAGCGTCAGGCCCGCGATGCTCGACGGCGTGAACGGCATCCAGCTCTGCTCCGTGCGCGCGCCCACGCGGATGAACTTCACCGGCCACAGGTTTTCGGTGAGCAGCGTGGCGAGGCCCGCGCGCGTCGCGAACCATCCCAGCACGAGCGCCGGCAGCGCGAGCGCCGGCAGCGCCACGCGCCAGCCCGCCCGCCACGCCGCGCTGCGGCCGTCCACCCGCCACGTCGCGAGCACGTACGCCGCAAGTCCCACCGCCGCCACCGCCGCGAACTCCGGGCGCGTCAGGCCCACCAGCCCCGCCGCCACACCCGCCCACAACATGCGCCCGCGCGCGAGCGCCAGCAGCATCGCCAGCACGCACAGCAGGCCAAAGGTCGCCGAGTTGGTGTGCGGCAGCACGAAGTCGAACGCCGTCCCCGAGAAGCCGATCGCCAGCAGCACCGCTCCGCACAGCGCCGCTTCCAGCGGAGCCAGCCACTGCCGCGCCAGGGCGTAGAACGTCGCCCCGATCGCCGCGCTCTGCGCCAGGCCGAACGCGTACGCCGTCGTGAAGCTCGTCCCGAACACCCTGAACGCGAGCGCGAGCGAATACAGCCCCAGCGGGCCGTAGTAGTAGCGCACGTCGCGATACGCCACCGCCCCGTGCTTCACCAGATCCGCCGTCGTCAGCTCCGCCCCCGCGTCGATCTCCGGCATCCCCCACTTTCGCCACGTCGCCGCTGTCAGCCCCGCGAAGAGTGCGCACAGCGCGAGGATCGCCCTGCCATCGCGCAGCTCGCGCCGCGGTGTGAGCCGGCGCGGTCGAACCGGTGCCTGGATCTGGGCGGGCGACGAGGCGCCGCGGCTTCGCAGCGCGCTGCTCACGCCGGCGCGGGCCGCGCGGCCACGGCGCTCACCAGCACCTCCAGCTGCCTTCGCGCCACCACGCGCAGCCCAGCCAGGTACGCGGCGCAGCCCACGATCCCCGCCACCAGCGCCTGCGCCAGGTCCGCGCCGAGCGCGTCGCCCACCGCCCAGCCCGCGCCGAAGGCCACCGCCGCGAGGCCGAGGAAGCGCGCGCCGTCGCCGCTGAGCTGGCGCACCACCGGGCGCGCGTCCTCACGGCCGCTCCCGCTCACCAGTAGCACTGCCGCCAGACAAGCGGGAGCCACCCACATCGCGCCCACCGCGCCGTCGACACCCCACAGCGCCGCGCCGGCCGCCGTCGCCGCCACGTGCCCCGCGAGCAGCAGCGGCGCCAGCACCCCCAGCAGGCGTGTGCGCCCCACCGCCAGCAGAACAGGCAGCAGGAAGTTAACCAGCAGCGCCGCCACCGTCCACGGTACGAGCAGCGCCGCGAACACCCGCAGCGTGTGCACCTCCGCCAGTGAGAGGCTTCCCGGCAGCAGCGCGTGGATCAACGGCGCGCCGCTTGCGATCAGCCCCGCCAGCGCTGGCGCCACGATCAGCATCGCGTAGCGAAATCCCCTCGGCACCGTGCTCGCCACGAGCGCCTCGCGCTGCGCTCGCGCCTGGCGGGTCATATCGGGGATGCTCGACATCCCCAGCGCCATCCCCGTGCCCGCCACCAGATAGCTCGCGAACAGGTATGCGTAGGAGAGCACCGTCGTCTCCCCCGCCGCCGAGCGACTCGAGAACGCCAGTGTGATCACGAACAGCAGGTTGAACGCGAGGTAGATCGCCGTGCGCCCCAGCACCACCCCGCAGTTGGCCCCCAGCTCGCGCAGAGCGCTCGCCAGGCGATTGGCGCGCGCGGGAGCGGCCTGCTCCCCATCGACAGCGAGCGAGAGCCGAAACGGCGCACGGGACGCGCGGCCAGCTCCATCGGCCACGCGCCCCAACCCCCACTGCGGCGCATCCCCACCAGCATCCACGTGCACGTGAGCACCGACATCGCGCCCATCGACCACCCCAGCGTCTGAACGCCCGTGTGGCTCATCAGCACCAGAAAAGTCATCAATCCGCCCGCCGCCCCCGCCGTGTAGCCGCCCGCGATCGTGCCAAAGCGCCCGCGGATCGCCAGCACCGTGGCGGCCCGCCGCGGCCCACAGCTGCAGCACCATCGCCACCCCCAGCACCGGCAGCGCCGCGGCGGTCACCTGCCTTGCGCCGGCCGTCAATCCCGGCGCGATCAGCTCCGCGAGCGCCCGGCCCGCGGGACAGTCAGCGCCAGCACCACCGCGCCCACCACACCCAGCACCGTCGCGAAGCTGGCGCACGCTGAGGCGCGCGGGCTCCACCAGCAGCCCCACCGAGGTCAGCCGCAAGCTCTGGCTGAACACGCCGAACGTCGAGTACAGCGCGAACGCCACAAAGAACCCATCCGTGCGTGCATTCGTGCCGAAGCGCCCGAGATACAGCACCGCCTGACCGGCCGAGGCCGCCGCCATCGCGAACGTCGCCAGCGACATCGCCATACCCGCGCGCGCGCCATTCATCGAGCGCGCCTCGCGGGGGCCGGCCACCGAGGCGACAGCGCTCACGGAGCCCCATCCGCGTAGTGCGCGGCGATCGTGGCGGCGCTGAGCGGCTGGCTGTAAATCGCAAGTTCGTCGAGCGTTCCCGCGCCGAACAGCGCGCTGCCCTCGCGGGACATCAGGTACAGCGTCGAGTTCGCGAATGGCCCCGCGCCGGTGCCGCTGCCCCCCTGCGTGAAGGCCACCGGCTGGCCATCAACGTAGGGCGTTATCTCCGCGCCCGCCGCCGCCGTCGAGTCGAGCACTAACGCGTAGTGGTGCCATACCCCCGCGCTCGGGCGCGCGAAGTAGACGCTGTTGCGCGAGGCCCCCACGCCGATGCCCACGCCGAAGGTGCCTCCCAGTTCGGGCGCGTCGGGGTCCACCAGCAGGCCGCCCGCGTTTTCGTTGAAGTTCGGCGTGAGCTCCATTGCCAGCGCGTCATCGCCCGCGTAGTGGTTCCACTTCAGCCAGAACTCCACCGTCACCTGGCTCGTGCCCGACAGATCGAGCGCCAGCGCGCCGAAGTCGCTCGTCCCGTTGAAGGCCAGCGCGGTGTCCGCTTCGCCGAAGATCGCGCCTTCCACACCGAACGCGCCGCCGCCGATCGTGCCGTTCGCGGTGCCCTTCGCGTCGTGCACCGTCGGGCCCGTCGACTCATCGAGGCGGTAGTAGTGCGCGAGTCCCGCCGTGCCCTGCACCGCCGCGGCGTACGTTTCCGCGCGCACGATCACCGTCACGCTCGCCGAGGCGCTCGCGTTGTTCGCGTCGATCGTGCGCAGCCCCACTTTGAAGACGCCCGCTTTGGCGAAGCTCGTGGCGAGCGTGGGCGTGGCGCCCCCGTCGGTCTCATACGAGCCATCGCCGTTGAGGTCCCACTGGTAGTCGACGATTTTCGCGCTCGTGCCGCTCGAGGCCGAGGCGTCGAGCGTCACGCTCTGCCCCGGCGTGGGCGCGCTCAGGGAGACTTTGAAGGCCGCCGTGGGCGGGCGGTTCGTGCCGTGCGAGCTGTAGTGCTGGAGCACCGTCCCCGCTCCCAGCGCGCGGTTGTAGAGCGCGAGCTCATCCAGCGCGCCCGCGCCGAGGAGACTCGTGCCCGCGCGGGACATCAGATAGAGGGTCGAGTTGGCGAAGGGCCCGCCGCCGGTGCCCGTGCTCTCCTGCTGGAAGGCCACCTGCTGGCCATCCACATAGGGCACGATCTCGCCGCTGGAGGCCGCCGTGGAGTCGAGCGCGAAGGCGTAGTGGTGCCACACCCCCGCGCTGGGGCGCGCGATGAAGATGCTGTTGCGCGTGCCGTTCATACCTATCCCCACGCCGAAGGTGCCCCCGAACTCGGGCGCGTTGGGGTCCACCAGGAAGCCCCCCGCGTTTTCGTTGAAGTTGGGGGTGAACTCGAGCGCGAGCGCGTCGTTGTTGGCGTACTGGTTCCACTTCAACCAGAACTCCACCGTCACCTGACTCGTGCTCGACAAATTGAGCGGCGCCTGGCCGGAGCTGCTCGTGCCGTTGAAGCCAAGGGCGGTGTCGGGGTCTCCGAGGATCCCGCCTTCCAGGCCGAACGTGGCATTGCTCACCGTGCCGTTCGCACTCCCCTTGGCGTCGTGGATCGTGGCGCCCGCGGACTCGCCCAGGCGGTAGTAGTCGAGCAGCCCCGGCGTGCCCAGCACCGCGTCGGAGTAGTCGCTCACGCCCTGTTCGAGCACCTGCACGCCCGTGCTCGCGGTGGCGCTCAGTGCGCTGTTGTCGGTCACCTGCACGCCCACCGTGTGCGTCCCCACCGTCGCGAACGAGGTCGTTATTTTGGGATTGGCGCCGGTGTCCGTCTCGTACGTGCCGTTGCCATCGAGGTCCCACCTGTAATCCGTGATCGTGCCCTGATCGGTGGAGGCCGAGGCGTCGAGCGTCACCGTCTGGCCCGTGAGCGCGGGGTTCGGTTTCGCGCTCAGGCGCGCTTCGGGCGGGAAGTTGCCCACGCGTAGCTGCTGGGTGGTGTAGTCCCAGCCGCCGTTCGAGTCCACCACGCGCAGCCCCACGTTCACCGTCTGCGCGGTGGCATAGGAGGCCGTCACCGTGGGCGTCGTCGTGGTGCGCTCGTAGCTGCCATTGCCGTCGAGATCCCATTCCCAGCGCGCGATCGTGCCCCCCGCGTAGCTCGATTTGGAGGCGTCGAATGTCACCGTCTGCCCCGCGCGCGCGGGGTTCGGCGTCATCTGCAGCGACGCCAGCGGGCGCGGATCGGCGCCGTTGTCGTCGAAGTGTTCCTGCACGCGCGCCGCGCTCAAATCGCCGCCGTAGACCGCCAGCTCGTCGAGCGCGCCTGCGCCGAACAGGCTGTTCCCGCCGCGGGACATCAGGTACAGCGTCGAGGCCGCGAAGGCGCCCGCGCCGGTGCCGCTGGCCTCGTGCTGGAAGCTCACAGTGTGCCCATCCACGTAGGGCACGATCTGGTTTTCCGCGGACTGCGTGGGGTCGAGCACGAGCGCGTAGTGGTGCCACACGCCCGCGCTGGGGCGTTCGAAGAAGACGTCGTTGCGCGAGGCGCCAGTGCCGATGCCCACGCCGAAGGTGCCCCCGAACTCGGGCGCGTTGGGGTCCACGAGGAAGCCGCCCGCGTGTTCGTTGTAGTTGGGGGTGAACTCCATCGCCAGCGCATCGTTGTTGGCGTACTGGTTCCACTTCAACCAGAATTCGACCGTGACCGCGCCCTGCCCCGAGAGGTCGAGCGGGACCGCGCCCGAACTCCCCACCTCGCCCTCTTTGGGGTCGCCCGCGCCGGGGAAGCTCACGGCCGTGTCGGCGTCGCCGTTCACCGCGCCGGGCGTGCGGTAGGAGGCTTCGGTGAGCGTCCCGTTGGCCTGCCCCTTGAGGTCGTGGATGGTGGGGCCCGCGGACTCGTCGAGGCGGTAGCAGTGCAACAGGCTCGGCGTCGCGAGCACCCCATCGGCGTAGCGGCTCACCCCTATGTTCACCACGTTCTCGACAAGGCTCGCTTTGGCGCTGTTGCCGGCGGCGTCGCTCACCTGCATGTTCACGGTGTGCGCGCCCGTGCCCGCGAATTTGGTGGACGCGCCCGCTTTGGCGCCCGTATCGGTCTCATAGGATCCGTTGCCGTCGAGGTCCCACCTGTAGTCGGTGATTTTCGTGCTCTGATCTTTGGAGCCCGAGGCGTCGAAGCCAACGCTCTGCCCCACCGCCGCGGGGTTGGGCGTGCTCGCGAGGCTCGCGCTCACCGGGTTGACAACACTGATCGTGCGCGTCGTGACGTCGCTCTGCGCGAGGCTGTCGGTGACCTTGAGGATCACGTTGTAAACACCCGGCGTCGCAAAGGTGTGAACGAGCGTCGGCGTCGTCCCCGTTTTCGTGGCGAACGTGCCGCTGCCGTCGAGATCCCACGCGTAGCCCGTGATTTTCGCTTCGCTGTCTTTGGAGGCCGAGGCGTCGAATTTCACCTGCCCTCCCGCGAGCAGCGAGGTGGGCGTGGCGGTGAACGCCGCCCACGGCGGTTTGGGGTTTTTCGCCGGATCGAGCACGATGTCGGCGGCGGGCGTGAGCGGCTGCACGCCCATTTCGGAGATCACGTTGTAGGTGGCCTGATCGATCGCTTTGTCGGTATCGAAGCCATAGGCCCACTGCATCGTGCCCGCGGCGAACACGTACGTCCCCGCGGCGGTGCGGTACTCCGCCGCGCTCACAGTGCTCCCCTGTCCCGGCGGCGGCGTGGTGGCGCGCGCGCGGCCGGAATCCTGCAGCCACGAGGATTCGACGTTGCTCGTGTTCGTCGAGCTGAGGCGCTTCACGCCCGCCGGCTCCACCGCCGCGGGACCGGCGTAGACGGGGCTCGCGGGGTTGGGGATCTGATCCCACTCCCACCCCACGAGGTCGTTGTCGACCGTCGTAGCGGCGTTGGTGGGGAGCCCCGCGTTGCGCCACACGCGGTTGCTCGCGTATTCGGCGCCGGCGTTGCCCGCGGGCACGGTGAGCCCCCAGGTTTCGTTCTCGTTGTCGCCCACGTAGAGGACGCCGAACAGTTTGTTCTCCGGTTCGTTCGGTCCGATGCGGCCTTCCGGCGGCGCGTTGGGGTCGCCCGCCGGCGCGCCCGGATCGCGCCGCGTGGTGGTGGCGAGGAGCGGCAGGTCGTCTGCCGTGTGCGCGATGCCGTCGGGCCCCAGGGAGGCGGGGTCGTTGGGCGTGGCGCCGCCATCGCCATCGGAGGAGCCCTGGATCGTCTTGTAACAGACGAGCGTGCGGTAGGAGTCGGCGTAGCGCGTCTGCCAGTAGGCGGTGTTGGCGCTCAGCGAGAGAATGTTCACCCCATGTTCGCGCGCCGCGAGCACATTGTTGAAGGAGGCCGCCGACCAGTACTCGCTGTGACCGGAGATGACGATCACTTTGTGGTTCAACAGCGAGGAGGGACTCTGGTCGGTCTGGATGTCATCGGTGTAGGTGACGTCGTAGCCCTGCTGCTCGAGCCACTCCACCGTGGAGTCGTCGGGGCCGAAGAAGCGGTTGCGCTGCGCTTCGCCTTCGTCGAGTGGGCGGTCGAATGACACAGCCACCGCGCGTCCATCGCCGGAGATGGTGTTTTCGCCGCCGCACTTGTCGTAGTAGAGGGACTTGCAGCCCCAGGTGTTGTATGCCTCATAGCTCGCGCTTGGCAGCACGTAGAGCACCTGCGAGGCGCGCGCGTCGTTGCGCACCGCGAACACCACATAGTTCTGGATGCCCCCATCGGCGAGATCGGTGAACACCGCCTCGTAGATCCCCGACACCGGCAGCGAGCTGCCGGGGATCGTGTAGGTGGTGCTCCAGTTCGCGCAGCTCAGCTCGCCCGTGGTGACTTTCATCGCGCCGCAGGTGAAGCTGTTGGCGACTTTCACTTTGCTCGCCCCCGCCGCGCTCATCAACCGCGCGCCCGCGCCACCGTAGTACCCGATCCGGTACACCGCGATGTTCACGGTGGTCGCGGGGAACGAGGGCGCGCTCGTGCCGATCTTCAGCGGCACGTTTTCGCCGAGCGCATAGCTCGTCTTGGTCGTGAAGCCGCCGATCGCTTCGCTGTAGTTGGCCACTTCGTTGGCGCTCGTGCCCGCGCCCATGCAGTTGTTCTCGTTGACCACCGGGTTGGCATTGGGGCACGTCACTTCCGCCGCCGCGGGCGTCGCGAACAGGGCGCAGCCGAGCAGGGCCGCAAGCAACCACGTCGGTGCGCTGCGCGAGAGCATCGTCGACCGAACGAACCGCACACCCGTCAACTTTTGGGATCTCGCCACGTTTCTCGCACATGGCCCCGCGACTGCTAGTGGGCGTCGCCCCGACGCGCGAGCACGCCCTGCGCCCGCGCCTGTGGGCCGCGCTGGAAGCCGCCTATCCCGTGTCCTTCGCCGGTCGCGAGCCGGGAGCGCTGCACGAACTCGACGCGCTCATCGCGGTTGGCGTGGCGCCCGAGTTCTCAAGCCTCCCGTGCCTGCATTCGACCTGCATCCCCGACGAGCTCGCGGAGGGCGAGGCGCTGCGCGAGCGCCTGCGCCCCGGGCGCCACGGGGCGCTGCTCGGGCTCGCGCGCTTCCTCGCGGAGCTCACCGCACACCTGCGCCCCGCGCCGGCGCCGCTGCGGGCGGCATTTGTGATCGACGACCCCAACCTGCGCCGCAGGCGCTACGGCCACATCGACTACGCAGAGCTGCTGGAGCACGCGCGCGCACATGGCTACCACGTGGCGATCGCGATGGTGCCGCTCGATGGGCGGCTCGCGCGCAGGGACGGCGCGGCGACGCGCCTCTTTCGCGCGGGCCGCGAGCATCTCTCGCTGTGCGTGCACGGCAACGACCACCACGGCCCCGAGCTGGGGCGCCCCACGCGCGATGCGGACGCGCTGGCCCTCGTGGGTCAGGCGCTGCGGCGCACCGCGGCCTTCGAAGGGCGCACGGGATTGACGGTGGACCGCGTGATGGTCCCCCCACACGAGCGCCTCAGCGAGCCGGTGGCGCGCGCACTGCGCGCGTATGGCTTCGCCGGCGTGTGCACCACGCGCCCCTACCCCTGGGTGGCGAACACGCCCGAGCGCCACTGGTTGGCGCGCCCACCCGCGGCGGGACCGCTCGCGGCGTGGGGCCCGGTGGACCTCGTGGCGGGAGGCCTGCCGGTGCTGCTGCGCGCCGAGTTCGACCATCCGCGTGAGGACCTCGCGCTGCGCGCCTTCCTCGGCCAGCCGCTGATCCTCTACGGCCACCACGACCTGCTCGCCGAGGGCCCCGATGCGCTCGCGCAGGCGGCGGCCGAGATCAATCGCCTCGGCGATGTGAGGTGGTCCCCGCTCGGAACGATCGCCCACGCGCTGGCTCCCGCGCGGCCCGCCGCAGCAAACCTGCCTGAACCCGATGCCCTCCCGGTGCGGCCGCGCCGCCGTCTGTCCCCCGTGCTGCGCCGCTTGGCGAGCGAGGGGCGCGACCGCCTCGGAGCGCTGCCCACCCCCTCCCTCAGGCGAAGGCCAGATCCAAGAGCTGCTCGTGGCGCGACTCCCAGGAGTTGGTCTGCACGAACGTGAGGCGCTCGTTCTCGCGGGCGGGCCCGAGCGCGAGCGCGGCGTCGACGGCGGCGGGGTAGCCGCGGCCTTGGCCGACGAGCAGCACGCGCGGGCTCACACCGCGCAGGGGGCGCAGGTCGACCGCGACGACGGGGAGCCCGCCGGCGAGGTACTCGTAGAGCTTGAGCGGACTCATGGCCTCGGTGAGCGACGAGCGAAGGTGCGGGATCAGCCCCACGTCGGCGACACGGATCAGCCCGGTGACGGCGGCGCGCGAGAGCTGGGAGTGGATCTCGACGTTGGGCTCGGCGCGCAGCGGCGCGAGGTGCTCGGCGTCGAGCAGCGCGCCCGCGAGCACGACGGTGGCCTCGGGGCGCGCGCGGGCAATGGCGAGCAGCGCGGGGATGTCCAGGCGCGCGTCGAGCGTGCCCACATACAGCAGCAGCGGGCGCAAGAGGTCGCGCTGCCAGGCGGGCGGGGTGGGGTCGCCGATCCACTCGCTGGGGAGCAGCCCATTGGGGATCACCGCAGCGGGCCCGGTGGGCGCGAGGCGCTCGAGCAGCGGGGCCGAGACGGCAGCGACGCGGCGGCGGCGGATGCGCAGCGCGGCGAAGCTCTCGCGGTAGGCGGGCCACCAGCGCCGGTGCGTGGGCGAGGCGGCCCAGTCGTCGATCGCGTAGTAGGTCACCGCGCGCGCCCACGCGCACTCCGCGAAACCCGCGAGCAAAGGGTGCGCGGTGATGAGCGCGGGTTCGCGAAGACCCGCGCGCGCGACGGCCCGCGCGAGCACGCGATCGTAGGCGGCGGCCATCCGCGCGACGCCCCGCAGCGAGGTGGGATCGTGGCGGCGCAGGCGCAGCGGCTGCACGAGCTGCGCGCGCTCGCCCGCGGGAAACTCGTCACCCTGCCCGGCGGGCGTAAAGAGGTCGCGCAGGAGCTTCACGGGAAGGCTGCGCATGAGGTCGCACACCAGCACGCGCCGCACGCGGCGATGGGAGACGAGCGCCTTCGCGAGCCGATCCTCGGGCATGAACCACCCCCGCCGCGCGGCCGCCTGCCAGCTCACGAACGAGAACGTGAAGACGACATCGCGGCGAGCGTCCTCGCGGGTCCCGGGAAGGTCCGCCAGGACCGTCGCATCGAGCATGCCCGAGCAACGGCCTCGAAGCGGGGGAACTTTTGGAATCGGGGGGTCGGGGGACGGGAACGGCAGGAAGGGCTCCGCTACCGCTCCGCCAGCGGGTCGCGCTGTGCGTGGATCACCCGCGTAGCCAGTCCTCGCAGGCGAGTCCGGGGACGCGCTCGAAGTGGCGGAGGTTGCCTGTGATGAGGGTGGCTTGGTGGGCGAGCGCGGTGGCGGCGATGCGCAGGTCGGGGTCGGGGAGCCGGCGCCCCTCCCGCTCCAGCTGGTTGCGGATGGCGCCGTAGCGCTCGGCCGCATCGCGGTCGAAGGGGAGGACGGGGACGCTGGAGAGCAGGCGTACCGCGCGCTCGTAGAGCTCGGGGCGCTCGGCGTGCTCGGCGCCGTAGGCGAGCTCGCCGATCGTGATAGCTGTCGTGGCCTGCTCGGATGCGTCGATCCTCGCGAGGCGCTCGACCAGCCGGGCGGATGGGCGCGGGCGCATCAGGTCGCTCACGACATCCGTATCGAGGACGATCACGTGTCGAGACCCTCAGAGTCGGGGGGCGGGCCGCGAGCGCTGCGCGCCGCGCGTGCGCACGACCTCGGCGAGCGACTCGGCGTACTCCGGGGCGTCCTCAAACGCACCTACGAGCGCGAGGAAGCCGGGGCGCGGCTGCTCCCCCGAGGACTCCGGCAGATCGGTGAGAGGAACCAGCGCCGCCATCGGCGTACCGTTGCGCTCCACCACATAGCGCTCACCCTGGTAGCGAACGGTGCCAAGCACATCGGCGAAACGCCGCTTGGCGTCCGCCACGCTGATGTGAGTCAACCCTCGCTCTGACATGATGGCATCATAACACAAGCGTGAATTAGCTGCGCTGGGAGAACGGGACGGCTCACCCGTCAACCCCCGAACGCTAAAATCGGCGGCATGACGACCAAGCAGCGACTGCACAAGCTCGTGGACGAGCTGAGCGAGACCAGGGCTGCCGAGGCGCTGAGCGAGCTCCAAGCGGGCGCAGCCAAGGAGAGCGCCATGGAGCCCTCGGAGATGCTGAACGCTCCCAAGAGCTGGGGTTGGGAGAAGACGGCCTGGGGCGATCCGATGCCGAACGTGGTCACCTGGGTCGCCGAATCCCGCCAGGGCCGTTGACACTCGCCCTCGACGCGAGCCTTGCTGTCCAGGCGAGCATCGCGCCGGGCGGCTTCCAGGTCTTGGCCGATCGGGCTCTCGTCGCTCCAGCGCTTATGTGGTCCGAGGCCCACTCGGTCTTGCACGAGCACCAGTGGCGCGGCGATCTCACCCCAGAGCAGGCTCTGAACGCCCGCACCGTGCTCACCCAAGCACCGATCGCTCGGGTTGAGGACGCCCGGATTCAGCGCGAGGCGTGGCGTCTTGCTGACGAGCTTGGGTGGGCGAAGACCTACGACGCGACATATCTTGCCCTTGCGCACATTCTTGGATGCCATCTGCTCACAGTCGACGGACGCCTGTATCGCGGCGCAAAGCGCCTCGGATTCGTGATCACGCCCGACGAACTCTGACCGAACCCTGGATGGCCATCCTCACCGCCCCCTCTATCAGGCTGCACCACGGAGCGAGGCCATGCGCTGCGTGGCGGGGTGATCGGCGCCGACGATGCGCTGCAGCCAGGCGCTTGCCTCCTCGATGTCCATCGCGTCGACCTCGAGCATCGCCTCGATGTCGGCCCAGTCCTTCGTGCGGTCGAACAGCGCCTTGAAGACCGCCAGGCCCGTACAGCCGAGAACCGGGATGGTGCGGTCCATGAACGGCACCTCGCGCACGGCCCGTGCCACCTCCGTGTGAAAGAGATGGATGTCGAGGAACACGTCGATGGGCGTGTCCTGCCACCACACGCGGGCCTGCCCCTCACGCTCGGCTGCCTGCACGTCGGCCCTCGCCACGGTCACGTGCGCCGGAAGCGCAGCGAAGACCTCCGGCGCGCGACTCGGATCGACGAATACGTTCACATCGAGATCGCGGGTGCCGCGCGGCTCTTCGGTGCAGTAGGCGAGCGCGATCGCCCCGCCAAACGCATGGGGCAGCGCGGCGGCCGTAAGAGCGTCGTGGATCGCGAGCAGCCGCTGCGCGAGCAGACTCACGGCTCGAACATCCTCAGCGAGGGATAACGAAGCGATCCCCGCCGCCGCGCTGGAAGCGTCTCCGCCAGATCCAGCACCTGCGCGAGGATGCGCCCAGCGCGATGGGGATCGACCGGAGCGGCAGGGGCCTCCAGCCGGACCTCCAAGCCCGCGGCGCGCGCGATGCGCGCCAGCGCATCCACACCGGGCTGACGGTGGTGTCGCTCATACGCGTTGAGGACCGACCGGGGCATCCCAGCGCGACGAGCCAGCTCCGCCTGGCTGAGCCCGCTCGCCTCGCGCGCCTGCACGATCAGATCACCTGCGAGTTGACGAACATCGGTCATCGCCATCATGTTATCTCATTCGCTAACTTTGTGTTAGCTAATACGATAACAACTACAACATGCGAAGCCTACGCGCGCGAGCGAACCGCTGAGCGACTTGGGGATACGAGATACATGACTATACTTGTAGTGCAGATGGCTGCTTCGACCACCAAGCAGAGCGTTGCGTTCCGCTTCGACCGCGGGACGGTGGCGCACCTGAAGCAGCGCGCGCGGGAGACCCATGCCCCCCAGACGGCGCTCGCGGAGCGCTACATCGAGGAGGGCCTGCGCCACGACGAGCACCCCCTGATCTGGTTCCGCGAGGGCGAGACAGGCCGCCGCCCGGCGCTGCTGGGCACGCGCCTGGACGTGGCGGAGGTGATGGGCACCATCAGGCAGAACGGCAACTCCGTGGAGCAGGCCGCCGAGTACCTGGAGATCCCGATCGAGCAGGTGGAGGCATGCCTGCGCTACTACACCGACTACAAGGAGGAGATCGACGCCTGGATCGAGCGTACCCAGGCGATCGCGCAGCGCGAGCGTGACCGCTGGCAGCGCCGCCAGCAGGCGCTGGCGTGAGGCTGCTGCTCGACGAGATGATCTCCCCCCGCATCGCGCGCGAACTACGCGAGCAGGGACACGACGTGCAGGCCATCAAAAAAGACCGCCCCGACCTCACCAGCCGCGGCGACCGCGAAATCGTGCGCCAGATGGCCGGCGAGCGGCGCGCGATAGTCACCAACGACATCGCCGACTTCCAAGCCATCCACGACCGTATGCTCGCCGCAGGCGAGGAGCACGCGGGGATGATCTTCACCTTCGACGCGACGATGCCCCGCAACAAGGACGCGACCGAGCAATGGGTGCAGACACTTGCACAGCTACTCGCCGAGCACCCAGGCGACGACGCGCTGCGCAACCGGATCCACCACCTGGCCTGACGCCATTGCGGTCTCTCAGGTCGAGCGCAGCGAGGCCGTGCGCTGTCTCGACCATATCGAACTACAGCTACTACACTGTAGTTCCATGGCAGCCCACCCCGCCAGGACCCAGCCCTTCTCGATCCGCCTCGGCGCACAGGCGAACCTGCTGGTCAACGACGAGGTGCACCGTTCGGGGCGCCCGCGCAGCGTCGTGGTCGAGGAGCTTGCCGAGGAGGCCGCGAAGACACGGCTGCACCCCGGGATCGCGTTCCGCGGGCGCCCGCGCCGCGCGTGGGTGATCGGCAGCGGCCTCGACGTTTGGGAGATCGTGGACCTCCTGCGCTCCTACGGGGGCCGGGACGACGAGCTGCTGGATGATCACCCCCTCCTCAGCGAGCGCGCGCTGCGCACCGCGCGCTCATACGCGGAGCGCTTCCCCGAGGAGATCGAGCCGCTGCTGGCCGAGAACCACCGGCCGCTGGAGGAGTTGCGGGAGCTCTACCCTTTCCTGCACAGTCTCCCCTCCGCGTCGTAGCCCACACCGATGCGGCTGCTGCTCGACGCGCACGTATCGGGACCCAAGGTTGGGCGCAGGCTGCAGGAGAGTGGACACGACGTGCGCGCCCTCGACCAGGAGCCCGCCCTGGAGGGACTCGACGACGAGGACGTGATGGCACTCGCGGCGGCAGAGCAGCGCATCCTCGTAACGCACAACATCCGCGACTTCCCCGGCATCCTGCGCGAGTGGGCGGCAGCACAGCGCCCACACGCCGGTGCAATCCTCGTGTACGGCATCGACCACAGCGAGTTCGAGTCGATCGCCCGCGGCATCGAACGCTGGCTGGAGCTCTACCCCGAACCCGGGAAATGGACCGACCTCGCGGTCGTGTTGGATCGCGAGTTCGCCTCGAGGTAGCGGGCGAACGTGAGGAGAAACCGACTCGCCTGAACGGCAAGGAAGGGCTCCGCTCCGCTCCGCCAGCGGGTCGCGCTGTGCCTTCGGGTGCGTTGTGCGCCGGCCGCCGCGACGCTCACGAACCTGCGGACATAGACCCGCCCTATCCCTCGCGCTTGGGTTGCTCGAAGGCTGGCGCCATGCGTTCGATCGCGGCGGGATCGAGCCCCAGCCTTGCCGCTGCGGCGCGCCAGCGGCTCGTGGCGCCTGAGACCTCGCCGAGCACGGCGCGGGCGTCGCGGTCGGTGAGACGGAAGTACTCGGCCACGCCGAGGAGAACGTCGATGCTGGCCTCGGTGGTGTCGTAGTCGATAGCGGTGCACAGATGCTTGGGCCCGGGTCGGGGGTCGGGGTTGAGGTCGAAGGCGGGCGACAGCGACCACCCTGCGCTGCTGGTGCGCAGGAAACCGTGGTTGCGCAGGTGGTCGTCGGTGTTGGAGATGAGGATCGAGAAGGCGATTCGCCGCCACAGCTGGCGCAGATCCTCACCGGCCGTTGGGGAATGACACTCGATGACCTCGGCGATATCGAGGTAGGAGCCCTGCTCGCCGTCGCTTGCCTCGAGCATCGTCATCGCGCTCACGTAGCCGATCCGCCGCGTGCCTGCGCGGTCGAAGCGAGCGACGATCAGCACCGCCTTCCCATCGACGAGATGCAGCGTGTGGTCGGGCACCGAGATGCCGGCTGCGCGCGCGAGGGAGAGGGCGAGGGCCTCCCAGCGCATCACGTCCCACTCGTCGTTGGCGGGGCTCGGAAACTTGGCGATCGCGACCTCACCGCTCTCGGCGAGCACGTGCGCCTTGGGGCGCGCGCCACCCAGCGAGCTGCCCGCCCGCAGGAGCGTGCGCAGGTCGGCGTCACGATCCTCCTCGCGCTCCAGCCGCTCCGCGGCGCCGAGCAGCCGGGGAAGGTCGATCAGGTGCGGGACGCCGCTGCGCTCCTCAGCCACGTAGGCCGCGGTAGCGGGGTCGCGAAAGCGCAGCGCCCCCTGGCGCAGGTCATCGCGCACGCCCAGCAGGTAGTCGATCTCCCCGAAGCTCCGCTCCGCCCCGCGCTCGTGACTGGCGCGCCGGTGCTCGGCGCGCTGCATCAACCTGCGCCCCCAGCGATCGGGCGCGCAGTCCGCGAAGGCTCCGAAGATCGCCCGGCCCACAGGCGTCTGCTGCGCCCCCGCGACTAGCGGCAGCATCGGATCGAGCTCGTAGGCGTCGCGATGAGCGAGGTACTCCGGCGCATAGCTGAACGTCACCGACTCGCTCCTGCGGCGCCGGTGCGACCACAGCCGCCCGGCAGGGATGTCCTCACCCCCGATCTGGACGACGACCTCGACCTCGGTATCAGCCATCGCCCCGGCCGGTAAGGCTCCGCGGGCGCACACGCTGAGGAAGACGCTCCTCCGAGCGCAGCCGCCCAACATCGGTCTCATACGGATCGAGCGCCTTGACGAAACCGTCGAGGACCCCGAGGGCGCGCAGAACGCGCAACAGGTTCTCGACGCTCACGCCCCCCTCATCACCCTCCAGGCGAACGAGCGTATCCCGCGAAACACCGGCACGATCGGCGAGCTGAGCCTGCGTCAGACCACGCAGCTTCCGCCACGCCGCGACATCGTCTGCCACATTGGCAAGCGCGCGGCGGACCGACGGCGGAGCAGGACGCGGCGTCCTGGGGCGACGGGACCTTCTCGCTTCTTGTGCCATATAGCCGCCACTATAGCGGTTTATGTAGTAGAAATCAGTCTTTGTTCTGGAGCGAAACCTGAAGGGCTCCGCTCCGCTCAGCGGGTCGCGCTGTGCCCTTCGGGTGCATCGTGCACCGGCCGCGCGGAGGGTGTGGGCCGCGCGGCCGGCGTCAATGATGCTGGTTGACCTGGATTACTTCTTCTTCTTGGCCTTGCGGTGCTTCTTCGCCTTCGCCTTTTTCTTTGGCTTGGCGCACCCGGTCACGGCGATCTTGGTGCTCTGCTTGATCTGCGCCCCGTTCTGCCCCGTGAGCGTCGTCGGCATCGTGAGGCTCGTGCCGCACAGGTTCCCCTTCGCCTTCGCCGGCAGGACCGCCGTCAGACCCGAATGGGGGCCCTCGGGGAGCTTCAGCTCGAACGTGTCGATCGGTGCGTCGGGGATCGAGGCGAATGTGCTGCTCGTCACACCGTGCTTGATGTCGATGCTGCCCACCAGATCAAGCGTGACCCCTTCGCCCTGCAGGATCACCACGAGATCGGGGAACGCCGCGCCACCATGCGACACCAGATACGCCGGACCCGACACCGAACTCGACAGGATCGGCGTGGTTGCCGTCGCCGTACCGATGTTCGAGCCGCCCGGGCAGCTCGCGGGGTTCGCGGCGAACGTCGCCTGTGGGCATGCCTGCTGGATCGTCGTCAGCCGGGATGGGAGCTGCTTGGGGAGGCTCACCGCTACCTTCGCGAGATTCGCCTGCCCCCTACCCGACGTGACCCTCACATCCAGGCTTGCACCCTGCTTCTTACTCGTCTTCGCCTGCGTTGAGACCTTGAACGTCGGCTTGAACGACAAGCTCGCGCAGTTCGTGACCTGGAACGGCACACTCGCGGGGAAGCTCCCACCCGAGCCACCCGAGACAGTCCCCGTCGTGTTCAGGTGTTCGCAACTGGTGGGGTTGAACATGAACCCCGCACGATCCACCGTGACGTTGACGTGCTTGACCTGCAGGGGGATGCCCTGCAGGATCGTCGGCAACGGATCCGTCGTCACAATCGCCTGCGCGGTATGCGGATCCACATCCAACCGGGCGCGCACCACGACACAATCACACGGGCCCGACCCGATATCGAACGGGCCCGCCTTCGCAGGCACCGCGATCGACAACCCAAACGGCGCCCCCTTGTACGGCCCAGTGATGAACACCTGGCCCGTCGGGACCGTAAACGGATCGGTCCCCAACCCCGCACTCACCGTGGTATGGCCGATCAGGCTGTCCGGGCCGCAGGTTCCCAATGCTGCTTGTGGTTCGGGGCACTGCTTCACCGACGCCAAACTCCCCAACAGGCCCGGTGGGAGGCGCAGCTGCACGCCGCGGAGGGTCTGTTCGTTGTCCTGGCGACCCAAGGTGGTCGTGAACGGCGTGAACCCGCCCGCCTGGATATTCGTGCTCCCCGCCGTCACCGACGGCGAGAACCCAAGACCACCCAAACACGGGCCACCCGCCAGGCCTGAGACGATCGGGAAGCTCGAGGATGATTCGACAGGCGCATTCCCTGACCATGGTGTGAACGACGCCGCGGTGGTGTAGTTCCCGCAGAACGCGGGGGTCGCCAGCGGGGCACGGGACCCACCGAAGAAGTGCAGCTTGATGTCTTCCACTGGGACCTGCGGGGCGCCGTTGAACGTGCCCGTCAACCTGCCTGTCGTCGGGTCGAGGGTGACGTTTCCCGCGATCTTCGCGCGGACACCCGACACCGGGTCTTCGGCGACGATGTACAGCGCGAGGAGCGACCCGAATGGGTTCGCGTTCTGCGTCGCGAGGTAGATCGAGCCCGTCAGCGGGTTCGTCAACAGCGGCGAGCGGATTTCATCGACCGTCCCGACCTTCGACGCGTCCGGACACGACGCGGGGTCCGGTGTGAACTGCGGGATCCCTGCCTCCATGCCCTTGTAGCCGACCTGGCTCATCGAGCACGCTTCCAGACCATCCGCGGAGGACGGATTGAGCTGCACACCTTCCGGCAGCGCGACCGTCGTGTCCTTCAGCGCGGCCTCCGCGAGGCCGTTCGGGTTGCTGCTCGCATCCTGCGGGATATGCACACCCACCGTCAATCCGGTGGGCGTGCTCGCCGCATTGGTGTCCGGCGTGACCTGGATCACGGGGTTGAACAGGAGCTGGTCACAACCGGTCAACGCGACTTCGCGGCCCAAGCCGTCGCGCAGCGAGAACGCTCCCGGGATCAGATTCAGACCTTCGGGGCTGGTCTTCGTCGGCCACGCATCACCCTCCAAGCCGGCCGTGAACGGTGTTTCACACGACGTCGGCAACGTCAATAACGGTGCGGGGTTGGTCTGGTTCTGTGCCTGGCACGGCCCGCCCCAGTATTCGCCTGCTATGCAGTTCCAGCCGCGGGCCTGGTCGTGGCGGGGGTCACCGGGGACACCCCAGAACACGAGCTGGGTATACACGGGGTTGGCGAGCTGCGTGATGTTCGCAGCGGTTACGGTGACACCATAGTCGCCCCCGGCACGGACCTTGGTGTCGAGGACCACGGGGGAGTTCAGTACGACGAACCCGAACCGTGCCGGCTCACCACGCGAAGGGGTCAGGTTGAACAACGGCACCGTCCTCGTCAACAACCCCCCAATGCCGAATTCTTCCTCAATCGTGACGACGACGACCCCAACGGCAGTATCCGCGGGACAGACGTTGAGACCATCTACGGCTACGGCTGCGAAGTCCTGTTCGTTGCACTTCGGGAGCACAGTCGTGTTACCTACGAGGCCCGCCGGGAGCTGTGTCCGTAGGTCCCGCAGGACGCCCGGGGGGCGCTCGAGATCCGCGTTCTGGTTCAGCGTGATCGTGCTGGAGAGCTGGAACGGGTGCGACCCGGCCTGCGCGTCGAGCGCACCACCCTCTTCTTCAGGCGCCAGTTCGAAATCATCGACAGCGAATGGTGTCGTAGCGCCCCCGGTCACAAGTGGCCGTGAGAACGACACCCCGGCAGCTTCGCCGCCGCTGATGTCCAGCCGGTTCTCGCCACCAGAAGCCGTATTCGCCGCGACGTGCACGGGGATCTGCATTTCCAGCGCTTCATACGCGTTCAGCCCAGGGAAGAATTCCGGGTACGTGCACCGCACACGACCCGGCTGCACTTCACAGACAGGCGGAGCGAGCGGAAGAGAACCCAGATCAAGCCGGTCGAAGCGTTGGGCGTAGAAGTGCACGCTCTGCGCCGCCACACCCGCAGGCAGCGTATCCGTGACCGTCACCCCACCCGAGGTCGCGCTATCACCGGCGTTGACGGCCTGCACCACGACGGTGCCTTCGCCACCCTGGGGCAGCACCGAAGGCCTGGAACCCGACGACACATGCCACCACGGCGACGCCGCCACCGCAGGAGTGCCACCCAACCCCGCCAGCAGCACACCGGCGAACATCACACCCAACAGCCTGTTCTTGAACGATCCCACCCTGATCACCTGTTTCCCTTCCGTATCGGCGACCGCATGGACCGCTTCGCTTTGACACCAACCCTGTACCGTCTCCTAACCTGAGCTTCACACGACGTACGCTTGCGCCTCGGCTTCGCCCGGCACTTGCGTAGCGCCGCCGCGCGCTTCTGCGCAACCGACACAACCCTCTTCCTCACAACAGGGTTCCCCGCGACCGGCACAGGGTTCCCCACACCGTTGAACGTCGCACTCGGCGGGACGCCGAACACCCCCGGCTGCGAGGAGGGCGCCGCACGACAGGAATCCGCCGTCCCGCACGGCACAGCCGGCGCCGGCGGGGCGGTCAGACACGGCGAACCAGCAGAGCAGACCCGCGCGTCATACACATCCAACGCACCATCCAGATCTTGCGGCGCGAGCTTGGCGGTCGTGAGGAAGAACACGTCATCCCCGTTTTCGCTCGCGTCAACGAACGCCGATTCCGCGTTGGAGGAGCCTGAGGAGATCAAACCCACACAACCCCCCACCAGCGAACAACCACCAACACCACCGGGCTCCCACTCATACACATCCTCCTTGCCATTCCCATCACTCCCCACCAACGCATCCGCACTATCGAAAAACAACCGGCCACTATCCGACAGATAACGAGACCGATAAAACGCAGACTCCAAGCCCAAGTCTGTCCAGCCCGGGAGCGACGCCGCTAGCCAATGGCCATCCCAAGCCTGCTCGCGATCCACCAGCAAACCCGGGAACCCCCCAGGATCAAACACACCAGACGGGCGCGCACCCGACGGGTTACACGACGCACACGTCAAACGACCCGAACCAGCATCGTAGAGAAAAACCTCCACATCAGACTGGCCGCTACGCACATCCCTGTTGTCGTAGCCCGTCAGGCTTCGTTCGGACATGAACGCCAAATACCGCCCACTCGGCGACACACCCGCCGTCAACCAAGCAAGGGCCCGTCCGGTGAATGCCTCCCAATCCTGTCGGTCACCGCCCGAAAGCTGCGCGATGAACCTTACTTCATCCTTCACGGCGTCATACATGTAGAGATTGCATAACACACCCAATTGTTCAGTTTCCGGACAGGCCGCCGGGGTGGCGCCAGCTGCCAGCACACCACTCGCTGCGAAATAGACATACCTGCCGTCCTCGCCCGCCCCAACCACCGTACCCTTCACGTCAGCCAGTTCTCCCGGGTTACGATCGACCGATAGATCCTTCAACCGGCATACGAGCTTCCCAGCCACTTCGACGACCTCACACATATAAAGATCGTTCGTGTTCCGTGCCGTGGAGTCCGGCGTCAACCGACTCGAATCCATGAAGAACACCCGCGACCCATCACTGTTAGCAGCTGCGAACTGCGGCGACGCACTGCCACCCCGCGCGCCCGACTGCACGACGTCCAACCGCACCGTTTCACCTCTCGCGACATCACGCATATACAAAGCCGGAATCTGCTGCGGAGTCTTGGTTTCCCAGAAGACACGCGACCCGTCAGCCGACACCGCATGCCTGACATTCGCCCCTTCGAGACCGAGCTTCGCGTTCTGTTCTTCTTCTTCGCTCGCGGCCTTACCATTCGGCAGGACACTCACTAGGCGCAGCGCACCATCGAACCACTCAAACAGGTTCGCCCTACCTTCAGGGTCGGCGATACCTTCCGTTAACGACACCCCCGCCGTGAGAACAACATGACGCAAATCAGGCGACGCACCAGCAAACGTGACATCCCGAATACTCTGACGATCGTGCTCCACTATCTGGCCGAACTTCGTGCCTGGCGGGACATTCCCAGCCGTCACCAAAGGCGTGTATTCACCATCCATCCCACGCAGATACGGCGTCCTTTCCGTCGCCGACGCCGCCAACGGCGTATAACCAGCCGGCTCCACCAACCCAACCGACAAATCCGGTGAAAACACACGATACTCCGAATATTCAGCGTCGCCCGTACCCGCAATCGCTTCGTGGGGGGTCTCGATATCCACAGACGCCCAGTCACCAGACGAACGCGATGAGAACACCTGCGTATTCGCAATACTACGATTACCCTGCGGATCGGCGCCCACCGGACCATGCGCGAAATACGTGATCGCGCTGCCATCCGCCGCAGCCTGAACATACGCACCTCCCTGGAGGCCGATCCCGTCCAGCGTGTTGCCACCCTTTTCCGGCGGAGAGACCATCTCCCACGCACGACCATCCGGAAGGGCAGGCGCCTTACCACTCTGCGTCGTGAACACACGATCCGGGCCATCCACAGTGCCGAGCGCATTGGACGCCACGACGCGATAGTGATAAACCGTGCCCGGCGTGAGGTTCTCCACCAGCGCGCTCAGAGGAACGTCGCTCGTACCCAACCCCGCATCGGCATCGGGAACAGGGACACTCGCCCCGTACGATATGCTTGGCCCGTACTCGAAACGGTAAGTGGTGTCCCGGCCCAGCGGGTTGAGTTGCCCCGCGAGCGTCGCTCCCGTGGCGCTCACACCCGAGGCCGACTCGCTGTCGATCAGCGCCGGCGGGAGCGTCGTGAACGTCTCATCCGGCCCAAGCACCGTGCCCGCAGAGTTGCTCGCGACGACACGGAAGTGATATGTGGTGCGCGGCTGCAAGCCGCTCAACGAGACGCTCACGGGTTCGTCTTCAAAAGCGCTGCCGTTCACCGTCGCCGTGGGCGTGCTCGATCCGTACGCCACCGTCGTGCCGTACTCGACGTGATAGCTCGTTTCGTGGCCCTCGGGGTTCACGACGGCATTGACGCTCGCGGTCGTCGGCTGCAGTTCACCGGCCGACGCGTTCACCACCAGCGGCCCCGGCGGGGGCTTGCTGACCACACGCACCGTGCCCTGGTTCAGAACATACAGCCGGTCGATGCCTTCGGCGAACGCAATACCACGCTCGTTGCCTGCGGTGTTCGCGTCGAAGCTCGCGACCTCGCTGCCGGAGGGATCAAACTCGCGAATATGATCGCTGCGTCCTTCTTCGCCGTCGGCGACGAACAGTTCACCCGAGCTGCCCAAAGATATGAAATCCCGCGCGCTATAGCTGAATTCGCCAGATGCGTCGCGTGGTTCGCCGAGTTCGACACTCGTACACACCCCTACGCACCCTTCGAACTTCCGTACGCCGCTCAATTCGCTGCCATTGACATACAGATACCCACTGGAATCGACCGCGATCGCCTTGATATAACCCGCGCCCGGAAGCGCGATCTGCGCTACCGACACACCCCCCGGGCTGAACTCCTGCACCCGGTTCAGATCCCCGACGAACACATTCCCAGCAGCATCCACCGCGATGCCACCACCTTCTCCAAGCTGTTCGAACTCACCGGGTTCCGAGCCTTCCGTCCCCGCGCGGCACGCTTCACCGAAGAGGCACACGTTCCCGCTCGTCGTTTCGTTGACGCCGCCACCGAACATCAACAGGAAGTTCCCCGCCGAATCAAACTTCTGCACACGACCGTTGCTTGTATCCACCACATACACATCCCTATATGACGCGCTCAACGGATCGTTGTCGACCGCCACACCCGCAGGGAACCCAAACGCGCCCGAACCCCCACGAAAGAGGCCCGTGAAGCAGTTCGTCGTGCACGTCTGCAGCGCTTCGGTGTGCCCATCGGCGACACCCCAACCAAACGCGAACAGGAATTCCCCACTCGGCCCAAACTTATCCACCCGCTCGTTTTCACGATCAGCGACATACACATCGCCGCTTTCTTGCTCTACCGCTATCCCAGACGGCCTTTGGAACTGCCCCGATTCATCACCTTCAGTGCCAAAGCTCGCAGGCACGGCCGCCGCGACACCCACACACATAACCAACAAGCAGACCACCGCCGTGGCGAGTCCCGCCATTCCGCGGCCAACCCCCGGCGCCAGCATCCAACCCCTCCCCCGCGATGAGCGGGCCAGTATCCCTCGGCTATTGCGGTTCATCACGCGGCTTCCTTGTGGTCGTGTGTGTGTATGCGAATGGTCTGCGCGACCCGGGCCCCGGTTGGGGTGAGGGTCCAGGCGTTGGGCTCACCCTTCTGGTGGCCCTGGCCGGTGTTGCTTGCGAGCCCCAGGCGCTCCAGGCGCGAGAGGAGCTTTGAAATCTGCCCCTGGTCAGCGATATCCGCGTGCTCCCCGACACTGCGGTTTGAGACCCCAGGGTCGTCCGCGATCGCTTCCAGCACCCGCATCGTGCGGTAGGTCAGGCGCATCGGGATCCCCGCGAGCACATCGTCGTCCGCGTCGGGCTCCCGCGACTTCGCGGTCTTGCGCTCGGTGGGCTTCACCGGGGCGGGCGCTGGGCGCGTCTGCTCCTTGCGCACGGCCGCCGGCCCGAGATACGGCAGGACGATCATCCCCATCAGATCTCCCATCAGGCCGGTGAGCGGCTCGCTGTCGCGGCGTAAGAGGCGCGCGTAGATCAGCGCCGACGCAGCACCGACGAGCCCGTCGGCGGTGAGGGGCGGGCACTCCTCCCCACGCGTGCTCTCCAGGCGGCCCTCGTCGATAACCTGCGCGATACCCGCGAGGACTTCTTCGCGGCGCTCCAATACCGCCTGGGAGCCACGTAGCGCCTGCACCACACAGAACCGTGCGAGGACCGGTTCGCGGTCGAAGAACGAGAGGATCGTCCACAGGCCGCCGCGGATCCGCTCACGCCACGCGTCACCCTCCAACCCAGCCGCCGCTACCTCACGGCCGATGGTGTTCACGACGTCCTCGAGTGCCACGATCAGGCATTCCTCGCGGTTCCCGAACAGTTCATAGAACGTCCGGCGCGAGACCTTCGCGCGACGCGTTATATGCGCCACCGTCGCACGCGTGTAACCCAGTTCATCGACAGCCCGCGCGGCCGCGGCCATCAGGCGGGAGCGCTGGATCTCCACCACGCGGGGGTGCGCGACACCCTCGCCGCCCGCGGGGAGCCCGTCAAACGCCTCCCCGGCGACCGTCGCGCGTGAACGGGTTCGCCCGGCCATCAGGCGGCCCTCCCACACAGGGCATGGCCCGAAGGCCGACCGAGACTAGCCCTTAGAGGACTGGACCTCGGCCAAGAGAGAGAGAGAGAGAGAGAGATGCTTCAGAGACGCTGAAGCATCTAGTTACGGCCCCCAAAGGGGTCACAACCAGTCCCGGCACGTCTGTCGAAAACGACCTCACGCGAAACACCACTCCCTCATCACTCGGCCCAGCACCTCTCCCACAGAACATCCCCTGCAAGCTTGCAATCGATCCAAGGGACCCATCCCAAACCAAACCTATTTTTGCTGGCGATCCAAGCCGGACCACCAAGGCCAGCTCATCATACACACAACCTGGGCTTAAAAGCAACCCCTAAGAAGAAACGGGGTGTGTGGCGGAGGACAAACTCCGGCAGAGGAGGGCCCGGAGGCGACCGCGGCGCCTGGAAGACGGGGGTTGGATGGCCGTTGGATGATGTGTCCCCGCCTTCGCTGAGAGAGGCCACACTGAGCGGAGTGCGCTGGCTGATGCTGACGCGTATCTTCAGCGAGGCCGTGGGGCTGGTCGCGATGGTCGTGCTCGCTCGGCTGATCTCGCCCGGCGGAATTCGGGCGGGCGGCGGTGGCGCTGATCTTCCTGCCGCTGGCGACGATCCTCACGTTCGAGGGGTTCGCCTCGGCGCTCGTGCAGCGCGAGTCGATCGATCGCGAGCACCTGCAGGCCGCTATGGGGATGAGCCTGGTCGGCGGGGCGCTGCTCACGGCGGTCGCTGCGGGGCTGGCGCCGCTCTTGTGGGAGCCGCTGTTCGGGGCACGCACGGCGGAACTGATGGGGCTCGCCTCGCCCGTGTTCCTGCTCGCGGCCATCGGGGGCGTCTCGCGCGCGCTGCTTGTGGCGCGGCGCTGGACTTCCGACGGATGAGCCTGATAGACGTGGTGGCACTGACGGTCGGAAACATTTCGGCGCTCGTGCTGGCGCTCGGGGGGATGGCGGCGCCGGCGATCGTGCTCGGCGCGCTCGCGCAGGTCGCGACCGGCTCGCTGCTGCTGCTCGTCGCCGCGCCGCCGCCGCTGCCGCGGCTGCACGCGGGCGCGCGGCGGCGAGATCGGCGCCTTCGGCGTGCCCGCGGCGCTGGCTGGGCTCGTGGACGTGCTGTTTCGCAACGTCGACTACGCGATCCTCGCCGCGCGCCTGTCGGCGGCGCAGACCGGCGTCTACTGGCGCGCGTTCAATCTTGGCGTCGTCTACCAGGACAAGCTGAGCGGGGTGATGATGCAGCTGGCCGTTCCCTGTGTACTCGCGCACGGAGAGCCGCGCGCAGCTGCGGGCGCTGCACGAACGCGCCACCGGGTGCACGCCGCGGTGATCTTCCCGCTGCTGGGCGCGCTGATCGTGCTGGCGCCCGTGGCGATCCCGTTCGTGCTCGGCGCGCAGTGGGCTGCCGTCGGTCACGCCCGACGCGCATCCTCGCGCTGGCTGGGATGGTCGCGGCGATCCTCACGGGCTACCCACAGGTGATGCTGGCCGCTGGGACGCCCGCGCGCGCTGCTGCACTTCAACGTCGGGATGCTGGTCGCCTACGCGGCGGTCGTCGCTGCTGGCCGCCGGACACGGCCTGATTGTCGTGTCGGTCGCGGTGGCGGTCTTCTACCTGGCGATCCTCGTGGGCGTCTACCGGCTGCTGCTCCAGCGCCACCTCGGCATCTCGCTGCGCGGGATGGTCTCCGAACTGGGACCGGCGATCGCCGGCTGCCTCGCGCTCGTCGCGGTCGGCGAGCCGCTGCGAATGCTCGTCGCGCCGCAGCTCGGTCCCGCACTCACGATCGCGGTGGTGGGAGCCGCCGGGGGGCTCGTCTATGGGGCCACGCTGCGCGCGGTCTCGCCCGCAGCGTGGAAGGACCTCGGGCTGCTGCTGGCACGCGTCCTGCCGCTGCCCGTGTAGGCCGGCGAACCCGTTCCGTAGGCTCCCGCGATAGCCCCTCCGGAGCCATCCGTAGAAAACCCGTTCCTCAGAACTGTTCGCACGGCAAAACATTCTGCCGCGGTTTGGTTTACTGTCTGTGAAATCGAGTCGAAGCAGTGGGGAGACATGGCTGTAGACAGTACGGGCTGGATGCGCGGCAGCTCGCCCTTGAAGGGCGCGCTGTTGGGTCTTTTGCTGCAACACCCCGGCCACGGCTACGACCTCGCCCTGCGCCTGCACAGGCGCCTGGGTCCCGCCTGGCAGATCGAGGCCAAGGGGCTCTACCCGATGCTGGCGCAGCTCGAGCGGGCCGGGCTGGCGACCTCGGAAAGGGTCTCCTGTCACGGCCCCACGCGGGGACGGGTGATCTACTCGCCTACCGAGCGCGCGCAACAGGCACTGACCGAATGGATGACCGCCGGGCGCTCGAGCGAGCCGCTGCGCGTCGAACTGCACGCCAAGCTCGCCGTGGCGCGCCAGGAGGACGTGCCGTTGCTGCTCGGCGCGCTCGACATCTATGAAAGAGATTGCCAGGCGCTTCTCCGCGCCAGCTCCGAGCGCTTCCCCCAGGCCAGCTCGCTGACAGCGCTCGCGATGAACCTGACCCGCACCGCCGCGCTCATGCGCCTGCGGAGCGAGCTGGAGTGGGTCGCGCTGGCTCGGCGGGAAATCGCGGGCTTCGCGGTTCAGGCGAACGGGGCGCCGGCGCGGACGGCCGTGGAGCCCCCAGAGCGCTGCGCCGCCGAGAGTCGCGGGCCACGCGCGCGCCAGACGGCGCGCTCTCGCGCAGCGTTGTGATCATCGCCGCGAGGAAGAACAGCAGATAGGGGACGTGCGGGAAGGAGAGCACGTCGAACAGCGCGCTCGCCAGCGCCACCACGCCCACGGCGGCCAGCGTGGCCAGGGCAACGGATGCGCGCTCGCGCTCGGGGTCACCCTGTCGCGCGTCGTGCAGACGGGCACCGAGCGCATCGGACGATCGGGGCGGGCGGCGCCGAGGCTTGACGAGGCGATGCGCGCTGCCCATCACGGTCGCGAAGATCGCGATGTACGCAGCCACGCCGAGCAGCCCCACGGTGATCAGCAGCCCGAGGTATTCGTTGTCGAGGATGCGGTACTTGTGCGGGTCATAGCTCTGAAAGCCCCGTCCGAGCAGCAGGTGGCGCATCACGTCCGGGCGCACCGCGTCGTAGCGGGCGGTGCGGTCCTTGGTAGTGAGGACCCCGTTCACGTGCCCGGGCTCCAGCTGGCTGGCGACCGAACCGAGCGCGCCCGGCGAGGTGAAGTGCACGAGCACGCCCAGCACCAGCGCGAGGCCCAGCAGCGAGCGGACGATCGCCCGCGGGCGGTAGGCCGCCAACAGCAGGATCGCGCCGGCGGGCGCGACGAGGCTCGTCTTGCGCGAAGTCGCCACGCCACCCGCCAGCAGCAGGCCGATCGCCAGCGAGTAGAGCAGCCGCCGGCGCCGCGTGGCGGCCTCGATCGAGCCGATCACAGCGAACGGCAGCACCATCGCCAGGAGCGCCGCCAGCTCCAGCGGCTGGCTCGTGGGCCCGAACACCGTCAGGCGCCCGAGCGAGTCGCGCGAGTCGAATTCGCTGGGCAGGTTGATCGGCAAGAGCTTGTCCCACAGCGAGTAGAAGACGTTGTAGTGCAGGCGATACTCGACGACGGTTGCGACCGCGACGATCACGCCAAGCACCACGATCAAGACGGCGAAACGCGGCGCCTCGCGGGGACGCAGCGTGGAGGCGACGAGAAAGAAGAAAACCACGTAGGAGGCGAGCAGCGCGAGCTTCTTGACGACGAGCGTCACCTCGTCCATGTTCGCCAGAGCGCCACCGTCGAGCGCGATGCTCAAACTGCAGATCGCGAAGAACGCCAGCGCCGCCCAGTGCACGCGCGTGAGGCGCAGCCGCGGGCGCGCCGAGCGGCTCAACACGGCCATGCTCGTCGCCCACAGCGCCACCAGCCCGAGCAGCGCGAGCCGGTCGGGGGTGCCGTTCAGCGGCAGGCTGACGGGCAGGTCGATCGCGTCGAAGGGAACGAGGAACAGCATCGCCACGAAGCCCGCCAGCGCCCACGGCAACAGGCGTGTGGTGTGCGGCCATTCGCCGCCGCTGGGCGCAGGCCGTCGAGCGGCACCGCCGCCCCAATCCCATCCGACCGCCGCGACCCCGCCCTGCACGACCCCGACAGCCCTGGCGGGAGCGCTCGTCGCAGTCGTACGGAGGGAGCGACGGCGACCCGCATACAGCAGCCCGCCGCCAAGTGCGAGCACCAGCAGGAAGACCGCGCCCATCAGCTGCCAGCGGACGCCCGGATCGACGAGCCCACCGACCGTCGGCCCAAGCGGGCGGAGCACCACGGCCTGTTCGCGACCCAGCGGGTAGCTGGACTCCCGAGCCGCCACGTGTCGCGCCAGCAGCGCGCGGGCGCCGTCCACGAGGGCGATCGCTCCCGGGCGGTGGGCGCCTGCCCGTAGAGCGTCAGCACCGGATTGACGCCGTCGACATCGAGCCCGAGGCGGTAGGCGTGGTCGACCGGAACAGGATCGGAGAGCAGGGGGTTCTTCGGTGCGAAGTTGACGCGACCGAGCAGCAGCGTGAACGGCCCCGACGCCGCCACGCGCCCCGCGAGGCCCAGCGACCGGCCGAGTTCGACAGTCGCCTGATCGCCCTGCAGGTAGAGGGCATACGTGACCGCCAGGTGTCCCGCGAGCTCCGCTCGGGTGGCGCCCGCGGGCGCCGGGTCCGCTCAGCTCGGATTCGCGCGAGTCCACGAGCAGCTTGGCGCTGGCGGCGCCGATCGACGGCGAAAACCAGTGACCAGCGCCGCCGCCCCCAGGACGGCGAAGACGACGCAGCCGCGCAGACGCGTGGAAGCGCATTCTCAAGCGACGCGGCTCCAGCTCGGAGCGGGGCTCGCCAGATCGAGCCGCGGGGGCAGGACCTCCTCCCGCGTGCGCCGCCGCAGGCTCTCGACGCCGACCAGGAGCAGCGAAGCCGAGCAGCAGTACACCGAGCGCCGCGACGGCCATCAGCGTGACGCGCGATCTGGAGTTGACGGTGCCGGCCTGAGGCGGGACCCAGCTCGCGGATCGTCACGCGCTGGGTGAGCGCGGTGCGCGACTCGCGCTCCAGCGCCGCGACGTAGGCCCGCACGCCGGGGACGATCGCGGCGGCGACGTGCGCGGCGGCGGGCGCCGTGGGGCCCTGCACCGAGGCGGTCACGACCGGCTCGTCGCTCTGCGCCACGAAGCTCAAGCGGTAGGCGGCGCGCTCGCCGAGCAGCTGGCTGCCGCGCGCTTCCGAGGGGGTGATCACGTCCTGGGACTGTGCCGCGCCGCCGTACGGACCCTGCGCGGTCAGCTCGCCGGCGGGCACGCCGGATGCCGTGGCGATGCTGTTCGAGCACCGTCTCGCTGGCCATCACCTGCGCGAACAGCGACGCGCGCGTGGTCAACGGGAACGTGTTCTGCTGCAGGTCGGCGAGCGCCGACTGTGGCGAGTCGACCAGGATCTGCACGGTGGCCGAGCCCGTCGGGGTCGAGTGCGCGAGCGTGCCGGCGCCAACCGCGGCGCCGGCGGCGAGCAGCACGATCAGCGCGCTGAGCAGCTTGCGCGACCAGATGATTCTGAGGACTTCGGCGAGCTCCATCTCACTCAGCGGGGTCGTGTGCCTTTACGACAGGAACGGGCGCCGCGGTGCGAGGACTTGCGCGTCGCGGGCGGCTGCAGCGGCGGCAAAGTCCGAGGCGCACCGGTTCGGGCGGCGAGTCGGCGTCTCGCGAGGCGAGGGCCGTCGGCGCGGCGTCAGAAAGGGCGGACGGGGCCGCGGCACGAGCGAGCGCAGCGCGTGGCGCGCCGCCACGCGACGGCGCGCGGCCCTCTCGGCGAGCGCCTCCCGGGCAGGGCGGCGCGCAGCGAGTGGCGCACCCCGAGCGCGCCGAGGTACAGCTGCCGGTGCACTCGCCCGAAGTGCTTGCGCGCGTACTGGCGCCGCGCGAAGGTCTCCTGCGCGACCATGCGCGGCCGCACGCCCCCCTTGCCGGCGTGGTGGCGGATCGTCAGCTGAGGCAGGTAGCGCACGCGCCAGCCCGCGCGCACCACGCGCAGGCACAGATCGGGCTCCTCGCAGTACAGGAAGAAGCGCTCGTCGAGCAGACCGGCGGCCAGCAGCGCCTCGCGGCGCAGCGAGCAGGAACGAGCCGACGACCCAGTCGCAGTCGTGTTCGCGCTCGTAGGCGGCGGGGTCGAGCACGCGCTCGCCCGACCATGCGGGATGCAGCGGCCAGCGCTCGGAGCCAAGCGCCTCGCCGAGCGCGCGCGCCGCGTTGGGGAAGCGGCGTATCGTCGGCAACAGCCCGCCATCGGGGTCGACCTGGCGCACGCCGGCGACGCCCACGCGCGGCAGGGAGTCGAGTCGCTGGCGATGAGCCCCGCGAGCGTCCCGTCGAGGATTTCGGTGTCGGGGTTGATCAGCAGCGCGTAGCGCGCCCGCGTGCGCTCCAGCGCGCGGTTGTTGCCGTAGGCGAAGCCGAGGTTGGGCGCGTCGATCGTGTGCGCGCGGGGAAAGCGCGAGCGCACCAACTCACTCGTGCCGTCGGTGCACGCGTTGGCCACGACGAACACGTCCAGCTCCAGCGGCCCGGCGTGCGCGTAGACGCTCGAGAGGCAGCGCCGGCAGCCAGCGGGCGTCGTTGGCCGAGACGACGATCACCGCTAGATCCACGGTGAAGGAACGCAGGTCCGAGACGTTGCTTGCGCATGGACACGCCACAGGCACGGCCCTCGCTCGACCAGCCGGGACCACGGGTGCTGATCGTCTCGCCCGTGCGCAACGAGGGCGCGCACATCGCCCGCGTCGCGCGCGCGCGTCGCGGCGCAGCGTCCGGCTCCCGCGCGCTGGGTCGTAATCGACGACGGCTCCAGCGACGGCACCTACGAGCAGCTCAGCGCCCTCGCCGAGGAGCTCGACTTCCTGACGGTCCTGCGCGCTCCAGCACAGGCATCCGACGCGCGCGACCGTCTCGCGCGAGCCGTGGAGGCCCGCAACTTCAACCTCGCACTGGCCGAGGCGGACTGGGAGCGATGGCGCCTACACGCACGTGATGAAGCTCGACGGCGACATCGAGCTGCCCCCGCGGTATCTCGCCGAGACTGCTGGCGCGCTTTGCGGCGAACCCCCACCTGGGGATCGCGGGGGGCACGCTCGTCGAGCCGACGCCCGACGGCGGCGAGCGCGCAGATCCGGATCGCCCGCTGCCACGTGCACGGCGCGCTGAAGTGCTGACTCGCGCGACTGCTTCGCGGCGATCGGCGGCGTGCAGGAGCGCCTCGGCTGGGACACGATCGACGAGACGTACGCACGCATGCGCGGCTTTCAGACGCAGAGCTTCGAGGAGCTGCAGTGCGTCCACCATCGTCCGCTGGCAAGCGCCGACGGCGCGCTACGCGGGCACGCACGCCACGGCGAGTGCGCGTACATCACGCATTACGGCACGCTGTGGGTGACGCTGCGCTCGCTGCGCGTCGCGCGGCGGCCACCCGCGGGGCTCTCGGGCGCGGCGTTTCTGTATGGGTACGCGCGCGCAGCGGCGAGGCGCACGGAGCGCGTCGCCGACCGGCGAGTACCGCCGCTTCACGCGGCGCGAGCTGCGCGGGCGGATGCTGGGGGCGCTGCGGTGAGCCTGCGCGTGGGGATGGTGCACTTCTCGGACTTCCGCCTCGATTCGCGGGTACAGCGCCAGGCGCGCGCGCTCGCGCAGCGCGGCGATGAGGTCCACCTCGTCTGTCTCGGCGAGCGCGAGGTGCTGCGCGTGGGCGCGGGCTCGATCCACGTGCACCCTGTCGTCAGCGAACAAGGCGCGGGGTGGGGCCGGCGCGTACGTGCGCGGCTACGCGAGCTTCCTCGCGCGCGCGGCCGCGCGCCTCACCGCGCTCGACCTGCGCGGGCGCTTCGACCTGGTGGAGACGCACAACATGCCCGACGCGATCGTCGCCACCGCGCTCGTGCCGCGCCTGCGCGGAACGCCGGTGGTCCTCGATGTCCATGACACCTTCCCGGAGCTGTTCGCCACGAAGTTCGCGCGCCCCGAGGACGATCCGCTCGTGCGTCTGTTGTGCCTGGAGGAGCGTGTGTCCGCGGCCTGCGCCTCGCACGTACTGGTCGTCACCGCACAGGCGCGCAACCGCCTGGAAGACCGAGGCGTGGGCCTGGGACGCACGACGGTCGTGATGAATTCCCCCGACGAGCGTGTGTTCGGTGCGCCCCGTCCGCCCGTTCCCTGGCCCAGAGGCGGGGCGGTTGCGAATCCTCTACCACGGCGGCCTGGCGCCCCGCTTCGGCGTGGAGACCGCGATCCGCGCGGTGGGTCTGCTCGGAGAGCGCCGGGACGCGGCCGACGGGGAGTGGGTCCCCGACGTGCACCTGCGCGTGTGCGGCTCCGGCGAGGATCGCGAGCGGCTCGCGGCACTCGCTGCGGAGGTGGCGCCGGGGCGCGTGGATGTGGCGCCCGAGCCCGTGCCCTTCGAGCGGATCCCCGCCGAACTGGAACGCGCGCACATCGGCGTGGTGCCCACGCTCCACGACTCCTTCACCGAGCTGCTGCTGCCGGTGAAGCTGTTGGAGTACGTGCACATGGGGCTGCCCGTGGTCTCCTCGCGGCTGCCGTGCATCTCCGATTACTTCCGCGAGGACGCGCTGAAGACGTTCACCGCGGGCGACCCCGCGGATCTGGCGCGCGCGCTGGGCGAGCTGTGCCGCGACCCCGCCGCCGCGCGCGAGCGCGCCGCGCGGGCCACGCGCATGCTGCGAGCCGATCGCGTGGGAGCGCCAGCGGGCGGGCTACCTGGCGCTGATCGACGAGCTGGTGGGGTTGAGCTCCTCGCGCACAGCGAGCGCGGCTCAGCAGGGGCGGCGGCACCCAGCCGGCTCGAGCGCCTCGGCGGCGACGCGCTCGGCCAGTCCCACGATCGACTCGCCGTTGAGCAGCCGCGGGTAGACCTGGCTGGCCGAGGCGAGCCCGAGGCCCTCGACGCCCGGCCACAGCGGCGCGGTGCGCGGGTCGTGGCCGCGCGCGTGCACGGGCTCCACGAGCGGCGCGCGCTGCACGGTCCAGGCGACGACGTCCTCGTGGCGGAAGTCGGGCGCCAGGCGCGCGAGCATCGCGGTGAAGCGCCGGTAGATCGACTCGTCGTCCTCGGAGAACTCGGGCGCGGAGGGGTCGCAGTACTTCGGCAGGTAGGCCAGGCGCAGCCCGTCGGTGTGCTCGGTGCCGACGACGTGCGAGGTCTCGACGACGGTCGTGATCGGCGTGGGGTCGCAGATGTTCACCGAGTAGTACGGCAGCAGCGAGCGGCGCAGCTTGAGCACGAGGCACACCACGCCCAGGTAGCGGCTGCGGGTAGGCGTCGAGCAGCGGCGCCAGCGCCTCGGGCAGCAGCCGGCGCAGCGCCGGCGGCTGCAGCGTGGGGATCGTGAGGTCGAAGCGCTCATCGACGCCGTCCACGCGCACGCCGGAGACCCGCGGTACGGGCGCCCCGCCCGGACCTCCACCTTCGAGGGCCTCGCCGTTCGCCTCCAGCACGAGTCCCTCGACGCCGGCGCCGAGGCGCACCTCCACGCCGAGCTCGCGCGCCCGCTGCGCGGCGGCGAGCACGAGCCGTTCGTGGCCACCGCCCGCGATCGACACCCATGCGCTCTCCCCCGCCTCCGCCCGGCGCGCGCGCGAGCGCATGCGGTTGGTGCGCGCCCACAGGTACGTCGCGGGCAGCTCCTCGTGGCGCCCGTCGAAGCGCGAGTCGAGCAGCGGGCGCCAGATGCGCTCCACGACCTTGCGCCCGCAGTGGCGCGTGAGCCAGCTGCTCGAGCGGGATGTCCTCGAGCGCGGCGTAGTCCCTGCGCAGCTGGCACTGCGCCACGAACCACGCCAGCCGCGCCCGCCCCAGCGGCGAGAGGGGGCGGAAGCGAAGGAAGTCGCCGACGCCGTTGAACGGGTGCATCTCGCCGTCGATGAAGAAGCCGACCCCGACGGGCGTGAAGCTGCAGCGCGCTCGCCGAGCCCGAGCTCGTCGGCGAGCGCGATCATGCGCTCGTCGGAGGGGACGACCACGTGGTAGAAGCGATCGACGCGGTGCCCGTCGAAGTCGATCGGCCCCGGCCAGCCCGCCGGGCGTGGGCGCGCGCTCCAGCAGCGTGACCCGCGCGCCCCCCTGCGCGAGGCGCAGCGCGAGCGACGGTGCCGAGGATGCCCGCGCCGACGACGGCGACGCGGGGCGCTCGTCGCGCACGTTCAACCCTCGCTCGGTCCAGCGCGCGCAGGCACGTGCCCGTCTGAGCGCGCGGCTCGCCGATCCGCCAGCGGCCACGCGACGCATCGCCGGGCCGGCTCTGCCGGCCCTCCTCCCCTCCTCAACGGCAGCGGGCTCGCGCCGCGGCCCCCGCTCCTCGCTGCCGAGAGGCGAGATCGGGGGCGGCTGGATGCGCCCCACGAGGTGCGCGGCCATCAGGCGTCCGTAGGCGAGCACGGTCGGGTCGCAGGTTCATCTTCGAGGTGCCCATGCGCCGCGACCAGTCGTTGACGGTCGGCACCTCGGCGACGCGCGCGCCCGCGTTGTAGAGCTTCAGCAGCAGCTCCACGTTGGCCGCGAAGCCGGGCTCGCGCACGAGCAGGTAGCCGTAGGTCTCCGCCGCGCGGCGCAGCGTCCCCGCGCGGTACACGCGGTACAGCGAGGAGAGCGTGTGGATCTCGCGCAGCCCGCCCGCGTAGCGAAAGGCGCCCGAGACCGCGCGCGAGGCCGCCAGGCGCCACGGCGCGACGCCGAGGATCGCGCCGCCCGGCGCGTACACCGAGGCGAGCACCACGTCGTTGCCCTGCGCGAACAGCTCGAGCATCCGCGGCAGGTCGCTCAGATCGGAGGTGTTGTCGGCCTCGAGCGTCACCACCGCATCGCCATCGGCGGCCTCCCCCAGCGCGGCGCGCAGGCCCGAGTTGATCGCCGTGCCGAGGCCGCGGTTGACGTGGTGGCGCACCACCGCGAGGTGCAGGCCCGTCGGCGTGCATCGGCGATCTCCTCGGCGGTGCCGTCGCGTCGAGCCGTCGTCGACGAAGATCACGCGCGCCCCGAGACTCGTGCGCCACCGGCGCGAGATCGGCCAGCAGGCGCGGGATGTTCTCGCGCTCGTTGTAGGCGGGGATGACGAAGCGGATCATCGGCGGCCTCGAGCGCTCCCGCGCGCTGGGCCGGCGGGACGCGCACCGGCGGCCGGGCTGGGGCGACGGCGTCGAGCAGGCGTACGGGGCGTTCGTGCGCGGCCGAGTCGCGGACCGCCAGGGCGGCGGCGAGCGCGCGGCAGCCCTCGTGCGCGGAGACCGGCTCGGGGGTGTCCTCGCAGGACGCAGCGCGCGAAGGCTTCGAGCTCGGCCTGCAGCGGCTCGATGCGCCGAGGGCGAAGCGCACGGCGGCGCCCTCGGCGTCGCCGCGGATGCGCGCCAGCTCGCTCCAGCCGGTGGGCGCGGCGGAGGACTCGGTGAACCAGACGTCCTGGGTCAGATAGGAGGCGCTGAGCATGCCGCCCTCGCCGATGACGGTGAGCTCGCGGCGCTTCTCGGGCGTGAGCCAGTTGACATCGAGCAGCCCCCACGGTCCGCTTTCGCCAAAGCGCAGGAGGCAGGCGATCATGTCCTCCTGCGTGGGGTGCACGCAGCGCGAGCCCTGCGCGTAGATGCTCGTGATGGGGCGCCCCAGGACGAACTGCATGATGTCGAGGTCGTGCGTGGCGAGGTCGATCGCGACGCCGGTGTCGCGGATGCGCTGCGGCAGCGGCCCGACGCGCGTGGCGTGCGCGCGAAAGACGCGCCCGATGCGGCCCTCGGCGACCAGCTCGGCGAGCTTGCCGACGGCGGGGTTGAAGCGCTCGACGTGGCCGACCATCAGCTTCACGCCGGCGGCGCGCGCGGCGGAGGCCATGCGCAGACCGTCCTCCAGCGCGGTGGCGATCGGCTTCTCCACGAGCACGTGCTTACCGGCGGCGATCGCATCGAGCGCGATCGGCGCGTGCAGCTCGGAGGGCGCGCAGATGCACACCGCGTCGATGTCCGCGCGCTCCAGCAGCAGGGCGGTGGTCGCGAAAGGACTCGATCGGCCGCCGCCCGATGTGCCGCGCGCCGCGGCCGCCGCGTCGGGATCGGCCACCGCGACGAGCCGCGCCGCGGGGATGCGCTCCCAGCTCTCCATGTGAAACGAACCCATCTTGCCCGCCCCGATCGAGGCCGACGCGCAGCTCGTTCATGCCACGGGCTCCTGTACGAGCGGAATCAGAAGAGGAGAGGGCCGCAAAGCGGCCCGCGTGGGTCGGTTGTCCGTGGGCCGCCGCCCGAGAAAGTCCGCGACGATGCTCGCGATCCGCTGCGCCGCGTGCCCATCGCCGAAGATCGGCGGGCGCTCGCCTGGCCGCGGGCGCGCGAAGGCCTCCTGGAAGCGCGTCGGGATCGCAGCCGACGAGCGTGTTCCAGCCGGTGTCGACGGTGTCGGTCCACTCGGTCTCCTCGCGCAGCGTGATGCAGGGCACGCCCCACAGGTAGGCCTCGCGCTGCACGCCGCCGGAGTCGGTGGCGATCGCCTGCGCGCCGCGCTCGAGCGCGAGCATGCGCGGGTAGTCGCACGGGCGCCAGCACGCGGATCCAGGGGGAGAGCTGTAGATCCCACTCGGCGATGCGCGCGCGTGTGCGCGGGTGCAATGGCAGGAGCACCGGCCAGGGCGAGCGCGCGAGGCACGCGAGCACCGCCTGCAGGCGCTCGGGGGAGTCGGTGTTGTAGTTGCGGTGCACCGTCGCGAGCACGTAGTCCCCGCCCGCGGGCTTCACGCGCGCGCGCCAGCTCTCCAGGGTGTCGCAGAGGGGGTCGCCGGTTACGTGCACCTCCCCCGCGAGGCCCTCGTCGAGCAGGTTGCGCCGCGCGCCGGGGGTGGGCGCGAGCAGCAGGTCGGCGAGGCGGTCGGTCTGGATGCGGTTGTGCTCCTCGGGCATGTCGGAGCGGCGCGAGCGCAGGCCCGCCTCAACGTGCACGAGCGGGACGCCGGCGGCCGCGGCGGCGCGCGCGCCGGAGAGGGTCGCGTTGGTGTCGCCGCGCACGAGCACCGCGTCGGGGCGCTCGCTCTCGATCACCCGCGCGAGGCGCAGCTGCGCGATGCCGAGCTGCTGCGCGCGCGAGCGCGAGCCGACCCCCAGGTTGTGGTGCGGGCCGGGGCAGGCCCGTGGCGGCGATCTGCCCCTCGGACATCGCCTCGTCGTAGTGCTGGCCGGTGTGCACGAGGATCTCCTCGGCGATCTCCGCCAGCGCGGCGCTCGACGGGGGCGGCCTGGATGATCTCCGGGCGCGCGCCGATCACGGAGACGATCCGCGGGCGCGCGCGCTGGGCGGGCGCGGGCGTCGAGGACTCGGCCCTCATGCCGCCGCCACCTGCTCGGCCGGCGCGGGATCGATGGCCACCCCGTTGGCCGGCGACTCGAGCGCGGGCGCGAGGCGCAGCGGCGTGCCGCCGGCCTCGAAGCGATGCCTCGGCGACCTCCACCACGGAGACGATCTCCAGGCCCAAGGCGAGGCTCGAGCGGGGCTCCTCGCCCGTACGGATCGCCCGCGCAAAGTCCTCGAGCTCCAGGCGCAGCGGCTCCTGGGGCTCGATCCGCGGGATCACCACGTCGCCGGTGCGGTAGATCAGCTGGTGCTCGCCGAAGTTGGCGGGCTCGGGCGGGAGCATGTCCATGCCGCGGTCGTAGATGCGCACGGGTTCGTCGGAGGCGGTGTCGTCGTAGACGACCATCCGCTGGCTGCCCACGACGATCATCTGGCGCATCTTGCGCGGCGCGAGCCAGGAGATCTGCACGTTCGCGGTGGGGCCGCCCGCGAAGGTGACCGTGAGGAAGGCGGTCTCCGGCACGCCCACACGCAGCACCGAGGAGCCCGAGGCGGCTACCTCCACGACGGGGCGCCCCAGCCAGTGCAGGAGGATCGAGAGGTCGTGCGGGGCGAGGTCGCAGAGGACGCCGCCGAGGTGGTACTTGCCGAGGTTCATGCGCGCGGAGGTGATGAAGTGCACGTCGCCCACGACCCCCTCGCGGATCAGCTCGCGCACGGCGTTCACGGCGGGGCTGTAGACGAAGGTGTGCCCCGGCATCAGCACCTGCCCCGTCTCCTCTGCGATGCACGCCAGCTCGCGCGCGTCCTTCACGCAGGTGGCGAGCGGCTTCTCCACGAGGACGTGCTTGCCCGCCTGCAGCGCCCGCCGCGCGATCGCGTGGTGGGTCTGCGGCGGGGTCGCCACCACGAGGGCCTGCACCGCGGTGTCGTCGAGTACCGCCTCGAGCTCGCACACGGCCCGTGCCTCGGGGTGGCGGCGCGCGAACGCCTGCAGCCGTTCGGGGTCGCGCTCGCACAGCGCGCGCAGCTGCAGCTCGGGGCACTCGGCGACGTTGCGCGCGAGGTTGGGCCCCCAGTAGCCGTAGCCCACGACGGCGACGCCGATCGGCTCCTCCATCAGGCGACGCCCTGGCGGCCGAGGACGACGGGCAGCGTGCGCGCGAGGATGCGCAGATCGAGCAGCAGCGAGGCGCCCTCGGCGTACTCGATGTCGAAGCGCACCATCTCCTCGTAGGTGCGCTCGTTGCGACCCGACACCTGCCACAGCCCCGTGAGCCCCGGCTTCACGGCGAAGCGGCGCAGGTAGCGCGCGGGGTAGCGTTCGACCTCGTAGGGGATCACCGGCCGCGGCCCCACGAGCGCCATCTCCCCGCGCAGCACGTTCACGAGCTGGGGCAGCTCATCGAGGCTCCACGCGCGCAGGAAGCGCCCCACACGCGTGATGCGATCGTCGACCGAGAGCTTGTAGAGGCGCCCGCGCTCAGCGCCGGCGGGGCGGTCGATCAGCGAGTGCACGTACTCGCGGTGCGGCGCCGCATCCGCGCCATCGCGCATCGTGCGGAACTTCAGCACCGTGAAGGGGCGGCGCGCGAGGCCGAGGCGGCGCTGGCGGAAGAGCACCGGGCCCCGAGACTCGATGCGAATCGCCAGCGCAATCGCCGCCAGCAGCGGGGCGAGCGCGATAAGCGCCACCCCGGCGACGGTCACATCGAGCAGGCGGCGGGCTGTCCTCTGCGCGCTCACTGTTCCATCAACGGGCATTGCGGGGCAGTGCTTGCGCGAAGGAAAGTGTTGCCTTCGCGACACGCTCCAGCTCCCCACCGCTCATGCCGGGGAACAGCGGCAGCGAGCAGATGCGGGAGGCGAGCGCCTCGCACACAGGAAAGCTCCCGGGGCCGTTGCCGAGGTGCGCGTATGCCTCGGTGAGGTGGATCGGCGTGGGATAGTGCACCGCGGAGGCCACCCCGCATGAGGCGAGGTGCTCGCGCAAAAGGTCGCGTCCCGCGCTGCGTACCACGAACAGGTGATACACGTGATCGGCCTCTGCGAAGGGCAGCGCGGGGAGGTCGAACTCGCCCAGCAACTCGCGTAACGCGGCGCCGAGCCGCCGGCGTTCCGTGTTCCAGCCCTCCAGGCGCGTGAGCTTGCGCCGCAGTACGGCCGCCTGCAGGGCGTCGAGGCGCGCGGTGGTACCGATTATCCGGTGGCGGTAACGCGGACGCTCCCCGTGCGAGCGCAGCAGCTCCAGGCGTTCCTCGAGTTTCGGCGAGGCGGTGACAACGGCGCCGCCGTCGCCCCACCCGCCGAGGTTCTTGGTGGGATAGAAGCTGAAGCAGCCCAGCTCGCCGATCGTGCCCACGCGCCGCCCGCGATAGCGCGCGCCGTGCGCCTGGCAGGCGTCCTCGATCACGTGAACGCCGGCGGCGGAGGTGAGCTCGAGGATGGGATCGAGGTCGACCGTGGCGCCGTAGAGGTGCACGGGCATCACGCAGCGCACGCGGGGCCCCAGCGCGCCCTCGAGGATCTCCGCGGTGAGAAGGTGGGAGTCTGGGCAGACATCCACCAGGCGCGGCGTCGCGCCCACCGCGCTCACGGCCTCGGCGGTGGCGATGAAGGAGTTGGCGGGCACGATCACCTCGTCGCCCGGACCGATTTCGAGCGCACGCAGCGAGAGCGCCAGCGCCTCGGTGCCCGAGGACACGCCAACGGCAAACGGCGTCTCGCAGTAGGCGGCGAAGTCGCGCTCGAATGCAGATACGTGCTCACCGAGCGTGAAGGCCCCGCTCTCGGCCACACCCCGCACGTCCTCCAGCAGCTGGGCCAGCAGCTCAGGATCGGCGCGGTCGAGCCGCGTGAACGGCACCACCATACGCGGGCGCTAGACGGCCGCGGCGGTGGACGGCGCGGAGTCCAGGCGCCGCAGCTCCTGCTGCAGCGCGCGGCGCCCGCGGTGGTGCAGGCCGTGAACGGAGCTCTCCGAGCGCCCCATCCGCGTGGCGATCTCCGCGGGGGTGAGCCCCACGAGGTGGCGCATCACCACCACCGTGCGCTGCTCATCGGGGAGCGTGAAGAGCGCGGCGCGGAGGCTCCCCGCGTGGTGCAGCGCGCCCTCATCGGCCGAGCGATCGGCCCCGAAGACCTCTTCGGCGGGGATCGGCCGGCGGCGGCGAAGGTGGTCGAGCGCGACGTTGCGCGCGAGGCGCAGCAGCCAGCCGGAGAAGGGGATGCCGCGGTCGTCGTACTTGCCGATCGCCGTGATCAGCTTGAGGAAGACGTGCTGGGTGAGGTCTTCGGCCTCCTTGTCGTCCTTGACGATGCTGCGGATGTAGCCGTAGACGTTGCCCGAGTAGCGCACGTAGAGCAGGCGCAGGGCATCGCGGTCGCCGCGCTTGCAGCGGGCCACCGCACGGCGAACTTCACGCGCCGCCTGCGGGGACTCGTCGAGGGTGGCGCGCGGAGTGGGTCCCATGTGCCAACGATGGTGCGCGAGCGCCGCCCCACCCACAATCGCCCAGCCTTCGCTGATTGCGTTCAAATACGTGAACGCCCCCATCGCCCAGATGGGCGGGGCGAGCGTTCAATCAGCGTTCAACCGAGGTGCCCCACCGAGCGCGCCTGACTACCCATCCGCGCGAGGAGTTCCTTACACAACGCCTAACCGCGGCGCGAGGGGGTGCGCTCGACGAGCAGCGCGAACGTGGGGCAGGCCTGCGCGGCGCGCTTGGCGTTGGATACGAGTCCGGGGTCGAGGGGGCGCTCGTCGAGGATCGGGTAGCCCCAATCGTCGAGTTCGATCCGCTCGGGGAGCAGCTCCGCGCACATGCCGTGCGCCTCGCAGGTGATGGGGTTCACGCGCAGGCGATGGCTCATCCCATCCTCCGATGGCTCATCTCGTCCTCATTGGTTCGATCGCTCATCTCGTCCTCATTGGTTCGATCGCTCATCCCACCCTCACCTGCTCAGCGCCATCGCCGCGGAGGGGGCGGAGTGCACGGGGAGCGGCAGCTCGCCGGGGCGCCGGCAGGCGTCGCAGACGCCGTGGCGCGCGTGGTCGGCGAAGTCCTCGGCGAACACCTCGAGCGCGCTCACGAGGAAGCGCACGGCCCCATCGGGGTGCGCGCAGGCGCCGCGTCCGCGCGCGAGCGTCGCGAGGCGAGCGATGCGCTGGCGGGCCTTGCCGCGCGCGGAGCCCGCGGCGACCTCTTCGACGTTGGTGGCAATCGCATCGAGACCGTGTACGCACGGGCCGCACTGCCCAGCGCTCTGGTTGGCCATCCAGCGAAGCACGCGCGCGGTCTCGGCCACGCCGCAGGCGTCCTCGGAGAGCAGCGCCACGACCCCCGCGCCCAGCGTGGCGCCGTGCGGGGCGAGGTGTTCGGCGGAGAGCGCGAGGCCGCGCAGCAGATCGGCGCTCACCCAGGTGCCGGCGTAGCCCCCCAGGAGCACCGCGCGCAGCGGCGAGGTGGTGCCCCCGGCGGCCTCGAGCAGCGAGGTGAGCGAGGCGCCCTGCTCGATCTCGTACACCCCCGGATAGGCGATCGGGCCGGAGAGCGTCACGAGCGTGGAGCCCGGATCCGAGGAGGTGCCGAGCTGGCGAAACCAGTCCGACCCGTGGCGCGCGATCAGCGCGATGTGGGCGAGCGTCTCGGCGTTGTTGACGAGCGTCGGGCGCCGCCCCACGCCCCGTTCGAAGGCCATCGGCGGAGTGAAGGTGGGCAGCGCGGGTCCGCCGTTGAGGTGGTTCACGAGCGCAGACTCCTGGCCCGCGACGTAGCGCTCGGGCACCGTTGCGAGGCGGAGCTTGGGCGAGCCCCCATCGTGGCGCTGGCGTTCGGCGATCGCGCGCTGGGGCGCGTCGAGGTCGATCGTCTCGGGAACGCAGAGGATCGCCTCCTCGGCGCCGATCGCCTGCGCGGCGAGCACGGCGCCGTCGAGCACGAGCTGCGGCAGCGCGGCCACCAGCGTGCGGTCCTTGAGGCTCGTGGGCTCGCCCTCGGCCGCATTGGCGACCACCACGGGGCGCCCCCGCGCGGCGGCCACCGCGCGCATCTTCACCGCGGTGGGGAAGGCCGCGCCGCCGCGCCCGCGCAAGCCGGCGCGCTCGAGGCGGTCGATCAGCTCGTGGGCGTCCTTGCGCTCGCGACGGTTGTGCGCGAGCGGCGCCTCGCCGTGGACATTGAGGTGCTCATCGAGGCTCATCGCGCCGTGCGCGGGGATCGCGTTGAGCAGCCGTGGCAGGCCGGCTGGGGGCTGGGGGCGGCTCATCAGTGGCTCCCCACCGTGATCGTGCTGCTCGTGGTGGTGCTCGTTGAGGCGCCGCTGCCGGAGTGCCCCAGGAGCGAGGAGGGGGTGCCCGAGCGCCGCGCCCATTCATGCCCGAGGGGCCCGCCGGGCAGCCACAGCAGGAGACCGAGCGAGAAGACTCCGGCGCCGCCCAGCGCGAGGCCACGGCGTGCCGCGTCCTGCGGCCAGCCGGGGAGCACGCGCGCGAGCACCGCGGCGAGCACGAGCGCGAGGCAGCCGATGCTGAGCGCGAGCATCCAGGTGCTCTTCACGTCTGAGCCCGTGCCAAAGCCGTGCAGCAGCGCGATCGGCCAGCTCGCATAGGCGAGCCAGTGCGTCGCCCGCCAGGCGCCGTAGCCGATGCGCCGGCGCAGGAGGCTGGTGAGGATCACCGCGAGCACCAGATCGAAGGAGACCGCGCCGAGGCCCAGCCAGAAGGGGCGGTAGGAACCGAGGAAGGGGATGAAGGCATCGGTGAGCGACACCGGCGCGAAGCTGTCGAGCACCGAGGTGAGGATGTGAATCGCGAGGAACACGAGCGCGAGCAGCGAGGCGTTGCGGTGCAGCCCATCGATCACGAAGCGCGGCCAGCGCGGGGACTGCAGGCGGCGCACGTCGACCACGCCAAGCGCAAGGGAGACGGTGAGGAGAACAAGCGCAACGGCGCCCGTGGAGCGGGTGAGGTACCAGTAGACGCTGGGGCCGGCGGCGGCGAGAGGCGTCATCGCGACACGTCCTCTCGCGCGGGGTCCGCGCGCGAACCCTCAGCCGCGCGGGCTTCGAGGGGCCAGCCGCCGAGCGTTCTCACGCGGCCCTCGCGGTCGACGAGGCGCGCGGGCAACCCGAGCCCCTCCAGCCACTCCGGCGCGGCCTGCGCCTTCACGAGCGCGGCGGTGCCCGCGATGTTGGCGTCGGTGCAGTCCGCCGCGGCCACGCTCACGGTGCGCCAGGTGTCGAGCACCGGCGCCTGCGTGCGGGGGTCGATGATGTGGTGCATCGTGTGCCCCCCATGACTCCAGCGCCGCACCGCGGTGCTGGAGGTGGCGAGGCCGCCGGCGGCAATCGAGACGGTCTGTCCGGGGGCGTCGATGTCGCTGCGATGATCGTCTGTCACGCGCACCCGCCAGCCGGCGGGCGGAGCGGAGCCCGCGGTCGCGATGTCGCCTCCGAGGGCCACAAGAACACCGATGCCAGTCGCCTGCTCGACCGCGCGAGCGGCACAATCGGCGGCCCATGCCTTGGCGGTCGCCCCGAGATCCAGACTGATCGGAGAGGGGACGCGGATGGTGTTGTGCTCGAGGTCTAACTCCACAGTGCGCCAGCCAGAATGCACCTGGGCGTGGACGCGCAGCGGCGGCAGAGCATCCTCAGCAGGCGGAGCAAGCAGCTCCCAATCGCGGTCGTATCCGGCGAGGACGAGGGCCTGGCCGAGGGTGGGATCGACGGCCCCATCGGTCACCTGAGCCGCGCGCAGGGCGACCTGCAGGGCATCGATCAGGAGCGGCGTCACCTCGATGGTGCGGCCCCTGGCGGCATTCACACGCGAGAGCTCGGAGTCGCCGCGAAAGCGGCTGCACGCGCGGTCGATCGCATCCAGCTCCAGCTCGACGATCGCCCGAGCCCGCTCGAGGGCGCCGGCATCGGTGACCTTCAGCACCACACTCGTGCCAAGCGCCTCCCACCGCGCCGCGGCGGACCTGCCGGTTGTGAGCGTGGCCGGCATGCCTCAGGAACCCCCCGAGACGACGGGTGTTTCGGGCGCCGCCTGGACGGGAGCGGAGGTTTCGGGCGCCGCTTCGGGAGCCGGTTCGGAGCTCGCTTCGGGCGCCGCTTCAGGCTGCGCTTCCGGCGTCGCTTCGCGCTGGGTTTCCGGCGCAGCTTCGGCGTGTGTTTCCGGCGTGGCTTCGCTGCGTTCGGGCGTCGCCTGCTGTTCGCTCGTGTGTTCGGGCGCTTCCTGCGGAGCCGCCAGCGAGCTGGGTGAACTCTGAGCGTGGGACTTGTGCGCGGCGCTCTTGGCAGCACTCGAAGTGTGCGCGCCGCCAGTCTTGAGCGTCTTGCCGGGGAAGGCCTGCGCGGCGACCTCCGAGAGCGCACCGGTGAGCGCGACGGAGCCGGCGATCATCCAGCGGGTCGACAGCGATAGACGGCGCACCGCAGAGTCGCGACTATGGGTGGTGTGGGGTCTCATGGAGATATTTCTCGGTAGAGAACTAGAAGATCCAGAGTGGAAAGTCGATGAGATGATTCACATGTGAAGCGCGGTGCAACGTGGATTGCGCGTCGTCTCATGGAGTGAGTCTGCCGCCGCTTGCTAAGCAGGCCCTAATCGGGTTGTGAGAAAACTCATCGAATGTGGATGTGGCGATAACACCTAACATTGCCAACGGTATGCAGCCCTCCGGTGATTCCAACGGAGATCACGCGATCCAACCCAAGATCCTCGTGATCGAGGACGAGCCGGGGATCGTCGACTTCCTCACGCGGGGCCTGCGGGCCGAGGGCTTCGCCGTGGAGTCGACCGGCGATGGGCTGGAGGGAGAACGGCGGGCGCTGCGGGAGAGCTTCGATCTGGTCGTGCTCGACATGATGCTCCCCGGCCGCGATGGGCTGGAGATCCTCACGAGCGTGCGCGAGTCCAAGCCCGGGCTCCCGGTGATCGTGCTCACCGCGCGCGGCGAGGTCGAGGATCGCGTCGCGGGGCTGGAGGCGGGCGCGGTGGACTACCTCGTGAAGCCCTTCTCGCTGGCGGAGCTCGTGGCGCGCGTACGCGCACAGCTGCGCGTCGCCGCGCAGGCATCGGCGCAGGCCTCGAGCACGACGCTGCGCGGCGCGGACATCGAGGTCGATCTGCTCACGCGCAGGGTGCGTCGCGATGGGGAGTCGGTGCTGCTCTCCACCACCGAGTTCGAGCTGCTCGCCTATCTGGTGCGCCACCGCGGGCAGGTGCTCTCGCGCGAGCAGATCCTCAGCGCGGTGTGGGGCTATGACCACGATCCGGCCACCAACGTGGTGGATGTGTACATCGGCTATCTGCGACGCAAGCTGCGCCGCCCCGAGAGTCCCGCTCCGATCTTCACCGTGCGCGCCGTGGGCTATCGCCTCGGCAACGCCGCGGGATAGGAAGGAATCGGCACAGGGGCTAATGCGTCGCCGGCACCTGTTCCCCACCAGCCTGCGCTGGCGTCTGGCCGCGTGGGTTACGGCGGTCGTACTGATCTGCACCGCGCTGAGCTTTGCGGTCGTCTACCACGGCACCGGCACGCAGCTGCGCCACCAGATCGACCGCGAGATCGGGGGCGATCTCGAAGAGCTCGCGCTGACCGTTCGCGGCGCCGCGCGCACGAGCGACGAGGGCGCCCGCTCGCGCCGGGTGGCGGCGGTGACGCGGCGCTACGTGCAGAACCAGCCCTTCAGCGCCAGCTCGGCGCTGCAGTTCGCGATCGTCGCCGGGCCCCGCCGCGGCGAAACGACCACCGCCACCAACCGCCCGGAGCTGTTTGGCGCGAGGCGCCCCGACAACGGCGAGAGCCTCGCCGATCAGCAGCGCGAGAACCACCTCTCACAGCGACTGCTCACGGTGCCCGACGGCTATTCCACGCTCACGCTCTCCGACGTGGGCGATCTGCGCCTGCTCAAGCGCCGGCTGACGCTGCCGGGAGGCACGCACGTGACGATCGGCGTGGGCGAGCGTCTGGCGAGCGTGGGCGTCGCTCAGCGGGGAGTCGCCGAAGCCTTCATCCTCGCGGGCCTGCTGACGCTCGCAGGGGCGCTGGGAGCGTCGTATCTGATCGGCACCCTCTTCTCGCGCCCGCTGAGGCGGATGGCGGCGGTGGCGGCGAAGGTCGACGCTGGCGACCTGCATCCGCGCATCCACGACGTGGGCGGGCGCGGCGAGGAGGTGCTGGTGCTCGCGGAGGCCTTCAACCATATGCTCGATCGCCTCACCGAAGCCTTCGCCAGCCAGCGCGCGTTCGTGGCCGACGCCTCGCACGAGCTGCGCACGCCGCTCACGGTGATCCGCGGCCAGCTCGAGGTGCTCGCCTCACAGGCCGATCCGGGAGCCGAGGAGGTGCGGCGCGTGGAGCGCCTCGTGCAGGCGGAGATCGCGCGCATCAGCCGCCTCGTGGATGACCTGCTCGTGCTCGCAAAGGCCGAGCAGAGCGAGTTCCTGCGAGTGGAGCCGATCGAGCTGCGCGCCTTCGTGGAGGAGCTGTGGGATGGGGTGAGCCTGCTCGCCCCCCGCCATTTCGAACTCGGCGCGGTGCCCGAGGGGGCCCTCACGGCCGATCCCGATCGTCTCGCGCAGGCGCTGCGCAACCTGCTGAGCAACGCGATCGAGCACACCGACGCCGAGCGGGGCCTCGTGCGCCTGGATGTCGAGCGGCGGGGCGGCGGGCGCGTGCTGTTCGCGGTGAGCGACGACGGACCGGGGATCCCACCCGATCAGCGCGAGCGGGTCTTCGACCGCTTCCACCGCACCGACGCCGCGCGCGACCGCGCCTCGGGGGGAACCGGGCTGGGCCTGGCGATCGTGCACGCGATCGTTGAGGCGCACGGGGGCTGGGTGAAGGCCGGCGCCGGCAGCCAGGGGGGCGCTCGTATCGAGCTCGAGCTGCCCCGCTTCGCCGCGCGCGGCGCAGGCGGGAGCACGGTGGCAGCAGCGGCGGGCCCACAGCTGGCCGAGCCGCGGCCTGTATAGACCAGCACGGCTCCGCGAAGATCAGTGGTTTTCCACATGGGAGAGGGGCGTTTATCCGCTGTGTTCGAGACACGATCGAAATTAGGCTGCTGTGATGCCCGCCCATCTCAGGCTGGCGCCGAGTCCCTCGACGGACGCATCGGAAAGCGACACCAAGCCGTTGGCCTCGCCCGCGATACGCGTGATCCTGGCCGACGACCACGCCCTCATGCGCCGCTCGCTGCGGCTGCTGCTCGACAGCGAGTCCGATCTGGAGGTGATCGCCGAGGCCGATGAGCTGCCGCTGGTGGTGCGCCATGTGCACGGCCACCGTCCCCATGTGCTCGTGCTCGACCTGAGCATCCCCGGCGCCTCCGGCGTGGAGGCGATAGCCGGGCTGCGCGAGGGAGTCCCCGAGACCCAGGTCGTGGTGCTGACGATGGAGGAGAGCCCGGTTTACGCGCAGCGGGCCCTCAACGCCGGCGCGCTGGGCTATGTGCTGAAGACCCACGCCGATGAGGAACTCGCCGTGGCGGTGCGCGCGGCGGCGCGCGGCGAGGAGCACATCAGCCCATCCGTCGCCGCCCGCCTGCAGGGTTTGCAGAGCTCGCAGGTGCAAGACAAGCTGAGCGCGCGGGAGATCGAGGTGCTGCGGCTGATCGCGCTGGGACACACAAGCGTGGAGATCGCGCAGAAGCTGCACCTCTCGCCACGCACGATCGAGACTCACCGCACCCGCATCCACCGCAAGCTCGGCTTGAGCTCGCGCGCCGAGCTGGTGCGCTACGCGATGGGGCGCGGGCTGCTGAAAACCTGAGCGGGCGTCAGCCGTCGGCCGCGGCGGCGAGATCTGGGGTGCGGCGCTGCGCAGGGATGCTTGCCTGCACGGCCGTTCCGTTGCCGGGCGTGGAGTCCACCCGCAGCGTTCCATCAAGCAGCTGAACGCGCTCGCGCATACCGAGCAGCCCGAACCCTCCTGCCTCGAAGTCGGGATCAAAGCCGATCCCGTCGTCGCGGACGCTGAGATGGATCGTGCCGGCGTCCTCGTGTATCTCGACCACTGCCCGCGATGCACGTCCGTGCTTGGTGGCGTTGCTGAGCGCCTCCTGCACGATCCGGTAGAGCGCGATCTTCGAGCTCGGGGGTGTGCCGGCTGTCATCGCGGTGCCCCTCGTAGGCGAGGTCGATGCTCACATCCACCTCGATTCCGTGACGCTTGGTTCGCTCGGCGAGCCCTTCCAGGGCCGCCTCCACGCCCAGCTCGTCCAGCGCCGCCGGTCGCAAATCGGCGATCAGCGCGCGCAGATCGGTGATCCCCTCGCGCAGGTGTCCGATCGCTTCGTCGACGGCCTCCTCCAGCGCCTCGGGCCGACCCACGCGCCGGGCGTTCGCGAGTCGGATCTGCAGTGCGCTGAGGCTCTGCAGCGTATCGTCGTGGAGATCGCGCGCCCAGCGTCCGCGCTCGCCCTCCGCGGCGGCCAGCCGCTGGCGCTGCTGCTCGGATGCGACCGACTGGGCGGTGGCGACCGCGGTGGCGGCGCTGGCGGCAAATGCCTCCAGCAGCCGCTGATCGTCGACGCTGAAGCGCGGACCGTCCTGCAGCCGGTCGAGCGCCAGCAGCACACCGTAGATGTGACCCTGGAAGACCAGCGGCACGGCCAGCCCGCCGGCGGCGTGAACCCCGAATCCGCCGAGACCGTACTCGTCGAAGCGAGCGCGGTTGAGCTCGTCCAGGTGCTGCGTGCGGCGCGTCTGCAGCACCTGGCCGGCCACCGTGTCCTCCAGCGCGACCCGTCGGCCGATCAACTCCGGGGACACCTCGCCGGCGCCCGCCGCGACAAGCAGCTCGCGGCCACGGTAGAGCTCGATCAGCAATGCCCGCGCAGACACCAGCGCGCGGCCGCGCTTGGCCACGAGCTCGAGGATCACCTGGAGGTCTGTCTCGCCGCCGATCGCCCGCGCGAACTGGGTGGTGGCATCGAGCGCCGCGACGGTCCGCTCGAGCTCATCGCGCCGCTGGCGGGCGCCGGCATAGCGGCGCGCGTGATCGATCGCCACACCGGCGAGCTCGGCGAGCAGGGTCACGGCCTCCTCATCTGCGGCGGTGAACTGCTCTCCTCCGGCCTTCTCAGTGAGGTACAGGTTGCCGAAGACCCCGCCGCCGATTGGGATCGGGACGCCGAGGAAGGTGCGCATCGGCGGGTGCCCCACGGGGAAGCCGAAGGAGCGCGGGTGAGCTCCGACATCCGGCAGGCGCAGCGCCGCTGGGTGCTCGATCAGCTCGCCCAGCACACCCCGCCCGCGCGGCAGCTCGCCGATCTCGGCGTGCGCGGACTCCTCGATGCCCGCGGTGACGAAGCGTGAAAGTTCGGTGCGAGACTCGTTGAGCACCCCCAGCGCCGCGTAGCGCGCTCCGGTCAGTTTGCGCGCCGATTGCAGCACCCGGTCGAGCACCACATCGAGGTCGAGCTCCGCGATGACCCCCCGCGCAACGTCCAGCAGACCCTGAGCGGTCCGGCCCTTCACCACCTCATCGGTGGGCACCGCACCCATGGCGCGAAAGCCTAGCGCCAAAGGCACGGTTGTGCCACTTGGACATTCACGTTGCATGAACTGGCCGGGTTGGACAACCAGCGCAGGAACGGGCCCTCGGGTGTGCTGGGACGACCATCCGTGCGAGTAGGCGGATTGGCCGGCGGTGCACGGAAGTGCTGAGGGGTCCTGCGGGTTAATACGGATACCTCAGAGACGGGCGATGTTTAGCGTCTGCCACGCCTTCCTCGAGGCACTGAAATGGCCACTGCGCTCTCGACCCCACGCTCGCTGCTGCTCGGACTGATTCCAGGACGGATCCTGATGCAGGACTCCGCGCAGCGGCTCATGGCCCGTATCGAGCACCACGCCGCCGCCAACAGGGCGCTGATCGACTCGCGCCTGGAATCCGAACGGCTGGCTGCGCTACGCGAGCTGCGGGCGTCGCGCAGGCGAACCGTAGCCGCCGCCGAACAGGAGCGTCGCCGGATCGAGCGCGACCTGCACGACGGCGCCCAGCAGCGCCTGATCGCCCTGCGCATCCGGCTGGGACTTGCCGCCGAGACCGTCACTCGCGAGCCCGAGGCGGGCAGTCAGGTGCTCTTCGAGCTCGCCGACGAGGCGCAGGGCGCGCTCGATGAGCTGCGCAACCTGGTGCACGGCATTCACCCTCCGCTGCTGACCGAGCGCGGCTTGACGGCCGCGCTGGAGCCGGTGGCCAGGGAAGCTCCCCTCTTCGCGAGCCTGAGCGCGGAAGACATCGGTCGCTACGAGCCCGAGGTGGAGGCTGCGGTCTACTTCACATGTGTGGAGGCTCTCCAGAACGCCGCCAAGCACGCCGGGCGCGGTGCTACCGTCACGATCCATCTACGGAGCCATGCAGAAGAGCTGTATTTCGAGGTGCGTGATACCGGACGCGGCTTCGACGCCTCCGACTGGCGTTCCGCGGGCGGGCTTGTGAACATGCGCGACCGCATCGGCTCCATTGGGGGCGACCTGGAGATCCAGTCCCGGGCAGGAGCAGGAACATCGGTCTTGGGGACCGTGAAGATATGAGCGCCAACCCACCCGGCGAGCAGCCTCCGCTCAACCGGCCCCTCCCCTCCTCCTCCCCCCCTCCGCCCACCGAGCCCCAGGCCGCAGCGGCCCCCGCCGCGGCAGGCGAGCCCCCGGATGGGACCCCGGGCGAGACCCCGCATCGCTGGTTGGTGCGCTCGCTGATCGGAATCGCCACGGTGCTCGGGGTGGTGGCGATCTTCGCCGTGTGGGCCAACCGCCAGCTGCTCGATACCGGGTACTGGACGGACACGAGCACCAAGCTCGTCGCAAGCCCGCCGATCCGCGACGCGCTATCGGGGTACCTCACCGATCAGCTCTACGCGAACGTGGACGTCGCCGGGGAACTGCGCGGCGAGCTGCCCGAAGAACTCAAGCCGCTGGCCGCCCCCGCGGCCGGCGCCCTGCGCAGCCTGGTCGAAAAGGGCGTCAACTTCGCCCTCGAACAGCCGCGGGTGCAGTCGCTGTGGCGCACCGCCAACGAAATCGCCCACGCGCAGTTCGTCAAGCTGATCGAGGATCGCGGCACGGTCGTGCGCACGCCTGGCGGCGGCAACGTCGTGATCGATCTACGTCCTCTTCTGGGCGAAGTTGCAAAGCGCGTCGGCGCGCCCACCTCCGTGGTCGAAAAGATCCCGCCCAACGTCGCCGAATTGAGGGTGATCCGCTCCAACAACCTCAAGACCGCGCAGAACGCGGTGAACGCGCTGCGGGGCCTCGCAGTGGTGCTGCCGCTGCTCGTCTACCTCCTGTTCGCGCTCGCCGTATACCTCGCGCGCGGAAGACGCCGCCAGACGCTGATCGCAGTGGGGCTCGCCTTCATCGCGGCCTCTCTGGTCGTGTTCATCGTGCGCTCGCTGGCTGGGCACGCGGTGGTCAACTCGCTCGCCTCCTCCGACTCGATCAAACCGGCCACCGAAGCCGCGTGGTCGATCGGCACCTCTGTACTTGTGGACATCGCCTGGGCGGTCGTCTACTTCGGCATCGCGCTGATCCTTGCCGGGCTGCTCGCCGGCCCCACGCAGGTGGCGGTGACCATCCGCCGCACGCTCGCGCCCTACCTGAACGAGCGTCCCGATATCACCTATGGCGTGGTCGCGTTCCTGCTGTTGCTGCTCTTCGTGTGGGGGCCGATCGCGGCGACGCGCACATTCACGGGTCTGATCATCATCACGGTGCTCGCGCTGATCGGCACGCAGGCGCTGCGCCGCCAGACAATCAAAGAGTTTCCGGGGGCGACCCCGGCCGGGCCGATAGGTAGATCAGCGTAGCCATCACCCTCCGGCTCACGTCCTGGGCCTCGGGCAGATCGAGCTTGAGCAGGATCGAGTTGATGTGCTTCTCCACCGCGCGCTTGCTCAGAAACAGCTCTTCGCTGATCGCTCCGTTGCTCTTGCCCTGAGCGATCGCCGCGAGGATCTCCAGCTCGCGCGGCGTGAGCTCTGAAAGCGGCGAATCAGCCGTCTGGCCCCGAGTTTCGATCAGAGTCTCGACGACCTTCGCGTCGATGAACGATCCGCCGTGCGCCACCGCGTCGATCGCGGCGATCAGCTGGCTCTGGTCGCTCACGCGCTCCTTGAGCATGTATGCACGACCGTCCGAGCCCGCCTGCAGCAGCGCGAGCCCGTAACTCGGCTCGGCATACTGGCTCAGCACCACGACCCCCACATCGGGGTGTGTGTGGCGCAGCTGCGAGGCGATCTGGATGCCCTCGTCGCTGCCGCTGGGGGGCATGCGGATATCGGTTATCACCACCTGCGGGTGCTCGCTCTCGACGGCGGCCAGCAGCGAGTCGCGATCCACGCACACGGCCACGAGGTCGATGCGCGGATTGCGCGCGAGGATCTGGCTCACCGCCTCGCGCACGAGGTAGCTGTCGTCGGCGAGCGCGACACGGATGCGCTCGAGCTGAGGGCCTGCGGGCATCTGGAGCCTCAGCCTCCCACGCAGGCGGCGAAAGTGCAACAGTAGGATGTGGTGACGCCCGCAAAGAGCCCCTCAGCTGCAGCGTCCAAGCGAACCTCCGCCAAGGTCGCAGAAGTTCCCGCGCACCCGCCCACACCCACTCCCGCGGAGCGCGCCGCCGCGGGCAAGGCCGCGCGCACCGAGGCTCCTCGCTCCAGCCACGCCCACTGGAGCCCCGAGAAGGGACGGGAGGACCCCGTCGTCCAGCTCGAGCGCCAGGCCGAGAGCCGCGTGCCCGAGCTGGTGCCGATCCGCTACGGACGCATGGCGCGTTCGGCGTTTGCGTTCTTCCGCGGCGCCGCGGCGATCATGGCCGCCGACCTCGCCCCCACCCCCGTATCGGGTATGCGCGTGCAGCTGTGCGGGGATGCGCACCTCTCCAACTTCGGCGGCTTCGCCTCGCCCGAGCGCGAGATGCTGTTCGATATCAACGACTTCGACGAGACCCTTCCCGGACCGTGGGAGTGGGACGTCAAGCGACTCGCCGCGAGCCTCTGCATCGCGGGGCGCGATCTCGGTCTCGAGCACATTCACTGTCGCGAGGTCGTCGTGTGGGCGATCCGCGCCTACCGCGAAGCGATGCGCGACTTCGCCGATAAGACCAACCTGCAGGTGTGGTACGCGCGCCTGGAGGCCGAGGACATCCTCGCACTGGCGGGAGAGCTGGGCGCCACCGGCAAGCGCCTGAAGGCGCTCGAACGCAACATCGCGAAGGCTCGCGCGAAGGACAGCGAGCGCGCCGTCTCCAAGCTCACCGAAGTGGTCGACGGGGAACTGCGCTTCATCAGCGAACCTCCGCTGATCGTGCCCCTCCACGAGCTGCTCGCCGACGTGCCGCGCCAGGAATTCGAAAGCCGCATGGCCGATCTGCTCGACGGCTACCGCGCGAGCCTCGCCGAGGATCGTCGCCGCCTGCTCGACACCTACCGTTTCCAGGGCATCGCCCGCAAGGTCGTGGGCGTGGGCAGCGTGGGCACGCGTGCGTGGGTGGTGCTGATGGTGGGCCGCGACGAGCAGGATCCGCTCGTGCTGCAGTGCAAGGAAGCGCAGCCCTCCGTGCTGGAGCCCTACGCCGGTCCCTCGGACTACGCCAACTCCGGACAGCGCGTGGTGGAGGGACAGCGCCTGATGCAGGCGGCCTCGGACATCTTCCTCGGCTGGCTTCCCGCGGTGGGACTCGACGATCAGGCGCGCGACTTCTACGTGCGCCAGCTGTGGGACGGCAAGCTCTCGGTCGACATCGAATCGATGGACTTCGGACAGCTGCGCAACTATGGGCGCCTCTGTGGTTGGACGCTTGCTCGCGCACACGCGCGCAGCGGCGATCGCATCGCGATCGCCGGCTATCTCGGCAAGAGCGGCGTATTCGAGGAGGCCCTCGCGGACTTCTCCGCGGCCTACGCCGATCAGAACGAACTCGACCACAAGGCGCTCGTGGGAGCGATCGCCTCCGGGCACATCGAGGCGCAGGACGCCTGAGGTCGCTGTTCGGGAAATCGCATGACGCCTGAGGCGACCACATTCGGCGAATCGCAGGACGCCCGCAGTCGCCACATTCGGCGAATATGAACTTACTCAGAATTTAGGCAGCTAGCTCCCTGGACATATGCACTGGCAGTTAGCAGGCTCAGTGTGTGACCGCCCCAGCCCAGCCGGATCCATACCTCGCCGCCGCAGTGCGCCGTCTGCGTCACGAGTGCGCGCTGACCCAGGAAGACCTCGCGCACCAGGCAGGTCTGACGACCTCCGCGCTCGCGCGCATTGAGCGCGGCAAGGCCAATCCCACGTGGACGACCACGCGGCGTGTGGCGCTTGCGCTCGGAATCAGCCTCGAGGAGTTGGGGCGTGCAGTCGAAGAAGAGGCCGGGTAGCGCTACTTCTCGAGCACCAGGCGATCCGCTTCTGCCTTCGCCACCTCCCAGGCATGAGCTGTTCCGTCCTCGGCCTGCAGCATCAGGCGCCCACCATCCAGCGACCACGTTCCCGTGGTCTCCTCGGGAACGTCGACGGGGCCCGGCGAGCGCTCGACGTAGGCCCCGCCCGGACGGAGCTCCAAACGCATCCGCCCACGTGACGGCGGGAGGGGGCGGCTCGCCGGGCGGAACACCATCTCGCCGTCTGTGTCCTCCTCGTGGGCGTGAATCCAGTGGCCATGCAGTGCATTCTCGTCGAGGGCGGCCATTGCACGATGATCTCAGAGGCGGGCGCGTTCGAGAACGCCAGCGCCGCTGGACTCGGGTCTCAGAGCCCGGCCAATTTCTTTCGCGGACCCGCCAGCGTCGCGTTCATGCGGGCGACCTGGCCAGTGGAGAACATGACCATCGTGTCGTCGTCGACGTAGTCCATGTAGTTCATGAACATATCCCCATCCGGGCCATTGCCACAGGTGATGTGCGGGAATACCGGCTTGCCGAAGTTCGCCTGCTGAGCGGGGGGCGTATCGGCGACGAAGTCGTTGCCGCTGCAGTCGTTGCGATCGCCCCAGATGTGACGCAGATTGAAGAAGTGTCCGACCTCGTGCGTCGCGGTGCGGCCCATGTTGTAGGGGGCGGTTGCGGTGCCCTCGGTCCCAAACGCCGTGTAGAGGATCACGACCCCGTCCCTCGCGGCGGGCCCGCCGGGGAACTGCGCATATCCAAGAAGCCCTTCGCCGAGATTGCAAACCCAGAGGTTCATGTAGCTGTCGGTCGGCCAGGGATCCACGCCGCCGGTCGCCGCCGCCTTCACTCCATCGTCCGGACTGAACGAGGTGACATTGGTCTGCGTGCGCGTGATCCCCGTCGTCGCTGCGCCGCTGGGATCCGTGGTGGCCAGCGCGAACTGGATCTTCGCATCGGTCACGAGCCCGCTCCAGTCTGAGGGCGCCTTGCTCTTGTCGGTATTCGCCGCGCGGTAATCGCGGTTGAGCACATCGATCTGACTGTGCACCTGCGCATCGGAGATGTTCTCGGCTGGGGTCGCGTGAACGACGTGCACCACCACGGGAATGGTGACCAGCGTGTCTGCGACCTTCATTGCCTCGCCTGACTCGATGCTGCGGCGGGTGTGCGCCTCGACCTCGAGCCGGCGCTCACGATATTCGGGCTGGGTCTCCACCAGCAGCTCGTGAACGACCATCTGAGCGCAAGTACGACGGGTGGGTGTCTTCCCCGAACTCATCCTGCACACTCCTTTCTGCCCGCCTAGAGGCCGGCGACGATTGCCCAGCAGACGATTGCGCTGCAGACGCTGCTCCAGCGCCCGTAGCCCTTGTAGATGTTCGCGGCCAGCTTGGTCTGTTCTGAAAGCGTGAGATTCTGCGAGTCGATCTGCGGGTCGGAGACATTGCGCACGATCGCGTAGGGCGGGGCTTTCGCGCCGAGCTGCTTGCAGACCATGCCGAGGACCGCGTCGCCCATCTCCGAGAGACCCCCCTTGCCCTCCAGTTCGTAGGTGTCGGCGGTGTTGTCGAAGCCGAAGAAGTCGGTCGTGAGGATCCCCGCGGGAGCGCTCGCGGCGCTCACGATCTTTGGCTTGCGAGTGTTGCCGGGCGGCAGGAACTGCGCGTTGGCTTCGAACAGCGATTTCGCCTCGTTGAACCGGCCGCTCGGCGCGTCCTGCGCCGAGGCGAAGGAATCGCCGTTGAACCTTTTGAACTTGCGTTTGCAGTCAAAGGTCACGAAGCGGCTCACGAGCACATCGCCCACCTCCGTGTTGGGCCCGATGCCGCCCCCCGTCCCCGTGGTGATCACCCACTTGGGGTTGCAGTCTTCGATGATCTGCTTCCACACCCGCGCGTTGGGCAGCTTCGGACCGTCCTGGGACATGTGCGAGTCGGACTTGAACAGCGTCACCTTGCGCTCGCCGATCTTCGTCGTCCAGTAGGTGCCCAACCGGCCGGCCTCGAGCGCCGGGCAGCCTCTGCGCATTTCGGCTGCGATCGCGTCGAAGTTCTTGGTGTAGGCCTTCCAGTCGTTCTTGCTGTCGAACCCCGGCGTGAGCACGCGACTGAGCGCGTGGCCCTCGTCGACCGTCCACGTGACGATCAGCACGTCCGCGTCGGGCAGCGACTCGCCCGTGGGCTTCTTGCCGGGTTCCGGTGAGAGCCCCGGCGGCCAGCTGACGTTCACGAAGCGCGACATCCCGGTCGACGCGCCGCGGACGGTGGCCCCGAGCCTCTCCAGATCCGGTGTTTCCGAGTCGAAGTCGATCAGTTCTCGTGCGATCTCCTGGTCGGTGGGCTGAGCGGGCTGAGCGGCGCCCTCCTCCCGCTCGACTGGTGCGGCTTTCCCCTCGATGCCGGCGGGCGCGGCGGCCTCCTCTCTACCCGCCGGCGCGGCGGCCTCCTTGATGCCGAGATTGCGACTTGCCCACTCGCTTCCAACAACCATGGAACTCCTCCTTTGGCGTTGCCCCGGACGAAACTCGGCGAGCAGTGTATGGCATTTTTGCCCTTAATGGAATCTTTCCGACGAGATGATTTCTATTCGAGCACCATTCTCAACGGAGGCCACGAACGAAGTGCGCTGCCGTGACCCCCTCTCACAGCGCCTCCCGCCGTCGGGCAATCATCGCAGCTTGCCCAATCAGCGCGGCCGCTGTGGCGAACAGGAAGGCCGGGGCAATGCTCGAAGCACGGAGGGAGATCGTGAGCGTGAAGCAGAACAGCGCGAATGCGACGAAGCCCGAGAGCATCCCGCGCAGCAGCCTCACCGTTTCGCCCGCCCCGCGCTGGGTATGCGTGAATGTCGCCAAGACCGTCGTGATCACCGGGAACGGTGCGAGCAGCCCGCTGAGCTGTGGCCCCAGCCATCCCGACGCCGTCGTGAGGATGAGCACCAGGGCCAGGGCACAGGCGGCGCGAAGCGGCAGGTCCCAGGACGGCGGAGACGCGATCAGGGCACGTTCGCCGATTGTGTTGGGCAGCAACAACAGGCCGACGGCGAATCCAACGCACGCCAGGGAGAGCGCCGCCGCGGCGGGCACCGCAACGCCGTCGAGCGCGAGCGTGCAAACAGCAAACGCAAGCCACCCGCAGAGCATGCAGGCCAACCACCTGGCGCGGCTCGCCAGGTGGCCGTAGACCACGACAAACGCCGTCAACGACAAAAGCCCCAGCAGTGTCCCGGCGGCAGCGTGCTGGGCAAAGGCCGGACCGTGCACGAGTGCGTAGGCCAGCAGGATCGGACCGGCCACCACCGGAAGCCCGCCAACGACCCCGCCGACCCACGGTCCAAAACGCCGCGCGAGAATCGACGCCCCCACGACGAATGACGGCGCCAGCAGCGCCTTCACGGCAAGAACGATCACGCCGAGATGATGACCGATGTCACGCGGCGATCATTGAGCCAGGCCGAACGACCGGTTGCCTGGTGCAAGAGCCCGACGATGGCCGCCTCGATGGGAGCGCTACATGGCGATGATGGGGTCCCCGCACCATTGTGGCCGCCTCCCGCGCCTGCGAGTCTCGTTGACAACGAGCGGCAACCAAGGAGGAATCATGCTCACCGTCTCTCCAGAAGCGATCGAGGATACCGGCGTTGGACCGCTGAAGGTTTCGGCGCGGCGGAATCTTCGCCTACTGCTGGTGGACGACCACCCAGCTGTTCGCGTGGGACTTCAGCGGGTGCTCGAGGACGAGCCCGGCTTCGAGGTCGTGGCGACATGCACGACGGGCGAGAGCGCCGTCTCCCGCGCCGAGGCCACCGAAGTCGATGTCGCGGTCGTGGACTACCATCTCGGCGGACGTAACGGCCTGTGGGTCAGCCGCAAGCTCAAGCGGCTGCCTGAACCCCCCCGCGTGATCATCTTTTCCGCGTTCGCCAACGACCATCTGGCCGCGAACTGCATCGTCGCCGGCGCCGACGCCATATTGAGCAAGGGAAGTCTCGCCTCCGAGCTGTGCGATGTGATCCGCGCAGTGGCGCACGGAACACGCGTGCTTCCGCGCGTGCCCAAGCCGATGGCCGGCATGTTGCGCCATCGGCTGGAGGATGGAGAGCAGCAGATCTTCGGGATGCTGCTTGCGGGCATCTCGCGCCTGGAGATCGCGCGCATGTTGGGTATCTCCTCGGTCGAGCTCGAGTCTCGCGAAGCCGTGATGTTGAACAAGCTCGAAGACTCTTCCAGGGGAGAGGTCCGATCACAGCGGCGGGCGAATCGACCTTGACAGACGGCTTCGCCTGGACTCTCGGTATCGCCTCGGTAGGTAGGAGAATCCGATGCACTCCTGAGGTAGGGAGTCCTTCGCGCAAGAATGCTGCCATGCCCTCGTCGAACAAAGACCACCTCGACGGGCGATCTCACCCGACGCGCTACCGGTCGCTGCGTCAGCGGCTCGTGGTGACGAACGCCGCGCTGCTCCTCGCCGCGTGCCTCTTGACGGTGTTTGTCCTGGCGCCAGGGAAGTTCTCATCGTTCGCGGTAGACGAGGCGGTCATCGTGCTGGTGGCGCTCAGCCTGGTGACGCTGATCAATGCGGTCGTAGTCCATCGCTTCCTCGCGCCGTTGCAGGCATTGACAGCGCTCGCGCGGGTGATCGACCTGGACAAGCCCGGGCAGCGGATTCACGACGCGCAGCCAACATCCGAGACGGGCGAGCTCGCGGTCACCTTCAATGAGATGCTCGAGCGGCTGGAGCTGGAGCGACGTGAGACCGCCCGCCGGGTTCTCGCCGCGCACGAGTCCGAGCGGCTGCGCATCGCCCAGGAGCTCCACGACGAGGTCGGACAGACACTGACCGCATTGCTGCTCCAGCTGAGCCGAGTAGAAGCCCATCTGCCAGAGAGCCTGCGGGGAGAGCTGAATGAGGCACAGGAGGCGGCGCGCACGAGCCTCGAGGACGTCAGACGCATCGCCACCGACCTGAGACCCGAAGCGCTCAACGACCTCGGACTCGCCAGTGCGCTGGCGGCGCTCGGCGAGGGATTCGGTCGACGCACCGGGCTGCGTGTCGAAAGACAGATCCAGACGCCGATGCCACGACTCGACGGCGAAGCGGAGCTTGTCGTGTATCGCGTCGCTCAGGAGGCATTGACGAACGTCGCGCGCCACTCTGGCTCTGACACAGCCAGAGTGACTGTCGAGAGCGACGCCGATCGACTCACCCTCACCGTACGCGATCACGGCCGCGGCTTCCCGAAGGGGCACGCCAGACTCGGAAACGGGATTCGCGGAATGCGGGAACGAGCCGACCTGATTGGCGCCGGCCTGAGGATCGACTCGCCAAGCGAAGGGCCTGGCACCGAGTTGCGCCTCGAGCTGCCGCTGAACGGCGGTCCATGCAACGCCTGAAGACAGGAATCCTGCTCGCCGACGACCACGCCCTGGTCCGACGGGGGCTGCGGCTCATCCTCGACGCCCAGCCCGACCTCGAAGTGCTCGCCGAAGCCAGCGACGGCGCCGAGGCCGTCGAACTCGCGCTGAACACCAGCATCGACCTGGCGATCCTCGATATCTCGATGCCGCGAATGACCGGGCTGCAGGCGGCGAGAGAGCTGCAGCAGCGCCGGCCCGACCTGCGAATCCTCATCCTCTCGATGCACGAGAGCGAGCAGTACCTGTACGAGGCCCTCAAAGTTGGAGCGTCGGGCTATGTCGTCAAGAGAGCCGCCGACCACGACCTCATCGACGCCTGCCGCGCCGCGATCCGAGGTGAGCCGTTTCTCTACCCCGAGGCAGTCGTCGAATTCATCAACGATCATCTGCGACGTGCACGGGGAGGCGAGGAGGTACGCGACCCGCTCACGCCGCGCGAGACCGAAGTCATCAAGCTCGTCGCGGAGAGCTACACCAATCGCCAGATCGCAGAGGCGCTGGTGATCAGCGAGAATACGGTCGAGCGCCACCGCGCGAACATCCTCGAGAAGCTCGGCCTGCACGACCGGGTCGAGCTGACTCGTTACGCGATCCGGAACGGACTCGTCGAAGCGTGATCGAGCAAGACGCGGCTCCGGCCCACGATGAGAAGGGCCACGAGCCGAATAAGATCAGCCACGAACTCCAGTGCTGGCTCACGGGCAACGGCGCGAAGACGGTGGGAAGCCTCATCGAACTCTTCGGGCAGAGGAGCTTCGCGATCCTGTTCATCGTCCTCCTCGGCGTCCCCGCGCTACCGCTGCCCACCGGTGGTGCGACCCACGTTTTTGAGATCATCGCCGTGCTGCTCGCGCTCGAGCTGATCGCTGGCCGCGAAGAGATATGGCTGCCCCAGCGCTGGCGTGAGCTCGAGTTCGCAGGCGAGAAGCAGCAGCGATTCATCACGAGCCTCATCAAGGTAGTCCGCTGGCTCGAGCGCCTCTCGCGACCTCGCCTGCAGATCGTATTCGGTCACCGTCTGAGCAACGTCGCGTTCGGGCTGCTCACCATCGTGGGATCGGCAGGGGCCTTCTTCGCCCCTCCGTTCACCGGACTCGACACGTTGCCGGCCCTCGGCGCGGTTCTTCTCTCGCTTGGAGTACTGCTCGAGGACTTCCTGATCGTCATCCTCGCACTCGTCGTAGGTACCGCTGGGGTTACGCTCGAGGTGGTGCTCGGCGGAGCGGCGATCCACGGCCTGCGGACCCTTCTCTGATACGGTCGCTCCTATGAACAGAGCAACTACGTTTGGATCGCGTGGAAACCCGCTTGATGGGTTTGTTCTGCAAGACCAGGAGGGAGCCGAGGTCCAGGTGAGCGAGCTGTGGCGCGATCGTGCTGCGGCGCTCATCTTCCTGAGGCACTACCTGTGCGTGCAGTGCCGCGTCGGCGCGATGGAGCTCGAGCGGGACCGACACCTGCTCCCATCTGAGCCCAACGTATGGCTCGTCGGGATGGGTACGCCCGTTCAGGCGCGTGCCTTCAGGGAGCAGACCGGAGTGGATTTCCCGGTTCTGTTGTCCCCCGATCTCCAAGCCTATGAAGCGATGGATCTACCACGCGGCTCGCTGCGTCAGATCTTTGGTCTTGCAGCGCAGCGCGTAGCGCGTCGGCGCGCGAAGGGCGGTGGCCTCGATCGCCAGGCTCAGGGCGGCAACCGCCCCAAGGCCCGGCCCGAACAGGACTGGCATCAGCTCGGCGGCGCTTTCGTGTTTGCGCCCGGCGGCAGGATCGTGTGGAGCCATCGCGCGCGCCATGCAGGCGATGACGCCGACCATGCGATGCTCGCAGAGGCGCTGCGCAGGGCCGAGAGCGCCGCTTGACGATCGCCAACACCGAGCCCCGCGATGTGGAGTTTGGAGTCGCGACGCCGAATATGCCGGCCCGTGGGAGCTTCCGGGGCGATTATCCCTTTATGGTAGGTAGATCTGGCATCCACATCGAGGCGTACGGTCCCCGGTCGAATCCATCGATTGGCCGGGGCGACCGCGTGAACGGCCCCCCGGCCGTGACACCAGGAGGTACCCCTGATGCCGGACCAGCCTACCCTCACGCCTCTAGAACAGGATGCTCAGCAGGACGCCGGGATCATCGGCCTACTGGTCGATGGGGACGCGCAGCGCCCGTGGTCGTTCGAGGAGATCGCCCGCGAAATCGGCACGAACCCAACGGACAGCCTGAACCGTCTCTACGGCGGCGGGCTGATCCACCGCTTGGAGGGTTTCGTGTGGGCCACACGCGCGGCCGTGATGGCCGAGGAGATGCGCCGGTAAGCAACCGGCTGGGCGCCACGCCGCGGGGCTCGGGGTGGCGCCCAGCCCCTGCAAGGTGGTCTGCATCACGTGCCTAGTTCAACCGTGAGGTCGAAAAGCAGCGTAGAATAGGGAGCAGCCGCCGACTGGCTCTGGCCCTTGGGGCTTGAGTTCTCAGCAGCTACAGGGACCCCGCGCTGAGTGCGGGGTCCCTGTGCAGCTGGTGGCCTTGGCGGGATTCGAACCCGCGCGCATCGGTTAGCCGCCGACTGCTCTGTCCTCTGAGCTACAAGGCCAGCGGCCATTCTATACGGTCGTCCCACGGATCTGTAGCGGGGAACTCCTGTCGGGACGCAGAATCGGAAAGTGCCTACGAGTAGTCCCCGACTCCTGCTACTCTGCCTGCATGATCAAGATCGCGCTGCGCCATCCGTCTGGCCTGGAGCTTGAGTTCGAGGGGGACAGTAACGAGTTCTCCACCTTCACGCAGTTCTTGAGCGCAAGCGGTGGGACCCTATTGCAGATCTTAAACCCAGCTATAGAGCCAAAAAGCGCAACGCCTGAACTCAAGGCAACTGGGAACGGCGCCGGGACTAGCGTCGATGAGAATGCCGAGCCCGCGGATGCGACGGTGCCGATGGGCGCTGATGGCGAGATTGACGCACGGGCGGTTTCCGCGCGTGTCGCACATCTTCAGGCGACGACGGACATCGAGCGCGTCACGATCATTGCTCAGGCCGCAATCGACGCCGGCCTCGACGGGATCGACTACGACACAATCGAAGGGCTCTATGGCGACTTGGGCATCCCAAAGCCGGCGCGCTTTGCAAAGGCTTTCTCCAATGCCAAGCAGCGTGGCCTGGTAAAGAGCGTGAAGTTCGGTGTGTGGGCTCCAACCGTTCAGGGCGAGAACTACGCGCTATATGGGCGGAAGCCTTCGGGGCGACGTACTGGCAAGCGATCCCCCGATAATCGCCCGACGAGTGGCGCGCCTCCAGAGCTCGAACGAGGAGAAGACCTATCGGATGAGTGATGAGGACATGCCGACGGGTAGCCGCTGCATGTGTCCGGTGAGAATCCGGAAAGACGGCGCTGGCGGCGCCCACTAAATCCCGAGCCACGCAACCGCTTGCTTACGGAGGATGCGTGGCCCGGGGTCCGTCCACTGCTACGTACCCGACTAGGTTAACACGCCCGCTGGTGGATCACTAGCGCGGTAGGTTCTGTGCATGGACAACGACGAATTAGTCAAGCCCGAGCAGACGGAGGCAGCGCGAAGCGAGGCGAAGCGGCTCACGGCCGCGGCTGAAGCGCATGAACGCCGCGTAGCGCTCCGCGAGGAGTCCGCGCGGTTCCTTGACGAGCGCGGCGAGTCTGAGGGCGCGGAGAATGAGCGGCGCGAGGCGGACCTGGAGCGCGATGCGGCCCGTACCGCGTGGGATCGGGCACGGGCGCTTCAAGGGCCTACGCAGGTGACGGAGGCGGGTCTTGAGATTCCGATCCCTACACGCGACGCGTTCCTGCGGAATTTGGAGAAGGTCGCGCCCCAGCCCGAGAACGTCCCGCGTGACGAGGACTTCAGCTAAGCTGATCCAGCAGCCCTAGCTAGACCGTGGCCTCGACAGACGGAGTGCACAAGAACGCGTCCAGTCCGACTCCTAGAATGCATCGGCTATGCTCCGAAAGGGATCTCCGCGTCTGCGCACCATCGTCTACGTCGATGGCTTCAATCTCTACTACGGATGCCTGAAGGACTCCGCAGAGCGATGGCTCGACATCGGCGCGCTGTGCGAGCGGATGCTCAGCGGCGACAGCGACATCGTGGGCATCAAGTACTTCACCGCCCGCGTGAAGGTCAGGCCCGGAAATCCTCACGCAGGCCAGCGCCAGCAGACGTACTTTCGCGCGCTCGCGACCGTGCCCAACCTTACGATCCACTACGGGCGCTTCCTCGAACGGGCGGCCACTCGGCGATGCGTGAAGAACGATCGTCATGGACGAGCGCGGTTCGTCGAAGTCTGGGAGACCGAGGAGAAGGGCTCGGACGTTAACCTCGCCAGCCATATGCTGATCGACGGATGGCGCGCTCGCTACGACCTCGCCGTGGTGATCTCCAACGACAGCGACCTCAAGGAGCCGGTGCGACTCGTGCGCGAGGAGATGAAGGCTCCAGTCGGCATCCTCAACCCTCACGGCAACCGGAGCTGGGCGCTGTCGCCAAAGCAGATGCCGAGGGGCTCGTTTTACAAGCCGATCCGGCGAGCCGCGCTCCGCGCCAGCCAGTTTCCCTCGCAGGTGCCGGACGCGCGCGGGATCGTGCACAAGCCGCCTAGCTGGTAGCTGCCCTTGGAATCGCAAAGGCCGCCCCTAAGGACGGCCTCGCATCCCTGCCGCCGAGGCAAACAGGGGGGGTATACGCATGATAGCCCGCTAGGAGGATGAGTCAAGAGGCGCAGCACGGCTTTCACGTGCGGCCGACGGTTGTCTGTCCTATCGAGGCTCGACAACAGCAGCGCAGCCGAGTAGTTCGGCGAACATCGCGCGGCCGCTGTGGCGGTGGTTGTAGCGCCACGTGTACTCGTTGAGATAGGACTGGAGCCACTTGACCGAGACGCCGTGGTAGTTCCCGGCGATCCCGTTCTTGACGTTGCCGAAGAACCCCTCGATGGTCTGCGTGTGGATGTGCCCGCGTGCGTACACGCGGTCGGTGTGGCGGATCGTGCGGTGCGTTGGGTGGGTGCTCCGCAGCTTGCGGTAGCCGGCCCACTCGTCGGTGTAGACGGTGGCCCTTGGGTCCACGTGCAGACTCACGGTCTCTAGCGCTCCCTCGCGTGGCTGGACGTAGGCGCGGACGCGGCCGCCGCGCTCGACCATCGCGACGACGCCGGTCTTGCGGGCCTTGGAGAACGTCTGCGCCTCCGGGATCGTCATGCCGCGCGTCATCGACGCCTTCGGCTTGCCACCGTACGCCGTCTCGTCTGCCTCGACCTGTCCCTCCAGGGGCCACTGGTCTTCCTGCGCCATGAGGTGGGTGCGGATGAGGTTGCACATCCGCCACGCGGTCTTGTATCCGACGCCGATCTCACGCTCGATCGCCTTGGCGGACACTCCGCAGCGAGTACTAGTCATCACGTACATCACGTAAAACCAAAGCTGCAATGACCTGGCGGACTTGTGGAAGATCGTCCCCGCCGTCGGGTGGATGTGGTGCCCGCACGAGTCGCACGACCATGAGGGCCGCGAGGCGACCTTGTGGAACTTGCGTTCCCGCCTACACTTCGGGCAGTGCGCGTGCGCGCCGTCCTCGGAGAACCGCGAACGCCACAGATGCTCAAGGCACGTCGCGTCGTCGGGGAACTCCCGCGAGAACTCCAGCAGCGAGTATTCCGACTCCGACGCCCTCGACCGCTTCGGCGCATTCCGATCAACCTTGGACATGATCCAAGTCTAGCAGATCTACCTACCGTTAGGGGATAATCGCCGCTTCCGGTACTCGGCGGCGTCAGCGCTCCCACCGCCGTGTTGATCCGGCCCGACGGCTACGTCGCGTGGGTCGCAGAAGGCACAGATACCGGATTGGCCGAAGCACTGACCACCTGGTGCGGAGCGTCCACTGCCGTCGTGACGTCGATCATGTCACCGGGCAACTCTGAATGATGCGCCGGCGCCAGCTTCCGCGCCTCCTTTTTGGCCTGCTTGTCCTGCCGACGCTCACGCAGCCGGCTTTCACGGGTGAGCTTTGCCATCGTTGTCTTCTTCTTGCCACCTGAGGCCATATCTGTCAGCTCCTTGTTGTGGAGTACCGAGCGCGTCCACGCCAGGGTCATCCGATGTGATGAACCCGAAGATCAAGTCCGCCGCTGCGCCGATTTCGCGTTCCCCGCGGCCCGCAAACCGATCACGGTCGGCCGGCCCGAGGCGCGCTATGCCAGCTGGACGTTCCCAGCCTTGGGACCCTTGTCGCTCGTCTCGGTGTCGTAGGAGACCTTCGCGCCCTCGGCGAGCGAGCGATATCCCTCACCGACGATTGCGCTGTGATGGACGAACAGATCCTTCGATTGATCGTCGGGTGTGATGAACCCGAAGCCCTTGTCGTCGCTGAACCACTTCACGGTTCCAGTAGCCACTGTATTCCTCCTGCGTTGATAGTGCTGCGAACGCGGAGATTGCTGAGCAAAGGCTACGAGCGCGGGCACTGCGATGTTGGATGAAACACCCAACCTGATCTATCAACCGTAGCAGCAGCCGGATGAGCGCGCTCGCGGGCACCGAGCACCGGCCCGCCAGCCTGCCGTCTCCCGGAGCGCTCAGGCGAGTGCGTCGGCCGGCAGCACGAAGCGTGACGGGGTCCGCGGCGCGGTCCCGTCTGAGAGGCCGTGCAGGCCTCGTCGGGGAGCTTCGGGGGCCACCGCCTCGGCCACTCCGGCATGATCGGCGATCCACTCCATAACGGCCGGGAAGTCGCTTCCCGACGCAAGCAGGGCCGCGCGCTCGACGACATCCCCGCCGGAGGAGTGGGGGCGTGCCAGGCGCTTCAGGAGGGCGCGAATCTCAGCGTCGTCCGTCCCGTCCTCAGCGCTCACGAGAACTCCGTTACCGAGTAGACGGGACGACCGACGCGCTCGGGCGCACTCTCGCCATCTCCGTCGGTATGCACGCAGAAGTCCTCGAAGCGCCCGTGGTCGAGGATCGCGACCACGACATCGCCGCCTTTTGACAGCGGCCTGCCGACCTCGATCTCCCGGTCCTGCCCCTCGAAGCGACAGCTCAGCTTGAAGATCCGCCGCGACCGCGCCGGGCAGCCGGCGGCCAGCGACGAACGCACGCGCAGTTCGCTGTAGGCCTTCTCCGTGCGCGCTCCGTCCGAGTTGACGCCGGCTACGAAAAAGCTCGTCACTTGCGTCGCGCCTTGACCGGCACAGCCGGATAGCGCCTGCGCTCATCGGGAGTCATCTTGCGGATCCTCAGCGAGCCGTCCTTGACCTGGCGCTCAAGCTCCTCCAGCTTTACGCGTCGACGCTCGGCCGCGCGATCTGCCTGAGTGATCATTACCCAAGGCTAGCGCGACTGCGAGCAGTTGCCGGAGAATCGGCGGCCGGCGGACGATCAGGGCTCGCGTGTGCGGTTCTTCGCGGCGGCAAGAGCCTGTCCGCCGGATGGTTGCCTCCGATCGCGTCGAACGGGCCTGCTTGCTGTGATGGAGCTCCCGCAAAGGAGTACGGTGGTTGTACATACTCGAAAAGGGAGCCAAGATGGCTGTAGGCATCAGACTCAAGTTCGCTGGTGGAACGCAGGAGAATTACGATGCTGCTCACGGAGTGATGGAGATCGAGAGCAACCCGCCTGAGGGACTGATCGTCCATTCGGCCGGTCCCATCGACGGCGGCTGGGGCGTGATCGATTTTTGGGAGTCGCGCGAGGCGTTCGATCATTTCGTCGGCGAGCGACTCATGCCTCACCTTCACGGGCTCGGCGACCGGGGTTTCCCCAATCCGCCCGACGTGAAGGAGTTCCCGGTACACAATCTCTATATCCGGTAGTCGCAGTTGACCATGCTGCTCGCCGGACACCCAGCCCGGCGGCGGGCCGCTCTGATCGAGGTCGGCCTGGAAGGTTACGCTGCGTTGCGCTGCGCCCAGGCCACGATCTCGGGCGAGCCGTCGATGACGGTGCCGTCGTCGAGCACGAGCGTGGGCACCATGCGGTTGCCCGTGAGCTTCTCGACCTCGCGCCGGCCGCGCGTGCGGTTGAAGACGCCCGGCAGAACTCCGAGCCCGTAGGACTTCACCACCTCCGGCTCGTATCCCGCGTCTCGCAGCGCGTGGTATGCGTTCCCGCACGGGTGGCCGCCTGGCCGTGGCGAGGAGAAGGTGCCGTAACAGACGTAGAGCTTCATCGTGCGAATTATACGCACCGTGACTGCGCCCGTGGGCCTGGCGGTCGTTATGACGAAGGTGTCGTCCGACGGGATGCGCTCTCCTCGGCGATGGCCTCGCTCAGCGCCTGCGTGAACGATCGGGGCAGGAAGTCAAACAGCGCCATTCCCGACGGATCGGTGACCGTCGTATCGGTGGATAGCCCCTCGATCAACGGCCTCGCAACGCCTGCGTCGACAGGTGTGATGAGTCCGATCCAATGTGAGGAGAGCCAGGGCGTCAGCAGTGGCACCGGGATCCGCGGGCGACGGCGCAGTCCAAGCGCATCTGCCATCTCATCGAGCATCTGCCCGTATGTGAGTATCTCCGCCGAACCGATCTGGATTTCGCGGGAGCGCGCCTGTGGAATCCGAGGAGCCTGGATGAGATAGCGCAGCACATCGCCGATAGCGATCGCCTGGGTGGGTGTGGACAGCCACGCCGGCGCGAGCATCACCGGCAGACGCTCGACCAGCGAGCGCAGCGTTCGGTAGCTCTCTGAGCCCGCTCCCACCACCATGCCGGCACGAAACCACGTCAACGGTGGTCCCTCATCGCGCAGGATCTCTCCCACGCGCAGACGCGAACGCAGATGCTGGGAGGCGGGGCGATCGCCGAGACCGCCGAGGTAGACGACCTGCTCGATGCCGGCCTCCACGGCGAAGCGCGCGAAGTTGGCGGCTGCTTCGGCGTCGCGCTGCTCATAGTCGCCATCGCCACCGCGACCCATCGAATGAACCAGATAGTAGGCCGTCGTATAACCGTCGCCGATGGCGCTCAGGGAGCCTGGGTCGAGCATGTCGGCGCGGTGTACGGCGACATCTGGCTCGAAGTCGACCCGGCTCGGATCGCGCACCACGCATCCCACCGGCTCGCCGTGGAGGCGCAGTTCGCGCACCAGCCGGCTGCCCACATAACCAGATGCTCCGGTGACGAGCGCGCGAACCATTCAGCACGAACGAGCATACGCCGCTCCAGCAAGCCCCGTCGGCAAGAACCACGCGCACGTCCACGCGTCCTACACCGCCGGCGGCCCAACTTCCTCCAGCGCCTTCAGCACGAGCCCATCGTGCTCGGCGGGCTTGACCTTGCGCAGCACCTTGGCGACCTTCCCATCCGGATCGACGATGAAGGTGGTGCGCTCGTTGCCCATGTAGGTGCGCCCATACATCTCGATGGCCAGTTGAGCACGCCAACTGGGACGCCTGCGGTGCTCTCGCCGCTCATGGTTGTCGTCCGATCCGAGCGTCTGAGGCGGCGGCTGTAAGATGCTCCCTCGCAGCCCAATGCGAAAGTCTGCTCGGGCCTCATCTGAAGATCTCGACCGCGAGTAAGCTGTCCGGGCCGTTTGGGCCGCACCAGTGTTTAGCTGCTTGGCAGTGCGCTACGAGTGAGTCACGCACCTGTAGCCGTTGGGGTTGCCGGAGCCGTTTCTGCTAGGGGAACCGGTTCTTTCGAGGAACCGGGCTGCTCGGTAGGGATCCGCCGGCTGAAGGCCAGTCCGATCAGCGCGAAGATGGCAAGTATCGACAGCGCCTCGCGCAGCCCGTCGAGGCGCGCTTTCGCGTTCTCTTCGACGATCGCGTCTGTGGCCCTGGGTGGCACATGGGCCTTGTTGAGCGCGTCCTTCAATTGCTTGTCGGAGATGAAGGGGACTCCACCCGCGAGCTTGGTCGAGGCCTGCGATTTGACCGGCGTGGGGACGGCGGAGTTCTGCTGCACCCCGGTCAGAAACGACGTGCTCAGCGTGGCGATGACGATCGCTCCTGTGAGCGCTGTGCCCATGGAGATGCCGAGGTTCGTGATTGTGTTCTGCAGTCCGCCCACTGCGCTGCTCTGCTCATCGGGAACGGATGAGACGGTGACGGCCCCGAGCTGGGAGGACAGCGCTCCGATTCCGAGGCCGACGAGCAGCATCGGCAAGGTCGTTATCTCCGGCCCCGCGCCTTCCTGTAGCAGGGCGACCAAGGTCACGAGGCCGGCGAACATCGCGATGAAGCCGAGCTGGACCACCCGGCGCGGCGATGCTTTGGGGAAGAGCTTGGGGATCCCGGCTGCCGCGAGGATCAGGGCGATCGACAGCGGCAGGAACCTCACACCTGTCTGGATCGCGGAGAGCCCGAGTGCGACAGAGAGGAACAGTGGGACGGCGAATGCCACCCCGCTTTGCACGAAGAACTGGAAGAAGAACGAGTTCAGGCCGCCGCGCAGCACGTGGACCTGCAGGATCTTGGGGTCCAGTAGCGGCTCCCCACCACGGGCGAGCACGCGATCCTCCCACTCGATGAATAGATAGATGACCAGACCGCCCGCGAGCATCAGCCAGATCACCGGCGAGAGCCCGATCCATTCGGGACCCTCCGGTTTGGGTTTCACAAAACCCCATACACCCGAACGCAGGACACCGAAGACGATCAGCCCGAGGCCGAGCGCCGATAGGGCTGTACCCACGAGGTCCAGGTGCCCCGTCTTCTCACGCGGCCCCTCGGGTATGCGGCGGGCGAGGACGAGGATCGCAAGCACGATCACGACCTCGCCCGCGAACACCCAGCGCCATGACAGGTAGGTGGTGAACAGGCCGCCGACGATCGGGCCGACCCCGATCGCGATCGCCGTCGCTGCGGCGACGAGCCCATAGGCGCGCGGTCGTTCGTCGGGGCCGTAGTTCACCGCTACCAGCGCAACGATCGACGGCAGAATGAGTACGGCACCTATCCCCTCAAGGCACGACCATCCGAGCAGCAGCACCCCGAGGCTCGTAGAGATCGCCGTGATGAACGAGCCGCAGCCATAGATCACGCACCCGATCGCGAAAGCGCGCTTGCGGCCGATGATCTGCCCGACCTTCCCGCCCGTGATCATGAACGCGGCCATCACCAACGTGTACAGGGTGATCGCCGTCTGGATCCCGGTGACGGTCGTGCCGACATCCTTCGCGACCGTCGCGATCGACACGTTCATCACTGAACTGTCGAGCATCATCAAGAACTGGCCCGCACACAGCGTCAGCAGAACACCGCCAGCCGCTGCCGCGGCTGCCTTACTCGACACCGAGCTCATCTTCTTTTCGCGATCAGACGCCGGGAAGTCGTCCAGCTAGCTCGCCGCGTACTCCTTCTCCGCCTCGTCGAGTTCGCGCTTGAACTCCTTGGCATCGACGTCGATTTCCTTCTCAAGCGACTTTTCGGCGCGGGTCAGCACCTTGTCGAGCTGCTCTTCAAGGCGCGACTCGCCGATCACGAACAGCGTGGCTTCTCCGGCCTCGATGAGGTCGCCCAGTTCCTTGGCGGCGCCCCCGGGGATGCCCTTCTTGAAGTGCCCGCCAAGGCCGCCGATGACACCGCCGACCAGCGCCGCGGGGATGACCGCTGGCGCCGCCACGACCCCGACCGCCGCTCCGACGGCAATGCCTCCCCAGGCGCCGTGCTGGGTGGGCTTCTCGTGCTTCTCGACGTGGACCTTGCCGTCAGCGTCCTTGGTGACCAACGCAACGTCATAGGTGCCCACGAGCTTCGCCGCGTGCAGCTCGAGAAGGGCGTCGTAATCCGCCTCCGCGCCACCGCGGTCGGGATAAGTCGCGGCGTAGATGAAAACCGGTCTGTCGCTCATTTTTGACCTCCGTGCTGGTTTGGACGAGTGTCCTGACGATCCGCCGCCGGGCGGCGCCTGCGCGGGAACACCGCACATCGACAAACTACCTCGGGGCGCGTTCTCGGCATCCGCGAAAACCCGCAGCCATGATCAGGGTCTTGCCACTACTAGGGTGAGCCCTTCGCCTCGAAGAAGACGAGCGAACGTCCCCGCGGCGGTCTGGCCTGCAAGGATTGCCGAATGGCCTCCGGCGAAGATACGCCGCGTGCACGCCGATCGCTCAGCACGACGCGCATGGAAGCATTCAGCGACGGCGTGTTCTCGATCGCCGCGACGCTGCTCGTGCTCGACATCGCGATTCATCCGCCGGGCACAGCACTCGAACAGGTGCTCGACGCCTGGCCGTTCTACCTCGCGTATGTCGTCAGCTTCCTCACGATCGGCGCAGGGTGGCTCGGCCACACCCAGCTGACCGAGCGGCTCGCGCGGACCGACCCGCTACTGCTGCGAATCAACCTGCTGCTACTGCTCGTGGTGGCGTTCCTGCCGTTCCCGACCCGGCTCGTCGCTGACGCCCTGCACCACGAAAGCAGCGAGCGCGTCTTCGTGACGATGTATGGGCTCACCCTGCTGGCAATCCGCATCCTCGGCTTCGCCTTGGACGCCTATGCCCGGCGCGAGCGCCTCTACTCCCCCCCGGAGGACGGGCGAGGAGCGGCTGGACGAACCGCGAGAACTCCTGCCCGTCCTCGGCGGCTATGTGATCGCGATCCTCATCGGACTCGCCGTGCCGGGAGTAGCCGTAGCGGTCTACTTCGCCATCGCGCTCTACATGATCCTCTTCAGGGAGATCCGACGGCACCCGTTCCGCGCCCACCGATCTCGCGGGTGAAACGGCCGGCTCCAAGGGCTGATCTGCTCGGGCCGAGACTGCGCTCAGGCCCACACGGCCGATTAGCCGCCCTGCAGCGCGGCGAGTCCCCGCGCCCGGTGCTCGTGCACCGGCTCACTCTCCATCGCAGGGGGACGCTCGCCCGCGGCGGCTCGATACCACGCGACGTAGCGACTCACAAGCGGCGCCGCCGAGAGGCCGTGGAGCGAGGACCGAGAGGCCGACCGTCAAATAGCAGGCCGTGAGGATCGTTCCGGCGTGAGCCTGATGTGTGTCCTCGACGATCACCGCAAACACGATCGATGCAAGCCCGCGTGGACCGAACCAGCCGATGAACGCCACGGTCGGGCCTCGCGCTCCGGTGCCCAACAGCGAGAGAGCCACGGGCAGCATGCGAACGATCGTCAGGCTCAGCACGGCATAGAGCGCGATCTGCCAGCTCACGTGCTCGAGCGCGGGGCCGAGCAGGACGGCGCCGAAGACGAGGAACGTGATGCTGTCGAGCAGCGCCCCCGTCTCCTCGGTGAAGCGCATCGTTCCGGGCGAGTTCTCGCGGGCGATCAGGCCGAACAGTGCGCCCGCCGTGAAGGCGGCGATGAAGCCCGACCCGCCGAGAGCCTCCGCGATCCCGTACGCGAGCACCGCCGCGGCCACGGGGATGATCTGTCGCCAGGCATCGTCGATGAGGCGTCTGGCCCCGGCGGTGTTCACGATCCCCGCGGCTAGGGCCCCCGCGACGATGCCGCCGATGAGTCCGTAGCCGATCTCTTCGCCGATCACCTGCGCCGGATGGGCCGCGCCACCGGCTCCCGAGGCGGTCGCCAGAACGATCAACAGGATCGGGACGCAGATCCCGTCGTTCAGTCCGCTCTCGACGTTGAGCGACTGCCGCACACGTTGCGGAAGGCTCGGGTCCGTCACGACGGCGCTGCCGAGCCCCGCGTCCGTCGGCGCGAGGATCACGCCAAGGATCAATGCCTCGCTCAGTGAGAACGACCCGAACAGGGCGAGCGCGACCAGCGCGCCCAGCGCGATCGTCAGCGGCAGACCGATGCCGAGCAGGCGCACCGGCAGGGACGCTTCCCGCCGCAGGGCCCTAAGGTCGATACGGGAAGAATCCGAGAACAGCACCACCGCGAGCGTGGCTTCGGCCAGCCTTCGCACCGTCGAGCTTGTCGGTCCCACGGTGAGCCCGTCGAACACCAAGGGGCCCGCGAGAACACCGATGGCGACCACCACCATCGCCGGCGTGATCGGCGTGCCCGACAGCCGCCGCGACACCGCCGCGACGAGCAGCAGCGCGAGTCCGACAGTCGGCAAGCCCCCAATCCACGACGCCCAACCTACACGTGGCCGATATCGGACGTGATAGAGCCTCAGGGGCGCTCGCCGTGCGCGTCCACTGGATCGCGGGCTAGTCGCGGCATCTGTGCGGGGGACTACCGGTGGAAGGTGTCATGAGCCGTCATAGGATCTCCGCGGAGCTTCGTCCAAAGCCGATCCTGACGCCCTAGAAGGAGGCCCAGATGTCATCACGACCAGCGGTACAGCCCGGCGAGTTCGAGGCGCTGTACGTACAGAGCGCCCAGAGGGTCACGAGCCGCAACGGCGAGTTCACGCTGCACGATCTCGCACCCTCCACGCTGATGTTCTCCGACCGGCCCGAGCGCATCGTCGGACACCTCACGGCCGCCCAGTTCATAGAGGGCTGGGCAGACGGTGAGAACAGCTTCCTCGACGATCCTCCGAACGCTGTCCTCTCGTTCCTCGAGGAGGGCGACCAGATGCCCGAGGACGTCGTCGTGACGCTCACCAGCCCTCGCCTGGACGGGACTAACCTCACCTACAGCGCCACCGTGCTCGAGGGGAAGGTGCCCGACAGCTCCGGGCCGTGCTCGCTATTCATCGACCCGATCGGCCGGCCGTTGAGCCCAGTATCGGTGTGTGGTGTGCGCCGACGGCAGAACCGGAGAGCCAGGCGCTAAAGCTCCCCTGTGGGAGCCAGCGTGGCAGCCTGTGCCTAGCGGCGCGGGACACCACCTCGGCACGCTACTGCTTTGCGGGCCGAGCGAGGGCCGGGACGAGGGCCGCGCTCGCGCCCGCTCCGGACGACTTCCAGCAGCCAGCCAGAACTCCCGGCTCGCTCCTCCCAATGGGAGAGAGGGAGCGCCAAGCGACCCCGCTTGCGCAAGGGCGACAAACACAGCCGCATACCAGAACAACGACTATACGACCGCCGGCCCAACCTCCGCCAGCGCCCGCAACACCAGCTCGTCGTGCGTAGCCGGCTTCACGTTGCGCAACACCTGGGCGACCTGCCCATCCGCGCCCACCACGAACGTCGTCCTTTGCACACCCCAAAATGTCCGCCCATACAGGGTCCCCAGGACCCATCGGTCGCGAGGTGGGGTGCACCGCCAGGATGCGCCAAGAGGAACGCTAGCGCTGGCGAGGCGAGTCGTTCGCGCCTCGCTTCTCAGGAATGAAGACAGACGGCGGCACTGGCCGGATACCCTGCGAAGGCGGAGCTGCCGGGGTCGACGGAGGTGGAGGTGATGGTGGTGTAGCTGGGCTGGATGCCATCAGGACATCAGAGTAGCGCGAGTGCCCACGTCCAGCAAGCGATCTGCACGACAAGCGCGAGAGCAGCGACTGCGAGACATCGTGCGAGCAGGTCAACGGCGTGCCCATTTCGCTCACGCGTGTCGCGGAGCCCGAAGGCGAGGCTCAACAGCAAGCCCTCGGGGTCCCCCTGATCGGGAAGGAGATAGTCGTAGAGACGCCGAGCATCGACGGAGAACTCCAGCTCATGCGGATAGAGGACATATAGCCCGCTCAGGACCGTGACTACCAGCGCGACTCCAGCGAGCACCACCGGCGCGGCCACTCCATCGCGGCCCAACGTCGCCGCGCCGAAAAAAGACGCCGTCAGCGCAGCGGCGGCGAGCAGCGTACCGGTGCGCTGGCGAAGCTCGTTCACCTGCCGCTCCTGCTGCTCAAGCGCCTTCTGTGCCTGCTCGTAGATGATCTCAGCGAGACTCGGAGGCGACATGGCCCGGGAGGCTACGGACCGGCGCAGACAACACGATGAGGCTGACGCCTCGACCCCGCCTACACCACCGGCGGACCAGCCTCCGCCAGCACCTTCAACACCAGCTCGTCATGCGTGGCCGGCTTCACGTTCCGCAGCACCCGAGCGACCTTGCCATCGGGGTCCACGACGAACGTAGTCCTTTGCACACCCCAAAATGTCCGCCCATACAGAGTCACCAGGACCCATCGCCCAGGGGCGCAGGGATGCATTGTGCGCCAAGCACAGGAACGATATCTAAAGATGTCTAAAAAGTCTAAAAGACTCAGATGGGCGTCGCTTTATACAGACGGTCGGAGCTACTCGATGCTGTGGAGTGCTGAGCGCGCGAGCCTTGCAACATCCTCCGGCTCAGCGCCCGCACTAAAGCTGAGTATCCAGTCAGCCAGTTCACGGTCGGTGGCCTCGACGCGCCAACCGTTGATCTCCAAAAAGGTGAGCATCGCCACCAGCGCGGTGCGCTTGTTGCCATCGATGAACAATTGACCCTCCGCGATCCCGTGAGCGAGGACGGCAGCTTGGAGCGCAAGATCGGCGTCCTCGTAGTGCGCGTAGGTGGCGGGTCGCGCCAGCGCACTCTCCAGCCCGTCGCGGTTTCGCAGATGGTCGGCCGCCTCAGCAGCAGTCGCGCCGACGATGAGTCCGTACAGTTGCAGGACATCGTCCAGCGTGAGATATACCGGCTCCATCTCGCCGGGCCGACCCTCCGCCATGCCGCTATCGCTGGGGAGCGTCGGGGTCGTGATCGGCCAGGATCTGCAGCGCCTCGCCGTGTTCGGTGACAACGCGCTCTCCGATGTCGCGGATGCGCTCGCGGACCTTCTCGGTGGACATGATGCGAAGCTCGCCTCCGGGTAGCTCCTCCACCAGCACCGAGGAGCCAGGAACATAGCCCTGGGCCTCGAACTCGCGCGGGATCGAGATCACGTTGCTGTTGCCGACGCGACGCACCTTCACGACCTTCATACGGCAAGTATATACACGGATAGCCCCGGCGCGAGTCTTTGGCTACACCACCGGCGGCCCAGCCTCCGCCAGCGCCTTCAGCACCAGCTCGTCATGCGTGGCCGGCTTCACGTTCCGCAGCACCCGAGCGACCTTGCCATCGGGGTCCACCACGAACGTCGTCCTTTGCACACCCCAAAATGTCCGGCCATACATCGACTTCTGCACCCACACCCCATACGCATCGGCGACCGCATGGTCCTCGTCTGCGAGCAGTGGAAAATCCAGCGAGTATTTCTCGTGGAACTTCTTCACCTTCGCCACCGGATCGGGGGAGAGACCGAGCACGATCGCTCCCACGCGCGCATAGTCCGCGCGGTGGTCGCGCACGCCGCACGCCTGTGTCGTACAACCGGGAGTGTCGGCCTTGGGGTAGAAGTAGACCACCACCGGCTCTCCGCGGAAGTCCGAGAGCTTCACCGTCCGCCCATCCTGGTCTGGCAGTTCGAAGTCGGGGGCTGCCTCTCCCTGCTCGATCATTCGGGTCTCCTTTCGTTGGCCCCCCTCTCACTATCTGCGGGGCACCACGCTACTTCAACAGCCGCGAGAGCCGACGGTCCTTCAACACCCGACTATCGGTCTGGCACGCCGGGCAGTAGGCGATCGTGTAGTCCTCGAAGTGCACCGCCCGCAGCGTCTCACCGCAGCGCGGACAGGGCTCGCCCTCGTGGCGATGCACCTGCAGTGGCAGCGGCAGCTTGTCGGGGATCGGCAGCCGCACCACCTCCTCGTAGTGCTCCAGCGCCCCGCCGAGGGTGCTCACGATCGCCTCGCGCAGCCGCCCCAGCTCATCCGCATCGAGATCGTTGCCGCGCTTGTAGGGGGAGAGCCGCGCATGCCACAGGATCTCATCCACCCACGAGCGCCCGATGCCCGCGATCGTGCGCTGATCGCGCAGCACCGTGTGCAGCGGGCGCGGCGCCTTCAGCAGCTCCCCCAAGGCGGGCGGCGCCGGGGGATCCGGCCACGCCTCGGGGCCCAGCTTCGCGAGCGCCTCCTCGCCCTCGAGTTCATCGCTCTTTACGAGCTTCACCCACGCGGCCTGCCTTGAGCCGAACTCGCGCAGGCGCAGCTCCCGCTCACCCGCCTCACGCTCACCCGCCTCGCGCCCATCCGCCTCACGTCCTTGTGGTCCGCTCACGCGCACGAGCAGCCGGGACGTGCGATCGCGCGGCCCCGCGCGCTTCTCGTAGAGCTGCAGACGCCCCGCGGACATCAGGTGGATGAGCAGCGAGAACCCGTCCTCCACATCCACCACGAGGTGCTTTCCACGCCTGCGCACCCCTTCGATCCCCCGCCCCTCCAGCGCGGAGAGGGGCGGGTCGAAGCTCTTCAGGGCATTGATCCCCGGCGCGAGCGCCGACTCGATGCGCGCCCCCTTCAGCGCCTCACCCAGGCGCCGCGCGGTGATCTCAACCTCTGGCAGCTCCGGCATCGCCCTCATCGTAGGGCGACGCCGGAGCCGGACCGGCCTACGAAGCGTGGATCGGCGGCCCTTCGTACTTCACGCCCGTGGCGCTCGCCCAGCGTACGCGCCACGCGCTTCCCTGCACGCTGGAGTGAAGGCTCCATTCGCCGAAGGCGCCCGTCGCCACCTGCCCCAGCACGCGCCACTTGTGCGAGCCGCGCGGCGCCACCAGCACCGTTACCTTCGTACGCGCGAGCGTCGGCCGCACGAGTCCCCACAGTGAGAAGGAGTGCCCCGCCTTCGCCACCACCAGCGGCAGCGGCCAGCCGAAGAAGAGCGGCTTGGGCGCGCCGCTCACGTACTCCAGGCCCGTCTGAAAGCGCACCACCCCCCCGTGCACGCTCGATCCCGGCGCCCCGCCCAGCGGGTCGTCGCGGAGGAGGTACTGCGAGAAGGCCGCCACGCGCGGGTTCGACCACGCGATGTGCTCGGCGATGGCATCGAATTCGGCCTGCTTTGCCACGGGCACGCCGAGGAAGCGGTTGGGCTTGCTCTGCACCCCGAACTCGGTGAGATACACCGGCATTCCGGCCTTGATCGCGTGTGCGCGCGCCGATAGATCGAGCGCGTGCGTGAGCCGCGAGAGCGCCCCAATCGTCACATTGTCCGCGCCGCCCGGCTTGGCGTAGGGGCCCGCGGGGAGCGTGTAGGCGTGGTGGGCATAGCCATACGCCGGCAGCGCGCCGCAGCTCCCCGACTTGCGGTAGTGCGCGTTGAGGCACAGCACCCCGCGCAGAAACGCCAGCGGCGCCACATCGTGCAGGGGGCCTTCCCTGCGCGTCACCTTCTCCGAACCCGTGGGCGCCGTTTCGCCCATCAGCACCTTCGGCCGGGCGATGCCCGCGGCGCGCAGCCCGTTGTAGCCCGCCTGGAACAGCGCGCGGTAGATGCGCGGCGAGGCCGGCAGGCCATTGGAGGCGAACTGCGGCTGCAGAAACGCGGGGTGGTTGGGCTCGTTCCAGATCGCCCACATCGACACCTGCGAGCCGAACTGGCGGCCCACCGCCGTCATGAACTGTTCGAAGTCGGTTGCATCGGGGTGGGTGAGGTAGTCGCGGTGCGTGGAGGTCGCCCAGCGCGGCACCGGCGAGGTGACCGTGAGCAGCACCTTCAGGCCCAGCTTCTGCGCTTCGGACAGCAGCGGAACGTACTGTTCCCAGTGGTAGCTCGCGGGGTTCGTCGCGTCGAACACAGGCTTCGTAGCGCTCGTTGCATTGGGCGCCACTTCGCGCCAGTAGAGCTCCACACGCAGCGCCTTCGCGCCCAGGTGCTGGATCGTCGCGAGCGCCGCGGGTCGCGTCTTCGGGTTCAACAGCTGCGCGGAGTCCTCGAAGTAGACCGTCTCGTTGTGCGATGCCTGCGCGAGACCGGCGCCCGCGAGGGCGAGCAGGAGACAGGCAAGGGGGAGGGAGAGGAGTGCTTTGGTTTTGGGCATGATCGTTAGGACACCACAGCGCGCCGGGGGTTGCGGTGTGTGTAGCGTGCGGGCGATGACTCCAGCAAGCGCACCGGACGACATCGTCGCGACCCACGCGGAGGCCCAGAACAACGCCCGCCCCCCGCTGCTGGTGCTCGATCCGCTGCGCGCCTTCCTCGACGCGCGGGGCCTCGGCACGGGCGCGATCCAGGCGAGCCCCATCGGCGAGGGGCACTCCAACGTCACCTACCTCCTCCAGCGCGAGGACGGCAGCGAGCTGGTGCTGCGCCGCCCGCCGCGCCCCCCCTTGCCCCCCAGCGCGCACGATGTGCTGCGCGAGGCGCGCCTGCTCGGAGCGCTCGCGGACACCCCCGCGCGTGTGCCTTCTGTATTGGCGGTGTGCCCCGACGAGAGCGTGATTGGGTGCCCTTTTTATCTAATGGAGCGGGTCGCGGGTGAGGTGATCGTCGCGACCGTTCCCCCTGGGCTCGACTCGCCCGGCGAGCGAAGGCGGATTGCTCACGAGCTGATCGATGCGCTCGTGGAGATACACGCGGTGGACTGGCAGGCTGCCGGCCTGGAGGGCTTTGGCAAGCCCACCGGCTACCTCGAGCGCCAGCTGCGGCGCTTTGGCGGGCCTCTGGGAGCACAACCGCACGCGCGAAATCCCCGAGATCGAGCGCGTGCGCACATGGCTCGCCGAGAACCTCCCTGACCCGGACCCACCCACCCCCGCGACGATCGTGCACGGCGACTACCGCCTGGGCAACACCATGTACGGCGCGCAGGCGCCCGCCCAGCTCGTGGCGGTGCTCGATTGGGAGATGGCCACGATCGGCGACCCCCTCGCCGACCTCGGCTATCTGTGCATGATGTGGACCGAGGGCGGGGACCCCAAGGGCGGCATGCGCGAGTACCTCGGCGCCGTCACCCGCGCCGATGGCTTCCCCACCCGCGGGGAACTCATCGCCCTATATGAGGAGCGCTCGGGGCGCTCGATGCGCGACCTTCGCTGGTACACCACCCTCGCGATCTGGAAGAGTGCGGTGTTCATGGAGGGCAACTACAAGCGCGCCATCGCCGGCGCCACCGACGACCCCTATCTGAAGCAGTTCGGCGAGGGCGTCCTGGAACTCGCACGCCAGGCCGAGGGAGTGGCTTATGGCGGCTGAGCCGGCGCCCGCCGCGGAGACCTTGCCTGATGTCGGCGCGCCCACCGCGAAGGCCTCGCCTGCCGAGAATCCCCCTCCCACCCCGAGCAAGCCGCTCACCGGCCTCCTCATCGACTGGGGCGGGGTCCTCACCACGAACCTCTGGGTCTCCTTCGGCGAGTACTGCACCCGCAGCGAAATCGATCCCCAGGCGATGGTGAAGAGCTTTCGCGAGAACCCCCAATGCCGTGAGCTTCTGATCGCACTGGAGAAGGGCACTCTCGACGAGGCGGGCTTCGAGGCGAGCTTCGCGGAGATCCTCGGCGTCGAGCCCGAGGGTCTCGTGGATGGCCTCTTCGCGGGCGTGGGACCCGACGAGGCGATGATCGAGGCGGTGCGCCGAGCGCGCGCCGCGGGTATCCGCACGGGCCTCATCAGCAACTCCTGGGGCACCCACCGCTACCCTCACCAGCTGCTTCGCGGAGATCTTCCACGGCGTCGTGATCTCCGGCCAGGAGGGGATGCGAAAGCCCTCACAGCGCATGTACGAGCTGGGGGCCGAGCGCGCCGGGGTGGCCGCCGCGGAGTGCGTCTACGTGGACGACATCCCCTTCAACCTCGCCCCCGCAGAGAAGCTCGGGATGGCCGTGGTGCACCACACCGCCTCCGAGACCACCGTGCCCGAGCTCGAACGACTGCTCGGGATCCCACTGGGCCCCAACGCAGCCTGAGCCCCCGCGCGGCGGCAGGGCGCAGCCCTCACACTGCGCTGTCCCGCACTTCGCGGCCCGCGCAGGACCATTTATAGGGATCCCACCCACCCTCTTAAATAAAATCCAGCTCGCCGCGCGCGCCTTCTGTCAGTCGCGCTTGCCGCGGCCGTACATCAGCTTCAGCATTCGCCCCAGGCGCTTGGTTCCCCGGCGCGTGTAGGGGAAGTAGTGCAGCTCGCGCTTGAGCGCCAGGCGCGGCGTCACGAGGATCGACTGCTGGGTGGCGAACTTGCGGATGCCGCCCGCGCCGTGGCGCGTGCCGAGGCCCGATTCCTTGTGCCCGCCCATCGGCAGCTCGAGCGCGGTGTAGTTGATGATCGCGTCGTTCACGCACACCGCGCCGGCATCCACGCGCCGTGCGACTTCCTCGCCGCGCGCGGTGTCCCTGCTGAACACGCTCGCACCCAGCCCATAGGGGGAGTCGTTGGCCAGGCGCACCGCCTCGTCGGCGTCCGCCACCTTCATGATCGGCAGGGTCGGCCCGAAAGTCTCCTCCTTCATGGCCTTCATCGTGTGATCCACATCCACGAGCACCGTCGGCTCGAAGTAGTGGCCGCCGCCCTGCCCGCGGTGCCCGCCCGTGAGCGCCTTCGCGCCCTTGGCGAGCGCGTCGTTGACGTGGTCTTCGACGATGTCCACCTGCGGCGGGAAGGTCATCGCGCCCACCTCCACCGTGCCCGGACCGCCATCGGGGCTGCCCTGGCGCAGCGCCCGCACCTTGGCGGCGACCTTGTTCACGAACTCGTCGTACACCGGCGCCTCCACGTACACGCGCTCCACCGAGATGCACGTCTGCCCGGAGTTCTGCATCGAGTAGTACGTCGCCACGTTCGCCGCGCGCTCCAGATCGGCGTCCGCGAGCACGATCATCGGGTCCTTGCCGCCCAGCTCCAGCGAACAGGGGATCAGGCGGCGGGCGGCCGCTTCGGCGACCTTTCGCCCCGTGCGCGTGGAGCCCGTGAACATGATCATGTCCACCTCCTCGATCAGCGCCGCACCCGTGCCGCCGCGGCCGGTGGCCACCTGGAAGACGTCCGCGGGCACCCCGCACTCGCTCAGGCCCTCCGCGAGCAGCAGCGAGGTCAGCGGCGTCACCTCCGAAGGCTTGAGGATCACCGCATTGCCCGCCGCCAGCGCCGGGATGCAGTCGCCGAAGGAGTTAGTGAGCGGGTAGTTCCAGGGGCCGATCACGCCGATCAGCCCGCGCGGCTCGTAGCGAACGATCAGCTTCTTGCCCTTCACGAGCAGATTGCTGGAGCGCACGCGTTCGTCGGCCAGGTAGCGCTCCGGCGTGCTTCGCCCAGAAGCCAAACGCCGCGCCGCCATAGGAGATCTCCGCGAGCTGCGCGTCCTCGAAGGTCTTTCCCGTCTCTGAGACGATTGTCTGCGCGATGCGCTCGGCGTTGTCCATCACCCACTTCTGCATCCTCAGAGCACCCGTGCGCGACCATCGAAGCCGTATGCAGCCCACGCCGGCTGCGCGGCGCGCGCACGGCGCGCCATATCGGCCACGGCCGCTGCGTCGAGGTCGGGCACCGTCGTGACGATCTGCCCCGTCGCCGGGTTCTCCACGGGGATCTCCGCGCCGGCGTGCGCCGCCGTGCCGTTCTGGGTCTGTGCTGGGTGCTGCTCGACTGTGGCCATTCTCTCGGACCTCCCCGATCTCGTTTCGCCTTATACGAGACAGGCTACTCCTCTAAGAGAGCTCGATCGAGGTGATTCCGACTGGATCCTCGGGCCGATCGCCGCCGCCGGTCTTCACGCCCTCGAGGCTGTCGACCACATCCATGCCCTCGGTCACCTGGCCGAACACAGTGTGCTTGCCATCGAGCCACGGGCAGCTCTCGGCGGTGACGATGAAGAACTGCGAGCCGTTCGTGTTGGGCCCCGCGTTGGCCATCGCCAGCGCGCCGCGCACGATCTTGTGATCGTTGAACTCGTCATCGAACTTGTACCCAGGGCCTCCTGTACCGGTGCCCTGCGGGCAGCCGCCCTGGATCATGAAGTCCTTGATGATGCGGTGGAACAGCAACCCGTCATAGAACCCATCGGCGGCGAGCTTGCGGAAGTTCTCAACCGTCTTGGGGGCGTCCTCGTCGAAGAGCTCAAACGTGATGTCGCCCTCGGTGGTTTTCATGGTGGCAGTAGATGACATGGGGATTACCCTACCTTCTCCAGGCGCAGCTCGCGGCCCTTCACGGTGTGCCCGTCGAGTGCGGCGATGACGCGGTCTACCTCGGTGGCCGGCACGGAGACGAAGGAGAAGCGCTCCAGCACCAGCACGTCGCGCACGGCCTCGCCGTCGAGTCCGGCGGCTGAGGTGAGCGCGCCGACGATGTCCGCCACGCGTACCCCCGCCGCGCGCCCGCCGCCGACCATCAGCTTCACGTAGGGCTCCTCGCCGTTGCGCGAGATGTGCGGCTTGGAGTGCCGGCGCGGGCGCTCCTCCACCGGCGTGGGCGCCCCCACGACGCCTCGCTGCCACGGTTCGATCGAGGTGCCGATGTGGCGCTCGATCGCCTCCAGCTCGCGCTTCTGGCGAGCCTCCACGAAGGTGATCGCGCGACCGGAGCGACCCACGCGCCCCGTGCGCCCGATGCGGTGCACGTAGGTGTCCGGCGAGGTGGGCACGTCGTAGTTGATCACGTGCGTCACCGTGGAGATGTCGAGTCCGCGCGCCGCCACATCGGTGGCTACGAGGATCGGCACGCGACCGCCCTTGAAGGCCAGCATCACGCCATCGCGCGAGCCCTGGCTCATATCGCCGTGCAGCGCGCGCACGTTCATGCCGCGGTCGCGCAGCGTCTTGAACAGCTGGTCGCAGCGAACCTTCGTGCGAACGAACACGATCGTCTGGTTCACGTCCTCGTCGCGCGCCCCCGCTCCCACCTCGGCGCGCAGCACCTCCACCAGCTTGTCGGGCTTCTCGCGCGTCTCCACCGGGAGCTGAAACTGCGCGACGGTTTCGATCGTGAGCGTCTCGGCTTTGACCTTGATCGTCACCGGCTCATACAGGTACCCATCGGCGAGCTTGCGGATCGGCGGGGGCATCGTCGCGCTGAACAGCGCCGTCTGGCGGCTCGAGGGGGTCATCGAGAGGATCCGCTCGACATCCTCGAGGAAGCCCAGATCGAGCATCTCATCGGCCTCGTCGAGCACCATGAAGCGGCAGTCGTGCAGCACCAGCGAGTGGCGCGAGATCAGATCGAGCACCCTTCCCACCGGTCCCCACCACGATGTGCCCCCCCGCGCGCAGCTGCGCCTGCTGGGTGCGAATCGGCGCGCCGCCGAACACGGCCACCACGTCCACCCCGCTGTGCGCGCCGTAGGTGCGCAGCGCCTGCGTCACCTGGATGCACAGCTCGCGCGTGGGCGTGAGCACCAGTGCCTGCACCTCGCGCACCTCCGGGTCGATGTACTGCACGATCGGCAGCCCGAAGGCCGCCGTCTTGCCCGTGCCCGTCTGCGCCTGGCCGATCACGTCGCGTCCTTCCAGGAGCGGCGGGATCGCCTGCTCCTGGATCGGAGAGGGCGACTCGTAGCCCACATCGCGCAGCGCGTGGAGGGTCTGCTCGGAGAGGCCGAGCTCGGCGAATGTCTTGCTCACGGGCAGCAGCTTACGCGGTACGGGCTGTCAAGCCGTTGGATCGAGTAACAGCTTGCCCACCCGGAGGGTGGCCGTCGCAGACGGCCGGGCCCCTCGGTCCACGAATCATTGGGTCGGATCGAGCAGCAACTTCCCGACCGTCCGCCGCTCGCGCATGTCGATCTGCGCCTGTGCGGCCTCGGCCAGAGGGTAGGTGTGGCCGACCACCGCACGCAGCTCACCGCGCGCGGCCAGCGCGAATAGCTCGGCCAGCGGCGCCACCCACATCTGCTGCGCCGCTCCAGACAGTGAAACAGGTAGAAGCCGACCACCGAGCGCGAGTGGCGCAGCAGCGAGCCCGTGCGCACGGCGTTCGGCTCCTGCGAGGCGATCCCGCAGACCACGAGCCGTCCGAAGTGCGCGAGGGCGCGATAGGAGGCGTCGAACACCTCGCCGCCGGCCATCTCGAACACCACATCGACCTCGCCCCCTCCGTTGGCCTCCAGCAGGCGCTCGGTGAGCCCCTCGGCCGGGTCGGAGTCGATCGCCACGTCCGCCCCCAGTTCCAGCGCCAGCGCGCGCTTCTCCTCGCTGGAGGCCACCGCGATCACTCGTCCCGCGCCGAGGGGACGCCCGAGCTGAACCGCGAGCGAGCCCACGCCGCCCGCCGCGGCGTGCACGACGACGCTCTCACCCTGCGCGACGCGCCCCGCGGTGCGGTAGAGGTGCCAGGCCGTGAGCCCCTGCACCATCAGCGCCAGCGCCGCACCGTCGTCGAGGCCCTCGGGCAGCGGCACCACGAGATCTACGGGGGCGGCAGCGTACTCCGCATAGGCCCCGCTGGGCAAGAGCGCGATGACGCGCTCGCCGGTGTCCTCGCGCACGCCCGCCACCTCGCGCCCTGGCACGAGCGGCAGGGTGGCCTTCTGCACGTAGGAGTTGGTGCGCGTGTGCACATCGGCGAAGTTCATCCCCGCGCGCGTCACCCGGATCAGCACCTCCCCCGGACCCGGCTCGGGCACGGGCAGCTCGACGAGCTCGAGCACCTCCGGACCACCGAACTCCTTCATCTGGATGGCTCGCATCGCGGTGAGGCTATAGGGTCCCGCCCATGTCAATCACAGTTGTGGGATCGATCGCATATGACACCGTTACGACGCCCTTCGGCGAGCGCGATCGGATGCTGGGCGGCGCGGCGGTGCACTTCGCGCTCGCGGCCTCCTTCTTCGAGGAGGTGCGCGTGGTGGGCCCCGTGGGCGAGGACTTCGGCGAGCACGAGCTCGACGTGATGCGCCACCGCGGCGTGGACATCTCAGATGTGGAGCGCATCGCGGGCGGCAAGACGTTCTTCTGGCGCGGCAAGTACGGCTGGGATCTCAACTCGCGCGAGACGCTCGACACGCAGCTGGGCGTGTTCGAGGGCTTTCAGCCCAAGCTCTCGCAGGCCTCCAAGGAAAGCGACGTGCTGTTCCTGGCGAACATCCAGCCCGATCTGCAGCGCGAAGTGCGCGCGCAGCTCCCCCACGCGCGCTTCGTGGCGCTCGACTCGATGAACCTCTGGATCGAAGCCGCGCGCGACTCGCTGGTGAAGGCGATCAAGGAGTGCGACTGCCTGATCCTCAACGACTCCGAGCTGCGCCAGCTCACGGGCAAGGCGAGCCTCTACTCGGCGGCGAAGGAGATCCTCGACTGGGACCCTCCCCGCCCGCGCGTGATCGTGGCCAAGCAGGGCGAGTACGGCGCCGCGCTGGTCACCAGCGAGGGCTTCTTCTCGCTGCCGGCCTTCCCGCTGGAGCGCGTGGTGGACCCCACCGGCGCGGGGGACACCTTCGCGGGGGGCTTCGTGGGCTACCTCGCGGCGCACTCCGATCAGGACCTCTCCGAGGATCTCCTGCGCCAGGCGATGGCCCACGGCACCGCGCTCGCCTCCTTCAACGTCGAAGAGTTCGGCACCGATCGCATCGAGAAGCTCGCCGGCGGCGAGATCGTCGCGAGGGTACGCCAGCTGCGCGAGTTCACACAGTTCTCCGCGGCCGCGCTGCCGCTGCGCGACTGAGCCGGCCGCTGCGGGAAACCCGCCTTGCGACTGCGGGGTTTCCGGTATACCCTGAAGAGGAGTGGATGCGTGGACCTTCATCTGGCTGATGGCGATCCTGAAGATCCCCGTCGTGGCCCTATTCCTGCTGGTGCGGTGGGCGATCCGTCAGGAGCCCCTCGAGGGCGGCCCCGCGGGCGAGGAGGACGGCGGCATCTCCGTCGATCCGCGTGGACCGCGCAGCCCGAGCCATCCGCGCCCGCGCCTTCCGCGCAGTCCACGCCGCGGTCCCCACCGGGGGCTCCCGCTGCCCGCCTCGCCGCCGAGGGTACGCGCGGTGGTGGCGCACGCGCGCCTCACCAGGCGCACACACGCCTGACCAGGGCCAGCGGCGAGAGTCGCTACGGTGTAAGAAAGACCCGTTTACACGCGTAGGACAGGAGAAGAGATGAGCACCGAGACGCAGACGGGCGCACATGGGGAGGCTGTGCGGCAGACATCCAACGGCGCGGGCGCGAATGAGACGCTGAGCGTCACCGACAACCGCACCGGCAAGACGTACGAGCTGCCGATCTCCGATGGCACCGTGCGCGCGATGGACCTGCGCCAGATAAAAACCGGCGAGGCGGACTTCGGGCTGATGGCGTATGACCCGGCGTACACCAACACGGCGTCGTGCCGCAGCGCGATCACCTACATCGATGGCGAGGCGGGCATCCTCGAACACCGCGGCTACTCGATCGAGCAGCTCTGCGAGCACTCCTCCTACCTCGAGGTGGCCTACCTTCTGATCCACGGCGAGCTGCCCACGAAGGCGCAGCTGGATGAGTGGGTGCACGAGATCACGATTCACACCTTCGTGCACGAGAACGTGAAGGGCTTCATGGAGGGCTTCCGCTACGACGCCAACCCGATGGGCATGCTGGTGGCCTCGGTGGGCGCCCTCTCGACGTTCTACCCCGACGCCAACCAGATCCACGACGAGCATGTCCGCGCGATCCAGATCATCCGCCTGCTCGCGAAGATGCCCACGCTGGCGGCGTTCGCCTTCCGCCACAACATGGGCCAGCCGTACGTGTACCCCGACAACGACCTTCGCTACGCGGGGAACTTCCTGGGGATGATGTACAAGATGACCGAGCTCAAGTACGAGCCCGATCCGCGGCTCGCGCGTGCGCTCGATGTGCTCTTCATCCTGCACGCCGATCACGAGCAGAACGCCTCCACGAGCGCGGTGCGCTCGGTGGGCTCCACGCAGGTTGACCCCTACTCGGCGGTGGCCGCAGGCGTGGCGGCGCTGTATGGGCCGCTGCACGGAGGAGCCAACGAGCAGGCGCTGCGAATGCTGCAGCGAATCGAGTCGGTGGAGAACATCCCCGCCTTCCTCGAGGGCGTGAAGGCGGGCAACGAGCGCCTGATGGGCTTTGGGCACCGCGTGTACAAGAACTACGACCCCCGCGCGCGCATCATCCGAAAGCACCTCGATGCGGTTTTCGAGGTGCGCGGCACGAGCCCCCTGCTCGACATCGCCACCGAGCTCGAGAAGCGGGCGCTCGATGACGAGTACTTCACCTCGCGAAAGCTCTACCCCAACGTGGACTTCTACTCGGGCCTCATCTACGAGGCGCTGGGCCTGCCAGTGGCGATGTTCCCGGTGATGTTCGCGATCGGGCGCACCTCGGGCTGGATCGCGCAGTGGCTCGAGATGGTGAAAGACGGCGAGCAGAAGATCGCCCGCCCGCGCCAGATCTACACGGGCGAGCGCGAGCGCACATATGTGCCGCTGGAGCAGCGCGGGTAGCCCAGGGAGCGCGGTGACCGGGCGCGCCTGCGGACCGCACCCCCGCAGCCCGCTGCCATCATCGGGGGATGAACGGCAAGTGGACCCTCACCGTGCGCGACGGCCCGCGCGTGGGACACAAGCGCTTTGAGAGCCTCGGCGAGACGGTGGCGGCGATGGAGCGCGAGCTCGACGAGCTGACCCCCACCGCCAAACGGCGCACGATCCAGCTCGCGGGCAAGCGCTTCGACGCGGAGCGCCAGGTGGCGGTGCGCGTCGAGGTCGCCGGCCCCGGCGGCTGGGGAAGCCGCCCGCGCGGCGGCGTGGACATGCGCGGGGACGGCTCCTTGGAGGCATACACCGGGCGGTTGCGTCGGCGTCTGGTTGAGCTGGAGGCCGGGGAGACGCCGTATGAGGGGCTGCGGCGGGTGTTGGAGGCTCAGAGGGCCTGAGCAAGGTTGGGGACGGCAAGAAACGCATGCTTGCGCCCGAGCTTGCGGCGCTGCAGCAGCCCCCTGTCATAAAGCGCGAGCAGATCGCTGCGGGCCGTCTCGTGGGTGACCCTGTGCTCAGCGGCGTGGCCCTGGTAGGTATAGACATTGGTGGGGTGGCGGAGCGCGTCGCCGAGCACCGCAAGCTGGCGGTGGTTGAGATCCGTCTCGCCCTCGAGACGACGCTCGAAGATCGCGCACCTCTGAGGCCTTGCGCGCGAGATAGACGTGCAGCTCGCGCACGGCGCGCTCGATGACCCGCAGTTGATGAATGAGGAAGTAGGTCGTGTCCCCTTGGTCGGTCTCGGTGAGCAGGAAAGCCCTGCTGTACTGCGCAGGCGCCTTGCGCAGGATGCGCGAGATCGAGAGGTACTCAACCAGCCAGTAGCCCCGCGTGCGCATGTACCAGTAGAAGAGCGCGCGCGCCGTGCGCCCGTTGCCGTCTTCGAAGGGGTGGTCGTAGGCGAGCCAGAAGTGCAGCAGGATCGCCCTCACCACCGGATGGATGAAGCTCTCCGACTCGTCGTCACCCTGGTTGGCGAAATCGCATAGCGCCTGCAGCCGCGCGGGGAGCTGCTCGGCCGGCGGAGGGGTGTGCAGGACGCGTCCATCCTTCCCATCCACCACCGAGATCCGCTCGTCCTCGACACCCTGCAGGCGTCCCGCCGCGGTGGGATCCTCGAGCGTGCCCTCGGTGAGAACGCGATGCAGCTCGAGCACCAGCGCGGGGCTCAGCCGCTCGCCAATCTCCTCGCGCATGAACTCCAGGGCGCGATAGTTGTTGAGGATCATCCGCTCGCCGCGGTCCTTGGGCACGCGCCCCGTGCGCAAGAGCTCCTTGGCGACCCTCCTGGATGTGGCGGCGCCCTCTAGCTGGCTCGAGCGGATGGCCTCCTCCATGAGGGAGTTGACCAGATAGCGATGACGTGCGTGCTCATCGCCGGTAACCGTCTCGGCCATCGCGATCTCTCCGCTGCAGCGCTGATCGACGTGGTGCAGAAGGCGCAGAACGGTGTCGGGTGTTGCGTAGGTGAAAGGCCGACCCTCGCCATCGTGCAGCGGCAGCTCGCGCCGAAGAGGATCACGAGCCAGCTTCACCGCCGTCCACCACTCCTCGTGTGAGAGCCCCAACGGCGGCGAGAGACGACGAAGCCGATCCCAGTGCACATACTCGCCGCCGAGCTTGCGCGCGGCCTCTGCTCCCACTGTGTAGAAAAAGTGCTCGCCGTGGATGGCGAACAGGTTGCCCTCATCTGGAGGGGTCTCTACATACATGCCGCTGAACCTCCGAACTCCAAGTTATTCCAAATTACGCCAAGTTCTTGGAGTTTAGCAGGATCTTCTCCAAATTCTTGGAGAAATTTGGAGTTATTTGGAGGTGGCTTGGAGTCGCTCGCCGAGGGGACGCCCTACAGCACCAGCGTGGCCCCGTGCCGGCGCAGCCACTCGCGGTCCTCGCGGTAGCGCGGCAGGTGGCGCTCGAGGAGCGCCCAGAAGCGCGGCGAGTGGTCGAGCACCTGAAGGTGGCAGACCTCGTGCCAGACGACGTAGTCGAGCACGCTCTCGGGCGCGAGAAGGAGGCGCCAGTTGAAGGACATGCGCCCCGTCGCCGAGCAGGAGGCCCAGCGGGTGCGCTGCGCGCGGATCGTGAGATCGCGGTAGGGCGTGCCCGCGACCGCGGTGGCGCGATCCAGGCGCGGCGCGATCTCGAGGCGCGCATTGCGCCGGTACCAGCGCTCCAAGGCGGGTTGCGCATCGCCGGCGGGCACGAGCAGATGGTCCCCGGCGCGGTGCACGCGCCGGCGCTCGGGCTGGGGCTGTAGCTGCAGAGTGGCGCCCAGATAGGGCACCGAGGCGCCGCGCTGGGCGATCTGCGCGAGCACGCCCTGCGCCTCGGAGAGGCGCCGTTCGATCCAGGGGCGCAGCTCCACCACGGCCGCCGCGGCGGCGCGCTCGGGAGCCCTGGCGGGGAGCACCACCTCGACGCCGGTGTGGGCGTGCACGTTGACGCGCACGCGGCGCGCGCGGGGGGAGCGGCGGACGGTGTAGGGGATCTCGGGGATGATGTGCAGATCATGCCCCACTCCAAGGTCAGACTCCCCCGCGAGGTTCGCCCTCCCTACGAGGTGTACCTCAACGGCGTGCCTCAGCAATTGGGCGACGACTACGAGGTGCGCGAGGGCGCGCTGGTGTTCGAGCGCGAGCTGCGCAAGGACAGGATCAGCGGCTGGCGCTGGCTGCTGGGGGCGTGGGGCGTGGGGACGTACCGCCAGAACGACTCGGTGGACGTGCGCTACGAGGCGGCCGATGGCTCGCCGCGGGTGGCGGAGGGCCTGGAGATAGAGCCGGCGTAGATCGCGTTTTCCCAGGGCCGCGCGATCTTCAGCGCGCTGAGGATCGCGCGCGTGGCGGGGGAGCGGTTGAGCGTGTAGAAGTGAATCCCCGGCGCGCCGGCCGCGAGGAGCTCGGCGCACTGAAGGGTGGCGTAGGCCACGCCGAAGTCGCGCACGGCGTCCTCCTGGCCCTCGCGCGCGTGAAGCTCGCGGCGAAGGCCCTCGGGAATCGAGGCGCCGCACATCTGCGTCATGCGCTGGAGCTGGCCGATGTGGGTGATGGGGAGGATGCCGGGGACGATGGGCACCTCGATGCCGGCCCCCCGCGCACGCGAAACGAAGTCGAAGTAGAGCGAATTGTCGAAGAAGAGCTGGGTGATGAGGAAGTCGACGCCCGCGCGCACCTTCTCGGCGAGGTGGCGAAGATCCTCCTCGGGGGAGACCGCGTGGATGTGCGTCTCGGGAAAGCACGCGGCGCCGATCGCGAAGGGGTAGTCGGCCTTGATGAGGCTGACGAGCTCGCTGGAGTACTCAAGGCCGCCCTCGGTCTTGGTCCAGCGCTCCTGCCCCTTGGGGGGATCGCCGCGCAGCGCGAGCACATTGTCGATGCCCGCCGTGCGCATCTCATCGAGCGTGGCGCGCAGCTCGGGGACAGTGGCGGAGACGCAGGTGAAGTGCGCCATCGCCTCGAGGCCATAGTCGCGTTTGATGCGCGTGACGATCTCGATCGTCTTCGCGCGCGTGGAGCCGCCCGCGCCATAGGTGACGGACACGAAGGAGGGCTCGAGCTCGCGAAGCTCCGCGAGCGCGCCATACAGGTTCTCCTCGCCCTGCTCGGTCTTGGGAGGGAAGAACTCGAAGGAAAATAGAGGGCCGGGCGCGACCAATAACTCATCGATGCGCATTGGAAGATGGTAGTTGTTTTGGAGGGCTCCGCCCCGGAGGGGCTCCGCCAGCGGGTCGCGCGGCGCACGCCGAGCGGCGCTGCCGAGCCCGAGGGCGTGTGCTCGCCGTGCGCCCACCCCAAGAGGTGTCCTTGCGCCCCGGGGTCGCTACGCCGGCGACCAGCGCTCGGGCTCGCCGGGGATCTTGATCGCGCGGCCGGTGACCTGAAGGTGAAGGAGAAAGGAGAGTGTCTCCATCAACAGCCAGGGGGCCGTTGCGGGCACGAAGGGAACGTCGTCGTAGATCTGCGGCACGATCTCAAAGGCCGTGGCGGGCTCGGGCGCCATCGCGGCGAGGATGCGCTCGGTGCGCTGCGATACGAGCTCGCGGTTGCCCCTGATGTGAGCGTGAACGTCGGTGAAGGTGCGCCCGTGCCCGGGCAAACACAGGCGCGCGCCGAGGCGCTCCACGACGTCGAGCGAGCTCACGAATTCCCCCACGGGATCGGGCGAGTAGCCGTAGTCGAAGAACAGCGAGATGCGCCCCAGAAGGTGATCGCCGGAGATCAACAGGCGCCGCTCGGGCTGGAAGAGGCACACGTGCGAGGGGGCGTGGCCAGGGGTCTCGTGCACCGTCCAGGCGCCCAGATCGGTGGCGACGGTGACGCCGGGCAGCAGCTCGCGGTGGGGCTCGATCACGGCGGCGATGCCCGAGTCGTGGTCCTTGCGCCGCTCGGCGTAGCGGCGCAGCGGCTCCTCGGGGACGCCGCTCTGGCGCGCGACCTCCAGGCGGCGGTCCATCGCCTCGTCGTTGTTCTTGGCCCACTCGGTCATGTGCGCGTAGTTGGGGTGCATCCACAGCTCGCACCCCGCGCGCTCCACGATCGTGGCGGCCTGACCGTAGTGGTCGGAGTGGGCGTGCGTGCAGACCACGAGGCGGATGTCCTCCACGCGCAGGTCGCACATCCCCAGCGCCCGCTCGAGGTGGGCCATCGAGCCGGGCTGGTGCATGCCGGTGTCGAGGAGCACCACGCCATCCCCCGCGGAGACGGCCCAGGCGTTGCAGTGGGGAACGCCCGGCCAGGGGAGCGTCAGGCGCAGGCGAAAGACTCCGGGGAGCACGCGTTCGCCGCGGCCCAGCTCGTGCTTGTGAACGGTCTCGGCCATCGCTGAGGGCGCCCAGCCACCTCCGGGGCGCCCCAGGAGCCTATTCGGTCCCCGGCGCGCTAGCCTTTGGAGCCTCTAAAAGGGAGGCACACCGATGGCCGACGAAGAAGGTTCCAGCAGCGCCGCCTCCAAGGTTCAGGAGGCCGCGGCGAACATCCATCAGAGTTCGCGCACGCGCATCACGCGAGCACCCGCGAGCGAAGCGGAGACGGTGGCGCGCGCCTACTTCGACGCGCTCAATGCGCACGACCTCGATGCCTCGGTGGCGATGTGGGCGGAGGGTGGGCGCGAGAACGTGCGCGGACAGGTCGACGTTGCGGCGCCCGAGGGTGTGCGCTCCTTCATCGGGCAGATGATGGACGCGCTGCCCGATATGCACTTCGAGATCGTGAGCACCACCACCGAAGAGGATCGCTGTGCGCTGCAGTGGCGGCTCACGGGCACCTTCGCGGGCCCCGGCGCCTTCAGCGGGGTGGCGCCCACGGGCCATCCGATCGCGCTGGAGGGCCTCGATCTGCTGACCGTGCGCGAGGGCCTGATCCAGAGCAACGAAGCCTTCTCGGACACGATGACCTTCCCCCGCCAGATCGGCATGATGCCCCCGCTGGGCTCGGCCGCCGAACAGCGGATGATGGCGGCGTTCAACGTCAAGACGCGCCTCACCGGCCCCTCGGAGGCCAAGCTGGTGGCCGAGGGCGTGTGGGTGGTGCAGGGGCACCCGGGGCGCTGCAACGTGTATCTGATCGAGGACGAAGGCGGCGTGACGCTGTTCGATGCGGGCATCCGCACGATGGTGCGCACCGTCGCGAGCGCCGGCGCGAAGCTCGGGGGGATCCGCCGCGTGGTGCTCGGCCACGGGCACACCGACCACCGCGGCACGGCGCCCTCGCTGGGCGCGCCGGTGCTGTGCCACCCCGATGAGGTGCAGGACGCGGAGGGCAGCGGCGGCTTTCGCTACTGGCCCGAGGGTCTCGCGGGGCTGCCCACGCCCCAGCGCCAGATCCACCGTCTGCTGCACCGCGTGGCCTGGGACGATGGCCCGGTGAAGATCGCGGGCACCGTCTCCGAGGGCGATGAGGTGGCGGGCTTCAGCGTGGTGCACCTCCCCGGGCACGCGCCGGGGCTGATTGGGCTGTGGCGCGAGTCCGATCGCCTGGCGCTCGTTACCGACTGCTTCTACACCCTGGATATGTGGGGGCGCAGCTGCGCGCCGTGTGTGCCCAACCCGGTGTACAACTACGACACCGAGCAGGCGCGCGCGAGCATCCTCAAGCTGGCGGCGCTCGAGCCCGCGGCGGCGTGGCCTGGGCACGCGAAGCCCGTTACGGGCGACGTGCGCGGCCAGCTCGAACGCGCCGCCGCAAGTTGAGCGTGGGCAAGAAGCCCAAGAAGCTCACCGCGCCGAACAGCGACTACACCGACTCCGAGGGCAACGTACTCACGCTGCGCGGCTCGCTCACGCCGGCCACCCGCGGTCAGTACGCCGAGGTGCTGAGCGGCAATCCCGCTATCGCGCGAGGACGCTTGGCATCGCGCGGTGGAGTTCCTGTTCGAGCGATTGGCCGTGCGCTGGGAGATCGCGGGAGCGCCGATCAAACGCCAGCGCGAGCTGCTGGCGCGCTTTCGCGCGGCGGGCCCCGAGGAGCGCGCGTGGATCAGAGTGGTGCTGCGCGAGCATTGCGCGGAGCACTTCCCCGACGTGCAGGCGCCCTGACGGCCCAGTCAGTCACCTAGCAGCTCCAATCGCGCCCCGTGTGAGCTGCCCGCCGCGACGAAGCGCGCCGTGGCGGGCGAGAGGGCGAACTCAAGCGTCTCCCCTCCCTCGCAGCGCACCTCCACGCTTCGCCCCTCATCGCGCACCGCGGTGACCGTCGCGGGCTCAAAGCCACCGCCGAAGTGCGCCACGCGAGCACGCCCTCCGAGCTTGGGCATGGGACGGGAGGGGCCGAGCATCAGGGGAGGATGGCAGGCGTAGAGCCAATCACGTAGGAGCGCATGCACCGCGTCGTTCGTCGCATACGATCCACCCAATGCGCCGCACGAAGATCGTCGCCACCATCGGCCCCGCCTCGCGCGAGCCCGAGACGCTGCTGGCGATGGTGAACGCCGGAATGGACGTGGCGCGCCTGAACTACTCGCATGGCACACTCGAGGAGCACGCTGAGACGGTGAGGCGCGTGCGCGACGCCGCGGGACGCGCGGGGCGTCCGGTGGCGATCCTGCAGGACCTTCCCGGCCCGAAGCTGCGCATTGGCCCGCTGCGCGAGGACCTCGTGGAGCTCAAGCCCGGCGACCACGTGGTGTTCACCTGCGGCGGCGAGGTGATCGAGGGCGACGCCGGCCATATGACCATCTCCTGGGCGGGGCTTCCCGCGGCGGTACACGCGGGCGCCGTTCTCTATCTCGCCGACGGCTCGGTGCGCCTGCGCATCGCAGAGGTGCGCACCGGCGCGAGCGAGATCGAGGCCGAGGTGGAGGTGGGCGGCGCGGTGGCCTCGCGCCAGGGCGTGAACATCCCCGGCCCCGCCGATGGCCTGCCCTCGGTGCCCGAGGAGGACCTCGAGCTGCTGCGCCACGGCGAGTCGATCGGCGTGGACATGGTGGCGCTCTCCTTCGTGCGCCGCCCCGAGGACGTGGAGGAGGTGCGCGACCACACGCGCCTCCCCCTCATCGCCAAGATGGAGAAGCCACAAGCGGTGGAACGCGCAGAGGAGATCCTCAAGGCCGCCGACTGCGTGATGGTGGCGCGCGGGGACCTCGGCATCGAGCTCCCCATCGAGCAGGTGCCGATCGTGCAGAAGCAGCTGTTGCGCCTCGCGGGCCACCTCGCGCGCCCCTCGATCACGGCGACGCAGATGCTCGACTCGATGGTCACCTCCTCGCGCCCCACCCGCGCGGAGGTCGCCGACGTGGCCAATGCGATCCTCGATGGCACCGACGCGGTGATGCTCTCCCAGGAGACCGCCGTGGGCGCCTACCCAGTGGAGGCGATCGCGATGATGGCCGCGGTGGCCGAGCACGCCGAGGCGATCGCCCCCTACGAGGAATGGAACGCCTCGCGCGTGCGCCGCCTGCACACCGACCCCGCCTACACCCTCGCGCACACCCTCTGCGTGGCCGCGCGCGAGCTGCGCCTCGACGCGCTTGTCGTCCCCACGCTCTCGGGGCGCTCGGCGCGCCTGGTCAGCGCACACCGCCCCACGGTTCCCATCTACGCGCTCTCCCCCGGCCGCGAGACGGTGCGCCGCTGCGGGCTCATGTGGGGCGTGCAGGCCGCCTCGATCCCCCGCCACGAGACAACGGAGGCGCTGATCGCCGACTCCGCACGGCGCGTGGTGGAGCTCGGCTGGTGTGAGCCCGGACAGCGCGTGGGCATCACCGCGGGCCTTCCCTCCGGGCGGCCGGGGACGACGAGCTTGGTGCAGATCCAGGTGGTCTAGGACCAAGACCGCTACCAGGGCTCTGAGATCGTTATCCGGGTCTCTCCTACAGGTGCCGGACAACCGTCGCCGGGACACCCGCCACGAGTGTTGCCGCAGGGACGTCATGCGTCACAACAGCACCGGCTGCGACAACAGCGTCGGCTCCGATCTTCACACCGGGCAAGATCGTGGCGGCCGCTCCAATCCACACATTCGTATCGATGGCAATCGGCTCAGCGGTGACATACGCCTTCCGTTTTGACGGCTCGACGGGATGCCCGGCCGTGATCAGGTTGACCTTGTGAGCGATCATGACGTGGTCTGCGATGTCGATCGGCGCGTGCCCCGTAAACGCGCATTCGTAACCGATGAAGACGGCCCGACCGATGGTGATGTTCAGCCCGCAATCGGTGTAGAAGGGAGGGATGAGCGTGAAGGAGTCACCAACGGGCTTGCCGATCAACTCCTCGAAGGCCTTCTGGACCGACTCCGCTTCGTCCATGCAGTAGGCGCTGAGCCTGGCGGAGAGCCGGGTGGCCACCTTCACCCGATCCAGGAGCGCGCGGAACTCCGGCGTCCTGGTAGCGATCCACCGACTGTCCTCAGTCCCATCCCTCAACTCAGGTTCGGCTCGGGGCTGCATCGGCCCGTCATCCTAAGGGCCATGCCGCAGCCTTGCTCCGTGCGAGTTTCCCCGATCTGTCTCCGTAACGTAGCGGTGGACCACGACAGATCGAGCACCCACTACGCGACCCTCGCGGGCCGGCTCTGCCGGCCCTCTCCCCTTCCTCTACGACGTGGCCACCGCCCCGCCCTGGGCGTAGAACTCGGCCTCTTCGCGGCCCAGCTCGGTTACCGGCTCATCGCCATACATCCACTCGCGCGCGATGCGGTGCCAGTTGCAGCTGGCGCGCAGCTGCGAGAGCACCGCTAGCGTGAGCATCTCCATGCGACGCCCGAAGAGGTGCTCGGGCTGCATGTCCTGGTGGCGCATCTCGCGGAAGTGGCTCGAGCGGGGGTCCGAGCTTTCGATCATCACCTGCGTTGCGATATCCGGGGTGAGGCTCACCACTTCGTCGGCCGTGGTGTACCACCAGATCGCGTCGTTCACGAACGCCAGCAGGTGCTCGGGGTCCACGCGCTCGGGGTCGGGCAGGAAACCCGACTGCGCCAGCAGCTGGTGCAGGGTGGCGGAGTCGCCCTCGGCCACCGCGCGCTGGCAGGCCAGCTCCAGCTCCACCGCCTCGGGCTCCATGCGCTTGAAGAGGCCGAAGTCGAGGAACGCCACGCGCCCATCGGCGAGCAGGATGAAGTTGCCCGGGTGGGGGTCTCCCGAGAACTGCCTGTGGCGGTAGAGGCAGCCCAGGAAGAAGCGAAAGACGATCTCGCCGATCCGATTGCGCTGCTCGGCGGGGTACTCCTTGAACTCCTCAAAGCCCACGCCGCTCACGAACTCGCTCACCAGCACCCGCTCGCGCGAGAGCTCCGAGACCACCCCCGGCACCACGATGAAGGGGTGTCCGCGGTAGATCCGCGCCAGCGCGCGCTGGTTCTGCGCCTCGAGCTCGTAATCGAGCTCCTCCACGATGCGCTCCTGGATCTCCCTCGTCACCGCCTTCACGTTCAGCCCCGGCGTCATCCGCTTGAGCAGGCGCATGATCATGTCCAGGTTCTGCAGATCCGCGCGCACCGCCGCCGCCACCCCCGGGTACTGCACCTTCACGGCCACCTCGCGCCCATCCTCGGCCAGCCGCGCACGATACACCTGCCCGATCGAAGCCGCCGCGATCGGCTCCTCATCGAACTCCGCGAAAACCCTCGAGATCGGTTCTTCGAGGTCGTCTTCGATCACCTTTCGCATCTGCTTGAAGGACACCGTCGGCGCCGCATCGCGCAGCTTCGCGAGCTCCGCCTGAAACTCCTCGCGGTGCTCCTCGGGAACGAGCCCCACATCGAGGAAGCTCATCACCTGGCCGAGCTTCATCGCCGCGCCCTTCATCGTTCCCAGCGCCGCCACGATCTGCTTGGCGGTCTCCAGCTGACGGCGCGCGAGCGCCTCTTCGGCCCCCTGCTCCCCGCGCGTCACATTCGCGGCGCGCGTGCCGAACTGCTTCACCGCCTCGCTCGCCGCAAGCCTCCCCACGGTCGCGGTGCGGCGCACCCGCGAGGTTGGTATGCGCTCGCTCTGCTTCTCCTTGCGAGGTCTCCGCTCGCTCTTCTCCTCACGCGCCACTACGGTGATGTTAGGCCGCGCCGTCAGGCCGCGCGCTGAACCTGCGAGCCGGGCACGATGTCATCCGAGCCGTCCGGCCAGCGCACCCAGGCCTTGCCGCCGCCGTCGTAGTCCTCGCACATCAGGATCAGCGTCGCGGGCTCGCCCAGCGCCCTGCACGCTTCCGTGCCCTCCGGATCCAATCCCCGCCAGGTGCGGATGAAGGGGTTGCGATCCCACTCGCGCGCCACCGTCGTGGGATCGGCGTGACCGGGGTGGATCACCGTGTCGTGGGGCAGCTCCATCAGCGTGCCCATCACCGAGTCGCGCAGATCGGTGTAGGAGGTGTGTCCCGGCGCGTGCACCCCTCCCACCGAGCCGCGAAAGAGGGTATCGCCGGTGAACACCATCGCATCGCCTCCCACGAACCCTCCGGGCACCGTGCTCGAGGAGTGCCGCCCGCCCCCCGAGGGACGCCCCACGAGGAACGAGAGCATTCCCCCCGTGTGGCCGGGGGTGTGCAGCGGGCGCACCTCCAGCGCCCCAAACGCGAGTGTCTCGCCGGCCTCCACCGTGCCCGTGGCGAGGCCCTCCTCGGCGCCGCCCTCCAACTGCTCGCGCTCGAGCGGGGCGATCAGCACCTTCAGCCCCGGCCAGCGCTCGCACAAAGCCCCCGTCTCGCACACATGGTCGTAGTGGTAGTGCGTGAGCAGCACGTGCGTCGGCGTCAACTCCAGACGCTCCGCCGCCTCATTGAGGCTCTTCACGGGCCCGCCCGCATCCACGAAGAACGCCGGGCCGCCTTCGCCATCGGCCACGAGGTACGTGTTCGAGAGGAACTGAGGGTGCATCGCCCGCTCCACGATCATCGCGCCATACTTGCACGTAGCCCGTCCTTTCGGGCGCCGCCTCGCGGTCGAGGCGACCCTGCGGCTCGCGCCGCGCGGAGACCCTCGGCCAGCACCCATCCGAACCGCCGGTTCCCACCGGCCCAAACGTTGGAGGATCGATGGCCCTCATCCACACCTGCTACCGCATCACCGACATCGACCGCTCGGTGGCCTTCTACCGCGCGCTCGGCTTCGAGGAGGTCGCGCGCATGCCGATCCGCGACGAGGCCATCAACGTCTTCATGAACCAGCCCGGCGACGGCGACATGCCACGCCTGGAGCTCACCTACAACTTCGGCGTCGAGTCCTACGAGCTGGGCACCGCCTACGGACACATCGCGATCACCTCCGAGGATCTCGATGGAACGCTCGCGAAGCTCGCCGAGCAGGGCATCGAGCCCGAGAAGCCCCCCTACTCCGTCCGCGAGGGCGGCTCGCGGCTGTGCTTCGTGCGCGACCCCAATGGGTACCGCATCGAGATCATCGAGATGTAGAGCGAGAACGCCGATTCCGCGGAAGACTCCTGGTTCATTCCGAGCCGGACCGCATAAGATTTGCTTGTGGTCTCCGTGTCCGATGATCCGAAACAGTGGCAATATGATGTGTCTTGGTGCGGGATGAACCGCGAGGAAGCCCAACGCCACATGGCTCAGTGGGCCACCGCGGGCTGGGAGCTCGTCTCAGGTACCGCGGTCACAACTGGAGCGGGCATTCACACCGACACGATATTCGTCATGTACTGGCGCCAGCGGCGATCTTCGGCGAGTTCGTCTAACGGCTGACACCAACGAGCGCCGGAGGATTCGCGTGGTAGCCGCGGTCAAACCGTTCAACGTGAGTTGCAAACCGACTACTACCTTGACGGTTATCACATGGAGCTGCTCGAGACGGCCTGAAATCGCTGCAAAATGGCCGGTGCTGCGTGCTTCGTTCGCTAGCTCGTATAGATCGCGGGGCGATAGCGCGGCTCGGGAATCGGCCGGCCGGCCTCCTGTGCGACGGCGAGCCAGGCTCGCTTCGCCTGCTCAACCTCGGCCAGCGCCTGCTCCGCGGTGGAGCCCAACGCCGAGCACGCCTCCAGATCGGGGATGTCGGCCACGTAGGCCGCATCCTCCTCGCTGTAGAAGACGTTGATGTGATAGTCGCTCATGGCCTGTCCCTCAGATGTAGATCGTAGCGCTCGACCAGCCTCAGGAGCTGGCGAACCTGATACGGCTTGGCCTGTCCATGCACCGACTGAAGGTTGATGAGCTGAGGGATTTCGGGATGCGCGAAGACGTGGTGGCTCCCGCTGACCCGGCGGAGCTCAAAGCCCAGCGCCTCGGCGAGGCTGCACAAGTCGGCAAATGCCACATTGGTCACCGCCCCGCGCGCGAGGCGCACCAGGAGCTTCCGCTCGTTCATGGGAAGCAAGGTAATCCACACCTGGGACGGGACTCTCGATCAGGCCCGCCCCACACAAGCGGCGCGCATACTCGAAGGGCTTCGAGGCACAGCTGCGGCGCGAGACAGGTCTTGAGGACAGGCGCAGTGAGCCGATATCCTCCAAAGGAGCACGATGCCTGAGCCTCAGCAACTGCACGTCAACGTACGACTCGAGGATGGGTCGCTATGGGCCACTGTGGATGAGCACCCTGGCGTGTTCGCCACGGGCGACAACTTGGACGAGCTGCGGGAGAGCCTCCAGGAAGGAATCGCACTTGCACTCGCCAGCCCAGGGGAGGCGCCACCAACCGTGACGCTGGCGCCCCTGCACCCGGAGCCGGTCGCGACGACCGCAAGCGCCGAACTCGTGTACGCCTAAACGCCGTCAGGCGCGGTGGCGATGAGTTGCAAACCGTTCGGTAGCTCGATGGGTACCGCATCGAGATCATCGAGATGTAGCCGGCCCAGATGTTCGGCCCTCGAGCGGGGTCGCAACCAAGGGCGACTGAGCTACTGCGTGTAGATCGCAGGACCCTGAGGAGCCTTTCAGAGCGCGGGGCGCCGGTATGCTGGCGTCGTGCTGTCTCTCACGCGCAGACTCTTCGTGACGAGCGGCCCCGGCATCGTGGGCTTCGCACTGTCGGCCGTGGCACTGGCGGCGCCGGTGTCGGTGCAAGTGCACGTGCAGCACAGGCTCGCTATCCGCCAGAACATCCACGTCACCTTCCGCGCCGCCCAACTTCCCGAAGGCGGCTACTACTACGGCGTGATCGTGCTGAAGCCGTACAAGGGATACACGAGAAACTCTCCTCCGCCGTGCTCGACATCAAGCAACATGCAGCGCGCCGACTATGGCTACCCGCACCCAAACAGACAGGTAGCGCTCGCCCTCACGCCGACGAAATCCTCGACCGGGCATTGGTGCCCGGGAGGCTCCTATGAAGGTGCGATCTACGCGGTCCCACACGCGCCGCCCTGCGAAAGCACCTACCCCTGCCACAGCGAACCGTACGAAACCCCGTGTGCGGGTATCGGGCCTGGGTGCGTGCATGGCGTAGTCGCGCAGCCAAAGACGTACGAATATCCAGACGGCCTGCCTCGGCCGCGCGCGACCGGCACGTCGATCGTGGCGCACTTCCCCATCAGGCTTCCCTCCCGCTAGACAGGATGGAGCGGCCGGGTGATCCGGGTGGGTGCCGCGGACGGCAACGCACCCATGTGCTACAGTCCGACGCACAATGGCTGCGATACACCCAAGACCTGCAACTGAGACGGTGGGAGTCCGGGAGCTGCGCCAGAATTTGAGCGTCTACATAAAGCGCGTCAAGGAGGGCGAGACGTTGGCGGTAACAGAGCACGGTCGCGAGGTCGCGAGACTCATGCCCTCACATCCGGATGTGCGTCCTGGCTATCTCGAACTCGCCGAGAAGTACGGCGCAACGATCCCGAAGGGCGACTTGGTGGAGACCGTCAAACGTCTGCGAACCGAAGGTCGTCTCGGATCGGGAATGCCCGCCGGTACCACAGATGCAATCCTCGCCGAGGGTCGTCGCGAGCGCATCTGAGAGATGACCACGGTCTATGTCGATACAAGCGCGCTTGGGCGTATGCTGCTCGACGAGCCCGACGCGACTGCGATCGAGGATAGCCTCAGTGCTTACGACAGGCGGGTAGCCAGCCGCCTGCTGGGGGTGGAGTTGCGGCGTGTCGGCCTTCGCACGAATTTGCTCGATGGAGTCGGAGAGCTTCTCGCGAATGTGGCGCTGATCCCCCTTGACGAGTCGATTCTCGCGGCGGCAGAGACAGTTCCTCCGTCAACCATCGCCACACTGGACGCAATCCACCTCGCCACCGCCGTGCGCCTTGCCAAGGCAGGCGAGCTCGACGCGCTCATGACCTACGACAAGCAACTGACCGCAGGTGCAGAGCACCACGGCATCACAGTGCTGTCACCAACCTGATGGCGCACCGGCCGACACCTGAGAGTTGTGCCTCGTTCGCCTCGGCGCGTGTATGAGCTGCAACCGACGGTAGCTCGATGGATACCGCGTGGAGCTGATCAAAACGGCGTGAAATCGCCGCAAAATGGCCGGTGCTGCGCGCTTCGCGTCGAGCCGGGCCGGTGGTATGCTGGCATACAGTGGTACGCACGACGGTAAAGATCCCCGAGGAACTCGACGAGCGACTGCGGCACGAGGCAAAACGCCGTGGCAGCACAATCTCAGACGTCACGCGCTCGGCACTCGAAGCCCACCTGCAAGGCGGACGGCGACGGCTGCGAGCCGCTGCCGCCGGTCACAGTGGCAGCACCGACATCTCCGAGCGGATCGAGCAAATCATCAGCGCGGAGCTGGGCGATAGCGCTCATCGTTGACGCCGGACCGCTCTACGCCTATGTGGACGGCGACGACGCTCATCATGAGGCTTGCCTCGATCTGCTGGAGACTCATCCCGGCCCGCTGATCATTCCGACGCTCGTCATTACCGAGGTCGCATACCTGATCGCAAGCCGCCTCGGCTGGCAGGCCGAGACTCGCTTCCTCGGTGACCTCGCGGCTGGCGAGCTGAGCCTGGAGCCGGTCGACCCCAAGGACACTCTGCGAATCGCAGAGCTGGTCGCGCGCTACCACGACCTTCCCCTCGGCACCGTCGACGCATCGGTCATCGCCGCCGCCGAGCGCCTTGGCGCGACCGATGTGGCAACACTCGACCGCCGCCACTTCACCGTGGTACGCCCTCGCCACGTCGAGGCGTTCAACCTTCTCCCCAGCCGTGTCTAGCTGTTCCAGTCCCCCTCCGGCTTCGCCCTCCCCCGAGAAGCCAGGCTCGCTTGGCCTGCTCAATCTCGGCTAAGCCTCCTCCCCGGTTGAGCTTAGCGCCGAGCACGCCTCCAGATCGGGGATATCGGCTACAGCGTTCGGTGCGCGGCTAGAGTTCCCGCGCCCTCGCGCGGTCGTACAGAAGAGTGAACAGGCGACTCTCCGCAGCTTCTACGAATGAGCACGATTGAGGAGGAATCGAGCAGTACCCGCCAGCTGCTCTTCGAGCTGGCGACAGCCGCGAGGTGTGTAGCTGTAGACGATGCAACGTCGATGACGAAGGTCGAACGGCACGTCATTCATGTCCTGCGTGATGATCACCACGGGCTTGCCAACAGTGTGAGCCATCCCTACCTCATAGAGAACGTTAGCATTCTTAGTGGTCAAGTCTGCTACTACGAATGTCGCGGCTACGATATTGGACCAGATGTCCTCAATCACCGCCTCCGTACTGAAGATCTCGTCCGCCCGTGAAACAGTTACTCCCTCGGTTGCAAGCCCTGGGATGATGTGATCGCTATAGATTTCATTGTAAGGCGTCGAAAATGGCCCCAGATAAAAGCAATGGTTCTTTCGCGGCGCAATCTCGATCCGATTGAAGATGGGATTCAGGCCGAGATCCTTGACCCGGATCGGGGCGTAGGAAACTTCGACGTCCTTAAACCCATGACCCTTCTCCACCAAGATCTCGACACAGATGTCGACGCACTCGTCACAGATGTAGACGCTCGGTCCAGAGATGATCCATCCGACCTGTCGGTCTGACTGACCACAAAACGAGCACAATACTTCGATCTCGTTTTCGGGCCGACCGGATGCCTGACGGACTACCGACTCAGTGTTGGGTGAATTATCGGGACTCTGAGCCATTCTGCTGCTGAGAACTCTGGTTGCGATGAAGGGCGTCCTTCGACGTGCATGGTGCCTACCTGAGCAGCCTCAGCCGACGAGAGTCCCATCGGCGGCCCAGATCGGCAAATAGCCCTAAGCCACAACCAGAGCGTAGACCATTCCGCTAGGTTGACCAAAGTACAATACCTAGATGGATGTCGGATCGAGATCATCGAGCAGGCATAGACTTGCCCGTGGCGCTAGCCTCGCCTGAATGGAACTCGGTCTAGCCAGTTTCGCCGACGTCACCCCAGGCGCCGACCCAGCCCGCGTCGCGCAGCGCCTGAAGGATCTCCTCGAGGAGATCGAGCTAGCCGACGAGCTCGGGCTGGAGGTGTTCGGCGTGGGTGAGCACCACCGCCCCGACTACGCCGTCTCCTCGCCGCCAATCGTGCTCGCTGCGGCCGCCGCGCGCACGCAGCGCATTCGCCTGAGCAGCGCCGTTACGGTGCTCTCCTCCGCGGACCCCGTGAAGGTCTTCCAGGACTTCGCCACCGTCGATCTGCTCTCCGGGGGGCGCGCGGAGGTGATGGCTGGGCGGGGCTCCTTCATCGAGTCCTTCCCGCTCTTCGGCCTCGATCTGGATGACTACGACGAGCTGTTCGCCGAGAAGCTCTCGCTGCTGCTGGAGCTGCGCGCCTCCGAGCGCGTCACCTGGTCGGGGTCGGGGCGCCACCGCGCCGCGCTGGAGGACATCGGCGTCTATCCCCGCCCTCTGCAACAGCCCCTCCCGGTATGGATTGCCGTGGGCGGCTCACCGGGGTCGATCGTGCGCGCGGGCACCCTCGGGCTACCCCTGATGCTCGCGATCATCGGCGGCTCGCCCGCGCGCTTCAAGCCGCTCACCGACCTCTACCGCGAGGCCGTGCGCAAGGCCGAAGCCGGCGGGGACAGCTTCGAGTCCTCGGAGGTCGCGGTTGGCATCAACTCCCACACCTACGTCGCCGCCACCTCCCAGCAGGCGGCCGACGAGTTCTTCCCGGCGTATGCGCCGATGATGAACCGCATCGGGCGCGAGCGCGGCTGGGCGCCGCTCACGCGCGAGCAGTTCGATCGCGCCTGCGACCCCGACGGTCACCTGCTGGTGGGCAGCCCCCAGCAGGTCACCGAGAAGATCCTCGCCGAGCACGAACTCTTCGGCCACGACCGCTTCCTCGCGCACATCAGCGTCGGCACCCTGCCTCACGAGCACGCCATGCGCGCCACCGAGCTCCTCGCCACGGAGGTCGCGCCGGCGGTGCGCGAGGCGCTGAGCCACCGGGGCAGCGGCTCAGCGCCCCAGAGCCCAGAGGCGCCGCGAGCGTCGTAGACGACCTCAGAGTACGCTGGCTGCGCTACGCAGCAGCCGTCGCCGTGCGCCTCTCCTCCACCCCATCGAGCAGCGTCCAGTTGCCTTCCAGCGCCGCCTCCGCACGCGCCAGCATCCGCTCGCTGTCGCCCTCGCCCGCCAGCTGCGAGATCAGCTCGCGCGCCTGGCGCGCGTGCTCCACATCGAGCGTCGCGTGCAGCTTGAAGTAGCCGAGTCCCGGCGAGTCCTGCGCGAGGCCATAGTGGGTCGTGAGTCCCTCGAGCTTCGTCGTCGAGATCGCCGGCTGAGAGGCCTCCACGGTGTAGAGCACCGCGAGATGCTCCAGCAGATCCTCGCCCGCCGTCCAGCTCGCGGCGCACTCGCATGTCTGCTGCAACGGTTCCCTCTCGCCCCCGCACGCGGGAGCGCCCACCGCGACCGCGAAGTCGTCCCACAGCTCGACGTGGCTGGCCTCCTCGTGCGCGTGACGCGCCAGCGTGGGCTCGTGCGCCGGGCCGGCCGCTGCCGCCGCCAGGCTCGAGGCATCGGCGAGCGCCACCACGGCGTGGCGGTACTCGCCCGCGTAGAAGCTCAGCTCATCAGGTGCGAGTTCGCCCGCGCTCCAGCGCTCGTAGAACGGGTGCTCGAGCACGTTTATGCGCCTGCGCGCCGCGTCGAGAAGGTCAAAGATCTCCATCGTTGGTTCCCCTTTTCGTTGGCTCGTGGTGTGGGCATCGTATGCCGCGAGACGGCGCCGCGCTACCCTCTCAGTCGAACCATGGCGGACACGGGCAAGATCGCCAAGAACCTCGAGCGCTTCGCGCAGGCGGTGGCCGCGCACGATCGCGAGAACCCCTCCCACACCGCCTTTGGAATCGGCCTCGCGCACTTCGACATGGAGCGCCTCGGTTTCGAGGAGGGCGAGGAGATCCTGCCCGGCATCGTCATCCAGGCCGACACCGGCGTCACCGGCAACTTCCGCGTGCTCTGCGACGGCGAGCACGACGAGGAGCTCACCGCCGCCGAGGAGCAGGCCGTCGAGGCCATCGCCACCGAGTCGCTCCCCGTCGTCGCACCCGGAGCGTCTCCCTTTCAGCCGTTTGAGCGGTAGGCCGCAACCCCCGCGCGCGCGGCGATCGCCTCGACGAGCCCTTCGATCACGGGGCACTCAATGCCGTGGCGCGCCCCCGCACGCAGTACTGCACCGGGGATCGCATCCAGCTCGGGTGGGCGTCCCGCGGCGATGTCGCGCTGCATCGAGCTGCCGAGCGTGGCGTGCGCATCGGTGAGCTCGCGCAGGGCGTCCTCCGGCTCGATCGCCGCGCCCTCGGCCCGCGCGACGGCGCAGCCCTCCTCGATCGCCCCCAACAGCTTTGCCCGCAGCGCGGGCGTGGAGCGGATCTCGCCGAGCAGCTCATCGAAGGCGCTCGTTGTGCACGCCAGCGCGTTGAGGCGCACCAGCTTCGACCACATCACCTGCGCCTCGGCCTGCGCGGATGAGGGCTCGTGAACCCGCGCGGGGATGCCCGCCTCGGCGAGAGACAGCGCGAGCGCCTGCATCGGAGCCATCGCCGAGCGATAGCGGCTCGCCATGTCGATGCGCAGGAAGGGACTGGAGTGCACCACCACGCCCGCCTGCGGGCGATCCGCTTCGACGCGGATCGTTCCCGCCACGACCGACTCGGGGATGAAGCGCTCGCGCAGCACCGCCACGTGATCGAGGCCGTTGAGCAACGGCAGCACCAGCGCGGGCGTCGCCGCGATCCGCGCCAGCGCATCCTCCAGACCGGCCGCCTTGGTCGCCACCACCAGGGCATCCACAGGCGCCTCCAGACGCGCGGCGGCGGGGGGATGGGCCGTGAACTCGCCCAGCCTCACGCTACTCACCCGCAGCCCCCGCTCCGCCAGCACCTCAACGGTGGACTCGCGCGCGATCACGCTCACCGGCGTGCCCGCGCGTGCGAGCGCCCCTGCCACGAGGCCCCCCACGCCCCCGGGTCCAAGCACGGCGATCCTCATGCGGGATCGATCAGCACGCCGGGGTTCATGATGCCCTGCGGATCCACCGCCGCCTTGGCCGCGCGCAACGCCGCCGCGAAGGGCTCCGGACGCTGCTTGTCATACCAGGGCCGGTGATCGCGCCCCACCGCATGGTGGTGGGTGATGGTGCCACCCTCGCGCAGGATCGCATCGGAGACGGCGCGCTTCACAGCCCACCACTGCTCGATCTCCTCCCCCCGACGCGCGGGGGCCAGCACGGTGTAGTAGGGCGCGGGGCCATCGGGATAGACGTGGGTGAAGCGGCACGTCACCTGCCCCGCACCCAGCGACGGCGTTCCCCGCTCCGCCGAGCCCTCCTTCGCCGAGGCCCTCGCCGGCTTCGCATCTGCGCACACCTCGCGCAATGCCTCCTCCGCGGCCCCCACCACCCGCTCGTGAAAAGCGGGGAAGCGCTCCCACGTGATCGCCGTCTCGAAGGTCTCGCTGAGGAGACCCATCGCCACGAACACATCGCGCAGGTAGGGAGCCCCCACGAACGCCCCCCGCCAGGAGCCCACGGCGTCGCGCCCTCCGGCGCGCTCCTGCAGCTCGCCGCCGTGCTCGGCGCAGATCGCGAGCGCCCGCTCCATCGCGGCGTCCACTGGATGATCGGCGGACTCGAAGCCGAGCACGAGCAGCGCGCGCGAACCATCGCCCGCCATCGTCATGCGCGCCTCGCGCGGATCGATCAGGCGACAGTTGGAGGGATCGAGCCCCGACTGGCTGAGCGCGCGCACGCACTCCGCGCCCTGCGCGAAGGTGTGAAAGCCAACGCCCGCCGAGCGGCGGTGGGTGGGGCGAGGCAATACGCGCACCCAGGCCTCGCTCAGCACGCCGAGCACTCCCTCCGAGCCAGCCAGCAGGCGATCGGGGCTGGGGCCCGCGCCCGAGCCGGGAAGCCTGCGCGACTCCCACACACCAGCAGGCGTGAGCGCGCGGGTCGACTCGACCACCTCCTCGATGTGCGTGCACCCCATGGCGAAGTGCCCCGCCGCGCGCGTGGCGATCCAGCCGCCGAGCGTGGAGTACTCGAAGGACTGCGGGAAGTGGCGCAGCGTGAGACCGTGCTCGCTCAGCTGCGCCTCGAGCGCCCGGTCCGCACGCACCTGCCTGGATGCGCGCCGCGCGCGAGACCGGATCGACCTCGAGCACCCGCTCCAGCGCACGCAGATCGAGGCTGAGGACGCCATTGCACCAGGAGGGGACCTCCGGGCGCACTCCCCCCACCACGCTCGTTCCCCCGCCGTAGGGAATCGCCGCCACGCGCTCCTGCGCGCACCACTCCAGCACGCGCTCCACCTCGCTCTCATCGCGCGGGCGCGCAACGAAGTCGGGGGGATGCTCGAAGCGCCCGCGAAAACCAGCCACCACATCGGCGTAGGACTTGCCCAGCGCGTGCGAGGAGCGCTCGTGCGCATCCGCGGAGCAGAAGCCGCTCAGCGCGGGCGGCGCCGCAATGCGCGGCGGGGAGAGCACCACGGAATCCAGCGGCACGGGATCCTCAACGTCCACTACCCCCAACCCCAGATGTGTGGCGAGCCCCGCGGCGGCCTCGCGCAGCTCGCCGGGCGTGGGCTGCTGATCCTCAAAGCCCCAACCCCAATGCTTGTGGCGACGAACGGACACACGTGCGAGTCTATGCTCACTAGCCTTCTCTCCATGTCCGCCACGCCCCGAACCCCCACCACCGATCAGCCCTCCGAGCAGCCTGAGATCCTCGCCCGCGGACCCTGGCCCCTGGAGAATGTGAGCGCCAACTGGCGCGAGGAGCACTACGAGCCACCCGCCGCCCACGTCGAGGCGGCCGACGCGGCGATCGCGGCGCTGCGCAAACGCGGCTCGCCCAGCCACGACGGGGTATCCGCGCGCCTGGTGGACTACCGCGAAGGCCCCGAGGGCATCGAACTGGAGTTGCAGCCCCTGCGCTGGGCGCTGCGCCTCGTGGAGGGCGATGCCTCGCAGAGCGTCGCCGCGCTGTGCATCACGCGCGCCGCCGACGGCCGCTGGCTGGCGGGGCGTCGCGCCCCCTGGCTGTCCTCGTGGGCCGGGCGCTGGGCGCTCGGCGCGGGGGGCGCGGTGGACCTCGACGAGAATCCCGCCGACACGCTCTCGCGCGAGCTGTGGGAGGAGTGGTCGGTGACTCCCGCCGAGGCCCGCGGCGAGGCGCTGATCCGTTTGCCTCGCGGGCTCGTGATGTTCGTCGGACAGGCCTGGCTCCCCGAGGGCGCCGAGGTGGTGCGTGACCCCGAGCACGACGCCCACGCGTGGTGGCCCAGCGAGATCGACGAGTGGCCCGAGGAGGCCGGGGAGAGCCTGCGCCGGATGGCGCGCTGGCTGTCGGAGTGAGCCTGGAGAGCAGCATGGCGCGGTGGAGCGCCGGCCACTCGCAGGCGCTCTTCACACGGCTGAAGTGGACCTCGTTCACCCATTCGTGCATCTACCTAGCGCTGCTGCTGTGCGCGTTTGCGCTCGGCAAGCCCCAGCCGGAGACCTTCGTGCTGGGGCTCACCCACGGGGTCCTCTGGATCTGCATGTCGCTGGCGTGCATCGCCGCAGCGCGCCTTCGCGTCGTCTCGCTGCGCCTGGCCGTCGCCGTGGCCGTACTCGGGGGGATCGGGCCGTTCTTCGGCAGCTATGAGTTCGTACGCGAGCAGCGACGGCCCAGAACGCTAGAGTAAATAGTCAGAGATGGCCACGGGGACCACGACCGCAGAGACGATCGATGTCGTGACACCGGCTGCGGGAGAGTCGGTAACCGAGGGAACGATCCTCGAATGGCGTGTCAAGGTGGGCGACTCCATCAAGCTCGACGACACGATCGTGGAGATCTCCACCGACAAGGTCGACGTCGAGCTCCCCTCGCCGGCCAGCGGCACGGTGGTCGAGATCCTGGCAGAGGAGGGCGACACCGTCACGGTGGGGCAGGTGATCGCGCGCCTCGCCGCCGAGGGCGCGAATGGCGCGAACGGATCCCCCTCAACCCAGCCCACCGAAACCCCGCGCGAAGAGCAGACTCAGGTTTCCTCCACCCCGCAGACCGATGGCCTCAAGGTCTCGCCTGTGGCGGCGCGAGCAGCTGTCGCGGAGGGCGTCGATCTCGCCGGCATCTCAGGCAGCGGTCCTGCTGGGCGGATCGTCAAGGCGGACGTTTTATCCGCCACCGGCAACGGGGCCACCGCCGAGAAGGCTGCCGGCGCGCAGCCGATCAAGGGCGGCGCGGCGGTGCTCGCGCGCTATATGGACGAGTCGCGCTCGATTCCCACCGCCACGAGCTTCCGCACGCTCACCGTCACCTTCCTGGACGCCCGCCGACGTGAGCTGAAGGCGGCCGGGCTGAAGGTCTCCTTCACCCATCTGATCGCCTACGCGATCGCCCGCGCGGCCGACGACATGGCGGTGATGGCCCACCACTTCGCCGAGATCGACGGCAAGCCCCACCGCGTGGAGGACGGCCAGGTGAACCTTGGGCTCGCGGTGGATGTGGAAAAGAAGGACGGCTCGCGCACACTGATGGTGCCCGTCATCCGCAACGCCGGAAGGCTGCCCTTCGGCGACTTCCTCGCCGCATACGACGCGCTGGTGGAGAAGGCCCGCACCAACACGCTCGGCGCCGACGACCTGCAGGGAGCGAACCTGACGCTCACCAACCCCGGCGGACTTGGCACCGTCGCCTCGGTGCCGCGCCTGATGGTCGGCCAGGGCACGATCGTGGCCACCGGCTCGATCGCCTACCCCGTGGGACTGGGGAACATCGGCTCGATGATCGGCGCGGAGAAGGTCATGACGATGACCTCCACCTACGACCACCGCATCATCCAGGGGGCCGAGTCCGGACGCTTCCTCGCGCGGATCGAGGAATACCTGCACGGCGAGCGGGGCTTCTACGAGGGTGTCTTCGCCTCGCTCGGCGTCGAGCTCGGACCGGCGCCGGCGCTGCCCGCCCCCGCCGCGGCCGCGGCGGCCGCGCGCGAGGCCCCGCGCCAGGCGCCCGACGAGGATCTGCTGCAGGCGGTGCAGGCCGCAACGGCGCTCCTCAAAGCGTTCCGCACCCACGGCCACCTCGCGGCGCGCCTGGACCCCCTGGGCGTCGAGCCTCCGGGAGACCCCACGCTCGACCCCGACCCGCTGGGACTCACGCCGGAGATCATGGCCCAGATCCCAGCCAAGATCCTGCGCATGTACGTACCGGGCGCGACGCTCGCCGATGCGCTGCCGCACCTGCGCGAAACCTACTGCGGCACGATCGCCTATGAGATCGAGCACATCGCCTCGCACCGCCAGCGCGTGTGGCTGCGCGAGCAGATCGAGTCCGGCGCCTTTCGCCAGCCGCTCACCACCGATGAGCAGCAGACGCTGCTCAAGCGCCTGATCGAGGTGGACGCGCTGGAGCGCTTCATGCACAAGGCCTACCTCGGCCAGCACCAGTTCTCGATCGAGGGGGTCGACATGACCGTGCCGATGCTCGACGAACTGATCCAGCTCTCCGCCGTGCACGGCGGACGCGAGGTCGTGATCGGGATGGCCCACCGCGGACGCCTCAACGTGCTCGCCCACAATCTGGGGCGCCCCTACGACACGATCTTCGCCGAGTTCGAGGGCGCCTCCACGCTGGAGGCCGTCACGACGATCCCCCAGGGGGGCACCGGCGACGTGAAGTACCACCATGGCACGCAGGGCGACTACGAGCTTCCCGACGGCGGCACGATCGAGGTCAACCTGGAGTCAAACCCCAGCCATCTGGAGTACGTCTCGGCGGTCGTGGTGGGCGCCACGCGCGCCGCGCAGACAACCCGCCAGGGCCCCCACGCCCACCAGGACACCAACGCCGCGGTGCCGATCGCGATCCACGGCGACGCCGCCTTCCCCGCGCAGGGGGTCGTCGCCGAGACGCTCAACCTGCAGGCGCTCGACGGCTACAAGGTGGGCGGCACGGTGCACCTCATCACCAACAACCAGATCGGCTTCACCACCGACCCCGACGACGCGCGCTCCACGCGCTGGGCCTCGGATCTGGCCAAGGGCTTCGACGTGCCGATCATCCACGTCAACGCAGACGACGTCGCCGCCTGCATCAGCGCCGTGCGCCTCGCGTTCGCCTTCCGCCAGGAGTTCGGCCACGACGTGCTGATCGACCTGATCGGCTATCGCCGCTTCGGCCACAACGAGTCCGACGAGCCCGCCTACACCCAGCCCGAGATGTACGCCAAGGTGAAGACCAAGAAGCGCGTCGCCGAACTGTGGGCCGAGCGGCTGATCGCCGACGGCGTGGTGAGCAAGGAGGAGGTCGACCGGCTCGCGCAGAGCGTGTGGGACAACCTCACGCTGCTCCACCAGCGCCTGAAGAGCAAGATCGCGGCGGCGGCCGAGCACGAGGGCGAGGGCGAGCATCCAACCGGCGAACACCAGCTCGACCGCACCCAGAGCCCCGACGTGAGCACCGCGGTGCCCGCCGCGCGCCTGCGCGCGCTGGGCGAGGAGCTGCTGCGCGCGCCCGAGGGCTTCACCGTGCACCCCAAGCTCGTCAAGCAGCTCGAGCGCCGGCGCGAAGCGCTCAACGACGATACGCCCACCCCGCCGGCGCAGGGAATCGACTGGTCCCACGCCGAGGCGCTCGCGTTCGCCTCGCTGCTCACCGAGGGCACCCCCATCCGCCTCACCGGCCAGGACACTGAGCGCGGCACCTTCAGCCAGCGCCACATGGTGCTCCACGACGCGAAGACCGGCCAGACGATCTGCCCCATCCAGAACCTCTCCGAAGCGCTGGCGCCCCTCGAGCTGCACAACAGTCCGCTCTCCGAGCTCGCCTGCATGGGCTTCGAGTACGGCTACAGCCAGGAAGCCCCCGAGACGCTCGTGCTGTGGGAGGCGCAGTTCGGCGACTTCGTGAACTCCGCGCAGGTGATCGTCGACCAGTTCATCGTCTCCGGCCTGGCCAAGTGGGGGCAGACCTCGCGCCTCACGCTGCTCCTGCCCCACGGCTACGAGGGCTCGGGCCCCGAGCACTCCTCGGCGCGCCTCGAGCGCTTTCTGGCGCTCGCCGCCGAGGGCAACATCCGCGTGGCCAACCTCACGACTCCCGCCCAGTACTTCCACCTGCTGCGCCGCCAGGCCCGCATCGCCAAGGAGCGCCCGCTGGTGATCATGACCCCCAAGTCGCTGCTGCGCCTCCCCCAGGCGAGCAGCCGCGTCGCCGACTTGGCCGAGGACACGCGCTTTCAGCCGGTGCTCGCCGAGCCCGGCGTGAACCCCGAGAAGGTCACCCGCCTGGTGCTCTGCACCGGCAAGATCTACTACGACCTCGTGGGCCATTCCCAGCGCCCCGGCAGCGAGGGCCTCGCGGTGGGGCGCATCGAGCTGCTCTACCCCTTCCCCGAAGGCCAGGTTCTGCAGATGATCCAGAGCTATCCCAACCTGCGCGAAGTGGTGTGGGTGCAGGAGGAGCCGCGCAACATGGGCGCCCGCGCGCACATGTTCCCCCGCCTCATGCAGATCATGCCCGAGGAGATGCATTTCGGCTTCATCGGTCGCCCCGAGCGCGCCAGCCCCGGCGAGGGCTATCCCGCCGCGCACGCCGCCGAACAGAGCCGCATCGTGAGCACCGCACTGGATCCCGACCGTGCCGATCTCTCAGTACCCCCGCAAGGCACCGGGGCTGCGCTGATGGAGTGGATCTCGCCCACCGGCCCGCGCGGAGAGCGCTGAGCGATGCTCTGGCGACGCTTCAAGCGCGTCTTCAGCCAGTGGCGGCGCAGGCGTCGCGCACGGCGAGGGTGACACGCCCTCCTGCGTGAGTCGCGCACGGGCATGCTTTACCGCTGCGCCCGAGCGCGCCGAGCTGCTCCGGTAACCTCACGCGCGTGAAGAAGGGCAACCTGCACACGAGCCCGCTCCATCAGATGGAGATCGGGCACCTGAAGGCGGGGTGGCGCGATCTCGGCCGCGAAGTCGGAACGCGCACCGTCGGCCTGCGCCGCATCGAGGTGGTCGCGCGAGCACTTCTCCACGCCGGCACACGACCATGGCGCCGACGAGGAGATCTTCTTCGTGCTCGGCGGCGAGGGACTCCTGTGGCAGGACGGCAAGACCTACGCCGTCGCGGCCGGCGACTGCATCGTGCACCGCCCCAAGCGCGGCGCACACACGCTGCGTGCGGGCCGGATGGGCTCGACGTGCTCGTCTTCGGCGAGCGTCGCGATCCCGCCCTCACCGCCCTCCCGCGTGCCGGGGTGGCGTGGTCGTTCCCCCGCTGGGTGGAGCTCGGCGAGGGCGACTCGCCCGTTCGCGCGCGAGGCCGCCGCGGGCGCGCCCGAGTGTCCGCCGCCAGCAGCCGAGCGCCCGCGCAACGTCGTCGCGCTCGTCCGACGTGCCCGCGATCCTCGGCGGACGCGCCCGACGCCTGGGCCAGGCCGCTGGCGCTTCGGCTACGGGCCTCAACCACGTCGTGCTCGCCGCCGACGGACAGGGCGCCCCGGCGCACTGCCACTCGCTCGAGGAGGAGCTGTTCGTGGTGCTCGACGGCGGGGGCATCCTCGAGCTGTGGGAGCGCGGCGCCGAGAGCCCCGAGGAGCATCCGCTCAGCCGCGGGGATGTGATCTCGCGCCCGGCGGGCACGGGCGTCGCCCACGCGCTGCGGCCTGGCGCCGAGGGAATCACCTACCTCGCCTACGGCACCCGCGAGCCGGCCGACATGTGCTTCTACCCGCAGTCCGGGCGCGTCTCGCTGCGAGGGCTCGGCATCGCGCTGCGCTCGCCCGAGATCGAGCACCTGCCGAATCTCTGAGCGTCCTGGGACGCTGGCGAAGGTGGCCATCTCTGTTCAGCTAAGTGTGGGTACACACTAATAGGGTGTACCTATATTTTTGCGAACAGCCCTGTCGAGGGGCTACAGCGAAAGCCACCCAGGGACGCCCGGCTTCACCTCGGGGGCCCCTACCGCCCCCGCCACACCGGATCGCGCTTCTCCTTGAAGGCGCTGGCGCCCTCCTTGGCGTCCTCGGAGGCAAACACTGGCCCAGAGATGGCGCCCTGCTTTTCCCACATCTCCGCGGCGGACCAGTCGTACTGCTCCTGGAGGATGCGCTTGGAGGCGATCAGCGCGAGCGGCCCGCTCTTGGCCAGGCGCGCCGCGAGCTCCAGCGCGCCCCGCACGGCCTCGCCGGGCTCGGCGAGGTGGTTGACGACGCCCCACTCGTGAAAGCGCTCTGCGGGCTGGAGATCGCCGGTGAGCGCGAGCTCCATCACCATGTGGTAGGGCATCCTTCGCGGCAGGCGCAGCAGCGCGCCGCCCGCGGCCACGAGCGAGCGCTTGGCCTCGGGGATGCCCATCTTGGCGCCCCTTGCCGCGACGATGAGATCGCAGGCGAGCGCGATCTCCATGCCGCCCGCCACCGCGAAGCCCTCGATCGCCGCGATCAGCGGCTTGGCGGCGGAGCGCTGGGCGATGCCCGCGAAGCCGCGATTGCCAAACCAGGGCGACTCGCCCTTCACGAAGGCCCCCAGATCCATGCCCGCGCAGAAGAAGCCTCCCGCGCCGCTGAGCACGCCCACGGAGAGTGCATCGTCGCCATCGAGCTCCTCCAGCGCTCCCGCGATGCCGGCGGCCACGGCGGCGTTCACGGCGTTGCGCACCTCGGGGCGGTTGATCGTGATCAGCAGTACGTTCTCGCGGCGCTCGCTGAGCACGGCGGAGGGCTCGGCGTTCGCGGCGGCGGGTGCGGCAGTGGTGGAGGCGGTGTCGTTGGTCATGCGTTGCAGACTACCTCGCCACCCCTGTGGGCGAAACAGCGGCTCAGGCCGCAAACAGCGTCAACTCGGGCTCGCGCTCGCCGCGCAGCACTTCCAGGTCGACCTCCACGCACTCGATTCCACGCGCCTGCGCGAGCACGCGCGCCTGCGGCTTGATCCGCTGTGCAGCGAGCACCCCGCGGCATGAGCCCAGCGCGGGGTCCAGGCGGATGCGCTGCAGGTAGCGCGTGAGCTGCTCCACCGCATCGATCGTGCCCATGCGCTTGATCTCCACCGCGATCCACTCATCCTCGCCATCGCGGCACATCAGATCCACGGGGCCGATGTCTGTGGGCCACTCGCGGCGCACGAGCCGAAAGCCCTCCCCGCACCACTGCGGCGCGGCGGCGAGGAGCTCCTGCAGCTCGCGCTCGAGGCCCTCCTTCTCCAACGACACGAGCACGTCGAGCTCGTGCTCGATATCCGAGAGCACCTCGTGCAGCACGATCTCCACGCGATCCTCCTGCTTGTGGCGACGCACCACCAGGCGCGCGGGCGCGCCCTCGGGAGCGGTCTCCTCTTCGAGCACCGTGGGCGGGGTCATCCAGTTGAGCGGCTTCACATTGGGGCCGCCGCCATCGGCCCATACCATGAAGGTGCCATCGGCCTTGAACATCAACAGCCGCACCGCCTCGGGCAGCACGGTGGTGACACGGCCGATGTAGGAGACCTCGCAGCGGGCGACGATCAGGCGCACGCCGAGAACCTATCCGCTGCGCCGGATCGCTCTCCGGCGGCGTCACTCGCTGTCGGGCGGCGGCGGCTTCTCCTCCTGCGCCTCGCCGCTCATCGCCTCGCGGAACTCGCGCATGCCCTTGCCGAGCGCGCGCGCCATTTCGGGGAGACGCTTCGGGCCGAGCACCACCAGCGCGACCGCCGCGATGAAGATGATATGGACGGGGTTCTCGATACCCATGCCTGCTTTCAGGCTAGCGTGCCAGGTGCGCCGTCAGCGGTCGTTGAAGGGGTTCTCGACTCGAACACCAGCGTAGTCTTGGCCATCGTTCAGATCCTCCGAGAGCACGATCTCGCAGCCGAGCGCACGGGCCGCCTCGAGAATCGCGGCGTCCCAGTAGGAGATGCCGAATCGCTCGCGGGTGTCCAGGGCGGCGAGCACGGTGCTCAACGTGGTCTCCTGGATGGGAAACCGCCGGAAGGAGTCGATCAGCGCAGCAGCCTGCTCGTGCGTCAGGCGATCTGCCCTGGACTCGCGGGTCGCCTGCACATAGAACTCCTGGAGCACCTGCACCGAAAGCCCCACCTCCCGCCGAGCCAGGAGCTCGTTGGCCCTTGCGGCCTTCTTGCGCTCACCGGGATCGCGTGAGATCGCATAGAGCAGGATGATGGTGTCAGCGAACTGCACGCCCGTGCAGCTCCTCGCGGGCGAGGCGATCGCGGGCGCTGAAGCGACCGATCTGCTCCTGGATGCTCCGCTGCTGAGCCTCGAGACGCGCAAACTCGGCGTCGCGCTCGGAGAGCGAGCGCAAGTACTCGGCGACAAGTCCGCTAACCGAACTCCCACGCTCGGCCGCGCGAATCCGCTGCGCGATAGACGTCGTCAGGGACGGAAACGGTGATGTTCGTCACTGTGCTTCACAGTATCACATTCTCACAGCAACCCGATAGAGACATCGATCCCTCCGAACCGCGACCTAGAGTCCCCCTCGTGGCCCCCGAACCCTCCGCGCAGCCCGCGCCCCCCGGCCGGCCCTACCCCCCGCCGGGCGCGTCCGAGCCGTTCTGGCCGGCGCAGGCGACAATCCTTGGGGCGATCGCGCTGCAGTTGCTCTTGCCCGATCGGCTCACGGTGGGCCCCGCGTGGCTGATCCCGGGCCTGGAGGGAGCGCTGCTGGTGGGCATGTTCATGGCCACGCCCAACCAACTCGAGCACGAGCACCCGCGGCGTCGGCGCGTGGCGCTGGGCCTGACGGCGTTTGTGAGCGCCGCGAACATCTACTCGCTGGCGGCGCTCACGCACTACCTGCTGCACAGCCATGTGAAGAACGGCCGCGAGCTTGTCGTCTCGGGGGTGCTGATCTGGCTCACCAACTTCCTCATCTTCGCGCTGTGGTATTGGGAGACCGACCGCGGCGGCCCCGGGCGGCGCGCGGCAGGTCACGATCGCGCCGCCGACTTCCTCTTCCCGCAGATGCAGGACGACCGCATCGAGCCGCTTGACTGGCGCCCGCAGTTCATCGACTACCTGTATGTGTCGCTCACGAATGCCACCGCCTTCTCCCCAACCGACACGATGCCGCTCACGCCGATGGCGAAGACCATCATGGGCATCCAATCGCTCGTCTCGCTCGTGACGATCGGATTGATCGTCTCGCGCGCGGTGAACATCCTCGGCTGAGCTCAGCAGTCGCTGAATGGGTTCTCGACCCGGGCAGGACGCCCAAGAACAAGGGTCCATTTGGGAATTGCCCGGTAAATCGACTGGAGTCGGCCCGAGAGCTCATCATGGAGCGCCATCCGAAGCGGCACCCCCCGCCTCAGCACCTGGCGTACCGGTGACGCTTGGCATTTTGGACGCGCGATAGGAAAGCGCCCAATGCACGAGCGCCTTCTTGACCTCGCGCTCCTTCTCGAGCCGACGACCGCGGAATCTCGGGTTGATCTCGGCAGCAGAGATTCTTATCGCCATCAATTCCTCGTCAGCCAGCCATTTTGCGAGCTGTTCCTTGTGCTCCTCCCCTTTGCCCTTCTCGAGCTCGGACGTCCACGCGATCACGGCCTCCTCGTTCCCTTCACGCGTGTCCGGGAACTCTTCACGCGTGTCCGAGACCTGGTCTTCCCGCATCTGCTTGGCGACGCTTGCAGAGAGCCCGATCCACACATCGGGCAGGACCGTCAACGAGAGCTTATTGCCATTCGCCACCGCGGGGCCGATGCCAGCCAGATCCGTGGGTTTGCACTCGCGGCCGGCGAATACTCTCACGGCGCCGGTCTTCATCCACTGGCTCTCGAATTGACCCCACATGGTCTCGAGATCGCGCTTGCTTGGCACACGCGCTGCGTTTGGGGTCTCACTCTTCGAGAAGAACGTCTGACGATCTCCCCGCCTCTGGAACCAGACCTCTCCAAGTTCGGGAACCAGCAGGCTAACCCGCGGGCGATTGGTACGCAGCTGCCACGCGCGCGCCCTCAGCCAGCGGACGTACTGCGCGATCTGATCCTCGGAGTGATGGACCGCCTGCCCGTAGAAGCGATACGCGCGCGGACCGAGGAACACGGGCGGGATCTCGTTGCGCGAGACCAAGAGCCAGCCCCTTCCATCTTCGTCGGCCGGCTGGTCATCAGCACGCCGACGCTCGTTGACTTGCCGATCCTCGTCGGCTAGGTCGCCGTCGCCGGATCTCGTGAGCGCCACGTCCACCAGTTTGCGAAGCTCGTGGGTGAATGCGGCGCTCTCAAGAACGTTCGGGTCCTTGTCGGGCGACTGCGATCCGGTGTACGTCGACTTGCCCTCCCCAGTCAGGTCGGCCGGAGCCAGGTCCCGGTCAGCAGTCACATCCCAACATTCAGTGAGCTGCTTGTGCAGCAGCCCGGCTGATCGCTCCGAGAAGTTGGCGATGACCCGTCCCACCTCGGGAAGCCAGTACACGCGCTGCTCGTTCTCCACCTTGCCGCCGTCGGGAGCGCCGCGTCCGCGACCGCCAGGGAAGTGGCTGACATCGGCGATCTGGATCAGGGTCATGCCCTCGGGCGGTCCGGCGTCGAGCACGTTCTTGGTACGCACGATCGGATCGTCGCCGCCCACCACGAACAGCAGCCGTCGGCTGAATTCCGAGACACGGCTGGCATAGCCGCCACGGTAGTACTGCAGGTACACCTCATAGAAGATTCGCGTGAAGTAGCTGAAATCGTCAGCATCGATCCCGGCGACCCGCTCGACCTTCGACCCGGACCCGTCGGTCGATTCCGTCTCGTGGCTCTTCAGATAACCTTCCCGAAAGGCGCGATCAAGCTCATAGCGGAGACCGTGGAGGACTGCCTGCCACTCCTCCGGGTGCGCGAACGCGGTCGGCGCGAGATCGCGCAACGCACCGCCGGCGAACAGGTTCGTGCAGCTCGATATCGCGAAAGGCCAAGCGAAGAATGCCGCCTGCGCCATGAACCCACCCATGCTGTAGCCGACTACATGTACGGAGGGCGGCTCGGGAGCGGCTTGCTTGGGCGCTGCACGGCGCTCCTCTGCGTCAGACTTCCCTTCCCAGCCGAGCAGCTTGCGAAGCTCCGCCACCATGTCGGTGATCCTGCTCTTGGAGACGTCCTGCTTGGACTGGGTGGAAGGATGCTCATCAGGCTCACCCTGTGCTCGGGCGAGTTCTACGTACAGTTCTTCGGCCTTGATGTTGGCCTTGACGACCTCTTGCCAATCCTCGGCGATGGCCCGAGCCAGGACCCCATGCGCGCCCCGGCCTTTGCCACGATCTGGCGGCTCAGCCTCGGCGAGCAGGCGAGTGCCGGCCGCCACGGCATAGTGCGGTCGAGGCGTGAGGGCGCTCAAGAGCCACTGCGTCTCCTGCATGTAGCGCAGGAACTGACGGAACAGGTCGCCGGGATCGCGCAGGTAGCCGTCCAGCGGCTGCTCAGTGTAGGGACTTTGGAACGGGAATCGCGTGAGGTGTCCTGGTAGCGGACGCAGGATGCACACGGCGTCGTTCTCCGCCCTGCTCCCGAGGATCCAAGCCGCGAGGCGATAGTGGAACAGCAGGTCGGTCGTCTCGTTGAGCCCGTTGTGCAGGAGGTAGACGTGCTTAATCTGCCCTCCAGGCTCGTTGCCCTTGCCGATCACCCGCATTGTGTGCAGGTTCGGCCAACCGTCCTCGCTCTCGAATTGAAAGGGACGCTTGCGTGGACGATGCGTTCCGATCAGCGGCGAGTTGGGGAATCTCAGCAGCGCCTCCCACAAGTTGTGTGGCTGCGGCGGCTCGTTGCGGTTCTCGTTCGCGTGCTCTTTGCTTTCGACATCCTGCTCGCCGTACACCACGATCTGTCTGAACAGGTGCCCCTTCTCGATCTTCCACTGATCCGTCAATGATCTCGAGGCACGTCGCGGCCAGCCCTTGGCGAGCAGCCCTCGATCGCGCTCGCTGGCTGGGATCTCGTAGCTCTGCTTGCTAGAGCCGGGGCGAGGAATCTCAAACCGACCGGTCTCCGATTGTGAGTTGTCCGGCAAGAACTCCTCCTCAAGGCTAGGCACGACTGGGCCGCGGGAGACTACACAAGTTCCGGAGAGGCGGGCGGTTCGATTGTGTGCTCGCTGCGCCAGTTCCAGATCGGCCGTCAGCTACTGTCCTCGGCCGCTCTGATGTTGATGTTCCACGGTTCAGGGAGGTGAGCCCGAACTGCTCACGACACCGCCGACCGCGAGTAACCACACCGGGCGTCTACCCGTGAAGCCAGAGTTCTCGGATGCCAGCCGCTTCGAGCAGCCACCGAATCTCGGACTGGTGGCGCCCCGATCAGACCACCGGCACCGCGCGCGGCTCCAGCGCGAGCGCCCTCACGAGCAACTCCTTCACATCCCCGCCCGCGCCGAGGCTGAGCGCGCGCTCGAGCGCCTGCAGCGCCCCCTCGCGGTCCATGAGGCTCAGGCGCAGGCGGCCCAGGCGCTCCCACGCGCCCGCGTCTTCGGGGCCGCGCTCGGCGGCGCGCTGCGCGGCTTCCTCGGCGAGGTCGGTGGCGCCTATGTCTTCGTAGATGCGCGCCGCGAAGCGGTGCGGCGCAGGGCGCTCGCCGTCCACGCGCGCCCAGTCGCGCACCGAGCGCGCCGCCGCCTCGAGGTTGCCCGCCTGCCAGAAGGCGAGGGTCATCAGGCGCAGCACCCCCACGTTGCGCGGCTCGGCGTCGCGCGCGTAGACGAGCCGCTGCGCGGCGAGCTCGTACTCGCCTTCGGCCATGGCGCGCTGCGCGGCGGTCATGAAGCGCTCCACGCGCTCCTCCGCGGGGTCGGGCTTGGAGAAGTCCACGAAGCGCATGCTCCCCGCGGGCACCGTGCGCACGCCGTGGCTGAACTTCACCCTCGCCCACTGCTGATCGACTTCGATGCGATCCTCTTCGCCGTTCTCAGCGCCGTTGTGTGCGCCGCTCGTCGAGGAGCCCCCGCCGGTGAAGTAGATCCCCGCGACGGTGCCCACGCCCCACTCGGGGTAGGAGATGCAGCGGGCATAGCGGTGCACCACCGAGTGATCGGGCACGCGGCTGCCGAAGGGGTCGTGCTGCGCGCGCTCGGTGGCCGCTTCGCGGGCGCGCTGCTCGGCTTCGTAGGCTCTGCGCCCCGCCTCCTCGCGCGCGCGGCGCGCCGCCGCGGCGCTCACGCGCACGGCGTTGGCGCTCACGCGCCCCCCGCGCGAGCCCTCCGCGAGGCGCTCGAGCTGATCGGCCGCCTCGTTGATCGCCTTGAGGTGGCGCTCGTGCTCGAACTGTCTCCCGCTCGGCGCCACATCGGGGTGCCAGCGCTTGGCCATGCGCCGCCGCGCGAGCTGCACCTCGCGCTTGTCGAAGGGCGCCTCCAGCTCCAGTAGGAGCAGCTGCTGCTCTATGTCCAAGATGCCTCCGGGCATTCCCCGTTTACGTTATCGCCCCGTCGCGCCTCCTTCCGCAGGCCTGCGGCCACTTCGGCCCGTTCCGCCACGCGAACGCTCGCTGGACGGCCTTGTGCCGTCCCTTAAAACTGCTGTTCGCGGGCCGAGCGCCTATCCTGGCCGCTGTGTCCTCCCAGTACGTCTTCACGATGCATCGCCTCTCCAAGCTGCACCCGCCCGATAAGACGGTGCTCAGCGAGATCACGCTCGCCTTCTATCCCGGCGCCAAGATCGGCGTGCTCGGCTACAACGGCGCCGGCAAGTCCACCCTCTTGCGCATCATGGCGGGCCTCGATGAGGAGTACCGCGGCGAGGCCTCGCTCGCGCCCGGCGCCACCGTGGGGATGCTCGAGCAGGAGCCCCAGCTCGACGAATCCAAGGACGTGCGCGGCAACGTCGAGGAGGGCGTCGCCGCCACCAAGGCGCTGCTCGATCGCTTCAACGAGCTCGCCGCCAATTATTCGGATGACACCGCCGAGGAGTTCGGCGACATCCAGGCGCGCATCGACGCCGCCGATGCCTGGAATCTCGATACGAAGCTCGACTACGCGATGGACGCCCTGCGCCTGCCCCCGCCCGATGCGGATGTGTCGAAGCTCTCCGGCGGCGAGCGCCGGCGCGTGGCCCTCTGTCGCCTCTTGCTGCGCGCGCCCGACCTCCTTTTGCTCGACGAGCCCACCAACCACCTCGACGCCGAGTCGGTGGCGTGGCTCGAGCAGCACCTCGCCGAGTACAAGGGCACCATCGTCGCCGTCACCCACGATCGCTACTTCCTCGACAACGTCGCCGGCTGGATCCTCGAGCTCGACCGCGGGCAGGGCATCCCCTACGAAGGCAACTACTCCTCCTGGCTCGAGCAGAAGCAGGCGCGCCTCGCCCAGGAAGACCGCTCCGAGAAGGGCCGCCAGCGCACGATCGCCGCCGAGCTCGAATGGGTGCGCACCAACCCCAAGGGCCGGCGCACCAAGTCAAAGGCGCGCCTCGCCCGCTACGAGGAGCTGGTCGCCGAGGAGCGCAACGTGAAGCTCGACGAGGTCCAGATCCACATTCCCCCCGGCCCCCGCCTCGGCGCGCAGGTGCTCACCGCGAAGGATCTTCGCAAGGGCTTCGGCGAGCGTCTTCTGATCGAGGATCTCTCGTTCGACCTGCCGCGCGCGGGGATCGTCGGCGTGATCGGCGCCAACGGCGCCGGCAAGACCACTCTCTTCCGCATGATCACCGGCGAGGACTCACCCGACGCCGGCACGCTCGTGCTGGGCGACTCCGTGCAGCTCGCCTATGTGGACCAGTCGCGCGACGCGCTCGACCCCTCCAAGACCGTGTGGGAGGAGATCTCCGATGGGCTCGATCAGCTCAAGGTGGGCGAGCGCGTGGTCAACTCGCGCCAGTACGCCGCCGGCTTCAACTTCAAGGGCTCCTCCCAGCAGGCCCGCATCGGCTCGCTCTCCGGCGGCGAGCGCAACCGCGTGCATCTGGCGAAGCTGCTCCGCGCCGGCGGCAACCTCCTGCTGCTCGACGAGCCCACCAACGATCTGGATGTGGACACCCTGCGTGCGCTGGAGGACGCCCTCCTGGGCTTCCCCGGCTGCGCCCTCGTCATCTCCCACGACCGCTGGTTCCTCGACCGCGTCGCCACCCACGTGCTCGCCTTCGAGGGCGACTCCCAGGTGGTGTGGTTCGAAGGCAACTTCGAGGCCTACGAGGAGAATCGCCGCACGCGCCTCGGCGCCGCCGCCGATCGGCCGCACCGCATCACCTACAAGCGCCTCGTGCGCGGCTGAAGTGGACACACGCTTCGATCTCGATACCGCGGTGCGCCGGATCGGCGAGTCGACCTCTTTCGACGCCGATATCGCTCCCGGCTGGCGTGCTGGACGCGGCCCTCACGGTGGCTACCTCGCGGCAATGCTGCTGCGCGCGCTCACAGCCGCAGTCGACGACCCCACGCGTTCGCCGCGCTCGCTCACGATTCACTACGCGAGCTCACCCGAACCAGGGCCGGCGAAGATCGAAGTGAGCATCGAGCGCGCGGGGCGTTCGCTCTCCACGCTCTCCGCGCGCCTCACCCAGGAGGGCGCCACGATGGCGCTTGCGCTCGCGGCCTTCTCGCTTCCCTGGGAGGCCCCCGAAGCCGACGCGCTGCCGATGCCCGAGGTGGCGCCGCCCGATCTCGAGCGCCGCGACACGCCGCGCATGTTCAAGGGCGCTCCCGAGTTCACCAAGCAACTCGTGATGCAGGCGCGCGTGGGCGCGATGCCCTTCGTGGGCGCGGACCACCCAATGGAAATCGGCGGCTGGATCGCGCTGCCGCAGGCGCGAGCGCTCGATCCGCTCTCGCTCGTGCTCTTCGCCGACGCCTGGTTCCCTCCGTCTTTCATCGCCCTCTCCGAGCCAGCCATCAGCCCCACCGTCGATCTCACGATCCACTTCCGCCAACCCCCTCCGCGCGTCGAGGGGCCGCTCGATGGGATGTGCCTCTCGATCTTCAACACCCGCCTGTTGCACGAAGGCTTCTTCGAGGAGGACGGCGTCATCTGGGCGCCCGATGGCTCGGTGCTGCTGCAGTCGCGCCAGCTCGGCATCATCATGCCCACCGAAAATCCGGTGCTCGTGATTCCCGAGGAAACGGATTCTCTGAGTACTCCGCGGCAAATATCCTCCGCGAAGTTCCCTTCGGCGACTCACAGAGAGGATCACAGCAATGCCCGACTACACCATCAAGCGCATCGACGAGATGGAGGGCGCCTTCGGCGGCGGCCTCAAGAAGGCCCGCGCCGAGCTGGGCGTCACCTCCTTCGGCATGCAGGTCGTGGACATGCCCCCGAACTACTCCGACTACCCCGAACACGATCACGCCGAGTCCGCCCAGGAGGAGGTCTTCGCGGTGCTTCGCGGCTCCGGCGAGGCCGACATCGAAGGCGAGCGCGTGGCGCTCAACCCCGACGTGCTCATCCGCATCGGCGCCGCCACCAAGCGCAAGATCTACGCCGGCCCCGAGGGTCTGCGCATGCTCGCCATCGGCGGCACGCCCGGAGCCGTCTACGAGATCGTGGAGTTCACCGAGCTCACCGTCGCGTAGCGTTCAGCGCGCCAGCGACGTCTCCCCGTCCAACGCCAGCGCCATCGCCGCAATCAGGCGGGCGCAGGCGTGGACGTCGCTCGAGCTGCACCATCTCCACCGGAGAGTGCATGTAGCGCAGCGGGATAGACACCAGCGCCGTGGGCACCCCGCCGCGGCTGAGGTGCACCGCGTCGGCGTCGGTTCCCGTGGCGCGCGCGGTGGCCTCCACGGTGAAGGGGATCTTCTCGCGCTCCGCGGTCTCATACAGCAGCTCGCACAACGCCGGATTTAGCGTCGAGCCGCGGCTCAGCACCGGCCCGGAGCCGAGCTCGTGCTTACCCGACTCCTTCACCTCGATCCCCGGCGCGTCGGTGGCGTGGGTCACGTCCACCACGATCGCCGCATCGGGCTCCAGCGAGAAGGCGCTCGTGCGCGAGCCGCCAAAGGTGATCTCCTCCTGCGCCGCCGCCACCGCCACCAGCTCCCACGGCGCGCCTCCCGCCTTCGCCACCAGACGGGCGGCCTCGAGCGCCACGAACGAGCCCAGGCGGTTATCGAGCGCGCGTGAGGCCACCCTGCCGCCCGGCAGCTCGATCGGCTCGCCCGCGATTACGGCGACATCGCCGATGCGCACGATTTCGCGCGCCTCTTTGCCGTTCTTCGCGCCCACGTCGATGTGCAGGTCGCGCACCTCCGCCACCTTCTTTCGCTCCTCCTCGCGCAGCAGGTGAATCGGCTTCTTGCCGATCACCCCATTTATCTCGCCTTTGCGCGTGGAGAGCACCACGCGCTGGCCCACCAGGATCTGCGCATCCCAGCCGCCCACCGGCGCGAACCACAGGTAGCCCTCGTCGTCGATGTGCGTCACGATCAAGCCAATCTCATCGATATGCCCCATCACCATCAGCCGCCGCGCCGAGGACTGCTCGCCGTGGCGCGAGGCCACACGCGCGGTCGGGGTGCCCATCGTGTCGGTGCTCACCGCCGCGAACTTCTCCGCCGCCTTGCGCCACGCGGCCGCCGGGGCCGTCTCGTAGCCCGAGGGGCCGCGCGCGTTCAGCAGATCCCGCAAAATGACCGGGAGGCCAGCCTCCCTCCCCCGCCCACCCCCTGCCTGTACCTCACGACGCCAGCATTTCGCGCAGAACGTACTGCAGGATGCCGCCGTGGCGGTAGTAGCTCTGCTCCTTGGGGGTGTCGATGCGCACCGTTACCGCGAACTCTCTCTCGCCGGCGCGCACCGTCACCTCGCGCGGAACCTCTTCGCCAGTCGCCACGCCGACGATCGAGAACGTCTCGTGACCTGTGAGACCGAGAGATGCGACCGAATCGCCGGGCTTGAACTGCAATGGCAGCACACCCATACCCACAAGATTGGAGCGGTGGATGCGCTCGAAACTCTCGGCGATCACCGCTTTCACACCCAGTAGTCGGGTGCCCTTGGCAGCCCAATCGCGCGATGAGCCCGAGCCGTACTCCTTCCCTGCCAGCACCACCAGCGGCACGCCCTCCTGCGCATAGCGCATCGCCGCGTCGTAGATGGACATCGCCTCGCCGTCGGGCAGATGCAGCGTGGCGCCCCCTTCGGTCCCAGGCGCGAGCATGTTCTTGAGGCGGATGTTGGCGAAGGTGCCGCGCATCATCACCTCGTGATTGCCCCGCCGCGAGCCGTAGCTGTTGAAGTCCCGCGGCTGCACGCCCCGCTCTTGCAGATACAGCCCCGCGGGGCTCTCCCGCTTGATCGAGCCGGCCGGGGAGATGTGATCGGTGGTGACGCTGTCACCCAGCAGCGCCAGCACGCGAGCGCCTTCGATGTCACGCACGGGCGCGGGCTCGCGCGGCAGATCCTCGAAGTAGGGCGGCAGGCGCACATACGTCGAGTCCTCCTGCCAGGCGAAGCGCTCGCCCGTGGGCACATCGAGGCCGTTCCAGCGCTCATCCCCTGCGAACACCTCGCCGTAGCTCTTGCGGAACATATCCGAGCGCACCGCCTCCTCGATCGTCTGCGCCACCTCGCGCTCGTTGGGCCAGATGTCGCGCAGATACACCTCATTGCCCTGCTCGTCGCGGCCGAGCGGATCCTCCACGATGTCGATGTCCATCGTCCCCGCCAGCGCGTAGGCCACGCACAGCGGCGGCGAGGCGAGGTAGTTCATCTTCACATCCGGGTTGATACGCCCCTCGAAATTGCGGTTGCCCGAGAGCACGCTCACGACCGCCAGATCCTCGTCGCCCACCACCTTCGAGACCTCCTCGGGCAGCGGCCCCGAGTTGCCGATGCACGTCGTGCAGCCATACCCCACGAGGTTGAACCCCAGCGCCTCCAGCGACTCGGTGAGCCCCGCGCGGTCGAGGTATTCGCTCACCACCTTCGAGCCCGGCGCCAGCGAGGTCTTCACCCACGGCTTGCTCTTCAGCCCGCGTGCGAGCGCGTTGCGCGCGAGGATGCCCGCGCCCACCATCACCGAGGGGTTCGAGGTGTTCGTGCAGCTCGTGATCGCCGCGATCACCACGTGCCCGTGATCGAGGCTCGTATGCGTGCCATCGGCAAGCGTCACCGGCGCCTTCGTCCCCACGGCCGGGTGCCCCGGCGCGCCGTTGGAGGGCGGATCGGAGGCCGGATAGGAGTCCTCGCCGTTGACCCGCACGTAATCGCCCAGCGCACGACGGAAGGCGTGCTGGGCTTCACTCAGCGACACGCGGTCCTGCGGGCGCTTGGGACCGGCGATGCTCGGCACGACCTCACCCAGATCGAGCTCGATCAGATCCGAGAACGTAGGTTCGGGCGAGTTCTCGTCGTGCCACAGCCCCTGCTCGCGCGCATATGCCTCCACGAGCTCGATCCGCTCGCGCGGGCGCCCGGAGAACTCGAGGTAGCGCAGCGTCTCGGCGTCGATCGGGAAGATCGCGCACGTGGAGCCGAACTCGGGGGACATGTTGCCGATCGTCGCCCGATCGGCCAGCGGCAGGCCCGCGAGGCCCGCGCCGTAGAACTCCACGAACTTGCCCACCACGCCGCGCTCGCGCAGCATCTGCGTCACCGTCAGCACGAGATCGGTGGCGGTCGCGCCCTCGGGCAGCTCGCCGTGCAGCCTGAAGCCCAGCACCTGCGGAATCAGCATCGACATCGGCTGCCCCAGCATCGCCGCCTCGGCCTCGATGCCGCCCACACCCCAGCCGAGCACGCCGAGGCCGTTCACCATCGTGGTGTGGGAGTCCGTGCCCACGAGCGTGTCGGGGTAGGGCCCGTCTGGTCTGGTCGTTCTCGAACACCACGCGCGCCAGGTACTCGAGGTTCACCTGGTGCACGATGCCCGTGTCGGGGGGCACGACCTTGAAGTTGTCGAACGCCCTCCTGCCCCCAGCGCAGGAACGCGTAGCGCTCCTCGTTGCGCTCGAACTCGCGCTCGGCGTTCACGCGGAAGGCATCGCGCGTGCCAAACGCGTCCACCTGCACCGAGTGGTCGATCACGAGCTCGGCGGGCACCAGCGGGTTGATCCGATCGGGATCCCCGCCCATCTGCGCCATCGCGTCGCGCATCGCCGCGAGATCCACCACCGCGGGTACGCCCGTGAAGTCCTGCATCAGCACCCTTGCGGGAGAGAAGGCGATCTCCTTGCTCGGCTCCGCCTTGGCGTCCCAGCCCGCGAGCGCCTCGATGTCGTTGGCGCTCACCGCGCCATTGCCCTCCGTGCGCAGCAGGTTCTCCAGCAGCACCTTCAGCGAGAACGGCAGCCGCGCCACATCGAAGCGCGCCTGCAGGGCATCGAGGCGGAAGATCTCATACTCGCGTCCGCCCACCGCGAGCGTGTTCTTTGCGCCAAAGCTGTTCTGCGACATGGGGCTCCTCGACTTGGTCTGGTCTTTAGGGACGTGTACCCCCAGTCTCTCAAAAGCAGTCGAGGAGGCGCAGGGACTCGGGGAAACGGGCAGGTCGGGTCTCCTGGGGGCCGATCCAGCTCCTCGGATTTGCTACAGGGGCCTTGTAGTACACAGGCTTTGTAGTACAAGGTCTTTGTAGTATTCTGGGGCCGTGACGCTCCTGAAACTGATCGATCGCGAACGCGAGCAGGCGAGCCTCGCGCAGGCATGGGAACAAGCGAGAGCCGGGAACCCACAACTCGCGGTGGTGTGGGGCAGGCGCCGGGTGGGCAAGACCTTCCTGCTCTCCCACTTCGTCCAAGACCGCCAGGCGGTGTTCTTCGGCGCCACCCAGCAGGCCGAGAGCATCGAGCTCGCGCGCCTGACGGAGGCCGTGCGCAGGGACCTCGGCGAGCGGACGGCCGACCTCGCCGGAGGCCGCTTTTCCAGCTGGGAGGCCGCGCTGCGCTTCTTCGCGGCGCTCGCAGCCGACGAACCCCTGGCGGTGGTGCTCGACGAGGTGCCCTACCTCACCCGCTCCACTCCGGGACTGCCGAGCATCGTGCAGGCGGTGTGGGATCACATCGCCGCCCACACCAAGCTGATGCTGGTGCTGACCGGCTCGGCGATCGGCATGATGGAGGCGATGGTCGGCGCCGGTGGAGCGCTGCGGGGCCGCCCGACGCTCGCGACTCAGACTCGGCCCGCTCGATCCGCTCCAGGCCCGAACATTCCTCCCTCGTCTGGACCGAGACGGCGTTCCTCGAAGCGTACGCAGCGTGTGGCGGGTATCCGCTGCACCTGCGCGATTGGGATCAGGACGCCACAACCGAGGCCAATCTCGTCCGCCTGGGGGGTACGCTGGGTGGGATCCTGCTCGAGGACGCCTCCGGGATGCTCGCCGAGGAGCTGCCCCACGACAGCGGATACCCTCGCGTCCTGGCGGCTATCGGACGGGGCAGGACGCGCTTTGGGGAGATTGCCGCGGAGAGCGACCAGCGCGTGGAGCGACCGCTGGAGATCCTCGCGCGCGCCGGCCTCATCGCCAAGGTGCTGCCCGTCGGCGCACCCAGGGGGGCGCGCGCGAGCTATGAGATCGCCGACTCCTATCTGGCCTTCTGGTTCGGCGTGCTCTACTCCGAAATCCCGCAGATCGAAGCCGGCCAGGGTCGATCGGTGATCCGCAGGAAGGCGCCTGAGTGGCAGCGTCATCTCGGCGCGGTCTTCGAGGAGGCGGCGCGGGCCCACGCGGGGCGACTCGTTCAGCGTGGGGAGCTGCCCCGAGACCTCGTGGTCGGACGCTGGTGGACGGTGCGCGGGGAGCCATGCGAGGTCGATGTGCTGGGGCTCGGCGAGGCCGGGACGGTTCTGCTTGGCGAGGCCCGCTGGCAGGCTCGGCCACTGGGCCGCCGCGAGCTGGCACGCCTGCGAGAAAAGGCGATACGGGTTCCCCGCCCTGTCGCGGATCCCACCTTCGCCCTGTGGGGACGTGGGGGCGTGGAGGACAGCGTCACGCGCGAAGGCGCTCTCGGATTCTCTATACGGGACGTGCTCGCGCCGTAATGGCTCAGGCCGCGCGCGTCACGCGGCCCTTGCCGTTGCGCTTGCCGTGCAGCAGCGCGGCGTCGCAGGCGTCGAGCAGCTCGTCGGTGCTCATCGGCTCACGCCACTGCGCCACGCCGATCGAGGCGCTCACGCCGGGGACGACATCGAAGGAGGCCACCCCCAGCATGCGCTCGCGCGCGCGCTCGGCGGCGATGCCCGCGCGCTCGAGGTCGGCGTCGGCGAGGATCACCACGAACTCATCGCCCCCATAGCGCGCCACGCGATCGAAGGCACGAAACTCGCCCATCAGCGCATGGGCCACCCCGCGCAGCACCGCATCGCCCGCGGAGTGGCCGTGGCGGTCATTCACCTGCTTGAAGTTGTCGAGGTCGATCAAAAGGCACGAGAGCCGCCCGCCGGTGCGCGTCGCGCGGGCGATCTCTTCATCCAGGCGCCTGCGCATCGCGCGGTGGTTCATGCAGTCGGTCACCGGGTCGGTGCCCGCCTCCGCGCGCGCGCGCAGGAGCGCCAGCGCCGTCGCCGCCTGATCGACGAGCGTCGCGGCGCGCTGCATCGCGCGTCCATCGAAGGGCTCGGGGCTTTTGCGCGTGAGGATGCACACCGCCTCCACCTCGCCGCGCACCGCTAGCCCCAGCAGGAGCGCGGCCCCAACGCCGCCGGAGACCGCCAGGCGGGGGACGCTCGCGGCCAGCTCGCGCGCGCCCGTCACGACGACGCTCTGGCCGGTGCCGGCCACCCAGCTGACGCCCGGCGGGCGCTCGGCGTGCGGGGCGCTGTAGCTCAGGCGCCCTTCGCCGCCGAACATGTAGACCTCCACCCGGTCCTCGCCCTCGCACAGGCGGTGCAGCTGCACCTCTTCGCAGGCCAGCTCCGCGAACAGCTCCGCCGCCAGCGCGCGGAAGATCTCCTGCGAATCGCTCGCGCTGTCGGCGAGGCGCGTGAGGCGCCGCACGCCCGCGAGCAGCGAGTCGGCGTCAGCGATGGGCCGTGCGCCCGCGCCGGCCACCGCCGTGCCCATGCCCATCCGCTCGTGGGTGTCCGTACCCGCGCCTGCCATACCCCCAATCTAGGCGATGGGGCGGCGCGAGTCCAATCGCAGGGCGCTCAGCCCCGGAAGGTCACCGTTACGTGCGTCACCGAGGAGGGGCTCTTGTTGGAGGGAATGAAGCCCACGCGCACCTTCACCTTGAGGTTGTGGTTGCTGCGCGCCAGCGCCTTCACGCCGCCGTTCGTGAGCGGCACCTTGAGCGTGATCTTCTGGGCCTTCGAGGTGTGGCGATAGGTCGTCTTGAGGTTCGCTCCGCTGCCGCTCACGCGCCCCGCGGAGGGCGTCTGCACGGTGAGGATCGCCATGTGGTTGGAGGTCTTGTGCGCGGTCACCTTCACCGAGCACCCCGCCACGACGATCGGCGTCTTCTGGCTGATCACGGCGCCGCTCTGCGCGGTGATCGTGGTTGGCATCGTGAGCGCCTTTGCGCACAGGCTGCCATTGGACGCAAGCGCCGAGTTGGGGCCGGTGGGGAGGTTCAGTTCGAACGCCGACACCGGCACGTCGGGCACCGCGGCGAAGGTGGAGGTCGTGACCCCGTTGGTGATGTTGGTGTTTCCGACCAGGATCGTCTCCACGCCATCGCTGCCATTGAGCACGAGATCGAGATCGGGGAACGCGGCGCCTCCGTGGGAGACGAAGAACGCGGGACCCGTGAGCTTCACCGGCAGCACCGGCGTGGTGACCGTCGCCCCGCCCACGCGCGAGTTGGAGGGGCAGGCAAAGGGGTTGGCGTTGAAGACCGCTTCCTTGCACGCGTGCTGCAGCGTGGAGAGGCGCGAGGGGAGCTGCTTTGGCAGCTGCACCTTCACCGAGCGGATGTTGGCCTGCGGACCCGTGGGGTAGCCGATCTTCACGCCCAGGGCGGCGCCGATCGACTTCGAGGTCTTCGCGTTGGAGGAGGCCGTGAACTTGGGCTTGAATGCCAGCGCGCTGCAGTTGGCCGCCTGGAAGGGACTCGAGAGGTTCTGCGTGGCCCCAAACGTCGAGGTGAGCGCGCTTTCGGTGGCGAGCACGCCGCAGTTGGTGGGGTTGATGAGGAAGCCCTGGCGGTTGATCGCCACGGCGAGCTTCTTCAGGCGCAGCGGCACGCCCTTCACGATCGTGGGCAGCTGGCTGGAGATCGTGACGCGCGCGGTGAAGGGGTTCACCGTGAGACCCGCGCGCACCACCACCAGGCCGAAGTTGAACGGTCCGCTGGCCGCCGCGACCTCAACGGTCATCCCGTAGGGCGCGCCGCCCACCGGGCCGGTGAGGAAGACCGGGCCCGTGAACTGCGTGGGCGTGGGGCCCGAGCCAACCTGTGTCACCGCCGTGCCGATCTGGCTCGCAAACGGACATTCGCCGTTGGTGGCCTGCGGCTCGGGGCACAACTGCGGCACCGACGGGATCAGGCCCACGAGCCCCGCGGGGAGCGTGGTGGCGACCTTTGAGAGGTACTGCTGCCCATCGCCGCGTTCGAGGTTCAGCGTGAACGATGTCTGCGCGCCGGCCGTGGTGGGGTTGCTCTGCGTGTTCTGGCTCAGCGAGAAGGGCAGCGGCGAGGCGCAGCTGCCCCCGCTGCCGTTGCTGTCCACGGTGAAGGCGCTGATCGGCCCCACCGCGGGCGTGCCGGTGTAGGGAGCGAGGCTGGTGCTGGTCGTGGCGACGCCGCAGGAGAGCGGGTTGCCAAGCGGCGCGAGCGGCCCGCCGGTGAACTTCAGGATCAGGTTGCTGAAGGGCTGTTCGGGGTTTTCGTTGAACAGCGCCGTGAGGCGGCCCGTCGTTTCGTTGGGCACGATCTGACCCTGCAGGCGCACGGAGATCCCGTAGCGCGTGGACTCCACGTCGAGGTACACCGTGAAGGGGGGTCCGGTGATCGGTGCGATCGCGCCGCCGCTTTCGGGACCGCCCAGATACATCGCTCCCGTGAGCGAGCCCGCGGGCAGCCCTGGCACGTCGAGCGTCGCGGTGCGCGACCTTCGAGCCGGCGGGACAGGTGACGCGGTTCCTTGGTGTGGATGCCGATCTGCTTGGGCGTGCATGCTTCAAGACCATGCGCCGCGGAGGGATTGAGCGTCATCCCTTCGGGCAGCAGGATGCTCGCGGTCTTCAGCTGCGCCGAGTCGAGGTTGGCGGGGTTGGGGTCGTGCGGGAGCACCAGTTCGGTGGTTGCGCCATCGGGCAGATCGGACTGCGTCGTTTCCGGCGCGAGCGAGAACGTCGGCGCGAAGGGGACCAGCGCGAAGGGGGGCAGGCCGTTGCAGCCTTCGGTGCCCACGGGCACGGTGTAGGAACTCGAGGCGTTTGCCCCTTCGTAGGATTCACCGCTCCAGCCGGTGGTGCTCGCGGGCCCGGCGCCCAGGCAGCTGCTGGGGTTGCTCACGAAGGCGCCGTTTTCGAGCGGACCGTTGTTGCCAAAGAAGGTGAGGCGCGATTCGAGCAGGCCGGGCGTGATGTTGTGAATTTCGAAGAGGTCGTGATAGTCGCTCGCCCATTCGACGTGCCCCTCGATGAAGGTGTGCACGAAGACTCCCGCGCCAACCTGCAGCGCCACGCCGAAGTACGAGGACATGCCGGTGGGCTGTTCGAGGTTGTAGACCTTCCCCGTGAGCGGCACATCCGCGAATACACCCGCAGCGACTTCGAGCACCGTCGTGACTTCGTTCTTGCCGATCACCGTGCTCCCAGCGCCGCTTTCGGCACATTCGGGCGCGGCAAAGAGATGCTTCACCGGTTCCACTTCGGTGGAGGTGAACTTTTCCACCGAGCACTTCGCCACGGCCTCGGGGTTCGTGCTCACCCCCGGCGCCACGTCGATGCGAAGGTTCTTGAGGTTGCCTTCGGGCGCGGACGCGGGAAAGGGCACCGTCTGGATCTGCCTGCGCTTGAGCTTGAAGTCGGTGACACCAAAGGGAGGATGCCCCGATGCCTGCGTGTAGGCCTGTGCTTCCGCGTTCGCCTTTTCTTCCGCAGGCGACGCGGCCTTGTTGCAGGTTTCGATCTTGCAGTTGGACGCGAAGAAGCTTTCCAGCCCGAATTCAGGCGCGGCCTGAGCGGCGGATGCGAAGATGGCCATCGTCGCACCAACCATCAGCGCGAGGAGCGAAACGCGAGCGGGGGACCTCATTACCAACCTCCCTATTGGACAGGTGGTCTCTACCCGCTTTTCGAGAGTTCTAACCGATGCAACCGTTCCGTCACCACTGCAGGAGCATCAGCCCAACGGTGATCCCGGGCCGATCGTCACCATCAGCCCCAGTTCGCCGGGCTCGGGCGCGCGCTCGTCGATCGTGCGCTTGAGTACATACAGAATCGATGGCGTACCGACGTTGCCGTGATTGGCCAACACGTCATAGGAGATCCCCACCTGCTCGTCGCAGAGTTCGAGGGCGCCCTGCACACTCTCGATGATGCGCCGCCCGCCGGGGTGCACGAGCCAGTGATCGATCGCGGCAGGGGATAGATCCTGGGCGCCGAGGAAGTCCTCCACGAGCGCCCGCAGCCCGGCGCCTGCCCGATCCGGAAGGTCGCGGTCGAGGTGCAGGTAGCTGTCCTCGGCCGCCAGCTCCAGCTTGACGGCACCAAGGGAGCGCCCGATCTGGTGCACCTTGGAGGCCATGATCTGCGGGCCCTCGGCCTCGGGTGAGCCATCGAGCAGCGCCACGGCGCAGCCATCGCCGAAGATCGACGAGCCCACGACCTTGGCGCGGGTGTCGTCCGCGGAGGCGCGCATCAGGATCCCCGCCATGCTCTCGGCGGCCACCACGAGGCCCTTGCGATCGGGGTGCTCGCGCATCGACTGCGCCACGAGGCGCATCAGCGGCACGGCGCTCGCGCAGCCAACACCGAGCACGTGGTACTTGTCGGTGGAGGGGTCCATCTCGTAGTGATCCACCATGCGGTGCGCCAGCGTGGGGCCTCCGAGCGAGTAGAGCGTCGCGGTCACCACCGTGCCGATCTCCAGCGGATCGACCTCGAGGCGGTCGAAGGCCTGCACGGCGTAGCCGAACAGCTCCTCCTCGATCTGCGCGGTGCGCCCCTGCAGCGTCGTCGCCAGCGACTCGCCGCTGAGGTTGAGGTGGCGGCGCTGCACCCCGCAGCGGCCGAAGATGCGCTCGGCGAACTCGTCGCCCTTCATCTCCAGCATCGTGAGAACCTCGTCTTGGGAGAAGGACATCTCCGCGTCGGCGAGCTCCAGACCGCTGATGCGCGGGCCCGCGGGCGGCGCCCCGCGCAGGGGCGTGGCCGTGGGCGTCGATTGGACGGAGGGCTGCGCCAAGTGGGGGACGATACCGGAGTAACCCGCAGACTCGCGCAACGGAGCGCCGCCAAGAGCCTGTGAAGGCGCGCTCAGCCGCTGATCGCGGGCGAGGTGCCGAGCACCGCGCCCGCGCCGTCGAGCGCCTGCACCGCGACGTAGGGGCGCCGTGGTGGGAGCGGCGATCGTCGTCTCAAAGCCGCTCTTGGTGGCGCTCGCGACCGGGCGCCAGCGCGCTCGCCGAGGGGCCGGCGAGCACCCGCCAGGAGGCGACCGCGGTGGCGCCGTTCCAGCTCACCGACACCGATCAGCCGCCGCCCGAGCCGGCCTCTGCGCGGCGATCGAGGGCGCCGCCGTCGGCTGGCGCGCTCCAGGGCGCCAGGTAGGTCCTGAAGTTCTGGACGTTCTTGCCGAGCGTCGCGTCGAGCAGGACGTGGCCGCAGGCGTCGAACTCGGTGAAGTTGGGCAGCCCGCCGTAGCCGAGCAGCCAGTTCGCCGCCGGGCAGGCTGAGCGTGTTGCCCTGGCTTTCGGCCAGCAGCGTCGTGCGTGGGGTTGATGAATGCCTTCACGAGCGTGACCGTGTGGCGTGGCGGTGTCGGGGCGCAGCAGCAGCCCGCGCGACTGCTTCTCCTTCGGCGGGTCCGAGCCGTTGTCGAACACCGAGATGAGCCCGCCCGGCTGGAACTCGGCGTCGTGCTGCCAGTAGAAGCGGCACGCCGGCCGAGCTGGAAGCTGGCTGTGATCGCCGCCGAGCCGCCAGCGGAAGCCGCCGCTGTGCAGGTCCACGTCGTACAGCGTCCACGTGTTGCGCGCGGAGAGCAGCACATCGCCGGAGGAGCCGGGGTCGATCGAGTTGACGTGGATGTAGTCCCACGGGTAGGAGGAGTGCTGCGGCGGGGTTGTTCGATTCGCCGATCGGGATGTGCCCGAGCGCGTGCCACTCCCACATCACGAGGCCCGTCTTGACGTCGATCTCCTGCACGACCGAGTCGGTCGAGGATGCCGTTCGGCGGAGCCGTGCGCGGCGGAGAGGTTCATGTGGATCGGGTCGAAGGCGTCGATCCACGCGGTCCCCTGCGGGGTGAGGCGGATCTCGTGCAGGTCGGCGTGATAGCCGTTGCCCGCCCGGATGCGTCGCGAGCGGCTGGTAGGAGCTGTCGTAGATCACGTCTTCGCCCTCGCCCGAAGCCCACCTGCAGGATGCGCCCCTGCCACCACGCGAGGACCGGCTGGCCCTGGTACTGCTGCGACCTGGAAGTTGGTCGCGACCTCGTGCGCGGGGAGCGGGTGAAACCACACGAGGTTGCCCGCGCTGGTCGACGATCATCGGTCCCGGCGCGCCCGCGCCCTGATAGGGGGCGAGGAACAGATCGCCGCTCGCCGCGCCCGGCTGAGCGGGCGACGTGATGCGCACCGTCGAGGGCGCGAGCGAGGGCGCCGAGCGGTAGTGCTGGACCGCGCGCGGGTCGCCGGGGTTGTTGGGGAACTCGCTGCGGCTGACCGCCGCCTGGTGCGCGATCGTGAAGGTCGTCGCGGCAGCCAGCGCGGGGCCGCCCGCCCTGCTGCACACGCGCGCTGACCGTCACGCGCTCCCCCGCGAGGAAGGGATGGCGCGGGCAGGAAGCTCTCGCCGGTGCCCGTCGAGTAGGCGCGCGAGGCGCCCGGAGTGGCTGCCCGAGCGCGAGCCACGAGCGCTCACCGAGAGCACGCGCAGGCCCGCTGCGCCGAGGAAGCAGATCTGCGTGGCAGGCGAGGCGTCGGGGGTGCCCGGAAGCGGCGAGACCGTCACCGGGTTGGCCGGCCGCGGCGGCGACGGAGGCTTTGTCATCCAGCGCGAGCGGCGCCGACCGCCTGCAGGAGCCCCCGCACGCGGAGAGGGCGATGCCCACCGCGGTGAGTCCCAGCACGCCGGCCGAGCTCTGCCTCGCCCCATCAACCCCGCTCTCCCGCCTCGATGACGACGGGAATCGTAAAGCAGCCTCCCAGCGGCCAGCGCCGCTCGCCGGAGAGTCGAAAGCTGCACCACCGCGGGTGGGCGCCGAGGTGCCGCAGGAGCGGGCGGGGTGGGCTGGGGATTTTTTTTAGGAGGGGGGGTCGCGTCGTGGGGGGCCTGCGCGGCTGCCGAAACCGCAGCGGACTCGGAGCGGTGGCGGGGGGGCGGGGGCGACCGGAAGCGGATGGACCGTCGCGCCCGTCGGCGGCGGCACAGCGGGCGGGATCGACCGGGGCGTACGCGCGGGATGAAGCGAAATGCGATTGCCGCGCCGATCGCGGCGAAGCCCGCGGAGATCAGGAAGGCGAGGCGAAAGCCGTTGGTGAGCGCCATCAGCGGCGGCTGATAGTCGCTGGAGATCAGGTGCGCCGTGTACTGGGTGCCCAGCGAGGTGAGCAGCGCAAGGCCGAGCGCGCCGCCCATCTGGCGTGAGGTGTTGACGAGCCCGGAGGCGAGGCCGGCCTCGCTCGGGGCGCACGCCCGCGGTGGCGGCGATCGTGGCGGGAACGAACGCGAGGCCCACGCCGATCGAGGCGAGCAGGCCGGGGAGCAGCAGATCCTGGCCGTAGCCGCCGTCGACGGTGATGCGCGCGAACAGCGCGAGACCGGCGGCCATCAGCGTGAGGCCCGACGCCGAGCACGGGGCCGGCGCCGTAGCGCCCCACCAGGCGCCCCGCGCGCGTGGCGCAGACCATGATCGTGAGCGCCATCGGCAGGAACGCGAGGCCGGCGCCGATCGGGGTCATGTGCAGCACGAGCTGGAGGTAGAGCGAGAGGAAGTACCACATCGGGAACAGCGCGGCGCTGAACGTGAGCACGATCAGGTTGGAGATGCGCAGCAGGCGGATCGAGAACGCGCGCAGCGGCACCAGCGGGTCGGTGGCGAAGCGCGCCTCGATCACGACGAACGCCACCAGCAGCACGAGCCCGAGCACGATCGGGCCGAGCGCTTGCAGCCGAACCCCAGCTGTCGGCGCCGGCGCTGACGATCCCGTACACCAGCGCGAGCAGCCCGCCGGTGATCGAGAGCGCGCCGGCGAGGTCGAACGAGCCGGCGCCCTCGCGGCGGCGTTCGGCGACGGCGGCGCTCGCCACCAGCGCCGCGCCGATTCCGATCGGGATGTTGATGAGCAGGATCCAGCGCCAGCCGAGCGTCTGCGTGATGACCCCGCCCGCGAGCACGCCCGCGGCGCCGCCGGCGCCGCTCATCGCCCCCCACAGGCCGATCGCGCGCAGCCGTTCGGGGCCGGGGGCGAAGGAGGAGTTGATGATCGCCAGCGAGGCCGGCGCCATGATCGCCCCGCCGAGGCCCTGCAGCGCGCGCGCGCCGATCAGCATCCCCTGGCTCTGGGCCACGCCGCCCGCGAGCGAGGCGAAGGCGAACAGTAGGAAGCCGGTTATGAACACGCGCCGCTGGCCGAACAGATCGGCGGCGCGGCCGCCGAGCATCAGAAAGCCGGCGAAGGTGACCGCGTAGGCGTTGACGATCCACTGCAGGTCGATCGCCGAGAAGCCGAGGGCCGCGCGGATCGAGGGCAGCGCGACGTTCACGATCGAGACGTCGAGGATGACCATGAACTGCGCCGTGCAGCACACCGCCAGCATCAGCGCGTGGCGCGAGTGCGCGGCCCGGCTGCGCCTGCGCTGCGGCGGCGCCCGCTGGCGGGGCGATCTGAGCGTGGGCGGACTGCGGCCGCCAGGCCGATCGCCGTGGGCCTTCACGGAGGTCAGGACGGGCGGCGGGATAGAGGGCGGCGGTGCTCAGCCGTGCTTGAGGGCAAGCCTCGTCAGCCGGCCGGCGGGGCGGCGGGCGGGGGCGTGCACGGCAACGGTGTTCGAGGTGCCGAGCAGCTCGCCCGCTCGCGTCGAGCGCCTGCACCGATACGTAGGCGTAGCTTCTCGGGCAGCGTCACCGAGCTCTCGAAGCCGCTGTCGGGCATCGTCTCCACGGGCTTCAGCGAATCCGCGCCTTCGCCCCGCGAGCACTCGCCACGAGGCCACGTCGGTCGCGCCGTTCCAGCTGGCGAACACCGCCGTGGAGTCGCCCGTCGAGAGCACCCGCGCACTCACCGCGGGGGGCGTCAGCGGGTGCCCGCTCCAGGGGAAGCGGAAGGCTCGGTAGGAGGACATGCCGGGCGGCAGGTGCGCATCGAACAGCAGCGAGCCGCTGCTTGTCGAACTCGCTGATCTCGGGCACCGCGCCCCAGCCGATCACCGAGTCTTCGTCGGGCAGCGTCTGGTTGTTGCCCTGCGAGTCGGCCAGCAGCGCCGCAGGGGTGCGTATAGACGCTTCACGAGGCTCGCGCGGCGGTGGGCGAGGTCGAGCGCCACGCGCACGCCCGCGCGACTGGTAGTGGATGCGGGGGTTCGAGCCGTCGTCGAAGAACGTCACGCTCCCGTCGGGGAGCATGCGCGCGTCGTGCTGCCAGGCCGTTTCGGTGCCCGCGACCCATCGCAAAGCTGCTCTGGGTCCCGCCCAGGCGCCAGAGGATCATATCCGGTGCCCTGCTGCAGCTGGTAGGCCGCCCACGTGGAGCGCCCGGAGATCAGCAGGTTGCCGTCTCGGCTCGGGGTCGATCGAGTTGAGGTGGAACCAGTCCCAGGGCACCGGCTTGTGCCTTGGCGGGCACCGTCGCGTGGGACTCGCTCACGCCGACGTGGTCGAGGCTGTGCCATTCCCAGCGCACGAGGCCGGTCTTGATGTCGAGCGCCTGCACGGCGGTGTCCACGATCGTGCCGTTGCGCGGACCGTCCACCGGCGTCAGGTCGCAGCGCATCGGGTTGTAGACGGTGATGTAGGCGACCTGATTGGGCGCCAGCTGGAAGTCGTGCAGGTCGGCCTGGAAGCCGTTGCCCCGCGCACGCGCGCGACGGTCTGGTAGTCGTCGTTCATCACGATGTCTTCGCCCTCGCCGAAGCCGAGCGAGAGCACGCGCCCCTGCCACCAGGTGAGGTCGCGCTCGCCTTCGTAGCTCTGCATGCTGAGGTTCTCCGCGGCGCTGCCACCCGAGAGCGGCTGAAACCACACCAGCGCGCCCCTGCGGGGTGTAGATGAGCGGGCCGAACTGCCCCGGACCCGGCCCCACGGTGGTGAGCAGATCGCCCGATACGGGGTCGCGGTCGGGCCACGTGACGGCCATGATCGGCGGATGCACATTGGGCGCCGAGACGAAGCTCTGGTAGGAGGAGGGCGGCGCGGGCGGGTTGGGGAACTCGGGGATCGAGTCGGTGGGATAGGGCGTGGCGATGTGGAAGCTGAAGCTCACCTTCCTGCCCGCGCCCGCGCCCTGCAGCACGGCGTTCACCGCCACGCGCTCGCCTTCCTGGAAGGGTTCGTCGGGCACGAAGGAGCCGCCATCGCCCTGGAAGTAGCCATAGAGGTGGCCGTAGTGGTAGCCGCTCTGCGAGCCCACCACCGAGACATCCTGGATGTTGGTGACGGGCGTGCCCAGGAAGCTGATCTGGGTGTGGGGGTTGGCGGTGTCGGTCTCCGGCGCCGGCGAGACATCAACCGTGGTGCCGTCGAGCGCGGCGGAGTGATCGAGCGTGGCCGGCAGGCACACCGGAGAGGGCCCGCTGGGCCCCACCGCGGAGCGCGCGCCGGAGAAGGTGCCCGAACCGAGCACCACCGCAACGACCACCCACGCGAGGATCGCGAGGGGGACGATTATGAGGCCCAGCCGCAGGTGCTTCACGTGGTGAAGCTACACCGCCACGGAGGCGCCGTGCAGCGGGCCGAGGTTTGGTTGGCGCCCATGCAACTCGAACGCCAGGAAGCGACTGAAGAGGCGGTGGTCGGGACCGTGGAAGTCGGCAGAGCCCGTGCTCAGCAGCCCCAGCTCCTCACAACGATCGGCCAGCAGCTGGGTCTGGGGCGCGTCGTGGGTGACATAGAAGCACTCCACGCCATCCATCCCCGCCGCGCGGAAACGATCGATGCACGAGAGCACCTCCTCGGGGGAGTCGAGATCCCAGAAGGGATGCGCCCACACCGCCACGCCGCCCGCATCGTGCACCCACTGGATCGCCTGCTCCACGGTCGGCTCGGTGCGCCCGGAGTACGCCGGAGCGCCGGGGATCAGGTAGGCGGGCAGAAACGAGGCCACATCGTCGTGACCTTCCTCGGCAAGACGCGTCGCGTTGGCCGGATGTGACAGCACCGCGGCAGATAAATGTGGGCGCCCCAGCGGCTTGCCCTCGCGCAGGCGCGCATCGAGCGGGGCCTGGTCGATCTCAAAGCCCAGCTCGATGAGCTTCCCCGCCATGCGCTCCGCGCGCCGCTCGCGATCTTCGCGCGCACCGGCGAGACGCTCGCGCAGCAGCGCATCGCGATGGTCGATGCCATAGCCGAGCACGTGCAGGTCTTCGTAGGCGCCATCCACCGAGGAGATCTCCGCGGCGGGGACCAGCTCGATGCCGTGGGCGCCGGCGGCGGCGAGCGCCTCCTCGATGCCATCAACGGTGTCGTGGTCGGTGAGCGCCAGCAGCTGCACTCCGGCACGCGCGGCGTGCTCGATGACGCCGGCGACCGGCAGTTCACCGTCGGAGTGCAGCGAATGGCACTGCAGGTCGAATACCGGCCAGGGCGCAGACATGCGGATGAGGCGATCTTATAGGTCCGCCCCAGTGATGCCCCTCCGTCGTGCGAGGGCTCGCTAGGCTCGCCCTCGATCTGCGTAGGAGGTGTGTATGAGCCGCGCGACCCTCGCTCCTTAAAAATTTCTTCTTCCGCCCGGCGTGTGCGAGCCTTTGCTCAAGATGCGGGCGCCGGGGTCGCAAGCTCGAGCGGCGCGCCGAAGCTCACGCGCAGCAGCGCTCCGCCACCGGGAGCGTTCTCCGCGCGCGCGTAGCCACCGCCCCCTTCCGCGGCCTGGCGCACGATCGCGAGCCCAAGCCCCGATCCCGGCAGCGAGCGCGCGCCCTGCGCGCGGTAGAAACGATCGAACACAAACGCCACATCCTCGGGGCGAAAGCCCGGCCCGTGGTCGCGCACCGTGAGCTCGCCACCCCGCAGCCCCACCTCCACGAGCCCCCCCGCGGGACTCCACTTGCAGGCGTTGTCGAGCAAATTCGACACCGCGCGGCCAATCGCGCCCGCGTGCCCGCTGAGCAGCGTGGGCTCCAAGCTCACATCCCAGCGCACATCGCTGCGCCGCCGCGCGCGCTCGAGGGCCTCCTGCACGACCTCATCGAGGCGCACTTCGTCGGGCGCCTCGCGCTGGGGCGAGCTGCCGCGTGCCAGCTCCACCACATCGCCCACCAGCGCCGTCAGCTCATCGAGCTCGGAGACGATGTCCCTGCGCAGACTCTCCTGCTCGGACGCCGGCAGCCGCGCCGCTTCACCGAGCACCTCGATGTTCACGCGCAGGCTCGCAATCGGCGTGCGCAGCTCGTGGCTCGCATCGGCGATCAGGTGGCGCTGGGCCTCCACCGAGCGCTCGAGCGCGTCGAGCGTCGTGTTGAAGCTCTCCGCAAGGCGCGCGATCTCATCGCGGCCCTTCACCTCCAGGCGCTCGGACAGATCGAGGCTGCCCGTGAGCGTCTCCGTGCGCCGCGTGAAGCGCGCAATCGGCGCCAGCGCCGTACGCGCCACCAGCGCTCCAAACAGCGCCGCCAGCGCGATCCCCGCGAGGCCGATCGCCACGAGCAGCAGCAGCAGATTGCTCAGCTCGTGTTCCACCTCGCTCAGCGGGCGCGCGATCATCACAGCGCCGCGTTCGCCCGTGCCGAGGGTCAGCACGCGCAGGTGCGTTCCGCGCACCATGCGATCGCTCAGCACGCTGCCGCTGCCCCGCCGCGCGATCCCCTCATCGAGCGCGGAGGGCGCGATCCGCGAGTTCGCGCTCTGGCCCCCGGGCACCTGCACTGCACCACTCGGCGTGAGGAACTGCACGAAGCCCTCCGCCCCGCCAAACGGCGCCGGCGCCACCGTGCGCGGAAACGCGCCCCCATCGCCGTCCGGAGGCGGCGGCGGGCGGCCGTCGAGCGGCGCCCCCGGCGGCGGCCCTCCTCTTCCGCGCGGCCCCGCGAACGTCTGCGCCCGGTCGCGCAGCGAGCGATCGATTTCCCCGCGCAGATCCGAGCGCACCGCGAAGTACAGCCCCAGCGCGACCCCCAGCACCGCGAGCGCCACCGACACGCTCGCGAGCGCCGCGATGCGCACGCGCAACGTCATGGCTCACGCAGGACGTACCCCACCCCGCGCACGGTGTGGATGATCTCCTCCGCCCCCGCCTCTTCGAGCTTGCGCCGCAGGTAGCCGATGTACACGCGCAGCGCGTTGGAGGTCGGCCCGAAGTCATATCCCCACACGCGCTCGTAGATCGCGCTGTGCGAAAGCACCCTGCGCGGATTGTCCAGCAGCAGCTCCAGCAGCTGATACTCGGTGCGCGTCAACTCCACCAACCGCTCTCCCACGAGCGCCCCATGGCGCGTCGGATCGAGGCTCACGCCGCCAAAGGAGAGCTTCTCCTCCTCCACGGGTCCCTCCCCACGCGCCTCCCCCGCGGGAGCCGAGCGGCGCAACAGCGCCCGCAGGCGAGCCTTCAGCTCACCCACATCGAAGGGCTTCACCATGTAATCGTCAGCTCCCATATCGAGCCCATCGATGCGATCAGCCACCGCGTCGCGCGCCGTGAGGATCAGGATCGGCACCCGGTTCTCGAGCTGCCGCAGGCGCCTGCACACCTCCAGCCCATCGACTCCCGGCATCCCCACATCCAGCACCACCGCATCCGGGACCTCCTGCGCGACCATATCCAGGCACTGCGTTCCATCCTCGGCAATCTGCACCTCGTACCCGCCCAGCGTCAACGCGCGGCGCAGGGCCTCGCGCACCGCGCGGTCGTCATCCACTACAAGGATCCTCACAGACCTCATATTGTCGTATGCGTGAGACTGCGACGACGACTCACCCGCTTGCTGCCGGCGCTCCTCACAGCGTTCGCGATCTTCGCCGGGACCGCCGAGGGCAGCGTCTCCCCCGCCGAGCGCTCGCTGCTGAGTGGCGTGCAGGTGGGGCAGGCGAGCCTCTTTCGCCAGTTCGACACGGGCTTTGGGGAGGCATTTGGCAACCCTCCTGGAGCGGTGCGGTTCCGCACGGGGGAGCGATCGTTCGTTGCTGCCCTGCAGCGCGCGGGGACGCGCCTGCTGGAGCAGGGCAGCGCTGCGGCGCTCTCCCGAGAAGCCATCCGCGCCGAACGTGCCTGGCAGACGCACAGCCGGGGTCTATCCATGGGAGGCCGCACGGGCGTGTTCATCCATACCCTCGCCGCAGCCGAGATCGCGTTCTGGAAGGGCATCGCCGGCGCGGTGCACGCCCATGAGACATCCTCTGCTGCACCCTCCTTTCAGACAGCTGTGAACAGCGCCGGATCGGCCTTCGCGGGGCGCTTCCAGCGTGCGGTGTGGGCATTACTCAAGGGAGCCCACTCCAGCCGCGGCAGGCAGGCGGCGCTGCTCAGATTGGTCGGCCTGGGGGTGCGGCGCTTCAGCTCGAGCGTGAGTGCGGGGGCGAAGGGGTTCGGCACGGGTGAGAGCGCCCCCAACAACCCGGGCCCATCTCCATCGCCCGAACCGCCGAGCACAACCCCTGTCCCGGGCACTCCCGCGCCCCAGGCGACCCACCTCGCCCTGCACTGCCCCGCAAGCGAGCACGTCAACGAAGCTCTGAGGGTCTCCGGAACGCTTACGCCGGCGCCCGCGGGAGCGAGCATCGAACTCCTCTACTACCCCCCACCCTATGCGGGAGTCGAATCGGCCCCGATCCTCAAACAGCTCGCCGTCCCCGCCGGCGGCGAATTCAGCGATGCAAGCGTGACTCCGGAAGCCGAAGGGGGCGGCGCGAAGGGCTCGCTCGCGGGCACCTGGATCGTCGAAGCCCGCTATGGCGGCAGCGCGCTCTACAGCCCCCCGCTGCCGAACCAGTGCGACATTCAGGTCGAAGCCTGAAGAGCACACATTCCGCGGATGTCCAGTGCGCGCGGGGCGAACTTCCAACCGTCGTCCATACACCCGAAGAGCGCGCTCGCCGAAACTGCTGAATGTCTACTCCTGTGTTCTCCAGCAGAGCGGCCCAAGTGAGGTGAGAAGCCATGCGACCCCGAACACGCCAGATCCTCGCCCTTGGAGGCGGAGGCTTCTCGATGGAGCGGGACGGTTCGCTGCTCGATGACTACGTACTGTCCCTGGCCCCGGCCAAACGACCGCGCGTCTGCTTCCTTCCCACGGCCTCCGGCGATGCGGATCACTACGTCGTGCGCTTCTACCGCCGCTTCTCCTCCGAATGCGAGGCCAGCCATGTGTCGCTGTTCCGCCGCGACCAGGGCACGGGCGGCGTCGAGGAGGACATCGCCGCTCATCTGCTGGCGCAGGACGTGATCTACGTCGGCGGCGGCAATGTAGTGAGCATGCTCGGCGTGTGGCGCGCGCACGGCCTCGACGATGTCCTGCAGCAGGCCTGGCGCGAGGGCGTCATCCTGTGCGGCCCCTCCGCGGGGTCGCTGTGCTGGTTCAGCGAGGCCCTCTCGGCGTTCCACGGAGCGCCGCGCCGGGTGTGCGGGCTGGGGCTCCTGCCCTACTCCAACTGCGTGCACTATGACGCCGAGCCCGAGCGCCGCGCCGAGTACCACCGCTTCGTCGGCGATGGGATGCGCGCGGGCTTCGCCGCCGACGACGGCGCCGCGCTGCACTTCCGCGGACGCCAGCTCGAGCGGGTCGTCTCCTCGCGTCCCAATGCCCGCGCCTACCGCGTGGAGCCGATGCGCGACGGCGTGCTGGAGGCCCCTTTGGAGAGCGTCTACCTGGGCGCGTGCGCCAGCGTCCCCGAGTCCCTCGCCCGTGCATCCGCGTCCCGCGCCTCGGTCTCGGCGCCAGCCGCCGCGTGAATCGCTTGATCTTCGCAATGGGGGGCGGGGGCTTCACGATGGAGCCCTCCAACCCGCTGCTCGACGACTTCGTGCTCGAACTCGCGCGCGAGCGTGCGCGCGAGCCGCGCATCCTCTTCCTCCCCACCGCCTCCGGCGACACCAACGCGCAGATCAACGCCTTCCAGGCGCGCTTCGCGGGCCGCGCCTGCATCCCCGAACACCTTTCGCTGTTTCGCCTGCGCGACGCCGAGCGCGCGCTGGGAGAGACGATTCTCGCCCAGGATGTGATCTACGTGGGAGGCGGCTCGATGCGCAACCTCCTCGCGATCTGGCGCGCCCACGAGCTCGATCGGCTGCTGATCGAAGCTTGGCGCGGAGGCACGCTCCTCGCGGGGCTCTCAGGCCGGAGCGATGTGCTGGTTTCAGGGCGGCGTAACGCGCTCCAGCGGTCCACCCGAGCCGATGGCCGGCCTCGGGCTGCTGAGCGGCTCGCTCACCGTTCACGCCGACGGCGAGCCCGAGCGCCTGCCGGTATGGCTGGCAGCGGTGCGCGCGGGGATCCTTCCGGGCGGCTGGGCGCTCGACGACGGCGTGGGGCTGCTGTTCTGCGGCGAACGCCTCGAGCGCGTCGTCAGCTCACGCCCCGGCGCGGGCGCCGAGCGCGTCGATGCAATCGCCGGCGAGCTCGTGCGCCACCGGCTCGCGCCAGAGCTTCTTGGCGCCGGCGAGGAGGCGGCCGTGGCGCCCTCCTACGAGGACATCGAGGAGCTCCGCCAGGTGCAACGACTGCGCCGCGGCACCGGCTCCGGAGGTCCGCTCAGAGATCCGTGAGGCCCCCCGGCCCTCCAGATCCGCGAGATCCCTCAAAGTTCGGTGAGGCTTCCCGGAACCCGCGCGAGCGTCTCCTCGAGCGTCAGCTCCGGCGCTCCGCGTTCGCGCCGGTAGCGGTTCTGAGCGTCCAGCATCTGGGCGATATCGCTTCGCTCGAGCCTCGCTTCGGTCTCCGAGGAGCGCGTGGGCGTCCAATCGAGCAGCTCCTCATCGCCACCCTGATAGAAGTGCGCTCCAAAGATCGCCAACGCGATCAGCAGGAGCGGCATTCCGAGGACGACCAGATAGAACATGCCCTCCTCCTCACGCTCCAGCGGGCGCAGGCCGCGTCTTGGGGCGCGCTCGCGGCGCGCGCTTGGCCGCTCCAGCGGAAATGGCCTTTGAGGGCTGGGTCTTTGGGGACTCGGCCTTCGGGGACTCGCCCTCCGCTGTCTCCTGTCCAAGCTTCTCCACAGCCGCGTGCAGCGCGGCGAGCTGCGCCACGAGCTGCGCCTTGATCTGCTCGAGTTCGGCGACCTCCAGCAGGCGCGGACTCGCCTTCGAGGTTGGCCTCGCGGGTTTGCGCGCGAGAGCCGGATGCCTGGAGGCCAGCTCGCCGAGCGTCAGCTCCAGCGCGGCGATCTGGGTGTGCAGCTGGCGGCGGCGGCTCGCCTCGTCGCTCGCTCGCGCAGCAGAGGACTGCGGTTCGACATACAGCGCCGCAGCGACATCGCGCGGATCCACCCCCGTGTCGTGAGCTTCCTGCGCGGCGAGCGCCGCGATCGAACCCACCGCCGAGGAGATGGGCGGCAGGTCGGCCACGAACGTTCCCGAGCCCTGCTGGCTGTCGATGATCCCCTCCTGCTCCAGGCGCTGGTAGACCGCGCGAACGGTATTCGCGTTGATCCCCAGCGCCACCGCCAAATCGCGCAGCGCGGGCAGGCGCTGGCCCGCCGCGAAGCGACCATCGCGGATGCGCGTCCGCAACGCCCACGCCAGCTGCACCCCGATCGGCACCTCCGCGTCGCGATCGAGCACGAGGTCATTCAGGCCATCGCTCACACCATCAGATTAGCTCGATTCCCGGCAAATGGCTAGTGTGCTAGTGAACTAGTAGACTGTGAACGATGAACGAGGCTCGCCGGTGCCGCATGGGGAAGGCAGAGTCAGTCGATCAGCCGCCGCCCGAGTTGACGGATCGCCAGGCGCCACATCAGCAGGGCGAACGCGAGGAGCACCGCCACGTGGCCCAGATCGGCCGGCCCGAGCACCTCGAAGACCGCATCGCGTACGAGCTGCACACAGTGGTAGAGCGGGTTGAACTCGGCGATCGTACGCAGGCCCGGTGGCAGCGTCGAGATTGGGAAGAAGGTGCCCGCCACGAGGAACATCGGCGTGAGGACCGCCGAGGTGATGTAGTTGAAGTTGTCGATCGTCTTCGCGATCGCCGCCACGAGCACGCCGAAGCAGGCGAAGCCGAAGCCCGTGAGCAGGCCGATGAAGGGCACCAGCAGCATGCCCCAGCTGGGCGAGAGCCCGAAGGGGATGCCCACGAGCAGCGGTGCCATGCCATACACGCCCGCGCGGATCGAGATCCACAGCACCTCCGCTGTGATCAGCTCCTCGACGTCCAGCGGGGTCGCCAGCATCGCATCGTAGGTGCGCTGGAACTGCCAGCGCACGAAGGTGTTGAACATGCCGGGGAACGCGGAGGAGAAGAGCACCGCGGTGGCCACCACGCCGGTCGCCACATACTGCACGTAGTCGTAGTGCCCAACGCGCGAGACCAGCGAGCCGAAGCCGAGCCCGAAGGCGAGCAGATAGATCGTCGGCTGCATCACCGAGGAGAAGGTCGTGGAGCGCCAGTAGCGCCCGAAGATGACCACGTCGCGGCTCATCACCGCCACGAGCGCCGCCGGTTCCAGGCGGCGAACCGGACGCGCCGGCGGCGAGCCAGACGGACCCTGGAGGCCCACGCCCTGTTCGGCGGCGCTCATTCGATCTGCTCCCCCGTGAGAGCCACGAACGCGTCCTCGAGGTTCGCCGGCCGGCGCACTCCGGTGGGAGCATCGCCGTTGAGCGACTCAGCGCGCATGATCGCAATGGCGGCTCCGCTGCGGCGGTGCGACCAGCCGTTGCGATCGGCGAGCCCCACCACGGTTGCGAGCTCCTCCGCAGGTCCATACACCTCGAGCACCTCTCTTCCGGCGTGCGCGAGCACCAGCTCGGCGGGCGAGCCCTGCGCGATCACACGCCCGTGGGACATCACCGCGACGATATCCGCGAGACGCTCGGCCTCCTCGATGTAGTGCGTTGACATCAACACCGTCACCCCTCCCGTGCGCAGCGAGTCGATCAGCGACCACAGCTCCTGGCGCACCTGCGGATCGAGCCCCACCGTGGGCTCGTCGAGCAGCACCAGCCGCGGCTGGTGGATGAGCCCTCTCGCCACGAGCAGCCGCCGGCGCATTCCGCCGGAGAGCTCGCGCACGATCGTATCCGCGCGCGGGGCGAGGTTGGCGATCTCCAGCGCTCGATCGACAGCTGCGTGCCGCTCGAGGGCCGGCACGCGGTAGAGGCGCGCGAAGACCGTGAGGATCTGCCTGCAGGTCAGCTCCACGTCGAGGTTGTCCAGCTGGGGCACCACGCCCATCGCCATGCGCGCCTGCTTGGATTCCAGCGGCAGCGTGTAGCCCAGCACATCGATGGCCCCCTCATCGGCGAGCGCCTGCGCGGTGAGCAGGCGCATCGTGGTGGACTTGCCCGCTCCGTTTGGCCCGAGCAGCCCGAAGCAGATGCCCTTGGGCACCTGGAGATCCAATCCATCCACAGCCGTGATCGCGCCGAAGCGCTTCACCACGCCGCGCAGAGATATCGCCGGTGGACTCATCAGAGGGCATGCTCTCAGACTGGCGGCCGAACCCTCGCTTCCGACCGCGAGACACCGCGTGCGCCGGAACAGATAAGCTGCCCCGCCATGAGATTGATCGGCGCCGGGCTGCCGCGAACGGCAACGCTCACGCAGAAGACCGCGCTCGAAGATGCTGGGCGTGGGGCCCTGCTACCACATGGTCAACGTCCTCGCGGACCTCGACCAGGCGAATCTGTGGATGGCGGCCCTCGACGGGCAGCCCCAGTGGGATGAGATCTTCGCGGGTTTTCAGTCGACGGTGGACTGGCCCGGGGGCTACTTCTACAAGGAGCTGATGGAGGTCTACCCCGACGCGGTGGTGCTGCTGAGCGTGCGCGACCCGCAGGCGTGGGCCAAGAGCGCGCACAACACCGTCTGGAGCGTGCGCCACGGCGAGTCTCTGATGCGCCTGCTCTCGAGCGCCTGGGGCGAGATCGACCCGAAGTGGCAGGGCTTCCTCACGATGGTGGACGGACTGCTGTGGAAGGACAGGGGCACCTTCGCCAACGCCCACGAAACCCTCGAGCAGCTCGCCGAGCGGATGGTCGCCTTCAATGAGGAGGTCAAGCGCACCGTTCCGGCGGAGCGTCTCGTGGTGTGGGAGCCCAAGGACGGCTGGGAGCCGCTGTGCACCGCACTCGACGTGCCCGTTCCCAGCGAACCTGTGCCGCACGTCAACGACAGCGAGGAGTTCGTCGCGCGCGTCGTCGACGGCGCGCTGGCCGGACTCCAGGCCTGGCAGGAGAGCCGCGCGGCAAGCGTTTCCTGAGGCCCCTTACGCGGCCTGAACCGCCAGGGACTCACCGCTCGCCTCCGCAGCCAGATCGACCTCCTGCGGCCGCGTGGCCGGTGGGCGCAGCAGCACGAACGCCGCGAGGATTCCCAGCGCTACGCACACCGCGGCGACGGTGTAGGCCAGGTGGTATCCACCGGTGAGCGCGCTCGCAAGCGAGTGGCCGTCGGCGCTCAACGCCTTCGTGTGATCGGTGGCGATCGTCCCCAGCGTGGCGAGGCCGATCGCGCCGAACAGCTGCACCGATACGTTGATGATCCCCGACGCCAGGCCCGCATCGCGCGAGGGCACATCGGCCATCCCGATCGTGAGCAGCGGCAGGAAGGACGCGCCCGCGCCGAGGCCGAGCGCGAAGAAGGCGAAGAAGAGACCGGGGAAGTAGCTCGCGTGTACACCCTGAGTGGCCAGCAGCACCAGACCCACCACGATGCCCACGAGTCCCGCCGCGAGCGTCTGAACAGAGCCGAAGCGTTCCATCGCGCGCGCCGATATGCCCAGCGACATCGCGGCGATGGCCACCGTGAGGGGCATGAACGCCAGTCCTGTTTCGATCGCGTCGTAGCCGAGCACGTGCTCCAGGTACAGCGCGCCGAGGAAGAACGCCGAGAACATGCCCGTTACGAGCAGGCCGCGCACGAGGCTCGAGCCCATCAGCGTGCGCAGGCGCAGGATCCGCAACGGCATGATCGGGTTGGCCACGCGCGCCTCCAGCCCCAGGAAGGCCGCCAGCAGAGCCAGCGATGCGGCAGCCGCGCCGAGCGTGCGCGCCGAGAGCAGGCCGTATTCGCTCGACTTGACGATCGCGAACGCGCCGAACATCGTCGCGAGCGTGATCAGGATCGATCCAAGGACGTCCACTCCGCCCGCGAGGCCGATGCCCTCGTTCTCCTCGATCAGCATCGCGCCGAGCAGCAGCGCGACCACGCCGATGGGCACGTTCACGAAGAAGATCCAGTGCCAGCTCAGCGACTGCGTGAGCGCCCCGCCGGCGAGTAGCCCGATCGAGCCGCCCCCGGCAGACACGAACGCGTATACGCCCATCGCCTTGGCCTGCTCGACCCGCTCCGGGAACTCGGTGACGATGATCGCGAGGATCACGCTCGAGGCGATCGCACCGCCAACCCCCTGGATCAGGCGCGCGCCGATCAGCATCGCTTCGCTGCTTGCGAACCCGCACAGTATGGATGCCGCCACGAACACCACGAGCCCGCTGAGGAAGACCTTCTTGCGGCCCACCAGATCGCCGAACCTGCCCGCCAGCAGCAGGAAGCCGCCAAATGTGATCAGGTAGCCATCGATCACCCACGTGAGATTCGCCTGCGTGAAGTGAAGTTCGCGCTGGATGGAGGGCAGCGCGACGTTGACGATGGTCGCATCGAGCACCATCATCAACTGCCCCAGGCAGAGCACCGCCAGCGCTATCCAGCGACGCCGCTCACGCTTGCGCGCGGTCTCCTCCTCGGTGCTCGCCTCCGGCTTCTCGTAGTGGGTGGGTGTGGTGGCGGTGGTGCTCATCGAATGCTCCTTCCAGGGTGCTTCCAGGGGTGCGATGAGAACACCATAGCATGGATCATCACTGATACAGGTATCATCGCCTTAAATGTGATGATTGCTGTTGCGTGGTATAATCCTTCCGTTATGACCGATCAGGTTCGCCCCTGTGCCCCCAACTCGATGGTGCTTCTCACGCGCCTTGCCAAGCAGGTCTACAGGCGCAGCGACGAGGAGCTTCTGGGCATGCACCTGCGCCTGCTGATGGCGCTCAGCTACGTGCGCGACCACGACAATGCCCCCCAGCAGGAGCTCGCGGAGGCGCTTTGCATGGACGCCAACAACGTCGTGCTGCTGCTCAACGAGCTCGAGGATCTGAGGTTTGTCGCGCGCCGTCGCGACCCCCACGATCGCCGGCGTCACCTGGTCGAGCTGACCGAGGAGGGTGCGCGCGCGCTGACCAGCGCCGAGCGCGCGCAGGAAACGATCGAGGACGACGTTCTGCGGGCGCTCGACCCCAGCGAACGGGCGACCCTGTGGCAACTGCTCACCCGTGCCCTGCAGGGGGCCGAGCCCGCCGTGCCCGAGCCGGAGGCGGATCGAGAGGCCACCGCGAGCGCGACCGTCGCGACGTAGGGCCGGGAGGCCACCGCGAGCGCGGCGGTCTCAACGTAGGGCTACGCCAGGCTCTTCATCTTCTTCCACTCGGCCTTGTGCTCGCGCTTGGCCGCCTGGTAGTCGATCAGTGCCTGCGGCGAGTCGACATCTCCGAGCGTGGGGTGCGCCGGCGCGAGCTCCCTGGCCGCCTCGACGCCGTAGCGCTTCGCGAGCACAGCGCCCATCGACTTGACCTTCATCTCCCCGAAGCCCGGGAGCGCCTGCAGATTGGCGCGCAGCTCGCCCGGGTCGCCCGCCGAGGTCCACACGCGGGCCGCGTCGCCGCCATAGCAAGCCTCCACGTGGATCGCAAGGTCGTGCACGCGCTTGGCCATCGAGCCGGGATAGCGGTGGATCGCGGGCTTCTCTCTGAACACCTGCTCCAGATCCGCCCCCGCGAGCGTCGCCGCGTCGAACGCGCCGAGGCGCTGCCTCAGCGTGAGCGGTCCCAAGAAAGCCTGCTGCACCGTCACCTGCTGATCCAAGGCGAACCCCACCAGCAGAGCCAGCGGATCGGAGGCGATCAGGGCGTTCGCGTCGTCGGAGTCCGTGAAGTACAGGCGATCCGGTGGGGCTTCTGGCATGGCTTCGCAGTGTATTCGCCAGCCACATCCGAGAAAAGCGCCCCCCCCCGATGCCCTACCTGATGCCCTACACTTGTGTGCGTGCGCAAGACCAGTGTCTATCTCGACGACGAGCAGGCTCGGCGCCTCGCCCGCTTGGCGCGCGAGGAGGGTCGATCCCAGGCAGAGGTGCTGCGTGAGGCGGTCGCCACCTACCGGCCCAAGCCATCCTCGGATCGAGACTTCGCTTTGGCGGCAGGCTTCAACCGGATCGACAACGACCCCCGTCCTATCTCCCAACTACCAGAGGAAGATCTGCTCAAGGGCTTCGGTCGGTGACCTTCATCATCGATGCAGCACCCCTTGTAGCGCTCTCACAGACAGACGAGCCGCGAAGGACCGCGATCCTGGATGCGTTGCGCGCCGAGCCCGGCGCGCTTGTCATCCCAGCTCCCGTCACCGCTGAGATCGACTACATGCTGGGTGAGCGCTTCGGTCGCTCCGCGAGGGTGGCTTTTCTGGGAGACCTGGCTGCCGGGCGATTCGCCGTAGCCTGCCTGGAGCATGAGGACTACGCGACGATCGGCGAACTCGATGCACGCTATGCGGACTTCGAACTGGGGCTGGCCGACTGTGCCGTGATCGTACTGGCACGGCGCTACGAGACCAGTCGCATCGTCAGCTTCGACGAGCGTCATTTCCGTGCGGTCACACCGCTTCAAGGGGGAGCTTTCACCATCCTGCCCTACGACGCCTGACGACAGACCCCTATCTGGCGGGGACGGAGAGATCGGGACGGTTTGCAAATCATAAAGCCCAGGTTGAGGGTTTGGTGCGGCTTCTGATGGAGCCGGTTGGGCGGCAGGCACGACGACGCGCAGCCGAGGCCATCTGTCGAGCAGACCGCGGATGACCAGCCTGGATCTCAATGACCAGGCATCTGCCCCCAGTGCGCTTCGAGAGTGCTCCGAATCAAAACGACCGGGGCTCTGAGGATGCTTTGCAGATGGACGACGTCGATCTGCTCATCGGGCTGGCTCGCGGCTTGGCTGACGAGATCGTGGGTTCAGCGGCCCGGCTACTGTCGGCCGGGGTAGACATCGAGCATGTTCATGGCCGGTACGTGGTCGTCGCGGTTGAGCTTCTCGCCGACGCTGAGGCACAGGGTGTGCTCGCCGTCGGTGGGGAGCAGTCTGCGCTTGAAGAGCTTGCGCGGGTCGTCAGGGTACTGGCCGATCTTCGGGACGAGGCACGGGCCGAAGCCGATCCGTTACGAGGATGACGGCCGCGACTGAGCGGCTGCGCGCTCATCGAACCGATGAGCCATCTCCTCGGCGACGCTGCGTTGCTGATCGGTAGCGAGACGCGGCTTGACGTCCCGCAGCAGAGCAGCAGCGCGAATGCTGGACTCAGGCGTCATCGAGGCCAGCCTCCGGGCGCTCTCCCTGGCAACCTGCCGCAGATCCTCGCTCACAGCCATAGGCTTAGGGTACTCCACGAGCGGTTATCTGGCCCCATCTGGCGAAAACGGGGAGATCGGGACGACGTGCGAATCCCAGGCAGGGTCCGAACGTCGAGCAAATGGCGGAGAGGGCGGGATTCGAACCCGCGATGGAGTTTAACCCCCATACTCGCTTAGCAGGCGAGTGCCTTCAGCCACTCGGCCACCTCTCCCCGAGAGCGGAACGCAAGTGTAGAGGCTTCGGGACCTTCGATGTCAGTTGCGGTTCCAACCGGCCACCGCGTAGCATCTTGTGGGGTGCCACAGCGGTGAGCTCCTGGAAGGGTGGCAGAGCGGTTGAATGCACCGGTCTTGAAAACCGGCAGGCGGGTACCCCCGTCTCGGGAGTTCGAATCTCCCCCCTTCCGCTTTTTCGGAGTCAGTCCGGTCTCCGTGGAGCACCAGAGACTTCGTGGGGCCGCCGGAGGTAGACCGCGTGGGCCGCACGCTTCATCGGTAACCTCTCCCAGCGGCGACTGCCGCGTCGGCTCCACATCTGGCATGCCAAACTGTCGCCCATGAGCAAGCCCTCGCTGACCGGCGGCTGCCTCTGCGGCAGCGTGCGCTTCGAACTGACCGAGCCGCCACCCGCCGCGGGGTACTGTCACTGCACCCGCTGCCAGCGTCGCACCGGCACCGCGTCCTCGGTACAGGCGCGGATCGACGGCGCCACCCTGCGACTGCTTCAAGGCGAGGATCTCGTGAAGGCGTGGCGCCACCCGGAGGGAGGCTTCGAGAAGATGTTCTGTCGCGAATGCGGCGGGCATCTCTTCAGCCGCAACCCCGAGGACCACCGACAGATGAGCGTGCGGCTGGGCGCCTTCGATGGCAACCCCGGTGTGCGGCCGAGCTGGCGGGCGTTCGTCGCCTACGCCGTCGACTGGGAGCCGATTCCGGACGACGGACTCGAGCGCTTTGCCGAGGCGAAGTCACGGCGCTGACCGTCCCCGACGACGAGCGCCTATCGTAGAACAGGCCGACAGTCAGTCGGCCCCGTTTTGCAACCATCGAACCCCACGAGAGACCGGAGGAGATCATGGATACATACGTCATATTGAGGCGCGGCGCCTGGGCATCGGCCGAGGATCTGGGCGCGGCAGCCGGCCGTTCGAGCAAGGTCGGCGACAAGGAGATGTCCGAGGACATCCGTTGGATTCGCAGCTATGTCCTCAGCGAGCCCGACGGGCGCGTGGGCACTGTCTGCATCTACCAGGCAAGCAGCCCCGAGGCGATCCGCGAGCACGCCTCGCGCGCAGAGCTCGCAGTCGACGAGATCATCCCCGTCGCCGACACGGTGATCGTTCGAGCGGACCCGGAGGCAGCCGCCGCCTGACGCTGGGAGGCAGATGAGATCATCGGCGCTCGGCGCAAAGCAGTTCCAGCGTCCCCCAAGCGGTCCGTAGCCTGTCCCGGCGGCGAACCTCCGCGAAGCCTGCCTGCTCGATCAGGGTTGGAAGTTCCCCGCGCGCGTGCGCACCGGTGATCTCGAAGCCATCGAGCATCCTCAACGCAAAGAAAGCAACCCCCATCAGGGCATCCTGAGGCGCTCCCCAATCGGCGACGTGCAGGCGTCCGCCGGGCCGCAGTACCCGGTGTGCCTCAGCCAGCGCCGTGATCTTCTCCGCCGTGTCCAGGTGGTGCAGCACCAGCGAGGCGACGACGCGATCGTAGACCTGCTCTGGCAAAGGCAGCTCGAGAGCGGTGCCCTCGAGCCAGTCGATCCCGCTCCCTCGGTCCTTCGCACGAGCCCGCGCAAGCGCATCGGGATCGGGGTCGAGCGCGGTTATCGAGCACACGGGGAGCGCGCGCGCGAGGCGCACCGTGAGGCTGCCGGTGCCGCAGCCGATCTCCAGCACCGCGCTGGGCTCGCCGGCCGTGACCTGTGCCACCAGGCGCGAGCGGAAGGTCCGCTCGCGCATCGTGAGCGCGACGACGGGGTCATAGAGCGCCGTCAGGCCGTGGCGCCCGGCAGCTGGGAGAAAGGTTGCCTCGGACACCACCTGGATGATGATCGAATGCACAAGGCTGCGCAAAGGGCCTAGTTGAGCATCTGACTATCAAGACTTCTCCGGCTCGGTCCGATGATTCGGGGGATGTCATCGACCCTGCTCCCAACCACCGAGCGCACCGGCGGACGCTGGATCGATCACTGGCTCGATGGGGTCCGCGATCTGGAGAACCTGCGCGCGGGCCATCCGATGATGGATGCGGTGATCGATGAGGTCGACGGGCGCATGATCCGCGTCGGCGAGCAGTGGCTGGCGGACTTCGCCTCCTGCAACTACCTCGGCTTCGACCTCGATCGCGAGATCATCGAGTCGGTGCCCGCCTACCTGGAGGCCTGGGGAACGCATCCGAGCTGGTCGCGGCTGCTCGGCAGCCCGGTGCTGTACGAGCAGATCGAGACTCGACTGAGCGAGCTGCTGGGCTGCGAGGACTCGCTCGTGCTGCCCACGATCACGCACATCCACGCCTCGGTGATCCCGGTGCTGGCGGCCTCGGGGACGATCTTCCTCGACGCGCGCGCGCACAAGACGATCTACGACGGCTGCCAGGTGGCGCGCTCGCGCGGCGCCGCAGTGCGCCGCTTTCGCTTCGAGGACCCCGCTCACCTCGACGAGCTGCTCGCGGCCGATCGCGACCGCATGCGCCTGGTGTGCATGGACGGGGTCAACAGCATGACCGGCAACCCGCCCGACCTGCGCGCATTCGCAGAGGTGACGCGCCGTCACGGAGCGCTGCTGTATGTCGACGACGCCCACGGCTTTGGCCTGGTTGGGCGAGCGAAGGACCGGGCCTGCGGCGCTCCGTGCCCATACGGGAGTCGCGGCAACAGCATCGTGCGCCACTTCGGCGAGAGCTATGAGGATCTGGTGCTGGTGGGCGGTTTCTCCAAGGCCTACTCCTCGCTGCTCGCGTTCATCGCCTGCCCCACCGAGGTCAAGAACCTGCTGAAGGTCGCAGCGCCGCCCTACCTGTACTCGGGCCCCTCCCCCGTCGCCTCGCTCGCGACGGTGCTGAGCGGCCTCGAGGTCAACGACAAGCGCGGCGATGAGCTGCGCGCGACCGTGCACCGCCACACCGTGCGCGTGCTGGAGGCGCTGAGGGAACTCGACGTGCACACGCCCAACCGCTCGGAGCTGCCGATCATCGAGATCCCGCTGCGCGATCACGACGCGCATCGACGCCGTGGGCGAGCTGCTGTTCGAACGGGGTGTGTACGTCACGCTGGCCGCCTACCCGCTGGTGCCCAAGGCGGAGGTGGGCTTTCGCGTGCAGCTGACCGCCGCCAACACCGACGCAGAGGTCGACACACTGATCGCCGTTCTACGCGAGCTTGCCGAGCAGGACGAGCTCCAGTCCGTCATCGCGCCAAGGACGGCGGAGGTGAAGTGATGGACCGCGGCGCGCGGGTGCAGCCGGCCAGTGTGGGCAGTCGCCGCGGCGGGTTGCAGCTGTGGCAGGGGTACCTCGCGTTCGCGGCGGTGGGAGCTTTCCTGTACCTGCTGGTGCCGCCGCTGAAGGGCAATGCGGCGTTCTTCAACGTGCTCGGCCTCACCAGCTGGATCGCGGTGATCGTCGGGATCCGTCGCAACCGTCCCGGCTACTCGCTGCCGTGGTGGCTGTTCGCCGTTGGTCTCTTCCTGTACTGGCTGGGCGACGTCTACACCTACAGCTACCCGAAGTACATCCTGCACGCCGAAGTCCCGTTCCCCTCGATCGGCGACGCGATCTACCTCACGGTGTACCTCGCGCTGATGCTGGGGCTGCTGCTGCTGGTGCGCAGGCGCAACCCGCAGCGCAGCCGCAACACGCTGATCGACGCGGCGATCCTGACGCTTGGCCTGTCGCTGCTCTCGTGGGTGCTGCTGATTGCCCCCTACCTGCACGACCCCACCCTGGGCCTGTTGCCCAAGCTCGTCTCGGTCGCCTATCCGGTCGGGAGACATCATCCTGCTGGCCGCCGCGATTCGCCTGGTGCTCGACTGCCGGCCTGCGCCGGCCCTCCTTCTACCTGCTGAGCGCGAGCATCGTCTCGCTGCTGGTCGACCGACTTCGTGTATGGGGTGATGACCCTCGACAACGCCTTCCACCATCAGCTGCTGCTCGACCTCGGCTGGTTCTCCTATCAGGTGCTGTGGGCCGCGGCCGCGCTTCACCCCTCGATGGTGGAGCTGCAGGAGCCGGCCGGGCCCGCCGGAGGCCAAGCTGACGCCGCTGCGCCTGAGCTTGCTCACGGGCGCGTCGCTGATCGCGCCCGTGTGCATCCTGCTGAAGGAGCTGCGCCGCGGCGACCTCGATCTGATCGTGATCATCTGCGCTTCGGTCGTGCTGTTCGGCTTCGTGGTGATGCGCATGGTGGGCCTTGTGCGCCAGCAGGAGCGCTCGGTGGCGCGCGAGCGGCTGCTGAGCTCCTGCGGAGCCGCGCTCGTCGTCGTGCGCGACGCGCGAGGATATGCAGAAGGCGGCGATGAAGGTGGTCGCGCCGCTGTTGGAGAGCTGCGGGGCCGGCGTGCTGTGCCTCGTGCAGCCGCCTTCGCAATCGGCCTTCGCCGATGAGACGCTCACAGCGGTGGCGCGCAGCGACGACCCCCGCTGGCCGGCGCGCGATCTGCCCGAGCACACGGGCGAGCGGCTGCTGCGGCTCGCCGGCGAAGACAGCTACCGCGACATGCGCCTGGACACGGCCCTGCTCGGCGCGCTGGAGCTGCCGCGTGAGTGGATCTGCGGGCTCGTGCTGCCGCTGCCGGTGCGCGACGGCGTGATGGGCTTGCTGCTGATCGCGCGACCCACCGCCACCCCGCGCGAGGCCCGCGGCGCACTCGTGGCGCTGGCCACCCAGCTGGCGCTCGCGCTGGAGGGCGCGCGGCTCACCGAGTCCGTGCACGTGCAGCGCAGCGAGGCGCGCTTTGCCTCGCTGGTGCAGAACTCCAGCGACCTGATCACGGTGGTGGGCTCGGATGCGACGATCACCTACCAGAGCCCCTCCTCAGAGCACGTGCTCGGGTATCCCGCCGAACGAGCTTCTGGGCACCCGCTTCGATCGTCTCGTGGCGCCCGACGACGCCGGGCACCTGCTGCGACTGCTGGCGGACGGCGTCGGCCTACGCGCGGCGCGACGGCGAGGTGATCGAGTGCACGCTGCGCCACCGCGACGGCGGGATGCGCCAGTTCGAGGTGCTGCACACCAACCTGCTCGGCGACGAGCACGTGCAGGGGATCGTGCTGAACGCGCGCGACATCTCCGAGCGCAAGGCCTTCGAGGAGCAGCTCGCCCACCAGGCCTTCCACGACCCCGTCACCAACCTGCCCAACCGCGCGCTGTTCGTCGAGCGCGTGCGCCACGCGATCAGTCGCGCGCGCCGTGAGAGCGGGGAGCTGGGGGTGATCTTCCTCGATATCGACGACTTCAAGACGATCAACGACAGCCTCGGCCATGGCGCCGGCGACGCGGCGCTGATCGATGTGGCCAAGCGCCTGTCGCTGAGCATCCGCTCGAGCGACACCGCGGCGCGCTTCGGCGGCGACGAGTTCGTGGTGCTCTTCGAGGACCTCGATGGCACCGAGACGGCGGTGGAAGTCGCCGAGCGGATCCTCGAGGATCTGCGCCAGCCGCTGATGGTGGCCGGCAAGGAGCTGGTGGTGCGCGGCTCGATCGGCATCTCGATCCTCGAGGGCGATTCGAGCGCGAGCGCGGATGAGCTGATCCGCGACGCCGACGCCGCGATGTACATCGCCAAGCGCGACGGCAAGGGCGGCTACCGGCTGTTCGAGCCCGAGATGCACGCGGGCGTGCTGGCGCGCCTGGAGTTGCGCGCCGATCTGCAGCGGGCGCTGGACGATGGCCAGTTCGATCTGCACTACCAGCCGATCGTGCGCCTCGCCAACGGCCAGGTCGCCGGCATGGAGGCGCTCCTGCGCTGGCACCACCCCGAGCGCGGGCTGGTGGTGCCCGACGACTTCATCCCCTTCGCGGAGGAGACCGGGCTGATCGTGCCGATCGGCCGCTGGGTGCTGCGCGAGGCCTGCCGTCAGGCGGTGGCGATCCAGCGCCAGTGGGACGAGGACCCGCCGCTGTACATGTGCGTGAACCTGTCGGTGAAGCAGCTGCAGCACAGCGACGTGATCTCCGACGTGAGCGACGCGCTCGCGGACTCGGGCCTGGATCCCGCGACTGCTCACGCTGGAGATCACCGAGTCGATGCTGATCGACGATCCGGAGATCGCCGTGGTGAAGCTCTCCGAGCTGCGCTCGCTGGGCGTGCGGATCGCGATGGACGACTTCGGCACGGGCTACTCCTCGCTGAGCTATCTCAGCCGCTTCCCGGTGGATGTGATCAAGATGGACCGCTCGTTCCTGCGCCCGGAGACGACACCGGAGGCGGTGGACCTCTCGAGCGCCGTCGTCGCGCTCGGCAGCTCGCTGGCCCTGGAGGTGGTGGCGGAGGGCATCGAGCTCGACGAGCAGTTCAAGCGCCTGCGCGACCTCGGCTGCGAGCTCGGGCAGGGCTTTCACTTCGCACACCCGATGGAGTCCGAGCGGATGCTCAACTACCTCGCGGGAGCATCGTTGAACGGCGGTGAGCCGACGAGCGAGCCGGCGCCCGCCGCGCCCGATGCCGCCTAGCGACCCTCACCCGCTCGCACGCCCGGCGAGTCACCCGCGCGTGCTCCCGCCCCCGCGTCCCTACCGCGGTGCGCCGGGGCGCCCGGGCCCGAGGGCGCTGCTCGCGCACAGGGACTTCAGGCTGCTGTTTGCGGGGCGCTGCGTATCGCTGCTGGGGGATGGCGCGTTCCTGGTGGCGCTCGCGTGGCAGGCCTACACGCTCTCCAACGCCCCCACCGCGCTCTCGCTGCTGGGGATCGCGATGACGGTGCCGCTGATCACGCTGCTCTTGCTCGGCGGCGTGGTGAGCGACCGCCACGACCGCCGCCGGGTGATGCTGCTCGCCGACCTGGTGCGCGCGGCGCTGCTGGGCGTAATGGGAGCGCTCGCGCTGAGCGGCAACCTGCGCCTGTGGCAGATGATGGTGATCGTCGCGATCTACGGCGCCGCGCAGGCGTTCTTCGATCCGGCGAGCGACGCGATCGTGCCCGAGCTGCTCCCCGACGAGCAGCTCGGCGAGGCCAATGCGCTGGAGCAGTTCGTGCGCCCGCTCGCGCTGCGCCTGGCGGGACCCGCGCTGGGCGGGGTGCTGGTGGGCGGATTCGGCCCGGGCGCGGCGTTCCTCGCCGACGGCGCGACCTTCGTGGCCTCGGCGGCGGCGCTGTGGGCGATGTCCGCGCGCGTGCTCTCCAGAAGGAACGTCGAGACCTCTCGCGCCGAGAGCCCCCTCGAGCGTGCGCTCGCCGCGCGGTTCCCCGATCGCGCGCGGGGCGAGAGCGGCTCGCTGCCGGTACTCACGGAGACCCCCTCTCCAGCGATCGCGGGGGCCACGCGTGAGCTGCGCGAAGGCTGGAGCTATGTGCGCCGGCACGTGTGGCTATGGGGGACGTTCGCGAGCGCGGGCATCGCGTATCTGCTGTTCATGGGGCCCTCGGAGGTGCTGCTGCCGTTCATGGTGAAGCACGAGCTGGGGGGCAACGGCGTGCAGCTCGGTCTCGTGCTTGGGGCGGGCGGTCTCGGCTCGGTGGCGTGCGCGGTGGCGATGAGCCGCAGCGGGCTGCCGCAGCGCAGCATGAGCTTCATCTACGTGGTGTGGGCGCTCGCGACGGTCTCCGTTGCGGGTTATGGGCTCGCGACGGCGATGTGGCAGCTGATGCTCGCGAGCCTCGCCTTCAACCTGCTCGAGACGGCGGGGACGATCGTGTGGGCGACGATGAAGCAGCGCCACGTTCCGGGGCATCTGCTGGGACGGGTCTCGAGCCTCGATTGGCTGATCTCGATCGGGCTGCTGCCCGTGTCGCTCGCGCTCACGGGGCCATTGAGCGCCGCACTGGGGGTGCGCACGACGCTGATCGCCGCGGGGCTGCTGGGGGCGATGGCGACGCTCGGCGGCCTGGCGCTGCCGGGGATGCGGGCGGTGGACTACTCCTGGGGAGGACCAAGAGGGGGCTCGGCGAGAAGCGGCTCGGCGGCGCTCACCGCGAACACGATGTGAGCACGCGCGACGGCGAGGAAGGAGTGGCTCTCCACCGGGCCTCCATCGAGCGGCTGCAGCGTGACATCGGTGAGCGTGAGGAAGTCCCGCTCGGAGGCGCTGAGTACGTCCGATACGCGGCTGCGGTAGCCATCGCGCGCGAGCGTGATGAGGCCTTCGATGCGGTGCCGTGGGGTCTCCACGCGGATGCGCTCCTGGCGGAAGTCCAGGTGCTCGTCGGGACTCTCGGGCGCCCGGCGCCCCCCAGGAGGGTCGCCCTCGATGGCTTCGGTGGGGCTCACGCGGTCATTATCGCCCGACCGCGCGAGCCCGTGCCGTCACACCCCCAACGGCAGTCCACCGGCGCCCGAAGCACACGCAACTTCGGGCGCCCCCAGATGAGCTAGGGAACCACGATCGTGAAGGCGTAGCCCGTCGCGAGAGTTGTGGTGCCGGGCGTGTAGGTGTCGACCTCAAAGGCGCTCGCGGGACAGTTGGGGTGGTTTGCGTTGACGACGATCGTGCCGGGTGCCCCGCCTGTGCTGTAGGAGACCTCGGGTGAGACCGTCACCGAGGTTGCGGCTGCGTTGACGGGAGCCGCCGGCGTGACGCAGTAGGCCCCTGCGGCGGGCTCTGTGAGGCCGGCGATCCCAGCGCTCTGCGCGGCGATCAGGTTGGCCTGGGTGGGCGAGGCGGTGGGCTGCACGAGCCCGTAGCCCGCGGTGCCCGAGGGCCCAGCGGGACCCTGGATGCCCTGTGGGCCGGTGGCGCCCGTGGCGCCCTTCGCGCCGGTGGCGCCCTTCGCGCCCTTGGCGCCCGTGGCGCCCTTCAGCCCACGCGGACCGGGCACGCCGGTGAAGCCGCGCGGCCCACGAGGACCGCGCAGGAGGCACTCGCGCACACGATGGTGGCCGGAGAGGACGGTTACGCATCTGGAGCGCGCCTCATGCGCGGTGGTCCCCAGCAGGCTCGTGCCGGCGAGGGCGGGGACGGCGACGGTCATCGCGCCCACCACGGCGGGGGTCGCGAGGAGGGTGAGCGTGCGGGGGTGCAGACGACGGCGCGGAGCGCGCGAGGAGCGATGCATTTGGAGGTCCCTTTCCGTTGGTTGCTTTCTAGAGAACACTCGGGCGAGCTCAGCGGAGCGGTGGAACGGCCGCGGGCGGCGCGCACCGACTCCAGTCTCAGCCCACGTTTTGGGGGAGGCGTGCGGGCAGCCCGGCGCGCACCGCGGGGCCGGGGGCGCCGGCGAGCGAGTCGACGGGGGCGTTGCGCTCCTCGCGCACGATGTAGAGGGGGCGGTGCTTGACCTCGTCGTAGATGCGCCCCACGTACTCGCCGATCACGCCGAGGGCGATCAGCTGGATCCCCCCGAGCAGGAGGATCGCGATCGTGATCGAGCCGAAGCCGGGCAGGTAGGAGTCCACCAGGCGCAGCCCGATGACGACGGGGATCGCGATGAAGGCAACGCCGGCGGAGAGCAGCCCCACGTAGGTGGCGAGCTGGAGGGGAAGGTGCGAGAAGGAGGTGATGGCGTCGAGCGAGAAGCGGAGCATGCGTCGCAGCGTGTACTTGGTCTCCCCGGCGTGGCGAGCGTCGCGCTCGTAGGGGACGGCGGTCTGCGTGAAGCCCACCCATACGGTCATGCCGCGCAGGAAGCGCGAGCGCTCGGTCATCGCAAGCAGGGCGTCGAGCGCGCGGCGGTCGAGCAGGCGGAAGTCCCCGGAGTTGGGCTCGAGGTTGACCTGGGCGAGCTTGTCGAAGAGCTTGTAGAACCAGGAGGCGGTGGCGAGCTTGAAGGCGGTCTCGCCCTCGCGCTGCCTGCGCACGGCATAGACCACGTCGGCGCCCTGCTGCCACTGCTCGAGCATCGTGGGGATCAGCTCGGGGGGGTCCTGGAGGTCGGCGTCGATCATCGCCACGACGTCCCCCACGGCGTGCTCGAGGCCGGCGGTGAGGGCCGCCTGGTGGCCGAAGTTGCGGGAGAGGTGGACGACGCGCACGCGCGGATCGGCGTCGGCGAGGCGATCGAGCAGCGCTCCGGTGCCGTCGGAGGAGCCGTCGTTGACGAGCACCAGCTCGATGGCGTAGTCGGCGACGGCCGCGAGGGTGCGGCTCACGAACAGCTCGACGAGGGCCTCCTCGTTGTAGACGGGGGCCACGACGCTGAGCAACTTGGGAGAGCGGTGGGAGGAAGTGGGCATGGTGCTTGGGGAAGCTGCTTTAAGGTGTGTACGTGAGAAGACTAGAGAACCCTTCCTCGCTGGCGCGGCACCCGAGCATGCCGGTGGTGGTGCAGTTCGTGAAGTTTGGCATCGTTGGCGTGAGCAACACGCTGCTCTTCTTCGCCGTCTTCACGCTGCTGCTGAAGGGCTTCGGCGTGTGGTACCTGGCGGCCTCGGGCATCGGCTTCACGGTGGGCGCGGTGAACGGCTTCCTGCTCAATCGCCGCTGGACCTTCGCGGGCCACGTGGGCGACGCGCTCACGCCGGTGCGCTGGACGATCGTGCAGGGCAGCGGCCTGCTGCTGAACCTCGCGCTGGTGGCGACCTGCGTGGAGGTCATCGGCATGGACGAGCTCGTGGGCCAGGCGATCGCGATCGCGGTCGTGGTGGTGGTGACGTTCATGGCCAACCGCGCCTGGACATTCCGCACGCGTCCGGGGGAGGCGAGCTCGGGTTGAAAGGATTTAATTAAGGAGAGCGGGTCGGTGAGTGCGAACCAAGGCACCTACCCGAACCCCACGCGGGGGGCGGTTCAGCGCTTGGCTTTCTTTGCTTTCTTCGCCTTCTTCGCGGGCTTGACCTTGGGGCAGCCGGTGACGGAGATCTTCGTGCTCTGCACCACCTGCGCGCCGTTCTGCGCCGTCATCGTGGTGGGCATCACGAGCTTGGTGGAGCAGAAGCTGCCGCTGGCCTTGGCGGGAAGATTGGGGCCGAGCACGGAGTGGGGGCCCTCGGGGAGATTCAATTCGAAGGTGCTCACGGGCACATCGGGCACCGAGGCGAAGGTGCTCGAGGTGATGCCATGCGCAATCGAGGTGTTCCCCACCAGATCGAGACGCACCCCATCGCCCTGCAGGACGAGAACGAGATCGGGGAACGCCTCCCCACCGTGCGACACGAGATAGGCAGGCCCGGAGACCGGTACAGGGAGCACCGGCGTGAACCCCTTGGCGGTCCCCACGATCGACCCCGCGGGACAGTTGGCGGGGTTGGCTTCGAACACGGCCGCAACACACGCAAGGCGCAAGGTAGTCAACCGCGAGGGAAGCTGCACGGGCAACTTCACCGCGACCTTTGCGACATTGGCCTGTCCACTCGTGAACGCGATCTTCACGTGGAGGCTGGCGCCCTTCGTGTGCGAAGCATGAGCCTGCGTGGAAACCGTGAACTTCGGCTTGAAGGCAAGCGAAGCGCAATCCGCCGCCTGAAAACGACTCGACAGCGAAGCACTCGCGCCCTCGCTACTCGCGATCATCGCGCTCGAGGAGAGCGGCGCACAACTCGTGGGGTTGAACATGAAGCCCGAACGGTCGATCGTGACGTTCACGGCCCGCACATCGAGCGGGATGCCCTGCAAGATCGTAGGCAGCGGATCGCTCGTGATCATGATCTGCGCCGTATGCGGATCCGCATTGATCGTCGCCCTCACCGCGACATTGCCAAGGTTGAAGGGGCCGGCAACCGCCGGCACGACGATCAGAAGACCAAACGGCGCGCCCTTGTAGGGGCCCGTGAGAAAGACCTGGCCGCCGCCGACGGTAACTGGATCGGGGCCCGGCCCCGCCACCGCGGTGACGTGCCCAATCAGGCTCGCCGCCGGACACGCTGTCTGCGCAGCCTGCGCTTCGGTACAGAGCGGCACCTGCGAAAGCATCCCAAGGAGACCGAGAGGAGGCTTCACCGAGATCGCACCCAACGGCTGATCCCCATCAGGACGGGTGATCGTCGTGATGAACGGGGAAAAGCTCCCCGCCGGATTATTGGCCGTGCCGGCAACGAACGACGGCGAGAACCCAGGCGCATCGCACCCAGAGACGATCGGGAAAGGCGTGACCGAAGGCAATACGGTGGCGCCGTTCCAGCCCGTGAGCTTCACGTTGGGGACATGGTTGCCGCACGTAGGTGGCGTTATGAGAGCGGCACGAGATCCTTCATAGAACCGTAGCTTGAGATCGCTGAATGGCAGCTGCGGGTTTTCATCGAATGTCGTGGTCAGCTGTCCCGTCGCCGGATCGGTCTGGACGTGCCCAGCAAGCTTGAGCACCACCCCATCGCCCGCAGCCGTCACATAGATCGCGAGCAGCGACCCAAACGGATTGTCGCCCTGCGCCGCAACATATACCGACCCCTCCAATGGATGTTCGAGCAGCGGTGTCGTGACTTCCACGTCGCCGATCTTCGACGCAGGAGGACACGCCGGTTCATCGCCATTCGTAAGCCCAATCTCGGTCGACGAGCACGCTTCCAACCCATTGGCAACCGAGGGGGAAACGACCATCCCCGCAGGCAATGTCACGACCGCGTCCTTGAGGTCGGCCTCAGCGAGTTCTTCGGGCTTTTCATTCTGGGGAAGCTTGACATCGACATCGAGGCCGCTCGGCGTGTTCGCAGCCAACGTGGTTGGCTGGACCGTGATTTCGGGGCTGAAGTCGAGCTTATTACACCCAGTCATCTCAAGCTGATGGCCACGACCATCCGTCATCGGATACGACTGCGTCACGGGATAATCAAAAGGACGCGGCTCTTCAAAAGGTTCCTCCCACGAATCCATGCTAGCGACGCTTTCCAACGGTACGTCACACGACGTCGGATTCCGCAACAACGACCGCCCCGGCGGCGCACCCGTACCATGTTCAGACGGGATGCCCCACAATATCAATGAACTACGTAAAAGCTTGAGCTGAACAATGTTACTGACCACAGCCTTCAAGGCATAACCTTCTCCAGTTCGAACGCCGAAATCAACAAATCCGACCCTATACTGGAGAGCAAAGCCAAACTGCGCCGGCATATCTGGCGGCGGCACAAGATTGTAAACGGGGATTTCAAATCGAGCATTGCCTTCGATGACGAGAATCTCCCAGCCAACCTGCGTATCAGCTGGACATTCAGGTACGAAATTGCGCCTCGTGGTGTCAAATAACGCCCTGGGGCACTTGGGAGTCGCACTAGGATTACCAACGAATCCAGCAGGCAAGCCAATTTCCAGATCCTTCACTTCTCCGCCTGCTGGATATAGGTCTCCAACACTATTCATCGTAAAGCTAGTGAGCAACTCATACGGGTGCGAGCCCGCCGTGGTTTCAGGCGAACCGTCTGCCCCGATAGGCATCTGTTCGAATTGTTCGAAACCAAAGGGTGCTGCGACCGCTGAGGCGGTCCATATTCCGACCGTTACGACTACAGCCGTTGCTAACGTAGCCATAATTCCGAAGATTCCCCACAGAGCCTTCGACTCTTGACCATTCCATCTCCGGCCTCTCATTTCTTCTTGCCTCCGGACAGGCCATACTTACCCCGGGCTTTTCTGATGCATGCAGCGCGCCTCGGCTTGGATCGTCGGTTACACGCCCTTAGCGCGAGCGCTAGCTTCTGCTTTCGTGCGAGCGGTGCAGATCTTACCGTCTTCGCGCTGGGCGATGTTGTAGAGATGGGGTTTCCGGCCCCTGTAAATACAGCGCTAGACGGAGGCACGAATGACTGGGGGGTTGACGGACCGGAATGGCATGCTTCACTCGAACACTGCAGAGGCTGGTAGGGCTTTTCTTCATATCCGCCCACACGGGCATCGTATAGGGCTGTCATTTCACCCTGCCCATCGGGCAAAAGTGACTGCTCGGTCGTGAAGTACACATCGTTCCCATTTTCGCTGGCGTCAGCAAATACAGCTTCTGCTTCGGGAGCTTCGGCGGGCGAAAGCAAGTAGATATGTCCGCCCTCATACTCATATACATCCGAGTTTCCGTTTACATCCTGGGGCAAGACAGCGTCCTTTGTACTAAAGAACAACTGTCCACCGTTATTCAGATATCGCTGCTCATAGACCCCGTTGGTGGCCGACGGGAGTAGGGTGTCCCTCGTAGGGGAGGTGCCGTTGGTATTGCATGACACACACACAAGCTGCTTTGCCGCGAGGCTATATAGGTAGACCTCGTAATCACGTCCAATTCCACTTGCATCCTTATTTTCATACGCCGTTAGCTTCGCCTTTGACATGAACGCGACGTATTCGCCATTAGGCGAAACCTCCGCCGTACGACCAGCAAATGTCCGAAACCAATCCCCATATGGTTCGCTAGTTCCATACAGATTCGGTGTCCTGTTATCGGCGCGTGACAATGTCACGATATATGTCAGCTTTCCTCCATGGGAAAGATATAGGTTTGGCTGTTCAGCTACCGGTCCTTCGATTTCACCTAGAGCATCCATATCGACGAAGTACACGTAACTCGCGTCAGCGCTGGTACCGAGTATTCCCTGGACCCCCCCAGCAGCAAGTTCAGCGGTTGACTCGGTAACAGTATTGTACTCGTATAGACGTTCTTCCTTCGTAAAGACAACAATGGAACCGTCTACACTGGCAGTCTGAAACTCGGCACCTGCTGCGATTAGCACAGTTCTTTTACCGTCTTCTCGTACATATAGATTCCCAGTGTTCTCATCAGTCCAAAAAATCCGGGAACCGTCGGCCGATATGACATTAGCCAAGCTTGGCATAGAGCCAAGCCCGATATTATAGGTATCTCCATTGTCGATGCCAAACGCTGCATTAGGCTCTGTTTCACCGTTTGGTAAGACGTTTACGAGTCGTAAACTTCCGTCGAACCACTCGTACAGATTGTTCTCAAGTTCTCCTCCATCGATGGCCGCTGATGCAAATATATTCGCCGGAGTCAATGCGTCGTTTGCCTCGAATAATATATGGCTGAAGGCGGGAGCGACATTAGTGCCGTTATTACCGCCCGCGAACAGCAGCTCAGCTATATCTTCACTTTGCCCATACCGTGCGTGGCCAAAAGTTGTAGGACTGCGATGCAGCGGCGCACCCGTAATCAACGGACGAACATTCCCGCCTTGGAAGAGATAGAGATTCGCAAAACCGGTAGGCGCTTCTTCAGTCAGCGAGATTCTACTGCTTATGACCGCCCTGGAAAGGTCCGGAGAGAAACCAACGAAACGATTGGCCGCAAGTGCCTGTTCAGCCGAAGACGGCACACCGGGTGTCAGGTTTTGAGTCAGCCAGCCGACAGGGCCCAGTGAAGAAGCATACTGATCGAGACTGCCAAGCCGTGGCAGGTAGAAATCTTCGCCCACATAGGTAACTGTGCTTCCAGTCGCGGCGCTTTGCATTGGACGACCGAACTGTTCCAGTGAATGCGTTAGACCACTTAGTGGAAATACCCCCCCGCCGCCAGGCGATCTCGGAGATACAAGTTCGTAGCCTCTACTGTCCGGCAATACTAGAGCACTTGAGATGCCGGGAGCAAAGAGTACGCAACAAATGCAAACCAGCATCGACAACGGAGCACATGTGCACTTGTATATTGTACGCCTATTCCCTTTCACGCTGCTCATCATGACACGTCGATCATCGCTGCACAGTTTATGTCTCTAACTAGTCTCGAAACCATGTGGGACCGCAGTGGTCCCACATGGTTTCTTCGACTTTGGTTTAGTGGTGAGACCTACTATTCATTGAATGCACCGAATTCTCCGCCAGCAGTTAATTCTACCTTTATCTTGCCTTGCAATTCGGCCGGATTGGTCCCGAGGAAGAGCCTCGGCTTGATTACGGTTGCTTGATGATGCAGTTCCTTTATATTGGGATCAAGCCATGTAAGATGGCCTGCGGTTGCGTCGGCATTCTGGGGTTCGACTAAGGCAGCCGTACCCCAAACTATAGCATGTTCTTCATTATTTTGATCGATAAACGTCGTCCTAGGACCTCTGGCGAACACTGTCAGATTGCCGACGCAGACGGTACCAGCAGGAATACGAATCGTTGTGAATGGTGCCTGGAATTCGCCTTTACCGACGGTCCCTATTTCTTCAGGTGTGGACGTCGGTGCAAAGGCATCATAGATTTTTTGCTGTCCTACTTTTGTGAGTTCTTCCGCTTCGCCACGATATTTCCACATCAGTTCTGTGAAGGCTTTTGTTTCGTCGACTGTCACTGTGTTGGCGACTTTACACGGTTCCAGCAGAGAACATTCTTCCCACTTAACTTCTGTATTATCCTCTCCTTGATGAAGGCCGTTCCAAATATTGCCTTTATCTTTTACTTTATTACACTGGACAGTCGCTGGTGCTCCTGCAATAATACTTTTTAGTTGGAAGCCTCCTTCGTTTATGCTTTTGACCTGATGCTCTTCATTTAGTTTCCATTTTACTTGTTTGCCGCCTTCCGGATGTCTCCACCACGGTCCTTCCAATGCGGCCGACGCCGCAGTAGACGCAACCGAGCCCACTGCCATAACAGCCAGCAAGCTCAGTAGCAGAACTTTAAATCGAAACATACTCAGACAACTCCCTTCGGTTCTGCTAGAAGACGTCGAAGCGTCTTCTAGCAATCTATAGAGCCGATCCCGCGGATCGACCTTCGGTATGTTCTGAATGCCGTCGCGATGAACGCGATGACCTCTAGGAGAGTACCGACGGTCCAAACGTCGTCAAGAAATCTTCTTGGCTAGGACTGATTATTCGGGCCATCCAGAACTACGGGGCAATAGCATTCCAGCGCTGCCCGAATATCCGCATGTACAAGCGGTTTTAGCCGAGACCCGGCAGACTCAGAAGTCGGGAACGAAAAATCCAGACTCTATCCGATAACTAGAATTATAAGAACAAACAGCAGACTAGCTGCACGCAACGTCCCCTCCAGAGACCCGCCGCGTCCCCTCCCTCAGCGCAATCGCTACCGGCAGCAGCAGCAGCAGCAGCAGCCTGGGGCCCGCCTGGAGCCCCCTGGCAGGCCGGCACCATCAGCGTCGACGTGGTCGAGCGGCCCGAAGACGACCCTACATCTCTGCGGGAGCTGCGCCGCGTGCCAGCGCGGCTGAGACATCGGGTGCACTGGACGGGGTGCCGCGGCGGGCGGTTCAGTGCTTGGTCTTCTTCGCTTTCTTGGCCTTCTTCGCGGGCTTGACCTTGGGGCAGCCGGTGACGGCGATCTTCGTGCTCTGCACCATCTGCGCGCCGTTCTGCGCCGTCATCGTAGTGGGCATCACGAGCTTCGTAGAGCAGAAGCTGCCGCTGGCCTTCGCCGGGAGGTTGGGGCCAAGCACCGAGTGGGGACCCTCGGGGAGATTCAGTTCAAAGGAGCTGACGGGCGCGTCGGGCACCGAGGCGAAGGTGCTCGAGGTGATGCCATGCGCGATCGAGGTGTTCCCCACGAGATCGAGACGCACCCCATCCCCCTGCAGGACCACCACGAGATCGGGGAACGCCTCGCCACCGTGCGACACGAGATAGGCAGGCCCGGACACGAGAACGGGAAGCACCGGCGTGAGAGCCTTGGCGGTCCCCACGATCGACCCCGCGGGGCAGTTGGCCGGGTTCGCTTCGAACACGGCCGCAACACACGCGAGGCGCAGGGTGGTGAGCCGCGAGGGGAGCTGCACCGGCAGCTTCACCGCAACCTTCGCGATGTTGGCCTGCCCGCTCGCGAGCGCAACCTTCACGTGGAGGCTCGCGCCCTTCGTGTGCGAAGCGTGAGCCTGCGTGGAAACCGTGAACCTGGGCTTGAAGGCAAGCGCGGCGCAATCCGCCGCCTGGAAGCGACTCGACACGGTGGCACTGGCGCCTTCGCTGCTCGCGATCGTCGCGCTCGAGGAGAGCGGCGCACAACTCGTGGGGTTGAACGTGAAGTTGGAGCGGTCGATCACGACATTGACGGCCCGCACATCGAGCGGAATGCCCTGCAGGATCGTGGGCAGCGGATCGCTCGTGATCGTGATCTGCGCGGTGTGCGGATCCGCATTGATCGTCGCCCTCACCGCAACATTCCCGAGGTTGAACGGCCCAGCAACCGCGGGAACGACGATCAGAAGACCAAACGGCGCGCCCTTGTAGGGGCCAGTGAGAAAGACCTGGCCCCCATTGACGGTAACCGGGTCCGGGCCCGGCCCCGCCATCGCAGTGACGTGCCCGATCAGGCTCGCCGCCGGACACGCCGCCTGCGCAGCCTGCGCTTCGGTACAGAGCGGCACCTGCGAGAGCATCCCCAAGAGACCCGGGGGAGGCTTCACCGAGATCCCGCCCAACGGCTGATCCCCATCGGGACGGGTGATCGTGGTGATGAACGGGGAAAAGCTCCCCGCCGGATTGTTGGCGGTACCCGCGACGAACGAGGGAGAGAACCCTGGCGCATCGCACCCAGACTTGATCTGGAAAGGCTGGATCTGAGGCGTCACGACGGCGCCATTCCAGCCGGTGAACTGCGCCACCGGCGTGTAGCTCCCGCATGCGCGGGGGGTCACGAGCGCCGCGCGTGGCCCCCCGAAGAAGTTCAACGTGAGATCGCTGAAGGGCAGCTGCGGGTTTTCATCGAACGTCGCCGTCAGCTGACCCGTCGCCGGATCCGCCTGCACATGACCGGCGAGCTTGATCAGCGCGCCATCGGCCTTCGCAGTCACATAGATCGCGAGCAGCGAGCCAAACGGGTTTTCGCCCTGCCGGGCTACATACACAGAGCCCGTGAGCGGCGTATCGAGCAGCGGCGTGTGCCCTGTCACCGCGCCGATCTTCGAGGCATCCGGGCAGGTCGGCTCATTGCCGTTGCTGATCCCGATCTCCGTCGGTGTGCATGCGGCCAGTCCGTTGGCGACAGACGGCGAAACGGTCATCCCCGCGGGCAGCGTCACCACCGCGCCCTTGAGATGAGCTGTCGCGAGCCCTTCCGGATTCGGGTTCTGCGGCACGCTCAGCTTGACTTCGAGACCCGTGGGGGTGTTCGTCGCCGAGGTTTCCGGCCTGACTTCGAGCGCGGGATTGAATTCGAGCTTCCCACAGCCCTGCATCGCGAGCTGGTTGCCCTTGTTGTCCGTCACCGGATAGGGGGCCGTCACGGGATAGGAGAAGGGAGGGATGGGGATACTAGGGCCGAGAGGGATCGCCGGCTGCACCCAGGAGTCCATGCTGAAGAGGTCGCTCAACGGGGTGCCGCACGAGGTGGGCATCGTCATCAGCGGCACCGACGAAGGCGCTACCGATGCTCCCCGTTCCGCGTCGTGGGAGGGATCCGAGGGCTGGCCCCACAATACCAGCGAACTGCGCAGGACGCGTACCTGCAGCAGATTTCGAAGGACGGCCTTCACCGCGTAGCCTTCACCGGTACGCACACCGAAATCGATGAATCCAAGCAGGTTCTGGAGGGCGAACGCGAACTGGGCGACCACGCCGGGGGGCGGTTCGAGATTGTACACCGGAAACGCCGTAACGAAGTTGGCCCGACCCCCCTCAGCCTCGCTGGCAAGCAGCGTGCCGACCTGGGTATCCGCCGGACATGGGTGGAGCGATACTTGTTCCCTGTTGGCATCGAAGGTCGCCTTCGGACACATCGGTGTCGCAGTCGGATTGCCCACAAGACCAGGCGGCAGACTGACTTCCAGATCCTTTATTTCCCCTGGCAGCGCGCGCGCTTCGCCGACCTGACCGTGACTGTTTACCACGAAGTTCACGATCGCCTCGTAGGGATGCGAGCCGGCCTGCGTGTCTGGAGACCCATCGCGATTCAGCACAAGCTGTTCGAAGCTCGCCAGCCCGAACTTCGCCGACGACGAACCGATCTCGGTCTGCGTGGTGTTCTTGGCTTCGCTCGCGCCGCCCCCGGTGACGCTCACCACGTTTTCAGCCGCTCGTTCAGCGGCGTGGCTATCGATCCCGACGTGGATGACTATGTTCGGAGCAGTCTGCGTTTCGGGGACACTCTCCGGCGCTACCGTGATCACAGGAAGACCAACCGGATTGCTGGTGCACGTCACGACCGAGGTCCCTGTGCACCGCCAGTATTCTTCGCCTGTAGGTTCGGTTTCGATGAATTCACCATCGGCCGACGTCGCTTCCACACCCGGCGGGAGCCGATCCACCACCGTGACAGTCGATCCATTGGTCGCTGCCGTGCCGACATTCCTTACGTGCAACACATACGACCCTGTGCCGCCGGGGGCAAAATTCGTCGGAAAGCTTTCCGAAGTGACCTCGAGCACCGGACCTTCGGCAGCCATACCGGGGGCCGCGAGCGCCATGGCCGCCGCGAGCGCCACGACGAGCCCGACCGCTGCCGCAAGCGGCGACTTGACGAAACACGAACGCATCACTGGCCCCTCCTCCGATTGCTCGAGCCATATCGCCTGCGCGCCTGCACTTCACACGCGGTCCGCCTGTGCCTGTTGCGCTTGGCGCGGCAAGCCTTCAGTGCCCTGGCAAGCCTCTGTGCATGGGTCAATGGCTTGGGCTTCATCGGCCCGTGTGGTATGGCGTTGCCCTGCCCGCCGAAGGCAGCGCTGACAGGCGCCTGGAAGGAGGAGGCCGAAACAGCCGAATCATGGCACGCTTCGCCCGAGCACGGCGCAAGCGAGCCTTCTTCGGCGCGTCCACTCACACGCGCGTCATATAGATCGACATTCTGGTCCCGATCGGCCGGTACGAGCTGCTCCCGCGTCGTGAAGAACACGTCGCTCCCGCTTTCGCTGGCATCCGCGAACACCGCATCGTCTCCCGCCGTCCCGGGTGAGATCAGATAGACATGGCCTTCCCGGTATTCGTACACGTCCGAGGCCCCATTGATGTCCTGAGGCAACACGGGATCGCGCGTGCTGAAGAACAGGCGCCCACCGTCGTTGAGGTATCGCTGCTGGTAGGTGGCGTTCTGAGGCGCCGGCACCCCCGTTTCGCCGGTGGGCCGCGTCCCGTCGGTGTTGCACGAGGCGCACGCAAGCGTCGCCGTTGCAGAGTCATACAGGAAGAGCTCGAGGTCGGCGCGGCCGCTGACGGTAGCGTCTGTGTTGTCGTATCCGGTGAGGGGCCTATGCGACACGAACGCTACGTAGCGCCCATTGGGCGAGACCTCCGCGGTGCGCCCCGCGAAGGTGCGGTACCAGTCGCCTTCCACGACGTTGCTCCCTTCTCCCTTCACTTCGTTGTCTGCCGGCGAAAGCGTCGCGATGAATCGCGTTTCGCCTTCATGGGAAAGATAGAGGTTCGGCTGCCCGGCTTCCCCATGTCCGTTCAAGACGCTTGTGGAGATGAAATAGACGTAGGCGCCGCTGTCGCTCGCGCCGAGCATGCCCTGCACCCCGCCACTCGCGAGATCGCTCGTCATTTCGCTGGCCGTGCTGTATTCGTAAAGGTGTTCTTCCTTTGTGAAGAACACCTTCGTTCCGTCGACGCTCGCCGTCTGGAACTGAGCGCCCGTTGCGATCAGCGTGGTCCGTTCACCGCTTTCGCGGACATAGAGGCTGCCGCTGTTCTCGTCAGTCCAGAAGACCTTCGAGCCGTCGGCTGAGATCACATGACTCAGGTTTGGAAATACCAGAGAGCCCGGGTATACATCGCTATATTCGATGCCAAATGAAGCCCCGGGCTCGGTCTGCCCATCCGGAAGGATATTCACTAAATGCAAACTGCCATTCGTCCACTCGTAGAGGTTGTTCTTCAGTGCGCCTCCGTCCACAGCCGCGGGGGCGGTCGCCGTAGCTGGAGTCAACGCGTCGTTTGCCTCGAACAACAGGTGGCGAAACGCCGGCACCGATTCGGTTCCATGGTTTCCACCCGCGAAAAGCAGTTCGGTCCCTACTTCATTCCGTACTGCATATCCAAACCTATCGGTGCTAATCCCATCATCACTAGCTCTATTGGGCGGAGGCGCGGTCAGCAACGGCTGGAGACTGGAGCTCCTGGCGAGATAGAGGTTGACATAATCGTTTGGGGCCCCCACGGTCAGCGAACCGAGGCTGCTGACAACGCTTTCGGACAGATCGGGAGAGAACCCAACGTTCAGATTCTCACTGTTTACGCTTTCAGCGGGCAGACCCGCGGTCAGATTCTGCGCCGACCAACCCTCGGGACCGCGCAGCGAGAGATAATGGTTTCTAATGTCGCCGAGACGCGGTTCGTAGAAGTCTTCGCCCTCGTAGACGACCCCTTCGCCGCCTGGGGCACTCTGCAACGACAGACCGGCCTGAGGCGAGGCAACGAGCCCACCCAGCGGGAAGACATTGCCGACTCCGCCGTCCTTCTGCGCGGGAGAGACCATCTCGTAGATACGGCCATCCAGGGTCGATGCCTGAGCTGAGAATGAGAAGACGCATGCAGCGACCATCGCGATCACCGCGCTCAACGTCATAATCTTTGTTGCGCCGCGGTTGTCGGGATGACCCACTCCTCTATGCTGCCTGGATATCGAGTTGAACATAACGTCTGTCTCTCACTTTCGGACAACTACGGGTGGAGACCATGCCCCCACCCGTAGCTTTCGTGCTGCGATTCGAGCCTAGATCCTATTCGTTGAAGGCGCCGAATACCTCGCTATTATTCAATTCAACCGCCAGTTTGCCTTCCAATTCAGCTGGCTGCTGCGCGAATTCGAGCTTTGCTACGACTTCTTTTTCTTGATGGTGTAGTTTCCTTTGGTTGGGGATAATCCAAGTCAGGTTTCCCTGCTTTACATCTGCGTTCTGTGGTTCGACCAAAGGCGCCGAGCCCCATTTTATTTGATGTTTCACTCCGTGTTGGTCGACGACTTCTGCAGGCGATCCCGCTGCTTGTACGGGGAATTTATTGATGGTATTACAAGGAGATGTGGTCGTTATTGTGGTGAATACGAAATTGCCTTCTTTGTTTGCTTCTACTCCAAACGCGTCATAGATTTTTTGCTGGGTGGTTTTTGGTGCTTCTGTCAGTTCAGTGCTTATACCGCGATATTTCCACATCAGTTCGGAGTAGGACTGTTTAAGTGGTTCGACTTTTACGATACATTTTCCTAGCAGGGTACCTTCCCCTGTGCAATTTTCAAACCTTACTTCTACTCCTTCGTCCTCACCTTGGTGCAGGCCGTTCCAAAGCCAGCCATTACCGCTTGCTGTAGTACATTCAATGGTTACAGCCGATGATGATATTTTGCCTTTGAGCTTAAAGCTTCCTGCGTTTTTGACTTTTAGCTGCTGCTCTTCATTTTCAGGAAACTTGACTTGTTCTTTCAGGCCATTCAGATGCTTCCACCACGGCCCATTGACTTCAGCCGAGGCCGAAGCCGATACCACCGAGCTCACCGCGAACACGGCCAGCAAGCTCACTAACAGAACTTTGATGCGATACATGATCTGATTTTCCCTTCGTTCGGTCGAGCGATCTTGCGATCCCTCAACGCTCCTGGAGGCCGATCCATATTCTGGGTCAGTCGCCTTGATTGAACCTTTGCCCTTGGCGGCGAAGCGTCCGACCAATGGACTAAGGCCATATCGAACATACAGAAAAATCCAACTACGTCAAGTACTTTTCCGGGGACAGAGCCCTTCTTTTCGCCTTGATCGGGGAATCGGCCGGCTACTCCGCGGCGGGCCGTGATCGACCAAAAGCCCTGCATATGGGCACTTTTTGATCCCAGCCGGCCCGAGAGTTGGACACGAAATCGTCTAACTCAACGACTTTTCAGAACGACAGTCCTCAACGCGGCTCCTCTGCCCCGCGGCGATCGCCTCAGCGAAACACAGCCAGCAGCGAGAGCCCCGCCGGGATCCGCACCCCGCGCCCGATCAGCGCCGCCTCCAGGTTCAGCGGCTGCTCCAAGAGCCAATTCAGCGGCCCGGGGGGATCCACAGGTCTAGGCTGGACTCCCTCCCCGAGCGATTCAGCGGTTGCACCGCCCTCAGCGCGATCGCCACCGGCAGCAGCAGCGAGTTGAAGTGGGTTGTTCGCTCGCAGCTCCACCCCGCCGCCCTCGCCGCCTCCAGCAGCGCGCGGCGCGAGTAGCGGCGGTGGTGGTGGTTGATCTCATCGTGGCGGCTCCACAGGCCCTGGTAGGCGGGCACCGTCACCAGCAGCGCGCCTCCCGGCGCCACCACGCGGCGCAGCTCCTTCAGTGCAGCGCGATCGTCCTCGAGGTGCTCGATCACATCGAGGCTCACCGCCAGCTCGAAGGACTCCTCCTCGAAGGGCATCTCCAGCACCGAGCCCGCCACCACCTCCCCCACGCCGCGCCCCCGCGCCACCTCCACGCTCGTCGCCGAGAGCTCCACGCCCGTCACCTCGCCGTAGCCTGCCAGCTCCACCATGTTGCGCCCGCTTCCGCAGCCCGCATCGAGGATCCGCGCGCGCCCGGCGCGCTCGGGGAGCTCCAGCTTGGAGAGCACCACATCCAGCACATTTCTGCGCCCCCGGTACCACCAATGGCGGTCCTCCGCGCGGTGCGTCTGCAGCTCGTAATCGGCGTCCACGGCCCCCCATCTTTCACAACCTCCCGCTCGCGCGCAGTGCGACCCCCCTCCCTCGGCATCTCCTTTCAGCTCGACCCCGCCACCCGCGACCCGCTGGCGGAGCCCCTCCGGGCGCAGCCCTTCCTTCTTTTTCTTTCCCCTTGACAAAATTCTTGGCTTGCCTAAAATATGCTCATGGCGACTCAAGAGACCACTCGCTCGCAGGCCGTCGAGGACTACTGCAAGGCCATCTTCACGCTCGAAGAGCGCCAGCAGGAGCCCGTCTCCACCAACGCCCTCGCCGAGCGCCTCCAGATCACCCCCGGCTCGGTCTCCTCCATGCTCCGCAAGCTCGACGAGCTCGAGCTCATCCTTCACGAGCCCTACCGCGGCGTCACCCTCACCGCCAAAGGCCGCCGCGTCGCGCTCGAGGTGATCCGCCACCACCGCCTCCTCGAGCTGTTCCTCGCCGAGACCCTCAACATGCCCTGGGACCGCGTCCACGCCGAGGCCGAGGTGCTCGAGCACGTCCTCTCCGAGGAGCTCGAGGCGCTCATCGCCGCCAAGCTCGGCCACCCCACGGCAGACCCCCACGGCGACCCCATTCCCTCCGCCGAGCTCGAGCTCAGCGAGCCCCCCACGCTCCCTCTCGATTCGCTCCAGGAGGGCGACCACGGCGCCTTCGTCCGTGTCTCCGACGCCGACCCCGAGATGCTCCGCTACCTCGCCCTCCACGGCATCTCCCCCGGCGCGCACCTCCGCGTGCTCGAACGCCAGCCCTTCGGCGGGCCCCTCCTCGTCGCCTTCGGCGAGCGCCGGCACTCGCTCGGCGGGCTCCTCGCGCGCGCCATGCGCGTGGAACTGCACACGCCGGAGCCCTCCGCGTGACTCCTCCCGCCCGTCCCCCCTCGCCCGCGCTGGAGGGAGCCGGCGCAGGGCTCGCCGGCGATTCGCTCACCGGCGGCCCGCCCCCCGCCGGCGTCGCGGCGGGCGCCACCGACGCACGACCTGCGGCGGGTGGGCGCCCCATCCCCGGTGGGCGTCCCCTTCCAGGGGGGCGCGCCGTGATCCCCTCCACGCTCCCCGTCGTCCCCTCCGCGCTGGAAGCGCTCCTCGCGCGCGGGCGCGTGCGCGCCACACTTGCGATGCTCGGGCCCGCCTTCGTCGCCGCCATCGCCTACGTCGACCCCGGCAACTTCGCCACCAACATCCAGGGGGGCGCGCAGTTCGGCTACCTCCTCCTCTGGGTCGTCCTCGCCGCCAACCTCATGGCGATGCTCATCCAGTACCTCTCCGCCAAGCTCGGCATCGTCACCGACCGCAGCCTCCCCGAGCTCTTCCGCCAGCGCTACCCCCGCAGGCTCTCCTGGGGCATGTGGGTGCAGGCCGAGATCATGGCCATGGCCACCGACGTCGCCGAGTTCGTCGGCGCCGCGCTCGGGCTCAACCTCCTCTTCGGCGTCCCCCTCCTGCCCGCCGGCGTCATCACCGGCATCATCGCCTTCGCCATCCTCGGCCTCCAGGCGCGCGGCTACCGCCGCTTCGAGCTCGCCATCACCGCGCTGCTCGGCGTCATTTTCATGGGCTTCCTCTACGAGACCCTCAAGATCGGCCCCTCCGCGCGGGAGTCGCTCGGCGGACTCGTCCCCCATCTCGCCGGTTCGGGCAGCCTCTACCTCGCCGTGGGCATCATCGGCGCCACCGTGATGCCCCACGTCATCTACCTTCACTCGGCCCTCACCAACGGGCGCACCCCCGTGCGCGACGACGCCGAGCGCGCGCGCGTGCTGCGCTTCGAGCGCCTCGACGTCATCATCGCGCTCGGGCTCGCCGGCCTCGTCAACCTCGCGATGCTCGCCGTCGCCGCCAAGCTCTTCCACTTCGGGGGGCACACCGACGTCACCACCATCACCCAGGCCCACGCCGGCTTCGCGCAGCTCGTCGGCGGCGGCGGCGCGCTCGCCTTCTCCATCGCCCTCCTCGCCTCCGGCACCTCCGCCTCGAGCGTCGGCACCTACGCCGGTCAGCTCGTAATGCAGGGCTTCGTGGGCTTCAACATCCCGATCTTCGCGCGCCGCCTGATAACCATGACCCCCGCGATCCTCGTCCTCGCACTCGGCCTCGGGCCAACCGACGTGCTCGTCTTCAGCCAGGTCGTACTCTCCTTTGGCATCCCCCTTGCACTGATTCCGCTCGTCCTCCTCACGAGCCATAATGAGGTGATGGGAGTGCACGTCAACCGTCGCTCCACCACCCTTTCCGCGTGGGGCCTCGTCGCCCTCATCACCGCCCTCAACGCGTTTTTGATCTACCAGCAGCTGTGAGCACGTACCTGTAGTGACGACCGCATGACCGCCCGCCGCACCCCCCTCCTCCTCTTCACCGCGCTGCTCGGCGTCCTCGCGGTGGTGCTCTTCGCGATGCTCCTCTACGACCACTCCCGCCGCAACCAGATCGCGCACGGCGTGCGCATCGGTCCCGTCGCCGTGGGCGGGCTCTCCGCCCCCGCCGCCGAAGCCAAGCTCCGCCACGAGTTCGACGCGCGCCTGAACGCGCCCATCACCCTCCACTACGGCACCCGCACCTGGCGGATCACCGGCGCGCAGGCCGGCATGAGGATCGACGCCCACGCACTCGTCGCCCAGGCCCTCGAAGCCTCGCGCCGCGGCTCGATCTTCTCGCGCACCATCCGCGGCCTCGGCGGCGGCGCCGTCAACAGCGAGATCCCTCTCCAGGCCCGCTACTCCCACACCCCCATCGCCCACCTCGCCAGCTACGTCAGCACGCGCATCGGCCACCCCGCCGTCAACGCCTCCATCGCACCCTCCGCCACCGGCCTCAGCGAGGTGCCCGGCCACAGCGGCGTCGCCGTCGACACCGCGCTGCTTCGCTCCCGCGTCGCCCACGCGCTCACCGCCGCCCCCGCCGCCGGCGGCTCCGTGCGCGTCCCCACCCACATCCTCACCCCTTCCCTCACCACCTCCCAGCTCGCCGCCCGCTACCCCGCCTACATCGTCGTCGACCGCTCCGCCTTCACCCTCCGCTTCTACCAGCACCTCCACCTCGCCTCCACCTACCCCATCGCCGTCGGCATGCAGGGCCTCGAAACGCCCGCCGGCCTCTACTCGATCCAGTGGAAGCAGGTCGACCCCCCCTGGTACGTCCCCAACTCCGCCTGGGCCGGCAGCCTCGCCGGCAAGACCATCCCCCCAGGCCCCCAGGACCCCCTCAAGGCGCGCTTCATGTCCTTCAACGGGGGGGCAGGAATCCACGGCATCGACCCCTCCGAGTACTCCTCCATCGGCCACGACGCCTCCCACGGCTGCGTGCGCATGACGATCCCCGACGTCATCGCCCTCTACTCCCGCACGCCCGTCGGCACGCCCGTCTACATCGCCTGAGGGCTCCTCCGACTCAAACGCTGGTCGGCGGGCGCCGCGAGAAGTCTTCCTGGTTCTTCAGCCGCTCGCCGCGTATCTGGATCGCGATGTACACCACGATGATGTTCACGATCACGCCGATCCCAATGAAGGTCACGATCAGACCCACGTCCTTGGAGACGGCCTCGGTAGCGAGCACGGCTGCGGCGAGCACGGCCGATACCCTAGCAACGCCGCCGCCCACCGGTGTCGTAGCCTGTGCAAGCCGCTCGCAGCCCCCCTCGGCGACCCCACAAGGGACGCCAGGGGCTCAGAGCATCGCAGTGCCCGGAGAGGTGCCGGAGCGGTTGAACGGGCGCGACTGGAAATCGCGTAACGGGGGAAACCTCGTTCGGGGGTTCGAATCCCCCCCTCTCCGCCATCTGCTCGATGTTCGAACACCGGCCCCGGATTCGCACGTCCGTCCAATCTCCGCTCCCGCAGCATGTAGGCTGACAGCGCCGATCCTGAACTTGGGAAACATCCCAGCACAGACAGTTGTCTCTCTGACATGATGTGGACTGTATGAGCCACTGGAAATACACCTCGCCGCGCAACCTCCGCGGAGCCCTCGCGGCAAGCGCTCTCGCGAGCGCCCTCTGCCTGGCCCTGGGCCCGCTCGCAGCCCCCTCCGCGGCGCAGGTGCTCAAGGTCAACGACAAGGCGCACCTCACGCTGAAGAACCCCAGCGGCTCGAGCGCGACCCTGCTCGAGGAAGGCCCCGCGCTGGGGAACCTTCCGGGCACGGTGCGCGCGCGACTCACGGTGGGCGCCGAAGTGGTCACCGCCGGGTTCACGATCTACCTTCACGGGGGCACCATCTCCGGTCACAGCTCCGCCAAGCTGAATGCTGGGCGCGGCGAATTCGCCAGCTTCGGCGGCTCGCTCACCGTGAGCCACGGGAGCGGCCGCTACGCGCACGCCTCGGGTCATGGGGGGCTGTTCGGCACGATCAACCGCAACACCGACAATGCCACCGTGCAGGTCGTCGGCACGCTGCACTACTAGGGTCGAGGAGAGCCGGGTAGAACACTTGCGGAGAGGCCCTCAGAACGCGATCCGGAGCCCCGCCCCGCGGAGGGACGCGCTCGTACTGTGCTCCTGGCTCTTCTGCGCGCTCCTCGTGCTGCTTTTACTCTGCGCGCGCGCCGGCGCCAGCCAGACGGTGCAGCTGAAGGCAGGCTTCTCGCCCAACCGCACCGGCGCCAGCACCACGATCGTCTTCGGCTTCACCATCAAGAGCCCCGGCGGGGCCGTGCCCTCGCAGCTGCGCTCGCTCAACCTGCACCTGCCCGCGGGCATCGGCATTGCGCGCAACACCCTCGGCCAGGCGATCTGCGAACCGGTCTACCTCTACGGCCACGGCCCCGAAGGCTGCCCCGAGAACTCGCGCCTGGGGTTCGGCGCGGCCACCGCCGAGGTCCCCTACGGCCCCGAGACGGTCTCCGAGAACGCCAAGGTCTACGCCTACCGCGGGGCGCCCGAAAACGGGCACGTCACCGTGCTGTTCTTCACCGAGGGCTGGGAACCGGTGTTCGCCGATCTCGTCTTCCCCGGGCACCTCATCGAAGACACCGGGATCTTCAGCGGCGAGATCGACACCGAAGTCCCCCTCATACCCTCGCTCCCCGGCGGCGCCGCCGTCTCGGTCGTCTACATGCGCTCCACGTTCGGGCCGCAGGGCCTCACCTACCACCGCACCGTGGGCGGCCACAGGATCGCCTTCCACCCCCGCGGCGTCACCGTTCCGCTCGTCTGCCCCCGCGGCGGATTTCCCTTCGCCGCCGAGCTCGCCTTCCAGGACGGCTCCCACGTCACCGCGCAGAGCGCCTCCCCCTGCCCGCCGCCGAGTCGGAAACACCGCCGCCGAGGGCATTGAGGCGCCGCGCCAGGCTCGCGAAGCCGCCGCGCGAGTGGGGCGGGGAGAGGGCTTGGGCCCGCCGCTGGGCTACCCCTTGATCGTCTTCGAGGTCCCGAGCACCGCACCCGAGGCATCGAGCGCCTGCACCGCCACGTATGCCTCCGCGCCGGGGGTGAGCAGCGTCGTCTCAAAGCCCCCCCGCGGCGCCGCGGCGACGGGGGCGAGCGTCTTCGACGAGGAGCCTCCCAGCACCCTCCAGGAGGCGACCTGGGTGGCGCCGTTCCAGCTCGCATACACATCGAGCGCGCCCGACTTGCTCGAGGACGGCGCGACGGCGATCGCGGGCGCTCCAGGGGGGAGCCCCTCCCAGGCGAAGCGATACCCGCGGTAGGACTGCTCCGCGGAAGGCATGTGCGCGTCGAACAGCAGCTGACCCGAGGGCGAGAACTCCGAGAAGTAGGAAACCGGCCCCCAGCCGACGAAGAAGTCCCCGCCGGGCAGCCCCTGCATATTGCCCTGGCTGCCCGCCGAGAACGGTTTGGGGTGCAGGAACTGCGCCACCACCGTATCGGTGCCCGTGCGCGGGTTCACGCTCAGCACGAGCCCCCGCGACTGAGAGTGCACCTTGGGGACCCCCCCATTGTCGAACACGCTGATCTGCCCATTGGGCAGGAGCGTGGCGTCGTGCTGATAGGCGGTCGCCGCGCCCGGCCCGAGCTTCACGGTGGAGTGCCTCCCGCCGATGCGCGCCACCACCGTGTCGCTGCCGGCCGCGAGCTCGTACAGCGCCGAGGTGTTGCGCGCCGAGAGCAGCACCGTGCCATCGGCGTGCAGATCGATCGAGTTGATGTGGAAGTAGTCATACGGCCATTCCGCGTTCGCGGGCGAGGGGGCGGAGTAGGAGTCGGCGATCGCCACGTGATCGAGCGAGTGCCACTCGCGCCGCACGAGCCCCGTGCGCAGATCGAGTTCCTGGAAGACGCCATCGGTGACCACCCCTTCGCGCGGCCCCCTCACGGCGGAGAGATCGCAGCGCACGGGGTTGAACACGCTCAGCAGGGCCGTGCCCTGCGGCGTGATGTGGAAGTCGTGCAGATCGGCCACGTAGCCGTTGCCCGCGCGCACCACCGACTGGTGGTAGGCCGCGTCGGCGATCACCTCCACGCCCTCGCCGAAGCCCTGCGACGGGATGTAGCCCTGCCACCACGTGAGCACCGGGCGCCCCCCGTAGCTCTGCACCTGCAGGTTCGTGGCCTCGGTGCCGCGCGGCAGCGGATCCCACCACACCACCTGACCGCTGTTGTCGAAGATCATCGGCCCATCCTGGCCGGGGCCCGAGTAGGGCGTCGACATCACATACCCCGGCGCCACCGCCGGCGAGGCCGGCGTGGTGACCGCGATCGCGGGCGGCTGCAGATCCGGGCGCGAGTGGTAGTGCTGGATTTCGCCCGGCTTCACCACGGCCGTGGCGATCGCCACCGGCGAGCGCGGCAGCGGGCTCTGCTCGCCCACGTTGAAGTGGTAGGCGAAGCTGTGCGCGGGCGAGCCCTCGCGCCCGCGCACCGTCACCGTCTCGCCTCCCTGCAGCGCCTTCGCGAGCACGAAGCTCGCGCCGTCGCCCTGCGAGTAGGGCTTCAGGCTGCCGCTGTGCGAGCCCGAGCGCGAGCCGCTCACCTCGATGTGGGTGAGCTGTGCAGCGGGCACCCCCAACAGGCTTATCTGCGTGTACACCGAGGCATCCAGCGAATCCGGCAGCGGCGAGACGGCCAGGTGCGTACCGGGCAGCACCGCGGAGCGGTTCATGGCGCGGGGCACGCACTTCGGGTTGGGGGAACCGCCCGAGGCGTCGGAGGCGACGGTGCCGTTGCCCCCCACGCCCACCGCCGCGCCCACGGCGAGCGCCAGCAGCAGCGCGTTCCCCCAGCTCGTGTACCTGCGCACGATCTGGAGAACATTCATCAACACTTGAAGTTGCGAAGGGTAGCGAGGGGATCGGGAGGAGCGAGCCGGTACGAGATCGAGAGACGTGAGCCGGCTAGAACACCGGGTCAGAAAACCGGCGTCTCGGTGTAGTCGCCAAACACCTGCTGCAAGGACTCCACGATCTCCCCCTCGGAGGCCTGCGCGCGCGCGCATTCCAGCAAAGGCTCCATCAGGTTCCCCTCGCCCGCCGCCGCCGCGCGCAGCGCCGCGAGCGTGCGCTCCACCGCGGCTCCCTCGCGCCTCGCGCGCACGCTCTGCAGACGATCGAGCTGCTTTCGTTCGAGCGCCGGATCCACGCGCAGCGTGGGGATCGGCGTCTCGTCCTCGGCGATGTAGCGGTTCACGCCCACCACCACGCGCTCCCCCGCGTCGATCTCCTGCTGGAGCTCGAACGCGGCGTCCGCGATCTCGCGCTGGGGGTAGTTGGCCTTCACCGCGTCCACCATCCCCCCGAGGGCGTCGATCTTGGCGAAGTACTCGTAGCAGCGCTCCTCCATCTCATCGGTGAGCGCCTCCACGAAGTAGGAGCCCCCGAGCGGATCCACGGTGTTGGTGACGCCCGTCTCGTGCGCGATCACCTGCTGCGTGCGCAGCGCCACGCGCACGGCCTCCTCGGTGGGCAGCGCGAGCGCCTCGTCGTAGGAGTTCGTGTGCAGCGACTGCGCGCCCCCCAAAACGCCCGCGAGCGCCTCGATGGCGGTGCGCACGATGTTGTTGAGCGGCTGCTGCGCCGTGAGCGACACGCCCGCGGTCTGGCAGTGAAAGCGCATCAGCCACGAGCGGGGGTTCTTCGCGCCGAAGGTCTCCCGCAGCTCGCGCGCCCAGATGCGCCGCGCGGCGCGGTACTTGGCGATCTCCTCGAAGAAGTCCACCTGCGCGTTGAAGAAGAAGGAGAGACGCGGCGCGAAATCGTCCACGTCGAGGCCGCGCTGCAGCGCCTGCTCCACGTAGGTGAAACCGTCCTTGAGAGTGAAGGCGAGCTCCTGCTGCGCGGTGGCCCCGGCCTCGCGGATGTGGTAGCCGGAGATCGAGATGGGGTGCCAGCGGGGCAGCTTCTGCGTGCACCACTCGATCATGTCCCCGCACAGGCGCATCGCGGGGTCGATCGGGAAGCACCACTCCTTCTGGGCGATGTACTCCTTGAGGATGTCCGCCTGGATCGTCCCCGCGAGGTCCTCCGGCGATACCGGCCCCGCGGAGGAGGTGCCCGCTTCCGCGGCCGCCACGTAGAAGGCGAGCATGATCGCGGCGGGCGCGTTGATCGTCATCGACACCGACACCGCCCCCAGGTCGATGCCCCCGAACAGCGTGCGCATGTCCTCCATCGTGTCGATCGCCACCCCCTCGCGCCCCACCTCCCCCAGCGCGCGCGAGTGGTCGGAGTCGTGGCCCATCAGCGAGGGCATGTCGAAGGCCGTCGAAAGTCCCGTCTGGCCGTGATCGAGCAGGTAGCGGAAGCGCTCGTTGGTCTCCTCGCTCGTGCCAAAGCCCGCGAACTGGCGCATCGTCCACAGCCGCCCGCGATACATCGAGGGGTACACCCCGCGCGTGAAGGGGTACTCGCCGGGGCGCCCAATCGGGTCCTCCGGGCCGCCGATGCCCGGCGGCAGGTCCGCGGGGGTGTAGAGCTCGCGGATGGGCTCCCCCGAGAGCGTGCGAAAGGCGCGCTCCTGCGTCTTCCCCGAGTGAGTCCCACTGGCCGCCATCCTCCATAAGAGTCTATCTGAGGGCCCTCAGCATTACCTCTTGTCTTCCACGCTGAAGCGCGTATACTTCACTCAACCCACGGATGGGTCTCGCGACTACGGGAGGTTTTCATGAGCGAGCTTGCCGAGCAGGTTGCCTACGCGGCGCGGCTGGTTGCGCGCGCCGGTCTGGTGGAGGCGTTCGGCCACGTCTCCGCGCGCCGCCCCGAGGGCGGCTTTCTGCTGACCGCCGCCACGCCCCTGCTCGACGCACAGGCGAAGGACGTGATCCAGCTCGACGCCGCGGGGCGCGTTACGGGGGGCGAAAAGGCCCTCTGCCCGCTGGAGGCGCCGCTGCACGCGGCGATCTACAGCGCGTGCCACGACGTGGGCGCGATCGTGCGCACGCACGCCCCCGCAACGGTGGTGTGGGCGAGCCGCGGCGAGGTCCCCCCGCTGGTGCACGGACTGGGAGGGCTGAGCGGCGTTGTGACCTTCCACCACGAGCCCCAGCTGGTGGCCTCGATCGAGGCGGGCCGCGCGGCGGCGGGCGACCTCGGGGCCTACGACTGCCTGCTGCTGCACGCCAACGGCGCCGTGTGCACCGCGGCGAGCGTTGCGGAGGCGGTGGTGCGCGCGTACTACCTGGAGGAGCGCTCGCGCGTGGCCGAGCACTCCACGCGCGCGCGTGCGTTGACCGACAGCGAGGCGGTGCTCCGCGCGCGCCACTACGAGGGCGAGTCGAAGCGTGCGTGGGATTGGCTGCGGCTGCGCTACGGCGATCCCGCTGTGGAGCGCGAGGCGACCCCCGAGCCCTATGCGGCACGCGCGCTGAGTTGACAGCTGATAGGAAGCGGGCGTGCTCCCCGCCCGCCTCCCACTCGCGGCCCTCGCGGCCGTCCTCTGTGGGCTCGTGTTTTCGGCGTGCGGAGGGAGCACCGCACAAACCGGCCCCTCCCCCTCCTCAAAAAAGCCCGCATCCGCCACGCTGGTGCTCGATTTCGTGCCCAATGCGGTGCACGCGGGCATCTACCGCGCGCTCGCCGCGGGCTACTACCGCCAGGCGGGCCTGAGGCTGCGCGTGGTGGCGCCGGGCGCCACGCAGGACCCGCTCGCGCTCGTGCAGGCCGGGAGGGCGCAGTTCGGGCTCAGCGACGGCTCGGATCTCGCCACCGCGATCTCCCACGGCGCGAGCACACAGGCGGTGCTCGCGATCGCGCAGCGCCCCCTCGGAGGCTTGATCGCGCTGGCCTCCTCGCACCTGCGCTCGCCCGCGCAGCTCGAGGGCCGCGCGGTGGGGATCACCGGCGTGCCCTCCGATCGCGCGGTGCTCGATACGGTGGTGCGCCACGCGGGCGGCGATCCTTCGCGCGTGCACGTGGTGAACGTGGGCTTCGATGGGGCGAGCGCGCTGCTCGCGGGGCGCCTGGCGGCGTTCACGGGCTTCGTGCCCGCCGATGGCGTGCAGTTGCAGGTGCAGGGCCACCCGATAACGCCCTTCCGCCTCGACGAATACGGCGGCCCGGCGTATCCGGGGCTCGTGGCCTTCGCCTCGCAGCGCCTGATCGCCGCGAATCCCGCGCTGGTGCGGGCCTTCGTGGGGGCCACGGTGCGCGGCTACGAGGACACGCTGAAGGCGCCCGCGCGCTCGCTGAAGGATCTGCAGACCGCCAACGCGGGGCTTGATGGGAAGTTCACGAGCGCCTCGCTCGCGGCGTACCTGCCGCTGTTCACCGCCGCCGGCGGGGTGCCCTTCGGGACGATCGTGCCCGCGCGCATCTCCGAACTATCGGCCTGGATGGTGCGCAACGGCCTGATCGCCAAGCCGATCTCCCCACAGCGCTACGGCAGCGACGGGTTTCTACCGAATTAGGTACTCCCGTGTTTACAACTGCGCCCTCCCTGGTACACTTGACAGCTAGATTCAGATGCGACTTCTCATCACTGGCTCCAGCGGCCTGGTGGGTTCCAACCTGGCGGCCGCCGCCGTGCAGCAGAGCTGGGAGGTGCTCGGCACCTGGCGCGACACCCCCGTGGAGATCACGGGCGCAAACACGATCGGGCTCGATATGGCCGATCGGCACGCGTGCGTGGAAGCGGCGGTGGCCTTCGAGCCCGATGTGTTCGTGCACGCCGCGCTGGGCACGCACGCGAGCGAGGTGGAGCACGACCCCTACGCGGCGCAGCTCGCGCAGGTGGGCGCGGTGCACACGCTCGCGGCGGCGCGCAACGTGCGCGCACACTATGTGCTGATCTCCTGCGATTGGGTGTATTCGGGAATGCTCCCCCCGCACATGCGCTGGTCGGAGGAGGACCCGCCCGAACCGATCAACGCGTGGGGTCGCACGCGCCACGCGTGCGAGCTCGCCGCCGCGGACTACAACGGCAGCTGGCTGATAACGCGGCCCGCGGGGCTCTACGGGGTGAACCTCGCGCGCCCCCAGATTACGGGGGCGCTCGCGCAGCACGTGTGGGCGCACTCGAGCCTCCCGCTGCGCCTCGTGGAGCGCCTGCGCGAGGGCCACTCGATCCCGGCGCCCACGGATGGCTGGCGCTCGCCGACGTACGCGTGGGACTACGCGCAGCGCCTGTGCGAGCTGATCGCGCAGGACTGCGAGGGCGTGTACAACACCGCGGGCCCCGATTCGCTGAACCGTCGCGACTACCTGCGGATGCTCGCGCGCAGCTTCGACTGCGATCCCTCGCTCGTGGAGGAGGGCTCGAGCGCGGCCTACCTGCAGGCCTGCGGCGAGGACCCCCACTTGAAGGCCCCCTCCAACACGGCCCTCAGCGACGACAAATCCTCATTCGTGCTGGGCCACAGCGCGGTGGGTGCGCAGGCGGGGCACCGCCTGATGCGCAACCAGCTGCGCGAGGTTCTCTCGGGCGTGGACCCCGCTCAGGCCGTCACGATCTGAGCGCCATCCCGCTCAGGCAAGCCCTTCCGGGGGCGTTCGCGCTACCCTGCGCGCTCGTTGCGCTACCAAACCGAAAGGAAACACCCATGAACAAGACTGAGCTGGTGGACGCCATCGCAGCCGATGGCGGTCTCACCCGGGCGGACGCCTCGCGCGCCGTGGAGTCCTTCGTAGCGATCGTCAACAAGACCCTCAAGAAGGGCGATGAGGTGGCCATCACCGGCTTTGGCAAGTTCTCCGTGGTGAAGCGCGCGGCGCGCACCGGCGTGAACCCCCGCACCGGCGAAAAGGTCAAGATCAAGGCATCGAAGGCCCCCAAGTTCAGCGCCGGCGCGACGCTCAAGCAAAACGTGAAGGGCGCGAAGAAGTAGAGGGAGCCAGAGCACGGTAGGGAGGGACGGGCCGGGGGAGGCAGCGGGCGAGGCCCCAGGATCGCCCCCGGCGCTGATAGCGTCGCCCGTGGGATGACGCAGGTCAGCGAGCTGGAGCTCCCGAGCTTCGACTACACCGATCCGCAGATGCGGGGGGCGCGCTTTCACGCCTCGATGCGTTCGCTGCGCGCGCAGGGGTGGCTCGCGAGCACCCCCCTCGGCTACCTGGTGCTCGATAGGGAGGCCTGCGAGCACTTCCTGCGCACGCGCAAGGCGGTGTTCCCCGGCATGAAGATCGCCGAGATCTTCGGCGTCACCGAGGGGGCGCTCTATGAGGAGATGCGCCGCAACATCCTCCACATCAACGGCGCCGACCACGCGCGCCTGCGCGCGCTCGTGAACCCCGCGTTGGCGCCGCGCGCGGTGGAGCGCTACCGCCCGCTCGCGCGGGAACTGCTCGAGGCGCTCTACGAGGAAATGCTTTTGAAGAGGCCCCCACAGGGGGGGCCTGCGCGGATCGCGCGGCGAGGGGTGAGCTGCGAGTTCGTGGAGACCTTCGCCAAGCCCTACCCATCGCAGATGATTGCCGCGGTGATGGGCGCGCCATTGGAGGACGCGCCGCGCCTGCACCACTGGTCGAACTGGATTCAGCGCCAGTTCGATGCAACCTCGATGCTGGAACAGCGCGAGCTGATCGAGGAGGCGGTGGTGGAGTTCTATGAGTACGCGGGCGCGCTGGTGCGCACGCGGCGCTCCACGCCGGGGGACGATCTGATCTCCAAGCTGATCGCGGCCACGGAGGACGAGTCGGGAATGCAGCTCAAGCGGCTCTCCGATGTGGAGTGCGTGAATTTGGTGCTCAATGTGTTGATCGGCGGCGTGGACACCACGCAGAGCCAGCTCGCGCACGCGCTGCGCCTGTTCGCCGAACACCCCGCGCAGTGGCGCCTTCTGGCCGAGGATCCGTCGCTGGCGGGGGCGGCGGTGGAGGAGGTGCTGCGGGTGGAGCCGATCACGCCCTTCACTGCGCGGATCGTGACGGAGGAGATGGTGTTTCGCGATGTGGTGTTCCCGAAGGACACGATCGTGATGGTGTGCGCCTTCACGGGCAACCGCGATCTGGAGGAGGGCGAGGATGGGGAGGCCTTCGACATCACCGCCCCCCGCGGGCGCGCGCGGGCGTTGACGTTTGGCGCGGGCGTGCACTACTGCCTGGGCGCGAACCTCGCGCGCGTGGAGCTGCAGGAGGCGCTCGCGTTCCTCGCGCCGCGGATGCCCGATTTGCAGCTAGATGGGGAGCCGGCGTACGAGAGCATCACGGGCATCTACGGGCTCTCCTCGCTGCCGCTGCGCTTCTCGGCATAGCGCCGAGTTCGCGTTCCAGATAGACACCTGCGCGGCAAAGGGTCAAATCGTGCTAAAGATCCGGCACGAGTGCCGGAGCACGAAAGGACCGAGATGGAGACTTCAGTTGGATCGATACGCGCGGCGATAGCGGTGGGAGTTGTGTGGATCGCGCTGCTGGGGGCCGGCGCCCGCTCGGTGGCTTGGGCGGGGGCGTATCACGTGTTCTCGTGCAGGATGCCCGATGGGTCGGTTGCGCCGGTGGATGGGTGGAGCGGGTCGACCACACTCACGAACGACGAAATCGCCAACACCTGCGTAACGGGCGGGGGACTGGTGGCGGCGCTGAAGACGGGCCACACGCACCCGGCCGACACGGACTCTGTGACCTGGACATTCAGCGCTCCTGCTGGAGAGACCCTGGAGGCTGCAACCTTGTGGCGGGCTGGAGATACGTTGGGCGGATCGAATTCGGAAGCCGAATCGTCATATCTGTTCTGGCTAGCAGGTGTAGCTAATAGCGGCAGCAGCACTCAAATCTTCAATGAATGTGTCGCAATAAGGGGGTGCAGCCATATAGGCAGCCTTACCGATCCCCGTGCAGCTAACAACATGGAATCGGTGCCAGATTTCGCTCTACACAGCCCGTATCTTTATTTGACTGCATCCTGTGGGTCGCCCATCTTCGCATCAGCATGTCCACCTGGCGGCGGCGATGAAAACGGCAATGCCGCGATCGTGGAGCTCTTCGCCGCCGATCTTGTTCTGAACCAGGAATCATCGCCCACCGTAGGGGAAGTCGCCGGCCCACTTGCCGAAGCCTCGGCCGTGAACGACATGTCCGATGTGGCCTTCACCGCCACGGACCCCGGCTCGGGGGTCTACGAGGCGATCCTCCAGGTGGATGGGACCATCATCTCCACAAAGGTGATCGATACCAACGGCGGGCGCTGCCATGCGGTGGGCGGGACGACGGATGGGCTGCCGGCCTTCCTCTACACGCAGCCCTGCAAGCCCTCGCTGAGCGCGGATGTTCCCTTCGATATGACATTCCTCAGCGATGGCCCCCACCATCTGGTGGTGTTGGTGACCAACGCAGCGGGCAACGCCACGTCGGTGGTGGATCGGCAGGTCATGGTGGACAACTCACCCGAGACCCATCAGGGAGCCACGGGCTCTCCCCCATCCCAACGCGGCGCGGCAAACGGCAGCGAAGCCTCCGACCAGGCGACCCTCACCGCGAGCTGGAAGGGAGCGCGCGGGGCGCACATATCGAGCGCCTTCGGCGCGGCGCACACGGTGCTGGGCCGCCTCACCACGGCGGGGGGACGTCCGATCGCGAACGCGCTGATCGACGTCGCGCTGGCGCCCGCCGCGACGGGCGCACACCCGCTGGCGCTGGCCGCCGCGCACACCGACGCAAATGGGGGCTTCGCGCTCGCGCTGCCACGCACGATCCCCGGCGGCGCGCTGCGCCTGGGCTACCGCAGCCACCTCGGCGATGCGCTCCCCGTGGCCACGCGCACGCTCACGCTGAGCGTGCGCGCCGCCTTGCGCCTGCACATAACTCCCAGGGTGAGCGCGGTGGGGCGCACGATCCGCTTCTCCGGGCGCCTGCTCGGCGCGCCGCTGCCGCCCGGCGGCAAGCAGCTCGTGCTGGAGGCGCGCTCCCCCGGCGGGCGCTGGATCGAGTTCAAGGTGATCCGCAGCGACGCGCGCGGGCGCTTCCACGCCGGCTACCGCTTTCGCCTCCCCGGCCCGGCCTCCTACTCCTTCCGGGCGCTGAGCAACGCCGAGGCCGACTACCCCTACCTTGCGGGGGCGTCGAACGTGGTGGGCGTGCACGAGCGTTGAGTGGGAATGGACATCCTGGACACCAGCGCGGCCGGGGGGCTGGTCGTCCGCGGGGGCGTCCTGCGCTTCGCGAGCTTCCTGGCGGTGGTGGGGCTGTCGGTGATCTCCGCCACGCTGCTCACGCGCCACCTGGGACCTGAACGCTTCGGCCAGTACACCACGGTGCTCTCGCTCGTGAACGTCGTCGCGGTGGTGACCGACGCGGGCATGGCCAACTACGGCACGCGCGAGTTCGCGGTGCTGCGGGGCGCCGAGCGCGATCGGGTGATGCGCGACCTGCTGGGGCTGCGCCTCACGCTGACGCTCGCGGGCGTGGCGCTCACCACGGCGTTCGCGCTCGCGGTGGGCTACAGCCCCGCGCTGCTCGTGGGGTGCGTCGCGGCCGGCACGGCGACGGTCGCGGTGGTCTTTCAGCACACGCTCACGATCCCGCTGGCGACGAACCTGCGACTCGGCTGGCTCGCATTGCTCGATCTGGCGCGCCAGGCGATGGCGGTTGGGGCGATCGTCGTGCTGCTCACGCTCGGCGCGGGGCTGCTGGCGCTGCTCAGCGTGAGCCTGCTGGTGAACCTCCTCCTCATACCGCCCACGGCGGCGCTGGCGCGGGGACAGATCTCGCTGCGCATGGAGCTGCGCCCGCGCCGCTGGATCTCGATGCTGCGCCTCACCGTGGCCTTCTCGCTGGCGACGGCGGTGGGCACGATCTACATCTTCACCGCCCAGATCCTCACGAGCCTCGTGGCGAGCGCCCACGAAAGCGGCCTGTTCGCCGCCTCCTTCAGGGTCTTCATCGTGGCCGCCGCCGTCCCCGGAACGCTCGTCTACGGCGCGCTGCCGCTGCTCGCACGCGCGGCGCGCGACGATCGCGAGCGCCTCGCCTACGCGCTCGGCAAGATCTTCGAGGTCTCGCTGATCATGGGCGCCGGCGCGACGCTGGGGCTGCTGTGCGGCGCGGGCTTCATCATGGACGTCGTCGCGGGCCCCCAGTTCGCGGGCTCCGCGGAGGTGCTGCGCATCCAGAGCTTCGCGATGACCGCCTCGTTCGTGCTCGCCGGCTGGAGCTTCGCGCTGATCTCGCTGCAGCGCTACCGCGGCCTGCTGCTGGCCAACGCCGCGGCGCTGGCGGTGAGCTGCGCGATGACCCTCGCGCTGGCCTCCACGCACGGCGCGCGCGGAGCGGCGTTCGCGACGATCTGCGGCGAGGCCACGCTGGCGGTGGGATCGCTGGTGGCGCTGCTAAGCGGACACCCCGAGCTGCGCCCGCCCCTGAGCGTGATCCCCAAGGTCGCGCTCGCGGCGCTCCCCGGCGTGGCGCTCGTGCTCGCATCGGGCCTCTCCTCGCTCACGCAGATGGTGCTTGCGCTCGCCGCCTACGCGCTGCTGATCGCCCTCACGCGCGCGGTGCCGCAGGAGATCGTCGAGATCGTTCCGCGGCCGTGGCGGGCCAGCGGCTGAGCGACCCCTGAGCTCAAGGGCCTAGCAGCGCAGCGGGAACGACCGCGATCCCATCGGGCCGCCGGTACGCCTCGGGTCCGGTGGTGAGGATCACGGCGTCCAGGAGCTCGTCGCCGATGCGCTCTGCCAGCCACCGGAGGTGAACCGTGTCCCGGTCGCTCACGTCGCGGGCGAGCTTCACCTCCACAGCCACCACGCGCCCGTCGGCCCGCTCGAGGATCAGGTCGACCTCGTGGGCGCCCCTGGCCGTGCGCAGGTGCGTGACCGTCGCCTCCGCCACCTGTGCGTAGGTGCGAATCGAAAGCGTGACGAGCGACTCGAACAGAGCACCGAGAAGAGAGCCCTCACGCGGCGCCGGCGGTCCTGCTGCACGGCCTTCCAGCAGCGCATCGACATCGAGGCCGAGCAGACGGGCGGCAAGCGCAGGGTCGGCGAGCTGGTGCTTGGGCGGGGAGGACAGGCGAGCGAGATGGTTGTGTGTAGGCAGCCATGCAGGCACTGAATCGAGCATCCAGAGTCGCTCGAGCACGTCACGGTAGGGAAGCGTCGTGCTCTTGGCGGGCTTCTCGCCGTGTCCACCGGTGGCCGCGTCACGAATCGTCTCGAACGACGCCGTGGTCGAGGAGGCCGCCGCGTAGGCGGCCATCCAGCGGCGCAGGGCGGCAGGGTCGCGAACGCGGTGGCCAAGCTCCGGGAAGTCGCGGTCGACGATCCGCGTCAAATAGCCGTCCAGGTAGGCGCGGAGCGTGCGCCCGGACATTGACCTCAGGCCGGGGAAGCCGGAAGACACGATCTCACGCACGTAATCCTCGAGTCGCGTTGCGCAAGCGCCACTCACCTCCGGACGGCGCCCGGAGAGCAGTGCCGACACGCTGACAGCCGGAGGCTCCAAGCCGCGCTCGGCGAGCGCCAGCGGGCGCATACGCAGGCTGAGGATCCGCGCCGCACCGGAGTGCGAACCTCGCTCTACCGCCCGTGAGGAGCCGGTGAGCAGAAAGCGACCCGGCTCGGCTCCGGCGTCCACCGCGCGACGAACGAGGTCCCATGACTCTGGCACGAACTGCCACTCATCGATCAGGACCGGCGCTGGACCCTCGAGCAGACGCGCCGGATCGGCAATTGCGATACGACGCTGCGTGGGGTCGTCGAGTTCACGCACGCGCGCAGCCCGTTGCACTGCCGTCGCGGTCTTGCCGACGCCTTTCGCTCCCTCGATTGCCAGCGCAGCAGCCGATTGCATCAGCTCGTCGAGCTCAGCGTCGATGATGCGCGGGGTGTACGGCTGCTCGACCATACGTTCTAGACTACCATTTTGCAGGGCTCTACACTACCTAAATGCACGACCAGACACTACCGTTATGCACGAAAGCGGTACGAGAACACGGCCGATCGCATACCGATACGCTGCGCGAGTTCCCCCGTGACCCAAGCTATGCTGCGCGGGCCGCGCATGATCAGCGAACCGATCAAGTCAACTTCGGCGAGGTCCCGTCTCGCCGGGAAGACCACGATCCTCCGCCGGCTGTGGTGGTGGGCTCCGCTGCTGATCGCCGCCGCCTACCTCCTGACGCTGGCGCTGCAGTTCAACCGGTTGCTGGGGAGCACCTATCTCAGCGCCGACGTCGCGTCGGCGCCTGTGATCGGGGAGCTGTTCGGACATGGGCCGGGGCACCCCCAGGTGCTGCTCGGCCACCTCGGCTGGTACTCGACGCTGCTGTTCGAGCTCGGCACGCGCTGGCTGCCGCTGCACCGGCAGATCTGGGAGGGCGCGCCGTACGCGATGGCCCTCGCCTCCGCCGCGCTCGTGAGCTGGGGCGCCTGGCGGGTGGCGGGACGCTGGGCAGCGGCGATCGCGGCGTCGATCATGGTGTGCGCGGGACCGGGCATGTTGACGCTGCTGCTCGCGCTCAACGACCACGCCTCCACGTGGTTCACGCTCGCGGTACTGGGCGCGTTCGTGGTGGCGCTCAAGCAGCGGGCCGACACGCTCGCGGGGGTATGGCTCGCGGCGCTGGCGGTGGTGGTGGGAGTGCTGCTCGGCGCCAACGCTGCCTCAGACGTGCTTCTGAGCATCGCCGGGGCCGCCCCTCTGCTGCTCGCGGTGGGCTGCACGTGGGGCCTTCACCCGAGCGCGCGCACCGCGAGGGCCGCCGCGTTCGCGCTGTTGAGCGCCGCCATCGCGCTCGCGAGCGGCCTGCTCGTGCACGCGTGGGCGCACCACGAGAACATCCTCGCCGCGAGCGACGCGAAGACGACGGTGTTCGTGGGCGCCAACGCCGTGGGCGCCAACTTCAGGCTCTGGTGGCAATCGCTCGCGGTGCTCGGCAACGGCGATTTCTTCGGTGAGACGCTCAGCTTCTCCTCGGTGCTCGCGTTTGTGTGCGCCGCGCTGAGCATCGCCGCCGTGCTGCTCGTGGCAAGCGCGACCCGCGGCGCGCTCGCGCAGGCCCTCGCCGCTCGCCGCGAGCGCCCACATGCGCGCGAGCAGAGCGTGTCCCCACAACAACGCGAGCAGAGCGTGCACCTGGCGTGGTGCGTGTTCTGGGGCTCTTCGCTGGTGGCGCTCTCGGCGGCCTTCATCTTCAGCGGCATCCCCGAAGACCTCGGCTCCAGCCGCTATCTGGTGGGCGCGATCTACGCAGCCGCGGCGCTCGTGCCGCTGCTGGGAAATCGCAGCGTCGCCGCGCGCGTGGCGGTGACGGCGGGCGCGACGCTCTACGCATTCACCGGCTGGCTCGCCCTCGCGCAACACAGGTTGATCGATGCGGCGCCGGCCTCGCCGACCTACAGGCTCGCGAGCGCAGTGGAAGGCTTTGCCCACCGCGAACACCTGGGCGCGGGCTACGCCGGCTACTGGGACGCCGCGCCGATCACATGGGCGACGCACATGCGCGTGAAGGTCTACCCAGTGGACGACTGCGCGGGCAACCAACACCTCTGCGGCTTCGAACTGCACTTCATCAGCAACTGGTACACACCGGCGCCGACGATGAAGACCTTCCTGCTCTCCGACCCTACCTACCCAGCGGAGCCCTCCGCCCCCACGCCCGATTTGGGAGCACCCATCGCGGTGCACCAGATCGGCACAGTGACGATGTACGTCTACCCCTACAACATCGCCAGCCGCCTGTACGCGCTCTGAGCGGTGGCCGGGATATCTGCGCGCAAAATGGAGGCGGTGGGTGCGCGAAAGTGGGAGTAATAGGCGGGCGAAAGTGGGAATGACCTGCACACTGTGGGGGATCTTGTGAGCCTCCCCCAACGCATTGGACTCAACGCGCTGTTCCTGGAGCCGCGGATGGGCGGCCTGGACACCTACGTGCGCGCACTGGTGCCGGAGCTGGTGCGCCTGGCGCCGAAGGTGCGCTTCAGCGTGTTCTGCAGCCCCGGGGGGATGTGAGTACCTGCGGGGCGAGGGCTGGGGCGAGCAGGTCGAGCTCGTGACCCACCCGCTGCTGGGGCGGCGCGGGACGAAGGCGATCGGGGAGCTGACGGTGCTGGGGGCGATCGCGGGGCGGCGCGTGGAGCTCCTGCACAGCGTCGCGATGACGGCTCCCCTGCGCACTCGGGCCGTGAACGTCGTCACACTGGCGGACGTGACGTGGATCGTTGCACCGGACACCGATCAGGCCGGCACGATGCGCCTGTGGCGCACGGTGATACCGCCGGTTGCGCGCCGCGCCGACCGCCTGCTGGCCCTTTCGGAGGCGGGCGCGAGGGACGTGGTGGAGTACCTGCGGGTGCCGCGCGAGCGCATCGACGTGGTGGCGCTCGCGGCGGGAACCGACGACCTGCTCGCACCCACGCCGGAGGCTGAGCTGCGCGCCCGCCTGGGGCTCGGGGAGGGTCCGGTGATCCTGAGCGTATCCGCGAAGAAACCACACAAGAACCTCGCGCGCGTGATCGAAGCGATGCCCGAGGTGCTCGCGCACCGCCACGACGCGGTGCTGGTGCTGCCGGGCAACCCCACCGCGCATGAGCAGAGCCTGAGAGCGCTAGCCGAGCGCCTGGGGCTCGCCGCGAACGTCGCCTTCCCCGCCTTTGTCACCGCCCCCGACCTGGAGGGGCTGTATGCGCTCGCGGAGTGCTTCGTCTTCGCCTCGCTCAACGAGGGCTTCGGCATCCCCCTGCTCGAGGCGATGCGCCGCGGCGTGCCGGTCGCCTGCTCGCAGACCTCGGCGCTGCCCGAGGTGGCAGGCGAGGCCGCGCGCTACTTCGACCCCCACTCCGCCCCCGACATCGCGCGCGCGCTGATCGACCTGCTCTCAGACCGCGCACTGGCCGCACGCCTGGTCAAGCTGGGCCGGGCGCGCGAGGCCCGCTTCACCTGGCGGGCCACCGCCGAAGGGACGCTCGAGAGCTACGCGCGGGCTTGGGCCGCGGCGCGATGAGCGGGAGCGGGGCGAGGCCCGCGACATTCCCGCCGGCATCTTCCTCCGAGAACCTGCCGGCGGTATCGCCAGACCCCAGCGAAGCCGATGTTGGGATCGACGTGCTCGATACAAGCGCCGCCGGCGGGCTGGTCCTTCGCGGCGGGGCCCTTCGCCTTGGCGGCTATGTGGGGATCGTCGGCCTGTCGATCCTTTCGGCCGCGCTGCTCACACGCCACCTCGGTGTGGTCCGCTTCGGTCAGTACACGACTGTTCTCTCGCTGGTCGGGATCGTCGCGGTGGTGACCGACGCCGGAATGTCGAACATCGGCACACGTGAGTACGCGGTGAGCACAGGGGCCGAGCGGGAAACCCTGATGCGCAATCTGCTGGGGCTGCGCGTCGCATTGACGATGGTGGGAGTGCTGCTGGCCGCAGCGTTCGCGCTAGCCGCCGGATATGACACCGTGCTTCTGCTCGGCACCGTGCTGGCGAGCCTGGCGACGGTCGCGCTCGTCCTCCAGCACACCCTCTCGATCCCCCTTGCGGCCGCGCTGCGCCTCGGCACGATCTCGCTGCTGGATCTCACCCGTCAGATCCTGACGGTGGCCGGGATCGTCGCCCTGGTGTTACTCGGGGCGGGAGTGCTGCCGCTGCTGGCCGTGACCCTCGCCGCGAACCTTCTGCTCGTGCCGCTCAACGCGGCACTCGTGCGTGGGCAGATCTCCCTGCGGATGGAGTTCCGTCCCCGTCACTGGCTCGCCCTGTTGAAGCTCACGGTGTCCTTCTCGCTGGCCACTGCCGTGGGAACGATCTACGTCTACACCGCCCAGATTCTCACCAGCCTTGTCGCCAGCGCTCATCAGAGCGGGCTGTTCGCGGCCTCTTTCAGGGTCTTTATCGTCACGGCGGGGATTCCCGGTTTGCTGGTCGGCGGCGCGTTGCCCCTGCTGGCTCGCGCGGCGCGCGACGATCGCGCACGGCTCGCATACGCCCTGCAGCGCATCTTCGAGGTCTCGCTGATCCTGGGTGTCGCCGCCGCACTCGGAATTGCCGGCGGGGCGCAGTTCATCATCCACGTGATCGCGGGCCCGCGATTCGCCGGGGCGGTCCCGGTGCTGCGCATACAGGGACTGGCGATGATCGCCTCCTTCGTCATAGCCGGCTGGGGCTTCGCGCTGATCTCGATCAAGCGCTACGGGGGCCTACTCGCCGCCAATGGAGCCGCGCTGGTTGTCAGTTGTGCGCTCACGCTCACGCTCGCAGCCACGCACGGCGCGCGTGGCGCCGCGTTGGCCACGCTCGGTGGAGAGCTCACCCTCGCCGCCGGTTCGGTGGTCTCGCTCGTTCACGGCCACCCCGAGTTTCGCCCCCGGCTTGCAATCCTCCCCAAGGTGCTCCTCGCGGCGATCCCCGGAGTTCTGATCGTGCTCGCGACGGATCTGCCCTCGCTCGTCATGGCCCTACTCGCGCTGGCGTCCTATGGGCTGTTGATTGCGTTGAGCCGTGCGGTACCTAGGGAGATCGTTGAACTCATCCCTCGCTCCCGCCGCCGGCCAGGTGGTTGATCCACGCGCCAAGCAACTACGCCGGCTCCCGATCGATGCCGTGCTCGCTAGCCTCCCCGCGGATGAGTACGACAATCCGCCCACCGGAGCGATCGATCTCCAACCGGCTGCCAGGCCCACTGCGGACGCTGCTGCGCCACCGGTGGATCGAGCCGCGAGTCGCGGCTGTGCTGCGGAGCACAGCCGTGCGCGAATCGCCGACGTTCGCTCTGCGCGAGTTGGCCGGAAGGCCCACCAGGCATATCTACACCGTGCGTGAGAGCGGTATGCGAGTACTGGTCGAGCACGGTGGCGCCGACGCGCACGCGCTGGATCAAGCCTTCTACCAACACGCCCACGAGCCCCCCACGGAGGTCGTGGCGCTGCTGGGCTCCCTGGATCGTCCTCTCCGCGCGCTGGACTTGGGCGCAAACGTGGGTATGTGGGGATTGTGGCTGTATGGACGCTTCGCAGTCGAGCGCCTCCTCGGGCTGGAGCCCGACCCGGAGAACGTGAGCCGCCACCGACGACAGATCGATTTGAACGACCTCGGGGGATCCTGGAAGGTGCTCGAAGCAGCCGCGGTAACAGAGGACGGCCCTGTCTTCTTTACGGTCGGGAAGGCCACCAACGGTCGTGTCGCCGACGCAGCGCAGGACGGCGTGGAAAGCGTCCCCGGACGCGACACCTTTGCCCTGCTCGATGGTCTTGACTTGCTGAAAATCGACATCGAGGGAGGAGAGTGGGCGATCTTTGCCGATCCCCGCGCATCCAACCTTCAGGTGCCGGTGGTGATGTTCGAGTATCACGCCCACAACGCTCCCTCGAGCGATCCGCAAGCCGATGCCCGCGGAGCACTGGAGCGTGCCGGCTATGCAACCGAGACGAGCGCTGAGACGGATCGAGGCTTTGGGGTCGTGTGGGGATGGAAGCCCGCATGCGCGTCGGCCTCAACTTGATTTTTCTCGGCGAGCGCGCCGGCGGAGCGGGCAGCTACGCCCGTGAGCTGCCCGGCGCGCTGCTCGCAGCGGAGCCGGATACCGAGGTGCACATCTTCGTCTCGCGCGATGCGCCTGAGGCCCTGCGTAACGAACCCTGGGCGCGAGAGGTGCGCTGGACGATGGTGCCAATCAGCATGCACGGGCCGCCACTGCACGTTCCCGCCGAGTACCTGCTGCTCCCCTCCATCGCTGCAGCGCGAGGTTTGGATGTGCTGCACAGCCCCGCGAACACAGGACCAGTAATCACCCCCGGCGTGGCAAGTGTGGTGTCGGTGCTGGATCTGATTTGGTGGCACAGGCCCGAGGAATGGGACGCCAATGCGCGTGTGCACCGCACGATGCGTCGCCGGGTCCGAGCGGCACTACGAGGAGCCGACTGCATCTTTGCGATATCCCACGCTGCCGCGGACGACCTCGTGAGGACGCTCGGCGTGGCGCGCGAGCGCATCGTTGTGACGCCGCTGGGAGCCCGTCTCCCCCAGACGCGAGCGCAGGTCTCGGGTGCGAATGGCGATGCGGCGCTGCGCACGCGACTGAGACTGCGCGATGAGCGGATGGTGCTTTGCGTGGCCCAGAAGCGTCCTTACAAGAATCTGCACCGTCTGGTGCGCGCCTTGCCGGAGTTGGCGCCAGATGTTGTACTGGTACTAGTCGGCGCGCCGACGCCACACGAGCAGCAACTGCGCGTGCTGGCCGAGGAACTCGGCGTGACAGGAAGGGTGCGCTTTCAGGACTGGCTCTCCGAGGAACAACTGGAGAGGGTGTACAGGATGTGCAGCGCTTTCGTGCTCCCCTCGTTGATCGAGGGCTTCGGCCTCCCGGTGCTCGAGGCGATGCTGCGCGGCGTGCCCGTGGCCTGCTCGAACACCTCCTCGCTGCCGGAGGTGGCCGGCGACGCCGCGCTGCTGTTCGATCCTGAAAACCAGGAGGAGGTCACGGCGGCGATCCGCCGCCTGCTCGACGACAGAGCGCTGGCCGAGCGCCTCATCGCGCGCGGACACGAGCGCGCCGCGGAGTTCACCTGGGAGCGAACCGGGGCCGCGAGCCTTGCGGGGTACCTGCGGGCAATCGAAGCTCGCGCTCGCTGAGGAGCGCTACCTGACGGCGCAGTAGAGCTTCACGTGCAGACGCTGGGTACGGGCCGCTGCCGGTAGGGGCCGCCCACACGAGCCGACCAGAGCTGCGTGATCGCCGGCCAGCCGCTTGGCAAACCGCTGGTCGGCCGACTCGTTGTCGAAAAGCGGCACTGGTTTATGGCGAAAAGCGGTACTCGAAGATGCCGAAAAGCGGCACTGAACTCTGCCAAAATGCGGTAGTCTGATGGAATGACGAATGCGAATTACCACCCTCGACTGCTCGACGGTCTCATCGGCGAGCTGCTCGGAGAGCTGCCCGCGGTGATGGTGACCGGTCCTCGGGCAACCGGCAAGACGACCACTGCCGAGCGGCATGCGGCAAGCGTGGTGCATCTCGATCGCACCAGAGAGGCCACCGCGTTTCGAGCCGATCCCGATGTCGCTCTCCGCGAGTACGAGGAGCCGATCCTGCTCGACGAGTGGCAGGAGACGCCCCACGTCCTCGGCGCCGTCAAGCGGGCAGTCGATGACGATTCGCGCCCGGGCCGGTTCCTGCTCACCGGGTCGGTGCGTGCAGACTTCGGTACGGCGACATGGCCCGGTACGGGACGCGTCATACGAGTCTCGATGTACGGGATGACGGTGGGTGAGCAACTTGGACACATGCAGCGCACGCCACTGCTCGATCGCCTCGCCACCGATGACCTGCCGGCCTCACTGCCCGATCCGCCGGATCTGCGCGGCTACGTCGAGTTGGCGTTGGCGAGCGGATTTCCACATCCTGCTCTGAGCCTGACGGCACGCGCCCGAATGCGCTGGCTGGATGGTTATGTCGATGAGCTGCTCACGCGCGACATTTCAGGCATAGACCCGTCGCGCGACCCAACCAGGCTCCGGGCCTATTTCGAGGCCTACGCTCTGAACACCGCTGGCGCAGTCGCCGACTCTACGCTCCTGCACGCAGCCGCCATCAGTCGCAGAACCGCTCTTGCCTACGAGCGGCTGCTGACCGACCTTTTCATCGTCGACGATCTCCCGGCTTGGACCTCCAACCGGCTCAAACGTCTCTCCAAGCTGCGCAAGCGCTACCTGATCGACCCGGCACTGCTGGTACCAATCCTGCAGCTAGATCCTGGCGCGGTACTGCGAGACGGGGATCTGCTGGGGCGTGTGTTGGAGACCTTCGTCGTCGCTCAGCTACGCGCCGAGCTTCGCGTGTGCACAACCAGGGCCTCGCCTCTACCACCTACGCGACGAACATGGCCGCCACGAGATCGACATCGTTGCAGAGCTCGGAGGCGGGAATGTCCTTGCACTCGAGGTGAAGGCAGACTCGGCGCCCGACCGCCAATCCGCACAGCATCTGACCTGGCTACGGGAGCAGCTCGGACCGCGCTTCATCCATGGGGTGGTACTCCATACGGGTCCGCGACCCTTCAAGCTCGACGAGCGCATCACAGCACTGCCCATATGCGCCCTCTGGGCGTAGAGCACCCCTCGCGTCGCATCCACCGCTCCAGTAGTGGATGATGGGGGCATGGCCAATCAGCCCTCGGCACGCAGCGTGAAGATTTCCGCGGATGAGCGGGGCGGGTGGTCCTCGGAGCGTCCGCGCAAGGAGGGCGATGGGCCGCCGCGGCCGGTGGATGTGTCGGTGCGCTGCCGCGTGCTCGCGCCTGCCGATCGCCTGCGCTACTCCCCGGGAAGCCTGCTGCTGATCGTGTGCGCGGCCCCACCGGAGGCCGCACGCCTGGCAGCAAGGGTGGTGGAGGAGCACAGCGCGGTGCTCTCGCTCGCGAAGGTGCGCACTTTGCTCGCCGGGCGCGTGCCTGAGGGCGAAGTGGATGCGCGCGCCGCGGAGCTGCTCGATGCGGCGGTGGCCAAGCGCCTGAACGCCAACAACACGGTGGTGATCGCAATGGAGAGCCTCGCGGCGGACGCGCGCGAGCCCTATGTGCGCATGGCCCACGCGCTGCGCCGCCCGCGCCACATGGTGCTGCTGGAGACCGCCCGCCATCAGGTTCCCGAGGACGAGCGTGGCACGCTCAACGAGCTGCGTCGCGCGCTCGACGCCGGCGAGCTCGGCCAGGAGGGCTTTCAGACCGCGCTGCGCCTCAGCGGCGCGACGGTGGGGGAGCTGAAGCGAATCGTCTTCCAGCCGCCTCCGCGCGAAGACTGACCGGCGCCCCGGGCGCGAAGGCCAGCGTCGCACCCAGGAGGAGGGGCGAGGCGCGTAGGGCAGCGACCTTTAATCCGGCGGGCATGGTTCGAGTCCCTGGCGGCGCATTTTCGGGGGGCGATCACGCCTTACCTCAGCTAAAGCCCACCTCACGCTGGTCAAGCTGCAATCTCGACCTGCGGCGGAGGGAGCATCCGCAGGAACTCCGCCGGCAGACGCTGACTCGCCTGCCAGAACTCGAGACCCACGACCTTGCCCGTCACCGGGTCGAGTTCCTGTAGCCCTGAGTCCGTCTGCTGGCCCACCGCTGTGCACGGGTCATAGCCCTCGAAGCGAACCCACGCGATATCCGCCTGGGCGTCGTAGTGCCCTTCGATCCTCATAATCGTAGGCTAGCGCCGCCAGACCGTGATCACCCGGCGGTCAACAGATCATCATCGTCGGGGTGGTCGTAGACGACCACAAATCGCCCGCCCATGACCAGCCAGCCCGCCTTCCCGGCGTTGCGCCGCCGTTGACGGTGTCCGCCCAGCACCGCGGCCTCGACATCGCTGCGAGCGAACCCGAGCTGCCGCGCCTTGTCGAGCGCGTGGAGCGTCCAGCTCACGAAGATCGGATCTGCGGGCACGACGCCGCAGGCTACCGACGGCCACCGACCCCTCCCCGGCGGCACCACGTGCGGCTCGGCGGCGAACACGACCGTCGTAGCGTGCGCTCGCCCAGTGCTTGCCGTGGCGCTCCTTCAATGCCACGTTGAACAGCGTCTCATGCAGCTCGACCTGGAGCAGGCGGTTGAAGACCACCAGGCACCGCGATCTCAACTGCGGCGGAGGGAGGTATGGTCCCAGGCTACCTCGCGAGGCGTGGCTCGTGTGTGCAGATACGACGGGAACATCATGCAGCTGACGGCAGGGAACTCACGACTCGGGCGGGCTCAGCGTTCCCTGCGCCGCCGCGAGCGCGTGCCGATCGCCGCCGCGGCCGCGCAGGATCACCGCGACGACGACCGCCACGAGCCCTCCCACGATCGGGCCCACCAGATAAACCCAGTAGTTGCTGAAGTTGCCCAGCACCAGATCGGGCGCGAAGGAGCGCGCGGGGTTCATCGAGGCGCCCGAGACGGGGCTCGACCACAGACCCGCCAGCACGATGTATCCGGCCACCGCAACGGCCGACAGCGGGCCGACGTTCTGCGCCCGCGAGGCGGTCCCCAGGATGGTGCTCACGAGGCCGAGCGTGAGCATCCCCTCCATCAGCGCGGCCTGGCCGGCGCTGAAGCCCGCGCCGGGCACCGTCGCGCCGAGCATCCCCACGCGCCCGAACATCGCATCGAGGAAGAGCACCGCCGCCGTGGCGCCCACGAGCTGTATGAGGATGTAGCCGGGGACCCGCATCCAGGGAAAGTCTCCGCGCGCCGCGAACGCGATGCTCACGGCTGGGTTCAGGTGCGCGCCCGAGACGGCGCCCATGAAGAGGATCACCGCCATCACGGTGAGACCCGGCGCGCTCACGACCGCGCCGCGCCCGATCGCCCCGTGCGTGGCGGCATTTATGACGCCCCCGCCCGCGCCCGCTAGCACCAGCAGAAAAGTCCCGAAGAACTCCGAGAAGAGCCGCCGCCATTCACGCGCGGGATCGTCGAAGCGCAGTTCCCACGGCGTCTTCACACCCGCCAGTTCGTGCAGCAGCGACCACGTGGCAAGGCTCCGGTGCTGCGCCGCACGCGCCTCGGAGGACTCCCCGCTCGGCGGTGGGGTGGGCGGGCCTTCAGTGGGCGGGCCTTCGGGCATCTAGACGACTTCGCGACGCCGCGGCCAAGTCCTGCGGCCAAGTGGCCGCGTGGCGATCAGCTCGCGCTGGAGGAGGGAAGGTAATAGAGGGTCGCGCCGCCGCTGCCCTGAGAGCCCACCTGGACCGCTTGGCCGTGGCTTTCGACCCACGCGTCGCGGGCGCGGGTGGCGGAGGCGCTCGCGCCACCCGCGCCCGGCCCGCCCATCCCCGGGCCACCGCCCCGGGAGAGCAGCACGTAGTGCAGCTCTCCTGTAGCGATCAGGCGCTTCAGCTGAGCAAGGGAGGGGCTCGGGTCCGAGCCCATGAAGCCGCCCATGTCGATTACGTTTCGGCCGCTCTGCAGCGCCAGCGAGGCGGCGGTGCCCGAACCGACCGCGGCGACCATGTACTTGGCCGAGCCCTGATGGCTCTCCAAGTACTTAAGGGTGACTTTGCTCACCGAGCCACCCGGCACACCCGCACGGATCGCCTGGATGCCCGGAGGAGCAACCGGCGGAACGAACCCGCGAGGAGGCCGCGCACCCGGAAAGGGCGGCCGGCCACCTGGGAATACACCGCGAGCTGCGCCGCCGAAACCAAATCCAGCCTCCGCGCCTAAAGGTCCCGCGAGCGGGTTGCCGCCGCCGAGCGTCTTGCCCACGGTGGCGATCGAGTACGCGGCTGGGCCCGCGAGCACAGCAAGCACACCGGCGATCACCGCGGCCCGCAGCGGGGTACGCGTCGATGTGAACAGGCGCGAGCGCACAATCAGCAAGGCCAGCGTGCTCGCCGCGGCGAGGCCCACAATGGCCGGCGCGAGCCACGGCACGAAGCCGCTCGCCCGCGCGAGCAACACCACCGCGAGCGCTGCCGTGGCGCAGATGGCGGCGCACAGCGCGAGCGTCCACGCGAGCGATCCGCGCGCACGATCCCACAGCTCCACCGCTCCGCCGGCGGCGAGCACCGCCACCGCGGGGGCGAGGGCGGTGGTGTAGTAGGGGTGGAAGATGCCCTCCGAGAAGCTGAACACAACCCACGTCACCACCGCCCAGCCGCCCCACAGGAGGTAGGCCGAGCGCTGCAGGTCGGTGCGCGGGGCGAGCCGGCACGACCACATCCCCAGCACGAGGCCGAGCAGCGCAAGAGGCAAGAGCCACGCGATCTGCCCGCCCACGATTGTGTTGAACATCCGCAGCGGACCCGCGGCGCCACCGAAGCCCGCGCCTCCGCCGGGCCCCCCACCGGGCCCCGCGCCTTCGCCGGCGCCCGAGACGCGGCTGAGGCCGTTCGCGCCGAAGATCAGCGAGAACCAGGAGTTGTCGGTTGTGTCGCCTACCCACGGCCGCGAGCCCGCGGGGAGCGCCATCATCGTCGCGTACCACGCGAAGCTCACAGCAACCATCGACGCGCCGCCCGCGGCGAGCTGCGCCGCGCGCCTGCGCAGAGATCCCTGTCCGGCGATGACGAAGGCGAGCGCGAGTCCGGGCGCCACCAGATAGGCGGCGAGCATCTTCGCGTTGAAGGCCAATCCCACGAGCGCGCCGCACAGCAGCAGATAGCGCGTGCGCCCGGACTGCAGCGCGCGCACGAGCGCCCACGCGGCGCACACCTCCATCGCCACGAGCACCGCATCGGGGTTGTTGAAGCGGCTCATCGCCACGAAGATCGGGGTCAGCGCCAGCGCCAGCGCCGCGAGTAGCGCCACGCGGTGACCGAGCGTGCGCTTCACGGCGTTGTGCAGTACGAGCACCGAGGCGATGCCGCACAGCGCCTCGGGGAGCAGCATGCTGAAGCTCGAGAACCCGAACACCCGCCCGGAGAGCCCCATCAACACGTTCGGCAGCGGGCCCTTGTCGAGGCTGTCCGAGCCGCTCACATCGAGCGCGTTTGTGAAGAGCGCGCTCCAGCTGCGCGTCGCGGCCTGCGCGGCCTCGGCGTAGTAGGTGTTGGCGTAGCCATTGCGCGTGAGCCCCCACAGCGTGAGCGCTCCGGCCAGCAGAGCCACGAGCCACAGCGCGGGCCGCGACCACGCCGGATCGGCCTCGCTGCCACGCACCGCGCGGCGCAGCGCCGCGCGAATGGATCCCTCGCTCCAGGCGCGAGGAGCAGCGGGTGTGCTGGGAGCCCCGATCGCGGGAGTGGACATGCGGGGCACTCTCGCGCCCTCACGTTGCGCGCACGTGAGCGGGACCTAAGAGAAATGTCGGAGTCGCCTACACGTCGGTCTTGAACAGATCCTCCAGGCGCTCGAGCGCGGTGGGCGTGCCCATTGCCATCACCACGTCGCCCGGGAGCAGCACGATGTCCCCGGGGGGCTGGGGCTGGAAGCGCGAGTCGCGGCGCAACCCAACGATCATCGCGCCCCCGCGGATGTCGCCGACACTCTGGCGCGCCCCCTCGCAGCCCTCGCGCACGAGGATCTCCTCCATGCGGTACTCCGCGTCGACATCCACCACGCCGCTCAGCTGCGGGTGCAGCGCCAGCCGCGCCATCTCGGTGCCGCTGGACTTGTAGGGGGAGATCACGCGGTCGGCGCCCGCGCGCTTGAGCTTCTTCTCGGAGTCCTCCGCCGCCGCGCGCGCGAGGATCGCGATGTCGGCGCGCAGCTCGCGCGCGGTGAGCGTGATGAAGATGTTCTCAGCGTCGGAGTCCGCGCAGGCGATCAGCGAGCGCGCCCGCGCGATCCCAGCGCGCGCGAGCACCGCGTCGTCGGCGGCGTCGCCCTCGATGAAGCGCACACCCACACCCTGCGCGAGTTCGCGGTTGTCGGTGTTGGAGTCGATCACCACGTACTTTGCGCGCGCGGCGCGCAGATCGCGCGCCACCTGGCGCCCCACGCGACCGAAGCCGCAGATGATGTGGTGGTCGGTGAGCGAATCGATCGTCTTCTGCATGCGCCTGGCCGTGAGCAGCTCGCCGAGGTGTCCCGCCACGAAGAACTCCGTCACCGTGGCGAGCGCGTAGAAGAGCGTACCGACGCCCAGCACGATCAGCGCGACGTGCACGATCTGCCCGGCGAGCGTGTGCGGCTGGGGAAAGCCGCCCACCGTGGCGACCGTGTCGAGCGCCCAGCGGAAGGCGTACCAGGCGCCCACGCCCTCGGCGAGCACGAGACCAAGCGCGCCGAGCAACAACAGCCCCGCGAGCATCGCCCCCAGCAGGGCGATGCGCCGCGCGAAGATCCTCAGCTGGCGATCGGCGGCCGCGCCAGAGCCCACGCCGGGGTGGCGGTGGAGCAGTTGGTCGAGGTCTTTGATCGGATCTCCCGTGGATCGTGTTAGGGGACGGTGCTCGAAGTCTTCGCTCGGCCAGGGTCGCGCGGATGATCAGCCAAAGAACAGCGCGGCCGTCTCATACAGCCCGGGGTCGAGCAGCTTCGGCTCGCGCAGTGCCTCCCCCAGTGGGGCCTCCACGATGGCGGTGCCGCGCAGCGCGACCATCGCGCCGAAGCGCTCGCCGATGACGGCATCCATCGCGGCGACGCCAAAGCGCGTCGCGAGCACCCGATCGTAGGCAACCGGCGTGCCTCCGCGCTGCACGTGGCCGAGGATCGTGACGCGGGTCTCGAAGCCCGTGCGCGCCTCGATCTCGTGCTCGAGCGTCACGCCGATCCCCCCCAGGCGGGGGTGCCCGAAGGCGTCGGTGGGCGCGTCGGCGACCGTCGCGAGCGTCCCCGCACGCGGGGTGGCGCCCTCGGAGGCGACGACGATCGAGAAGCTCGATCCGCGCTCGTGACGGCGGCGCAGGTGCGCGCAGACCTCATCGATGTCGAACGGGCGCTCGGGCACGAGGATCGCGTCGGCGCCCCCCGCGATGCCCGCGTGCGTGGCGATCCAGCCCGCGTGGCGGCCCATCACCTCCACCACCATCACGCGGTTGTGGGACTCGGCGGTGGTGTGCAGGCGGTCGATCGCCTCCGTGACGATCTGCACCGCGGTCTGAAAGCCGAAGGTCACGTCGGTGCCGTCGAGGTCGTTGTCGATCGTCTTGGGCACCCCCACCACCGGGATCCCCGCCTCGTGCAGGCGCAGCGCCACGCCGAGCGTGTCCTCGCCGCCGATCGCGATCAGCGCATCGACGCCGCGCGAACCCAGCGATGCGCGCACGTCGGCCACACCATCGCGCCCCTCCGCGAAGGGGTTGGTGCGCGAGGTGCCGAGGATCGTGCCCCCGCGGGGAAGGATGCCGCGCGTGCTCTGCAGGTCGAGCTCGAAGCCCTCGCTGGCGAGCACGCCCGCCCAGCCGTAGCGAAAGCCCCAGAACTCGTACCCGCCCGCGGCGACCCCGCGCCTGACGACCGCGCGGATGACGGCGTTCAGGCCGGGGCAGTCGCCGCCTCCGGTGAGCAGTCCGATGCGCTTCACGCCTTGATTCTCCACCATCGCGGCGGCGATGCCGGCCCGATCGTCCCCACGCGATCGGTGAGAACTACGGAGCCCGTTGAGTGGGGACTGCGGTGGGCGGCCCCGCTCGCGAGGAGTTGACTGTGATCGAGGCCATTACAGCGCTGCGATCCGAAGGAGCACACGTTGAGCACCACCTCCACACCCTTCACCCCCAAACTGGACGCGATCCGCCCGTTCGCCCGCCTCGATCGCGAGGACGTGGCCTATGCGGGCGGCAAGGGCGCCAACCTGGGGGAGCTCACCGCGGCCGGACTGCCCGTGCCGGAGGGCTTCGTGATCGGCGCTCCCGCGTATGCGGCCTTCTGCGAGCAGACGGGACTGCGCGAGCACCTGGGCGAGCTGCTCGATGCGGTGGACGTAGAGGACACAGCCGCGCTCCAGGCGGCGAGTGTCGCGGCACGCGATCTGTTTGACGCCACGCCGATGCCCGAGCCGCTGCAGCGGGAGATCCGCAGCGCTTACGAGCGGCTTGCAGGCGGTGACTCGATCCCCGTAGCGGTGCGCTCCTCCGCGACGGCCGAGGACACCGCCGACACCTCCTTCGCGGGCATGAACGAAACCTTCCTGAACACGCGCGGCGCCGATGCGGTGATCGATGCCGTGCGCCGCTGCTGGCGCTCGCTGTTCGGCGCGCGCACGATCTACTACCGGGGGGTCAACGGCTTTGGGCAGGCGGACATGGACATCGCCGTCGTCGTGCAGCGTCAGCTGCAGTCAACGCGCGCCGGCGTGATGTTCACGGTCAACCCCGCCACAGGCCGGCGCGATGAGCTCGTCATCGAGGGCTCCTTCGGCCTCGGCGAGGCGGTCGTCTCGGGCTCAGTCTCCCCCGACCGCTACGTGGTCGAGAAGGCAACGCTCGCGATCCGCCGCCGCGAGGTGCACCGCAAGGAGCTGGTCATCGAGTACGCGTCCGAGGGCGGTGGCACCCGCCAGCGCGCACTCTCCGAGCAGGAGGCGCTGCAGCCGGTCCTGACTGACGCCGAGGTGGTTGCCGTCGCCGAGCTCGGCCGGCGCATCGAGCAGCACTACGGCTCGCCGCAGGACACCGAGTGGGCGTTCGACCCCGACGGCGCGCTGTGGATGCTCCAGAGCCGGCCGATCACCACGCTGCACGACGACGTGGCCGTGACCGCAACAGAGGCACCGTCCGATCAGGCGGTGCTGCTGCACGGTCTCGGCGGCGCACCGGGCAGCGCGAGCGGCGCCGCGCGGGTGCTTTCCTCGCCGGCTGAAGCGGCGACACTCAAAGACGGAGACGTGCTGGTCACACATATGACCTCTCCAGACTGGCTGCCGCTGCTGCGACGCGCGGCGGCGGTCGTCACCGACTCAGGCGGCATGACCTGCCACGCCGCGATCGTCTCACGCGAGCTTGGCATCCCCTGCGTCGTGGGAACTGGAGAGGCGACTCGCACCTTGCGCGACGGAGAGATCGTGACCGTGGACGCCACGCAGGGTGTCGTACTGGAGGGCGCCCAGGCAAGCAAGCCGGTACAGGCATCGCCTGTCGAGCGCAGCGTCGGCGCCCCCGTGACGGCGACGCAGATCCTCGTCAACCTCTCCGAGCCCTCTCAGGTGGAGCGAGTCAAAGGCCTGCCGGTGGATGGCGTGGGCCTGCTGCGCGCGGAGATGATGGTGCTCGAGGCGCTCGCCGGAGACCACCCCCGCATGCTGCTGCAGGAGGGTCGCGGGGAGGAGTTCGTGGCGCGCATGGCCGCGGGCCTGAACGCGTTCGCGAGCGGCTTTGCGCCGCGTCCGGTGACCTACCGCACGATCGACTTCCGCACCAACGAGTTCTCCGGACTGCGCGGGGGTGAGCGCTTCGAGCCCCATGAGGCCAACCCGATGATCGGCTATCGCGGCGCGCTGCGCTACACGCGCGAGCCCGACGTCTTCGCGCTCGAGCTCGACGCAATAAGGCGCGTGTGGGACGGCGGCGCCCACAACCTGCACGTGATGCTGCCCTTCGTGCGCTCCACCCGCGAGCTGCGCCGCTGCCGCGAGCTGATCGCCGCCTCGGGGCTCTTCGAGCGCCGCGGCTTCGAGCTGTGGGTGATGGCCGAGGTGCCCTCCGTGCTCTTCAACCTCGCGGACTATGCCGAGCTGGGCGTGAGCGGCATCTCGATCGGCTCCAACGACCTCACCCAGCTGCTGCTGGGGGCCGATCGCGACAACGAGGTGCTCGCCGAGACCTTCGACGAGCGCGACCCGGCCGTGACCGCCTATCTGCGCGAGCTGATCCCGCGGGCGCGCGAATTGGGCTTGCGCACCTCGATCTGCGGCCAGGCGCCCTCGGTGCACCCCGAGTACGCCGAGCTGCTCGTGCGCGCCGGCATCGACGCGATCTCCGTGAGCGTCGATGTGGTGGAGCGCACCCGCGCGCTCGTCGCGGCTGCCGAGCAGCGGGTAATGCTCGAAGCGGCGCGCGAGAGGTAACCGTGTTCCAGGTCCGCATCCACGGCCGCGGCGGCCAGGGCGTTGTCACAGCGGCGGAGCTGCTGTCGCTCGCGGCGTTCGATGAGGGCCGCTACGCACAGGCGTTCCCGAGCTTCGGCTCCGAGCGCATGGGCGCGCCGGTGGTGTCGTTCTGCCGCATCGACGAGCGCGAGATCCGCGTACGTGAGCCGGTGATGGAACCGGACGCGCTGATCGTGCAGGACCCCACCTTGCTGCACCAGGTCGATGTGTTCGGCGGTCTGAAGCCCGCGGGCTTCGTGCTCATCAACAGCGCGAGGAGCTTCGATGAGCTGGGCCTCGCAGAGTTCGTCGAGGACTACTCCCGCGAGCGCCTGCTGACGGTGCCGGCCAGCGAGCTGGCGCGCGAGCACACCGGGCGCCCAGTTGCCAACGCCGCGCTGCTCGGCGGCTTCGCGGCACTCAGCGGACTGATCTCCCTCGATGCGGTGGCAGATGCGATCAACGAGCGTTTCGGCGGCGCTGTGGCCGATGGCAACGTGGCGGCGGCACGCGCCGCTCATACCTGGGTCACCAATGAGATGCGGGAGCTGAGCGGTGCTGCGCCAGCTTGAGGGCTCGCGCGCGGTGGCGGAGGCCGTGGCGCTGTGCCGCCCGGAGGTCATCTGCGCCTACCCCATCTCCCCACAGACGCACATCGTCGAGAACCTCGCGCAGCTGGTGAAGAGCGGCGAGCTCGAGCCGTGCGAGTTCGTCAACGTGGAGTCGGAGTTCGCGGCGATGTCGGTGGCGATCGGCGCCAGCGCGACGGGCGCGCGCGCCTACACGGCGACAGCGAGCCAGGGCCTGCTGTACATGACGGAGGCGCTCTACAACGCCTCGGGCCTGGGCCTGCCGATCGTGATGACGCTCGCCAACCGCGCGATCGGCGCGCCGATCAACATCTGGAACGACCACTCCGACTCGATGTCCCAGCGCGATTGCGGCTGGATCCAGCTGTACGCGGAGACAAACCAGGAGGCGCTTGACCTGCATATCCAGGCCTTCCGCCTGGCGGAGCAGCTCTCAACGCCGGTAATGGTCTGCATGGACGGCTTCATCCTCACCCACGCGGTCGAGCGCGTGGAGATGCCAACGCAGGAGCAGGTGGACTCCTTCCTGCCGCCGTTTTCACCGCGCCAGGTGCTCGACCCCGACGAGCCAGTGACGATCGGCGCGATGGTCGGCCCCGAGGCGTTCATGGAGGTCAAGTACCTGGCGCACGCCAAGCAGATGCATGCGCTGGAGCTGATCCCCGAGATCGCCACGGACTTCCAGGACGCCTTCGGGCGCGACAGCGGCGGCCTGATCCGCCCGTACCGCAGCGAGGACGCCGAGACGATCGTCGTGGCACTCGGCTCGGTGCTGGGCACGATCAAGGACACGATCGACGAGCTGCGCGAGGAGGGCATGCGGATCGGCGCGGTCGGCATCACCTCATTCCGTCCCTTCCCCCTGGAGGCGGTGCGCTGCGCGCTCGGCGACGCGCAGCGCGTGGTGGTGTTGGAGAAGGCGCTCGCCGTGGGCGTCGGCGGGATCGTCTCGGCCAACGTGCGCATGGCGCTCGCGGGCGTCCAGCTGCACGGCTACACCGTGATCGCGGGCCTTGGCGGGCGCCCGATCACGAAGGCCTCGCTGCACAAGTTGTTCACCGACGCGGCAGCCGATCGCATCGAGGCATTGACGTTCCTGGACATGGATTGGGATTTGGTGGGCCGCGAGCTGCGGCGCATGGGCGCGTCCCGGGCCTCCGGCCCGCACGCGGAGAACATCCTGAGAGATGTCGGTCCGATCGCGGCGGGGCCGGTATGAGCGCGCCCGCGATCCGCTTCTACCAGACGGGCAGCTTCGCCGTGGGCAACCGCCTGCTCGACCCCGAGCAGCGCGCAACACAGGCGGACCCCCAGCGCACGAACGCGATCACCTGCGGGCACCGCGCCTGCCAGGGCTGCGGCGAGGCGCTCGGCGCGCGCTACGCGCTGGACGCGGCGATGCGGGCGACGAGCGGACGGATGATCGCCGCCAACGCAACGGGTTGCCTGGAGGTCTTCTCGACCCCCTACCCCGAGAGCTCGTGGCAGCTGCCGTGGCTGCACTCGCTGTTCGGCAACGCCCCCGCCGTGGCCACCGGCATCGCCGCCGCGCTGCGCGCGAAGGGCCGCGAGGACATCCGCGTCGTCGGCCAGGGAGGCGACGGCGGCACGGTGGACATCGGCTTCGCGTGCCTCTCGGGGATGTTCGAGCGTAACGACGACGTGTTGTACATCTGCTACGACAACGAGGCCTACATGAACACCGGGGTGCAGCGTTCGGGCGCCACGCCCCCCGCGGCGCGCACCACCACGACGCCCGCGACCGGCCCCGAGCCGGGCAACGTGTTCGGCCAGGGCAAGAGCGCGCCCCTGATCGCGATGGCGCACGAGATCCCCTACGTCGCGACCGCCACCGTCGCGGAGCTGCGCGACCTCGAGGCCAAGGTGCAGAGCGCGATGGAGATCCGCGGCGCGCGCTACCTGCACGTCTTCGTCCCCTGCCCGCTGGGGTGGGGCAGCGCCAGCAAGGACACCATCCGCATCGCGCGCCTGGCGAAGGAGTCGGGCATCTTCCCCGTGTTCGAGGCACGCCACGGCGAGGTCACCGAGGTCTCGAAGATCCGCCGGCAGGTGCCAGTCGAGGAGTACCTGCGCCCGCAGAAGCGCTTCGCGCACCTCTTCAAGCCCCAGCCGCACACAGAGGTCATCGCCCGCATCCAGGCGGGCGCCGATCGCAACATCCGCCGCTTCGGGCTTGTGGGCTGATGGACAAGCCCTTCGCGATCACGCTGGATGTCGGCTCGAGCCTCGCCAACAAGACGGGCTCATGGCGCGACGAGCAGCCGCGATACGTACACCGGCTGCCGCCCTGCAACCACGGCTGCCCGGCGGGCGAGAACATCCAGCAGTGGCTCTACCACGCCGAGTCCGGCGACTACGAGGCCGCATGGCGCGAGCTCGTCAAGGACAACCCGCTGCCCGCCGTGGTGGGACGCGTCTGCTACCACCCGTGCGAGAGCGTCTGCAACCGCGGCCAGCTCGATGAGACCGTGGGCATCCATGGGGTCGAGCGCTTCCTCGGCGACGAGGCGATCCGCCAGGGCTGGCAGTTCACGCGCGAAACCGACCGGCCCTCACAGACATGCGACCCATCGGCGAGCGCCCCGACAGGCGCCGAGGGGAACGGCAAGCGTGTGCTGATCGTGGGCGCGGGACCGTCTGGCTTATCCGCCGCCTACCAGCTGGCGCGCCGTGGTCACGCCGTCACGATCCGCGAGGCCGGCCCGCTGGCCGGCGGGATGATGCGCTTCGGCATCCCGCGCTACCGCCTGCCGCGTGAGATTCTCGACGCCGAGGTGCAGCGCATCCTCGATCTTGGCGTGACGCTGGAGTGCGAAGCGAAGGTCACGAACATCCTCGACGCTATGCGCGAGGGTGGCTTCGATGCCGCGTTCCTCGCCGTCGGCGCGCACATCGGCCGCCGCGCGTACATCCCCGCCGGCGAGGCGGCGCACATCCTCGACGCGGTGGAGATGCTGCGCGGCATGGAGGGCGAGGAGCCCCCACTGCTGGGAAGGCGCGTCGTCGTCTACGGCGGCGGGAACACCGCGATGGACGCTGCGCGCACCGCCAAGCGCCTGGGGGCGGAGGAGGCGATCGTCGTCTACCGCCGCACGCGCGAGCGGATGCCGGCACATGACTCCGAGGTGCAGGAAGCGCTCGAAGAGGGCGTGATGATGAAGTGGCTGTCCACCGTCAGGCACGCCACCGATGGCCGGCTGCTGCTGGAGAAGATGGAGCTCGACGCGAGCGGTTTCCCCCAGCCCACGGGGGAGCTGGCGGAGCTCGAGGCGGACTCGCTCGTGCTCGCGCTGGGCCAGGAAGCCGACCTCTCGCTGCTCGACGGCGTGCCGGGCCTCCAGATCGACGACGGCGTCGTGCAGGTCGACACCCACATGATGACCGGCCACGAGGGCATCTTCGCGGGCGGCGACATGGTACCCGCCGAGCGCACAGTCACCGTCGGAATCGGCCACGGCAAGCAGGCCGCGCGCAACATCGACGCCTGGCTGCGCGGCGCCCAGTATGCGCTGGGGGGGCGGGCATTCGAGTCAGAGCTTGCGAGCTTCGACAAGCTGAACACGTGGTACTACGCGGACGCACCAAAGACCGTCGCGCCCCAGCTCGACGCGATCCGCCGCCAGTCCTCCTTCGCGGAGGTCACCCAGGGCCTCGACGAGGAGAACGCGCTGTTCGAGGCCCGCCGCTGCCTCTCCTGCGGCAACTGCTTCGGCTGCGACAACTGTTACGGCGTCTGTCCCGACAACGCGGTCATCAAGATCGACGAGGGGGACGGCTACGCCTTCGACCTCGACTACTGCAAGGGCTGCGGGATCTGCGTGGAGGAGTGCCCCTGCGGGGCGATCGAGATGATCCCCGAGCCGATCTGAAGGCTGGCAGCGATGGCCGCGCGACTGGTTCGCACACCGAGCGCACTACATTCACCTTGATGATCGATAACGCGCGCTCATCGAAGAAGCCCCACGGTGACTGCGTGCTGCTGGTCGAGGACGAGGCATCGATCTCAGAGCCGTTCTCCCACGCGCTCGCCCGCGAGGGCTTCGAGCCCGTCGTCGCCGCGACGCTCGCCGAGGCGCGCGCAGCCGCTGGCGCAGCGCGAGCCCGACATCGTGCTGCTCGACCTGATGCTGCCCGACGGCGACGGGCGCGAGCTGGCCCGCGAGCTGCGCGCCGCACTCGCAGGTGCCGATCATCATGCTCACCGCGCGCGGCAGCGAGATCGACCGCGTGGTCGGCCTGGAGCTGGGCGCCGACGACTACGTCGTCAAGCCGTTCGCCGCCGCCGAGGTGATCGCCCGGATCCGCGCGGTGCTGCGCCGCAGCCGCCAGCGCGAGCCACGCCGAGCGGCTGAGCGCGGGCGACGTGACGCGTCGACGTCGCCGCGCGCCAGGCGTGGCTCGACGGGGAGGAGCTGTCGCTGACGCGCAAGGAGTTCGACCTGCTCGCGCGCCTCGCGCGCAGCGCCGGGCAGGTCGTCACGCGCGAGGATCTGATGAGCGACGTGTGGGACGAGAACTGGTTCGGCTCGACGAAGACGCTCGACGTCCACATGACCGCGCTGCGGCGCAAGCTCGGCGAGGACCCCGCCGCGCCGCGCCACATCCAGACCGTGCGCGGCGTCGGCTTTCGCTTCGCGCCCGTGCAGGAGGCCTGAGCCGTAAGCCTGCGCACCCGCCTGCTGCTGTCGCTCGCCTACGTGCTCGTGCTGGCGGTCGTCTCGCTCGGCGTGCCGCTCGCGCTCAGCCTGCGCGACCGCGTCAACGCCGAGGTCCACTCCCAGGCGCTCAGCCAGGCCGACGTGGTCGCGGCCACCTCCGCCGACCTGCTCAGCCCGCCGAGCGCCGCCGAGCTTGGACGCGCTCGTGCGCTCGAGCGCCGCCTCGGTGCGCGGACGCGTGCTGATCGTCAACACGCGCGGGCGGGTCGCTCGCCGACAGCGCCGGGCCCTCGACGCTCGGCAGCAGCTACGCGAGCCGCCCGGAGATCGCCGCCGCGCTGCGCGGGCGCGCCGTGCAGACCCAGCGCGCCAGCCACAGCCTCGGCGAGAACATCCTCGCCACCGCCGTGCCCGTGCTGCAGCCGCGGCAGCACCGATCGGCGCGGTGCGCATCACCCAGAGCGTCGCCGCGGTGCAGAACGCCGTGCGCAGCACCGTCGCCAAGCTCGGCCTCGTCGCCGGCACCGTGCTGCTGCTCGGCCTGCTCGCCGGCGGGCTGATCGCGCGCCAGGTCGCGCTGCCCGCTCAGGCGCCTGGAGGGCGCCGCCAGGCGCCTCGCCGGCGGCGATCTCGTCGCGCGCGCGGTGGTCGAGGGCAGCTCCGAGCAGCGCTCGCTCAGCGCCTCCTTCAACGAGATGGCCGACCGCGTGCGAGCGGCTGATCGGCGCCCAGCGCGAGTTCGTCGCCGACGCCTCCCACCAGCTGCGCACGCCGCTGACCGCGCTGCGGCTGCGCCTGGAGGAGGCGCGCGCCGCCGGCGTGCGACGCCGGCGTCGCCGCCGAGCTCGACGCCGGGCACCGCCGAGGTCGACCGTCTCGCCGCGATCGTCGACGAGCTGCTCGTGCTGAGCCGCGCCGAGGATCGCGAGCTCGCAGGGCGAGCGCGATCGACGTGCACGATGCCGTGCGAGCGCGCCGTCGAGCGCTGGCGTGCGGCCGCCGCGCGCGCGCCAGATCGCGCTCGACGCCGGCGGCGATCGCGCCGGGCACCGCGTGGTGCGCGCGCGCCGACCTCGACCGCGCGCTCGACGTGCTGATCGAGAACGCGCTCGCACTACTCGCCGGCGGGCAGCGAGGTGACGCGTCGCCGGCGGCGACGGGCGCATCGAGGTGCGCGACCGCGGTCCCGGCCTCGCGCCCGGCGAGGAGGAGCTCGTGTTCGAGCGCTTCCACCGCGGCCGCGCCGGGCGCCAGGGCCCCGCGGGCAGCGGCCTGGGTCTGGCGATCGCGCGGACGCTCGCGCGCGCCTGGCACGGCGACGCGCAGGCTGGGCAATCGTCCGGGCGGCGGCGCGGTCGCGGTGCTCGAGTTCCCGGTGGCCGGCCCGATGAGCGCTCGCTCGCGCGCGACCGCTCCTGCGTCGCGGTCGCTGGCGCGTGCTCGGCATCGCGCTCGCCGCCGCGATCACCTGGGGCACGAGCCAGCTCGTGCGCCAGCGCATCGGCCTGGCCTCCGAACCGCTCACCGCCGGGCAGACGGCTGTTGCCGCCTGTGCGAGCCGCCGGCTCACGTCGCGCCTGCTCGAGCGTGCGGCCACGCACCGCGACCGACGAGCACGCGACGCGCCCACACCGCACGCAACCGACCGCCGCCGACCGCGACGACGGCCGCACCGACGACGCACCGACGTCGCCGCCCGCCGAGCGCACCCCGCCGTCGACGACACCGATCGAACCGCCCGGAATCCACCGCGTGCGCGGCTCTGGATCCGAGGGCGGGGACTCGAGCGCCGCACCGCGACGACTGATGGCGGCGGCGACTCCACGCTCGCAGGCGCGACGACTGAGCGAGCTCGGCCAATCTTTGCCAACTGCTAACTCTCGCCTGGGGCGCCGCTGGCCGGCCGCGAGCAACAGTGAAGGCACCCGACACAGGAGTGCCGATGCGACGAATGGAGATGATGACGGCCGGAGGAGTGACACTCGCGGGCCTCGGCGCGCTCGTGGGCCTGGCGATCGGCTCGGGCGACGGCGGCCAGAAGCTCCCCGTGCCGCGCGCGCAGCCCGTCGAGGTGCGCACCGAGATCATCCGCAGGACGGTCAACGTCTACCGCCGCGAACACCCTCATCACGTCGGCCGGCAGCGGGCCGGCCGGCAGGCGGCTCCTGCGAGCACATCCGGCGCCGGCGAGCTCAGTGGCGGCCGGCGCCTCGGCCAGCACGCACACGTTCGAGCGGGGCACGCGGCGCCGTCGCGCCGGCGGCTCCTCGCGCCTGCCGTAGCCACCCGCAGCAGCGGCTCGAGACGGACGTCCGGCTCGTCCCCGGCCGGCAGCTCCGGGCCCTCGCCGGTGAAGACCCGCAGCAGCGGGCGAGCGCACGGCTCCTCGCGCGGCGGTTCGGGCTCCTCGCAGCCGGTGAGCACCCGCTCGAGCGGCGGCGGCGAGACCACGGCGGTGGGCACGATGACTGACGCCGCGCACCGCGTCGTCACCCGCTCCAGCGGCGGTCACGGCGAGCGGCGAGCGACTGGCGGCGGCACGCCGACGGCGCGCGCGCCCACCCGCTGCTGAGCGCGTTCCCGCTCGCGGTGATGACGCTCGCCACCTTCCTGGTGCGTCTTCGCGCTGATGATGGCGCGGCTCACGGCCGGCGTCGACCCGGCGCTGCGCGCCGGGCGCGAGCAGTCGCGCTGGTCAGGGAAACGCTCCGGCAGCGCGGTGCGCACGCGTGCGAGCACCGCGCGCGAGCGGCGGAGGCGCAGGCCGCCGACGCACACGCCGATCGCGGCGTCCGAAGGCTCCTCCGGCGACGAGCTCCGGCGATCGTCACGCGCTCGAGCGGCGCACCGCGCGAGCGGGGGAGGCGGCGATGACTGATACGCACAGCGCCCGACCGCGACGAGCGCGATGCGCTGATCGCGTGACGCTCGGCGGCAGACGCCGGTCGCAGTCGCGGCGCGCTCGCGGCGATCTGGGCGGCGAGCGCGATCTTCCTCGCCGCTGCTGGCGCTGCTGGCGCTGCGCGTCGCCGCCGGGCAGGACCCCGCACTGCGCGCTCGCGCGGCCGCCACGCCGCCTGCCGCCGCGCCGGGTCCTGGTCCGCCGCGTCTATCGAACAGCGCGTGATCGTGCACCTGCCCCCGAGCGCGCCCGCGCAGCCGCCGCAGCTCCTCCCAGCAGGTCAGCTCCGCCGGCGGCCTCGCGCCCGTCCCCGTCCGGTCACGCGCACGTCATGAGCCCCGCGCACGACATCACCTTCCGACTCGATGGGCAGCGACGTGCGCCTGATCGTCGAGGCCCCGCTGCGCAGCGGGCTGCCCGTCGCCCGCCGAGGCGGCCGAGGCGCGAGCGCCGCTACATCGAGGACTTCGCGCGCCGCCTCTCGCGCTTTCGCCCCGACAGCGAGCTGTGCGCGCTCAACGCCGATCGCCGCGCGCGAGGTGCCGGCGTCGATCCTGCTGCGCACCGCGGTCGCCGCCGGGACTGTGGGCGGCCGAGCGCAGCGGCGGCCTCGTCGACCCGACGCTCGTCGACGAGATCGAGGCGGTCGGCTACGAGAGCTCGCAGGACGGCGAGCGCGCCCGCGTCGCTGCGCGAGGCCCTGCGCCGCCGCGCCGCCTCGCGCGGCCGGCGCGAGCCCGCAGCGCGCGCGCGCTGGCGCCAGATCGAGGTCGACCACGAGCGCGGCACGGTGCGGCGGCCCCCGGGGCTGCGCATCGACACGGGCGGCACCGGCAAGGGACTCGCGGCGGACGCCGTCGCGCACCGCCTGCGCGGCTACACCCGCTTCGTCGTCGACTGCGGCGGCGACATCGCCGTCGGCGGCGTCGGCGCGCAGCTCGAGCCGGTCGCGATCGAGGTCGAGCACCCGCTCACCGGCGAGTGCGTCCACACGCTGCGGCTGACGCACGGCGGCGTCGCCACCTCGGGCCTGAACGTGCGCATCTGGAAGCGCGCCGACGGCACCTTCGCGCACCACCTGCTCGACCCCTCCAGCGGCGAGCCGGTGTGGAGCGGGCTGATCGGAGCGACCGCGCTCGCGCCCAGCGCGCTGGAGGCCGAGACGCTCTCCAAGCTCGCGCTGCTCAGCGGCCCCGACGGCGCGCGCCGGGCGCTGGCCGAGCACGGGGGCGTGGTCGTGCACGACGACGGCGACGTCGAGCTGATCGGCTCGCTGGACCGCGCGCGACCGCGCGGCTCGCTGGCGTTCGGGAGCGCGGCATGACCCAGGCCGCGCCCGCCAACTACGTCTGGTGGCTCGCCGGTCGCTCAGCCGGGCTGGTGGCGATGCTGCTCGTCACCGCTCTCGGTGATCCTCGGCCTGGCGATGGCCGCGCGCGTGATCCCGCGCACGCCGGCGGCGCGACGCGGTGCGCGCTGCACCAGCACCTCGCGCTGATCGCGCTCGGCGCGATCGCCGCCCACGGCCTGCTGCTCGCGGCCGACCCCTGGCTGAAGGCCGGCGCGAAGGGCATCCTCGTGCCGTTCGCGATCGGCTACCGCCCGCTGTGGACCGGACTGGGCATCATCGGCGGCTACCTCGCGGCGATCCTCGGGCTGAGCTTCTACGTGCGCCGGCGGATCGGCGCGCGGCTGTGGCGGCGGATGCACCGCTTCACGGTCGTGGTGTACGTGCTCGCGCTCGCCCACGCGCTCGGATCGGGCACCGACGCCTCGATCCCGGTCGTGCGCTACGCGATGCTCGCGAGCACGCTGCCGGTGCTGTTCCTGTTCGCCCTGCGCCTGCAGCGCGGTCGCGCACGCGGGCGCCGGGCGCATCAGCGGCGCGGCCAATGCACCCGCGCGGCCCGAGGCTCGCCAGACCCTGAGCCGCCGAAGCCGCGCGCCGGGGACGAGCAGGCCGGTCATGTCGATCGCGCCTGCCCCGCAGATGAAACCAAGCCCCTCGCAGGGCGGTTGAGCAGCAAAGGAGACGACGAAATGAGCTACATACCGAGCATCGATCAGTCCAGCTGCATCGCCCAGGGCGATTGCGTCGAACTCGTCCCCGACGTGTTCCAGTCGACGACTTCGCGACGGTCATCGGCACCGGACCCGACGACCTGCTCCTCGCCGCCGCCAAGGCGTGCCCCGTCGAAGCGATCACGCATCGTCGACTCGGAGACCGGCGCGCAGGTCTTCCCGTGAGTTGAAAGAGCCTCGGCTCGTCCGCGCTGTCGTGAGCGATGACTACGCTCCCCCAATGGATGCGAGGCGCATAGCAGCCAAGCTGCGTAGAAGGCGCTGCTTTCGCGCGCGCAAGGCAGTGAGCGTGAGCGCCTTGGCTCAGACGATCGACCCCGACGGGCGCACCGTCATCCTGGATGATGAGGGCTGGGAGCACATTCTCCAGGAGCACGCAGAGCTGGTTCTCTACCGAGAGGAGATCATGACGACCGTCGGTTTCCCGGACCATCGCAGCTCCGACCCTCGCCCCGGACGAGAGCGCTACTACCGCAGAGACCTTGGCCCCAGTCGCTGGCTGTTCGCAGTCGTAAACTTCAACGAGACGCCAGCGCGAATCGTGACTGCCTACGCCAACCGCAAAGACCCCCCCGGATCGACGACACCATGACCGTGACCATCGGCAGCCTTACCTTCGACCACGCCACCTATGACGACCGCGGCGACGTTCTCTACCTGCACATTGGCGAGCGCCAGGCCGCTGCCGACAGCGAGGCCACGCCCGAGGGACACGTGCTGCGATTCAACGACCGCGGCGAGGTCATCGGGCTCACGATCATCAACGCCAAGTGGCTGTTGCAGCGAGACCACGCCATCAACATCACGATCCCCGAGCACGTCGCCGTCAGTCCAGACACGCTCGCCGAGGCACTGACGGCGGCCTGAGTCATACCGGCGTTCGCTGCCCTAGGAGGGACTAGTGAAACTCGGGAGGCCAGTCATAGGGCCGATCCTACCTACCCCAACGGGGGCCGTACCACACGGGTGGGCTCGTCGTACCCCATAGGTGATGGCCGGTGAAGGGCTGGCTAAAGGAACTGCGTCAGCGGCGGCAGGATGCCAGTGCCGATGTGGGCGAGCGTGGTCGTCAAGAACGGGATGACGTGTCGTGCGCCGCCTGGGTAGCCACTTCCGAAAGCTACGTCGAAGCGAACGCGGAGATCCATGTCCACTTCCGCCATCGGGTCGGGGGTAAAGCGCAGGACTACTGCGCCGTGTTCCAGAGGACCCATGTAGGGGCCGACGAACGAGCTTCCCGAGAAGGTGCCGATGTGAAGGCTCTCCACGCCTCCGACGGCGGCGAGCAACGGCGGGAAGCGATGCTTGTCGCAGTCGTGGAGGTCCTGAAGGATCGGGAGGTTCGCACCATTCCCTCCGTTGTAAGGCTGCGCTGCCTCCAAGGCTGCCCTCATGGCGGTTGGGATGGATTTGGGCTTCCCGATCTTGTTGGAGAGCGACCTCTCGAAGTGCTTGGCGTCCCGACAGATCGGGAAGCCGCTGCCAGCCTCGTTGGGCGGCGGATCGCCCCCGACATGGATGGCGAGTCGATAACCGATGTGGTCGAGAGCGCTCCGGAGGCAGTGGACACACTCGCTGATGGGGATGTCGAGGTCATCAGGAGGTTGCTCGAAGATGGCGAGCCGGAAGCGGTGCTCGCGGTTTTGCGCGTCGCAATCCATGACCAACTCGCATGGGTCTCGTTCGCTCCACCGCTGAGCAATAGCCTCGATCGTGCTCAGGTGCTCATCCGCCCGGTTGAGTTTGGCGTGGATTCCCTTGAGGGGGTCAGCCATCCGGCGAAGCCTACGCTGCAAGCGCCATGGAACATTCGCGCGGCACAAGTCGGCCCGGAGGCCACTATGACAGTTGTCCGAATAAACTCCCTGCATGCACCGCCACGCCGCCCCGAAGCACCGCTCGCGCCGTCACAGCAGCGGTCGAGTCATCTTCAACAATTTCGAAAATCACACTTGACGGGAATGGCGCTATTCATAAGCTGGAATCTCAAATGACTGGATCTCCTGGTTCCCGGTCTCGGGGAGATACGCGGTGCCGCTGGACTTCCTCTTCCTCGGGCCGTCGACTAGACATAGGAGCTGAGATGAAGGCGGCGATGTCCGGACGACTTGGCTGGCTGTGGATTCTCGCAGCGTTCACGGTGGGGTTTGGCGCTATCGTCGAAACACGAGCCATCATCATCGTGTGTGTGACTCTCATGGTTCTGATAATAATCACCCGGCGGCTTGATGGTGGCTCAAACGGTGTACGGCAATTGCGTTTTCGCAAATTTCGACTGCCGACCCGGCCGCTCGACGGCCTATTTATCTTCGCCGTGATAGCAGTCTGGGTAGCCTTAGGCTTCGCTCTTGGAGTCGGCTGGGCTGGAGTGATAGGCGTGTGTGTAGCCATAGCCGAGGCTATAAGGCTCAGAATATGACCTCGTGTTAAAATAACTCCTCGCCGCCATCCGTACAGCGTGAGCGGCCAGGCCGACCAAAGGTAAAGCGGTAGCAGCTGCCTTTCAAACCGCCGCGCCCTCCGGAGCCTCCGCCGAGGCCTGTGGCTCGTCATCGGAGCCACCGAGCGCCACCCGCGGCAGCACCAGGAGCGAGCAGCGCGCGTGGCGCTGGAGGTAGTCGGAGGTGCTGCCGAGCACGAGGCGCTTCATCGGGCCGTAGCCGCGCGAGCCGACGACAAGGAGGTCGACGCGGTCGCCGAAGCGCGGCGAGCTCCTCGCCCGTGAGTCCGTATACCGCCTCGCCCTCCACGTCGGGGATCTGCTTCATGCGGTCGTTGGCCTCCTTCAGCAGCGCGTCGATGCTCTCGCCGATCGCGGGCGGCATCATCCCGGTGTAGGCGTAGGTCGGCGATCGGAACGACTTCCAGCACGTTGACGCTCGCGCCGCGTCGGCGCGGCCACCTCGCGTGCCATCGCGAGGGCTGCGGTGCTCTCGGGCGATTCGTCGTATCCGACGCCGATCCGCGCGATCGGCGAGGGGTGCTCGGCGTAGCCGCGCGCAGCGATCGCCACCGCGCACGGAGCGCCGTTGAGCGCGGCGCGCGTGTCGTCGCCCAGCATCGCGCGGCCGAAGGCGCCGTGGCTGCAGGAGCCGACCACCAGCAGGTCGGCGTTCTGCTCTTCGGCCTGCTGGTGCAGACCGCGACCGGGGCTCGTCGCGACGACGCTCACCAGCTCCGCGCTCCACCTCGCGCCGCGGCGCGCTCGCGCTCGAGCAGCTCGTGCGATTCCGCGCGCTCGTCCTCGAGCATTCCGGGCGTGACCGCGTGAACGGGGCGCAGCTGCGCCCGTGTGCACGTGCGCGAGCGTGAGCTTTCCCGCGGGATCGACCAGGCGCGAGGCAAGCGCGATGGCATCGCGCCCGTTGGGCCTGCCGTCCACTCCCACAATCACGTTCTTGAACATCGCATATCTCCTTGTCGTGGCGATCAGAGCCGGGGTCGCTCGTCAGACCAGGGTACGTGTGATAACCGCAGAGCTAGTGCCTCGCACGCGCCGCACGCATCCGCAGCTTTCCGTGAGCGGTACCGGAAAAGCCGCAACTCTCCAGGGCTGGGCCCTCAGTCCGGGGCCGGCGCGCGAGGTGCGCCGCCTGCGGCCTCGTGCGCCGCTCGTGCTCGCGCTGGCGCCGGCACGCCGCGTCGACGATCGCGCACACCTCCGAGGGGTCGCTCACGCGGTGGAGCACCGCCAGATCCTCCGCGGCGATGCGCCGCTCGGCCAGCGCCCGCGCATGCAGCCACTCCAGCAGGCCATCCCACTCGCCCGCGCCGAGGAGGATCACGGGGAAGTCGCGGATCGTCGCCGTCTGGATCAGCGTGAGCGCCTCGAACAGCTCATCGAGCGTCCCGTAACCGCCCGGCGCGATCACGAAGGCGCAGGCGTAGCGCACGAACATCACCTTGCGTGCGAAGAAGTGGCGGAAGCGCAGTCCGATGTCCACATAGGGGTTGAGCTCCTGCTCGCGCGGGAGCTCGATGTTGCAGCCAACCGACACCGCGCCCGCCTCGCGCGCACCGCGATTGGCGGCCTCCATCAATCCGGAGCCGCCGCCGGTGACGATCGCGTAGCCCGCTTCACCCAGCGCGCGGCCCGACCTCGCGCACCAGCGCATAGTCGGGGTGCTCGCGCGGCGTGCGCGCCGAGCCGAACACCGTCACCGCGCGCCCCACCGACGCCAGTGCGTCGAAGCCGCGTGCGAACTCGGCCGCGATGTCGCGAATGCGCTCCGCATCGGCCGCGCGCACCTCGGCGGGCTCGTCCCCGAGCCACAGCAGCAGCTCCTCGTCGAAGGTCATCCCCGGCTCGGTTGGTCTCTCAGGCTCGTCGCTGGTGGCTCCGCGCCCGTCTCTCACATCTCGTCTCTGGTCGCCGTCGCTCGTCACTTGTCGCTCATCTCTCGTTTCTGATCTCAGTCGCTCGCTGCTCGCTGCTATCTCCTACACCGGCGCGGCGTAACGCCGCAGCACCCAGCGGCGCAGCTCGTCGGCGCCCCACACGATGAACGGGTAGGGAAGCAGGAACGCGAGGTCGCGCACCGGCAGCGCGGCGGTCCCCAGCAGCGACTGCAGCGGCGGCGCGTAGACGAACACCGCGGCGAGCGCGAGCTCGGCCACGATCGCGCCGAGCAGGTAGCGGTTGCTGAAGACGCCGATCGAGCACAGCGATGCGCGTCTGGTGCGCACCGCGAAGGCCGTGCCGATCTGCCCGGCGATCATGCCGAGGAAGGTCATCGTCGTCGCCTGCAGGTAGGCGTGGTGAAGCGGGAGATCCAGCGCCCGACGGGGTCGCCGCTGTGCCAGCCCGCGTCGCCGAGCACGTAGAAGAACCCCGCGAGCGAGAGGGCCGCGACCATCAACGCCCAGGAACAGCCACGCGCGCAGGAGCATCGGTCCCTGGATCACGCCCTCCGAGCGCGGGCGCGGCGGGCGGTCCATGCTGCCCGGCTCGATCGGGTCGCGACCCAGCGCGAGCGAGGGCAGCGTCTCGGAGCCGACGTCGAAGGCGAGGATCTGCATCACCGTCAGCGGCAGCGGGATCGCGCCGCCGGCGAGCGCGAACAGCAGGAACGGCACGACCTCGGGCGTGGCGTGGGCGAAGATGTACTGGATGAACTTGCGCACGTTGTCATAGACCTGACGCCCGGCTTCGATCGCCACGACGATCGTCGCGAAGTTGTCGTCGGTGAGCACCATCGTCGATGCCTCGCGCGCCACGTCGGTGCCCGAGCGGCCCATCGCCACGCCGATGTCCGCGCGGCGCAGCGCCGGCGCGTCGTTGACGCCGTCGCCCGTCATCGCGACCACGTGGCCTTCGTTGCGCAGCGCCTCGGCGATCTGCAGCTTCGTCTCGGGCGAGGCGCGCGCGAAGATGAGCTCGCGCCCGCTGGCCAGCAGCTGTCCCGATCTCCGCTCGTGGGTGTGGTCGATGCGCCTGCGCGTCGACCACCTGCGGATCGGCGCCGCCGATGCCAACCTGCCCGGCGATCGCCGCCGCCGTCAGCGGGTGATCGCCGGTGATCACGATGATGCGGATGCCCGCGCTGTGACAGCGCGCCACCGCCTCGTGCACCTCGGCGCGGGGTGGATCGACGCATCGTGACCAGCCCGAGGAAGCACAGCTCGCGCTCGGCCTGCTCACGCGCCGGCGGCTCGCGCCATCGGCAAGCAGCTCGCTGCGTGCGAGCGCCAGCACGCGGAGCCCCTTGCGCGCGAAGCCCTCGACCTGCTCGGTCACGCGCGCGCGCGGCGCCCGCATCGAACGGGGCCGGCTCGCCGCTGCCGCGGACAGCGCGCATGTGCAGCGCCCCAGCAGCGACTCCGGCGCGCCCTTCGTGTGCAGGCCAGCTCGCGGTCCTCGCGCCGTCGAGCGTCGACATCAGCTTGAGCTCGGGGTCGAAGTTGTACGGTGCCTGCGGCGCGCTCGCGTGCGTCGCCGAATCGATCTCTGCGCCGAGCGCCCGCGCGGCCATCAGCACCGCGACCTCGGTGGGATCCCCCGTGCTCGCCATCGCCCGTCTCGAGCCGTCGCGTTGTTGCAGTCGCAGCCGGCTCCGCGAGCGCCTGACGCGCGGCCGGCAGTCGCGTGCGAAGCTCGGACGCTCGCCATCGTCCAGCTCGACCTCCCCGCCGCAGCGTCCACACCGCCGTCGGGCGCATGCGGTTCTGCGTCAGCGTTCCGGTCTTGTCGGTGCAGATGACGTCTGTCGAGCCCAGCGTCTCCACCGCGCTGAGGCGCTTGACGAGCGCCCCTCGTCGGGCGAGCGCGCTCACCGCGACGGCCAGCGCGAGCGTGATCACCGGCAGCAGGCCCTCGGGCACGTTGCCCGCGAGCAGGCCGACCGCGAACACGACGCTGTCTTCAGCGACAGGCCGCGCCGAAGATCGCGATCGGCACGAACGCGACCGCCATCGCGACCGCCACCCCGGCGATCAGCCATGCGACGCGGCGCACCTGCTGCTCGAGCGGGCTCGGCTCCTCCTTGACGCGCTCGGACAGCGCGGCGATGCGCCCGAGCTCGGTGTGCATGCCCGTGGCGAACACCACGCCGCGGGCCTCCGCCGCCAGTGCAGGTGGTGCCGCTGAACAGGAGATCCCGCGCCTTCAGGCGCGGTACGCCGTGATCGACCAGCTCGGCCGAGCGCAGCACCGGCACCGACTCGCCCGTGAGCGTCGACAGGTCCACCTCGACCGCGCCCGCGAGCAGGCGCAGGTCTGCGGCGATGCGCTCGCCCTCCGCGATCAGGACGACGTCGCCGGGAACGAGCTCGGTGCCGCGATCGTCACCGGCGCGCCGTCGCGCAGCGCCCTCACCTGCTGGGGCAGGTAGCGCGCCAGCGCCTCGACCGCGCGCTCGGCCTGCATCTCCTGCACGAACGCGAACACGGCGTTCAGGACGATCACGAGCAGGACCGCGATCGCGACCGTCTCGTTGCCGACCGCAAAGCGACAGCGCCGCGGCCAGCCACAGCAGCAGCGCCAGCGGGTGCGTCAGCTGGCGCGCCAGCTCGCGCGGCCAGCGACGCCCGCCGCGCCGGCGCAGCTCGTTGGGCCCGTACTGCAGCAGGCGCCGCTCGGCCTCGCGGGCGGTGAGACCCCGCGCGCGAGCTGCGCAGGTCGCGCAGCAGCAGGTCGACGCCCTCGGTCGGATCGACCTCGACCGGCGCCTCAGCTGGTGTCGGCTCGCTCATCGCCGTCCAGCGTGGCCAGCAGCCGCAGCTCCTCCATCAGCAGGCGCGGCAGCAGGAAGTGCTCGCGCACGTGCTCGCGCCCGCGCGTGCCCGAGCCGGCTCGAGCAGCTCGCGGTCGCTGAGCAGCTCGAGCATCGCCGCGCGCACTCCTCGACCGAGTCCACGAGCAGGCCGCCGACGCCCTCGGGCATCTGCATCGGGATGCCGCCGGCGCGACCGGCGACGACCGGCGTGCCCTTCCACAGCGACTCGGAGACGACCAGGCCGAAGCCCTCGCGGATCGACTTCTGCACGACCACGTCCGACAGGCGCTGGAAGGCGTTGACCTCGACGTTGCCCACGCCGGTCAGGTTGGTGTAGATGTGGATCAGCGGGTCGCTCGTCGGCGCGCTCGGAGACTGCGCGGTAGATGCTCCCAGCCCTCGGGGTCGTCGAGCGCCATCGAGCCGACCAGCGCCAGCTGCAGGCCCGGCGATCTCCTCGCGCACCAGCCGGTAGGCGGCGATCACGCCGAGCGGGTCCTTCCAGGGATCGAAGCGCGAGACCTGCGTGACCAGGCGCCCGGGCACGCTCGATGCCGATCCAGTCGAGGATCTGGCTGGCCGTGCGCTCGGTCGAGCTCGATGTTCTTCGGGCTCAGCGGATCGATCGCCGGCGCGATCGTCCGCCACGCGCGCGATCGGCAGGTCGGGCGGCACGAACTCGGGCATCGTGAAGACCGCCGCGTCGAACTCGCGCGAGGAACGGGCGCAGGAAGCTCCACGCGTCGGGGTTGGGCTCGGAGGTGTCGATGTGACAGCGCCACACCCAGCGCGCGTCGCCCTTGCCGTGAACGCTGCAGCAGCGCGGCGGGCTGGGGATCGTGGATGACGACGAAGTCGTAGTCCGCCGTCGAGCTCGGCGGCGTTCGCGCTCGATGCAGTCGCAGGTAGGCCACCTGCTCGGCCTCGCTCAGCGCCGCGCGGGGCGCCCTGCAGCCCGTTGTGCAGCGCCTTCGTGGCGCTGGAAGAAGACTCCTGGCTGCCGCCGATCACCTGCCAGTCGACGGTCAGGCCGAGGTCGCGCAGCAGCGGCACGCTGGAGCGCAGCAGCTCGGAGACGCCGCCGCCGTAGGCGGTCGCGTTGACGTGCAGGATGCGCGCGCCCCGCAGCGCGCGCGCGTGTTCGCGCAGCTCCTGCAGGATCGGCTCGGGCGCCAGTCCGTCATAAGCATCCAACGACCACCGTGCCCACCGACACCTTCTGCAGCACTTGCGCTCACCTCCAATTCCCATCCACCGACCCGCTCCTAATATTTTCCTTTTTCGCGCCTCGCACTCACACGCTCACGGCCCCGACAAGTCGCGGCGGCTGAACAGCCACACCGCCGCGAGCATCGAGGCCAAGCCGATCGCGAGCATCACCGCGGCGTCGCCGGAACGGCCTGCGCCGGGACCAGGCCCACGTGCTCGAAGGGCGTCAGTTCGAGCGAGCCATTGCGGCGCGCTCAGCACGCCGCCGAACAGCTGCCAGACGAAGGCGACTATCACCAGGCCGTAGGCGATGCCGCTGCTCGCGCGCGGGCAGCACGCGCGAACGCGAGCGCCGCCAGGCCGAGGAACAGCAGCGCCACCGGCAGGCAGTTGGCGCCGGCTTCGAGCATGCTGCACGAGCGAGACGCCCGGCGTTCTGCGTGGCCGCGCCCGCCCAGGCGAGCACCCCGGCGGCGAGGGCGATCACGGCCGCGCCCCGGCGATCGCCAGCAGCCAGCCGCCCGCCAGCCAGCGCGGTCGGCTCGACGGGGAGCGCGAACAGCGTTTCCAGCTGCTGCTCGGGCTCCTCGTGGCGCGCCGCGGCGATCTGCGCGCAGGCGAACAGGCTGACCACGAGCACGAAGAAGAGGAACGTGAAGCCGATGTACCCCGCGGGCGTGATGATCGAGACGCCGCCGAGCTGGCGCAGCTGGCGCTGCAGGCTCCCGAGAGCCCGGCCGAGGAGATGCTCGTGGAGATCACGCCGATGATGAAGCGCGAAGAAGCCACTGCCGAGGAGCCACGCCGACGAGGCTGCCGCGCTCGCTGCGCAGCGTCTGCGCCGTGGGCGAGGAGAGCAGGCGCAGGCGTCGGGTGGAGCGCTGTCGCGCGCCGGCAGCAGACCCGTGCCGATGTCGCGGCGACGCGCGATCCGCACCCGCCGCCGACGAGCAGCAGCGCGCCGCGCAGCGAGCGGCAGCAGCAGCACCGCCGGCCGCGCGCCGCGTGAACGGCCGCAGCTCCTCGGCCCAGCCGAGCGGCGTGATCCAGCGCAGCCATTCCAGGCGACGTGGAGGTGTCGGCGATCACGCGCAGCAAGGAAGCGAGAGCAGGAGCGCCGCGCTTGCGAGCTCGATCGCCGACTCGCCGCGTCGGCGCGAGCTGGCTGGCGAGCGCGCCGACGCCCACGAACACCGGCACAGCCGCCACGGATCGCGAGCGCCAGATAGGCCGAGCCGCCCAGCGGCAGGCCGCGCAGCGAGCAGGCCGAGCGAACGGCAGCCAGCCACAGGATCAGCGCTGCCCGCGGCGATCGCGACCAGCGCCGAGAGGTAGACGCCGCGCCGCGCCACGATACCCGCGAGCACGAGCTCCGCGCGGCCCGCGTCCTCCTCGGCGCGCATCGCGCGCACCGCCGCCAGCAGTCCCCACACCGCGGCGAAGATCGACAGCACGCCGCCGACGCGCCAGGCCGCGTAGCCGCCCACCGTGAGCAGGTCATACGGCTTGCCGTAGAACAGGCGCACCGCGTCGTTGCGCGCCGAGGCTGTGCGCCAGCGCCAGGCGGTCGGTCAGATCGTCGGATAGGCCGAGCGGTAGCCGACGACGTTGGCGTATGCGGTCGACGGCGAACAGGTACGCGAAGGAGAACGTGCGGACGCGCCCATCGGCGAACGCCCGCCGCGCGATCGCCTAGCCGCGGCCATCGCCGCCCGCCCCGCGCGTTCCGACCGCCACGGCCATAGCGCGCCGGCACCACCGTCGGAGCTGTCGTAGTGGTGCAGGAAGATCTCCTCGAGCGAGGGCTCGCGGCTGCTCAGCGCGACCACCGGATGCCCGGCGAGCGCCGCGATCAGCGGCGCCACGCTGCCCGGTCACCTCGAAGTGCAGCGCGTTCGCGCCCGCGCTCGACACATGTACTCCCGCCAGGCGCAGGGATCTGCGGCGGCGTCCCGCCGAACGTCACGTCGATCGTCTGCGCGCTGAGGTGGCGCAGCTGGTGCCAGCGTGCCCTCGTCGACCAGCCGTCCGTCGCGCAGGATGCCCACGCGATCGCACAGCGCCTCCACCTCGCTGAGGATGTGCGAGGAGAGAAAGATGCGTCTGCCCGCGCTCGCTTCGCCTCCCCACGGTCTCGCGAAAGGCGACCTCCATCAGCGGATCCAGGCCGCTCGTGGGCTCGTCGAGGATCAGCAGCTCGGCGCGGCTCGCGAAGGCCGCGATCAGCTGCACCTTCTGGCGGTTGCCCTTCGACAGCGCCCTGACCTTCTTGTCGGCGTCCGAGCTGGAAGCGCTCGATCAGCAGCTCGCGGTAGGCGGCGTCGGTGCCGCCGCGAATGCGCGCGAGGAACTCGAACGTCTCGGCGCCCGTCAGCGCCGGCCACAGAAACGGCTCGCCCGCGACGTAGGCCACGCGGCGGTGCGCCGCCACCGGCTCGCGCCACGCGTCGATGCCGAACAGCCGCGCGCGCCCCGCGGTGGGCCGGTGCAGGCCGAGCAGCAGGCGGATCGTCGTCGTCTTGCCCGAGCCGTTGGGCCCCAGGTAGCCGTACACCTCGCCCCGGCGCGATGCTCAGATCGAGCCCGTCGAGCGCGAGCGTGGCGCCGTAGCGCTTGCTCAGCCCCTCCACCTCGATCGCCTTCGCTGAGCCATTGCCGGGCATCGTGAGCTCAGCCTATTGCGGGCCGGCGCCCGTGCATCGGCTCTCCGCCGCACGGGGCGTAGGTGAAAACCCGCAGCACACGCAATACAGGGATTAGGGCGGGCCCTTAGGTGAAAATCCGCAACGGACATCGAAGGGGGCGAATGGGTAAAGATCCGTGCTTTGCCACAGGCATTCGGAGTGTTTGTGCGGAGGACGCAACGCCCGCTGCGGTGCAAGCTGTACCCCATGGCTTCTCACCTGCATCTGGCGCCTCCCCCAGCTCCAGCCCCGACCTCGGCCCGCCCCTCGAGCTCAACAGAGACCGAGTCCTCCGAGCTGGACGCCTCCACCGATTCGCGTCGTGCTCGCCGACGATCACGCCTTGATGCGCCGCAGCCTGCGGCTGCTGCTCGACAGTGAGGAGGACGTCGAGGTGGTCGCCGAGGCCGACGACCTCGGCTCGGTCGTGCGACCACGTCAACGGCCACGAGCCGCATGTGCTCGTGCTCGACCTCAACATGCCCGGCGGCTCCAGCATCGCAGACGATCGGCCAGCTGCGCGAGCAGATGCCCCGACACCCAGATCGTGGTCCTGACGATGGACGACAACCCGTCTTCGCGCAGCGCGCGCTCGCCGCCGGCGCACTCGGCTTCGTGCTCAAGGATCTCGCCGACAGCGAGCTGCGCGCAGGCGGTCCGCGCGGCGGCCGCGGCGAGGAGTACGTCAGCCCGCGCGTCGCGGCCGCCTGGCCACGCTGCAGCCGCGTCGCTCACCGACGGACAGGCTGACGCGCGCGCGAGGTCGAGGTGCTGCGACTGATCGCGCTCGGCCACACGAGCGTCGAGATCGCCGGCAAGCTGCACCTCTCGCCGCGCACGGTCGAGACCCACCGCGCGCGCATCCACCGCAAGCTCGGGCTCGCCACGCGCGCCGAACTGGTGCGCTACGCGCTAGGACGCGGCCTGCTCAGGCGAGCCTGAGCCTGCGGCGCCTCGCCGCCACGCCTCGGCGCCGACGCGGCGCACGGCAGACGCGCGCTGCACCAGCGTGCCCTGCTCGCCGGAGTCGATGCTGAGCGTGCCGCCGGCGAGGCTCACCCGCTCGTGCATCCCGGCCAGGCCGAAGCCCTCGCTCGGCGGCGTCGGGGTCGAAGCCGACGCCGTCGTCCTGCACCTCGATCGACAGCTCGCCGTCGCTCTGCGCCGCACCGCCACGCGCACGCTGCTCGGCGCGGGCGTGCTTGGCGACGTTCGTGAGCGCCTCCTGCACCAGCCGGTAGACGGTGCGTCTCGAGCTCCTCGTCCAGGCGCGTCCTCGCCCGGTCGCGGCGTCCGGGCAGCGCGAGCTCGCCGTCGATCTCGAAGCCGCTCTGCTCGCGGTGGCGGTCGAGCAGCGCCTCGATCGCCGTGCGCAGCCCCAGCTCGTCGAGCGCGGCCGGGCGCAGCTCGGTGATGATCGCGCGCAGGTTCTCGATCTCGCGCTCGATGTGCTCGACGGCCTCGCGCATCGCCGCCTGCGCCCGCGGCGAGATCGTCGAGGCGCAGCGCCGAGGAGAGCAGCACCCGCAGGCCGCCCAGGCCCTGCAGCGTCTCGTCGTGCAGCTCGCGCGCCCAGCGGCGGCGCTCGGCGTCGGCGGCGGCCAGCGAGCTGCGCAGCCGATCGGCCTGCACGCTCTGCGCGAGCGCCACGGCGGTCGCGGCGCTGGCGGCGAACGTGCGCAGCATCTGCTCGTCGTCCTCGCTGAACGCGCTCCCGTCCGCGCCGCGATCGAACGCCGCCAGCACGCCCACCGCGTCGCCGCGGTAGAGCATCGGCACGAGCAGCGCGGTGTGCGCGTCGGCCACGCCGAACTCGCTGGGAGCGATCCGCAGCCGCGCGGCGACGTCGGTGATCCGCTCGGGGCGGCGGCGCTGCGAGCACCTGCCCGGAGGTCGAGTCGGCGATCGGCAGGCGCACGCCGCGCATCTCCGTCGACGTGCCCGGCGCTCGCGTGCACGACCAGCTCCTCGCCGTCGCGCAGCATGATCACGAGGCTGCGCGCGCCGACGAGCGCGCGCCCGCGCTTGACGATCAGCTCGAGCACGTGCTCGAGCGCGATCTCCCCGCCGATCGCGACCGCCACGTCGCGCGTGGCCTCGAGGCCGCGGAAGGCCTTCTCGAGCCTCCTCGCGGCGGCGCTCGCTGGTCTCGTACAGCCGCGCGTTCTCGATCGCGATCGCCGCCCAGTCGGCGAGGATCACCGCGGCCTCCTCGTCGGCCTCGGTGAACTCGCCGCCCTGCCTTCTCGGTCAGGTACAGGTTGCCCCACGCCTGCCCGCGGATCACGATCGGGACCCCGAGGAAGCTGCGCATCACCGGGTGCCCGGCCGGGAACCCGTAGCTGCTCGGGTGCTGGCCGACATCGGCGAGGCGCAGCGGCTGCGGGTGCTCGATCAGCGCGCCGAGCACGCCGCGCCCGCGCGGCAGGTCGCCGATCGCCCGGTGGGTCTCCTCATCGACGCCCGAGGTCAGGAACTGCTCGAGCTCGGAGCGCTGCTCGTTGAGGATCCCCAGCGCGGCGTAGCGCGCGCCGGTGATCTCGCGCGCCGTCTGCAGGACGCGATCGAGCACGACGCTCTGGTCGAGCTCGGTGGTCAGCGTGCGACCCACGTCCAGCAGGCGGCGAATCCATGGCTCCTCGGTGTCTATGTCCATCCTCTCCGTACATCCTACGCACCTCGCGCGCTTCACCCGCCAGAGAGGCCCGAAAGGGAAACACGGCGATCGAGCTCACACCCGATGAACACTGGCTGCGCTTGGGTTGCGGGCCGAGCCGTGTCTCGATCTGAAAACCCGTTGTTAGATTGGCGCCCGTGCTGCCTCGAACGAGTTTGACGACACGAACGACGTGCCGCATCTGCGGCTCGCCCGAGCTGACTCCCGTGATGTCGCTCGGGGAGCAGCACATCGCGGGCGCGTTCGCCGAGCCCAGCGGCGAGCAGCCCGTCTCGCGGCGCGTGCCGCTGGAGCTCGTGCGCTGCGATATGACGCGCAACCAGGAGGGCTGCGGGCTGATCCAGCTGCGCCATACGGTGCCCGCGGCGATCCTCTATGAGTCCTACTGGTACCGCAGCGGGGTGAACCGCACGATGACGCGCAATCTGCACGAGATCGCGGCGAGCGCAGAGGCGATGGTGGGATTGCGCCCGGGCGACCTCGTGATCGACATCGGCTGCAACGACGGAACGCTGCTCGATGGGTACGGCACCTCGGACCTCAGGCACCTCGGCTTCGACCCCTCGGATGTGGGGCGCTATGCGAGCGCGAAGGGATACGACGTGGTGCGCGACTTCTACTCCTACGAGCGGCTGCGCGAGCGCTATGTCGACCAGCAGGCTCGCGTGGTTACGAGCATCGCGATGTTCTACGACCTCGAGTACCCGCGCGCCTTCGTGGAGGACGTCTCCCGCGCGCTCGCCGAGGACGGCGTGTGGGTGATCGAGCTGCACTACCTCCCCACGATGCTCGATCTCAACCAGTTCGATGCGATCGTGCACGAGCACCTCGAGTACTACTCGCTCGCGGTGATCGAGCGGCTGCTCGCCGAAGCCGGCCTCGGCGTGGTGCGAGCGGAGCTGAACGACATCAACGGCGGCTCGATCCGCCTGTTCATCCGTCGCGCGGGGCGCTTTGGCCCCGAGGGCGAGGATGCCCGTGCGCTGCAGCGGCTGCGCATCCGCGAGTTCGAGATGGCACTCGACGCGCCCGCGCCCTATGAGAGCTTTGCGGCGGCGGCGGCGAGCGTGCGCGACGACCTCGACGCGCTCTGCCGAAGGCTGGTGGGAGAAGGCAAGACGATCCACGTTTATGGCGCCTCCACGAAGGGCAACACGATCCTGCAGTACGCGGGCATCGACCACACGCTCGTCCCCTACGCCGCCGATCGCAACCCCGACAAGCACGGCTCGGAAACGATCGGCACCGGCATCCCGATCATCAGCGAGGAGCGCTCGCGCGAACTGCGGCCCGACTACTACCTCGCGCTGCCGTGGCACTTCCTCGATGAGTTCCTCGAGCGCGAGCGGGAGTTCCTGGAGCGCGGGGGCAAGTTCATCGTGCCGATGCCCTCCGTACGAGTCGTCCCTGGGAACGTGCCCAGTGCCACCCCGCCCGACACCGTTCTCGCCTGAGGAGGATCGCGGCTCGCCGCGGCGCGGTGCGCCCAGCACGCTGCGCATCGGGATCCTCAGCACGTGGAACACGCGCTGCGGGGTCGCCGAGTATTCGCGCCACCTCGTGGACGCGCTGCGCCGCCGCGGTGGAGAGGGTGTGGAGGTGATGGTGCTCGGATCGCGCAACTTCGGCGCGCGCGCCGTGGCCCCCTACGAGGAGTGGGCGCTGCCGGTGTTCGACGTGCAGATCTGGCACCCCGCGCACAGCTTTGAGTTCGATGTGGAGGCGATCCTCGCACTCGAACTCGATGTGCTGCACGTGCAGTACAGCAACCTCTTCTACGACCGCGGCGGCCTGGTGGAGCTGTTGAGCCGCTTCGAGGGGGTTACGGCGCTCACCTATCACGACAAGGGGGGGATGCTGGCCTTTCCGCAGGAGCTCCCCGACCTGCTCTACGCGCACCGCGAGGACATCGGCGTGGGCCCCCGGCGGCTGATCCCCCAGGGCATCGACCTGCGCCGCCCGGTGGTGAAGACGTTCGGGCTGGGCCGCTCGCGCCTGGATGTCATCGCAGCCGTTTGCGAGCGCGGCGGCTGGGACTTCCAGCACTCCTTCGGCGAGAACCGCTGGCTCGAGAGCGAGGAGCTGTTTCGCTGGCTGCGCGACTGCGATGCGATCGTGCTGTGGTACGACGAGGATCCGCGCTCGGGCGGCAGCGCGGGCGCGCCGCTGGCGATTGGAACGCGCCGGCCGGTGTTCGTGAACGACACCGAGTGGTTTCGCGATCTGCCCGAGCGCACGGCGACGCTGCGTAGGCTGCACACGCCTGAGGAGCTGCACGAGGCCCTGCGCGAGCTCTTCTGCGATCCCTACGCGGAGGCGCGCACCTGGGATCGGGTGGCGGAGACGCTGCTCGGGGACTACCGCGGGGCGCTTCATCGCGCGCGGGCGCGCGCGCGAGGCAGGGAGATGCTGCGCCGCCGAGCGTTCGTGGCGCTCGATCACAAGTCGCTGCGACGCGCGCTGCGCCGAGTGGGCGTGAACGCCTGAACCCCAGGGAGGATGTTCACCGCGTACACGCGCCACCTTTGCACGAGCGAATCCCAGAGGCCGATGCCGTGCTCGATCGAATCGGCTGGAGGGAGCGACAGGCGCGGGCGGGCGCCCGCGGCGCGCCAGCCCGCGAGACGGCCGCGCAGCGAGGCGAGGTCTCGCGAGATGAGCATGTCCCCCAGCACGGCGAGCGCCTCGGTGAGGAGCACCCGGGGGGCGGTGCGCCCGCGCAGGAGCCGGTAGCGGCGCAGCATGTAGCCGCGCCCGAAGCCACCGTTTTCTCGCGCGGAGAGAGAGCGGTGCCCGAGGGTGGCGGAGCCCACGTGCACGCCCACCGCGTTCGGTTCGACCACCGCGTCCCAGCCCGCGATCCGCAGGCGCACGACGAGATCGAGGTCCTCCATGTAGAAGGCGAGCGACTCGTCGAGCCCCCCCACCTCCTCCCAGGCCGATCGCCGGTAGGCGCCGGCGGCGTTGCTGGCGCCCATCAGAACGGTTCCGGTGTCGGTGGCGCGCGCCAGCGGAAGCCCCCGCAGACGCGCGAACCCGGCGAGCGTGATGTCGGCTGTGAGACCGAGGCCGTCGATCGACTCACCGTCCAGCTGCAGCAGCAGCGCGGCCACAGACCCCACCCTGGGATCTGCTCGTAACGGCGCGATTACCAGCTCGAGGAAATCCGGCCTGCAGTCGACATCGTTGTTGAGGTTCACGATGAACTCGCCGCTCCCCGCCGCCACACCCCGGTTGCAGGCTACGGAGAAGGACTGGTTCTGCTCGAGGGGCTCGATGTGCACCTGCGGCCACTCGCTGCGCAGACGTGCACGCGTTTCGTCGGTTGAGCCGTTGTCCACGACGATCACGCGATGATCGATGCTCTGAGCCTTGAGATGGCGCAGGCAGCTCTCGGTGAGATCCCACCGGTTGTAGGCGACGATCACGACATCGACAGGCTCGGACACGGCGCCACCCTACGCGCGGGGGGAATTTTCGGGAAGGAACAGCAGGAGAGGCCCCGCCGAGCGGGGCCTAGCGGGCCGCAGATTGGCCGAAGTGTCTCCAGCGGACGGGGTTTCGCGGGTGCCTGGGCGCCTCAGCGGCTGCTTGCCGGCGATCCTCCGCGCCGCGAGATGTCTATCGGCGAATAGTGAGTTCGCTGGGCGGGTAGGTGAGGAGTTAGCAACCAGGGTTCAGAGGTAGGAGGGGACCAATGCAGCTTCACATCCGCAGTTACTGCTGGGCAGTCCTGGCTGGGGCGATCGCTTTCGCGACTGTCCCAGCGACAGCACGGGCGGCGTTTGGAGTGCAGGAAAGCGCCTTCGAAGCGGGCACGTGCAGGAACTCGGGGTGCACCTACGCGAGCGTGGAAGCCGACCCGAGCGAAGCCTTCACGCAGGCGGCGGGGCACCCGCCGGTGGGCCTCACGGCGTTTGAACTCAACCACCACGATGGAGTGCTCGGCAGCGAACCGGAAGGGGCCGTGAAGAACGTCCGCGTGGACCTTCCGCCGGGCCTCGCGGGCAACCCGCAGGCGCTGCCGAAGTGCCCGATCGCGGACTTTCAGAAGGATCAATGCAAGCCCGAAACGCAGGTGGGCACGAACGAACTGACGGCCTTCGACGGCGTCAACGACATAACCGTGTCGGGCACCGTCTACAACCTCGAACAGCCGCCCGGTCTTGCGCTCGACTTCGGCATCCACGTGTCGGTGGAACCGCTGGTGAGCGTGCACATCTACCTCGAAGGCTTTGTCGATTGGAGCGGCGACTACCACGAGTACTTCAAGATCCAGAACATCCCGCGCGAAGGCGAAGTGCTGGGATCGAAAGTCCCCCTCGCGGTGCTGAAGTCCAAGCTGATCTTCAACGGGCGCGCGGGCGAGGGCGATTTCCTGACGCTTCCGAGCGCGTGCTCGAACTCGACCACCACCCACCTGGAAGTGCAGTCCTGGGAAGGGCAGGTCTCGCGGACCCAGACGCACACGCCGGTGGGCGTCGAAGGCTGCGGCGCTACTCCCTTCAAGCCGACTGCGGAAGTTAGGCCCGAAACGGCACAGTCCGACGAAGGCGATGGTGCGAGCACCGAAGTGAAGACCCCCCAGCACGTGGGCGCGGATGAAATCGACACGGCCGACATCCGCGACGCGCACGTGACGCTGCCCGAAGGCCTCACGCTGAACCCCTCGGCCGCGCGCGGCCTGCAGGCGTGCACGGCAGCGCAGATCGGAATCGGCAGCACCGCGCCGGTGAGCTGTCCGGCCGCCTCGATGGTGGGCACGGTCGCGATCGAAACCGATCTGCCCCCCGGCTCGCTCGCGGGCAACGTGTACCTGGGCAGTCCCAACGGTGGGCCCATCACCGAACCTCCCTACACGATTTATCTCGACGCGGAGAGCGTGTATGGGGTGTCGGTGCGGCTGAAGGGCACGATCGCACCCAACCCGAGCACGGGACGCCTGGAAGCGACGTTCGCGGAAAACCCCCAGCTCCCGTTCAGCTCGCTGGTGCTGAAGCTCAGAGGAGGAGGGCAGGCGCCGCTGGCCAATCCGCTCGCCTGCGGGAACGCGCCCACAGAGGCCCTCTTCACCCCCTACACCGGCGGTCCGCCGGCGCTGAGCTCCACGCCGTTCTCCACCACCGGCTGCCCCGCGCCGCTGCCGTTCTCACTCACGCAGAGCACGGCGAGCTCTTCGACGGCGGCCGGCGCCTACACCTCGTACACGCTGAACCTCGCAAGAGAACACGGCCAGCAGTACCTCTCGCAGGTGACGAGCGTGCTGCCGGAGGGCCTGCTCGGCGCGATCGGCTCGGTGGCGCTCTGCGGCGAACCGCAGGCCGCGCAGGGCACGTGCTCGAGCGCCAGCCGCATCGGCAGCGCGACGGTGAGCTTGGGAGCGGGTCCCGAACCGCTCGCCTTCTCCGGCGTGGTGTATCTCACGGGCCCCTACAACGGCGCGCCATATGGTCTGTCAATCACCGTGCCCGCGAGCGCCGGGCCGTTTGACCTCGGCAGCGGGGCGTGCGACTGCGTGGTTACGCGCGCGGCGCTCAACGTCGACCCTTACACCGCGCGCGTGGTCGCCACCAGCGCGCTGCCCACGATCGTGAAGGGAGTTCCACTGCGTTTGCGCAGCGTGAGCGTCGCGGTGAACCGCCCCAACTTCCTCTTCAACCCCACGAATTGCGCGCCGCTCATGACCGACTCGACGCTCACCTCGACGTTCGGCTCCAATCAGGCGCTGTCGAATCACTTCCAGGCGAGCGGCTGCGGCGCGCTCGCGTTCAAGCCCTCCTTCAAGGTCTCCACCACCGCCCATGCCACGCGGACGGGCGGCGCGAGCCTGCGCGTGAGCCTCACGCAGGGCGCGCATCAGGCGAACATCCACTCAGTCTTCGTGACGCTTCCCAAGCAGCTCTCCGCTCGCCTGAAGACGCTGCAGAAGGCGTGCCCGGCAGCGACGTTCGCGGCGAGCCCGCTCAACTGCCCGGCGGGCTCGCGGGTGGGCAGCGCGAGCGTGTCCACGCCGGTGCTCCCGGGGAAGCTCAGCGGGATCGCCTATCTGGTCTCACACGGAGGCGCGGCGTTCCCCGATCTCGACCTGGTGCTGAGCGACGGGGACGTGCGCGTGATCCTCGTAGGCAACACGAACATCCTCAAGAACACGACGACCTCGAACTTCGCGGCGATCCCCGACGCGCCCGTCTCGTCCTTCAGCCTCGATCTGCCGATGGGGCAGAACTCGGCGCTGTCGGCGAACGGCAACCTGTGCAAGCACGCACTCCTGATGCCCACCGTGCTCACCGCCCAGAATGGCGCGCAGATCAAGCGCAACACGCGGATCGCGGTGTCCCACTGTCCACGCAAGAAGCACCGCCGGAAGGCTGTCCAGCCGCGTCCAGACAGCCGCCAGCCTCATCGCCTATAGTCCCTGCGGCTCGTCAAGCTCAGCCCAAAAACAGGGGGGAAGTTTGTCTACCCAAGCGCTGTCACCCACCTCGGAGAAGCTCGCGTTTTATCGACGCGCGGCTAACTACATCGCGGTGGCGATGATCTATCTCCAGGACAACCATCTGCTGGAGGAACCGCTGAAGCCCGAGCACGTCAAGCACCGTCTGCTTGGCCACTGGGGGACAGTTCCGGGAATCAATTTGATGTACGCGGGCCTCAACCGCATGATCCTCGAGCACGACGCGAGCGTGCTGCTCGTGACCGGCCCCGGCCACGGCGCACCCGCGAACCTTGCGAACCTGTGGATCGACGGCTGCCTGGAAGAGGTCAAGCCCGAGATGAGCCGCGACCGCGAGGGCCTGGCCAAGCTCGTGCGTCTGTTCTCCTGGCCGGGCGGCTTCCCCAGCCACATCGCGCCGATCGTGCCGGGCACGATCCACGAGGGCGGCGAGCTGGGCTACGCGCTCGCGACGGCCTTCGGCGCGGCGCTCGACAACCCCGAGCTGATCGTGGCCTGCATCGTCGGCGACGGCGAGGCCGAGACGGGCCCCACGGCGGGCGCGTGGCACTCGAACAAGTTCCTCGACCCGGCCACCAGCGGCGCGGTGCTGCCGATGCTGCATCTCAACGGCTACAAGATCGCCAACCCCACGATCTTCAGCTCGATGAGCGACACCGAGCTGACGAAGCTGTTCGAGGGCTACGGCTGGCACCCGCTGATCGTCGACGGCGAGGACCTCGATGGCGCGCTCGCGAGCGCGCTCGACACCGCCCACGGCGAGATCCGCGAGATTCAGGACGCCGCGCGCTCCGGGCGCCGGCCCGAGCGGCCGAGATGGCCGATGCTGATCGTGCGCTCGCCCAAGGGCTGGACGGGCGTGCATGAACTCGATGGCGTGCTCATCGAGGGCACCTCCAAGTCCCATCAGGTGCCGGCGATGGGGGCGCGCACGAACCCCGAGCACCTGAAGGCGCTCGAGGACTGGCTGCGCTCCTATGGCCCCGAGGAGCTGTTCGACGAGAACGGCGGACCGGCGCCAGAGATCGCCGCGATGTGCCCCACGGGCGATAAGCGCATGGGCGTGAACCCGCACGTCAACGGGGGGCGCATGCGCGTGCCGCTGCAGCTGCCCGAGCTCGACGCGCACGCCGTCTCGGTGGAGAAGCCCGGCGCCACCACGGAGAGTTCGCTGGGCGCGCTGGGCGAGTACCTCAGCCAGGTGTTCGTACGCAACCACGACGCGCAGAACTTCCGCGTGGTGTGCCCCGACGAGGTCGCCTCCAACCGGCTGGGCGCACTGTTCAAGGTCGAGAACCACGCCTACGAGTGGCCGGTCGATCCCGACATCAACCCCGACTACAAGCCCGATGGGCGCATCATGGAGATCCTCTCCGAGCACAACTGCCAGGGCTGGCTGCAGGGCTACGTGCTCACCGGCCGCCACGGCATCTTCCCCTGCTATGAGGCATTCATCCCAATCGTCGATGGGATGGTCAACCAGTACGGCAAGTTCCTCAAGATGTCCCGCGAGGAGGCGCCCTGGCGCGAGCCGGTGGCGTCGTTGAACTACCTGCTCACATCGGAGGGCTGGCGCCAGGACCACAACGGCTACTCCCACCAGATGCCGGGCTTCATCAACTCGATGCTCAACCGCCGCGAGGAGCACGCGCGGGTGTATGTACCGCCGGACGCGAACACGCTGGTGGCGACGATGGATCACTGCCTGCAGGCCACCGGCTGCATCAACCTCGTGATCGGCTCCAAGCTGCCGCTGCCGCAGTGGCTCACGATGGACGAGGCGCGCGAGCACGTGCGCAGCGGGCGCCTCGACATGGCAGTGGGCGAGCACCGATGACGGCGGCGAGCCCGACCTCGTGCTGGCGAGCTGCGGCACGATCCCCACGATCGAGCTGCTGGCGGCGGCGAGCATGCTGCGCGAGGACGTGCCGGACCTGAAGGTGCGCTTCGTGAACGTGACGAACCTGTTCGCGCTGGCGGCGCCGGGCAAGCATCCCGACGCGATGGACAAGGCGGCGTTCGCGGAGGTGTTCACCACCGACAAGCCCGTGTTGTTCAACTTCCACGGCTACCCCTCGGCGGTGCACCAGCTGATCCACCGCCGCCCCATGCAGGAGCGCTTCCATGTGCGTGGCTACGCCGAGGAGGGCACCACCACGACGCCCTTCGATCTGCTCGCGATGAACGGCGTCGACCGCTTCCAGCTGGCGATCGAGGGCCTGAGCCGCGTGGACATGGGGATCAGCGAGGGCATCGGCGGCATGTCGGGTGCCTTCGCTGTGCGCAACATCGGCGGCGCGCAGGAGGCGATCGCCAAGTACCGCGAGCAGCTGGCGAAGTACCGCAGTTATGCGCGCGAGTTCGGCGACGACTCGCCGGATATCACCAACTGGGCGTGGACCGGATGAGCGACGCCGCACAGGCGCAAGCCGCTTTTCAAGCGGGCGAATACCGCAAGAGCCGCGATGCCGCCGTGGCCGCGCTGGCGAGCGCGCCGCAGGATGTGGAGCTGCTGCTGCTGGCGGGCCGCTCCGGCGTGGAGCTCGACGCCGAGGACGCCACCGAGCAGCTGCGGCGCGCCACCGAGCTGGCTCCCGAGAACGCCGAGGCGTGGCACTACCTCGGCGAGGCGCTCGCCACCGAGGGGAACATGGAGCAGGCTGGTGAGGCATTCCGCCGCGCGGTGGAGCTCAACCCCGAGGATCAGGTGGCGCTCAGCCACCTCGGCCACACCTCCGCCGCGACCGGTCACCAGGAGGAGGCCGTGGATCTGCTCAACCAGGCCGCGCAAAGCATGCGCGGCGCCTCCACCGCGGCGATCAGCCTCGTCGACATGTATCGCACGCTCGGCCAGTACGAGGAGGCGCTCGCGCAGGCGCAGCGCATCGCTGAGGCCGAGCCCGAGGACGTGGTGGCCGCGCTCGACGTGGCCGAGCTGAGCCTCGCGGTCGGGTCGCGCTCGAGGAGGCCGTGGCCGCGTTTCGCTACGCGTGTCGACGAACTCGACGAGACTCCGCTGCACGGGCTGGAGGCGATCGCGCGCGACTGGCAGCGCGCTGAGCTGCCCGCGAGGCGTCGACTCGAGGGCGCACCGACCTGATCGCCTTCCTGCAGGCCAGCGGCGAACCGGCCGAGCACCCGCCCGAGGAACTCGAAGCCACCCTCGGGCGCAACGCTGTCAGAGTACCGGCGCATGCACGCCGACGACCGCCGTCTGGGCTCGGAAGATCTCCTTGGCTGAGCTCGCGACAGCCGGCCGCGCGGTCTCCGCGGAGTGGTTTCGCTGCCCCTCCTGCGCGGCGTTCGTCTACCACAAGCGCCTGCGCCGCAACCTCGGCGTGTGCCCGGACTGCAACCACCACTTCCGCCTGCGCATCCGCGAGCGCCTCGGCCAGCTGCTCGACGAGGGCAGCTTCGAGGAGCTGAGCGGGGACCTCGAGATCGTCGACGCGCTGTCCTTCGCGGACTCCAAGCCCTACACCGAGCGGATCGCACAGGCACAGAAGAAGAGCGAGACGAAGACCGGCGCGCTGCACGGCACCGGCACGATCGACGGCCTGCCGATCGTCGTGGCGGGCATCGACTTCTCCTTCATCGGCGGCAGCATGGGCGGCGCGGTGGGCGAGTCGATCACGCGCGCCGCGGAGATCGCCCTGGAGACGCGCACCCCGCTGCTGGTGATCTCGGCCTCCGGCGGCGCGCGCATGCAGGAGGGCTGCGTGTCGCTGATGCAGATGGTCAAGACCAGCCAGGCGATCGCGCGTCTCGCCGAGGAGGGCGTGCTGTACATCTCGCTGCTCACCGACCCCACCTACGGCGGCGTGAGCGCCTCCTACGCGACGCTCGGCGACATCCTGATCGCCGAGCCCGACGCGCACATCGGCTTCGCGGGACCGACGGTGATCGAGCAGACGATCCGCCAGAAGCTGCCCGACGGCTTCCAGACCGCGGGCTTCCTGCTCGAGCACGGCATGCTCGACCTGGTCGAACCGCGCGAGGGCCTGCGACGCACGATCCGCAACCTGCTCGAACTCCACGCGCAGGCCGAGGCGGCGCGCGGCGAGGACGGCGCCAAGCGGGCGCAGCGCCTGCCCGAGACGGAGGGCGCGGCGCTGGTCGATCGATCCCGAGCCCGGCTGCCTGCGCGCGATCCCTGGGAGATCGTGCAGCTCGCGCGCCACATCGACCGCCCGCGGATGCTCGACCTGCGTGGGCTCGGTCTTCGACGGCTTCCAGGAGCTGCACGGCGACCGTCTGTTCGAGGAGGACCACGCGATCGTCGCGGGCCTCGCGCGCCTGGGCGAGCTGACGGTGATGCTGATCGGTCAGCAGAAGGGTCACACCACGAGCGAGCTCGTGGAGCACAACTTCGGCATGCCCGAGCCCGAGGGCTACCGCAAGAGCATGCGCCTGATGCGCTACGCGGCGCGCTTCGGCCTGCCGCTCGTGACGCTCGTGGACACGCCCGGCGCCTATCCGGGGCTGGGCGCCGAGGAGCGCGGGCAGTCCAACGCGATCGCCGAATCGATCATGCTGATGGCGCGCCTGCCGGTCCCGGCCGTGACGGTGGTCACCGGCGAGGGCGGCAGCGGCGGCGCGCTGGCGATCGCCGTGGGCGACCGGGTGCTGATGATGGAGAACGCCTACTACTCGGTGATCAGCCCCGAGGGGTGCTCGACGATCCTGTTCAAGGACGCCAGCGCGCCGCGCCGCGCGCGGCCGAAGGCGCTGCGCATCACGAGCCCCGAGCTGCTGCGCCTGGGCGTGATGGACGCGATCGTGCCCGAGCCCGAGGGCGGCGCGCAGACCGACCCGCTGGCCGCGGGCGCGAACGTCAAGACGCGCGATCGTCGCGAGCCTCGCGCGAACTCCTGCCGCTGAGCACCGACGAGTTGATCGCCCAGCGCTACGAGCGCTTTCGCAAGTTCGGCGCCCCCGGGCGCCAGCCCACACTTCCGCCAATCCAGGGGAGACATGAGCGAGAACGAGAAGGACACCCAGGCCACACCGGACAGGGAGCTGATCGAGTCGGTGTGGGCCGAGGCCCGCGATCTGATCAAGCGCCTCGAGGGCAGCACCGTGCAGCGCTCTTGCCGTCGCGGCCGGCAACTGCAAGATCGAGATCGAGCGCGGCTCTCCCGCGGCGGCGACGCCCGGCACCCGCTCCCCCCGCCGGCCGCCGGCAGGACCCGTGGCCACGGGCGCGGGCCCCGGCATGAGCATCGCGCCCGGGCGCGCGCATGGCCTCGGGCGTGTTCTCGATCGGCGACCTGGAGGCGCACGACCAGCGGATCCCCGTGCTCGCGCCGCTGGTCGGCACGTTCTACCGCGCGGCCTCGCCGGGCGCCAAGCCGTTCGTGGAGGTCGGCGACGATCGTCGAGCCCGGTCGAGACCGTGTGCATCGTCGAGGCGATGAAGATGATGAACGAGGTCGCCGCCGGCGAGGGCGGCAAGGTCGCCGAGATCGTCGTGGAGAACGGCGAGCTGGGTCGAGTTCGAGCAGGTGCTGATGTACCTCGAGCCGGCAGAGGAGTAGCACCGCGTGTTCGAGAAGGTTCTGATCGCCAACCGCGGCGAGATCGCGCTGCGCGTCGCGCGCGCGTGCCGCGAGCTGGGCATCAAGTCCGTCGCCGATCTACTCCACCGCCGACGCCGAGTCCGCGGTCGTGCGCTTCGCCGACGAGGCCGTGCACGTCGGGCCGCACCACCCCCGGCAAGAGCTACCTGCACATCCCCAACGTGATCGGCGCCGCGCAGAAGACGGGCGCGGACGCGATCCACCCCGGCTACGGCTTCCTCTCCGAGGACCCCTTCTTCGCCGAGATCTGCTCGGACAACGGCATCACCTTCATCGGGCCGCGCCCGGAGGTGATGGAGAAGGTCGGCGACAAGGCGATCGCGCGCGACCTCATGCAGAAGGCCGGCCTGCCGCTGCTGCCCGGCACGATCGAGCCGGTGCAGACCGCCGAGGAGGCGCAGGAGATCGCCGACGGCATCGGCTACCCGGTGATCATCAAGGCGGTCGCCGGCGGCGGCGGGCGCGGCATGAACGTGGTGCACACGGCGGAGGATCTCGCGCGCCTGTACGCGACCACGCGCGCCACCGCGCAGGCGGTCTTCAAGGACAGCGCCGTCTACATCGAGCGCTACCTGGAAGCCCCCCGCCACACCGAGGTGCAGCTGGTGTGCGACAGCCACGGCAACGGCGTGTACTTCTTCGAGCGCGACTGCTCGGTGCAGCGCCGCCACCAGAAGCTGATCGAGGAGGCGCCCTCGATCCACCTGAGCGAGGCGCAGCGCAAGCGACATCGGCGAGCGCGCCGTCGCACGGCGCCCTGGCGGTCGGCTACACCGGCGCCGGCACGATGGAGTTCCTGCTCGACCACGACGGCAACCTGAGCTTCATGGAGATGAACGCGCGCATCCAGGTGGAGCACCCGGTGAGCGAGATGGTCACGAGCGTCGGACCTGATCCAGGAGCAGATCCGCGTGGCGGCCGGCGAGCCGCTGTCGGTCTCGCAGGAGGACGTCGTGCTGCGCGGCCACGCGATCGAGTGCCGCGTCAACGCCGAGGATCCCGACCGCGACTTCGCCCCCGCCGCCGGACGGCTCGACGTCTACGTGCCGCCGGGCGGCCCATGGACGCGCGTCGACTCCCACTGCTACCCCGGCTGGAACATCGCGCCCTTCTACGACTCGCTGATCGCGAAGCTGATCGTGTGGGCGCCGGATCGCCTGGCAGGCGATCGAGCGCATGGATCGCGCGCTCTCGGAGTTCCAGATCGAGGGCCGCGGCGTGAAGACCACGATCCCCTTCCACCGCCGCGTGCTCGCCAACGAGCAGTTCCGCTCCGGCGACGTGACGACGGACTTCGTCGAGCACTTCCTCGCGGGCGAGGCGGCAGCGCTCAAGTGAGCGGCGAGCGGGCTCGCGTGACTGGCGGATGGGCCGCGTGATCGACGAGCTGCTCGCCAACAACCGCGCCTTCGCTGCCACGCCGCCCACGCAGCAGCTCGACGTTCGCCCCAGCCGGCAGCTGGCGATCGTGACGTGCATGGACTCGCGCCTGGATGTCTTCGCCGCGCTGGGCCTGCGCGACGGCGAGGCGCACATTCTGCGCAACGCGGGCGGGGTGATCACCGACGACGTGATCCGCTCGCTGGCGATCTCCCAGCGGCGGCTGGGCACGCGCGAAGTGATGCTGATCCACCACACCAAGTGCGGCATGCAGACGCTCACCGACGATGAGTTTCGCGCCGAGCTGCAGCAGGCGACCGGCGTGGCGCCGGCGTTTGCGATCGAGTCCTTCAGCGATCTCGACGCCGACGTGCGCCAGTCGATCCTGCGCGTGCGCCGATCTACGTTCCTGGCTCATCGCACGCACGTGCGCGGCTTCGTCTACGACGTCGACACCCACATGTTGCGCGAGGTCGAGGTCGAGGACGCGGCAGGCTAGTCCTCAGCGCGCTCGACGAACTTCGCGAGCTTCTTGGGCGAGTCGGCGGCGAACGCGTCGACCTCGGGGTCGATGCGGCGCACGAGGCCCACGAGCACCCGCCCGCTGCCCGAGCTCGAGGAAGGCGTCGACGTCGCGCTCGAGCAGTCCCCGAACGCAGTCGACCCAGCGCACGGGACTGGCGATCTGCTCGACCAGCGCATCGCGCACCTCCGCGGCCGTGGTGCGCAGCTCGGCGAAGGCGTTGGACATCAGCGGCACCTCGGGATCGCTCCAGCTGACGGTCTCCATCGCCCTGCTCATCTCCTGCTTGATGGGCTCCATCAGCTCGCTGTGGAAGGCGGCGCCCACGCGCAGACGCTGCGCCTTTTCCGCGCCCGCCTCCGCTGGCGAGGTCGATCAGCCGCATCACCGCGGCCTCCTCGCCGGAGGCGATGATCTGCGTGGGCGTGTTGAAGTTCGCGGGCGCCACGATCCCCTCCGCGGCCGCCTCGCTGCAGAGCGCCGCGACCTGCTCGGCTTCGAGACCGATGATCGCCGCCATCGCGCCCGGCCGCTCCGACTGCGCACCCGCCATCAGCCGCCCGCGCTCGCACGACCAGACGCATCCCGTCCTCCGCGCCCACCGCACCCGAGGCCACCGCGGCGGTGTACTCGCCGAGGCTGTGACCGGCGACGAAGTCCGGGCGCAGCCCCTCCTCGCGGGCCAGATCCAGCATCGCCAGCGAGAAGGCGAACAGCGCAGGCTGCGCCACGTCGGTGCGCGTGAGCTCCTCCATCGGGCCCTCGAGGCACAGCTCGCGGATCGGCAGCCCCGATGCGGCGCCCGCCCGCTCCATGTGCGGCTCGAACAGATCGGGGCGCACCGCGAGCAGGTCGGCGCCCATGCCCACCCGCTGCGAGCCCTGGCCGGGAAACAGAAATGCGGTCTTGCTCATGGTTGATTCTCCTTCGTGGGTGGGTATCACGCCGGCACGACCGGCAGCACGAGGTGCGACGAGCGCACATCGTCGTGGAAGATCGTCTGGCGTGCGCTCACCATGTCGGCCTCGCCGTCGCTGCCAAGCGCGAGGCCACTGTTGGCGTTGCGGTCGAAGCGGGGAAACGAGCTGCTGGTGATCAGCAGGCGGATGCGGTGTCCGGCAAGAAAGACGTTGCTGGTCGCCACGAGGTCGATCTCGTAGCGGCAGACCTCGCCGGGCTCCAGCAGCTGCGCGGCGTCGCAGCCATTGCGATAGCGCGCGCGCAGGACGCCCTCCGCGAGGATGCGCGAGGAGCCGTCGGGGGCGACATCGCACAGCTTGCCGATGAAATCGGTGTCGGGGGCGCTGGTGGCGGCGTAGAGCACGAGCCCCAGCGGACCGGTGATCTCCAATGGACGCTCGAGTACTCGCGAGCTGTAGACGAGCACGTCCGCTCGCGCCTGCAGCTTGCGCTGGTCGAGCGGGCCGGAGTTCGTGCGCAGCAGCCCCCCCGGCAGCGAGGTGGGGCCGCCGATCGTGGGCGCCGGATCGTGCGGGTCATAGGTGTACTCATCCGGCGCCTGCGTGCCCGGCGCCTCGGGCGAAAGGATCCCATCGTGCCCGTCCTCCGCGTCGCCGGCGTGCCCATCCCGCGCGTCGCCGCCGTGCAGGAACCAGCGCTGCTCGCGCGCGCGCGCAAGCGGCCAGTCGGGCTCATCGCGCCAGCGGTTCTCGCCCATCACGAAGATCCGCACCGGGGCTGCGTCATCCCCCTCGGACCCCGCGCTGCCCCCGTTGGCGCCCGCATCCTCGCCCATCAGGTGCCGAGCGAAGAAGCGAATCTGCAGCTCGGTCACATCCAGCTGCTGATCATCGCCGAACTCCTTGAAGCGATGATCGGGAAAGGGTCCGAACGCGCTGCCGTGAGCCCATGGGCCGATCAGCAGCCGTGCGCCTTTGCGCGCGGCCTCGGTGGCGGCCTCCACGCGGGTGCGCGTGAAGTTCTCGAGCGTTCCCGCCAGGAACAGGTCGTACCAGCCGCCCACGTTGAGCGCCGGAACCGCGATGTTCGCGTAGCGGCGGTTGACGGCGAACGCGCGCCAGTACTCATCGTCGGTGGGGTGCGCAAGCCAGTCGCGATAGAAGCGCCCCGCTTTGCTGCTCTGCAGCAGCGGAGGGCTCGAGAGCGGCAGGTGGCGGAACTGCTTGGTCAACGACACGCGGTCGCCGGGAGCCGTCATCAGGTGGACCCAGAAGAGGTTGAAGCCCAGCTGGAAGGCGCCGCCCTGGTAGATCCAGCCGTTGTAGTAGTCGCTGCCCGTGACAATCGGAGCGATCGCCCTCAGCGCGGGAGGACGCTCGGCCGCGGCGAGCCACTGCGTCGCCGCCGTATAGGAGCGCCCGGCCATCCCCACCGCGCCGCTGCACCACGGCTGCGCGGCGACCCACTCGACGCTGTCATAGCCGTCGAGTCCCTCCGCCGCGAAGGGATAGAACTCGCCCTCGGAGGAGTGCTGACCGCGCACGTCCTGGCACACCAGCGCCATACCCGCCTGTGCGAGGCGCTCGGGATCGAGCGCCGCCAGCGGCGTGAGGGCAACGCTGCGGTCATAGGGGGTGCGGCTCAGGAGAGCCGGCACGCGCCGATCGCCGTCGGGGCGGTAGACATCGGCCCGTAGGATCGCTCCATCGCGCATCGCGATCGGGACATCGCGCTCTATCTGCATGACCCGCCCATCGGCGCAGACGATAGGCGCTCGGCGAGACGCTTGACAAACCACAACGCCGCTGCGAGCCTGCGCGAGTGCCAGGACGGCTGAGCCCAGGGGCGAAGTTCGGCTCCTACGAGATCGCCGGATTGATCGGCCAGGGCGGCATGAGCGTCGTCTATCTAGCGACGCGACCCGATGGCGGGGAGCGGGTCGCGCTGAAGGTTCTCTCCGAGGACGTCGCCCGCGACGCCGATCTGCGCAGCCGTTTCTCGCGCGAGTCGCGCTACCTCTCCGAACTGGAGCATCCGAGCATCGTCGCGGTGCGCGACAGCGGCGAGGTGGGCGGGCAGCTGTACATCGCGATGGACTACATCGAGGGCATGGACCTGCGCACTCTCCTCAGCATCGAAGGGCGCCTGGAGCCCGAGCGCGCGCTGGCGATCCTCGAGCAGATCGCCGCTGCCCTCGACGCGGCCCACGCCGCGGGCATCGTGCACCGCGACGTCAAGCCCGCGAACATCATCGTCGCCGCGGAGGACCGCGCCTTCCTCGCCGACTTCGGCCTCAGCAAGAACCCCAGCGGCGACAGCCGCGCGCTGACGCTCAGCGGGGATTTCGTCGGCAGCCTGCACTACACCGCACCCGAGCAGATCATCGGCAAGCCGGGCGACCACCGCCTGGACGTCTACTCGCTGGGCTGCGTGCTGTACGAGTGCCTCACGGGCGAGCCGCCCTACTCGGCGGTCGGCGCCCTCGACGTGATGTACGCGCACGTCGGCGACGAGCCGCCGAGCCTGCTCGCCAAGCGCCCCGATCTGCCGCAGGCGCTCGATGGCGTGATCGCCACGGCGATGGCCAAGGACCCCGGCAAGCGCCAGCCCAGCTGCGGGGCGCTGATCGCCGCGATCCGCGTCGCGCTCGGGGAGGAGGTCGAGCCGGCGAGCGATCCCTCGTCGGCGCCCAGAGCGTCGGCGCTGCGCCTGACGATCAACGTGGACGCCGCCGCCGGAGTAGCCGTGCTCAGCGCCGGAGCGGGCGAGGAGCAGGCTCGCCTGGCACGCGTGGGGACGGGACGGAGAATGGGTCAAGCGTCCATGAGCGGCCACCGAACAGCCACCCGCGCGCGTACTTTGACAAACTCCGCCACTTGAACGAGCGTCGGGGCTGTCGTGAGTGAGCCAGAGACCAGGGGGACGGCAAAACGCCTCGCCCTGAGCGTCGTCGCGGGCTCGGCGACCGGGGAGAGCGTCACCGTCCGCGACGAGCCGGTGGTGTTCGGCCGGGAGAGCTCGGGAGTGGGATCGCTCTCCGGCGATCCCGAGCTCTCGCGCGAGCACGCGCGGATCTCCCCCTTCGAGGGCGGGCGGCTGCTCGTGGAGGATCTCGGCTCCACCAACGGCACCTTCGTCAACGGTGGCCCGATCGCGGGGCCCACGGTCGTGCAGGCCGGCGATGCGATCTGGCTGGGCGGCTCGACGCTGCTCGTGCGCGACTCCGACGAGCCGGCGCCCGAGGTCGCGCCAACGGAGCCGCCGACACCCTCCGCCGAGGGCAGCCTGCTGGCGCGCATCGCCCTGCTCGGGGCGCGCAAGCCCAAGCGCAACCTCATCATCCTCGGCGTCGTCTTCCTGCTCTGCGCCGCGATCGGCGGCCCGATCAGCAAAAAGCTGCACGACAACAACGGGTTCGACGCTCACAATTCGGAGAATCAGGTCGCCGAGCGCCAGCTCGCGCAGGCCAGCGGAGTGTGGCCCGGCGCGCTGATGGTCGCGATCGTGCGCCCCGGCGCGGGCGAAACGATCGACTCGCCCGCGACCAAGCAGCGGGCGCAGACGCTCGCGAACGACATCGCCACGAACGGCCACATCAAGCGGGTGCTGACCTACTACGGCACCGGCAACCCCTCGTTCGTCTCGCGCGACCGCAGCTCGACGGTGGTGGCGGCCTTCTTCGGCAACTACGACAACATCACGCGCAACGAAGTCGCCGAAAAGATCCGCGAAAAATATGAAAGCTCGCCGCAGGTCGTCTTCGGCGCCCAGGCGATCGTCAACAACGCCGTGAGCAAGCAGAGCACGAAGGATCTCGGCAAGGCCGAGTCGCTCGCCTTCCCGATCCTGCTGCTCGTCTCGCTGTTCGTCTTCCGCGGGCTGGTGGCGGCGCTGCTGCCGCTGTTCGTGGGCATCATCACGATCTTCGCCACCTTCCTGGGGCTGACGCTCGTCAATGGGATCGTCACCGTGAACGTGTTCGCGCTGAACATCGTCACCGCGCTCGGGCTCGGTTTGGCGATCGACTACAGCCTGTTCATCGTCACCCGCTACCGCGAGGAGCTCGCGCGCGTGGGCGCGCGGCGCGCGCACAACGAGATGTACGGCGCCACCGGTGCGCCGCCGGGAGAGGTGGGCATGGCCGCCTTCATGGGCAGCACCAACGAGGCGCTCGTGCGCACGATGATGACCGCGGGGCGCACGATCCTGTTCAGCGCCGCCACGGTGACGGTCGCGATGCTCTCGCTGACCGTCTTTCCCCTTCCCTTCCTCTACTCGATGGGGATCGGCGGGGCGCTCACGACGATCATGGCGGTGCTCACCGCGCTGCTCGCGCTGCCGCCGCTGCTCGCCGTGCTCGGGCCGCGGATCAACTCGCTCTCCCCCAAGCGCTGGCGGCGCAAGGCCGAGGAGGAGGCCGGCCGCTCGCGCTCGGGACGCTGGTACGCGCTCTCGCGCAGCGTCATGCGCCGCCCGGGCATGGTGGCGATCGCCGCGGCCGCGCTGATGATCTCCGTGGGCATCTCGGTGAGCCGCATCGAGTTCACCGGCACCAACGCGCGCTCGCTGCCCACCAGCCTGCGCGCCAAGAGCGTGAGCGACACGATCGCCAGCCAGTACGCCGTGGACTCCTCCGCGCAGATTCAGATCGAGATCACGGCGCCGCCCACGGCCGGCCCGCAGATCCAGGCCTATTCCAACCAGCTGCTCGCCAAGCCCGACGTGGCCACCGTGCTGCCGGCCCGCTACGCCAGCAACAACACCTGGGAAATGGACGTGCAGCCCTGGGGCAACGGACTGGACACGCGCACGATCCAGCTCGCCAAGGACATCCGCTCCGGCGCCAAGCCGTTCCCGATCAAGATCTCCGGCGAGGCGCCGCAGTTCGTGGACGAGAAGCACGCCCTGGCGAGCAGCCTGCCGCTGGCGCTGGCGATCCTCGTGATCGCGACGGTGTTCGTGCTGTTCCTGATGACGGGCTCGGTGGTGCTGCCGATCAAGTCGGTGCTCATGAACCTGCTCTCGATCTGCTTCACGCTGGGCCTGCTCGTGATCATCTTTCAGGACGGCCATCTGCAGTCGACGCTCAACTTCACGAGTCTCGGCGCGCTCGACCCCGGTCAGCCGATCCTCATCTGCGCGATCGCCTTCGGCCTCTCGACCGACTACTCGGTGTTCCTGCTGGGCCGCATCTCCGAGGCCCGCAAGCAGCGCGGCGTGAGCGAGAGCGAGGCGGTGGCGCTCGGCGTGGAGCGCACGGGGCGCATCGTCACGCAGGCGGCGCTGCTGTTCTGCATCGCGGTGCTCGCCTTCGCCACCTCGAACCTCGTGTTCCTCAAGGAGGATGGAATCGGCGTCGCCGCCGCGGTGATCATCGACTCGACGATCGTGCGGGGACTGCTCGTGCCATCGCTGATGGTGATGCTTGGCGAGCGCAACTGGTGGGCTCCACGCGCCCTGCGCCGGCTGCACGGGCGGATTGGGTTGAGCGAGGGATGAGCACGAGTATGGAATCGATCCTCTAGGAGGCCCCAAATGTCCGCTGCAGAGAACACCCCTCGCCGCGCCCTGATCGTCGGTTCGGGCGTTGCCGGCGTCACCAGCGCCTACGCGCTCGGCAAGGCGGGCTGGGACGTCACGATCCTCGAGCAGGCGCCCGACGTGCGCAAGCTCTACGTCGGATCGGGGATCCACCTGTGGAACAACACGATGCGCGCGCTCGGCGAGCTGGGCCTCGCCGAGCGGGTCGCGGCGATCAGCGGCCCCGGGGCGGTCGTGGAGAAGATGCAGTTCATCACCCCCAAGGGCCGCATCCTGGCGAACGTGAAGTGCGGCGAGATGGGCCGGCGCATCGGCGGGGACTGCGTGGGGATCAATCGCGCCGAACTGCTGCCCGCGCTCGCCGAAGCGCTCGAGGACGGCATCATCCAGACCGACTCGAAGGTGGAGTCCTTCGCGCAGGACGCCGACGGGGTCACCGTTACGCTGGCCGACGGGCGCACCGAGCGCGGGGACGTGCTGATCGGCGCGGACGGCATCCGCTCCACGATCCGCGCCGCGCTGCGCGGGCCCGAGGCGCCACCGCGCTACGCCGGCTACACGATCTGGCAGGGCATCGCGACGGTCAGCTCCGACACCGCGCCGCTGGGAGTCTTTCCGCTCGTCTACGGGCCGGGTCTGCGCTTCGCCTACTACCGCGTCAGCGAGGAGCGCCTGTACTGGTTCGGCGTGGCCAATGCGCAGGAGGGCGGCAAGGACCCCGAGGGGACCATCAAGGCGAAGCTCCTGGATCTGTACAAAGGCTGGCCCGCGCCCACCGAGGAGGTCATACAGGTCACCGACGAAGGGATCATCCACCGCCGCGACCTCTACGACCGCGACCCGATCAAGCAGTGGGGCGAGGGCCGCGTGACGCTCGTGGGCGATGCGGCGCACCCGATGACCTTCGACATCGGGCAGGGCGCGGGGCAGGGGATCGAGGACGCGCTCGTGCTGGGCCGCATCCTGCGCGAGGCCACCGATCTGCCCCAGGCGCTGCGCGCGTTCGAGCAGCGTCGCATGGCGCGCACGGCGCACATGCAGCTGCTCTCGCGCCGCGTGGGCATCGCCGGGCGCTGGAAGCACCCGCTTGCGGTTCTCACCCGCAACCTCGTCACCCGCGCCACCCTCGGCAACCCGATCGCGGTGAAGCAGTTCGAGAAGGACCTGGCCTATGACTTTTAACCGCTCGTCCACTGGCCGCTCGTCCACCAGCCGCTCGTGAGCACCCCGGATACGTCATCGCAGGATCCCGCCGAGCGCACCCGGCGACCGGCTCTGCGTGTCATCGCGGGTCACGCGCCCGGCGCGATCATCGGCCTCGACGACGGCGCGGTGACGCTCGGCAGCGGCTCCTCCGGCGCGTTGGACCTCGGCGGGGACCCGCAGCTGGCGCCCGAGCACGCGCGCGTCCTCGCGCGCGCGGACGGCAGCGTGCTGATCGAGGATCTGGGCTCGCCCGGGGGCACGCTGCTCGACGGCCGGCGCATCCCCGGACCGACGATCGCGCGGATCGGGGATCGCTTCGAAATCGGCGACAGCGCGCTGGAGGTGATCGGCGTCGCGGGGACGATCCCCAAGGCGAGCGACGCGCACGAGCTCGCGCTCGGCGGCGTGCGCAGCCGGCCGGAGGGGCTGTTCGCGCTGATCGGGCGGCGTGCGCCGGTGACGGCGGCGCAGGTGACGGAGGTGGTGCTCTTCTCGATCGGCTGGGCGCTCGCGATCAACCTGCTGATCCGCACGCTCGCGATCGAAGAGACGAGCATCCCCAACGACCTCACCGCGTTCGAGCTGAAGGATCTGATCCCCGCGACCGTGCTGCCGGCGATCTTCAACGGCTTCGGCTTCTACAAGGGCTTCCGCCGGCCCGATGACAAGTCGTTCGCGCGCTATCTGATCCCCACGTTCGTGATCCCCCTGCTGGGCACCGCCGTCGCGCTGATCCGCCTCAACGACGGCCAGGTGGGGTCGGTGATCTTCACGATCGCGGTGACGATCATGCCGATCATCATCCAGGCGCCGCTGATGCTGCGCATGCGCTCACAGGTCGCCGATCAGCGCGTGCGAACGGCGCGCCCAGACTGATAGCCTCCCGCCGACGCCAGCCACCGAAAAGGAGCTTCCATGACCGAGACGGGCCCAGAGATTCCCCGCCACGTGCTGGAGTATCTGCAACAGCAGAGCACGCTCACACTGGCGACCGCCTCGGCACGCGGGATCCCGCACGCGAGCACCTTCCTGTATGTCAACGATGGGCCCGATCTGTACTTCTGGGGTCAGCCCCACACCACCACGTGCCGCAACATGGAGCAGAACCCCGCGGTGGCCTTCACCGTCGATGAATACACCGCGGACCTCAGCCAGACGCACGGCGTGCAGGGCACCGGCCAGTGCTCGGTGCTCCTCTCCGGCGAACAGATCGCGCGCGTGGCCGACCTGTTCGGGCAGAAGTTCCCCGATCTGGCGCCGGGCGCCACGACCTCGATCTCCTTCTACCGCATCCGGCCCGCCGAGCTGCAGTACATCGACAACCGCAGCGATCAGGAGCAGCTGCCGGCGGGGACCTTTGGGGCCAGCTTCCACCGCGAGCGCGCCTACAGCGTCTTCAGCGACCTGCCCACCGAGGGCGGCGAGGAAATCGTCGCCACGCTGCAGCGCATCCACGCCGCGGCGGGCGAGACGCTCGTGCGTGAGGGCGGCCCCGCGGACAAGTTCCTGATCCTGCTCGACGGCGAGGCGGAGGTCGTCAGCGAGGGCTCCGCGCCGACCGCCCTCAGAGCGGGCGACATGTTCGGCGAACTCGCGATCCTGCGCGACACGCCCCGCCGGGCGAGCGTGCGTACCAAGAGCGAGGCGAACCTGCTCGCCCTCGACCGCGATACATTCCGCGACCTCGTGGCGCAGTCGCTGCGGATCGGCGCCGACTTCGACAAGCTCGTCCACGAGCGCCTGGGCGACTCCTAGAGCAGCTGGCTGGCGCGCGATGTCCTCCACGATGCGGCCCATCTCGGCGCAGGATTTCCGCGCCGCCCTCGGGGCGTTCGCCACGGGGGTGACGGTGGTGACCACCAGCGGCGAGGAGCACGCGTACGGGATGACCGCCAACGCGTTCTCCTCGGTCTCGCTCGATCCGCCGCTGATCCTGATCTGCGTGAAGTGGCCCTCGGAGGGCGCCGAACACATCGAGCGCAACGGCAAGTTCGCCGTGAACATCCTCGCGGCGCACCAGGAGCCGATCTCGCGCTACTTCTCCTCGCGCGACCGTCCCCGCGGACGCGACGCTTTCCGCGACGTGGACACGCGCGTGGTGGCGAGCGGCTCGCCGATCATCGAGGAGGTGCTCGCCTACCTGGACTGCGAGCTGCACTCGATGCACGACGCGGGCGATCACCGGATCTGCATCGGCCAGGTGCTGGCGCTGGAATCGCAGGCTGAGAAGGCGCCGCTGCTCTTCCACGGCGGCGGCTACCGACTACTGGCGGAGGGCTGAGAGATGGCGCAGGAGGAGACCCCGCAACAACCGATGGTCAGGGTCACGAGCGGACCGGCAGCCGGCCGCTCGATGCAGATCGACGGGGAGCTTGTCGTCGGACGCGAGGGCGTCGATCTCACGATCGCGGAGGACGCCGAGCTCTCCCGCCGCCACGCGGCACTGCGCGCGACGCCGGGGGGATTCCTCGTGGAGGATCTCGGATCGCTCAACGGCACATTCGTCAACGAGGCCCGCATCTCTGCGGCGACGGCGGTCTCGCCCGACGATGAGATCCGCATCGGGGCCTCGCGGCTGAAGCTGGTTCTGCCCGCGCCCCGAGCCGCGGATCCAACGCCAATCGTCGACACCGAGCGCACGCGCCAGCGCCCCGCCGTGCCCCAAGCCCCGAGCGCCACGCCGATCCTCGACGTCGAGACAACCCGCCAGCGCCCCGCCGTGCAGAGCGAGCGCACATCAGTGCGGCCGGTCTCGACGACGGGCGGCGAGGAACCTCCGCCACCCCCGCCTCCGGCGGAGGCCGAGCCCTCGGAGGAGGACTCCGAGGCCGCGGGCCGCTCGGTGGGGCTGCCGTCCTCGGTCGTGCTGATCGTCGCGCTCGTGGCGATCATGATTGCGATCGGGATCGTGCTGGCATCGAGCGTGACGAGCTCTGAGAGCACCCACCAGTTCTCCGCCACGATCACCGCCACCCCCGTGGGCACAGCCCAGCAGGGACAGCTCGAGCTGACCGGCAACCAGAGCGGTGAATTCCTCGGCGCCGGGGCGACGACGATCGACCAGTTCACGGGCGCCCCCGGATCGAGTGGCGCGACGGGCGCGCTGCTCTCGGCGCGCATCATCGCCCACCTGCCCGCGGGCACGCTGGTGAGCGTCGTCAAGGGCGCCGTCACCCCCCGCCCCGGCGGCGGTCAAACGACAACCGGCACCGGAACGATCACCGGCGGCACCGCGCGCTACAAGCACGCGAGCGGCAGCTACTCGCTCACCGCCACCCAGACTTCGGCCGGTGGTGCGACAATCTTCACGCTGCGCGGCTCGGTCCGCTACTGACGGCGCCTTCGACGAGCTTCGGGCACGAGCCCAATGACATCCAGACCATCGAACCAGGGAGTATGAGCCGATGAGTGGACCTAGAGTGATGATCGCCGGCGCCGGCCTCGGTGGCGTGAGCGCCGCCATCTCCCTGAAGAGCCAGGGCGTGGATGACGTGGCGATCTTCGAGCAGGCCGATGCGCTGGAGAAGATCCAGGTTGGGATCGGGATGATCCTGTGGCCCAACGGCGCCCGCGCGCTGAAGGAAATCGGCGTGAAGGACAAGCTCGCGGAGTGGGCCAACCAGGTCGATGAGGTGCACGCGCGGGGCCCCAAGGGGAACGTGCTCAGCTCGTGGTCGCTGCGCGACGTGGCCGGCCGCGTCGGCGCCCCCTGCTTGTGCTTCGTGCGCGGCGAGCTGCACAAGCTCCTCACCTCCCAGCTCGACGACGGCGTGCTGCAGCTGGGGCGCAAATGCGAGTCCTACAGCCAGGACGCCGACGGCGTCACCGTGCGCTTCAGCGATGGCAGCGAGGAGCGCGGCGACGCGCTGATCTGCTCGGATGGGATGTTCTCGGAGTTCCGCCGCCAGATCGCCGGCGTGGGGCCGCCCGACTTTCCGCCCTACGTCTACACCACCTGGAATGGCGTGGTGGACTACGAGGACGCCGATGCGTTTCCCTACGGGCGCTTCTACCTGCTCTTCGGCCGCGCCTTCCGCTTCAACATCTATCGCGTCGAGAATCCAGACCACGGCCATCGCACCTACTGGGGCGCGCTCGGCTATGTCGACGCGCGCGATGGCGATCCGGGCGGCACGAAGGCGTTCCTGAAGCAGACCTTCGACGGCTACATGAAGTGCGTGGGCGATCTGATCGAGCGCACCGAGGAGTCGGAGATCCGCCGCGTGCGCTTCTACGGCGGGAAGGCCACGCCGCGCTGGGGCGATGGTCGCGCGTCGCTGCTGGGCGACGCCGCGCACGCCCTCACGAACACGCTGGGGCAGGGCTCGGGGATGGCCTTCGAGGACTCGATCGTGCTGGGCCGCGCCTTCGGTTCGAGCGGCAGCGATGCGCTTGGCGCGCTGCGCAAGTACGAGGGGCGGCGCGTCGCGCGCACCGACACGACGCTGGAATTGATCGCCAAGCTCAGCTCGACATCATCGATGGAGACCGCCGCGCGCACGTGGTTTCGCAACAACTTCCTCATCCGCGTGGGCTTCCGCCGCGGCCTGGCGGCGAGCTATGAAAAGTGGCTGGACGCGGTGGAGGACGAGCTCGCGCCCTTCCCCGCGAGCCCGAGCGAGGTGCAGGCGTGAGCGGCACGGCGGCGTCCTTCCGCGCGGCGATCGAGCGCTGGGACATCGAGGCTCTGCGCGAGCTGTTCGCGCCCGACATCCTCTTCCACAGCCCGGTCACCGACGACCCCTTCCGCGGACGGGACACGGTGGCACAGGTGCTCGCGCTCGTGGCGGAGACCTTCGAGGATTTCCGCTACACCGACGAGCTCGAGGGCGAGGGCACCCACGCACTGCTCTTCCGCGCGAGCGTCGCGGGCAACGCGCTGCAGGGCGTGGACTTCATCCGGCTCGACGAGCAGGGCCTGATCGCCGAGTTCACGGTGCTGCTGCGTCCGATCACCGGCCTGATCCCCTTCGCCGAAGCGATGGGCCCGAAGATCGGCGCCGCGGGGCTGATGCCCCCGCCCCCGCCCTCCTGAGGCGCGCTCAGTGCACCGCGCCGGTGCTCACACCGAGCGCGCTCATCAGGTCCTCGCCGCTCTCATAGCCGAGCAGGATCTGCGCGGTCTGCACGCCGGAGGCGATCGCGCGCAGGGCGCCGCTGCCGGGCTCGGTCCAGTGGCCGGAGAGCATCAGGCCCTCGACGTTGACCATCCGCGGAAGGCGCTTGGGGGTGCACTGCTGGGGTGAGTTCTCCCAGCCGTAGATCGCGCCGTTGTGGGCGCCGGTCCAGTTGCGCAGCGTCTCGGGTGTGGCGCACTCCATGAAGGTGATCGAGTCGCGGTAGCCGGGGATGAGGCGCTCGACCTCGTCGATCATCATCTCCTGATAGCGGCCCTTGGCGCTCTCCCAGGGCTCGCCGATGTCGTAGGGCATCATCGAGGTGTACACCACGAGGTGTTCGCCCTCCGGCGCGAGCGAGGGATCGGCGAGCGTCGGCACGCTCAGCCACGTCCCCCCGAGACGGCCGTCGAGCACGTCGCGCAGGACCTCGTCGTGGTCCCAGTGCTTGTGCACGAAGACCTCGTGCGCCAGTTCGTGCTCTGACAGATCGAGCGTGGTGGCCGAGAACAGGATCAGGGCGGAGAGCGAGGGGACCATGCGCCGCAGGCGGCGCGCATAGCCAGTGGAGAGGTGCTCCACGCCGAGCATCTCCACGAGCGTCGCGGTGGCGTCGGCGTTGGAGACCACCACCGGCGCCGCCACCTGCACGCCGCCCTCGGTGAGCACGCCGCTCACCTTCCCGTCCTCCACGAGGATCTTCTGCACGGGCGCCTCGGTGACGATCTCGCCGCCGTCGCGCTCGATCGCGTGGGCGAAGGCAGCGACGAGCGACTCGAAGCTCCCCTCCACGTAGTAGGGGGAGCCGTCCATCATCATCATGATCGCAGTGAAGATCGCAAACGACACGCGCGAGGGCGGCAGCCCCACGTAGGGCCACATTGCGCTGCACAGCGCGCGCGCCTTGGGGTCTGAGACGCACTCCTCGAGCACCTCGCCGACGGTTGCGGTGCGGTAGCGGAACAGCGTGGGATAGCGCCTGGCGGCCTCGTCGAGGTCGCGCAGGCTCAGCCGCGTGGTCTGCGCCTGAGACTCGCGCGTGAACTGGTCGCTGAGCTCGATGAAGCGCGCGATCCCCTCCGCCTGATCGGGGAAGTGGCGGGCGTGGGCCTCGATGAAGCCCTCGCGGGAGATCGGCATGATCTGGCGCAGTCCGGGCATGTCCACGCCGAACATGTGGTCCATCTTCATGAAGTTCACGCGGTCGCGCACATCGAGGCCGCGCAGCACCACGTCCATGAACTCGCCCTCCTCGGCCTGGCCGGTGACGTGGATCGCGGGGTCGAAGGTGTAGGGGCCCCGCTTGAAGGCGTGCGCGCAGCCACCGACGGCGTCCTGGCGCTCGAGCAGGAGCACCTTGCGCCCCAGCTTGCAGAGCACCGCCGCCGCGGAGAGACCCCCGAGGCCGCCGCCGATGACGATCACGTCATAGCGGTCCTCGCGCGGATGACCGGTGGAGGCCATCAGACGGCGCTCAGCGAGAGCGCCACGTTCTGCCCCTCGAAGCCGCGGGCGATCGCGAGCGCGTGCTCCACGCGTGCCTCGCGGGTTCCGCCGGAGATCAGATCGATCCCCTCGGCGGCGCGGTCGGGGTGCTGCAAGTTCAGCGTCGCCGGGAGCGCGCCGTGGTGCACCGCGAGGGCGGCGACGGCCGCGTTGAGCGCGCCGGCGGCGGCGACGAGGTGGCCGGCGGCGGGCTTGACGCTGCTCACGGCCGGTCCGGCCGAGTCCGCGAAGACCGCCCGCAACGCGCGCGCCTCGCTGGCGTCGCCGAGCACGGTGCCGCTGCCGTGCGCGGCCACGTAGCCCACATCGGCCGCCGCGGTGCCGGCCTCGTCGAGCGCGGAACCAATCGCATGCGCCAGCGGCGCGCCGCTGGGATCCGGCGTGACGAGGTGAGCGGTGTCGCTCGCGGCGCCGAAGCCCGCGATCTCGGCGTAGATGCGCGCGCCGCGGGCGCGCGCCGCCTCCATCTCCTCCAGCACGAGGAACGCGCCGCCCTCGCCCATCACGGCCCCGTCGCGCTCGCGGTCGAAGGGGCGGCAGGCGCCGCGCGCCGAGCTCGTTGCTCGTGCTCGTGATGCACAGCGAGTCGATCTTGGCCATGTTCCACCAGCACACCGGCGCGTCGCCCGCGCCGGCCAAAGCGATGTCGGCCTCGCCGCGCTTGATCGCGCGAAAGCCGCGGCCGATGGCGATCATGCCCGACTCTGCTGTGCCGGCGAAGTAGGTGTTGGCGCCGCGCAGCCCGTAGGCCTCGGAGATGTAGAAGAGGGAGGCGCCCTGGAGGCCCTCGATGAAGAACAGGGGGTGCACGCCCGAGGCGGAGACTTCGCCGAAGCGGTGCATGTCGACATCGCCGTGCTCGTCGCGCACGGCGACCGCGACATCCTCGAAGTGCTCGGGCTCGCTGATCTCCTTGTTGCTCGCGGTGAACAGCGCATGGCGCCCCTCGGGGTCCTCGGGGAGCTCCGCGCCGCGGTCGCGCACTGCCAGCTCGGCGGCGACGGCGGCCACCATGTCGTAGCGCGTCATCGTGCGCAGGTGGCGGCGCCCCACGTATTCCTTGGGCTTCAGATCGGCGATCTCGGCGCCGAGTTGGGTGCGCAGCGAGGAGGCGTCGATAGCCGGCGATCGGCCCGACGGCGCTCTTGCCCCCAAGGAGCGCATCCCAGGTCGGCTCAACGCCCACGCCCAGCGGCGTGAGCAGGCCAATGCCGGTGATCGCCACGCGGCGGCTCATCGCGCTCCGATCGGCGCGAAGCGCAGGCGCCGCGCACGGGTGACGACGCGGCCTTCGACCTCGACCTCGCCGCTGCCGACGGCGCCCTCGGCGGTGCGCTCCTTGAGCTTCACCGAGAGCTGCATCTGATCGCCGGGCCCGACGAAGTGGCGAAAGCCGACCTTGTCGGCCCCCGACGAGCCGCCAGGGCTGCTCGGTTTCCTGCTCCAGCAGCAGTGCGCCGAGCGCGCCGAGGCTGCCGAGGATCAGCACGCCCGGGAGCACGTGAAAGCGCGGGAAGTGGCTGTCGAAGATGCTGAGCGTGTTGGGGACGTTGCGCAGCGCCACGGCGCCCGTGCCGGGCTCGACGCTCACGATCCGATCGAGCGTGCTCCAGCGCGCGGTGTTCGCGGAATGGCTCATAGGCGCTCCTCTCAGGGCGGGGTCGCAGACGAGCACGGCGCCGTTGGTGCCGCCGAAGGCGAAGGCGTTGTCATCACCGCGCGCAGCGGCAGCTCGCGCGCGACGTTCGGGCACGCAGTCGAGGTCGCACTCGGGGTCGTCGTGGTCGTGGTTGATGGTGGGCGAGACGACGCCGTCGCGCAGACGCGTACACCGCGGCGAGCAGGTTGAGCGCACCGGCGGCGCGGTGGAGTGGCCGGTCATCGACTTGGGCGAGCTGATCACGAGCTTGCGCGCGTGCTCGCCGAAGGTGCGCTTGATGGCGACCGTCTCGGAGATGTCGCCGCCGGGGGTGCCGGTGCCGTGCGCGACGACGTAGTCGATGTCCTCGCGCGCCAGCCCCGACTCGCGCAGCGCCTGGTTCATCGCGATCACCGCGCCGCCGCCGTCGGGCGGAGGGTCGGTCATCCGGTAGGCGTTCAGGCTCGATCCGTAGCCGACGATCTCCGCGTAGATGCGCGCGCCGCGGGCGCGGGCGGCTTCGAGCTCCTCGAGGATCGAGCACGACGGCGCCCTCGCCGAGCACGAAGCCCGTGCGGTCGCGCTCGAACGGGCGCGACGCGTGCTCGGGGTCGTCGTTGTAGTCCTTGGTGAGCGCGCCGAGGAGCGAGAAGCCGAGCACGTCCACCCAGCTGGTGAGCGCGTCGTGGCCGCCCGCGATCATCATTCGCGCCTCGCCGTCCTGGATACGCCGGAAGGCCTCGCCGACGGCGTGCGCGGAGGCGGTGCAGGCGGTGCTGATGCTCGATCATCGGCCCGCTCGGCGCCGGCGTAGTCGGGCGATCAGCGCGCCGGCGGCGTTCTGGCTGACCTGAGCGAGCACCAGCGCGGAGGCGCGGTGCAGCGCGTCGACCGTCGCTGATCTTGCGCGTGTAGGACATGTCCGAGAACTCCTGCAGCTCCGGCCGGCCGATGCTCCCGCCCATCGAGACGCCGCGCTCGTGGGGCTCGTACGTCGCCCGCCGAGACGCGCCGCTCGGCGAGCGCCTCGCACGGCTGCCGCGACGGCGAACGGCCGCCGCGCGGTGCAGGCGGCGCGCGTCGCGGGGATCGGGGAGCGCGTGCGGCGAGGTCGAAATCCTTGACGAGCCGGCGATTCGCACGGGGAAGGTGCTCGCGTCGAACGTCGTGATCGGGCCGACGCCGCTGCGCCCGGCCGCAGCGACTGCCAGGTGGTCTCCGCGTCGTTGCCGACCGGAGTGACCGCCCCGAAGCCCGTGATCGCCACGCGTCGCGTCGTCATCTCGGTCCTCCGCCCGGGTCAGCATCCTCTGCAGCCGCTCGGTGTCCTCGAGGTCGGCGAGGTCGTCGGCGTCGATCAGGGCGCACATGATGTCGCTCGCCTCGAGGACCGGCTCGTCGTCGACCGTGACGCGGCCCGAGACGACGGCGACCTCGTCGCTCATCGAGTCGACGCTTCCCTCGAGCTCGAGCACGTCCCCGGGCCGGATCGGACCGAGGAAGTCGACCGAGCCGATCGACAGGAGCGCCGCGCGCTTGCGCCGCTCGGTGGTGATCATGATCAGCCAGGTGCCGGCCTGGCAGAGCGCCTCGAGGACGAGCGGCGGCGGCATCTCGACCCCGCGTGGCGTCTCCTCCCAGTACTCCTCGCTGAGCGAGGTCAGCTTGCGCCGTGGACCGACTGGCCCGGCTCGCACGAGTCGACGCGGTCGATCAGATGGAAGCGCACCTGCCTACGCCGCTCGGCCGGCTCGGGCAGACGGCGACCGCCTGCGCGACGGCCAACCCGGCCGAATGCGACAGCGAGACGTCGATCGTGCCGATCCCCGCCGCCGGGCGCACTCGGCGACCTCGCCGTGAGGAGGACGCTCGGCCGGCCGCTCGGAGCGCGGACGATCTCCACGTCCGTCCAGCGCATGCGCGCGCGCAGCCCGGTGCCGATGGCCTTCAGGACGGCCTCCTTGGCGGCGAAGCGTGCGGCGAGATGCTCGTCCCGCCGACGCTTGCCGCGCAGTACTCGAGCTCTCCGGGCGTGAAGACCGTGTCGAGGCTCGCGGGTGCTCCGAGGCAAGCCGCGCGACCCTCTCCACGCCGAGGATGTCGATCCCGACCCGGATGCGAGGCTCAGGCTCCGGCACCGGCGCCCGCGCGCTGCGCGACCATGTCGCCCAGGTTCTGCACCGTGAAGAGCGTGATCACGTCGTCGGCCTCGAGCTTGCCGGCGAGCGCGTGTCGATCTGGGGCATCACCGTCTTCAGGTGCTCGAGGCCCTTCGCGGTGATGATCCCGTTCGTCGTCGCTGAACTCGTCGTCCGGAATGCCGCCCTGGATGTAGTCGCCGAGGTCCGACGGCGGCGATCTTCACGCCGGTGCTCTCGCTCGATGCGGAACAGGATGTCGAGCAGGTCGATCGACTCGGCTCCGAGGTCGTCCATCAGCGTCGCGTCGGGGCTCGCCTCGTCCTCGCGAGTGCGAGCGCCCACGAGCGCCCACCGCACCGCCATCGCCTGCGATTCGGCCTTGTGTAACGCTCGGATGAGCTCCCATCTCGGACTCCTTCCGTGCTTCGTGTTGGATCACGCTCAGAGGGCGACGACCCTCCAACTCCATCACAGGACTTGCCGATGCCGACCTGCGCGGCACCGCCGTCGACGGTCAGCAGGGAGTCCGGTCATGTAGCTCGCGCCGGGGCCGGCGAGGAACACGACGGTCTGCGCGACCTCCTCGAGCTCGGCGAAGTCTTCAGCGGGATCTGCTTGAGGATCCCCTTGCCGCCGTCCTTGTCGACGAGCCCCGCCACCATCTCGGTGGGCGCGAACCCGGGCAGCACCGCGTTGACGCGGATGCCGAAGCGCGCGAGCTCGACGGCGCAGCAGCGCGTGAAGGCGTTGATCGCGCCCTTCGACGCGGCGTAGTTGGACTCGCCCGGTCCAGCCGCGCTCGCCCATCACCGACGAGACGTTGACGATCGACGCCGTCGCGCTCGGCCATGAAGTGGCTCAGCGCCGCCTTCGTGCAGTTGAAGACGCCGCCGAAGTTGACCCGCATCACGTCGAGCCAGTCGGTCGGCTCCATGTTGAAGATCAGCGCGTCGCGGGAGATGCCGGCGTTGTTGACGAGGATGTGCAGGCCGCCGAGCTCCTCGACCGTCTGCGCGATGATCGCCTCGGCGTCGGCGTAGTCGGCGACGTCGCCCTGCACGGCGACCGCGCGCCCGCCGCCGGCTCGGGATCTCGGCGACGACCTCCTCGCGCCTGCTCCTTGCCGGAGCGGTAGTTGACGGCCACCGCGGCTCCTTCGGCCGCGAGCGACTCGGCGATCGCGCGGCCGATGCCCCGCGAGCCGCCCGTGACGAGCGCGACACGATCTGCGAGCTTGCTCATCGGCGCTCAAGATTACCGTCCCGCCGCGGAGCGTGATGGCCGGCGGCTCCAGGGGGGCCGCCGAGAAGCGCCGCGCCCACGCAAAACGTTACCGTTGCGGGCGTGACGAATCTAGCCGCAGAGGAGAGCGCGCCCGCGCGGGGACTCGAGCTCAAGGTCGTGGGCGGCGATCGAGCGGGCACGAAGATCGTTGTGGAGGGCGAACTGGTGCTGGGCCGCCAGACGGACGGCGAGGGGCAGTTCGCCGACTCGGAGATGTCGCGCCGGCACGCGCGCATCGCGCGCGGGTTCGCCGAGGACTATGGGATCGAGGATCTGGGCTCCTCCAACGGCACGATCGTGAACGGCACGCGGATCTCCGCCCCCACGCTGCTGTCGACCGGCGACACGATCGAGCTGGGGGGCGCGAAGCTGGTGGTGCGCGCGCTGACCTCGCCCGCTCCCGCTACCGCCGCGACGCCGCCCACGCTCGCGGTGCGCCTGGAGGTCGACTTCGAGGCGGGCACCGCGGCGGTGGCGCTCGATGAGGCGGGCGACATGGTGACGATGAAGTTCGTGGATGGCCACTGGCGCGCCGTATGAATGCAGGAATGCAGGCGGCGGGCGGATGAGCGAAGATGCGCGCATGGCAAGCGCGGTGCTGCTCGCGACGGGCGCATATCTCCCCGGTGAGCCAATCGACAATGAGACGTTGGCGCGCGTAGCGGGCCCGCTGCCCGAGGAGGTGCTCGAGGGCATCCAGGTGAAGACGCGCCACTGGATCGCCGATCCATACACGGGCGAGCAGTCTGAGAGCAACTCGCAGATGGCCGCCAAGGCCGGAGGGCAGGCGCTCGAACGCGCGGGCGTCGAGCCGGGCGAGGTGGACCTGCTGGTGGTCTCGACGGCGAGCCCCGAGTACCACCTGCCGCCGAGCTCGACGCTCGTGCAGGAGCACATGGGGCTGGGAAAGATCGCGGCGATCGAGCGCAAGTTCCTGGTCGAGCGCCTCCCCGACGGGCTCGCCCAGCTAGCCGCGCACCAGATCGAGCAGGGCTACCTGGCATCGACGAGCAGCTCCGGCGCCGAGGTGCAGGGTGCGCCGCCACGGCGAGGACCTGGTGCTCACCGTGAAGGGCGCCGGGCGACCTGTCGCGCGTGGAGGTCGAGCTCGCAGCCCAGCCGTGCGCAGTTCGACTCGCTCTGGCCGCTCGGCGAGGGCCGGCGCGTCGAGAAGCTCCGCGACGCGCTGCCGGCCGGCGAGCGCATCGACCTCGACGTCTACGGGGGCGCGCTCGACGGTCTAGCGTCGCCGAGATCGAGTTCCCGTCCGAGGAGGCCAGCGAGGCGTTCGAGCCGCCCTCCTGGCTCGGCCGAGAGGTCACCGAGGACCGCGCTACAGGAACCGCGCGCTGGCCGTGGACGGGCCGGCCCGACTAGCGACGCTTAGGCCGAGCGCGCGCGCGGGCGCGCTTCTCGAGCCGCTCGGCCAGCTTGCGCGGCCGCTCCGCGTAGAGCCTGGCCCCCACCTCGATCGCCGCCCGCTGGAGCTTCTTGCGCCGCTGGCGCACGGCCCGCTGGAGGATCCGCCGCTCGTCCGGAGCGAGGGACTGCGCCTGGGCCTCGGCGGTGTCGCCGAGCACGGCCAGGTCGTGATCCTCGCCCAGCAGGTCGGACAGGCTCGTGGGCCTGCGTCGGCCATCGACCGTCATGCGGCCGGGCCAGAGCGGGCTCGAGCACCTGGCACTGGTGCCAGAGGTCCTTCACCCGCTTGCGCCACTCGTGCAGCGCCGCGGTGCCGTGCGTCTTGCCCGCCTCGCTCGCCGCCGGCGCCCGTCGCGGTAGGTGCGGCGGAAGCCCGCGATCGAGCGCCGTGGGCGCCGGGTCGTCGAGCGGCAGCCGCCGATCGCCTCGCGGGCGGCGGCCAGCCGCTCGAGCGCGTCGGCACGGGCTGTGTCGTCCTCCAGCGCCTTCGCGCGCTGGGCGTCGCGGTCCGCCACGAGCAGCTCGCGCAGGCCGGCGAAGGCGCCCTCGCGCCCGGAGCGTGGTGGCGATGCCGTCGAGCGTCGCGATCAGCACGTCCGCGTCGCGCACGCCGGAGAGCTCGCGGCCGAGGTCGCGGTAGCGCTGGTTCTCGCGCGTGAACGCCTCGCGCCGAGCTCGTCGCGTGCCAGGCGGATCGCGGCACGGCTGCGCTTGAAGCTCTTGCGGGCCTGATGGACAGCCTCGTCGGGCGGCTCGCCCTCGCGGCCCTCGAGGTGGCTCGCGGCCTTGTCCACCTGGCCGGCCAGCACGCCGCGGATCCCCTCAGGAGCCGCTCTCCCTCCTCGAGGCGGAAGGCATGCTCGTGGCCGTTCTGGCGGAAGCGGTCCCAGCCCACCTTGCCGGCGGCCGCCACCGCGCCGGCGGCCGCCACGGCCGCGGCGAGCTTGGCCGCGTCCTCGGGGCGCGTCTTCTCGGCGATCTGCTCGAGTCGCTTCGTGTCCATCGATTGGGCCTTTCCGGAGGCGCCCCGCGGCCAAACGCCGCGGGGCCGTCTCCGGAGAGGTCTACGAGCCCTTTCAGGCCCGCTCGAAGGCGAGCTCGGCGCTGTGCGCCTCAGCGGCCGGCGGCCGCGGAGCGGCACCGGCCGGTGCCAAGTGCGCCGATCGAGCGAGATGCCCGCGCCGACGATCAGCGCGTTGCGAAGGCCGTCGACGTAGGCCTGAGCCGAGGCCGCCGCCCAGGGCGGCATGCGCCGGGACGAGCGCGCCGAGTGCGGCGATGCCCACGGCGATGCCGGCCTGGCGGAGTAGTCGTCGCACCGGCCGCGACACCGCTCTGGCGCTCGGGCAGCGAGCCCAGCGCCACGGCGCTGATCGACGGGTTGAACATGCCGGTGCCGATCAGGGCCACGATCGCGCCCGGCAGGAAGACCACCAGTGCGGACGACGCCGACGATCGTCAGCATCAGCATGCCGATTGCCACGAGCACGAGCCCGCCGCTGACCATCACGCGGTGCGAGACCTTCTCGCCGAGCTGCGCGCGGCCGGACACGAAGAAGCAGACGACCGTGCCCGGCATGTACACGAGGCCCGCCTCGACGGCCGACGGTGCAGGACGTTCTGCAGGTAGAGCGTCGTGCAGGAAGACGGCGAAGAACGACGAGGAGATGGCGAAGGCGCCGACCTGCGCCGCCGCGAACGAGCGGTTCTTGAAATGGACGAGCGGCAGCATCGGCTCGCGCACGCGGCGCTCTATCGCCGCGAAGGCGAGCAGGAGCGCGACCGCGCCGCCGAGCTCGGCGAGGATCGCCGTGCTGGTCCAGCCGTCCTGGTTGCCGCGCAGCAGCGCGAGCACGAGCAGGAACAGGCCGCCGCCGAGCACGAGCTGCCCTGCCCAGTCGATCGAGCGGGCCTCGGGGTCGCGCGACTCCTCGACCTTCGAGATCGTGCGCCCAGGGCCAGCAGGCCGAGCGGCACGTTGATCAGGAAGATCGAGCGCCAGCCGAAGCCGCTCGTCGGCGCCGCCGACCAGCGGGCCGACGGCGAACGCGGCGCCGATCGTGGCGCCGTAGGCGGCCAGCGCGCCGGCGCGCTCACGCGCCTGCGGGAACGCGTTGGCCAGCAGCGCCAGCGATACCGCGAACATGATCGCGGCGCCGATGCCCTGCACCGCGCGAGCGGCGTCGAGCACCTCGATGGTGCCGGCCAGCGTGCAGGCGAGCGAGGCCGCCGTGAACAGCCAGCCCAGCCACGAACAGGCGCTTGCGGCCGAGGCGGTGGGCCAGCGAGCCCGCGGTGAGCACGACGCTGGCTAGCGCGAGGGTGTACGCGTCGACGACCCACTGGAGTCCACTCAGGTTCGTGTTCAGGTCGCGCGAGATGTTGGGAAGGGCGGTGTTCACCACGGCGATGTCGAGCATCAGCATCGCCGTCGCGAGGCAGACCACCGCGAGCGTTATGCGACGAGTCATGTGTGCGAGTCCTTCGGTCATCGGGTCGACCAAAGGATCCCCGACCGTTGACCCCGCGACGATACGGCTGTCTGGCGTCAGGACCGTACGGCTATCCGGACCTGCGCAGGAGTTCGCCGGCCGCGCGCAGGCCGCTGCGGAGGGCCTCCATCAGCCCGTGCCAGTCGCCGGCGGCGTGCTCGCCTGCGAAGGCGATGCAGCCCACGGCCGGCTGCAGCTCGTCGTCGTCCATCGGCGACGCCACCGAGCGGGCCGAGTAGCCGCCGCGCGCCCAGGGATCGTCGTGCCAGGTGACGAGCGCCGTGCTCGAGTCGTCGAGCTCGAGCTCGGGACGGAGCGCGCCCAGCTCGGCCGTCCAGCGCTCGGGCCCCCTCTCCACCTCGAGCCGCTCGAGCGCAGCCATGCTGCCGGCGAACGAGCCGAGCACGGGCAGCGGGCCGCGATCCGGGCCGAGCTGCGTGTAGCACCAGAAGCGGCCGGGGACCGACAGCGTCGCGCTCGGCGGCACGGCCGTGCGCAGCGCGACGAACAGCTTGGCCGTGGCCGTACACGACCGCGTCGAGCGCGCGCCGCTTGGGCGCGGGCAGCGGCGGGTCGAACTCCACGCTGCCGGTGAGGCTCGCCGGGATGGCCAGCACCAGCGCGTCGGCGTCGAGGTCGCCGGAGCCGGTCTGCACGCGCGCGCCGCTGTCGCTCCATGCGATGCGACGCACCGCCGAGGACAGGCTCACCTCGAGCGGAGCAGCGAGCTCCTCGGCGATCCGCTGGTTCCCGCCCAGCACGGTGTGGCTGTCGAAGGCCCCGAAGGCCGCGCCCGTCTCCTGGAGGCCGCGCGCCTCGAGGTCGTCCGCCGGGTGGCCCGCGCTGACGTCGATGCGCGAGCGCAGCGCCTCGTACACGGCCGGCCGCAGCTCGAGCCGGCGCAGCGCCTCGTCGATCGTGCGGGCGCCGTCGAGGTCGGCGGCGCGGATCCGCGCGGCCGCCTCGAGCAGCTCCTCGCGCGACACCGCTCTCCCCCGCGCGCGGCTACGCGGTCGCCGTAGTGGGCGCCCTTCAGCACGAGCCCGAGGCCGAAGCGCTCGGCCAGCGACCTGATCGTCGAGTGGCCGGGCAGCACCCACTCGGCGCCCCGCTCCAGCACCGCGTCGCCGAAGCGCATCGAGTGCACGCGCCCGCCGACGCGGTCGCGCGCCTCGAGCACGCGCACCTCCGCACCGGAGCGGGCGAGCTCGTCCGCCGCCGCCAGGCCGGCGAAGCCGAGGCGCCCACCACCACGACCCTCATGGCGGGCATTGTCCGGCATGCTGTGTTCGAGTGATCGAGTCGATCGAGCTCACCAAGCGCTACGGCGGCAGGGCGGTGGTGCAGGACGTCTCCTTCCGCTGCGAGCCGGGCACGGTGACCGGCTTCCTCGGGCCGAACGGCGCCGGCAAGACCACCACCATGCGGATGATCGTCGGGCTCTCGCGGCCGGACGGCGGCCACGCGACCGTGCTCGGCACGACCTATCGCGAGCTGCCCAACCCCGGCCAGCGTGGCGTGCTGCTCGACGCGAGCGCCCAGCACGCGGGCCGCCGCGGGCGCGAGGCGCTGGCGGTCGGCGCGGAGACGATCGGCGCGGCAGGCGAGCGCGCCGACAGGCTGCTCGAGCTGGTCGGCCTCGACCGCAGCGCCGCCCGCAACCGCGTGCGCCAGTACTCGCTGGGCATGCGCCAGCGGCTCGGCATCGCGCATGCGCTGCTCGGCGAGCCCGAGGTGCTGATCCTCGACGAGCCCGCGAACGGACTCGACCCGGAGGGCATGCGCTGGATGCGCGGGCTTCTGCGCGACTTCGCCGACCGCAGCGGCGCCGTCTTCCTGTCCTCGCACCTGCTGCACGAGGTGGAGGCGGTGGCGGACCGGCTCCTGATCATCCGCGATGGCCGCCTGGTGGCGCAGGGCACGCGCGACGAGCTGCTGGCGGCAGCGGGGACGCTGGTGAAGGCGACGGACGAGCGCGGCCTCAAGGCCGCGCTCGAGAGGGCGGGGCTCAGTGCTCATCGCGCGGATGCCGGTGGACTCTTGGTGGACGCGGAACCCGAGGCCGTCGGGCGTGCGGCGCTGGCAGGTGGCGTGGCGCTCAGCCACCTCGCACCGTCGGGCCGGGCCGGGCTCGAGCAGCTCTTCTTCGATCGACCACCGATTCACCCGAGGACGCCGACGGGTGAGGGACGAGCGCCGGCCGAGCTTCGCGCGGCTCACGCTGGTCGAGCTCGGCAAGGCAACCCGGGCGCGCGGGCCGGCTTCTGGCTGCAGTTCGCGGTGCTGGCGCTCGGCGTGCTCGTGATGCTGATCAGCGCGCTCACGAGTAGCGCGGGCGATCACAACCTGCGCCAGCTCTTCTCGGACACCGCCCAGGCGGTGAACGCGCTGCTGCCCGTGGTGGGCATCCTGCTCGTGAGCTCGGAGTGGTCGCAGCGCCGCCAGATCACGTTCACGCTCGTGCCGCGCAGGGATCGCGTCATCGCGTCCAAGCTCGGTGCCGCGCTGGTGATCGCGCTGATCGCCTTCGTAGTCGCTGCTGCTCGCGCTGCTCGGCACCGCGATCAGAATCCCGGGCTGCCGGGCACGTGGCACGTGCCGCTCGCCCAGGCCGGCCAGGTGGCGTTCTATCTCGCGGTGAACATGGCGATCGGCGTGGGCTTCGGCGCGCTGCTGCTCAGCTCGGCGCCCGCGATCGTCGAGCTACTTCCTTGTGCCGATCGGGATCGGCGCGCTGGAGCGGATCAACGCAATACCCGGACATCTTCGCTGGTTCGACCAGAGCTCGATGACGAACATAACCGAGCGGCTCCTGACCGGAGACAGGTCGCCGGGCACGTCGCTCGCCCTCTGGATGGTGCTGCCGCTCACGATCGGGACCTGGCGGATCCTGCGCAGCAACGTCAACTGACCACGGTCAGTGCACCGAGCGCGTACCAGACGCCGAAGGCCAGGGTGAGCACGCCCAAGCCGGGCGCCAGCAGCAGGCGGCGCGTGACCGGCCCGCGCGTGAGCGCGTAGCCGACCCCGACGACAGCGTGGCCATCGACAGCGCGGTGGCCGCGGCGAAGACCA